>NZ_JBITHO010000009.1:0-379725 GCF_044458065.1 Streptomyces sp. NPDC050504 | reverse complement strand
GGTACTGCAGGGGGGACCCTGTGGGAGAGTAGGACGCCGCCGAACAATCATTGTGGGAGAGCCCCGCACCTTATGGTGCGGGGCTTTTCTGCGTTGCGCGCCACCCCCTGTCCCCCTGCCGACCGAGGCTGAGGGTAAGGTCAGGGGGCATCGTCAGTACGAACCTCACAGGAGGCCCCCGGGTGGAGGTCCAGGAGACTCGGGTCCAGACGGACCGGGTCCTCACCATCCCCAACATCCTCAGCATGGCTCGCCTTGTTGGGGTACCGCTCTTCCTGTGGTTGATCCTTCAGCCAGCCTTCGACGGGCCCAATTACGACAAGTGGGCGCTGCTGGTGCTGATGCTCAGCGGCATCAGCGACTACCTCGACGGAAAGCTCGCCCGCCGCTGGAACCAGATCAGCAGCCTCGGCCGGCTACTCGATCCGGCTGCCGACCGGCTGTACATCCTTTCCACTCTGGTCGGTCTGACCTGGCGGGAGATCCTGCCGATTTGGCTTACCGCCGCCTTGCTGGCCCGAGAGCTGATGCTGTTGGTGATGGTGGGAATCCTCCGCCGTCACGGCTATCCGCCGCCGCAGGTGAACTTCCTCGGGAAGGCCGCCACCTTCAACCTGATGTACGCCTTCCCCTTGTTGCTGCTCAGCGACGGGACGGGGTGGCTGGCGACAGCCGCATCGATTTTCGGATGGGCGTTCGCCGGATGGGGTACAACGCTCTACTGGTGGGCAGGGATCCTCTACGTGGTTCAGGTCCGCCGGCTCGTGAAGGCGGATAAAACGGTCGATTGAGCCCGTCGATGCGGTGACTAGCAGCGTTGCTGAGCCGCGGCCGGTGAAATGGACCTGCCTGGACGGGTGAAGTCGGCTGGACCGTCGTCTCTTCTGAGGAGGACGCTTCCGACATGAAGGCCGTCGTGATGGCCGGTGGCGAAGGAACCCGACTTCGCCCCATGACCTCAAGCATGCCCAAGCCGCTCCTGCCGGTGGCGAACCGGCCGATCATGGAACATGTGCTGCGTCTCCTCAAGCGGCATGGGCTCAGTGAGACCGTCGTGACCGTGCAGTTTCTCGCTTCGCTGGTGAAGAACTACTTCGGCGACGGAGAAGAGCTCGGTATGGAGCTCACCTATGCCAACGAGGAGAAGCCTCTCGGCACAGCCGGCAGCGTCAAGAACGCCGAGGAAGCGCTGAAGGACGATGCTTTCCTGGTCATCTCCGGCGATGCCCTCACCGACTTCGACCTGACGGACCTCATCGACTTCCACAAGGAGAAGGGCGCACTCGTCACGGTGTGCCTGACGCGCGTGCCGAATCCGCTGGAGTTCGGCATCACGATCGTGGACGAAGAGGGAAAGGTCGAGCGGTTCCTGGAGAAGCCCACGTGGGGGCAGGTCTTCTCGGACACGGTCAACACGGGCATCTACGTGATGGAGCCCGAGGTCTTCGGGTACGTCGAGCCCGATGTGCCCGTGGACTGGTCCGGTGACGTCTTCCCGCAGCTGATGAAGGAAGGCAAGCCGATCTACGGCTACGTCGCCGAGGGCTACTGGGAGGACGTCGGCACCCACGAGAGCTACGTCAAGGCCCAGGCCGACGTCCTTGAGGGCAAGGTCGAAGTGGACATCGACGGGTTCGAGATCTCCCCCGGGGTGTGGGTCGCCGAAGGCGCGGAGGTGCACCCCGACGCGGTGCTCCGCGGGCCGCTCTACATCGGCGACTACGCCAAGGTCGAAGCCGACGTGGAGATCCGCGAGCACACCGTGGTGGGCTCCAACGTCGTGGTGAAGACCGGTGCCTTCCTGCACAAGACCGTCGTGCACGACAACGTCTACATCGGGCAGCACAGCAATCTGCGCGGCTGCGTCATCGGCAAGAACACCGACGTCATGCGGGCCGCGCGGATCGAGGACGGCGCGGTCATCGGGGACGAGTGCCTCGTCGGCGAGGAATCGATCATCCAGGGGAACGTACGCGTCTACCCCTTCAAGACCATCGAGGCCGGCGCGTTCGTCAACACCTCCGTCATCTGGGAGTCACGGGGGCAGGCGCACCTCTTCGGAGCCCGGGGCGTGTCCGGAATCCTCAACGTCGAGATCACCCCGGAGCTGGCGGTGCGGCTCGCGGGGGCGTACGCGACGACCCTGAAGAAGGGCGCAACGGTCACCACCGCCCGTGACCACTCGCGCGGCGCGCGGGCGCTCAAGCGGGCGGTCATCTCGGCGCTCCAGGCGAGCGCGATCGACGTGCGCGACCTGGAGAACGTCCCGCTGCCCGTGGCCAGGCAGCAGACCGCGCGGGGCAGCGCCGGCGGCATCATGATCCGTACTTCTCCCGGTGTCCCCGACTCCGTGGACATCATGTTCTTCGACGAGCGGGGAGCCGACCTGTCCCAGGCGGGGCAGCGGAAGCTGGACCGGGTCTACGCACGCCAGGAGTACCGGCGGGCCTTCCCCGGGGAGATCGGTGACCTCCGGTTCCCGTCGAGCGTCTTCGACTCGTACACCGGTTCCCTCCTCCGCAACGTCAACACCACCGGGATCGCGGAGGCCGGGCTCAAGGTGGTGGTCGACGCGTCCAACGGAAGTGCCGGCCTCGTCCTGCCCAGCCTGCTCGGGCGGCTGCGCGTCGAGTCGCTGACCATCAACCCGGGACTCGACGAGTCGCGGCCCACCGAGTCCGCCGAGTCCCGCAGGTCGGGCATGGTCAGGCTGGGCGAGATCGTCGCCTCGGCCAGGGCGGCCTTCGGGGTGCGCTTCGACCCGGTGGGGGAGCGGCTGTCGCTGGTCGACGAGCGCGGCCGGATCATCGAGGACGACCGGGCGCTGCTGGTGATGCTGGACCTCGTCGCGGCCGAACGGCGCAGCGGGCGCGTCGCCCTCCCGGTGACCACCACGCGGATCGCCGAGCAGGTGGCCGCGTACCACGGGACCCAAGTCGACTGGACGACGACGTCGCCCGACGACCTGACGAGGGTGGGGCGCGAGGAGACCACGATCTTCGGCGGCGACGCCAAGGGCGGGTTCATCATCCCGGAGTTCAGCAGCGTCTTCGACGGCGCCGCGGCCTTCGTACGCCTGATCGGTCTCGTGGCGCGCACGCAGTTGACGCTGAGCCAGATCGACGCGCGGATTCCGCGCGCCCACGTGCTCAAGCGGGACCTGGCCACCCCCTGGGCGGTGAAGGGGCTGGTGATGCGGCGGGTCGTGGAGGAGGCGGGCGAGCGGTCGGTGGACACCACCGACGGCGTACGGGTCGTGGAGGCCGACGGGCGGTGGGTGATGGTGCTGCCCGACCCGGCCGAGGCCGTCACGCACCTGTGGGCCGAGGGGCCCGACGACGCGTCCGCGCTGGCCCTGTTGGACGAGTGGACGTCGGTGGTCGACAGCGCGGGTCGCTGACGTGTTCGTGGTGTGCCGGACGGTGTCGCGGGACGCCGTCCGGCACACCGGTGGGGCCATTCGGCGGTAGGCCCTCCGACGTGCGACGATGTGCGGCATGTCGCAGCAGCCCCCCGTTCGGAGCACCGCATCGCCACGCGCGCGTCCCGACGCGTCGATGTCGCTGTTGACCAATGTGATGGACCACAGCCTCGACGACGGGTATGCGGAGGCCGCGGCGCGCAGGGCCGCGGACGGCAGCGCCGGTCTTCCCCGTACCCTCAAGGCGAAACTGGGTCTCGCGGCCTGTCTGGTGCTCGCCGCCCTGGTGGTGACCGTGGGCGCGGCGCAGGCGCGGATAGCGGCTCCCGTGCTGGCCAAGGAGCGCGAGGAGCTCATCGACCGCATCGAGTCGGAGACCGCGGACGCGGACCGGCTGGAGAAGGACGTCGACGCGCTCCGCAAGAGCGTGAGCGAGCGGCAGCGCAAGGCCCTGGAGAAGCACGGTGGCGACCAGGGCGAGCTGGTGGGGCTGCTCGCGGGGGCCACGGAGGTGACGGGGCCAGGTCTGAAGCTCGTCGTCGACGACGCGAAGGACACCGATCAGGGTGGTGGCGGGCCGCGCGAGAGCACCGGCTTCTCCGACACCGGACGGGTCCGCGACCGCGACATGCAGCGCGTCGTCAACGGGCTGTGGCAGTCGGGAGCCGAGGCGATCGCCATCAACGGGCAGCGGCTGACCGCGCTCTCGGCGATCCGGGCGGCGGGCGACGCCATACTGGTCGACAACAAACCGCTGGTGCCTCCCTATACGGTGCTGGCGGTAGGGGACGGCAAAGAGCTGAGCACCGCGTTCCAGGACAGCGCCGACGGCCAGTACCTCCACGCGCTGCAGGAGAACTTCGGTATCCGCACCGGCATCTCGCAGCAGGAGAAGGTGCGGCTTCCGGCCGCGCCGAGCCTGATCGTACGCACAGCGGAGCCGAAGGCCGCAGAAACAGGGAAGGGCACATCGTGATCGCCGTATTGGGCCTCGTCGTGGGAGTCGTGGCCGGATTGCTGGTCCGACCCGAAGTTCCGGCGGTGGTCGAGCCCTATCTGCCGATCGCCGTGGTGGCGGCGCTCGACGCGGTCTTCGGCGGTCTGCGGGCCATGCTCGACGGCATCTTCGTCGACAAGGTCTTCGTGGTGTCGTTCCTGTCGAACGTCGTGGTGGCCGCGCTGATCGTCTTCCTCGGAGACAAGTTGGGCGTGGGCGCGCAGCTGTCCACCGGCGTGGTGGTCGTGCTCGGCATCCGGATCTTCTCCAACGCCGCCGCGATCCGGCGCCACGTCTTCCGGGCGTGAGGCCGATGAGCAGCGATCGTGAGAACCCCGAGGGCCCCGAGAATTCTGGGAACCCCGAAATCCTCAAGGACTCCGAGAACGCGGAGCACGTGCACCCCGACCGCGGGACCGTCAAGGGCTCCGGGGCCCGCGAGGGCTCCGAGGAGCCCGGGGGACGGCCGTCGGCCGGGGAGGACGCCGGGGAGTCGGTGACGGGGCGCCAGAGGCTGATCGCGGGGCTGTGGCCGCCGCGGGTCACCCGCGCCCAACTGGTGGTGGCCCTGCTGCTGTTCGGTCTCGGTCTCGGGCTCGCCATCCAGGTGAGGTCGAACAGCGACGACAACGCGCTGCGCGGCGCACGTCAGGAGGATTTGGTACGGATCCTCGATGAACTGGATGACCGTACGAAGCGTCTAGAGGATGAGAAGCAGCGTCTGGACGACCAGCGCACAGAGCTGGAGAACAGCTCCGACCAGGCGGAGGAGGCACGCAAGCAGACGCTTGAGAAGGAGCGGCAGCTGGGCATCCTCGCCGGGACGGTCGCCGCGCAGGGCCCCGGCATCACGCTGACGGTCAACGACCCCGGTCGTGCCGTCGAGGCGGACATGCTCCTGGACGCCATCCAGGAGCTGCGCGCCGCGGGGGCCGAGGCGATCCAGGTCAACGGGGTGCGGGTGGTCGCCAACACGTACTTCTCCGGCGTCGACGGGAACCTCGAAGCGGACGGGCGGAAGATCACCGCTCCGTACGTCTTCGAGGTCATCGGGAAGCCGCAGGACCTGGAGCCCGCGCTGAACATCCCCGGTGGTGTGGTGCAGACGCTGGAGAAGGAGCAGGCCACGGCCTCAGTGACACGCGAGGAGAAGATCGTCGTGGATGCCTTGCGACCTGCGAATCGGCCTGACTACGCTCGGTCGTCGTCGCAGTGAGGCGGGGGCGCATGGGGCCGGTGGGACAAGGGCATGAGGTTCCGGGGGGTCGCCGCACCGGAAGAGCGGTGCGTGGTGGAAACTGTCTGGTGGATACGGACGTTGTGAAGATGTCCGGGCCGGCAGGTGTGTTCGTTCAGGGTTCGTCCTGCCCCACGGGCGGGTCTATTTCGGTCAAGGGGAATCGCCCGTGAAGTTGTTTGCGAAGTTGTTCGGTAGGAGTTCGCGCGAGAGCGGCGGCAACAGCGCCGCGAGGCACCGCGCGCCGAGGCACGGTCAGCCCGATGAGCACGGTGAGGAGCGTCCGCTCTTCCGTGACGAGCTGGGTGCCGCGGGTGGCGACAATTCGGGCGCTCAGGGCGCGCCGTCTGTTGACCCTGCTGGTGCCGGGCGCATAGGTTTCGGGGAACCATCAACCTCTGGTGCGGGCGGAGGGTTTGCCCCCGATCCGTATGCAACGCAGGCTCGCGCGGGGCAGCCGCGGCAGGAGGACTCGTCCATGCCGGTTTGTACGAGGTGCGGCCACCGCAACGCGGAGGCCAGTCGGTTCTGTTCCAACTGCGGTGCGCCGCTGCGCGGCGGGGTGCCCGCCGAGCGCGCCTCGGAGACCACGTCCACCATCTCGATCTCGGGCCTTGAGGCCTACGACTCGGAGATGACGGGACAGACGGCCCTGCCGTCGCTCTCGCCCGAGGCCCAGGCCGCCGTCGAGGCGCTGCCGCTCGGCTCGGCGCTGCTGGTGGTGCGCCGCGGTCCGAACTCGGGCAGCCGCTTCCTGCTGGACGGCGACCTGACGACGGCCGGCCGTCACCCGCAGAGCGACATCTTCCTGGACGACGTGACGGTCTCGCGTCGCCACGTGGAGTTCCGCAGGGGTTCCGGCGGGTTCACCGTCGCGGACGTCGGCAGCCTCAACGGCACGTACGTCAACCGTGAGCGGATCGACGAGGTCGCGCTCGCGAACGGTGACGAGGTGCAGATCGGCAAGTACCGGCTGGTCTTCTACGCGAGCCAGCGGGGCGTGTGACCTTCCCCCGGACCAGGTCCGGGGGTCTCGCAGGGAAGGTTCATGCTGGAAACAACGACGGGCGGTGCCGGTCACGGCACCGCCGCCGCTGACCGGATGCTGAGCATCGGCGCCGTGCTGAGCGAGCTCCGGGAGGAATTCCCCGAGGTCACGATCTCCAAGATCCGCTTCTTGGAGGCGGAGGGCCTGGTCGAGCCGTTCCGGACGCCGTCCGGCTATCGGAAGTTCAGCCCCGAGGACGTCGGGCGCCTGGCCCAGGTGCTGCGGATGCAGCGGGACCACTATCTGCCGCTCAAGGTCATCCGTGAGCACCTGGACGCCCTGGCGCGGGGCGAACAGGTCCAGCTGCCGTCTCCCGGCGGCAGGCGCGAACTGCTCGACGGCTCCTGGGAGCTCGAAGCGGACGCGCCGACCGTCGCCCGGGTCGGACGGGCCGAGCTGCTGGCCGCCGCCGAGGTCGGCGAGGCGGAGCTCGACGAGTGGGAGTCGTACGGGCTGATCGCGCCGGTCTCCGAGGGCGTGTACGACGCCGAGGCGGTCACCGTCGCCAAACTTGTCGCGGATCTGGGGAGATTCGGTCTCGAACCGAGGCACCTGCGGGCGATGCGGGGAGCCGCCGACCGCGAGGCCAGCCTGATCGAACAGGTGGTCGCGCCGCTGCGCAGGCACCGCAATCCGCAGACCAGGGCGCATGCGGAGGCCACGGCCAAGGAGCTCGCCACCCTCTCCGTACGGCTGCACGCGGCCCTGGTGCAGACGGCGCTGAGGATAAGGCTTGACTGATCTTGGCGGAGCCCGACTACCCAAACCCACCGGGCACGTCCTAGGGTTGCTGTGTGAACGAGCTCGACGTTGTGGGTGTCCGGGTGGAAATGCCCTCCAATCAACCGATCGTGCTCCTGCGTGAAGTGGGAGGCGATCGGTACCTCCCCATTTGGATCGGCCCCGGGGAGGCGACCGCGATCGCCTTCGCGCAGCAGGGCATGGCTCCCGCGCGGCCGCTGACCCACGACCTTTTCAAGGACGTGCTCGAAGCGGTCGGCCAGGAGCTCACCGAGGTCCGCATCACGGACCTCAGGGAAGGGGTCTTCTACGCGGAGCTGGTCTTCGCCAGCGGGGTGGAGGTCAGCGCGCGGCCGTCCGACGCCATAGCGCTGGCCCTGCGGACGGGGACGCCGATCTACGGCAGCGACGGCGTGCTGGACGACGCCGGCATCGCGATCCCCGACGAGCAGGAGGACGAGGTGGAGAAGTTCCGCGAGTTCCTCGACCAGATCTCTCCGGAGGACTTCGGGACCAACAGCCAGTGAGTCGCGGTCCCGCGCGCCACGCATGGCGGAATATGCCGGGCGCTTTGGCCACATTCGAGTAGCCTTTCCCCGAAGAGGGATACGGGAAACCACTCCTAGGGTGATTATCACTCGGCGTGCCGAGTGTGGCGATCGTTGACGCACCCCGAGTGACTGCCTACCGTCGAGATGGCAGGTCAAGGACGGAGGGTCGGCGTGAGAAGCACTGGCGACGGTACGGCCGCGGGCAGGCCGTACCCACTGCGCAATGGCCCCGTCGAATCCTCCGCCAGGCAGCCGGGCGCCCCGGTCGCTCCGGCGGCGGCAGGTGCGGCGCGGAGCGACGAGATCGGTTACCGGGGGCCGACCGCGTGTGCGGCGGCCGGGATCACGTACCGGCAGCTCGACTACTGGGCGCGGACGGGGCTGGTGGAGCCCAGCGTGCGCCCGGCCTACGGTTCGGGCACCCAGCGGCTCTACAGCTTCCGGGACGTCGTCGTCCTCAAGATCGTGAAGCGTTTCCTGGACACGGGCGTGGCCCTGCAGAACATCCGTACGGCCGTGCAGCACCTGCGGGAGCGGGGCTTCACGGACCTTGAGCGGATGACGCTGATGAGCGACGGGGCGACGGTGTACGAGTGCACGTCGCCCGACGAGGTCGTGGACCTGCTCCAAGGGGGACAGGGCGTCTTCGGGATCGCCGTCGGCGTGGTGTGGCGCGACGTCGAGGCGGCGCTCTCGCAGCTGCACGGCGAGCGCGTGGACACCGGGGAGACCCTGGTCGGGCACAACCCGGCGGACGAGCTGGCACGGCGGCGCAACCGCGCGGTGTGAACCGCGGGTACGGACCTAGGCGCGGGGCACGGCGGTTCCCACCGTCGTGCCCCGCGCCGTATTGCCTGGTGGGGCGTGTGCCGGGCCCGATTGTCAGTGGCGTAGGGCAGCATCGGTCGATGTGAGGACCGCGCCGACGATTCTGCATCTGGACATGGATGCCTTCTTCGCTGCCGCAGAGCAGGCGGCGAAGCCCAGCCTGCGCGGAAAGGCCGTGGTGGTCGGCGGCCTGGGGCCGCGCGGGGTGGTGTCCACGGCGTCGTACGAGGCGCGGCGGTTCGGGGTGCACTCGGCGATGCCGATGTCCCAGGCGCGGCGGCTCGTGCCGAACGCCGCGTACCTGGTGCCGCGCTTCGCGCTCTACCGGGCGGTGAGCGATCAGGTCATGGAGCTGCTGGGGCGGCTGTCGCCGCTGGTGGAGCCGTTGAGCCTGGACGAGGCGTTCGTCGACCTGGAGGCCGGTGGCGCGGCCGACGGGGAGGCTTCGGCCCGTGCGGTCGGCAAGCGGTTGCGCGAGGACATCCGGGCGGTGACGGGGCTGACCGGATCCGTGGGGCTCGCCGGGTCGAAGATGCTCGCCAAGATCGCGTCCGAGCAGGCCAAGCCGGACGGTCTGGTGCTGATAGTGCCGGGGACGGAGCGGGAGCTGCTGGCGCCCCAGCCGGTGCGGATCCTGCCGGGGGTCGGTCCGGCGACGGGGGAGCACTTGAGGCGGGCGGGGATCGCGACGGTCGCGGAGCTGGCGGAGGCGGGCGAGGACGAGCTCGTACGGCTGCTGGGGAAGGCGCACGGGGCCGCGCTGTACCGGATGGCGCTGGGGTACGACGACCGGCCGGTGAACGCGGAGCGGGAGTCGAAGTCCGTCTCCGTCGAGGACACCTTCGACGTCGACCTGCACGACCGGGTGCGCGTGCGGATCGAGGTGGAGCGGCTGGCCGAGCGGTGCGTGGAGCGGCTGCGGGCAGCGGGGCGCTCGGGGCGGACGGTGGTGCTGAAGGTGCGGAGGTACGACTTCTCGACGCTGACGCGTTCGGAGACGCTGCGGGGGCCGACGGACGATCCCGCGGTGGTGCGGGAGGCCGCGGGGCGGCTCCTGGAGGCCGTGGACACCACGGGAGGGGTGCGCCTGCTCGGGGTGGGCGTGAGCGGGCTGGCCGACTTCACGCAGGAGGACCTGTTCGCCCAGGCGGCGACGGCCGCCGCGGCCGCGGCTGGTGAGGGGGCCGGTGAGGGGGCGGCGTCGGGCGGTGGAGGCGGCGGGGGCGGCCCTGCGGCGGACGGCGGGGAGAGCGCGGCGGAGCCGGAGGCGGTGGCCGGGGAGACCGCGGCGCCGGTCGAGCGGCGCTGGCTCGCGGGGCACGACGTGCGGCACGCGGAATTCGGGCCGGGGTGGGTGCAGGGCAGCGGTGTGGGCCGGGTGACCGTCCGCTTCGAGGAGCCGGGGTCGGCGCCCGGCCGGGTGCGTACGTTCAGGGTGGACGACCCCGCCCTGGAGCCGAGCGAGCCGCTGCCGCTGGTGCCCGGGGCTCTGATACCGGGGGCGGCGGGCAGCGGCTGACCGGCGGACGGCGGCGGCCGACCAGAGGGGATTCAGCCGTCCTGGCCCGCGATCCTGCCGAAATCCCGGTCCTCCCCGGTGGCCGACCGGGGCGGGGCGGGCAGGTCGAGCCCGTAGTGGTGGTAGAGCTGGATCTCCTGCTCGGGAGAGAGGTGGCGGCCGACGCCGAAGTCGGGTGCTTCCCTGATCAGGGAGCGGTCGAAGGGGATGCGGAGTACGTCGTCGACCAGCTCGCTCGGTTCCAGCGGTACGAAGGCGTCGCGGCCGAAGATCCCGGTGCGTACCGCGGCCCACTCCGGCACGCCCGTGGCGTCGTCGAGGTAGACCTCGTCCACCGTCCCGATCTTGGTGCCATTGCGGTCGAACGCCTTGCGGCCGATCAGGCTGCGCGGATCAACGTCGGTCTGCACGGTCCCTCCAACAGGTCGCCAGCAGGTCGCAACAGGTCTGGAAATACTACAAAAGTGCAGATCCTGGGCAACGGCCACTCGAAACTGCCTCGAAAACTGCGCTGGTAGGCTGACGAGTGGCTGCTGACCCCGTGCGGGAGAGTCCTCCAAGGCTTCATCGGAGGCGCCGAAGGAGCAAATCCTCCCCGGAATCTCTCAGGCACCCGTACCGCATGGACGAGGTCACTCTGGAAAGCAGGACGAGTGTCGGTCGGCATGCGTCCTCACCGACGGTGAAAGTCGGAGCGCGCGTTTCGGCGGTCCGGTGAAGCTCTCAGGTTGAGATGACAGAGGGGGAGGCCGTACGGGTACCCGCGCCGTGGTGCCCCTCGCAGGTCGTGTCTGACCAGGAGGCCTCCTTAATGACCGCCAACCGCATTCCGCTCGCCCAGCTGGAGCGAGGCATCCCCTTCGAGCAGCGCCACATCGGCCCTGACGCCGGGGCGCAGGCGAAGATGCTCGCCCAGGTCGGCTACGGCTCGCTGGACGAGCTGACCGCCGCCGCGGTGCCGGATGTGATCAAGAGCGCCGAGGCCCTCGGGCTGCCGGACGCCCGCACGGAGGCCGAGGTCCTGGCCGAGCTGCGGACGCTCGCCGACCGCAACCAGGTCCTCGCCCCGATGATCGGCCTCGGCTACTACGGCACGTTCACCCCGCCGGTGATCCTCCGCAACGTGATGGAGAACCCGGCCTGGTACACCGCCTACACGCCGTACCAGCCGGAGATCTCCCAGGGCCGCCTCGAAGCCCTGCTGAACTTCCAGACCGTGGTCGCCGAGCTGGCCGGCCTGCCCACCTCCGGCGCCTCGCTCCTCGACGAGGGCACCGCCGCCGCCGAGGCGATGTCCCTCGCCCGCCGCGTCGGCAAGGTCAAGGGCGGCGTCTTCCTGATCGACGCCGACACCCTGCCGCAGACGGTCGCCGTGATCGAGACCCGCGCCGAGCCGACCGGCGTCGAGGTCGTCGTCGCCGACCTGCGCGACGGCATCCCGGCCGAGATCGCCGAGCGCGGCGTCTTCGGCGTGCTCCTCCAGTACCCGGGCGCCTCCGGCGAGGTCCGCGACCTCAAGCCGGTCATCGACGCGGCCCACGAGCTCGGTGCGATCGTCACGGTCGCCGCCGACCTGCTCGCGCTGACCCTGCTCACCCCGCCCGGCGAGCTCGGCGCCGACATCGCCGTCGGCACCACCCAGCGCTTCGGCGTCCCGATGGGCTTCGGCGGCCCGCACGCCGGTTACATGGCGGTGCGCGAGAAGTTCGCGCGCAGCCTCCCCGGCCGCCTGGTCGGCGTCTCCGTGGACGCCGACGGCAACAAGGCGTACCGCCTGGCCCTGCAGACCCGCGAGCAGCACATCCGCCGCGAGAAGGCCACCAGCAACATCTGTACGGCGCAGGTGCTGCTCGCCGTCATGGCCGGGATGTACGCGGTCTACCACGGCCCCGAGGGGCTCAAGGACATCGCCCGCCGCACCCACCGCTACGCCGCGATCCTCGCCCAGGGGCTGCGCGACGGCGGCGTCGAGGTGCTGCACGGCTCGCACTTCGACACGCTGACCGTCCGCGTCCCGGGCAAGGCCGCCGACGTCCTGGCCGCCGCCCGCGAGGGCGGGGTCAACCTCCGCCTCGTCGACGCCGACACCGTGTCGATCGCCTGTGACGAGACCACCACCCGCAGCCAGCTCGCGGCGGTCTGGAGCGCCTTCGGGGTCACCGGCGACATCGAGGCGCTGGACGCCACGGCCGCCGACGCGCTGCCCGCCGGGCTGCTGCGCGACGACGAGTTCCTGGCCCACCCGGTCTTCCACCAGCACCGCTCCGAGACGGCCATGCTGCGCTACCTGCGCAAGCTCGCCGACCGCGACTACGCGCTGGACCGCGGCATGATCCCGCTCGGCTCGTGCACGATGAAGCTGAACGCGACCACCGAGATGGAGCCGGTGACCTGGCCCGAGTTCGGTCAGATCCACCCGTTCGCCCCGGTCGAGCAGGCCGCCGGCTACCTCACGCTCATCCGCGAGCTGGAGGAGCGTCTCGCCGAGGTCACCGGATACGACAAGGTCTCCATCCAGCCGAACGCCGGTTCGCAGGGCGAACTGGCCGGCCTCCTCGCCGTACGGGCGTACCACCGGGCCAACGGCGACGAGCAGCGCACCGTCTGCCTCATCCCGTCCTCCGCGCACGGCACCAACGCCGCGAGCGCGGTCATGGCGGGCATGAAGGTCGTCGTGGTGAAGACCGCGGACGACGGCGAGGTGGACGTCGAGGACCTGCGTGCCAAGATCGAGCAGCACCGCGACGAGCTGGCCGTCCTGATGATCACGTACCCCTCGACGCACGGCGTCTTCGAGGAGCACGTGGCCGACATCTGCGCCACGGTCCACGAGGCGGGCGGCCAGGTCTACGTGGACGGCGCCAACCTCAACGCGCTCGTGGGCCTCGCCAAGCCGGGCAAGTTCGGCGGCGACGTCTCGCACCTGAACCTGCACAAGACCTTCTGCATCCCGCACGGCGGCGGCGGCCCCGGCGTCGGCCCGGTCGGCGTGCGCGAGCACCTCGCGCCGTACCTGCCCAACCACCCCCTCCAGCCCACCGCGGGCCCCGAGACGGGCGTCGGGCCCATCTCGGCCGCCCCGTGGGGCTCGGCGGGCATCCTGCCGATCTCATGGGCGTACGTACGCCTGATGGGCGGCGAGGGCCTGAAGCGCGCGACGCAGGTCGCCGTACTCGCCGCCAACTACATCGCCAAGCGGCTCGAACCGCACTACCCGGTCCTGTACACCGGTCCGGCCGGTCTCGTGGCGCACGAGTGCATCGTCGACCTGCGGCCGCTGTCCAAGGCGACCGGCGTCAGCGTCGACGACATCGCCAAGCGCCTCATCGACTACGGCTTCCACGCGCCGACGATGTCCTTCCCGGTGGCCGGCACGCTGATGATCGAGCCGACCGAGAGCGAGAACCTCACCGAGCTGGACCGTTTCTGCGACACCATGATCGCGATCCGGGGCGAGATCGAGAAGGTCGCTTCGGGCGAGTGGGACGCGGACGACAACCCGCTGCGCAACGCCCCGCACACGGCCGCCGCGCTGGGCGGGGAGTGGAACCACGCCTACACCCGTGAGGAGGCGGTCTTCCCCGCAGGTGTGTCGGCGACGGAGAAGTACTGGCCGCCGGTGCGCCGGATCGACGGTGCCTTCGGTGACCGGAACCTCGTCTGCTCCTGCCCGCCGCTGGACGAGTACGACAACTGAGGCTGACGCGCGGCGGGCGCGGGGCGCTCGCCGCGCGGGGCGTCGGGGCCGGTTCGGAGTTCGCTCCGGGCCGGCCCCTTGTCGTGGTCCTGCGTCGCGCTCCTGCTGAGGTGCGGCCGCGTGTCAGGCGGCCTTCATCACCTGTCCGGCGCCGAGCGGCCGGTGCGGGGCGATGATCTGTCCGTCCGGCAGCAGCTCACCGGTGTCCTCGAACAGGAGGACGCCGTTGCACAGCAGGCTCCAGCCCTGCTCCGGGTGGTGAGCCAAGAGGCGGGCTGCTTCCCGGTCGGCTGAGTCGGCTGTCGGGCACGGTGGCTGGTGCTGGCACATGGTGGATGGATTCTTTCGCTGCGTGGAATTGACTGTCCTGCGGCTCGATGCGGTGTTCATGGCCGCCCCCCGTATCAATCGGTCGGTACCAGTGTTGCCCTACGGGCGTCAATCCGCAGGGATTTCGCAGCAGCTCTGCCTTCTCCTCTCATGACGCGTCACCCGCCCGGACGGTTCAGTTCAACTGCACTGTCCCTTCGGGTGGTTCGGGGTGGTCGGACTGGGCTAGTCCGGATGGGGTCCAAGGGTCAGGAGAGCGCTGTGCCCCGCCGCTGTCGGCTGCGGCGGGGCACAGGAGGGGCGCAAGAAGGGGCGGACGCGCGGGCGTTGCGCCCGGACGGTCAGGCCGGAGTGCCGAGCAGCGACGCGGGGGTGAGGCGCAGCGTCAGCACGGGCAGCAGGTCGGCCGCCCGGTGCGGGCGGTGCGCGGTGATGCCGGGAGGGGCGGGCGCGAGGGGCACCAGGAGGTCGGTGGGCCCGAGGGTGCCGCCGGTGACGTCGGCGTCGGTGTCGCCGTGCAGCCAGAGGGTGAGCATGTAGAGCTCGGGTACGGAGAGCAGCCGCGGCTGGTAGGAGGTGCGCATCGTTTCCGCGTGCCGGAGCGCCCGTTCGGTCGACGGGACGTACGGGCCTTCGAAGAAGTGCGAGAACGCCCATCCGTCGGGGGTGAGCACGGTCTCGGCGGCGGCCACGGCGCGTTCGCCGGTGCGGATCAGGAAGCGCCAGCCGGTGAGCCGGGTGCACGGGGCCGGGTCGTCGGGAGAGATGTGGTCCAGCACGTGTACGGGCAGCGGGAGTTCGGGGCTGAGTGGTCCCTGGGCGGACTGGAGCGCGGGCGTGCGCGCCTCGCGGACTGCGGTGGGGGAACCGAGTGCCGTGAGGACGCTGCGGTGGGCGGGCGCGGGGGCCGGGGGGACATGCAGCGGCATGATGGGTCGCCTCTCACTTCGAGACAGGGGGGTGCCTGGGGCGGAGCGCGGGCAGGTGTGGGTGGAACTTGGGTGGCGTATTCGGGGCCGGGGGACGTGGCCGGTTCGCCAACTCTCTGCCTCGTTCGCGGAGTTTATACGACACGTGTTCACGTGGTGTTTCAGCTAGTCGTCCCGCGTATTGCGGGCAAGGCGGTATCAGGTCTTTCTTTTGCGGAGATTCTGTTGATTTCCTGTGGGGATCTCTCCGCTGCCTGCGGTTTTCCGAGGATTGCGGTAGGCCGGATCCAGTCGGCGTTTTTCACCACATGCAGGTCACTCGGAACCGCACCCCGAGCCGCCTGACACCGCACTCTGTGCCGTATGGGGGGAGACCGTCCTGCCGATCGGCCCAAGACTACCGGCCACACGCTGTCCGCGGGGCGTTATCGATCACTTCGCCTGGGCATTATCGACCATGACACGAGCGGCCGGTGCTGCGGGCTGCCCACTCGGGGAAGGAAGCTTCGATGGGGGAGAAGATCGTGGCAGCCGGGTTCGACCTGGCCGATCGGCAGAGGTACCGAAGGAAGTCGCACGAGTGTCTTGAGGCACTTGAGCGGCTTTTGTCGGAGAAGAGGTTCGATCGTCCCAGGAATCTCATGGGGCTGGAGATAGAATTGAATCTTGCCGGTGCGGACGGCATGCCGAGGATGATTAATGCCGAGGTTCTCCAGCGCATCGCGAGCAAGGATTTCCAGACCGAGCTCGCCATGTTCAACCTTGAAGTGAACATAGCCCCGCACCGGTTGAGCGGCCGGGTTTTCGATCAGCTCGCCGAGGAGCTCCGTACGGGCCTGGGCTACGCCCATCGAAAAGCGCACGAGGTCGACGCCGGGATCGTGATGATCGGAATTCTTCCGACGATCACCAAGGAGGAGCTGGTCTCCGCGAACCTCTCCGACGTCGACCGCTACATGCTGCTGAACGACCAGATGGTGGCGGCCAGGGGCGAGGACTTCGTACTGGACATCGAGGGGGTGGAGCGGCTGAGCTGCACCTCGGCCTCGATAGCTCCCGAAGCGGCCTGCACCTCCGTGCAGCTGCACCTCCAGGTCACGCCCGCCCGGTTCGCGGACGTGTGGAACGCGGCGCAGGCCGTCGCGGCGGTGCAGGTCGCGATAGGCGCCAACGCGCCCTTCGTGTTCGGCCGGGAGCTGTGGCGCGAATCGCGGCCCCCGCTGTTCCAGCAGGCCACCGACGTACGGCCGCCGGAGCTCCAGGCACAGGGGGTGCGGCCGCGCACCTGGTTCGGGGAGCGGTGGGTCGACTCCGCGTACGAACTCTTCGAGGAGAACCTGCGGTTCTTCCCGCCGCTGCTGCCGGTCTGCGACGACGAGGAGCCGCTGCGCGTGCTCGACGACGGGGGCGTTCCCCGGCTCGCGGAGCTCACCCTGCACAACGGCACGGTCTACCGCTGGAACCGCCCGGTGTACGGGCTGGCCGACGGCGTACCCCATCTGCGCGTGGAGAACCGCGTACTGCCCGCGGGGCCCACGGTGACCGACGTCATCGCCAACAGCGCGTTCTACTACGGCCTCGTGCGCGCGCTCGCCGAGGACGCCAGGCCGGTCTGGCGGCGCCTGCCCTTCGCCGCGGCGGCCGAGAACTTCGACACGGCCTGCCGCCACGGCATCGACGCGGAGCTGCACTGGCCCCGCCCGGTGCGCGGCGGCGGCATCACGCGGGTGCCGGTCGTCAAGCTCGTACGGGACGAACTGCTGCCGCTCGCCGCGGCCGGGCTCGACGCGTGGAACGTCGAGCCCGCGGACCGCGACCACTACCTGGGGATCATCGAGGAGCGCTGCCGGCGCCGGGTCAACGGGGCGTCCTGGCAGGTCGACACGTACCACCGCGCACTCGAAGCGGGGCTGGGGCGGGAGGCCGCGCTGGCCGCGATGACCCGCCGCTACAGCGAGTTGATGCACCAGGGCGAGCCGGTGCACCTGTGGCCCGCCGGGTTCCCGGCCCGGCACTGAGGCACGGCCGCCGGGGCCGGGGCGCGCCGGTCAGGGCTGGTCAGGGCCGGTCAGGGCTGGTCGGCGCGGCCCGCGGCGATGATCGCCTTGAGGATCACCGGCTGGATCTCGGTGGGGTCGTCCACCTGGTGTCCCGAGCCGCCCGCGGCCTCGGCGATCTGCTCGATCTCCGCCTGGTCGGTGTTCGGGCCGATGGCGATGACGATCAGCGGCACCGGGCGCTTCAGGTCCCTGATCGCCCGCAGCCGGGAGACGAGCGAGGAGCGGGAGATGCTGTACTGGTCCTGGTTCGCGCCGTCGGTGAGGACCACCAGGGCGTTGAACTTGCCGCGCACGTAACTCGCCTGGGCCTCCTGGTACGCGGCGAGCGTCGTGTCGTACAGCCCCGTCGCCCCCTCCGGCACGGGGGCCAGCTCGGAGAACGCCTTGGTGAGCCGGGAGCGGTGGGTGCCGCCGCCCTCGACCGGTTCGCCGAGCCGCCGGGTCGGCACCAACCTGCGGTAGTCGCGGACGCCGTCCAGCGCGGTGGCGAACTCCCAGAGCCCGATCTCGTCCTCCGGCGTGAACTCGTCGATGGCCTGGATCAGCGCGCCCTTGGTGACTTCCATCCGGGACTGACCGCGGCCCGGCACGGGCTCGGCCATCGAGCCCGACGTGTCGACGACGGTCGTCAGCCGGGCGCTCTGGACGGTGATCGTCCACATGCCGAGGGTCTGCTGGACCGCCTCGGGCGCGGGCGGCTCGGTGGGGGCCGCCCCGTACGGCTGGGGAGCCGCGCCGCCGGCTGCCCGCACCAGCGCCCGCGCCACCGGCCGGTCCGGGACGCGGAACCCCGCCCTGGTCAGGACGGCCCGGGACGGGCCCTCTTCGAGCAGCGCCAGGAAGCGCTGGGCCGCGCGGCCCTGGTCGACGGAGAGTTCGGCCTCGTTGACGAAGGCGTACGGGTAGTCGAGCAGCGCCGCTCCGTCCTTGGGGTAGAAGAGGTCGATCCGGTGGTCGCGGTCTGCGGTCGCGTTGTGTCGGAAAGCGGCCTGTTCGGAGAGGAAAACGGTCTGGTTGCGCCGGGGATTGCTCTTGTCCGCGCCAGAGTCGCCGCTCGTCAGGGTCTCCAGCACCTCGGCGTCGCCGCCCGACATCCGCTGCGACAGGAGCTTGGCGGTGGCGGCGGCCGTGGTGTCGCCGTCGGCGCCCTGCTCGCGGGAGGACGCGGCGATGCCGTCGAGCGCGAGGAGCCCGGTGGCGCTGCGCGTCGGGTCCGCGGTGCCCAGGCGTAATTGTTCGGTACGGGTGACCGCTTTGGTCAGCCCGTTCCAGGTGTACGTCTTCGAGGGCCAGCCGAGGTCGGTCGCGGCCGGGCGGAGGGCGGCGAGCGTGACGGGCGAGGTGGCTATGGAGTCGCCCGTGGCGACGGGGACGCCGTCGCCGACGCCCTTGGCGCGCTCGACCCAAGCCCGGGAGTCGGGGACCCAGACCTGGAAGTCCGGGGCGTCCGACGGGCTTTCCGGTTCGTCGGCGAGGGCGTCGGCGACCTCGTACGACTCGCGGGCGGAGACCTTCACTTCGAGGCAGCGCCCGTCGGTGGTGACGCGGTCGTCGCGGGCGCGGTCGGCGATGGCCGTGAGCGCGGGGGCGACGTCCGGCGAGGCCACGACGGAGAGGCGGACGGATTCGTCGCAGGAACCGCCGAAGAAGAACAGGCCGTTGTGGGCGGCGTAGGCCGTGCCCGCCGCCACACTCAGTACGAGCGCGGTGGAGATGGCCAGGGTGCGGCGGCCGGCCTTAGGGCGGGCCCGGTGATCGTCCTGTGCGTGCGCGTCGGGCAAGCTGTGACGTCCCATGGCGGTGGGGCCCCCTGAGAGTGATCGATGAACACGGAAAGGGGGACCGCGCCATCGGAATGGCGTTCGTCCCCCGGCCTGTCGCGCGCGATCTTCGTACCTGCATTCGAGACCCTAGCGGTGCTGCGAGAGGCTTGGGACGGGATTACTCAACTGGAGGCAGGTGTGCAGTCGGAGTCGGGTCGGGTGGCCGATTCTTTTCCTCGTGAGGGAGTCTCACGAAGGATTTTCCGGTCCGAGGTGCTCCTCGTGCTGGCGCTCTCGCTGGGGGCCAGCGGGGTGTCGTCGCTGATCAGTTTTATCGGGTCGCTGACGAAGCCCGGCGGACTGAAGGACCAGGCGGCCACGCTCAACAGCTCGGCGGCGCCCGGACGGCCGTGGCTCGATCTTGCCTGGCAGCTCTTCGGGATCTCCACGGCCCTGGTGCCCGTGGCGCTGGTCGCGCATCTGCTGCTGCGGGAGGGCGCGGGGCTGCGGAGCATCGGGTTCGACCGGTCGAGACCGGGCTTCGACCTGGCGCGCGGCACGCTGCTCGCGGCGGGCATCGGCAGCGCGGGGCTGGCGTTCTACCTGGCGGCACGGACGAGCGGGTTCAACCTGACGGTGGTGCCCGAGTCGCTGCCTGACGTGTGGTGGAAGTACCCGGTGCTGATCCTGTCGGCGATCCAGAATTCCGTACTGGAGGAGGTGATCGTCGTCGGGTACCTGCTGCGCAGGCTGGGGCAGTTGGGCTGGACCCCGTTGGCGGCGCTCGTGGCGAGCTCGGTGCTGCGCGGTTCGTACCACCTCTACCAGGGCATCGGCGGGTTCGTCGGGAACATGGTGATGGGTGTGGTCTTCGGCCTCGCGTACCAGCGGTGGGGGCGGGTGGGGCCGCTGGTGGTGGCGCACGCGCTGCTCGACATCGTGGCGTTCGTGGGGTACGGGCTGCTCGCGGGGAAGGTGGGGTGGCTGCCCACCGCGTGAGGCGGGGGCCGGTCGGGCCGAAGGGGCGTACGGGATTTCCGTACGCCCCTTCGGCGTTCTGCCGCGTCCTTCGGCGCTCCGCGTGCTTCGGTGCTCCGTGCCCTTCGGTGCTCCTGTGCGTGTCTGTGCGTGCCTGTTCGTTCTTCCGTACGGTCAGGCGCGCAGGTCGCCCTCGATGACCGTCACCGCGTGGCCGTTCAGCAGGGTGCGGTCACCGCGCAGGGACGTGCGGACGATTCCGGTGCGGGCGCCGCCCTGGAGGCCGGTCAGCTCGGTGCGGCCGGTGCGGGCCGACCAGAAGGGCGCGAGCGCGGTGTGGGCGCTGCCCGTCACGGGGTCCTCGTCGATGCCCACGTTGGGGAAGAAGCCGCGCGAGACGAAGTCGTAGCCCCGGGAGGGGTCTTCGGCGGCGGCCGTGACGATGATGCCGCGCTTGCTGCGGTGCTTCAGCGCCGCCAGGTCGGGGGCGAGGCCGCGCACGGTCCGCTCGTCGGCCAGCTCGACGAGGAGGTCGCCGATGTGGTCGGCGGTGTCGTGCACGGAGACCGGGGTCGCGCCGAGGGCGTCGGCGACGCCGTCGGGGACCTCGATCGGGGTGAGCGGGGACGTCGGGAAGTCGAGGGTGACCGTGCCGTCCTGCCGGGCGGTCGCGGTGAGGACGCCGCAGCGCGCGTGGAAGCGGACGGTGCCGGTGGCGCGCCCCGTGGTGTGCAGGACGTGGGCGGTGGCGAGCGTGGCGTGCCCGCACATGTCGACCTCGGTGGTCGGGGTGAACCAGCGCAGGGCCCAGTCCTCGCCGCCGTCGGGGACGCCGTCGCCGCCGGGCGCCGCGCCCGGCGGCAGTGGGTGGGCGAAGGCGGTCTCGGAGAGGTTGACCTCGGCGGCGACCTTCTGGAGCCAGTGGTCGGCCGGGAAGGCGTCGAGGAGCAGGACCCCTGCCGGATTGCCGGAGAAGGGGCGGTCGGTGAAGGCGTCGACGATTCGGATCCGCATACGGGCGACGGTACGAGCCGGGAGAAGGCACAGGCCAAGGCCAATCAGAGGTCACTGGACCGGAAGAGGGCGGGCCGATTTCACCGCCGAGTACGGGAGAGGGTTGTCGAGCGACGTATTCCGATATATCGTTGACGCATCGCGACAGATCAACGATGGAAGGAGCGTAGCGATGCGTTCACATGGATTCGGTGCAAAACACGAGCACGAGCATGGACACGGGCACTACGGGCCCGGTCATCGCGGTCGGGGCGACTTCGAGGGGCGGCGCGCGGCTTTCGGGCCGTTCGGGCCGGGCTTCGGCGGGGGTCCCTTCGGCGGGCGCGGCCGCGGAGGCGGTCGGGGCAGGGCGCGGCGCGGTGACGTGCGCGCGTCGATCCTGGCGCTGCTGAAGGACAGGCCCATGCACGGGTACGAGATGATCCAGGAGATCGGCGAGCGCAGCGGCGGGGCCTGGCGCCCCAGCCCCGGCTCGGTGTACCCGACGCTCCAGATGATGGAGGACGAAGGGCTCATCGCCAGTGAGAGCGAGGGCGGCAAGAAGCTGTTCACGCTCACCGATGCCGGGACCGCGGCCGCGGAAGAGGGGCCCGACGCCCCTTGGGACGAGGCGGGTCGCGGGGTCGACTGGGAGAGCATGAACGAGATCCGGCAGGCCGGCTTCGGTCTGATGGAAGCCTTCGGCCAGGTCTGGAAGACGGGCACCGCCGAACAGCGCCAGAAGGCGCTGGAAGTCGTCAACGATTCGCGCAAGAAGCTCTACCTGATCCTCGCCGACGAGGGCTGAGCGCCGACGGATCGGTGTACGGGTAAGCCCCGCGACCCATGGGTCGCGGGGCTTACCCGTGTCGTGGGAGAGGTGTCAGACGGTCAGCGCCGCCAGTTTCCGCAGCGACTCGTTGAGCGCGGCCGTCGCCGAGTCCTTGAGCTTGCCCGCCATCAGGGAGACCGCCGCGCCGGTGAACTCCCCTTCGATGCGGACCGTGGTGGCGTCCCCGTCGGGCGTCAGCGAGTAGCGCATGCCGAGCACGACGCCCATGGGCCCTGTGCCCTTGGTGGCCAGCAGCCGGGCGCTCTCCAGCTCCTCCACCGTCCAGGCCACCTCGGCGGGGAAGCCCATGAGCTTCATGTTCTCGTCGTAGGTGGCGCCGACCTCCAGGCGCGCGGGGCCGCCGCGGGGAAAGCCGGTGTGGGTCGCGTTCCACTCGCCGTACGAGCCGAAGTCCGTCAACTGCCGCCACACCTTCTCGGCCGGTGCATCGATGCGTGCCTCCGCGCTGACCTCGGCCATGCGATCGCCCCTTCTCGTCGGCACAACGGGATGTGGTGTCGCGGAACGTAGCCGTAGCGATCGGAACATTCAATACTGATGAACCGTCAGATCTCTTGGGTCTGCTGCACGCGCCAGATCTGCGCGGAGTCGAACAGGTCCGACGCCCTCGGGTGCGGCCCCTCGTCGTGGCAGTGGAAGGCGGCCCAGAAGAGGTCCGCGAGCAACGCGTCGGGCGGTGCGTAGACCCGGTACACATACTGCCGCCCGTCCAGTGCGAGCAGGGCGACCATCCAGAGCATGCCTGAAGGGACGTGAGGGAGATGTGATGTGGTTGCCATTGGGGCGTGAATCAAATCGACGCGCGCCCCTCAGGGGTGACTTCATCGATCTCATCCGTAAGGAGGAGAACCTGCTCCCGTATGCCCAACTTCGGTGGGATGCGTAAATAGGTCGCCGCGCGGATGACCGCTGGTCGGGGGACTGATGGGGTAAGAGGGTGCAAAGCCGTACGCCGCGGATACCCCACCAGCCCGCACCCACCCGTCCCGAGACCGACGCCAGACTCACCGTCGAACTGGCCCCGGTCGTGACGGGCGCGCGACGCCGGGCCCTGCGCGACGGCGACCGGCAGATCGACACGGCGCACCTGCTGCACTCCCTGCTTGAGGCCGACAGCGCCGTGCGGGAGGCGTTCGACGGCGGACCGCAGCTCGCCAGGGTGCTCGGCTACCTCGTGCAGCGCAGCATCGGCTACGGGCTGCGCTGGCAGGGCGCGGTGGAGGACTCCGGCGCCGTACCCGTCGTGACCGACGTGGCCGCGCCCGGCTGGTCGCCGCAGGCCGCACTGGCGATGGACGCGGCGCTGGAGCGCGCCGCCGCGCGCGGCGAGGCACGCGCGAGCGGGCTCGACCTGCTCGCCGCGCTCGCGGCCGACCGGGAGTGCCGGGCCGTCGAGGTGCTGGTGCGGGCAGGGGTGAGCCCGGACGAACTGGCGCGACGGATCGGCCGACCGGACGCGGAGACGGCCGGGGGCGCTGCCCGGTAGCGCCCGGGACACCGCCCGGCCGGGGCGGCGCACCACCCCGGAGGACCGCGCCTGATCACCGGTCCGTCTCGACAGGTGTCACAGGGATGACGGTGCTGACCTCAGCTGTCATGATGTGCCGATGCACGCGTCTCAGGGGAGGAGCGTCGGCCTGGGACTAGCCCTGGCCTCGGCGTTCGCATTCGGTGGATCAGGTGTCGCGGCCAAGCCGCTGATCGAGGCGGGGCTCGACCCGCTCCACGTGGTGTGGCTACGGGTGACCGGCGCCGCCCTCGTCATGCTGCCCGTGGCCTGGCGCCACCGCGACCTCCTGTTCCGCAAACCCGCGCTGCTCGCGGGGTTCGGACTGCTCGCCGTCGCGGGCGTCCAGGCCTGCTACTTCGCCGCCATCTCCCGCATTCCCGTGGGCGTCGCCCTGCTCGTCGAGTACCTCGCCCCGGCGCTGGTGCTGGGCTGGGTGCGGTTCGTGCAGCGGCGGCCCGTCACGCGCGCTGCCGCGATCGGCGTGGTGCTCGCCGTCGGCGGACTGGCCTGTGTCGTCGAGATCTGGGCGGGCCTCGGCTTCGACGCCGTGGGACTGCTGCTCGCGCTCGCCGCGGCCTGCTGCCAGGTCGGCTACTTCGTCCTGTCCGACCAGGGCAGCGACCAGGAGGACGCGGCGGACCCGCTGGGCGTCATCGCCTACGGGCTGCTCATCGGCTCGGTCCTGCTGACCGTCGTCGCCCGCCCCTGGGGGATGGACTGGTCGATCCTGGCGGGCAGCGCGGACATGAACGGCGCACAGGTGCCCGCCGCGGTGCTGCTCGGCTGGATCGTGCTGATCGCCACGGTCCTCGCGTACGCCACCGGAGTCGTCTCGGTCCGCAGGCTCTCCCCGCAGGTCGCCGGTGTGGTCGCCTGTCTGGAGGCGGTCATCGCGACGGTGCTCGCCTGGGTGCTGCTCGGCGAACACCTCTCGGCGCCCCAGCTGCTCGGCGGGGCCGTGGTGCTCGTCGGCGCCTTCATCGCGCAGTCCTCGGCGCCCAAGGAACCGCCGTCGGTCCCCGTGGCCACCGGGATGCCGACCGCCGTCGACGAGCAGTTGTCGGCGGGGAAAGTCCCGTCATAGGGTGCGGATCATGCATTCGACCGTACTTCCGCCTCCCGCCGCCTAGCGCGGGCGGCCATCCGCTGACGAAGACCGGGCTCGGGGTGTCCCCGAGCGGTTCGTCGCTGCCCGCGTGCGGAGCCGAGCGACCCACCGTCCCGTCTTCACACGGAGAAGCCACGTGTCGAAATCCGCTGTATCCCCCGTACCCGCTGTCCCTTCCGCCGTCTCTTCCGCCGTCGCGGGCCTGTCCGTAGGGCGTGGTCTGGTCTTCCTGGCCTTCGCCGGAATCGCCTGGGGCACCGCGGGCGCTGCCGCGTCCCTGGTGTTCCGGGCCAGCGACCTCGGTCCCCTCTCCCTGTCCTTCTGGCGCTGCGCCGGCGGGCTCGTCCTGCTGCTCGGCGCGCTCGCGCTGAGGTCCCGGCCGGGGAACGGGCGGGCCGCCGTCGGGGCCGCGGCCGCCGTCGAGCCGCGCCGCCGTAGGCTGCTGCGCATCCTCGGTACGGGGCTCGGGCTCACCGTCTTCCAGAGTGCGTACTTCGCGGCCGTCGAGTCGACCGGGCTCGCGGTCGGCACCGTGGTCACGCTCGGCGCGGGGCCCGTACTGATCGCGCTGGGCGCCCGGTTCACCATGGGCGAGCGCGTCGGGCGCGGCGGCCTCGTCGCCGTGCTCGGCGCCCTGACCGGGCTCGTCGTGCTCGTCGCGGGCGACGACACGGGCACCGTACGGCCGCTCGGGATCGCCCTCGCCGTGCTGTCGGCCGCCGGATACGCGGCGATCACCCTGCTCACTCGGTGGCTGGGCCGGGACAGTGGCGGCGGCGACTCGCTCGTGACGACGGCCTGGGCCTTCGGGATCGGGGCGGTCGGACTGCTGCCGATGGCCGTCGCCGAAGGGCTGTTCCCGCACACGGAGCAGCTCGGCCGGGTCGTCGTGCTGCTGGCCTACGTGGCGGCGGTGCCCACGGCGCTCGCCTACGCGCTCTACTTCGCGGGCGCCGCCGTGGTGCGGTCGGCGACCGTCTCCGTGATCATGTTGCTCGAACCGGTGAGCGCGGCCGTGATCGCGGTCGCCGTCCTGGGGGAGCAGCCGACCTTCGGGATCGTGGCGGGCACGCTGCTGCTGCTCGCCGCGGTGGCGGGGCTCGCAGCGGCGGAGGCCAGGGGCGCCGCCGAGGCGCGGAAGGCGGCCGTGGCGGTCTGACCGACGGCCTTCGACGGCTCGCCGGGTGGCGGCGGCGGACGACGCGGTGCCCGCCGTTCGCCGCCCGGTGCTCTCCGCGTCCGGTGCTCTCCGCGCCCGGTGTTCCCCGCGCCCGGCGCGGGGCTCAGGACGACGTGAGGTACGCCGGTACGGGAACGGCCGGGTCGAGGCCGTCCGCGGGAGCCGGGGTGCCGTACCGGGTGGTCAGCGGGACCACGCCCGACCAGTGGGGGAGCGAGAGGTCCGCCGGGGCGTCGCCGGCGCCGCCCGTACGCACCTTGGCGGAGACCTCGTCGAGGTCCAGGCTGATGACGGCGGTCGCGGCCAGCTCCTTGGCGTCGGCCGGGCGGCAGTCGCGCGAGCGTCCGGCGACGACCTGGTCGACCAGCGCGTCGAGCGCGGTCCGCTTCTCGTCGGGGTCGAGGACCTGGTGGGCGGTGCCGTGGACCACGACGGAGCGGTAGTTCACGGAGTGGTTGAAGGCGGAGCGGGACAGAACGAGCGCGTCGACGTGGGTCACGGTCAGGCAGACGTCGAGGCCGCCGTCCGACTGGCCCGTCATGCGCAGCGGCCGCGATCCCGTCGAGCCGTGTACGTAGAGGCGTTCGCCGACCCGTCCGAAGATCGTGGGGAGGACGACGGGGGCACCGTCGCGCACGAACCCCAGGTGGCACACGTATGCCTCGTCGAGTATCGAGTGCACCAGCTCGCGGTCGTAACCGGCACGGTCCTTGTTGCGGGTGGGGACCGTGCGGTCGGTCGTGCGGTAGGCGGTAGTGCCGTTGGCGGTCGTGCGGTGGGTGGGGGCTTCCGACATTGCGCTCTCCATTGCACTAGTGCATATTTGTCTTTGTGCTAGGAGAGTATCGGATCGTAGGGCGTCGCGCATCGGAGATTGCCGAGAGCGTGGAGCGAGGTGTGGGGTCGGGCGAGCTCGCGCCGGGGCAGGCGTTGCCCCCGATGCGGGAGCTGGCGGTGGTGCTGGGCGTCAACCCCAACACCGTCGCGGCCGCCTACCGCCTGCTGCGGGACCGCGGAGTGATCGAGACCGCCGGACGGAAGGGGAGCCGGGTGCGCCACCGGCCCGCCGGTACGGCACGCGGTTCCCTCCGGGTGGACGCCCCGCCCGGCGTACGGGACCTCGGCAAGGGCAATCCGGATCCGGCGCTGCTGCCGCCGCTGGGCGACGCGCTCGCCGCCGCCGTGCGCCACGACGGGGGACGGGCGGGGCTGTACGCGGAGGCGCCCGTGGACCCGGAGTTCGCGCGGCTCGCGCGCGCCGCCCTCGACGCCGACGGCGTGCCGCAGGGCCCTGTCGCCGCGGTGTCGGGTTCCCTGGACGGCGTCGAACGGGTGCTCGCCGCGCATCTGAAGCCGGGGGACTCCGTGGCCGTCGAGGACCCGGGCTGGGGCGGCATGCTCGACCTCGTGCCGGCCATGGGGCTGCGGGTCGTGCCCGTCGCGATCGACGACGAGGGACCGCTGCCCGGAGAGGTCGGGCGGGCGCTGCGGGGCGGGGCACGTGCGCTGGTGGTCACGGACCGGGCGCAGAACCCCACGGGCGCGGCGCTGACTCCCGTACGGGCGGGTGAATTGCGGGCGGTGCTGTCCGGGCACCCCGGGGTGCTGCTCATCGAGGACGACCACAGCAGCGGGCTGCTCGACGTGCCGCTCCAACCGCTGGCCGGAGGGACGGAACGCTGGGCGTTCGTACGGTCCGTGGCCAAGGCGTACGGGCCGGACCTGCGTGTGGCCGCGCTGACTGGGGACGCGTTGACCATGGACCGGGTGACCGGCCGTCAGATGCTGGGGCCCGGCTGGGTCAGCAGGCTGCTCCAGCGGACCGTGGTGGAGCTCTGGACATCGGGAGCGCTGGACGAGCGCGCGGTGGCGCGGGCGTACTCCGGGCGGCGCGACGCCCTCGTCGCGGCCCTCGCCGAGCGCGGCGTCGGTGCGCGCGGGCGGAGCGGGATGAACGTGTGGGTGCCGGTTCCGGACGAGACGGGCGCGGTCGCGCGGCTGATGCACGCGGGATGGGCGGTGGCACCGGGGGCGCGCTTCAGGGTGGCCTCGGAGCAGGGCGTACGCATCACGGTGTCCCCGCTGTCCATGGCGGACGTCGGCCCCCTGGCCGACGCGGTGGCGGCGGCCGTGGGGCCGATGTCGGCGGTCAGCTACGGCTGACGGTTCCCTCGGGGGACCGGCCGGGCCCTGCGGGGCCTGGTCTGGGTGAGGGCCGCGCCCGCGAGCACGATCGCCGCGCCGACGGGGGTGTTCCAGCTGAGCTGTTCGCCGAGCAGCGCGACACCGGCCGCGGTCGCGATGACCGGGATGAAGTACGTGACCATCTGTGCGGTCGTCGGCCCGACCTCGGCGACCAGGCCGTACTGCACGAGGAGCGCCACTCCTGTGCCCAGTGCGCCAAGGGCCACGACGGCGAGCAGCGGGCCGAGCGGAAGGGACGTGGGGAGCGTGGTGAAGAGCGGGGTGACCACGGCCAGTTGCAGCGTCGCGACGAAGAGCTGGGCACCGGTCAGGGACAGGTTGGAGCTGCCGGTGCCCGCCAGGGTGCGGCGGATGTAGATCCAGCCGACCGGATAGCTGAGCGAGGCGAGCAGGGCCATGGCCGTGCCGGTGAAGTCCAGCCCGGAGAAGCCCTGCCAGGCCCCCAGGACGGTGAGCACGCCGAGGAAGCCGATGCCGAGGCCCGCGACGCGGCGCCGGGTCGGGCGGTCCTCGGAGAGGGCGACCAGCGACAGGAGCATGCCCCAGAGCGGCGACGTGGCGTTGCAGATCCCGGCCAGGGTCGAGGGGATGGTCAGCTCGGAGTAGGCGAAGAGCGAGAACGGCAGGGCGTTCAGGAAGAAGGCGGCCACGGTCAGGTGGGCCCAGGTGCGGGCGCCGCGCGGCAGCCGGTCGCGCTTGACCAGCATGGCGACGGCCAGGACCGCCGTACCGAAGAACAGTCGGCCGAAGGTGACCTGGAACGGGGCGAAACCGTGTGTGCCCACCTTGATCAGGAGGAAGCTGAAGCCCCAGATGAGGGAGAGCATCGCGAAGCGGAGGCGCCAGTCGACGGCGGAGCGCTGCACGGGCGGGGCGGGGGTGGCGGCCGGATTGGTGGCGGCAGGGGCGGTGGGGCCGGTGGATCCAGTGGGCTCTGCGGGCTTGTCCTGGGCTGTTGCCGAGGGGGCTCTCGGCGGGGTCGCGGTGCTCATGGGGACCACCTTGGCTCCCCTTATTGCGTAGCACAAGCGAGAAATCGTTGCCGTGATTGCGTAGCATCACTTACATGTTGAACCTGGAGCGCCTGCGGACCCTCGACGCCCTCGCCCGGCACGGCTCGGTCGGCGGAGCCGCCGACGGGCTGCACGTGACGACGTCGGCGGTCTCGCAGCAGATGGCCAAGCTGGAGCGCGAGGTCGGGCAGCAACTGCTGGCCAAGAACGGGCGCGGGGTCAGGCTCACCGACGCGGGACGGCTGCTCGCCGACCACGCGGCGCTCATCCTCTCGCAGGTCGAGCGCGCCCAGTCGGACATCGAGGCGCAGCGGGGCAGCGTGGTGGGGGAGGTGCGGATCGGCGCCTTCCCGACCGCCGCGCGCGGGCTGCTGCCCTCGGCCGTGTCCGGGCTGCGGTCCGCGCATCCGGAGCTGCGGGTGCGGACGGTGGAGATGGAGCCGGAGTACGGCGTACGGGCGGTCCTCAGGGGCGACCTCGACCTGGCCGTCGTGCTGGACTGGAGCAACAAGCGGCTGCCGGTGCCGGGCGGGCTCGCCAAGGCGCCCCTGCTCGACGACGCGGCGGACGTCTGCCTGCCGGTCTCCCATCCGCTCGCCCGGCAGGACGAGGTCGACCTGGAGGACTTCGCCGACGACGAGTGGGTGTCCTGGCCCGAGGGCGAGTTCTGTTACGAGTGGCTGATGTTCACGCTGCGCTCGAAGGGGATCGAACCCCGCATCGCCCACATGGCGGGTGAACACCACACTCAGATCGCGCTCGTCGAGGCGGGGCACGGGGTGTGCGTCACGCCCCGGCTGGGGCGCGGTCCGGTGCCGGCGGGGGTGAGGCTGGTGCCCGTGCGGCAGAAGATGCGGCGCCACATCTACGCCGTGTGGCGGGCGGACGCGGACCGCCGCCCCTCGATCAGGGCGGCGGTCGACGCGCTGCGCGTTTCGGCGGAGAACGCGGTGGGGTGAGGGCGAGGGGCGTGCCGGGCCGGTGGTTCGGGCCGGGCGCCTCGTCCGTGGACTGTCGGGCGTTCAGCTCTGCCGGAGGGCGGCCAGCTTCCGGAAGTCCCAGGACGCGATCGCGTCCGGGACCAGGCGCAGCCAGGCGTGCCGCCCGTCGTGCGGCATGGTCTCCATGCCGAAGTACTTCCGTGCGAACAGGCGCTCGGGCTCGACGAGTTCGGGATGCTCGTCGCCGGTGCGCGGGGCCTCGCCCACGAAGGCGGCGGTGCCCGACAGCTCCACGCCGCGCAGCTCCCCGTACTCCGTGCCGTCGTCGACGACCACGGCTGTCCGGGGATCGGCGCGCAGCTGTGCCCAGCGACGGCTGCGGGTGATCGAGTAGAGCCAGAGCGCCGTGCCGTCCCAGACGAACCACAGGGCGCCGACGTGTGGGCGCCCGTCGGCCGAGACCGTGGCCACGCGGCAGGTCCGCTGTTCGGCGAGGAACGCGTCCAGCTCGGCGCCGCTCATCATGATCCGGCGTCCGCGGCGCTGTGTGGTGGCCATCGGGCCTCCCCTCTCCAGGTTCTGACTGGGTGTCAGGAATCATGGAGCCTCTTCCTTCGGTGCGCAATGGCCGTTACCCTCACGCGCCCGGAGCGCGACGACCGGCGCGACGACAGGGCGAGGGACGAGGGGGAGACATGCCGTCTGCCGAACAGCTGGCGCGACAGCTCGACCCGGCCGTGACGGTGCTGCTCACCGTGGAGTGCCAGCAGGGCGTCGTCGGACCCGACAGCGCCCTGCCCGAACTCGCCGAACAGGCCCGGTCCTCCGGGGCGCTGTCCAATGTCGCGCGTCTGGTCGCGGGAGCGCACGAAGCCGGGGTCCAGGTGCTGCACGCGGTCGCCGAACGCCGCCCCGACGGGCGCGGCGCCAGCCACAACGCCCGACTGTTCCGCGCGGCGGAACGGCTCCCCGTGCAGCAGTACACGGGGAGCACCGCGGTGCGGGTGGCCGAGCCGATCGAGGTCGCCGACGAGGACATCGTCGTACGCCGACTGCACGGCCTGTCGCCCCTGGCAGGGACCGACGTCGACGCGCTGCTGCGCAACCTCGGCTGTCGCAACCTCGTCGTCACCGGCGTCTCGGCGAACGTCGCCGTCCCCAACGCGGTCTTCGACGCCGTCAACCTCGGCTACACCGCGCTCGTCCCCGCCGACGCCATCGCGGGGGTGCCCGCGGATTACACCCCCGCGGTCATCCGGAACACCCTCGCGCTGGTCGCCACCGTCACCACCACCGACTCCGTGCTCTCCCACTGGAAACACCCCCGCCGGGCTACTTCAGCCTGATCGAGCCCTCCGAGACCTCGATCGCGGCCGACGGCAGCGGCCTGGGCGCGGGGCCGCCCTTGACGCTCCCGTCGGACACGTCGAACCTGCTGCCGTGACAGGGGCAGTTGATGGTGCCTTCGGCGATCTCCTTCACCACACAGCCCTGATGCGTACAGGTGGCCGAGAACGCCTTGAACTCGCCCGCCTTCGGCTGGGTGACCACGACGCGCTCGGACGCGAACACCTTGCCGCCGCCCTCCGGAATGTCGGACGTCTTGGCCAGGACCTTTCCGTCCCCCTCCGGCTTCTCCGCGGGGGGCGTCCCGCCCGTGTCCCCGCTCCCCGGAGTGGGACCTCCCGGGCTTGAGGCCTGCCCGCCGTTCGTCCCGTCCTGGACGTCACCGCTCCCGCCGTCCCCGCCGTCCGAATCCCCGCACGCGGAGAGCGCGGCGGCCAGCCCGGCCGCGCCCACCGCCGCCATGACGGTTCTGCGGCCCGGCGGGCGCGCGGGGTGCTGTTCCGGGGCCTGCTCCTGCGATGCGGTCATTCCCGGCTGTCCCTTCCCGATCGGACCCTTGTGCGGATCCCTTGCGGACCGATACGCGGATCCCTCGCGGATCCTGTACAGGTCCCTTGCGGAACTGCTCCGGCATCCCCCGCGGAGCCCTCGTACGACCATCAGTACGGAACGGAGGGGCGTGGCGTTCAGATGCCGAGCGACTTCTTCAGGAAGTCCAGTTCTACCCGGAGCAGACCGTCGGCGACGCCTTCCCGCGCCACGAGATGACCCGTTCCGGGGAGAGTCAGCAGCGAGTGCGGGCGCCCCGCCGCGAGCAGCGCGGCGGACAGGCGCAGCGTGTTGGCCGGAGCGACGTTGTCGTCGGCGAGACCGTGCACGAGCAGCAGCGGGCGGGACAGCCGCGCGGCGTGGGGAAGCAGATCGGACCGTTCGTAGCCGTCCGGCTGGACGTCCGGGTGGCCCAGGTGGCGTTCCTCCCAGTACGTGTCGTACAGCCGCCGGTCGGTGGGCGCAGCGCCCGCCACCGCCGCGTGGAACACGTCCGGACGGTGCAGCACCGCGCCCGCCGCCAGGTAGCCGCTGAACGACCAGCCCCTGATGGCGACCCGGTCCAGGTCCAACGCGGGGTAGCGCTCAGCCGCCGCGTGCAGCGCGTCGACCTGGTCGGTGAGCACCGGGCCGAGCCGGTCGCCCAGGATGGCGCGGTCCCAGGCCATCCCGCGCCCGGGAGTGCCCCGCCCGTCCGTGGACAGTACGGCGAAGCCCTGCTCGGCGAACCACTGGCACACCGCCGTGTACCAGGCACGGGCCCGGGTCACGACCTGCATGCCGGGACCGGCGTACGGGCTGAGCAGGACGGGCAGCGGCGCCGGACCCTCGTCGCCCCGCCCGTACCAGGACGGCAGGTGGAGCCGCGAGCGCAACTCCCTGCGGCCGAGCGTCAGGTGGACGGGACGCGGCCTGATCAGCGGCTCCTCGGCCAGTACCTCGATCCGTCCGACGGGCTTTTCGCCGCGCAGTACGGTCACGTGCTGCCCGTCGGCCGTCCTGCTGTCCAGGACGACGGTGTCGCCGCCCGCCGCGGCGGTGTGCACCCCGGGCCCGTCCGACAGTCGCTCGTGGCCCCGGCCCGGTTCGTAGGACCACACGTGGGTCTGCGTCGGGTCCTCGTCGGTCGCGGTGAAGAGCACCCGGTCGCCGTGCTCTCCCGCGGCCCCCAGCACCTCGCGGACGTGCAGCCCGGCCGGGGCCGGGACGCCGCCGATCCTGATCGTGCGCACGTCGCCGTCGACCGCGGGCAGCACGGGCAGGCCGGAGGAGGTGAACAGCGGTGTGCTCTTGGGGAGTTCCACCCAGTGCTCGTCGGTCTGCCGGTCCAGTACGCCGACCTCGCCGGACGCCGGATCGATCAGGACGGTCCACACGGTGCGCTGGTCCCTGGTCTGTACGGTCGCCACAGGACCCATGGCGCCCCAGTCCGCGCTCAGCACGTACTCGAAGGCCGGGTCCCGCCAGACGGTCGGCGCGATGTCCGCTTCGGGGGCCCGCAGCGGTGCGTCGGGTTCGGGCGCCCGCGGCGGGATTCGCACATCGGTGTGGAGCCCGTCGACGGTCACCAGGTGCAGCGTCGTCACCGCGTTGGCCGTGCCCGCCGCCGGATAGCGGATTTCCCGGGGCGCCTGTTCGGGGTGTGCGGGGTCGGCTATGTACCTGCGCCGCACCATCGAGGTGTCGACCCTCGCGACGAGCAGGGCGTCGCTTCCGGGCGACCACCAGTAGGCGCGTGACCTGCCGATGGACTCGGTGGCCGTGTGGTCGGGCAGCCCGTACGTGACGTCGGCGCCCGACGGCCGCGCGAGGACGCGGTCGTGCGTCCCGTCCGTGCGCACGACCCGCAGGGCGCCCCCGGAGACGTATGCGACGAGCGACCCGTCGGGCGAAGGGCGGGGCGCGGTCACGGGGCCGGGGGCGTCGGGCGTGGGGATGCGGCGCGGGGCGCTGCCGTCGGTCCGTACGGTCCACAGTTCACCGTCCCGTACGAACGCGACCAGCCGCCCCTGACGGTCGGTCGCGAAGGCGCCGGCCCCGGGGCCCGAGAGGTCCCGCGCGGAACCCTGCGGCACGTCGTACAGCCAGATCCTGCTCGTCGCGTCGGTGCCGCTGTCCGTCCGGGTGAACAGCACGCGATCGCCGTCCGGGGAAACGACGAACTGTCCCGGCACGCCGAGGGTGAAACGCCGGGTGCGGGCGAACTGGGTGGGAAAGGCGTCGGGGTTCACGGTCATCTTCCTTCTCTCTTCCTGCGTGGATCCCCGGAACGCGCGGCACTGGAGGCAGCGGCCGAGGAAAGGGGGCGGCGGTCGTGCGGTCACGAGCGGGAACAATTGCTCGGACGGTCATGGAAAGGCCATAGCCTGGGGTGATGCTCACCGAAGTCACAGCGACCCGCTACGTCACGCCCTTGCGTGAGGGCGGCTCGCTCCCGGGCATCGTCGAGGCCGACGATCTCGGTACGTATGTCATGAAGTTCATCGGCGCCGGGCAGGGGCGCAAGACGCTCGTGGCCGAGGTCGTCTGCGGACAGCTCGCACGGCGGCTCGGACTGCGGGTCCCCGAACTGGTCACCATGCAGCTCGACCCGGTCATCGGGCTCTCGGAGCCGGACCAGGAGGTGCAGGAGCTGCTGAAGGCGAGCGGTGGGCTGAACCTCGGGATGGACTACCTGCCCGGTTCGATCGGATTCGACCCGCTGGCCTACCAGGTGGGCCCGGAAGAAGCCGGGAAGATCGTCTGGTTCGACGCGTTGATCAACAATGTCGACCGATCGTGGCGGAACCCTAACATGCTCGTCTGGCACGGCGACGCGTGGCTCATCGACCACGGCGCCACGATGATCTGGCAGCACAACTGGCCCGGCGCGCAGGCGTCGGCGGCCAAGCCGTACAACGCCTCCGACCACGTACTCGCCTCGTTCTCGCCCGACATCGAGGCGGCCGCGGCCGAGCTCGCCCCGCTGGTCACCGAGGAGCTGCTGACCGAGGTGGCCGCCGACGTGCCCGACGAATGGCTGGTCGACGAGCCGGGCTTCGACAGCACCGACGCACTGCGCCGCGCCTATGTGGAGCCGCTGCTCAGCAGGGCGGCGACCATCCACGAGCGGATCACCCTGGAGGCGCCCGCCGAGGCCAGGCCCTCGCAGGCGCCCGGCTGGCTGACCGACCACCTGACCCACTGGCCGCACCCGACCAAGAAGGACGAGCAGGAACAGCGGAACCACCAGAACGGCGAGGGCGCGGACCAGTGAGTGAGCGCGAGGTTTTCGAGTACGCACTGCTGCGCGTGGTGCCCAGGGTCGAGCGCGGCGAGTGTTTCAACGCCGGGGTGCTGGTGTACTGCAGGGCACGGTCCTTCGTGGCGGCCCGTACGCACCTCGACGAGGCCAAGCTGACGGTCCTCGACCCCCGGGCGGACGTCGTGGGCGTACGGGCGGCGCTGCGTGCCGTGGAGGGCGTCTGCGGCGGCGGTGACGCGGCGGGCCAGGCGGCGGGCGACGACGCGGGACGGCGGTTCCGCTGGCTGATCGCGCCGCGCTCCACGGTCGTCCAGCCTGGGCCCGTGCACACCGGGCTCACGGCGGACCCGGAGGCCGAGGTGGAGCGGCTGCTCGAACTGCTGGTGCGCTGAGACGCGGAGGTGCGCCTGCGGCCGAGGCGGGCGGGCGCGCCCTTGCGGGGCGGAACCGGCGCGCCCTCGCGGGGCGGAACCGGGGCACCCTTCCGGCAGGGGCCGTACGGGTGCGCCGGGCCGGGTGGTGACGGGTGATCCCTCCGGGCCGTTGACACCGCGTGCCGTGGCTTCTAGCGTCACGTCTGCCGAGGCTACTAAGCGGTTGCTCAGTGATCGGCGAGCGCAGGTCCCCCGGGGCGACTTTTCAAGGGCGAGGAGATCAGGGATGTCCACCACCGAGCAGCGCGTTGCCATCGTGACCGGGGCGGCGCGGGGCATTGGCGCCGCGACTGCCCTCCGGCTGGCCGCGGAGGGCCGCGCCGTCGCCGTACTCGACCTCGACGAGGCGGCCTGCAAGGACACCGTCGACGCGATCACCGCGGCGGGCGGCCGGGCCGTCGCGGTGGGCTGCGACGTCTCGGACGGCGGGCAGGTCGCGGCCGCCGTCGCGCGCGTGGCCGCCGAGTTGGGCGCGCCGACGATCCTGGTCAACAACGCCGGGGTGCTCCGCGACAACCTGCTCTTCAAGATGAGCGAGGAAGACTGGGACACCGTCGTGAACGTCCACCTCAAGGGCGCGTTCCTGATGGCCAAGGCGGTCCAGTCGCACATGGTCGAGGCCAAGTGGGGCCGCATCGTCTCGCTCTCCTCCAGCTCGGCGCTCGGCAACCGCGGCCAGGCCAACTACGCGGCGGTCAAGGCCGGGCTCCAGGGCTTCACCAAGACGCTCGCCAAGGAACTCGGCAAGTTCGGCGTCACCGCCAACGCCGTCGCCCCCGGATTCATCGTCACGGAGATGACCGCGCAGACCGCCGCCCGCGTGGGCATGGGCTTCGAGGAGTTCCAGGCGGCCGCCGCCACGCAGATCCCGGTGCAGCGGGTGGGCAGGCCCGAGGACGTCGCCAACGCCATCGCCTTCTTCACGGGAGACGGGGCGGGCTTCGTCTCCGGCCAGGTCATGTACGTGGCCGGCGGCCCGCTCAACTGACGCGCACGGCCCGGGTCCAGGCGCGGGCGCTCACCAACTGACGACGACAGGGACGGCGGACATGACGCGTGAGGTGAAGGTGGACAGCGGCAAGGTCGCCCTGGTCACGGGGGCCAGCAGGGGCATCGGCTACGGCATCGCGGAGGCGCTGGTCGCCAGGGGCGACCGGGTGTGCATCACGGGACGGGGCGAGGACGCCCTCAAGGAGGCCGTGGAGCGGCTCGGGGCCGACCGGGTCATCGCCGTCCCGGGCAAGGCCCACGACGAGGCGCACCAGGCGGCGGCGGTCGAGCGCACCATGGAGCAATTCGGCCGGCTCGACTTCCTGGTCAACAACGCGGGGACGAACCCGGTCTTCGGACCGATCGCCGAGCTCGACCTCAACGTGGTGCGCAAGGTCTACGAGACGAACGTGATCTCGGCCCTCGGATTCGCCCAGCAGACCTGGAAGGCGTGGCAGAAGGAGAACGGCGGCGCGATCGTGAATATCGCGTCGATCGCCGGAATCTCCGCTTCTCCTTTCATTGGCGCGTACGGGATGAGCAAGGCCGCGATGGTCAATCTGACCCTGCAGCTCGCGCATGAATTCGCGCCGGTCGTGCGGGTCAACGCCATCGCGCCCGCCGTGGTGAAGACGAAGTTCGCCCAGGCCCTTTACGAGGGACGGGAGGCCGAGGCCGCCGCGGCCTATCCGCTGGGCCGGCTCGGCGTTCCGCAGGACATCGGGGGCGCTGCCGCCTTCCTCACCTCCGACCAGTCGGACTGGATCACCGGACAGACGCTCACGGTCGACGGCGGCCTCTTCCTGAATGCCGGTGTGGGCTGAGCGGATTCGTCACCGATTGCTCTGAGTGCCCCGTTCGGCCGCCGAGTCGGCCGAACGGGGCACTGCGATATGGTCTGCCGATCCACGGCCGATCGAGGAGCGTGCACGTGTTCAACCGGACGAGCCAGCACTGCGCCACAGCCCTTGTCTCCCTTGCGTCGTTGTCCCTGCTGGCCGGTTGCGGACTGATCCCGGGCGACTCGGGGGACGGCGGCGGAAAGATATCCGTCGGAACGACGAGTTCCCCGGTCGCGCTCGACCCGGCGCTGTCCTGGGACAACTCGTGGGAGCTGTTCCGAAATGTCTTCCAGACGCTGCTGAGTTTCCCCACCGGGAGCACCGTTCCCGAACCGGATGCGGCGGAAGTGTGTGAATTCACCGACAGTACGAACACGGTTCTCTCATGCAGGCTCCGCGAAGGCCTGAAGTTCTCCAACGGGGACGAGGTGGACGCGGCGGCGGTGAAGTACTCCATCGACCGCATCAGGAAGATCAACGAGCCGGGCGGCCCCGCCGGGCTCCTCGGATCGCTCGACAAGATCGAGACCAAGGGCGCTCTCGAAGTGCTGTTCCGCCTCAAGAAGCCGGACGTGACCTTTCCGTTCGTGCTGGCCACCCCGGCGATGTCCATCGTGCCCCCTGCCGAATATCCGCAGGACAGGGCGCGTGACGACGGCAAGATCACGGGATCGGGGCCGTACACGCTGAAGTCGTACGAGAAGCACGACAGGGCGGAACTGGCGAAGTACCGCGACTACAAGGGATTCGCCGACCGCAAGAACGACGCCGTGGTGATCCGTTACTTCGACGAGTCCGAGGCGATGGTCAAGGCGCTCAAGGACGGGCGGATAGACGCCACGTACCGGGGACTGACCGCGGAAGAGGTCGTCGCGCTGCGGCGGGAGCAGCACGACGGCGAGATCAACGTCGTCGACACGGTCGGCCTGGAGATCCGCTACCTGGTCTTCAACCCCGCCTTTCCCGGCCCGGACGAACCTGCCGTACGGCGCGCGATCGCCCAGGTGGTGAACCGCGACGCACTGGTCGACAGGGTCTACCGGGGCACCGCGGAACCGCTGTACTCCATGGTCCCCAAGGGCATCGTGGGGCACACCCCCAGCTTCTTCGACACCTATGGCGAGCCCGACGCGAAGGAGGCCCGCCGCATCCTGCGCCAGGCGGGCGTGACCGCACCGGTCAAACTCACCTTCTGGTACACCACCGACCGCTACGGTTCCTCGACGGCGCGGGAGTTCGCCGAACTGAAGCGGCAGCTCGACGGCTCCGGACTGTTCGAGATCACGCTCAGGAGCAAGCCGTGGGACGATTTCCAGAAGAGCTTCAACAAGGGCGAGTTCCCGGTGTTCGGGCGTGGCTGGTTCCCCGACTTCCCCGACCCGGACAACTTCATCGCGCCCTTCGTCGGCGACAGGACTGCGACCGGCACCCCCTACCGACAGGACGAGATCACCCGGAAGCTGCTGCCCCGGTCCCGTGGAGTGAAGGACCGCGGAGCGGTCGCGGAGGGCGTCGTGCGGGCCCAGGAGATCCTCGTCAAGGACGTCCGGCTGCTGCCGCTGTGGCAGGGCAAGATGTACGTCGCGGTCGCCGAGGACATCGCGGGCGCCGAGCGCTCGCTCGACCCCCAGTCGGTCATGCAGATGTGGGAGCTGAGCCGCAAGACGAGCTGGTAGCGGGCATTGTCAGTGGCCCCCGGTAGGTTCATCGCAGAAGAAGTCGAGAGGGCCCTTCTCCGCGAGGTTCCCTCCCCGTACCGGAGGTTGTTGACGTGACCGACACCCAGATGCTGCCCGAGTCCTGGCGCGGCGTGCTCGGCGAAGAGCTGCGGAAGCCGTACTTCGAGCAGCTCACCGAGTTCGTCGATGAGGAGCGGGCCAAGGGGCCGGTCTTCCCGCCGCGCGACGAGGTGTTCGCGGCCCTGGACGCCACGCCCTTCGACCGCGTGAAGGTCCTGATCCTCGGCCAGGACCCCTACCACGGCGAGGGCCAGGGCCACGGTCTGTGCTTCTCGGTGCGGCCGGGCGTCAGGACCCCGCCCTCGCTGCGGAACATCTACAAGGAGATGAAGGAGGAGCTGGGCCACCCGATGCCGGACAACGGCTATCTGATGCCGTGGGCCGAGCAGGGCGTGCTGCTGCTCAACGCCGTGCTGACGGTGCGCTCCGGCGAGGCCAACTCCCACAAGAACAAGGGCTGGGAGAAGTTCACGGACGCCGTCATCAAGGCCGTGTCCGCGCGGCCCGACCCGGCCGTCTTCGTCCTCTGGGGCAACTACGCGCAGAAGAAGCTGCCGCTGATCGACGAGGAGCGGCACGTGGTGGTGAAGGGCGCGCACCCCTCGCCGCTCTCCGCGAAGAAGTTCTTCGGCTCCCGCCCGTTCACCCAGATCGACGAGGCGGTGGCCGCACAGGGCCACGACGCGATCGACTGGCGCATCCCCGACCTGGGCTGACGTCGTGTCCGGGTGCGGTGCCGCGGCCGGCGGGCCCCGCACCCGGCTGACAGGCACGGGCCTTCGCCCGAGCCTGAGCGGGATTGTCAGTGGCGGCGGCTAGCGTCGAGGGCGTACCGGAAGCAGGGACGGATCCGGATGACCGGAACGGGAGCGGGAGGCCGCAGTGACGGACCAGCAGCAGGCGCCGGAGGACGCCGTCATGACCAGGATCGGCCAGGTGGTCATGCTCCTCCACGCGGGAGACCGGGAGGAGGCGCGCAACCGCTTCGGCGCGCTCTGGAAGGAGCTGGGGCCCGAGGGTGACGCCCTGCACCGCTGCACCCTCGCGCACTACATGGCGGACACCCAGGACGACCCCGACGCCGAGCTGGCCTGGGACCTGCGGGCACTGTCCGCCGCCCACGGGCTGAGCGAGGAGGCGCCGGAAGCGGACGCAGCCGACGCCTCGGTCGCCGTCCGGGCCCTCTACCCCTCGCTCCACCTCAACCTCGCCGCCGACTACGTGAAGCTGCGGCGCCCCGACGCTGCGAGGAGCCACCTCGACCGGGCGCGCACCGCAGCGGACGGGCTCGCGGCGGACGGGTACGGGGAGGGGATCCGGGCCGCGATCGGCCGCCTGGAGCTGAGGCTGCGGGAGATGTAGAGGCGGGAGCTGTAGGAGCGGGGCACGGGGGCGCGGTCGAGATGCCCTGACGGCGCGTGCGTTTTCGCCGCGTGCGTTCCGGCAGGGGCGGGTCAACCGCCGTACGCGTCACGGCAGATGCGGGCCTGGGGGCTGCCGTGGGCCCAGCCGCCGTAGCTCTCGCCCAGCGCGCAGATGCCCGCGCTCCCGGCGCTTCCCGAACCCAGGGAGCGTGTCGTCGGGGCAGGCGGGTCGGCGCGGTCGCTCTTGTGGCCGCGTTCGCGCGCGTGGCTGCCGGGGCTCTTCCCGCCAGCTTTCCCGTCGGCTTTCCCGCCGCCCCGCTCGGGGCGGGCACCGACGCGTTCGTACGGTCCGTCGTCGCGCCGGGAGCCGGGGGCGGGTCCCTTGGCGGCGGGCGGCTCCGCGTCCCGTACCCGATCCGATGAGGGGCGGGAGCGCGGTGCGGGGGCCGGTGGCGTCGCCGCGGTGGTCTCCAGCCCCTCCTTCGCCCGGGGCTGCACGACCGGCCGAGCGGCGCCGTGGGCGCCGTGGGCACCGCCCGCGCCCACGGGGAGCGGGGGCGGCGGCTCGACCGCCACGCATCCGCACGCGGTGAGGGCGGCCACGCCCATCAGGAGGCTGGCCGCGGTTCGGGTCCGCTGGGTTCGCTGTTGCTGCACCCGCGCAACTCTGGAGGCAGCGCGGACCGTCGCGGAGCGGGGCGACGGAGAATGGCCCGCACGAGTGACGGTAGGGGCGCTGGGGTGCCGTGCGGGGAGGTTCCGCTCCTCGCCGTGGATCCGTCTACTCGCCCGTGGATCCGTCGATGACCTCGCGGATGAGGTCGGCGTGGCCGTTGTGGCGCGCGTACTCCTCGATCATGTGCGTGTAGATCCACCGCAGGCTGTACGGCTCGTTCGAGGTGCGGTCGCGCCCCACGGACAGCTCGTCGAGCGGGCGGCCCGCCATGAGCTCCTTCGAGCGGGTGATCGACGCCTGCCAGGCCGCGTACGCGTCCTCCCAGGTGTCGGTGTCGGTGGGGTGGAACTCACCGTCCGGGTCCTCGTCGGAGGCGTACAGGGGCGGAGCCTCCTCGCCCGCCATCACGTCGTGGAACCAGCCGCGTTCGTTCTCGGTCAGGTGCCGGACGAGCCCGAGCAGCGTGAGCTGCGACGGCGGTACGGACGCGTGGCGCAGCTGCCCGGCGTCCAGTTCGGAGCACTTCCAGGCCAGTGTCTCGCGCTGGAAGTCCAGAAAGCTCGCCAGCATGTGGTGTTCGTCGCCGCTGAGGGGGACTTCGGTGCGCTCGGGTGTCGTCATGGCGGTCATCCTCGATCAGGAGCCGCGGCGGTGGCGAGGGGATTTAGCGCGGGGGAATCCGGAGCGCGCCCTCGCCCGTCCCTTCGGGACCGGCCCGGTGGCCGAGCATCCCGGTCAGCAGCTCGTCGAAGCCCGCGCGCAGGTCTTCGAGGGCCGGGACATCGGCGTGGAAGCCCCCTGCCGCGCAGGAGTACATCAGGCCCTCGCACCAGGCGACCAGCGACAGGGCGTGCCGTTCGGGCGCGGGCGAACCGGCCGCGCGCATCAGCGCGATCAGCGGCTGCCTGAAGCGTTGCCGGCCGATCGCGTCGTACGCCTCGCGCAGCTCGGGCCTGCGGGTGGCTTCGAGGCCCAGCTCGTAGCGGGCCACGAGCAGCGCGCGATGGTCCGTCAGGTACCGGTGCAGGACGAGGGCCAGGGTCCCGCAGAGCCCGTCGAGCCCGGCGTCCGGCGACGGCAGCTCGTCCACGCCGAGTACCCGCGCCTCGCGCTCGGCCAGCCGCCGCACCGCCGCCTCCAGCAGGGCCTGGCGGGTGCGCGCGTGGTTGGACGTGGAGCCCTGGGGGAGCCCGGCGAGTTCGTCCACCGCGCGGTGGGTGAGCCCGCGCATGCCGCGCTCGTGGAGGAGGGCCAGGGCGGTGTCGGCGATCAGCTCGGCGCGGTTCGCCGCGGGGGAGGGGCGTGCGGTCGCGGAGGAGGGGCGTGCGGTCATGGGGACAACCTATCGCCTGACACTACGGATGTAGTACGTTGAAACCGTCACTACAGATGTAGTTTCCGAGGAGGAGTCATGTCGGATTCCCGAACCGTGGCCCACGGCGATGCCGGTGCCCGCGATGCCGGCCCTCACGGCGGCACCCGCGCGCACGCCGTCGTCGTCGGGAGCGGCATCGGCGGCCTGACCGCCGCCGTCGCCCTGCACCGGCGCGGCTGGCGGGTCACCGTCCTGGAGCGGGCCGCCTCCCTCGGCGCGGTCGGCGCGGGCATCGGGCTCGCGCCCAACGCCCTGCGCGCCCTCGACGTCATCGGCATCGGGCGGGAGATCAAGGAACTCGCCGCCTGGCAGGGCGACGGCGGGGTGCGCGCGCCCGGCGGCCGCTGGCTCTCGCGCTCCCACAGCGACCTGTTCGCCCAGCGCTTCGGGGAGCGCCTGGTCATGGTCCACCGGGCCCTCCTGATCGAGCGCATCGCCGCCCGGCTCCCCGAAGGCGCCCTGCGCACCGGAGCCCCCGCCGAACTCGTCGACCCCGGTACCGCGGGCGGTCGACGCGCGCTCGTCCGCACCCCGCGGGGCGACATCGAGGCCGATCTGGTCGTCGGCGCCGACGGCATCCACTCGGCGGTCCGCCGCGCCCTCTTCCCCGGACACCCCGGTCCCTCGTACAGCGGCCTGACCACCTGGCGCACGGTCGTTCCCGCCCCCGCCCGCCCCTTCGCGCCGCACGAGTCCTGGGGCAAGGGCGCCCTCTGGGGCACCCAGCCCCTCAAGGACGGCCGGATCTACGCGTACGCGGCTGCCACCGCGCCCGCCGGGACCCACGCTCCCGACAGCGAGAAGGCCGAACTCCTGCGCCGCTTCGGGGACTGGCACGACCCGATCCCCGAGATACTCGCCGCCACCGCCCCCGAGGGGATCCTGCGCCACGACGTGCACCACATGACCACCCCGCTGCCCGCGTTCCACCGGGGCCGCACCGCCCTGCTCGGCGACGCGGCGCACGCCATGGCGCCCACCATGGGGCAGGGCGGGAACCAGGCGATCGAGGACGGCATCGTCCTCGCCCACCACCTGCCGGCCCACCACCTGCCCGCCCCCGACGGCGCCGGACGGACGGGCGCCGACAGGTCTGGTGCCGACCCGCTCGGCACCGGCCTCGCCGCGTACACCGCCGACCGTCTGCCGCGCACGACGGGCATCGTCCGCAAGTCTGCCCGCGTCGTGCGCCTGGTCAGCCTGACGAGCGCCCCCGCCGTCGCGGTGCGCGACGGCCTGATGATCCTTGCCGGGTACGGACCCGGGCTCGCCCTGCGCACCTTCGACGGCATCGCCGACTGGAAGCCTCCCCAGCGCACGTATGCTGACCAGGCCCGACGTCCCGCGTAACGCCCCGCGACGGACACACAGCGACAGGGAGCCCCCAGTGAAGATCGGTTGCATCGGACTCGGCGACATCGCGCAGAAGGCGTACCTGCCGGTACTGACCACGATTCCCGGGGCCGAACTGCACCTGCAGACCCGCACGCCCGCGACGCTCGCCCGGGTCGCCGACGCCCACCACGTCCCGGACGAGCGCCGCCACACCGATCTCGAATCGCTGCTCGCGGCAGGGCTGGACGCCGCGTTCGTGCACGCCCCGACCGCCGTGCACCCCGAGATCGTCACGCGGCTCGTCGAGGCGGGCGTCCCGACCTACGTCGACAAGCCCCTCGCGTACGAGATCGAGGACTCCCGGCGCCTGGTGGCCCTCGCGGAAGAGCGCGGCGTCAGCCTGACCGTCGGCTTCAACCGCCGCCTCGCGCCCGGCTACGCGCAGTGCGCCGAGCACCCGCGCGAGCTGATCCTGATGCAGAAGAACCGCGTCGGGCTGCCCGAGGACCCGCGCACTCTGGTCCTCGACGACTTCATCCACGTCGTCGACACCCTGCGCTTCCTCGCCCCCGGGCCCATCGAGCACACCACCGTGCGCGCCAGGATCGTCGACGGGCTGATGCACCACGTCGTGCTCCAGCTGTCGGGCGGCGGCTTCACCGCCATCGGCACGATGAACCGGCTCAACGGCTCCACCGAGGAGATCCTGGAAGTCTCGGGCCAGGACACCAAGCGCCAGGTCGTCAACCTCGCCGAGGTCATCGACCACAAGGGCCAGCCGAGCGTGCGGCGGCGCGGTGACTGGGTGCCGGTCGCCAGGCAGCGCGGCATCGAACAGGCCGTGCTGGGCTTCCTCGACGCCGTACGGGCGGGAAAGACGCTCAACGCGCGGGACGCACTGGAGACTCACGAACTGTGCGAGACGGTCGTACGGGAAGCGCTGGCGCTCTCCTCCTGAGGGGCGGCGGGCCGCCGGAGGGAACGCAGGCCCTCGACGGCGCAGAAGGCGGCGAGCACGGCCAGCGCCGCGTAGACCGCCCAGTCGCCGAACCGTACGTACAGCGTGGTGCCGCGCGCCGTCGGGATTCCGTACACCTCGGCGGCCGACCGGTCGGTGCCGATCCGTTCCCCGACGGGCGCGCCGTCAGGGCCGTACACCGCGCTGACTCCGGTCAGGGTGGCGTGCACCATGGGGCGGCCGCTCTCGGCCGCCCGCAGCGCCGCGAGCGAGGCGTGCTGCGCGGGCGCCCAGCTCCCCTGGAACGACGAGGTCGACGACTGCGCGACCAGCAGCTGAGCACCGTCCCGCACGAGGCGCCTGCTCATGTCGGGGAACGCCGACTCGAAGCACACCAACGGCCCGAGGCGCAGACCGTCGGCGCGCGGGAGCGCCATCACCACAGGGTGCTCCCCGCGCATCCGGTCCTCGCCCGCCGCCTTGCCCACGGACGTGGCCCAGCCGAGCAGGGCCCTGGCGGGGACGTACTCGCCGAAGGGCACCAGGCGCATCTTGTCGTAGCGGTCCCCCGTCGTCCCCTCGGGGCCCACGAGCACCGAACTCTTGTAGATGCCGGGCCGGTCGGCCCGCCGCGCGTCGACGTTGACCAACAGGTCGGCGCCCGTCCGCCGGGACAGTGCGGACAGTCGGTCGGTCAGGTCCTGGCGTCCCGACAGGTCCTCGCCGACACTGCTCTCGCCCCACACGACCAGGTCGAGCCGCTGCCCGGACAGCTGCCCGGTCAGCTCCTCGGCGCGGGCGAAGCGGCGCTCCGGTCCGGTGACGCCGTCGAAAACACCCGGCTGTACGACACCGACGCGCACCTCCCCGGTCCGTTCCGGACGGGGGGCCCACAGCCAGACGGACGACACGGCGAGGGCACAGAGCACCAGGGCGGCGGCAGCGGTGGTCCGTGCGGAGGGCGCGACGGCGAGCGGTGCACGGGAGTTCGGCGCGGAGGGGCCCGGGGCGGCAAGGGCGTTCGGCGCGGGAGAAGCGGGGGCCGTACGGGCCCGGGACGCCGTCAGCAGGAGGACGACCGCCGTGTTCACGGCCACCACCAGCAGGCTCACCAGCCACACCCCGCCCACCGACGCGAGGCGCAGCGCCGGGATCACCTGCCACTGGCTCGCTCCCAGCAGCCCCCAGGGCCCGCCCAGGCCCTCCCAGGAACGGACCAGCTCGACCGTCAGCCAGCCGGACGGCAGGACGGCGATCGCGACGGCCGCACGGGACGCCGAGGGCACCCCGCCGAGCACCCGGCCCGCCAGCCAGCCCCACGGCGCCCACAACAGGCCGAGCAGCGCGGCCAGCACCACGATGAACACGTGGAGGCTCGGCATCAGCCAGTGGTGCACGGCGATCATGAAGCCGGTACCGCCCAGCCAGCCGTCGAGCGCGGCCCTGCGGGCCGTAGGGGCGGCGCGGACGAGCAGCAGCCAGGGCACCAGGGCGACGTACGCCAACCACCACAGTCCGGGCTCGGGGAAGGCGAGCGCGGGGAGCGCGCCCGCGAGCAGGGCGGCGGCGCCGCGCCACCAGGGAGAGGCGGCCCTGCGCCGCCACGGCCCCTGCGGGGGCGTCCGCGACGGCTCCGGTACGGATGCCTGTGCCCGCCCCCGTTCGAAAGCCGGTGGCTTCCCCGGTGCTTGACGGCCGGACGGAATCTGCATGTCGCGCCTCCTCGTCCTGCCGCTGAGCTGTGTTTTCCCAGTGTGCGGGAGAAAGGGCGGGGTGAGACAGATGGCCGTGCGACAGGCGTGTCAGCGGTTCGGACAGCGGGCCTCTGCCGCCCTTCCGTTTCTCACCCCTTTTCCGTTTCCCACCCCGCCGTACGGCGCCACTTCTCGTGCACGACGACGCCGCGCAGCCGCCAGTCGCTGTCCGTGCGGATCAGGCTGAAGGCGTACCGGCCTCCTGTGACGAAGTTGGGGGCGGGCGGGAGACGCCCGTTCTGTTCGTGCGGAGGGGCGCCGTTTTCGAGGAACATCGGGTTGAGGTAGTCGGCCTCCAGTTCGGCCCGGTCCCCTGGGTAGCCGCCCAGGTCCTGACGGTGCAGCAGGCGGTTGACGATCAGGTGCTGGCGCACGGGGAAGAGCTTCATCGTCTCGGCGAGCCAGTCGGCCACCTCGGCTGCCGACCCCTCGATGCCGCCCGCGCCCCGGTAGTCGGCGCGGCCGTCGGGGGTGAACAGGGCCCGGTATTCGTGCCAGTTGGCGTCGTCGACGGCTCTTGCGTATCCGGTGATCACTGCGTCGATGGCGAAATGGTCCATCACGGTCGCGAGGTCCACGCGCTGCGTCATCGCAACAGTCTCGGACAGCGGAGGCCCGGGGCCAAGAGAGGCGTCGGTGGTGATGGCACGGTGACGTCGGGCGGCCAGGATTTCCGTACGGGGAGCAGGGACACGAGGGCCCCGCGCGAGGGCGGCAACGGCACGCCGTGGCAAGGAGGCGGGGAGCATGGACCGGGAGCGGGAAACGGCGTCCAGGCCGCACCGCCCCGCGGCCGCGCCCCGGAGCCCCGACGACAGGGCGCGGACCGCCCCGCCGCCCACGAGCGCGCCGGGCCCCGCGCTGCTGCCCCGACACTTGGGCAACGCGGGCATGCAGGCGGCCGTACAGCCGCCAGGAACGCAAGCGCGGTCCGCCGGAGCGCAACAGGCCCCGGGCGCCCGGCAGTCCGCCGGAGGGCAGCCTCCCGGCGCGCCGCGGGGTCCGGGAGCGGTGCCGGCCGGGGCGCGGGGCGGCGCCGTGCTCAAGGCCGGGGACGACGTCGCCGTGGCCGTGTACGCGCTGGCGACGAACGCCGCTCCCGAGCCGGTCTACTCGCGCCGCTACCGCATCGGCCCGACAGGCGCGATCAGCATCGAGGACGGCCGCAACACCGTCGTCGTGGAGCTGGCCGGGCTCGCTCCGTACGACGCCGCGCGGCGCATCGCGGACCGCCTCGTCGACGCGCAGCTCTTCCGGGGGCCCAGGGTCTGTGTGACCGCGCCCGGCACCTCGGCGGCCGTGTGCGCCGACGCGCGCACCGCGATGCGTCCCGAGGTCGCCACCAGCTACGCGAACTTCCGTGCGTACCTGCGGGGCACCACGGACCCGCCCGACGCGGTGCACCGCTACTACCGGTGGATCGACGAGCACATCGACGCGCCGGAGTTCACCCGGACCACCCCGCCCGAGCTGTGGGCGCAGAGCCTGCGCCGCCCCGAACCGCCCCGGGACCCCGTCTTCGAGCGCAAGCAGCTGTGGCTGCGGTTCATGAAGGACCGGCAGGCCGAGGACGCCAAGCTGCCGCCGCAGGACAGGGCACGGGCCGTCGAGACGATGCGGCAGTTCCTGGACTGGTACGACAGGCACCAGGACGATTCCGATTTCGCGAAGGCCGACCCCGCGTCGCTCTACGCCCGCCTGTCCGTCGGCGCGCTCCGCAAGGAGATCGAGGCGTCCTCCCGGAAGAAGCTGGAGGAGGCGAAGGCGGCGGCCGCGGAGTCGCCGGAGGTTCTGCGGGCGAGGAGCGCGAAGTTCGACGAGTTCCTGGCGCTGGGCATGCGGCTGTGGGGCCACTCGGCGCGCAGGTTCCCGTACGTCATCCCGCTCGACAAGCAGGGCAAGGACATCCTCGTCACCGGGGACCCGGCGCTCCAGGGCGTCCTGGACGACCTTGCGGGGCACCTCGTGCAGTGGGCCGCCGCCCACATGGCCGATCCCAACTACACGACGGTGTCGGTCAACCGCGTCCTCGTGGACCTGCTGGAGGGCGGCTACCGGACACGGCTGGACGAGTCGAGCCGCGAGCCGCTGGCCCACGAGACGATCGACAGGAACGAGCTCCTGGCCGGAAGCGTGGCCGCCGCGTTCGGCGAGACCGTCGCGAAGGGGCTGCTCGCGGTCGCCTTCGTCGGACTGTGCGTGGGGGCGGGCGTCATCACGGGCGGGGCGGCGACGGTGATCCTGGTCGGCATGGCCGGGTACAGCGGGGTGACGTCGTACATGGCCAGGCGCGACGAGATCGAGAACTCCGGGTACGACGTGTCGGTGCCCGAGTCGCTGCTCCACGCCGCGGGCGATGCGGCGGGCGTCAGTCAACTGGTCGAGGGGATCACGGGAGAGCGGCTGGGCACGGGGGAGCGGCTGGGCAGCGAGGCCAGGTCCACCCAGCTGGGCGCGGGCCTCGGCAACGCGGTGACGCTCCTGGAGGGCAGCCGCGCCTACCGCAACGGCCAGGTGGCAGGGCGGTTCGTGAGGCCGCGCAGGCTGCCGCCAGGACCCGGCGGCCTCGCGCCGCCGCCGCCCGCGCTGCCGCGTCCCCCGGCCCCGAAGCCCAACGTGACGATGGGGCCGGTGGAGACCGCGCGGCGGGCGGCCCTGCCGGACGACCTCAGGGCGGGGCTCGACCTGTGGTCGGCGGAGATCAGGGCCAACAGGGGCGACCCGGAGAAGGTCTTCGAGAAGCTGCCGCCCGAGCGGCTGAAGGCGCAGGCGGAGGTCTTCCTGAAGCGGTACGAGAGCGCCGTCGCGGCGGCGGCGCGCAGCGCGTACGAGGCGGCGCGCGCGGGCGACGATCCGCTGCGCCCGCTGCTGCGGAACACCGAGCGGATCCCGAACACGAAGGTGACCGTCCACTACGAGCAGAACGCGAACTTCAGCAGGAGCCACGAGGTGAAGCAGGCCATCGAGGTGAGCCGGAGGACCGGCGAGGAGGTCCACGCGTTCGGCGACACCGCGGGCCGCCACGACTACCCGGGGATCGACGGCACGATCGGCGATCCGCCGCGCCCGATGCAGCTGAAGAACGCGAGCCCCAGGGCCCGGCCGAACCTGGCGCGCAAGATGGCGGGCGACGCGCTGCTGAAGGCGGAGAACGCGGGCTACAGCAAGGTCGAGGTCTTCATCGACATGCCGGGCAGTACGGTCGCGGAGATCAAGGCGGCGTGGGACGCGCCGCCGCCGCTCGCGACCGATCCGCTGCCGGGTCCCGCGTTCAAGGGCGACATCGTGAAGCGGATCCGGATCTGGGCCAAGGACGGCGAGTGGACGCTCACTCCGCCCCTGGCCCCGGCACGGACGGGGGTCTCACCGGCCCCGGCCCGTCCGGACCCGGACCGTGAGAGGGAGGGGCGGAACGAGTAGGGAGGCGGTTCAGGCGGCGGGCCAGATCTCCGGCTGGGCCGCGGCGTGCCAGGCGACGAGGAGCGCTTCGTACTCCTCGGCGGGCCACGGTTCGCCGTCGGCGCGCGCGTCGACGAGCGCGCGTATCGCGTCGTTCGCTTCGGACCTGGAAGTGGGCGCCGGGCCGTAGGGGGAGGGTGTTGCTGGCATGTGGGAAAGGCTACGGGCCGCCACTGACAATCGGCCGGGCTCCGCCGCGCGGTCTCATCTTTCGATCGAGAACTTCATCGGCGGAGCCCCTGTTCGTGGCCTGCGGGTCGCCGGTCAGTCGCCCGACTCGCCGGCGTGCGGGCTCAGCGTGTCCGTGCCGACGAGGACGAAGAGCGCGATGCCGAGGGCGACGCGGTAGTAGACGAAGGGCATGAAGGACTTCGTGGTGATGAACTTCATGAACCACGCGATCACCGCGTACCCCACGACGAAGGCGACGATCGTCGCGAAGATCGTCGGGCCCCAGGAGACGTGCCCCTCGCCCGCGTCCTTGAGCTCGTACGCGCCCGACGCCAGCACCGCGGGGATGGCCAGCAGGAAGGAGTAGCGGGCCGCCGACTCGCGGGTGTAGCCCATCAGGAGGCCGCCGCTGATCGTCGCGCCCGAGCGGGAGACGCCGGGGATCAGGGCCATCGCCTGGCAGATGCCGAAGATCAGACCGTCCTTGACGCTCAGGTCCTTGAGGTTCTTGCGCTCGCGGATCGCGCGGTGCTTGCCGCCCACCTCGTCGCGGGCCGCTAGGCGGTCGGCGAAGCCGAGGACCAGGCCCATCACGATGAGCGTGGTGGCGATCAGGCGGAGGTCGCGGAAGGGGCCCTCGATCTGGTCCTTGAGGGTGATGCCCAGGACGCCGATCGGGATCGAGCCGACGATGACCAGCCAGCCCATCTGGGCGTCGTGGTCGCTGCGCATCGACTTGTCCGTCAGGGACCGGAACCACGCCGAGAGGATGTTCGCGATGTCCTTGCGGAAGTAGATCAGGACGGCCGTCTCCGTGCCGATCTGGGTGATCGCGGTGAAGGCCGCGCCCGGGTCGTGCCAGCCCGCGAAGGCCGCCGTGAGGCGGAGGTGGGCGCTGGACGAGATCGGAAGGAACTCGGTCAGCCCCTGGACGAGCCCGAGGATCAGTGATTCGAACCAAGACATGGAGAAAGTGCCACCCGGGGGAGTTCAGGGACGTAGGGAGCGGCGGTCGTGATCACGCGCCTGCCGGAGGCAGCGTAGCGCCCCGAGGTGACGGGGTGTCCGCTGGGCCCGGCCCGTGGCGTCGCCGGGGCGTTGTCCGCAGTGTCGCCGGGGCACTGTCCGCGGTGTCGGTGGGGCACTTGTCCGCGGTGTCATGCCGCGGGTCCGGCGGCCGTCTCCTCCACGGGACCCGTGGTCGTCCAGCCGGGCGCTTCGACGTGCGGGGTGAGCGAGCCGGTCGTCGCTTCCTCGCCGCAGCACGCGCAGACGGCGCGCATGACGAACTCGTTGCCGCAGGAGTGCTCCAGGACGATCGGTGGATTTCCCCCGGAGAGGTGGCGGTCGCCCCAGGCCATCAGGGTGAGCAGGACGGGGTGCAGTTCGTGGGCGGCGGGGGTGGGGCGGTACTCGAAGCGCTGCGGACGCTCGCTGTACGGGACCTTCTCCAGGATCCCGGCGTCCACCAGGCGGTGCAGCCGCGACGTGAGGACGTCGCGCGGGGCGCCCGTGTTGCGGGCGATGCCGGCGAAGCGGCGTACGCCGAGGAGGACCTCGCGCAGGACGAGCAGCGAGTACTTCTCGCCGACCAGGGCGAGCGCGTCGGCGATGGAGCAGGGGCGGGTTGGTGCCTTCATGGGGCAATCCTAGTGGGTCGGTTTGGAAAGTGGACTCACATGGGTAAGGTGCGGGCCAGCCAGTTTGAAAAGCAAACTCACTAGTGATCAGGGGTGGTTGCTGTGCGGGACGCCGTCGTCGTCGAAGCGGTTCGGACACCTGTAGGGAAGGGGAAGGCGACGGGCACGCTGTATCCGGTGCACCCCGTCGAGCTGCTGGCCCACAGCCTCCGCGCCCTCGTGGACCGCAGCGGCGTGGATCCCTCCCTCGTCGACGACGTGATCGGCGGAACGGTCGACCAGGTCGGCGAGCAGGCCATGAACACCACGCGGTACGCCCTGCTGTCCGCAGGCTTCCCCGAGTCCGTGCCCGCCACCACCGTCGACCGGCAGTGCGGCTCCTCCCAGCAGGCCGTGCACTTCGCGGCGCAGGGGGTGATCTCGGGGGCGTACGACATCGCGGTGGCCTGCGGCGTGGAGTCGATGAGCCGGGTGCCGATGTGGTCCAACGTGCCCCCGGGCGCCGACCCCTTCGGACCCGGCATCGCCGCCCGCTACCCGGCCGGGCTCGTCCCGCAGGGCATCAGCGCCGAACTGATGGCCGCGCGCTGGGGCATCGGCCGCGAGGCCATGGACACCTACGCCGTCGAGTCGCACCGGCGTGCCGCCGAGGCGTGGGACGGCGGGCTCTTCGACGGCGAGACCGTGCCGATCGGCGGCCTCACCAGGGACGAGAGCCTGCGGCCCGGGACCTCGATGGAGGTGCTCGCCGGGCTCAAGCCCGCCTACTACGACCCGGCCTTCGCCGAGCGCTTCCCCGAGATCGACTGGTCGGTCACCGCTGGCAACGCCAGCCCCGTCAACGACGGCTCGTCCGCCGTACTGATCACCACCAGCGAGACCGCCGCACGGCTCGGCCTGCGCCCCCTCGCCCGGCTGCACAGCTTCGCCGTGACGGGATCCGACCCGCTGCTCATGCTGAGCGGTGTGCTGCCCGCCACGGAGAAAGTGCTGAGCAGGGCCGGCCTCTCGCTCGACGACATCGACCTCTTCGAGGTGAACGAGGCGTTCGCGAGCGTCGTGCTCACCTGGCTGCGGGAGACCGGGGCCGACCCCGCCAAGGTCAACGTGCACGGCGGCGCCCTCGCCATCGGCCACCCGCTGGGCGCCAGTGGCACCCGGCTGATGACCACGCTGGTGCACGCCATGCGCGCCCGTGGCGCCCGCTACGGGCTCCAGACCATGTGCGAGGCGGGCGGCCTCGCCAACGCGACCGTGCTGGAAGCCCTGTAACCGTGCTGGAAGCCCTGCAGGGGCCCCGGGGAGGCTCAGCCGGTGCCGGCGGAGCCTTCGCGCGTGCGCAGGCGGTGGCGCTTGCACCAGGCGACCACCGCCGCGCCGCACCCCGTCACCACGATGAACCCCATCGCGATCAGGAACGTCGGAGAGGTCGGCGACGACGCCTCGCTGCCCGCGATCACGTACGCCGCCGTGTTCGGGATCGAACCGAGCCCGGTCGCCAGCAGGAACGGCCCGTACCCCATCCGCGAGACCGCCGCGCAGTAGTTGGCCGCGGCGAACGGCACCCCGGGGAACAGCCGCACCGCCAGCATCGAGCGGAAGCCGTGCCTGCTGAGCTGGCCGTCCGCGGCCTTCAGCCAACGGCCCCGCAGCAGCGGCCGCAGCGCCCCCTGCCCCAGGTACCGGCCCAGCGTGAAGCTGATGCCCGCACCCAGCACCGTGCCCGCGACCGCCGCCGTCAGGCCCGCCTGGGTGCCGAAGAGCGCGCCCGCCGCGAGGTTCAGCAGCGGGCGCGGCACGAAGGCCGCCGTGCACAGCCCGTACGCGAGGGCGAACAGGATCACCGCGCCCGCACCGCTCACCTGGGGCGGCCAGCCGGACTCCAGCAGCCGCTGCGGCTCGTACAGCAGCACCGCCGTCACGGCCGACAGCAGCACCACCACGAGCAGTGAGAACCGCGACCACGGCGAGAGCAGGGCCCTGCCGCAGCGCAGGGCGAGGCCGTCGGCGGGGCGAGCGGCGGGGACGGGGTCGAGCATCCGGGGAGAGTAACCGAACCGGGCGTCTGATCGCCGTAACGCACACCTCGCGACCGGGCGGAACCGAACGGGTCCCGAGAACGTCTCCCGGGCCCGGTCCCCTCAGCTCCGGGCACCCAGGTTCTTCAGCGCCTCGCGCACCGACAGCGGCGACAGCCTCGCCCCGTTGCCGCTCATGAAGGCCCGCACCTCCGCCGGGTCGGTCTTCGCGTACTCCCGCAGGCACCAGCCGATCGCCTTGCGGATGAAGAAGTCCGGGTGGTCCGCCCGGCGCAGGCAGTAGCCGAACAGCCGCTCCGTGTCCGTGTCCGCCTTGAACCGCAGCTGGTGCAGCAGTGCGGTGCGCGCGGTCCACAGGTCGTCGTCCTCCACCCACCCGTCCATCTCCCGCGCCAGCGCCGCGTCCGCGTGCACCAGGCCGCCGACGACGTGCGCGGCGAGCAGGTCGACCGTGTCCCACCACGACACGGTGCGCACCAGCTCACGGGCGACCGGCAGGAAGCCGGAGGAACAGCGGCCGACGTGGCGGCGCAGGTAGTCCACGGCGAAGTAGTGGTACTCCCGCTCGGGCAGGGCGAAGCAGCGCAGCGCCACGGCCGCGCAGTCGGCCTCGTCGGGGCGGGCCGTGCCCTTCAGGACCGTACGGGACAACGTGCGGCGCTCGGGCGTGCGGATGCCGAGGAACGGGGCGACGCCCTTCATGTACGCCACCATCTCCTGCGCCCGGAAGGGGTCGCCCGCGGCCGGGTACAGCTCGGTGAGCCGTTCCAGCACGGAGTCGGCGAGCGCACTGTCGGGCGGAGTGAGGGTCATGGCAGCACGGTACGGCCGCTCCCCCGCGGAAAACCGTTCGACGCGAAGGCCGCCGTCGGTGAGGATCTGCCTCATGTCCCGGTACGCCTTCCTCGCAGCGCCGTCCGCAGTCGCGGACGCGCCGAAGGCTGCCGTGACGGTATGTGCGGCAGCGCCCCTCGGCGGCGCCCGAAGCTGACCCTTCCCGGATCGTCCGGCGGACCCCAGACGGGGAGGGTCGGCCGGATCACGGGGTCCCTCTCACATCTGAGCTTCGGGATCAAGGGAACACAGACATGTCCAAGACCGCATACGTACGCACCAAGCCGCACCTCAACATCGGCACCATGGGTCACGTCGACCACGGCAAGACCACGCTCACCGCTGCCATCACCAAGGTCCTCAGCGAGCGCGGCACCGGCACCTTCGTGCCCTTCGACCGCATCGACCGGGCCCCCGAGGAGGCGCGGCGGGGCATCACCATCAACATCGCGCACGTCGAGTACGAGACCGACACCCGGCACTACGCGCACGTCGACATGCCGGGCCACGCCGACTACGTCAAGAACATGGTGACCGGCGCGGCGCAACTGGACGGCGCGATCCTCGTGGTGTCGGCGCAGGACGGCGTCATGCCGCAGACCGCCGAGCACGTGCTGCTCGCCCGCCAGGTCGGCGTCGACCACATCGTCGTCGCGCTCAACAAGGCCGACGCGGGCGACGAGGAGCTGATCGACCTGGTCGAGCTCGAGGTGCGCGACCTGCTGACCCGGCACGGGTACGGCGGCGACACCGTGCCCGTCGTCCGGGTTTCGGGGCTCAGGGCGCTGGAGGGCGACCCGCGCTGGACCGGGGCGATCGAGGCGCTGCTCGACGCGGTGGACACCTATGTGCCCATGCCCGTGCGGTACGTCGACGCGCCGTTCCTGCTGTCCGTGGAGAACGTGTTCACCATCACCGGCCGCGGCACCGTCGTCAGCGGCGCCGTGGAGCGCGGCACCGTCCGCGTCGGCGACCGCGTGCAGGTGCTCGGCGCGGACGCGGACATCGAGACGATCGTGACCGGCGTCGAGACGTTCGGGAAGCCGATGGAGTCCGGACAGGCCGGGGACAACGTCGCACTGCTGCTGCGCGGGGTCATGCGGCACGCCGTGCGCCGCGGGCACGTGGTGGCGGCGCCCGGCAGCATCACGCCGAGCCGCAGGTTCACCGCGCAGGTGTACGTGCTCTCGGCGCGCGAGGGAGGCCGCAGCACGGCCGTCTCCAGCGGCTACCGACCGCAGTTCTACATCCGCACCGCGGACGTCGTCGGTGACGTCGACCTCGGCGACGCGGCGGTGGCGCGCCCCGGTGAGACGGTCACCATGACCGTCGAGCTCGGGCGCGACGTACCGCTGGAGCCGGGGCTCGGCTTCGCGATCCGCGAGGGCGGCCGCACGGTCGGCGCGGGGACGGTGACCGCGCTGGTCTGAGCGGACGCACAGGGGACCGGTACCCGTACGCGGGGCCGGTCCCCGACCCTCGGGGCCGCGCATGGGGCCGGACTCCCGACCCTCGGGGCCGTACTCCATACTCGGGCGCATGGTGGATACGGCTCTGGTTCTCGGATCGGGTGGACTCACCGGCGTGGGGTGGGAGATCGGCGTGCTGTACGGGCTCGCGGAGGCAGGGGTCGACCTGTCCGCGGCGGACCTCGTCGTGGGCAGTTCGGCGGGGGCGGTGGTCGCGGCGCAGCTCACCTCGGGACGGCTCGACATCGCCGAACTGTACGAACGCCAGCTCACCGACCCCTCGGGTGAGGCCGCGGCGCACCTCGGACCCGGACTGCTCCTCAGATACGCACGCGCCGTACTGGCGTCGAAGACGCCCGAGGCGTACGGGCGCAGGCTCGGCGCCGTCGCCCTGGGCGCCGACACCGTCGCGGAGTCCGAGCGTCGCGAGGTCATCGCCCGGCGGCTCGTCGCGCACGACTGGCCGGGCCGCCGGCTGCTCGTCACGGCCGTCGACGCGGTCACCGGCGACCTGCGCGCGTTCGACCGGGACAGCGGCGTGGACCTGGTCGACGCCGTGCACGCGAGCTGCGCCGTTCCCGGCCTCTGGCCGCCCGCCACCGTCGAGGGGCGGCGCTGGATCGACGGGGGAGTGCACTCCACGGCCAACGCCCACCTCGCCGCCGGATACGCCAGGGTCGTCGTCATCGCGCCCAACGGCTCGGGCAACAAGGTGATCGCCTCCCCGGCCGCACAGGGCGCCCGCCTCGCCGCCGAAGGCGCCCGTGTCGAAGTGATCACGCCCGACGCGGCGGCCAAGAAGGCGTTCGGCGGCCGGACGCTCGACCCGGCCCGCCGCGCGCCCGCCGCACGCGCCGGGCGCGCACAGGCCGCAGCGCACGCCGGGGCCGTCACCGCGGTGTGGGCACAATGAGACGGTGAACCCCGAGAACTCCCGAGACACCGACGCAGAGAGCGCCGAAGGCGCCGACGAACCGATACCCGTCGTCGCCGAGGTGGACTGGGGCACCGCCAGACTGATGCCCGACATCGACCGGGAGCGCGCCTGGCTGCTCACCGTCGACGGCGCTCCCCAGTCGTACGTCGACCTCGCCGACCCCACGTACCTGGAGTTCGAGTACGCGCGCAGGCTCGCCCACGTCGTCGACCGCGCCGCGCCCGATGGCGAGCCGCTCGACGTGCTCCACCTCGGCGGCGGCGCGCTCACCCTGCCCCGGTACACCGCCGCGACCAGGCCGGGCTCCCGACAGGACGTGGTGGACGCGGACCGGGCGCTGCTCGCCCTGGTCGCCGAGCACCTGCCGCTGCCGGGCGACTCCGGGATCACCGTCCACGGCGCGGACGCCGCGGCCTGGCTCGCGGCGGCCCCCGACGCCGCCGCGGACCTGGTCATCGGTGACGTGTTCGGCGGCTCCAGGGTGCCCGCGCACCTCACGACGATCGGGTACGCGCGCGAGGTGGGCAGGGTGCTGCGGGACGGCGGGACCTACGCGGCCAACCTCGCCGACAGCGCGCCCTTCGACTTCCTCCGCTCCCAGCTGGCGACGTTCGCCGAGGTCTTCGACGAACTGGCGCTGATCGCCGAGCCGTCCGTACTGCGCGGCCGCCGCTTCGGCAACGTCGTACTGGTCGCCTCGCGCCGCGAGATCGACACGGCGGCGCTGGCCAGGCGCACCGCGTCCGACGCCTTCCCGGCCCGCGTCGAGCACGGCGCCGCGCTGCGCCGCCTAATCAAAGGCGCGACGGCGGTACGGGACGAGGACGCGGTCGACTCACCCCTGCCGCCCTCCGGGGCCTTCGGCATCGGCTGAGACGGAGGCCCGGACCGGGGCGCTGTCCGACACCTCCACCAGGGCGCTGTCCGGCACCTCCACCGGGGCACCGTCCGACTCCTTGACGTCCGCTCCGACGGCGAGCACCGAGCCCTCCGAACGGCGCGTGAGGTTGCGGACGTCCGGGACGAACAGGACCGCGACGGTCAGCAGGAACACCAGCGCGGCGCACCCCCACAGCGCGGTGTCGCGCCCGAAGGCGCTCTCGGCGGGTCCGGCCAGCGCGGTGGCCAGCGGCAGCATGGCGACCGATCCCAGCCAGTCGTACGCGGACACCCGGGAGAACTTGTCCTCGGGGATCTCCTGGTGCAGCGCGGTCATCCAGGAGACGCCGAACACCTCGATGGCGATGCCGGTCACGAACATCACCGCCACCAGCACCGCGACCGGCACCGGCACCGCGAGCGCGGCCGACGGCAGCGACAGCGGCAGCACGCAGAGCGTCCCCGCGAGCAGCATCCTGCGGGGCCGCCAGCGCATCATGACCAGCGCGCCGCAGACCGTGCCCACCCCGAAGGCGCCGAGCGCGAGGCCCCAGGGCGCCGGTCCGCCCAGGTCGTCGCGGGCGACCAGCGGGCCGTACACCGCCTCCGCCGCCCCGACGACGGCGTTGACGACGGCGAACTGCAGCACGATGCTCCACAGCCAGGGGCGGCCGACGACCTCCTGCCAGCCCTCGCGCAGATCGGTGAGCATCCCGCCGCCCGGCTCGCGGGGCGGGACGTGGCCGACGTCGAGGAAGGCCCGCAGGGCGCCCGCGACCGCGAAGGCCGCAGCGTCCACGGCGAGTACCCAGCCGGGCCCGATCACGGCGATCAGCGCGCCGCCGAGCGCCGCCCCGCCGATGCCCGCGCCGTGCACGGCCATGCGGTAGAGGGCGAACGCGCGCCCGGCGTGCTCGCCGCTGACGGTGGAGAGCAGCATGCCCTCGGACGCGGGGGCGAAGAACGCCTGTCCCGTGCCGCCGAGCGCGGTGAGCAGCATCATCTGCCACAGCTGTGCGTCGCCCGTCAGGACCAGGTAGGCGAAGAGCGCCTGCGAGACGCAGTTGAGGGTGTTTGCCGCGACCATCACGCGGTGCCGCGGCAGCCGGTCCGCGACCGCCCCGCCGATCAGCAGGAAGAGCACCAGGGGAAGGGTGCGGGCCGCCGCCACGAGGCCGACGTCCCCCGCGCTCCCGCCCGCGTCCAGAACCGCGAACGCCGCCGCGATCAACGCACCCTGGGCTCCCAGGTTGGTGACGAACGCGGCGGCGGTCAGCAGGCTGTAGTTGCGGCCCGCCCACAGGGGGCGGCGCATCGGTCGGCGGCGGGGGGCGGCGGAAGTCACCCGGGGGACTATCCCTGCCGCGGGCCCGGCTTGCCAAACCGGCAGTGGCACTGGGCGGGCCCGGTGACCGCCGGGCGGTCACGGGTCGACGAGGGTCAGCCGGTGGGCATGTCCCCGGTGAGCCTGAGGGTGTTCAGGATCTCCAGGACCTTCTCCTCGGAGTACTCGTCCTTGACGTTCGTGTTGGCGTACAGCACCCAGGTGCTGAAGTCGCCCTTCTTGTTCTTGAACGTGAAGGCGTACGCCTTGCCGTCGGTGTCGCACTTCGTCTTGTGCTGGAGGTTGGACGCCGAGGCCGAGGCGAGGTGACCGGTGAGGCCGGACTTCGTGGTGTACGGCTTGGCCTTGACGGTCTTGATCGTGGCCCGCAGCTTGGCCTTGGGCACGTTCTGGGCGAACGCCGCGAACGTCCAGGTCTCCGCCTCGTTGGTGGCGCCCTCCGCGGTGTTCTTGGCGCCCTGGCCGCCCTTGGTGCCGACGCCGGCGAGGCTGTAGTCGTCCAGCTTGCCGTCGCGGTCGTCGTCGACCTGGCACCACTTGGGCTTGAGGTGGGCCGGAGCCGTCATCGAGACGACGGGGGAGCCGTCGCCCTTCTTCTCGTCCTCGAAGCCGGTGAGCCAGCCGCTGCCCTTGAACGTCCAGTCCGGCGGCACGTCGAACTGGGTGCCGTACTTCGGGTTGGTCACGACCTTCCAGCCCTCGACGGTCGGCTTGGCGTTGCCCGAGCCGTCGCGCGGGTTGTCGACCGGCGGGGCCGAGCCTTCGCCGCCACCGCCGGGCTTCGGGGTGGCGGAGGCCGAGGGCTTCTTGTCGGCGGTGGTCTTCTTGCCGTCGCCGTCGTCACCGAGGACGACGAAGCCGGTGATGCCCGCGGTCGCGAGGACCGCGAGACCGGCGACGACCGCGATGACCGTCGTCTTCTTCTTGTCGTCCGGCGGCTGCGGGGCCGGGGGGCCCGGCACCGCGGGGCCCGGCACCGCGTACTGCGGGACGGTCGGCTGCTGGTACGGGTTGGGCTGCTGGTAGCCCTGCTGCGGGTAGCCGGGCTGACCGGCGGGCTGCCCGGACGGCTGTCCCGGCTGCTGGTACGGATTCGGCTGCTGCTGGTACCCCGGCTGCTGGTACGGGTTCGGATTCTGGTTCTGCGGGTTTTGCTCGCCCCCGGGCGGCTGCTGTCCTGGCCACATGGCGAGTAACCATAGAGGGGGCGGCGCGCGAGGGTCACGTCCGCCCCTGTCAGGGGATGGTCACAATCCACTACTCGTGGGTAACATCGCGGCCATGAGCCTCGAACAGAAGTCCATCGGCGAGCTCCTCGCGGAGACCGTGCCCATGGTGAAGACCCTCAAGCTGGAATACCTGGAGACCACCCCGGAGCGCGCGGTCCTGCGCCTGCCCGACCAGCCCGAGTACCGCAACCACGTGGGCGGCCCGCACGCCGGCGCGATGTTCACCCTCGCGGAGTCCGCGAGCGGCGCGATCGTCCTCGCGGCCTTCGGCGACCAGCTCGGGCGCGCCGTGCCGCTGCCCGTCACCGCGCAGACCGCCTTCAAGAAGATCGCCAGGGGCGATGTCGTCGCGACCGCCACGCTGGGCCGTCCGATCGCCGACGTCGTCGCGGAGCTGGACGCGGGCAAGCGGCCCGAGTTCCCGGTCGAGGTCGCCGTCACCCGTGGGGACGGGGCCGTCACGACCGAGGTGACCGTCGTCTGGACGCTGCGGCCGAACGACTGACGCCGGGGTGCGGGTACGGGTGTGCCCGTGGGTGTGCGTGTGCGTGCGCTTCGCGCGGTGAGCGGTGTGCGCCGTGTCTTCGCTGCCGATCATGGCTGACGAGCGGGATAGGCTTGCCCGCCGTGCGTCCAGGGGGGCGCACAGGGGCGATTGCCCCTCGAAGCTGGAGGCACGGCGTTGCACATTGACCAGTGGCTGGAGACCATCCCGCCGGTCAGCATCTATCTCCTCGTCGGTCTGGTCATCGGCCTCGAAAGCCTGGGCATTCCGCTGCCCGGCGAGATCGTCCTGGTCAGTTCCGCGCTGCTGGCGTCCCAGCACGGCGACATCAATCCGTACGTGCTCGGCGCGTGCGCGTCCGCCGGTGCCATCATCGGCGACTCGATCGGCTACGCCATCGGGCGCAGGGGCGGCCGGCCGCTGCTGGCCTGGCTCGGCGGGAAGTTCCCCAAGCACTGCGGGCCCGTGCAGATCGCGATGGCGGAGCGGTCCTTCCAGAAGTGGGGCATGTGGGCGGTCTTCTTCGGCCGCTTCGTGGCGCTGCTGAGGATCTTCGCGGGGCCCCTCGCGGGGGTGCTGCGCATGCCGTACTGGAAGTTCCTGATCGCGAACGTGCTCGGCGGGATCCTCTGGGCGGGCGGCACGACGGCCGTCATCTACTCGGTGGGCGTGGTGGCCGAGTCGTGGCTGAAGCGGTTCTCCTGGCTGGGGCTCGTGCTGGCGGTGCTCATCGGGTTGACCTCGATGCTGGTGCTCAAGCAGCGGGCGAAGAAGGCTGCCGCGGAGATGGAGGCGGGGGCGTTGGAGGGCGCCGGGGTCTCTGGGGCTGGAGGCGGGGCTCCTGCGGTGACCGCTTCGGCCTCGGAGTAGGCGCGTTCGGGCGGGGCGCGCTCCTTGCGGGCCTCGTTGCCCGGGGTGGGTGGGGCGGTGCGGCGTGTGCCCCACTCTCGCGCAGTTCCCCGCGCCCCTGTCGGGGTGCGCCTGGTACTCGCGCCCGCGCGGCGGAGCCGTACATCGGACACAGTCCCGTGCCCCTGTCGGGGCGCAGCCGTACTCGCGCCCGCGCGGCGGAGCCGCACATCGGGTACGGCCCCGCGCCCCTGTCGGGGCGCGGGGGGATTTGGCTCAGGCGTCCTCTGCGTGGGCCTTTGCCAGGCCCAGGTACATCGCCGCGTTCACCTTGATGCCCTCGCGCTCCTCCTCCGTCAGTTCGCGGCGGACCTTCGCGGGGACTCCCGCCACCAGGGAGCCCGGCGGGACCCGCATGCCCTGGGGGACCAGGGCCTGGGCCGCCACCAGCGAACCCGCTCCGATGTGCGCGCCGTTGAGCACGGTCGCGCCCATGCCGATGAGGACGTCGTCCTCCACCGTGCAGCCGTGCAGCACCGCGTTGTGGCCCACCGAGACGCGGGCGCCGACCGTGACGGGGAAACCCGGGTCGACGTGGACCGTGCAGTTGTCCTGGATGTTGCTGTCGGGGCCCAGCACGATCGGGCCGCAGTCGGCGCGCAGCACCGCGTGGTACCAGACGCTCGCGCCCTCCGCCAGCGTCACCTCGCCGACCACCACGGAGGTCGGCGCGGTGAAGGAACCGGGGTGTATTTCGGGCCGCTTGCCGCCCACGCCCCTGATCAACGCCCGCTCTGCCATGACTCGCTCCTCGCTGTTCCGTGTCGCCGCGTCGCGCCAGGGGAACCGTAAGGGATGAACATCACAGCTCGGCGCGAGGGGTGCCTGAGCAACCGCTGAGTAACGTGAGCGCGTGCCGAAGAACAGAAACACGTTCTCATCCCTCGCCGCCCTGGACGCCTGGCGGCGCCGCGCCGTGACCAGGGCGGTGCACCGGGGCTGGCGGTGGGTGCAGCAGGCCGGGTCGGTGACGGCCGAGCGGCCCGGACGGCTGCGGTTCGGCTCCTTCGGTACGGGCAGCAGGCTCGCGTTCCCGCTCGGCACGGTCTTCGGCGAGCCGTGGATCCACCTCGGCGACCACTGCGTCATCGGCGAGCAGGTCACGCTGACCGCGGGCATGATGCCCGATCTGGACCTCGGCCCCGAGCCGATACTGCGCCTGGGGAACGGCGTGGTGCTCGGCCGCGGCAGCCACGTCATCGCCGACACGACGGTGACCATCGGGGACGACTGCTACTTCGGTCCTTACGTGTACGTCACGTCCACCAACCACAGTTACGACGACCCGCACGAGCCGGTCGGCAAGCAGTGGCCGCGCATGGAGCCGGTGGAGATCGGCCCCGGCTGCTGGATCGGCACCGGAGCGGTGATCCTGCCGGGCGCGCGGCTCGGCCGCAACGTGGTGGTGGCCGCGGGCGCCGTGGTGCGCGGCGAGGTGCCCGACCGGGCCGTCGTCGCGGGCGCGCCCGCCAAGGTCGTGCGGAGCTGGGACCCGGAGCTCGGCTGGCAGCCGCCCCTGCGCACCCCGGCTCCCGTACCGATCCCGGACGGGGTCACCCCCGAGCAGCTGCTGGCCCTCGCGGAGTGGGAGGCCGACGCCGGGTGACCGCCGCGGCCGGCACTCACCCCGTCGCGAGCAGGACCGTGCCGACCAGTGCGAGCCCCGCCCCCGCCGCCTGGACCGTGCGCAGCCGCTCTTTGAGCAGCACCAGCGCGGCGAGGACCGTGACGACGGGGTAGAGGTTGCCGAGTACGGCGGCGACCGTGACCGGACCGTTCTGCGCGGCGATCGCGTACGTGCCGTTGGCGGCGACGTCCGCGAGCCCGACGAACGCCAGGGCGGGCAGCGAGGAGCGGATCAGCCGCACCCCGCCGTGCTCCCGCGCGGGCAGCACCGCGCCGCCCCGCTTCGTCGACGCGTACAGCGCCGCCCCGCCGACCGCCACGTTGGTGACCCGCTGCACGAACAGCGCGAGGAACAGCCCGGTGACGGAGGACGAGGCCTCCGAGATCAGCGCCATCACCGCGCCGAACCCGAACGCGGCGACCAGCGTCAGCACGATCGCCTGCCGCCGCACCGGCGCCCCGCGCAGCTCGGGCCCGCCCGCCAGCACGATCCCGGCCACGGCGACCGCGACGCCCGCGACCTGGAGCACCCCGGGACGCTCGCCGAGCACCAGGCCCACGCCGACCGGCACCGCGACCCCGACCGAACCGAGCGGCGAGACCACCCCCATCGGACCGAGCGCCAGCGCCTTGTAGAAGCAGAGCATCGCCGCGGGGCCGACCGCGCCCGCCGCCACCGCGTACCAGAGCCGCGGCCCGGCCTCGCTCCAGCCGCCCGTGGCGACGACGACCGTGCCGAGCACGGCCACGGCGAGCGTCTGCGAGACGACGACCACGGTGAGCGCCGGGATCCTGCGGGTGAGGAGCCCGCCGCCGAAGTCGGCGAGGCCCCAGAGGAGACTGGTGGCCAGGGCGAACAGTGCGGTCATGCGGAGCCTCGCAGTACAGTGTGTTGAACGTTGGAGTGCAGCACACCGTAGTGCTGTGGCTTGAACTCTGTCATTCAAAATATTGGACGGAATGTGTCGGACCTGGAACTGCTCACCCAGTCGCTCGCCCGCAACGTCAAGCGCTGGCGCACTGAACGGGGATTCACCCTCGACGCCCTGGCGGCGCGCGCCGGGGTGAGCCGGGGCATGGTCATCCAGATCGAGCAGGCGCGGACGAACCCTTCCGTCGGCACGGTCGTGAAGATCGGCGACGCCCTCGGGGTCAGCATCACGACCCTGCTCGACTACGAGCGCGGCCCCAAGGTCAGGATCGTCAGGCCCGAGCAGGCGGTGCGGCTCTGGCACACCGAGGCGGGCAGCCACCACTCGCTGCTCGTCGGCGCAGAGGCGCCGGGGCCGCTGGAGCTGTGGCACTGGCACGTCGCCCCCGGCGACAGCAGCGGCTCGGACGCGCATCCGCCCGGCACCCATGAACTCATCCACGTGACCAAGGGCGTTCTCACCCTGACCGTCGACGGCGTCGAGCACCTCGTGCCCGCGGGCGCGTCCGCCTCCTTCGAGGCCGACGTCCCCCATGTGTACGGCAATCAGGGCTCCGAAGTGCTGGAGATGACGATGGCCGTCTCCGTGCCGCCCGTACGCTGAGACGTCTTGGCGCCGCAGGACGGGGCGTTGTTAGCGTGACGCGCATGCGCGCTCCCATCGGCAGCTTCGACGACGTACGCCCCGCCCTCGACTGCCTCGACGAACTCACCGCCCCGGTCGCCGCGGCCGTCCGCGACTGGAGCGGAGACGTCCCCGCCGACCGGCTGGTCTACGTCGACAGCGACCCCGCGGTCGCCGACACCGACGCGTTCGTCGAGCGCTACGGCCCCGAACTGCTCGACGTCTCCGCCAACTGCGTGGTGATCGCGGGCAAGAGGGGCGGCGAAACCACCCTCGCCGCCTGCCTCGTCCCGTCCCGCGCCCGGGTGGACGTCAACGGAGCCGTACGCAAGCAACTCGGCGCCCGCAAGGCGTCCTTCGCGCCCGTGGAGACCGCTGTCGGCGAGACGGGCATGGAGTACGGCGGCATCACGCCCATCGGGCTGCCCGCGCACTGGCCGCTGCTCGTCGACCCCGCCGTCACCGACCGTCCGTGGGTGCTGATCGGCAGCGGCAGGCGGCGCGGCAAGCTGATCGTGCCGGGCAAGGTCTTCGCGGGGCTGCCCGGCGCCGTGGTGCTCGCGGGGCTCGGCGGCTGAACCCGGTCCGAGGGCCGTTTTCCCGGCCGGGCCGGGGCGATGCGTCGATTTAGCGGAAGGTCTTCACTCATTTGGGTGAATAGGTAGTGGGTTTGCGGAGTCAGCCATACGGTGGCCTAGCGACCATGCCTTGCCTGCTGACAGGTGTCCCCGGGCCAGAACGCCCTTGCGGCTGAACGGCGGAGGGTCCCGGGAGACCGTGGGGGAATCGTGGTGGATGATTCGCGCATGGGGGTGTCCGACACCCCTGTGAAGAAGACGCACATCACCCGAGCCCTTCGGGACTCGGCAGTGCCTGGTCCTGACGGCTTGGGCTGAAATGAAGGTAAGGGACCCGCAGTGGGAAACACCTCCCTCGTCGCAACGGCCACCACGCAGGCGACGGTTCCCGGGCCGCTCGGTCCGGAGCGCGTGCCCCTGGCGGAACTGGCCGCACGGAGAGGGGGATCGTCGGCAGGGATGCCCGACCCCGTCCCGTCGCCCCCTTCCGCCGACAGGGGGCCGGGCCGGATTCCCGTAGCGTTCGTCCAGATCGCCATCTGCATCTGACGCCCCGACTGCACCGCCATGGGTCGGTCCGCTCCTCCACCGGAACCCCCGCCGGCACGGGGGCCCTCACTGAGTCAGTTCGTCCTCAAGGTCCACAGCAGGTGTGATCTCGCCTGCGGCCACCGATCCGTCCATGAGCACGCGGACCGGAGCCGGGCGGGCCGCCCCTTGGCGATGTCCCCGCGCACCGCGGCCGTCGTCGCGCGCAGGATCGCCGAACACGCCGCTGCGCACCGGCCGGAGGCGGTGCGCATCGTGCTCCACGGCTGCGAGCCGCTGCGCGCGGGCCGGGCCGGGCTGCGCGCCGTCGTCGCCGAACTGCACTCCTCCGTCGGCCCCGTGGCCCCCCTCGACATCGGCATCCGCACCAACGGCGCCCTTCTGAACGAACGCTTCTGCGACCTCTTCGCCGAACTGGGCGTCGAGGTCGGCGTGTCCCTCGACGGCGACCGGGCCGCCTACGAGCGCCACCGCGGGTGCGCGGACGGGCGCGGCGGCCACGACGAGGCGCTCCGGGCGGTGGCGCTGCTCAACAGGCCGCGCTACCGCCACCTGTTCGCCGGACTGCTCTGCACCGTGGACGTCCGCAGCGACCCGCACGCGGTCTACGACGCGCTGGTGGCGCTCGATCCGCCCCGCGTGGACTTCCTGCTGCCGCACGCCACGTGGGACGCGCCGCCGCCCAGACCCGAGGGCGCGGGCCCCACTCCGTACGCCGACTGGCTGGGCGCCGTCCACCGGCGCTGGGACGGGCAGGGGCGGCCCGTGCCCGTACGGCTCTTCGAGTCGGTCGACCTGACCCTGCGCGGCGGCGGCAGCCTCACCGAATCGCTCGGACTGGCCCCCGCCGACGTGGTGGTCATCGAAACGGACGGCAGCTACGAACAGGCCGACTCGCTCAAGACCGCCTACGACGGCGCGCCCGCCACGGGCATGGACGTGTGGACCCACTCGCTCGACGAGGTCGCCGCCCACCCCGGCACGGCCGCCCGCAGGCAGGGCCTCCGGGGGCTCTGCGCCACCTGCCGCGCCTGCCCCGTCGTGCACCTCTGCGGCGGCGGCCTCTACGCCCACCGGTACCGCGGCGACGGCAGCGGCTTCGACAACCCGTCCGTCTTCTGCCCCGACCTCCTCGCACTCGTCGAGGACATCAGGAACCGCACCGCCCCCTCCCCCCAGGCCCGGGAGCCCGACATCACCGACGCCCAACTGGCCGAACTCGCCACAGGACTGGGCGGCGGGGAGACCGTCGAACGGCTCGCCGAACGGCAGCTCCAGATCAACCGCGACCTGCTGGCCGAGGTGTGGGCCCGCAGCAGGTCGGCCGCCGCCTCCCCGGGCGCGGCCGCCTGGGAACTGCTCGTGGAGCTCGACGCGTCGGCGCCGGGCTCCGTGGACCGCGTCCTGGCCCATCCGTACGTAAGGCCCTGGATGGTCCGCTGCCTCCAAGAGGGCGACGCGACGGGGGAGTCGACGCGGCGGGGGCTCGCCGAGGTCGCTGCGGCTGCCGCCCTGCACGCGGGCCACGACGGCCTCGTCACCGTCCCCGTCCACGACGGAGTGCTGCGCCTGCCGACCCTCGGCGCCCTGTGGCTCGACGACACGGAGGGGGAGCCGGGAGCGTACGGCGAGGTGTCCGTTGCCGGGGACGGTGCCGGATTCCGGGTCCTGGGCCCGGGTGGCGAACTCCTCACCCGCGTACGGTGGAAGGACGACCGTGCCGACAGCGTCGGAGGGATCGGCGTCTGGCAGCCCCTGCGCCGGATCGGGCCGGACGGCTGGCCCCTCGTCCTGGAGGACACCGACCCCTGGCGCGACGTCCACGAGTGGCCCCCCGCCCCGCGCCTGACCCCGGACGGGTGCCGCGCCTGGGCGCGGGAGGCCGCCGCGGCCTGGGAGTGGATCCGCCACCGGCTCCCCGGCTACGCGCCGGGCGTGGCCGCGGGACTGCGCGCCATCACGCCGCTGTGCGCGTCCGACGGGTTCGACGTCAGTGCCGCGGCCCGGCACTCCTTCGGGGCCGTGGGCATCGCGCGGCCCGCGTCGCCCGAGGTGCTCGCCTCGCTGATCGTCCATGAGTTCCAGCACGTCAAACTGGGCGCCGTACTCGACCTGGTCGACCTCTTCGACCCGTCGGACGAACGCCTGTTCTACGCGCCGTGGCGGCCCGACCCGAGGCCGCTCGAAGGGCTGCTCCAGGGGACGTACGCACATCTCGCCGTGATCGACTTCTGGCTCGCCCGTCAGCGCCAGGCCGAGGGCGGCGGCGCGAGCGGGGGCGGGGGCGGTGGCGCGGAGGCGCGGGGCGGCGCGTACGCCGGGCCGGGGGCGGGCGCCCGGCAGGAAGCGGCGGCCCTGGAAGCCGCCGCGCACTTCGCCCGCTGGCGCGACCAGACCGCCGAGGCGGTCGAGACGCTGGCCGGATCGGGCTCCCTCACCGCAGAGGGCGAGCGCTTCGTGGCCGGCATGCGGTCCGCCGTCGGGGAACGGCTCGCCGTGCCGGTGGACCCGCGCGCACGGGCGGAGGGCCGGGCCGCCGCCCTGCGGCACCGCAGGGCCTGGGAGAGCGACCGTATCCATTGACGATCAATAGACGATCAATAAAAGACAGCCGGAAACGGTAGTTGACGGGCGGAGGGCGACGGCTGACCGTCCGTGTCCGAACCCGGCCCGGGGAAAACCGGGCGGGAACGATGTGTTCGTTCTGTTCCCCGGGAGAAGGAGCGCTTCCTACACTGGGAAGCCAACGACAGTGAGCCGGGGGGACGGCCTTGGCGGATTTTGTTACGTCCGGCGGCGACAGGAATCCGTATTTCTTCCTGAGCTATGCCCACACTCCCAGGAATGACCCGGGAGACGCTGATCCCAACGCCTGGGTGAAGAAGCTGTACACGGACCTGTGCGCGGACATCCTGCAGATGACCACGCTGCCTCCCGGGGTGCAGGCGGGGTTCATGGACCAGGGGATGCACGTCGGGGAGAAATGGCCGGACCGGCTCTCGGAGATGCTGGCCCGCTGCAAGGTCTTCATCCCCCTGTATTCGCCCCGCTATTTCGAGAGCGAGCAGTGCGGCCGGGAGTGGTGGGTGTTCTCCCAGCGGCAGGCCGATCAACAGGTGCGCAGTTACGGCAGGTCCCCCGGCGCGATCATTCCGGCCCTCTGGGTCCCGGTCGCCCCCGCCGAACTCCCGCAGCCGGCCAAGGACCTCCAGTTCCAGCACGAGGAGTTCGGCAGGGACTACGCGGACGAGGGCTTCTACGGACTGATCAAACTCTCCTACTTCCAGAAGGAGTACGAGAAGGCGGTCTACCAGCTCGCCAAGCGCATCGTACGGGTGGCCCGCGAGAGCGCCCTGGAGGAGAGCGAGCCCCTGCGCCAGTACGAGTCGCTGCCCAGCTCCTTCGGCGGGCACTCCCGGCAGTTCGACGTGACGGTCCTCGCCTGCTCGCGCGCCGACCTGCCGAAGGACCGGTCGGCCGACTGCTACGGACAGCTGCCGCAGGACTGGAACCCGTACCACCCGCACTCCACCAGACCCCTGAGCGAGCACGCCGCGTCCCTGGTCGGCAACCTCAACTACCAGGTCCACGTGGGCGACTTCGAGTGGGACGCCGAGCGGATGCTGGAGGCGGGCCCGCCCCGGGCTCCCGGACTGCTGCTGCTCGACCGCTGGGCGCTCGACTCCCCGCAGCGCAGGGAGATCCTGCACCGGCTCTGCTCCCGCAAGCGCCCCTGGATCAGCGTCATGGTCCCGTGGAACGCCGACGACCCGGTACCGCCCGGACGCGAGGCCGAGCTGAGGTCGCTCACCGAGAGCCTGCTCGCACCGCGCACCGCCGAGGGCTCGGGACACCGGTCCGTCAACGGCGGCATCCCCAACCTTCCCGCGTTCGGGACCGAGTTACCGGCCGCCGTGCGGCAGGCCGCCGACTACTACGCCGCACACGCCAAGACCTATCCCCCCGAGGGGGAGCCGAGCGCACGACCCCGGGTGAGGGGGCCGGAGGACCTCGGCCGCCGCGTCGACGAGCGGGACTGACGGAGGGCATCTCGATGACCGATCGCAATGGCACCGTGATCACGTTCTACTCGTACAAGGGCGGCACGGGACGGACGATGGCGCTCGCCAACGTCGCCTGGATCCTCGCGTCCAACGGCCACCGCGTCCTGACCGTCGACTGGGACCTCGAAGCACCCGGCCTGCACCGCTTCTTCCACCCCTTCCTCGACCCCGTCCTGCTCCGCGCCACCCCCGGGCTCATCAACCTCATCGACGACTACCGACAGGAGGCGTTACGAGAGGTCCCGGGACGCGCACCCGACTGGCACCGCTCCTATGCCCGGGTGCGCCCGCACGCCATGTCCGTCAACTGGCCCTTCCCGGAAGGCGGCAGCCTCGACTTCCTCTCCGCGGGGCAGCGCCAGCGCGACTACTCCATCGTCGGCAACATGGACTGGGACCTCTTCTACGCCAGCTACGGCGGCGGCCAGTTCTTCGACGCGATGCGCGCCGACATGCAGCGCTACTACGACTACACCCTCATCGACAGCCGTACGGGACTCAGCGACCTCGCCGACATCTGCACCGTACAGATGCCGCAGACCCTCGTCGTCTGCTTCACGCTCAGCGACCAGAGCATCGAGGGCGCGGCGGCCGTCGCCCACGACATCGGGGACCGCTACCGGGACCGGGGCATCCGCATCCTGCCGGTGGCGATGCGCATCGACTACGGCGAGAAGGACAAGGTCGACGCGGGCCGTGCGCTTGCCAGGGAGCGCTTCACCGGGCTGCCGCTCGGCCTGGAGGGGGAGGAACTCGCGGAGTACTGGGGCTCGGTGGAGATCCCGTACCGCCCGTTCTACGCGTACGAGGAGATCCTCGCCGCGTTCGGCGACGCGCCCAAGGTGGCCAGCTCCATGCTGACCTCCTGCGAACGCCTCACCTCCGTCGTCACGGAGGGCCGGATCACCAGCCTGCCGCCGGTGGGCGAGCCCAAGCGCATGCAGTACGTCCACGCCTACACCAGGCGCCGCCCCGCCCAGCTCTCCAAGCTGCTGCTCTACTACGTGTCCGAGGACCGCATGTGGGCCGACTGGCTCACCGACGTGCTCGCCCGCTCGGGCTTCCCCGTCGAACCGGTCGACGTCCGCACGCCGGGCGAGGCGGGCGAGGGACGGGACGACGCCGCGGACGCGCACGTGCTCGGCGTGGTCTCCCAGTCGTTCATCAACTCCCGTACCGCCAGGGGAGCCTGGGAGGCCGTCGCGGGCCTGGGCGGCGAGGGGAGGCCCCGGGTGACGCCCGTACGGGTCAGCGACATCCGCCTCGCGCACCCCTACACCGGACGGGGCCTCATCGACCTGGTGCGCCTGGACGAGGCGGGCGCGGTCCGCGCACTGCTCACCGGACTCGACAGGACCGAAGCGCTGGGCACGCCCGGCATCGGCACCGCGGCCGTCAGGTTCCCCGAGACCAGCCCGCAGGTGAACAACGTCAGGCCCCGCTACAAGTGGTTCACGGGCCGCGCCTCCGTCCTCGACAGGCTCCGCAACCAACTGGGCGGGGACGCGCCGTCGGAACAGCGGATGCCCCAGGTGCTGTACGGGCTCGGCGGCGTCGGCAAGACCCAGCTCGTACGCGAGTACGCGCACCGCTTCAAGGCCGACTACGACCTGGTCTGGTGGATCGAGGTGGAACAGCCCGACATGGTCGTGCCCTCCTTCGCCGAACTGGCCGGGCGGATGAAGCTCGGCGGCGGCGGCGACGTGGCGGAGGCGGCGAGGTCCGCGCTCCAGGCGCTGCGCGAGGGCGCGCCGTACGCCCGCTGGCTGTTGATCCTCGACAACGTCGAGGACCTGGACCGGGCGCTGGAGACGTTCCCCGACGAGACCGGGCCCCTGCCCGAGGGCGTCTACGGGCACGTCCTCGTCACCTGCCGGGCCAAACCCACCTCGCCCCTGGTGCAGCCCGTCGAGGTGGAGGTCTTCACCCGCGAGGAGAGCGTCGAACTGCTGTGCCGCAGGGTGTCGGGGCTGCACGTGCGCGACGCCGACCGGGTCGCCGACGCGGTGGGCGACCTGCCGCTGGCCATCGAGGTGGCGGCGGCCTGGCTGGAGGCGACCGCGACCCCGGTCGACGAGTACGTCGAACAGCTCAAGGAGCACGGCACCAAGGTCCTCTCCGTGAAGGAGGCCATGAACGCGGTCGAGTACCCCGAGTCGGTGGGCGCGACCTGGAACATCTCCATCGCGCGGCTGCGCCAGGAGTCCAAGGCCGCCGCCCGGCTGCTGGAGCTCTGTTCGTTCTTCGCCGCCGAGCCGATCTCCATGAGCCTCATCGGCAGCGACTCGATGATCAAGGCTCTGCTGCCGTACGACGCCGACCTGCGCGACCGCTACATGCTGGGCAAGGTCACCCAGGCGCTGAACCGCTTCGCCCTGGCCAAGGTGGACCCCGCCGACAACAGCATCCAGGTCCACCGGCTCGTCCAGGCGGCCGTCCGCTCCGGGCTCAGCGAGTCCGAGCAGGAGGAGACGATGCACGAGGTGCACCGCATCCTCGCCGAGGCACGACCGCCCGAGGGCTCCGTGGACGACCCGGCCAACTGGCCCAAGTTCGAGCTGATCTGGCCGCACCTGGGCCCCTCCAACGTCAGGACCTGCGACGAGGAGGAGCCGCGCCAACTGCTCGTCGACCGCATCCGCTACCTGTGGAAGCGCGGCGACCTGCACAGCGCCCGCTCCCTCGGCGTCCAGCTCAACGACTTCTGGACCAACGAACTGCTCGGCGGCGGTGACAAGCAGACCCTCAACCTCCGCTTCGAGCTGGCCAACGTGCTGCGCTCGCAGGGGCAGTACCAGGAAGCCTGGACGATGGACGAGGGCACCCTGGCCAAACAGACCGAGGTGCTGCACGAGGGCCACCCCAGCATCCTGATCACCTCGGGCAGCGTGGCGGCCGACCACCGGGCCCTGGGGCGCTTCCACGAGGCGCTGGCCATGGACCTCAAGAACTACCAGGGCTTCCGGGAGATCTTCGGCGAGGACCACCCCAGGACCCTGGCGTCGGCCAACAACCTCGCCATCGACTTCCGCCTGACCGGCGACAGCGAGGCCGCGCGGCGGCTCGACGACGACACCGTGCGGCGCAGGACCGCACTGCTCGGCCCGCTGCACCCGTACACCCTGATCACCAAGGGGCACCTCGCGCGCGACCTGCGGGAGCTGGGCGACTACACCAGCTCCGTGCAGATCCTGCGGGAGGTGAGCGACGCCTTCCAGCAGGTGTTCAACCCCGACGTGCCCGAGGTGCTGCGCACGGCCAAGAGCCTGGCGGTCTCGCTGCGCAAGGCGGGGCAGTACGCGGAGGCGCGGCGCCTCACCGAAGTCACCTACGCCCGCTACCGCGACCGGTACGGCACGACCATCCCCGAAGGGCTGGCCTGCGGACTCAACCTCGCGGCCGACCAGTTCGTGGCGGGCGAGCACCCGCAGGCGTACGCACTGGCCACCGAGGTGCTGGAGGGGTACCGGGCGACCTTCGGCACCGACCACCCCTTCACCATGCTGTGCATCGGCAACACCGCCATCTACCAGCGGGCGCTCGGCGAGGCCGGCGAGGCGGCGCGGCACGCGGAGTTCGCCCGTGCGGCGCTCGCACGGGCGCTGGGCGACGAGCATCCGTTCGCCCTCTGCGCGGCGATCAACCTGGCCAACGCACTGGGCGACCTGGGCGACCTGGAACGCACCGAGGAGTGGGAGCGGGCGGTGATCAAAGGGCTGCGCAAGAGGTTCGGACCCGACCATCCGGACGTGCTGGTCTGCCGCTCCAACCTCGCGGTCACGCTGCGCGCGGCGGGGCGGGGGGAGGAGGCCCAGCGGCTGTGGCAGGACGTGCTGGGCAACGCGCCGCACGTGCTGGGCGAAACGCATCCGGTGACCGACGCGATCAGGGCCCGGCGGCGGGTCAGCCGGGACCTTGAGCCCCAGCAGATCTGACGGGGCGGGTGGTTCGGTTCGGTTCGGTTCGAGGCTGGGGCGTGGGGCGTGGGGCCGCGGTGTCGTCTCAGTGCGTCCTGGACGCCGTCGAGGGCCGCGGGTGCTGGCGGATGGCCCAGCTCAGCACCCGCGTCAGCACCCGCAGCGCGCCGAAGTGCGCGGCACCGCGCTCCACCGTCAGCTCGGAGCCCGGGATGTGCTCGGCCAGCCAGCGGGTGTGCTGGACCGGCGCGAAGATGTCGTCCTCGCCGTGCCACAGGTAGACCGGCGCGCTGATGTCCGCGAGCTCGAAGCCCCAACCGGTGCTGAACGCCATCACGTCGTCCACCCAGCCGTCCGCCGAACTGCGCAGCCCCTCGGCGAAGTTCCGCTCCAGCATGGACTGGATCCCCGCGTCGGCGACGATCGTGCGGTCCGACTCGGGGAGCCGGTCGCGCAGTTCGGCGATGGACGCGGCGAGGTCGGCCGTGATGGACCTGGAGCGCCGGCCGAGGGTCGCCGTCAGCCGACGGCGCCCGACCGCCGCGTTGTGGTACTCGCGTACGTTCGACTCCGTCATTCCCTCGAACCAGTCGAGCCCGGGGGCGTCCTGCGGCGCGATGGGGACCAGTGCGGCGGCCCGCGTGACCCGCTCGGGCATCAGCGCCGCGCAGGCCAGCGCGTGCGGCGCGCCGCCCGACCGGCCGACCACCGCGAAGTCCCTGATCCCCAGCGCGTCGGCGATCGTGCGGACGTCGGCGGCTCCGTCGCCGACCCTGCGGTCGCTCAGCCGGTCCGAACCGCCGTACCCGGGCCGGTCGAAGGCGAGCAGCCGCACCCCGAGCCGGTACAGCACGGAGGGGCGCGGTGCGGGGCCCAGCCTGCTGCCCGGCGTGCCGTGCAGCAGGAAGACCGGCCTGCCGTGCGGGCTCCCGTACTGTTCCACGGCGAGGCTCCGCCCGTCCGCGGTACGAATCAGCTCCCCCAAGGCGATGCCTCCCCCGTACGTCGTGCGCTCGGCACGCGGCAAGTATGGGCGCCCGTCAGTGGGTTGGTACAGACCCCGGACGGTTCCGGACGGCGGAGGGCGACGCGGCGACGGACGGGAACGCGACGACGGACGGGAAGGCGGCGACGGGCCCTACGGGGTGCGGTGCGTGGGCATCCACCGCACCGCGAAGTCCACCGCGTCCGGGAGGCCCAGCAGCCGGCAGTGCGCCTCGCCCACCTGTCCGGCGCGCACCGCGCCCGGCACCTCGCGCTCGAAGTCGGCGCCCAGCGCCGCGAAGTCCGAGTCGTCCAGCACGACGTCCCAGTAGGTCCACCAGGTGCGCGCGCCCCCCTCGGTGATCACACAGCTGTAGTTGCGGTACGGCGCCGAGGGCACCCGGTACTCCGCGAGGTGGAACGCCGTACAGCGGTCGTAGCCGGTGCCGAGCAGCAGCACCTGTGCGTCCAGTTCGTACAGTCGGGCGAGTGGTGAGTCCTCGCCCAGGTGGCAGTCGGGGCGGTGGGCAGAGGCGATCTTCTCCGCGTACGGCCCCAGCGCCGCGAACGACGTCTGGGGGTGGTCGCTGCGCAGTGCTTCGCGGGACAGCCGGACCGTCTCCGACAGGACGCCCATCAGCGGCGCGGGGGTGGATCCCGCGTCGAAGGGCGGCATGGTCTCCCGCACCCGCTGGACGCCCGCCTCGTCGAGCCCGGCGACGCGCTTGCGGAACTCGGGAGAGGAGTCGGAGTTGTCCGTGGTGAACGAGGGGACCACCAGGGTCCCGGTGGGGCCGACGGCGGCGAGCAGGGCGCGGAGCACGGTGTCGGCGCCGCCCGTCGGACGGCCCAGCGCACGCAGCGACGCGTGCACCATGAGGACGCCCCCCTCCGTCACTCCCAGGGCGCGGAGTTGGGACGTCAACAGCTCTTCGGTGGTGCAGGGCACGGACAAGTGGGCTCGGGTCCTCCGGTCGCCGGGGCAGTTCCCGGATGCTACCCACCGGATTGTCCTCTCCGAAGGGCTTGGGTAAAAGGTGAACTCATGCCCGATCCGTGTGTCATGGGCCGTGTCCGGCCACCGCCCCCGCCCTCACCGCTTCGACGGCGCAGGACCGCAGCAGGGAGTGGAAGACCGCCCGCCGACCCGCGGAGAGGGCTTGGCAGGAGGGGACGGTCGCCCGGTGGTCGGCGGACCTGGCGGAACTCCAGGTGCTGGGGGGACTCCGCGGAGTTGGCCGCTTCCAGCTGCCGCGCGGCGGCCTCCAGGGACCGCGCGGCGTTCTCCAGGGACAGGGAGCCGAGCCGTGGCGTCACCACCGTCTGCTTCCCGGTCCTCGCCGCCACGCCGATCCAGCCGTTCGCGAAGTGCGACGGCAGGGTCTTCGGGTCAGCCCAGCCGGGGGATCTCGATCGCCGGGCAGCGGTCCATCACCATGTCCAGACCGGCCGCGCGCGTCCGTTCGTACGCGCCGTCGTCGATCACCCCGAGCTGGAACCAGACGGCCTTGGCGCCCGCCGCGACCGCCTCGTCGGCCACCGCGCCCGCCAGCGAACTGTTCACGAAGACGTCCACGACGTCCACGGGGAACGGGATGTCGGCGAGGGATGCGTACCCCTGTTCGCCGTGGACCGTCTCGGCCTTGGGATGGACCGGCACCACCCGCTTGCCGAAGCGCTTGAGCACGTCGGCGACCCCGTACGCCGCCCGCGCCTCGTTGTTCGACAGGCCCACCACGGCCCACGTGTCGCCGGTGTCCTTGAGGATCCTGCGGATCGTCTCTGCGTCTGCGTACATGCCGGGACAACGGAAGGCCCGCACCGGGCATTCCCGATTCACCGTCCCGTCGGGACGGCGCATAGGGTGGCGGAATGCAGGAGCAGTACCGGACCGTCGCCCGTGCGGGCGTGCACGAGAGCGAGATCAACCGCTCGCGCTTCCTCTGCGCGCTGGCGCCCGCCGCCACCGAGGAGGAGGCGCAGGAGTTCGTCGCGCGCGTGCGCAAGGAGCACCCGACCGCCACCCACAACTGCTACGCGTACGTGATCGGCGCCGACGCCTCCGTGCAGAAGGCGAGCGACGACGGCGAACCCGGCGGCACCGCCGGCGTGCCCATGCTCCAGATGCTGCTGCGCCGCGAGGTGCGCTACGCCGTCGCCGTCGTCACCCGCTACTACGGCGGCGTGAAGCTCGGTGCGGGCGGGCTCATCAGGGCGTACGGGGGAGTGGTCGGCGAGGCGCTGGACGAGCTGGGCACGATCACCAGGCAGCGCTTCCGGCTGGCCACCGTCACCGTCGACCACCAGCGGGCCGGAAAGCTGGAGAACGACCTGCGGTCCACCGGACGGGCCGTGCGGCACGTCTCGTACGGCGCCGCCGTCACGATCGAGATCGGTCTGCCCGACGCCGACGTCGACGCGTTCAGGGGCTGGCTCGCGGACGCCACGGCGGGCACGGCAGTGCTGGAGCTGGGCGGCGAGGCGTACGGCGACGTCTGAGCGCGTCGGAAGAACCGGCGCCCCGGAAAGACCTGAGCGCCCCGGAAAGATCTGAGCGCCCCTGAAAAAGCGGAAGCCGTCCGTGGTGTCAGTGGCCCCGGTTAACCTCGGGATCATGAGATTTCTGCACACGTCGGACTGGCACCTGGGGCGGTCCTTCCACCGCGTGTCCCTGCTGGACGCCCAGGCCGCCTTCCTCGACCACCTGGTCGACGCGGTCCGCGCCCACGAGGTGGACGCGGTCCTGGTGGCGGGCGACGTGTACGACCGCGCGGTGCCGCCGCTCGCCGCGGTCGAGCTGTTCGACCGGGCGCTGCACCGCCTCGCCGAAGCGGGCGTGCCCACGGTCATGATCTCCGGGAACCACGACTCGGCCCGCAGGCTCGGCGTCGGCGCGGGCCTCATCGAGCGCGCCGGAATCCACCTGCGCACCGACCCCGCAGGGTGCGCCACGCCCGTGCTGCTGCCCGACGGCGACCGCGAGGTCGCCTTCTACGGCCTGCCCTACCTGGAGCCCGCCCTCGTCCGCGACGAGTTCAAGGTCGACAAGGCGCACCACGAAGCGGTGCTCTCGGCGGCCATGGACCGGGTCCGCGCCGACCTCGCCGAGCGTCCGCCCGGCACCGGCTCCGTCGTCCTGGCCCATGCCTTCGTGGCGGGCGGCGAGCCCAGCGACAGCGAGCGCGACATCACCGTCGGCGGCGTCAGCGCGGTGCCCGCCGGGGTCTTCGACGGCGTGGACTACGTGGCGCTCGGGCACCTGCACGGCAGCCAGCGCGTCTCCGACCGCGTGCGGTACTCGGGCTCGCCGCTCGCCTACTCCTTCTCCGAATGGCGGCACCGCAAGACCATGTGGCTCGTCGACCTCGGCCCGGACGGCGAGGTGGCCGCCGAGCGGATCGACTGCCCCGTGCCCCGCCCCCTCGCCCGCGTCACCGGACGGCTCGAAGAACTGCTGGCCGACCCCGAGCTCGCCGAGCACGAGGTCGCCTGGGTCGAGGCGACCCTCACCGACCCCGTCCGCCCCGACGAGCCGATGGCCAGGCTCACCGCCCGCTTCCCCGGCACCCTCAGCCTGGTCTTCGCCCCCGAGAAGAGCGCGGACGACCCCCACACCTCGTACGCCCAGCGCCTGCGCGGGCGCGACGACCAGCAGATCGCGGAGGACTTCGTGAGCCATGTGCGCGGCGGCAGCGGTCTGGACGAGAGCGAGCGCGCGGTGCTGCGCGGCGCCTTCGACGACGTGCGGGTCGACGGGACGGCGCGCGAGGTGACCAGGTGAGGCTGCACAGGCTCGGCGTCACCGCCTTCGGACCCTTCGGCGCGGAACAGGAAGTGGACTTCGACGCGCTGTCGTCGGCCGGACTGTTCCTGCTGCACGGCCCGACCGGCGCGGGCAAGACCTCCGTCCTCGACGCCGTCTGCTTCGCGCTGTACGGCGCCGTGCCCGGCGCCCGGCAGAGCCCCGGCACCACACTGCGCAGCGACCACGCCCAGCCCGGCACCTCCACCGAGGTCGTCCTCGACCTGACCGTCGGCGGGCGCCGCCTGGAGATCACCCGCCGCCCCGCCCAGCTCCGCAAGAAGAAGCGGGGCGACGGCTTCACCACGGAGAAGGCCCAGAGCTGGCTGCGCGAGTACGACGCGGAGGCGGCCGAGTGGCGCGCGCTGAGCCGCTCCCACCAGGAGATCGGCGAAGAGATCAACCAGCTCATGGGGATGAGCAGGGAGCAGTTCTGCCAGGTGGTGCTGTTGCCCCAGGGCGACTTCGCGCGCTTCCTGCGCTCGGACGCCGACGCCAGGGGCAAGCTGCTCGGCAGGCTCTTCGACACCCGCAGGTTCGCCGCCGTCGAGGAGCGGCTGGCCGAGCTGCGGCGCGCCGCCGAACAGGAGGTGCGCGCGGGCGACGAACGGCTGATCGCGGTCGCCCAGCGCATCGCACAGGCGGGCGGCCCCGCGGCGGCCGAACAGCCCTTCCCCGACGTGCAGCCCGGCAGCCCCGGGCTCGCCGGGGCCGTCCTGGAATGGGCGGCCGTGGCGCGGGCGGGCGCGCGCGAGCGGCGCGACATCGCGAGGTGCGCGGTGACCGCGGCGGAGCAGCGGCAGGCGCGGGCAGCGCGCGCGCTGGAGGAGGAGCGCGAGCTGGCGGCGCTCCAGCAGCGGTACGCCGACGCGCGGCGGCGCGCCGACGAGCTGGAGGAGCGGCGCCCCGAGTGGGAGGCGCTGACCGAGAGGCTGGAGCGGGCCCGCAGGGCGGACCGGGTCGCACCCGCGCTCGCGCTGCGCGAGGCGGCGGACCGGGACCACACGGCGGCCAGGGACGCGCGCGGGCGCACCAGGGTGCTGCTCCACGAGTCCCTCGCCGATGCGGGGACCGAACAGCTGGCGGCCTTGGAGCGCAAGCTGCGCGAAGAGCTGGGCGGTCTCGCGGCGGCCAGGCGCGCGGAGCGGCGCAGCGCGGAGATCGGCGCCGAACTGGCGACCCTGGAGCGCCAGGGCCGCGCCGACGACGACCTCCTGCGGGAGGCGGAGGGCTGGTTCGCGGGCTGGGAGGCCACCAGGGCGGCGCTCCAGGAGCGGGCCGACGCGGCCCGGGACGCGGCGACCACGGCCGAGACCCTGGCGGGGCGCCTCGGCCCGGCCCGCCGGAGGCTGGACGCCGCGCACCGGCGCGACGCGCTGGCCGACAGGACCGGGAGCGCCGAACGACGGCTGACCGCCGCCCGCGAGCGCGCCAACGGCGCCCACGAGAGCTGGCTCGACCTCAAGGAACGGCGCCTGCGGGGCATCGCGGCCGAGCTGGCGACGGGCCTCGTCGCCGGGGAGCCGTGCGCGGTCTGCGGCTCGGCCGAGCACCCGCGGCCCGCACGGGCGGGCGCCGGACACGTGGACAGGGCGGCTGAAGAGGAGGCGTTCGAGGCGCACCAGCGGGCGGACGCGGCGCGGGCCGATGCGGAGCGCGCCCTCGGAGCCGTACGGGAGGACTACGCGGCGGCCAGGGAGCTGGCGCTGGCGACGGAACCGGGAGCAGAAGGGGGCCCAGGAGCCGCCTCTGCGGAAGGGGACCCGGAACCGGCCTCCTCGGGACCGGGCGCACAGGGCGGTTCGCAACAGGGCGCCCGGTCCGTAGGGGCGGGCGGTGAACCGACCGTGGCGGAGCTGTCCGAGCTGGTCGCGCGGTTGGAGCGGGAGCACGGCGAGGCGCGGCGGCTGGCCGCCGGGACCAACGCGGCCCGCGAGGCGCTGAGCCGCGCCGAGGCGGAGCACGACCAGCGCCTCGCCGCGCACCGGCAGGCCGAGCGCAGGACCGCCGCCCGTACGGAGCGGCGCGAGGTGCTTGAGCGCGAACGGGCCGGTCTGGAGGAAGGGCTGGCCGAGGTCAGGGCGGGCGGCCGGAGCGTGGCCGACCACGCCGCTCTGCTGGAGCACCGGGTCGCCCTGCTCACCGACGCGGCCGACGCGGTCCGCGGCGAACAGGAGGCGGCGCGGCGCCTGAAGGAGGCCGACGACCGGCTCGCCGACGCGGCGTTCAAGGCCGGGTTCGACACCCCGGCCCAGGCCGCCGCGACGCTGCTCGGCGACCCGGAGCAGCGGGACCTCCAGCACCGCATCGACCTCTGGCAGGCCGAGGCCGCCGCGGTCGCCGACCGGCTCGACGACCCCGACGCCCAGGAGGCCGCACGACAGCCCGCAGCCGAACCGCGGGCGGCGCACGCCGTGCTCGAAGAGGCCGAGAGCGCCCTGCGCGCCGGCGGGACGGCGCTCGCCGCCGCCCGGGAGCGGTGCGCGGAGCTGGACGGGCTCACCCGGCGGGCGCTGCGCGAGACGGACGGGCTCGGCCCGCTGCGCGCCGAGTACGACCGCGTGGCGCGCCTCGCGGGACTCACGGCGGGCACGTCGGCGGAGAACGAACGCAAGATGCGCCTGGAGTACTACGTGCTGGCCGCGCGCCTGGAACAGGTCGCCGCCGCGGCGACGGCCAGGCTCCAGCAGATGTCCTCGGGCCGCTACACCCTGGTGCACTCCGACGCCCGCAGCGGCGGCAGGCGCTCCGGGCTCGGCCTGCACGTCGTGGACGCCTGGACGGGCAGCGAGCGCGACACGGCGACGCTCTCGGGCGGCGAGACGTTCTTCGCCTCGCTCGCCCTCGCGCTGGGCCTCGCCGACGTGGTGACCGAGGAGGCCGGCGGCGTACGCCTCGACACGCTCTTCATCGACGAGGGCTTCGGCAGCCTGGACGACCAGACGCTCGACGACGTCCTGGACGTGCTTGACTCGCTGCGCGAGCGGGACCGCAGCGTGGGCATCGTCAGCCACGTCGCCGACCTGCGGCGGCGCATCCCCGTTCAGCTGGAGGTCGTGAAGGAGCGGGACGGCTCGGCGGTGCGGCACCGCACGTCCGGGACCGGCGACTGACCGCGCACCGGACCGGCCGCAGACCCCGTACCGGACCGGCCGCTGACTCCGTACCGGGTCAGTGGCTGATCGCGCGCCGGGGGAGGGGCGAGGAGTAGACGATGCTGGTGGTCACGGACCCCAGCGCGCCGATCTTCCCCGAGACCTCTTCGAGGTGGCGCATCGAACGGGCGGCGACCTTGATCACGAAGCAGTCGTCGCCGGTGACGTGGTGCGCCTCCAGGATCTCCGGCGTCGCGTCGATCAGATCGTGGAACGGCTTGTAATTGCCGTTGGGGTAGCGCAGCCGTACGAAGGCGAGGATCGGCAGCCCGAGGCGCTCCTGGTCGACCACCGCCGTGTAGCCGGAGATCACCCCGGCCTCCTCCAGGCGGCGCACCCGCTCGGTGACGGCGCTCGCGGACATCGAGACCTCGCGCGCCAGCTCCGCGAAGGTGGCGCGGCCCTGGCTCTGTAGCGCCGCCAGGATGCGCCAATCCGTGGCGTCCGGGGAATAGTCGGTCATGGCGACAGACAACAGGGGATTCCCCGGCAGATCAAGAGATGAGCCGGGGAACGTCCCTTCAAGCGGATGATCATTGACCGTAGATTTTTGGCCATGACGACGACAGCGCAGCCCACCGCAACCACCGCGGCCGCTCCCAACGCCGTGCTCCGGGTGCCGCCCGCCGCACCTGCGGCGGCCGCCGCCCACTTCGCCGCGAGCCTCGCCTTCCACGCCGACGTCTCGGACGTGGCGTCCGCGCTCGCGGCGGGCGGCGACCCGGGCTTCGTGGTGATCGACACCAGGAACACCGCCTCCTGGGACCAGGGCCACGTGCCCGGCGCGATCCACCTGCCGACCGCCTTCATCCCCGCGCAGGCCGAGCAACTGCTGGACAAGTCCGTCCCCGTGGTCACGTACTGCTGGGGCCCCGGCTGCAACGGCGCGACCCGCGCCGCCCTGGCGCTGGCCCAACTCGGCTACCAGGTCAAGGAGATGCTGGGCGGCTTCGAGTACTGGGCGCGGGAGGGATTCGCCTACGAGACCTGGGAGGGCGAGGCGCGCCGCGAGGCCGACCCGCTGACGGCGCCGCTCGACGCGGAGGACTGCGGCTGCTGAGGCCGGGGCGCGGTCGTAGCGCAATGCGGTGGCGGCCGCGCCCTGTTGGCAGCAGGATGGCGAACCATGCCCCGACTCCCGCACCCCGCCCCCGCCGACCTCCGCCGCGACCCGCTCCCGCTGCGCGGCCGCACCGCGCTGGTGACCGGAGCCAGCCGCAGGGGCGGCATCGGCTACGCGGTGGCCCGCAGGCTCGCCGCCCACGGCGCGAGCGTCTACCTCCACCACCACGTCCCGCACGACGCCGCCCTGCCCTGGGGCGCCGATTCCCCCGACGCCGTGGCCGCGGGAGTGCGCGACTGCCTCACCGACCCGGACGCGTCCGTCGCCCACGGCCCCGGTGACCTCACCGCCCCCGGCGCCCCCGCCGCACTCCTGGACACCGCGGCCGGCGCGCTCGGCGGCCGGATCGACATCCTGGTCGCCAACCACGCGCTGAGCGGCTCGGACGGCACGCTGGACGCGATCGACGCCGGGATGCTGGACGCGCACTGGGCGACGAACACCCGCTCGGTGGTCCTGCTCGTCCAGGCGTACGCGAGGCTGCGCGCCGCGCTCCCCGCGGGCACCCCGGGCGGCCGCGTCCTGATGATGACCTCGGGCCAGGACAACGCGGGCGGCATGCCGCACGAGATCGCGTACGCCCTCGCCAAGGGCGCGTTGGCGTCGGCGACCCGTACGCTCGCCACCGCGCTGGACGAACTGGCGACCGTCAACACCGTCAACCCGGGACCGGTCGACACGGACTACCTGGAAGGCGACGCCTACGACGCGGTCGCCGCCCGCTTCCCCGCCGGACGCTGGGGCATGCCGGACGATCCGGCGCGTCTGATCGCCTGGCTGGCCACCGACGAGGCGGCGTGGATCACCGGCCAGGTCATCGACTCGGAGGGCGGCTTCAGGCGCTGACCGTCGGCCGGGCGCGCCGAAGGGATCTCAGCCGCCGTTCCGCAGCAGCGCCGCGCACAGCGCGGACCAGTCCGCGCCCCTGGGCAGTCCGCTGACCTGGCCGTCCCCGACCTCGACCACCCGCCAGACCCCGTCCGCGCGCAGTGCCAGGTCGGTGGTCACCCACGGGCAGCCGAGCCCGCGCACCGCCTCGCGCAGCGGACCGTCGAGCTTCGTGCCCGGCAACTGTTCGGGCGTGTCGGGGTGGGCGGTGACCAGTACGGGCTCGCCGTCCACCCACCACGCGCGCGCCTCGCCGCCCGGCACGAACGCCTCGTACGCGCGCAGGACGATTCCGCCCGCGAGCGCCCCGTCCCCGAGCTGGAGCTCGACGAAGCGTCGCACCACGGCCGAGAGCCGTGCGCGGTCGGACAGTTCGGGGACGAAGCACGCCTCGTCCCACTCGTGCTTGCGGGACTTCACGTAGTCCTTGACGATCCCGGGCCCGGCGCCGAGCGGCGCGGCGAGCGCCGCGAGCCCGTCCGGGTCCGCGGCGCCCTCCGCGCCCGCCCGCCACACGCTGCGCGGCGTGAGCGTGTCGAACCGCCCGTACCAGCCGGGGAGTTCGTGCGCCCTGCGGTACGCGGCGGCGCCCGTCCGCAGCGAGCAGCCCCGCGCCGCGAGCGCCCGCTCCAACGCGGCGTACGCGTCGGCCGGGACCATCCAGCCCCGGTACCAGTACGCTCCCGAGTCGCGCGGCACCCGCCGCACCGCGCCCGAGGGGTCCCCGGCGAGCAGCGCGTCGTGGTCGACGAGCGCGACGGTGCCGCCCGACTCCCGTACCAGCTCCGCCTCCTGGGCGAACTGGGGGTCGGTGCGGGCGGCCCGCAGCGGGTCGTGGCAGAACAGGAACCCCGTCGTCATGCGCCCATCATGCCCCGGAGCCGCGGCCCGTCGGCTCCCTGGTCAGGGCCGGGACGGTTCAGGGCCGGGACTGTCAGAGCCGGGACGGTTCAGAGCCGGGACAGCTCGTCCACCAGGTCGTCCAGGCCCAGCGAACCCTGCGACAGCGCGGCCATGTGCCACGCCTTCGCGTCGAACGCCTCGCCGTGCGCCGCGCGCGCCCGCTCGCGGCCCAGCAGCCACGCCCGCTCGCCGAGCTTGTAGCCGATCGCCTGTGCGGGCATCGACAGATAGCGGGTCAGCTCGCTCTCCACGAAGTCCGCGGGCCGTCCGCTGTGGCTGCCGAAGAACTCCTGGGCCAGCTCGGGCGTCCAGCGCTCGCCCGGGTGGAACGGCGAGTCCGCCGGGATCTCCAGCTCCAGGTGCATGCCGATGTCGACGATGACCCGGGTCGACCGCATCATCTGGGCGTCCAGGTAGCCGATCCTGCGCTCCGCGTCGGGCAGGAAGCCCAGCTCGTCCATGAGCCGCTCCGCGTACAGCGCCCAGCCCTCCGCGTTCGCGCTGACCATGCCGACCGACGCCTGGTAGCGGGAGAGCCGGTCCGCGACGTGCGTCCACTGCGCGATCTGGAGGTGGTGGCCGGGCACGCCCTCGTGGTACCAGGTCGAGACGAGGTCGTAGACCGGGAAGCGGGTCTCGCCCATCGTCGGCAGCCAGGTGCGGCCGGGGCGCGAGAAGTCCTCGGAGGGGCCGGTGTAGTACGGGGCCGCCGCGCCGCCGGGCGGGGCGATCCGCGACTCCACCTTCCGCACCCGCTCGGCGAGTTCGAAGTGGGTGCCGTCCAGCGCCCCGATCGCCTCGTCCATCAGGCCCTGGAGCCACTCCCTGACCGCGTCGACGCCCTCGATGTGCGTGCCGTGCTCGTCGAGGTGGGCGATCGCCTCCCAGGGGCCGGCGCCCGGCAGGATGCGCTCGGCCTCCTGCCGCATCTCGCCGAGCAGCCGGTGGTACTCGCTCCAGCCGTACGCGTACGCCTCGTCGAGGTCCAGGTCCGTGCCGTTGAAGTAGCGCGACCAGCGCGCGTACCGCTCGCGGCCCACCGTGTCGGGGGCGTCCGCGACGGCGGGCGCGTACACGTCGCGCATCCAGTCGCGCAGCGCGGCCACCGCGGCCGTCGCACCCCGCGCGGCCGTGTCCAGCTCGGCCCGCAGCGCGGCGGGACCGTCGGAGGCGAACTCGTCGAACCAGCCGCGGTCCGTGCCCGCCCACTCCGTGAGCTGTCCGATGAAGGTCGCCGTGGCGCGCGGGCCGCCGTACAGCTTGCGCTCCAGCCCCAGCGCGAGCGACTCGCGGTAGCCCTCAAGCGCGGCGGGCACGGCCCGCAGCCGCTCGGCGACCGCCGCCCACTCCTCGTCCGTCCCGACCGGCGTCACCGGGAAGATGTCGCGCACCGCGTGGACGGGCGAGTGGATGTTGGAGACGGTGCGCAGCCCCTCCTCCGCCTCGTGCACGGCGAGCTCCGCCGTCAGCCGCTCCCGCAGCAGGCGCCCGCAGCGCCGCTCGGCGTCGCTGTCCGCGCCGGGCAGCCGCTCCGCCTCGTCGAGCCGGGCGAGCGTGGCGACCATCAGATCGGCCCGCGCCCGCTGCCCCGCGGGGGAGAAGTCGGGGAGCTTGGATGAGCTCTCGGCGATGCCGAGGTAGGTGCCGAGGACCGGGTCGATTTCGATGAGTGCGTCGACGTACGCGTCCGCGACCTGACGGGGCAGCGCGCTGCTGGGAGTGGAAGCCATGGTCACATCCTCGTACGCGGAAGGGGCCGCCGTCACTACCGTTCGCCACGCGCGTGATCAGCCGCTCCGTCCCGGGAACGGGCAGGTGCGGGCAGGTGTGGGCGGGCGCGCGCGGGAGCGGTGGTGCCGCGGAACGGTCAGCCGTCCGGGTCCCGGTGCGCGCGGTCGGCCGGCTGAGGAGGCAGCAGCGGGCCGCACTCCCACTGCTGGAATATCAACCGCGTCTCCACCCGGGCCACTTCGCGCCGCGAGGTGAACTCGTCGAGCACCAGCCGCTGGAGGTCGGCCATGTCCACGACGGCGACGTGGACCAGGTAGTCGTCGGGACCGGTCAGATGGAAGAGCGCCCGGGACTCCGGCAGTTTCCTGATGCGTTCCGTGAACGGGCCGATCAATTCCCGCCGGTGCGGACGCACCTGCACGGAGAGCAGCGCCTCCAGGCCCCGGCCGAGTCTGGCCGGATCCACGAGCAGGCGGTGACCGAGCACGACCCCGGCGCGGCGCAGCCTGGTGACCCGGTCCAAGCAGGTGGAAGGGGCGACGCCGACCTCGGCGGCGAGGTCCCGGTAGGTGGTCCGGGCGTCGTTCTGCAACAGGCGCAGAATCTGGAGGTCGACCGGATCGAGTGCGACGGATTCGGACACCGGCCGAACGTAGCACGGCGATTTTCGGCTACGGGCCGGTAGCTGTTCAGAGTGCGTGCATGACCTCACGCATCGATGCGGACCGCAGAGAGCAGGCGACCGAGGCCGTGCACGCGGGGCGCGAAGACCTCGCGGCCCTCGGTCTGCACGCGCCGCCCCTGGACCTCTCGACCACCTACCCGTCGTACGACAGCAGGGGCGAGGCCGCCAGGATCGACGAGTTCGCGCGGACCGGCGCCCGGCTCGAAGGCCCGCCCGTCTACGCCAGGCTCGACAACCCGACGAACGCGCGCTTCGAGGCGGCGCTCGCCCGGCTCGAAGGCGCCGACGACGCGGTGGCCTTCGCGAGCGGGATGGCGGCGCTCACCGCCGTGCTCCTGGCCAGGGCGAGCCTGGGGCTGCGCCACGTGGTGGCCGTGCGGCCGCTGTACGGGTGCAGCGACCACCTGCTGGCCGCCGGGCTGCTGGGCACCGAGGTGACCTGGACCGACGTGGCGGGCATCGCGGAGGCGATCCGCCCCGACACCGGCCTGGTGATGGTCGAGACGCCCGCCAATCCCACGCTCGCCGAGGTCTCGGTGCGGGCCGTCGCGCACGCCTGCGGCTCGGTGCCGCTGCTCGTGGACAACACCTTCGCCACGCCCGTGCTCCAGCGCCCGCTGGAGGACGGCGCCCGCATGGTGCTGCACAGCGCCACCAAGTACCTCGGCGGGCACGGTGACGTGATGGGCGGGGTGGTGGCCTGCGACGACGGGTTCGCGCGGACGCTGCGCCAGGTGCGCTTCGCGACCGGCGGGGTGCTGCACCCGATGGCCGGCTATCTGCTGCTGCGCGGCCTGTCGACGCTGCCCGTCCGGGTGCGGGCCGCGTCGGCGACCGCCGCCGAGCTGGCGCGCAGGCTCGCGGACGACCCGAGGACCGCCCGCGTGCACTACCCGAAGATCGGTGGCGCCATGGTCTCCTTCGAGGTGCACGGCGACCCGCACGAGGTCGTGTCGGGGGTGCGGCTCATCACTCCCGCGGTCAGCCTCGGCAGCGTCGACACGCTGATCCAGCACCCGGCCTCCATCAGCCACCGCATCGTGGACGAGGGCGACCGGCACGCGGCGGGCGTGCACGACCGGCTGCTGCGGATGTCCGTCGGCCTGGAGGACGTCGAGGACCTCTGGCGCGATCTCGACCGGGCGCTGGGGCCGGTGGCTCGGGCGCCGCTCAGCGCTCGGCCTGCTCGTACGGCGGACGCGACCGTACGGGAGAGGGAGCGAGCCGCGCCGTGACCACCAGCGTGCCCTCCTCGATCTGGTAGTCGAGGGGCAGGTCGAGGCCGCGCATCGCGGCGACCATGCCGGTGTTGGACGCCTGGGTGACGGCGTAGACGCTGTCGCAGCCGGCCTCGGCGGCGAGCGCCACCAGGCGGCGCAGCAACTCGGAGCCGATGCCGCGGCGCTGCCAGTCGTCCTCGACGAGGAGGGCGACCTCGGTCTCGTCGCCGTCCCAGAGCAGGTGGCCGAGGGCGACCAGGCGGCCGGACGCGGTCTGGACGGCGAGGGTGCGGCCGAAGCGCGGGCTGAGCAGGTGGTTCAGGTAACGGTCCGCGTCGCCGACGGGGCCGTGGTAGCGCAGGCCCAGGGTGCGCTCTGAGCAGCGCTCGTGCATGGCCTTGGCCGCTTCGACATCGCCCTGGTCGGCGCGGCGGACCGTGATCTCGTTGCCCTCGGGGAGGGTGAGCACGTCCCGGCTGCGGGGGATCCGGGGGCCGAGCCTGGCGTCGAGCTCGACGAGGGCGCGGGCGCGGGCGAACTCGGTCGGGGTGAACGGGAGGTAGGGCCGCTCGACGGTGATCGTCCCGCCGTTCGGGTCGCGCAGCCGCATCACGGTCTCCTCCAGCACGCCCTCGACCGGGGCGCTCTCGACGGCCGGTCGGCCGGTCGGCGAGACGGCGGGCAGTGAGTGGATGCTGCACCGGCCCAGCAGGTGGCGCAGGGCGAGGGGGAGTTCGGCGGCGTCCAGCGCGGTGCGGGTGGCGAGGCCGAGCACCCTGGTCGGGGCGTCGACGAGGTCGTGGGCGTCGGCGCGCTCGATCCAGGTGTCCTGGCCGCCCGCCTCGGACGCCTCCCTGGTGATGGCGCGCGAAGGCAGGTCGGCGGGGGCGCGCAGCAGGAACTCGTCGACGGTGCGGTCGCCGAGCGGGTGGGTCTGCAGCGTGAGGATGTCGATGCGGTGCCGGGCGAGCGCCGTGCACAGCGTGGCGAGGCTGCCGGGGGCGTCCCGCACGGTGGTGCGCATCCGCCAGAGCGCGGTGTCCTGGGACGAGGGGGCACCGGGCGTGCGGGCGTCGGGAGTGCGGGTGTCGGGTGAGGAAGTCTCGGACGTGGGGGCGTCGTGGGACGCGGCCGGACTGCCGGGCGTCGCCGTGCCGGTATCGGGCGGCGGCGGGGCGTGACCGTGGCGCCGTGCCCACCAGGTGTGGAACGCGGCGGTCGCGGCCAGTGCCACCGCCGACGCCACCAGGAGGAACGGGCCGTCGGGACCGTGCGCGACCGTATTGGCGATCGCGTCCGCGACGGCCACGGCGGTGAACAGGGCGGCCAGCTCCACGAGGTCCCGCCGCCAGTGGTGCGCGTGCCGGTGGGCACGGCGCCGCGCCAGCCGGTGCGCGCGGCGCCTGCGGAGGATGTTCGTGTACGTCACTTCAGTCATGTCGGGCATGGCACCACTGTGGCCGAGCGGTGTTGCGTGATCACGAACGGTTTGTGACTGACGGGTTAAGCGCGATTTTGCTCGGCTATCAACCGTTTTGGGCCAACTCTGGCGCGGATTGACCGGCGGGCTGTCCGTCCCCGCTCCCGCCGTCCCCGCCGTTGCCGTCCCCGCCGTTGCCGTCCCGGCTTCCGTCACCGTGCCGCAGCGCCGCCTGAAGCCGCTGCGCCTGCTGTACGTAGAGCGAGCGTCCGCTCCGCCCGGCGACCTCCGCGAGCCCGGGAACCGTACCGCCCGCCCCGCAGTGCTCCACGCATTCGGCCGCCAGGGACAGTATGTCGCTGAGCCCGCGCGGCGCCGTGCCCGGGGTCAGCAGACCGGGCAGCAGCTCCGCGAGCACCGACCAGACGGTGCCGTACGCCCCGGTCGACGCGGCCGTCCGCAGCGAGTCCGCCAGCCGGTTCGGCTTGACCACCTCCTGTCCCAGCAGCGCCGTCAGCGAACCGCCGAGCAGCGCCCCGTCCAGGTCACCGCGCGCGGCCAGCACCAGCAGCGCGTCGACCGCCGCCAGCCGGCCGGGAGCGTCCGGCGCGCCCAGGCCGCACGCCACCGCCAGATGGACCCCGGGCCCCGCGGGACCGTACGCCTCGGCTATCGCGGGCAGCAGGTCGTTGCTCTCCGCCCAGCCCTGCGCGATCGAGGGCACCATCCACGAGGCGAACGTCTCGCGCTCGCCGGGCAGCACGGCCGCCCAGCGCCGCCGCGAACCGTTCGGCCAGTGGGAGCAGTGCCACTGGTGCGGCTGGATCGGCCTGCCGACCCAGCGGAACACCGCGGGCAGCCCCTGCTGCGGCACCAGCTGCTCGCGCGGCTCCATCAGCGTGCGCAGCGCGTTCAGCGGGCCCGAGCGCCACCACTTCGACCGCAGGGCCCTCGGCTGTTCCTGCTCCGCGCGCAGCGCCGCCAGCGGCGGTTCGTCCGACGTGAGCCACGCCGCCAGCCGCTCGCCCGCCCTGGTGCCGAGTTCGGCGGCCTGTGCGGCGAGCGCGGCGCGGTCCTCGGGCCGCACCCGCATCCGCAGCAGCGCCTGGGTGAAGTCCACCGGCACCGGCTCCACGCCCTCCTGCCGGTACGCGCGCAGCCGCTCGACCAGCTCGGCGGGGTCCAGCGCGCCCGATCCCCAGGTCGGCGTCGCCAGCAGGCACGGGACCGGACGGGTCAGTACGGTGTGGGCCGCCTCCAGCACGCGCGCGGACCACACGCCGTCCAGCGAGTCGTGGACGCAGGCGTCCGTCTTCGGTGCCCGCGAACGGTCCCGGTGCAGGTCCGGCACGGAGACCCGGCCGATCAGCGCGGCGACGACGAGGTCCACGTGGCTCAGGTACTGGACGGGGGACTCGTCCCACTCGTACCACCAGACGCCGGAGAGCGCCGGGCGCAGGGCCTCGACCAGTGCCTTCCGGTCCCGGTACGCGTGGCGCACCAGCGCGTCCAGCGCGCGCTCGACGGTCGGGACGTCGGCCACGGAACGGGACTTGAGGAGCACGGCGACCTCCTCGACCAGCTCGGCCGACGACGCGGGCGCCGGGTCGAGCCGCAGCTCCTCGGGCGCCGGGGGCAGCAGCTCCTCGTAGGGCGGCGGCTCCTCCTCGTCCGGCTGCGGGGGCAGGGCCGCCCCGAGCAGCTCGGCGGCCAGGGCGCGGTGCATCGGGCTGAGCGCCCCCACCGCGTGGGCGACCTCCTCGCGAGTCTCCTCGCCGGCCCCGGCCAGGAACCGCCCGGCCAGCTTCAGCGCCCGCTCCTGGATGCCGGTGTCCTCGTGTCCGAACGCCCCGGCGACGGAGACCAGCAGTTCGTCCGCGGCGTCGGGGGAGTGCCTGAGCGCCTTGCCGAGGACGACCAACTGGGCCCGCACCAGCTTCTTCTCGGTCCTGAACAGCACGGCGTCGGACACCTCGGCCAACTGCCGCGCGGTCACCTCGCCCCGCTCCACCAGCCGGGCCAGCGCCTCCTGGCCGCGCGAGGCGACGGCCGACGGCGCGTCGGAGAGCAGCGCGCACCAGTCCGCGACCCGCGCCCGCTCCTCGTCGGCGGTCGGCTCCAGGCACTCCAGCAGCCGCAGGGCGAACTTCAGCTCGCCCTGCTTGCCGCCGCGCAGCAGCCGGGCCACCGCGCGGTCGATCAGCACGCCCCGGTCGAGCACGCCGTCCGCGGCGAGCACGGCCAGTGCCTCGGGCCAGGTGTCGCCCGCCTCGCGGTAAGACCACACCAGGGACCGGGCCAGCTCAGTGGTGTCCAGGAGCCTCGGGGCCAGCTCCCGGGTGTCCTCGCTCTTGCGCAGCATCTCCAGCAGTCCGGGCCTGCCGCGCTGTCCGTGCACCCGGTCCATGGTCTCGGCCCAGCCGATCACGTGCCCGTCCGTGGTGGGCACCGGGCACCCGGCGAGCCGCACGAGTCCGGAGACGAGCGGATAGTCCGCCGACGCGGTCGCCGTGCGGGAGGCCAGCCGGTGCGCGACGTCCGCCAGCCAGGCGGCGTCGCGCCCGCCGAGGATGTCAAGCAGCAGGGGCGCGGGCGGGGCCTGCCAGCCCCGCAGGTTCCGCCCGCCGATCCAGGCGGCCGCCGCCGCGGCCCCCGTGTGGCAGCCCGCTCCGGCCAGCAGCAGGGCCCGCTGCACCTTGCCCCGCTCGTCCCAGCGGTTCCAGTCCCACTCGCGGACCTCCTTCTGGAGGGCCTTCAGCTCGGCCAGGCACGCCTTGCGGTCGGCCGGGGACAGCGGCTTCAGCAGTCCCGGCACCTCGCCCGCGCGGCCCGCTCGGACCGCGTCCATCAGTTCCTTCATCGTCCGCCCCCGGCAGTCGTCGTGTCCGTCGTGGTCACCGCGTCCGTCGTGGTTACCGCGTCCGTCGTGGTCACCGCGCTCGCGGCCGCCGCCCCGCCCGTCTGCGCCTCGCGCCGCACGATCCGGACCGCCAGCGCGTGCTTGCAGGGGCCCCGCCTGCCCCGGTAGTCCGCCCACCACTGGCACGTGCAGCTCAACACCCCGTCGCTCTCGCGCACTTGGTAGACCCGCTCGCCCGACCTGACGGCCGCCAGGGAGCCGGAGAGCTCCACGGCCCCCGCGCCGACCAGTTCGCGGGCCGCCGTCAGCCGGGGATTGTGCCGCTCGGCCCGCTGCGCGTCGTACGGCAGCTCCCGGTGGAAGTACGCCGCGTCCGCCACGTCGTACCCCACCCGGCCCGCCGTGCCCAGCAGCGTCAGCGCCGCCTTCACCCGCGCCACGGACAGGCCCGACTCGGCGGCCAGCTCCGCGGGGTCGATCCTCGGCTCCCAGGCCAGCAGCACGGAGACCAAATCGGCGTCGCCCGCCGCCTCGTCGGTGGCCAGCGCCTCCAGCACCCCGCCCTCGCCGGAGAACCCGCGCGCCGGGTCGGGCGACAGGGTGATCGTCAGCCGCATGCCGGGAAGCTCCACCTCCCAGGCGCTCGGCGCGGCCGCACCGTCCACCACGGGGCCGTACACCCGCAGTGCCTTCGCATACCGCAGCACCCGCTGGAGCGCCACCAGCCGGTCAGGACCCGGCAGGCACACCGCGCCGGTCACCGGCCGGGTCGTCGGCCGCAGCGTCCGCCCGGACGGCACGACCCACACGGGCGCACCCCCCGACCCGCCCGCCGACCTGGGCAGCGAGCGCAGGAACCGCACCGCTTCGGCGGGCGTCAGCTCGGCCCGCAGGTCGAACCCCGCGGAGGCCACCTGCGCCTCGGCGAAACCGCGCAGCCAACGGTCGGGCAGCGGCACCTTCTTCTCCACGACAGGGCCGTCGAGCGTGGTGACCGCCATTTCGTCGGGGCCCACCCGCAGGTGCAGCGGGTCGTCGCCGCCTATCCGTGAAAGCGCCTCGCGCAGCGGGCTGTTGACGTCCACGTTGGTGGTGCCGTGCCCGGTGTCCGCGCCGTCGAGGCCGTCGCGCAGCACGTCGAGCCGTGCGTACACCCCGCAGCAGCCCGAGAACGACTCGAACCTCAGCCGGTCGCCGTTGCCCGTCACGACCGGGTCGAGCGAGGCGCGCAGCGTCCGCTGGTAGTACCGGGCCGCCGCCACGTCCGCGACCGCGAGCAGCCCCCTGGCGGCGGTCTGCGGCGAGGTCAGGAAGCCCGAGAAGAAGCGGGGATGGGCCTCGGCGCCCAGCGGCGTGAGGCCGCCCGAGGTCTCCAGGCCGAGCGACTGTCCGCCCTGGTGGGAACCCAGGGCGGACATGCGGGAATAGGCGAGTGCCTGTACGGATCGCGTCATGGGAAGAACGCTAGGTCCCCCCACTGACAATCAGTCATCACCGCAGCTCGGAGCCGGTTTCGGCCCGAATGCTGGGAGCGTGTTCGACCCTCGTCCGACGGTCCGCTCAGGCCGTCTGGCCGACCTGCCCCGGACGCAGCGTCCGCTGGAAGAGCACCGTGTCGCCCTCCGCCCGCAGCCGCACCGTCAACTCCCCGCTGGCGCCGTCGATGTCGACCTCGCCGAAGTACTGCGGGGACTCCATCGGCGAGACGTTGGCCCGCGACGGCGCCTTCACGAAGACCTGCCGCGGCCCGAAGGTCGCGTCGAGCTTGTTCGCCGGGAAGCCGCCGGCGGCCAGCGGCCCCGAGACGAACTCCCAGAACGGCGCGAAGTCCTTGAACGCCGCCCGCTCGGGGGCGTAGTGCTGCGCGGAGGTGTAGTGGACGTCGGCGGTCAGCCAGAGCGTCCCGGTGATCGCGCGGTGCTTGATGAACCGCAGCAGCTCGGCGATCTGCAGCTCGCGGCCGAGCGGCGCGCCCGGGTCGCCCTGCGCCACGGCCTCGAAGTCGGTCGCCCCGTCGCCCACGACGAGCCCCAGCGGCAGGTCGGCGGCGATCACCTTCCACACCGCGCGGGACCGTGCCAGCTCCCGCTTCAGCCAGCGCAGCTGCTCCGCGCCGAGGATGCCCTGGGCGTCGGACGGCTGCCGACCGGGGGAGTTGGCGTTCCGGAACGTCCGCATGTCCAGCACGAACACGTCCAGCATCGGACCGTGCCGCACCACGCGGTGCATCCGGCCGCCGCGCGGGCTCTGCGTGGAGACCGGGAAGTACTCGCGGAACGCGCGCATCGAGCGGGCGGCCAGCACGTCCACGTCCTTCTCGGTGTAGCGCGCGTCGTCCAGGATCTGCCCGGGGTACCAGTTGTTGCGCACCTCGTGGTCGTCCCACTGCACGATCGAGGGGACCTGGGCGTTGAAGGCCCGCAGGTTGTGGTCCAGCAGGTTGTAGCGGAAGTTGCCCCGGTACTCGTCGAGGGTCTCCGCGACCTTGGACTTCTCCGGCGTCGTGACGTTGCGCCACACCCGCCCGTCGGGCAGCGTCACGCTGGGCTCGATCACGCCGTCCGCGTAGATGTTGTCGCCGCTGCACAGGAAGAAGTCCGGGTCGAGACGGCGCATCTCCTCGTACACCCGGTAGCCGCCTATGTCCGGGTTGATGCCCCAGCCCTGTCCCGCGATGTCGCCGGACCACAGGAACCGCGCTCCGGCGCGCCGCCGCGCGGGAGCCGTGCGGAACGTCCCGTACACCGGCTCGCCGGAGCGGCGCGGGTCGTAGGGGTCCTGGAGGGTCACCCGGTAGTGGATCTGCTCGCCCGAAGGCAGGCCGTGCAGCGGGACCGTCCCGGTGAAGTCGGTGCCGGGCCCGAGCAGCGGACCGTGCCACCGGCGGGTCCTGCGGAACGACTCGGTGGCCGAGGTCTCGACCGTCATCAGGGCGGGCCGGTCGGACCGGACCCACACCTCGCCCGACGACGAGGTGACGTCACCGACCTGTACGCCCCACGCGGCGCGCGGCCGTCCGGAACGGGCGAAGGCCGGAGCGGCGGTCGCCGCGGTCGCGGTCGCCGCGGCGGGCAGCGCGAGTACGGCGGACGCGGCGAGCGAACCGCGCAGGACGGAACGGCGGGGGAATTGCATCGACATCGACTGCGACACCTCTCGGGTACGGGCTGTTGTGCAGTGCCATGACTAGCGCCCGCCGGCGGCGCCCGTACGAACCCCGGATGAACAACCCCGCACGCCCCTCAACGCCCCGCCAGCAGGCGCACCCCCCGTGCGATCTCGGAAGGCGCCAGGTGGGCGTACCCGATCACCAGCCGTACGGCCCCGTCGTCGTGCCGTGCGGTGCCGCATTCCGACAGCGGCCGCAGTGCCACCCCTGCCGCCTTCGCGCGCCGCAGGAAGGCGTCTTCGGGACCGTGCCGCGCGGGCAGCGTGACGATGAGGTGCAGGCCCGCCGCGATCCCGCTCACCCCCGCGCCGGGGAAGTGCTCGGCGAGCGCGTCGATCAGCGCGTCGCGCCGCTCCCGGTAGGCGCGCTGGCAGCGGCGCAGCTGCCGGTCGTAGTCCCCGTGCTCGACGAAGTCCGTGAACAGCCTCTGGTCCAGGACGGGATGGCCCAGGTCCATGTACCGCTTGCGCTCGACGACCTCCGCCAGCAGCCGCTCCGGCACGAGCAGCCAGCCGAGCCGCATCCCGGGGGCGAGGGACTTGCTGACCGAGCCGGCGTAGGCGACGTGCTCCGGATCGAGGCCCTGGAGGGCGCCGACGGGGGCCCGGTCGTAGCGGAAGTCGCCGTCGTAGTCGTCCTCGATCACCAGCCCGTCCGTGTCCCGCGCCCAGTCGAGGAGTTCGGCGCGCCGGGCGGCCGAGTAGGCGATGCCGGAGGGGTACTGGTGGGCGGGCGTCACCACCACCGCGCGCACGTTCGAGCGGTGCAGCTGCTCGATCCCGATCCCTTCGGAGTCGATCGGCAGGTCCGTCGTGCCCAGTCCGGCCGCCGCGAACAGCGGGACGTGCCCGGGGCTCCCGGGGTCCTCCACACCGATGGTCCGCAGCCCGTGACCGTGCAGGACGGAACCGAGCACCGTCATCGCCTGGGACACGCCCGAACAGACCACGATCCGCTCCGGGTCGGCGACGGCGCCGCGCCGCCGGGCCAGCAGCGCGGCGAGCGCGGTCCGCAGCTCGGGCAGCCCGCGCGGATCGGGATAGCCCAGGGCGCGGTGTTCGAGGCGGGCGAGAGCCGTCTTGTGCGCCGCGGCCCACGCGGTGCGCGGGAAGAGCGCCAGGTCGGGCGTCCCGGGGAGGAAGCTCACCAGCGCGCCGGGAGCACGCGGCGCCAGGTCCCGCGCCCCGCGCGCCGCCCCGCGCACCGCACCGCCCACCCACGTGCCGGCGCCCCGCCCGCTGCGCAGGTAGCCCTCGGCCGTCAGCTGTTCGTACGCCTCGGTGACCAGACCGCGCGACACCCCCAGATCGGCGGCGAGTTCACGGCTGGAGGGCAGCCGGGTCCCGGCCGAGAGGCGCCCCGACCGTACGGCGTCGCGCAGCGCGGACTGCAGGGCCCGCCCCCGCTGTCTGGCCGGTGCGGACGCGGCGGGCAGCAGCAGCTCCCAGGCGGCGTTCCACCCGGGACGGGACGCCCAGCCCTCGCCACCGTCCTCGTCCCTGCCCCCGGCGTCCGCCCCGGCCGTCGAATTGGTCCCCGATGGAGTCATGGAAGTGGACCTTAAACCGGACCGCCGTGCTGCCTAGCGTCGACCCCATGAACGTCAACACCCTGCGCGGGGCGCTCCTCGTCACCGTTGCCTACGCCCTCGTCGGGGCCTCCTTCACCGCCAACAGCGTCCTCGGCGACTACCCGTACGCGGGCGGCCAGGCCGTCCGCTACGCGCTCGCCGTGCTGCTCCTGCTGCCGCTCCTCGGGGGCCGTGCCGCCCTCGCGCCGCTCCGGTCGCTGGGTGCCCGCCTGTGGTGCCGTGTCGCCCTGCTCGCCGCCGTCGGCATGGTCGGCTTCAACCTGGCGATCCTGGCCGCGGAGCGCACGGCCGAGCCCGCCGTGCCCGGTGTCTTCGTCGGCTGCGCGCCGGTCATCGTCGCCGTGCTCGTACCGCTGTTCGCCGGCCGCAGGCTCGCCGGGCCCGTGCTGTACGGCGCCCTGCTCGTCGCCGTAGGGGCCTTCGTCGTCCAGGGGTGGGGCCGCACCGACGGGCCGGGCATCCTGTGGTCCGTCGCGGCCCTCGGCGGAGAGGTCGGCTTCGCCGTACTGGCCGGTCCGGTGCTGAAGGAGCTCGGCCCCCGGCTGATGACGGCCACGGTGTGCGCGGTCGCCGCCGTCGAGTCGACGCTCGTCGGACTGGTCGTGGACGGCGGCGCGTTCGTACGGATGCCCACCGGACAGGAGGGCGTGGCGCTCCTGTGGCAGGCGGCCGTCGTCACCGTGGTCGGTTTCGTCCTGTGGTACATGGGCCTCCAGCGCATCGGCACCGAGCGCGCCACACTCTTCACCGGCATGATCCCCGTCGCCGCCGCCCTCACCGCACCCCTCGTCGGCACGGGCACGTTCGGCGCGGCACAGGCGGCGGGCGGCGTACTGGTCGGTGCGGGCGCGGTGCTGGGATCAGGACTGTTCGGCCGGGCGACTGCCGTCCAGGACGACGCGGGCGACGAGCGCGGGGTCGTCGTGCATGGGGACGTGGCCGCATCGGGGGAGGCGGACCAGGCGGGCGGCGGGGATCACGTGTTTGGCCCTGATCCCTTGGCGGCGCAGCAGCAGCCGGTCCCTGGTGCCCCAGGCGACGGTGACCGGGATGTCCGGCAGGTCGTCGGTGAAGCGCACCGTGTGCCCGGCCGCGAGGGTCTGGTGGAAGCCGGTGGCCCCGCGCAGTGCGAGGGTCTCCGCGACGGCGGCCTGCGGTGAACGCTTCGCGGGGCGCGCGTAGATGGTGCTGGTGAGCGCGGTGCGGCCGGCGGCCGAACGGGACAGCCACTCGATGAGCGGCACCGGCATGGCCGTGGCGGCCGCCCGCATCCCGCGCAGCGTCGTGAAGGCGTAGCGCCGCTCCGCCTCGCTCCAGAAGCCGGCCGGGGACAGCGCGGTCACCGACCGTACGAGCTTCTCCCGGCCCAGGCCGAGCGCGAGCAGCCCGCCGAGGGAGTTGCCCGCGACGTGCGGGCGCTCGACGCCCAGGGCCGTGCAGAGCGCGGCGAGCACGGGCACGACCGTCGCCAGGTCGTACGGGACGCCCTCAGGCAGCCCTGGGGACTCGCCGAAGCCCGGCAGGTCGACGGCGATGACGTCGCGCTCGGCGGCGAGGATCGGGAACACCGGGTCCCAGGCCTGCCGGTGGTGCCCGATGCCGTGGAGCAGCAGCAGCGGCTCTCCCGTCCCAGCCCGTTCGTACGCCACGGACACCGTGCTGCTTCCCCGGGGGGAGTCGATCGCGAACGAGACCCGCGCGGCCATGATGCTGCTCCCAGTGGTCGGGCGATCCTGCCCGGCGTGCCGCTCGCACACGCTCCGCGCAGAAGCTGTCTAGACACTCCGTCAATAACAATTACCCTTCAGTAGCTTCGAGTTCAAGGGGTCGGCGGGTCCTCCTGGACACCGGCGGTCCCCTTCGGTTGGGATGGACGGGTGAGCGTCGAAACCGTGACCGATGTCTTTGAAGAGCACCGGCCCGTACTGACCGGGGTCGCCTACCGGATGCTCGGCCGGATCGCCGACGCGGAGGACGTGGTGCAGGAGGCGTGGCTGCGCTGGTCGGCGGAGGGCCGTGCGGACGTCCGCGAACCGCGCGCCTTCCTCGTGCGGATCACCACCAGGCTGGCCGTCGACCGGCTGCGCCAGAGCCGGGCCCGCCGCGAGGCGTACGTCGGCCCCTGGCTGCCCGAGCCCGTCGTCACCGACTTCGGGCCCACCGTCCCGGACGCGGCCGAGCGGGCGGTGCTCGCCGAGTCGGTCTCGCTGGCCGTCCTCGTCGTCCTGGAGTCCCTCTCGCCGCTCGAACGCGCGGTCTTCGTGCTGCGCGAGGCGTTCGGCTTCCCGTTCGCCCAGATCGCCGCCGCGCTCGACCGTTCGGAGGCGGCCGTGCGCCAGCTCGCGGGCCGCGCCAGGCGCCACGTCGAGGAGCGCAGGCCCCGCTACGACGTCGACCCGGCCGAACGCCGCGACCTGACGCTGCGGTTCCTGGCCGCTGCGGGCGGCGGTGACCTCGACGCGCTGCTGTCGATGCTCGCGCCCGACGTACGGCTGGTGGGCGACAGCGGCGGCAAGTCCCGCGCCCCGCGGCGGGTCATCGAGGGCGCGGACAAGGTCGGACGCTTCATCGCCGCGGTCTCACCGGACGGCGCGCGGGGCGCCGAAATCCGCCTCCTGGAGCTCAACGGCGCGCCCGGGGTGCTGGTCCTCGTCGACGGGAAGCCGGACAGCGTCCTGCAAGTGGAAGTGCGGGACGGCGTGGTGCAATGCGTCTACATCATCCGTAACCCGGACAAACTCGGGGCATTCGCCGCCGTGTAGTCCTCGGTGACCCCTCCTGTCCCACCGAACCCCGCGTCCGCGCCGGACGCGGGGTTTTTCGTTCGCACGCTCTTCACCAGCGTACGAACGTCTCGTGAACGCTCTGCGGATCAGGGCGGTTCCACTCCGTGACGGGTCGATGATTGGTCTTGACCAAGGGGGTGCGCCGCCTTATCGTCGCGAGTTAAGGCAGGAACCTTTAATAAACAAGGGCACGAAATAGCCGCCGGGGACACGGCGATTGCGGAGGATCAGGGTGGGGACCACGCAGCTGGGTTCGGTGGCGGAGCCGAAGTACTGGCACCTCAAGACCGTGCTCACCGAAGCACTGGACACGGACTTCTCGGTGGGAGAGATCCTGCCCAACGAGCGCGACCTGGCGGCCCGGTTCGGCGTCGCCCGCGCCACGCTCCGCCAGGCGCTCGAACAACTGGAGCTGGAAGGCCGGCTCCAGCGCCGCAGGGGCGTCGGTACCACGGTCGCCCCGCCGCGCGTCGGCGTGGCCGTCCCCACGGCCAGGCCCGACTGGACCGGCGCCGTCGGCGAGGACTGGCAGCCCGTCGACTGCACGGCGACGGCGGTCCCCGCGGCCGTCGCCAAGCTCCTCGACCTCGACATCGAAGCGGTCGAGGCGGGCACGCCCGTGCACACGGTCCGTCGCATCAGGCTCAGCCACGGCCAGCCCGTCGCCGCCGAACTGCTCTACGTCCCCGGCTCCTCCGTGCCCGACCTGAGCGCGATCGACGCGCCCGCGGGGCCCGTCAGGGCGCGCAGCGTCCTGCGCGAGCTGGAGCGCGTCGGCCTGGAGGGCCAGGACCGCGCCGTGGAGCTCGGCTCCGCGAGCGCCGACGACGCCAAGGAGCTCGACCGGCTGCCCGGCGCCCCCGTCCTGGTCGTCACCACCCGCTACTTCGCACGCGGCGGCACGGCGGCGGTCTCCGTCGCCACGTACCGTGCGGACACCTGCCGCCTGACCTTCGGGGACTCCGGCGCGGTGGAGATCAGCCACGAACAGGAGCGTCGCGCTTCCTGAAGCCCGGTACGCGAACCGCGCCGTCGGCCCGTCGCACTCAGCGCCGGGCCGTCGCCGTTCCCTCGACCGCGAACAGCTGCTCCTCGACGTGGTCCAGCGCGAGCCGCAGCGCACCCGTCGCCACCGCCGCCTCTCCGAGCAGCGAGAGCGCCACCCTCGGGGGCCGCAGGCAGTACCGCGCCAGCTCGCTGCGCAGCGGGTCCAGGACGCCGTCCAGACCGGCCGCCCAGCCACCCACGACCACCAGCTCGGGGTCCAGGGCCAGCACCAGCGCCGCCACGTCGTGCACCAGCCGCTGGATGAAGCGCTCGACCGCGGCCTGCGCCCGTACGTCGCCCTCCTTGGCCAGCGCGAAGACCTCCGCCACCGCCTGCTCGTCCAGCGGGTGCAGCGGCTCGTCGGTGGTCGACAGCAGGTGCTCGGGCGTCACGTCGCGCCCCAGCAGGTGCAGCGCCCCGATCTCGCCCGCGCCGCCGCCGAACCCCCGGTGCAGCCTGCCGCCGATCAGCGACCCGGCCCCGGGGCTCAGCCCCGCCAGCACCATCACGATGTCGTCGGAGTCGGTGGCCGCGCCCTTCCAGTGCTCGGCGACGGCCGCCGCGTTGGCGTCGTTCTCCACCAGCACGGGGCAGCGGAACGAGCGCCGCAGCCGCTCGCCCAGCGCGAGCCCCGTCCATCCGGGCAGCGCCGTGCCCAGCCGTACGGTCCCGTCGGCCTCCACGATGCCCGGCGTGCCGACGCCCACCGCGCGCAGCGAGGAGCGCGGCACGGAGGCCCTGCGCAGCACGTCGGCGACGACGCCGCGCATCTTCTCCAGCCGCTCGTCGGCGGACGCGGTCTCCGACACGTCGCGGGACTCGGCGCCGACGATCCGCCCGTCCAGTCCTGAGATCAGCGCGGCGACCCGGTGCGGACCGATCTCGATGCCCAGCAGGTAACCGGCCTCCGCACGGAACCTGAACCGGCGGGCCGGGCGGCCCTGACGCCGGGTCTCGCCCTCCTCGGGGCCGGTCTCCAGCACGAGGCCCGCCTCGATCAGCCCCTCCATGACCCCTTCGACGGTGGGCCGGGAGAGTCCCGTGACGCGGGTCAGGTCCGTGAGAGTGGGGGAATCGGCGCTCCGCAGCGCGTGCAGCACCACGGCGGAATTGATCCGCCGCAGCAATGAGGGATCCCCACCGGTCAGCCGCCCCACGGTGTGTCCTCCCAGGTCGTGGCGTGTCTGCCGGATCGTACTCGCTGGCCGCGAGCACTGCGAGTCACTGTTGCGCAACCCCGCGCTCAAGGGGTGGCCGGCGCTCCGCGGCCGGCGCTCAGCTCGGCGACACGAACCCCGACTCGTACGCGGCGATCACCGCTTGCGTACGGTCCCGCGCACCCAGTTTCGACAGCACGGCACTGACGTGGGTCTTCACCGTCTCCGTCCCCACGATCAGCTTGGCGGCGATCTCCGCGTTGGACAGCCCGCGCGCCATCAGCCGCAGCACCGCCCCCTCGCGCTCCGTGAGCGCGGCGCGCTCCATGGCGGCCCTGGCCCCGCTGCTGCCGTACTCGGCGGCCAGGGACCGCACCGCGGCGGGGAACAGCAGCGACTCGCCCTCGGCGACCACCCGCACCGCGTTCACGATCTCCGCGGGGCGCGAGCGCTTGAGCAGGAACCCGTCGGCCCCCGCGCGCAGCGCCTCGTACACGAACTCGTCGTTCTCGAAGGTCGTCACGACCAGGATCTTCGGCGGCTCGTCCACCGAGCGCAGCACCACCCGCGTCGCCTCGATGCCGTCCATCAGGGGCATCCGCACGTCCATCGCGACCACGTCGGGCCGCAGCCGCCGCACCAGCGGCACCACCGAGGCGCCGTCGGCGGCCTCGCCGACGACCTCGATGTCGGGCTGCGCCTCCAGGACGGCGCGCAGACCCGCGCGCACCAGGGGCTCGTCGTCGACCAGAAGAACGGTAACCGGCATCGGGTCACCCTATGCGGTCCACCGGAAGGCTCGCCCGTACCGTCCACTCGCCCCCGAAGGGACCGGTCTTCGCGCTCCCGCCCAGCAGCGCGGCCCGCTCCCTGATGCCCCGCAGGCCGCTGCCGCCGCTCGGTCCCGGTACCGCCGAACCCTCCGCACCCAGCGGATTGGTCACGCTCAGCTCCAGACGGCCGTCGCCGACGGCGATGCGCACGCGCGCCGGTACGGGCCCCGAGTGCCGCACGACATTGGTGAGCGCCTCCTGGAGGATGCGGTAGCCCTCCCGCGAGACGGGACCGGGCACATCGGGCAGCGCGCCCGTCACCTCGGTCTCCAGCCGCACGCCCGAGGCGCGCGCCGAGTCGAAGAGCCGGTCGGCCTCGGCGAGCGAAGGACGTTGGGACGTGGGTTTCCGCTCCTCGCGCAGCACCCGCAGCACCCGCTCCAGGTCCTCCAGAGCCTCCCTGCCCGTGTCCTCGATCGCGGCCAGCGCGCGCTCGGTGAAGGCGGGGTCGCCCGCCGCCCTGGCCGCGCCCGCCTGGACGACGGCCACGGTCAGCGCGTGCCCGATCGAGTCGTGCAGTTCGCGCGCGATGCGGTTGCGTTCCAGGAGCTGTTCGGTGCGCTCCTCCAGTGCGGCCAGCCGGTCCTTGGGGGAGGGGCCGAGCAGCCGGCACGCCAGGGCCGTGATCAGGTCGCCGAGCGCGGGGAGGGCGAGCAGTCCGGCCAGCAGGGGCACGGGGGCCGCCAGCGCCCACGCCGGGTGGGGCGGCAGGAAGGTCAGGTACTCCGCGTCGGACGGCGGCCCGCCGTCCGCCATAGCGGCCAGGTCGAACGCGACGATCGGCAACCACACGCTCACGGCCACCGCGCCGAGGGCCAGGAGCACGCGGGCCTCGATCCACAGCACCATCCGGCCCCGCTCGGCCCAGGTGACCGCGCGCGTCGTGGAGATCCGCGCGTCGGGACGCCCCCGCTCGTCGGGAGTGAGCAACAGCTGCGCCTGCACGCCCTCTTCGATCCGCAGGGCGGGGATCAGCCCGACGGGCATCAGGAACAGCAGGGGGACGTACCAGCCGTTCGGCGCGATGTAGACCCACACGCCGTACAGCAGCACGGGCAGGCACAGGTGGATCCAGCGGGTGTACGTGACGGGCTGGGCCAGCCTGCGCAGATAGCGGAGCATTCCGTCATCGTGCCAGGTGGGACCAGGGGCCCGGCTCCCCCGTGCGGGGGAGACGATCTCCACGGGCGGGGGAGGCCCGGAACCCCTGCCTGCGGCCAGGGTTGAGCCATGACCAGCATCCACGTCCAGGACCTCACCAAGGACTACGGCGCCAAGCGCGCCGTCGACGGCCTCACGCTCACCGTGCGGCCCGGCCGGGTCACCGGGTTCCTCGGCCCCAACGGTGCGGGCAAGTCCACCACCATGCGGCTCGCCCTCGGCCTCGACCGGCCCACGTCGGGCACCGCGACCATCGGCGGCCTGCCCTACCGGGAACTGGCCGAACCGCTGCGCACGGTCGGCGCGCTGCTCGACGCACAGGCCGCCCACGGCTCGCGGACCGCCCGCGACCACCTGCTGGCGCTGGCCGTCAGCAACCGGCTTCCCGCGCGGCGCGTGGACGAGGTGCTGGAGGAGGCGGGCATCGCGGGCGTGGCCCGCAAGCGGATCAAGACCTTCTCGCTGGGCATGCGCCAGCGCCTGGGCATCGCCGCCGCGCTGCTCGGCGACCCCGAGGTGGTCCTGCTCGACGAGCCGTCCAACGGCCTGGACCCCGAGGGCATCATCTGGATCCGCGAACTGCTCAAGCGGCTGGCGGGCGAGGGCCGCACCGTCCTGGTCTCCAGCCACCTGATGAACGAGACGGCGTCCTTCGCCGACCACCTCGTGGTGCTCGGCAGGGGGAGGCTCCTCGCGGACACCCCGCTCAAGGAGTTCCTGGACGGCCGCAGCCGGCCGCGCGTCAGGCTGCGCACCACCGAGCCTGGCAGGCTGTGCGCGGCGCTGCTCCGCAAGGGCTACGAGGCCCGTCAGGGCGACGACGGGCGCTGGACGGTCGACGGGGCCAGGGCCGAGGAGATCGGCGCGCTCGCGGCCCGCGAGGGCGTCCCGCTCGTCGAACTCACCGACGAGCAGGCCACGCTGGAACAGGCGTACCTGTCCCTCACGTCGGACGAGGCCGAATTCACGACGTCCACCGCGCCGTTCACTGCGCCCTTCACCGCGCCATCCACCACGACCACGAACCCGGAGGGCTGACCGATGTCCACCACCGCCGTGCTCCACTCCGAGTGGATCAAGCTCAAGTCGGTCCGCTCCGTGGCCGGATCACTGGTCTCGGTCTTCGCCGTCACGCTCGCCGTCACCCTGCTCGCCTTCTCCACCATCGGGCAGGCCGAGGCCGACAACGAGGGCTACGACCCCGTGTTCGGGGCCTTCTACGCCCTCAACTTCGGCCAGATCGCGGCCATCAGCTTCGGCGCGACCGCCCTGTCGTCCGAATTCCTCGACGGCGCCCTGCGGATCTCGCTCGCGGCCGTCCCGCGCAGAGGGCTCTTCTTCGCGGCCAAGACCGGCGTCGTCGGAGCGCTCGCGCTCGCGGTGGGCCTCGCCACCGGCTTCGGCACGTTCCTCGTCGGACAGGCCTTCATGGGCGAGTACGCGATCGGGCTCGGCGATCCGGGAGCGCTGCGCGCCTGCGTCGGCAGCGGCGTCTACCTGGCGCTCATGGCACTGTTCGCCGCCGGACTCACCGCCGTACTGCGCAGCGGGGTCGCCGTGTTGAGCATCCTCATCCCGTTCGTCCTGATCGTCTCCTTCGTCGTCGGCGACGTCGCGGGCGGAGCCGCCCAGTACTTCCCCGACAAGGCGGGACAGCAGGTGCTGCGGCTGCACCCGGAGGGGGCGCTCGGCGCCTGGACGGGACTCGGGGTGACCGCGCTGTGGGCGGCGGCGGCGCTGCTCGCGGGCTGGTGGACGCTGCGGCGCAGGGATGCCTGATCCGCCGCACTGCCCTTCGACGGACAGGGGTCGATTGTCAGTGCCCGGCGGTTTACTGACGACATGACCGCAGCCCAGTACGCGCGTCTCATCGACCGGCTGTGCTCCCGGGGCTTCCCCGCGGAGCGCGGCCCGTCAGGCCTGGGCCTCAGCGGTCCCGGCTACCACACGGCGTGCCTCAGCCACGACGACGAGGGGCGGCGCGGGGACGCCGCCGACCGCCTCGCGCGGCGCGCCCAGTGCCTGGCGGAGCACGAGGCGCTGCTCGAACTGCTGGGCAGGCGCTGGGGCGAGCCCCGGCTGGTCAGCCTCTGGAGCGCGCAGGCCCGCTTCCTCGCGGGGGACGCGATCCCCGACCCCTGGGCCGAGTTCGCGCTGGGCTTCGACTTCCTGCACCTGTGGCGGGTGGAAGGGCACTGGATAGCCGTCGGCATGGCCCTGGACGAGAACGGCCCCGGCTGGGAGCTGAGCGTCGCCGTGACGGAGGTCGCCCCGCCGTAGCGACGCCCGGGCTCGCACTCTCAGCCGGGCGCCGCGCCTTGGCTCGCCCCTCAGGTTGCCGCGCCTCGGCTCGCACCCTCAGCCGGTCGCCGCCGCGCGCAGCCGCGCGTACTCCTCGGCCATCGTCTCCACCGTCCAGTGCGCGTTGAGCCCGCTCAAAGCATTGGAAACTATGCCCAACATAGTACAATTAGGGCATAGCAGATGAAAGCGGACATAAACCCCATAATCGTTGCCCCGTACGCCCGTATCTCAGATACGGATGAGGAGCGTGCTCCCGGTCTTGACCGGCAGCTTCGTACTGTACTGCCACTCATCGAAACGCGCGGCGGTACAGCAACACGCGAGTACATCGACAACGACAAGTCTGCATATAAGCCGGAGGTCATCCGTGACGAAGGATTTGAACCCTGGCTTCAAGACTTCACCGCCGGTAGGAATGATGGCATTGCTGGTTGGGATCTCGACCGCATCTTCCGTCAGCCCTCCGACCTTGAACGCGTAATCAAGGCGTACCTCCACGCGTACGTAGCAGCCGCCTTCCTCCTGTCGGGCTTCTTGAGGAGTAGCGCGCCGCCGCCCAATGCGACGGCGCCAATCGCCCACGGAGAGATGCCAGTCTGCCGCCCCAGGAGCTTGACCAGCCCCACCGCGCCCCTCGCCGGAAGAACGGCAGTGTTCACCGTGACGGCCTGGTCCCTCACGCCTTCGGCAATGTCGAGGACTGACTTCGCCGCTCGTTGCCAGTCCTTCGGGGCGAACCCAGGCTTCTTGAGGTGCCGGTCATCAGAGAACACGACGCATGGCGCAATGAGCTTGGCCAGCCACCCTGTTGGCACGTCGTCGGTGTCGGTGATCGCCAAGACCTGTTCGTCGGGGCCGTCGACGTCCGACATCGTGACGAACCGCAGCGCCGGTAGGTACTCGGCTTCAAAGTGGGCACGGAGGGTGGCAAGCGGCACCAGGCCGCGCTTGGCCATCTTCGAGAGGTGTTCGTACGTCTCATCAAGGACGTGGTCGGCAGCATAGAGAGTGGCGGTGCCGTCATCGCTCATCCGCAACAGCCGCGACCGGAACCCCTTACGGCAGTCGTTCTCGATGCTGCTCAACAGCGCGTTGGTGTCGACGACGGCGACCAGATGCGGCGCGCTTGAACTGTAGGGATCAAGCGGCGTGCGTCTCGCAAGTGGTGGTATCTGGTCGTCTGTCATGGACCAACGGTAGTGGTCGGATGGGATAGCGTCATTGGGTTTCACGCGGGCTGAAGAACGCGTCGTAGCCGCCGCCGGGGCCGGACAGACAGCGTTCAGCCCCGGCGGTCGAACCCCCGTCAGTTGATCGTGAACGACCTTCGGTTTTTGAGGAGGGCGTCACCGTTGTTGAACAGGGCGAAGAAGTCACCAAAGGCCGGGACCACATGGCCCGCGCCTCGCGCTGCAAGTCCTCGGTCGCGAAGCACCTCGATCACGTACCTCGCCAGCGCCGTACAAAGGAAGGTGCCCTCTTTTGCTACATACTCACTGTTGTGCTCGGCCATAGCCGCTTCTTCGACGCTGCTTACCGGGGTACCGTCCTCCGTCATGGAGCGGATCAGCATCTTGTTGCCCAGGAGCTCCGCCACCGTACTTACCTTGGCCGCAACTCGAACTGTTCGCCGCGCAGGCCGCTTGGCGAGCAACGGCTGCCCTACGACCTGAAACCAGCGAGCTACCGGGTCAAGCGAGGGAGCTTTTCCTGAGAGGACATCAAGGTTGTAGTACCGAGTCGTCTTCGCGAACTCGGCAAGGAACACCACCGCGTCGCCGATGATGTCCGGGTGCGGCAACTGCCAATCAAGTTCGCTCTGATCGAGCTTCGCCCGGATCGCTTGTACGGCATCAAGCAGCTTGCTCAAGTCATGACCGTAGGCACTTCTAAGTTGCTGGTCGCTCGGGAACTTCCCGTCTTCCACAAGGGAGTCGAGCAAGATGGTCAATTTCATGACCCGCTCCAGCCCGATCGTGTAGTTGAAGAACCCCCCGTAATACTTCTCCGTCTGCTGGTAATTGGCCTTTCTCAACGTGGTGAGCCCAACACACAAGGTCTGGGCTGCAAGCCCCGCCTCGTGCAGTAGCGGTTGGAAAATCGGCGAATCCCACGGACTTGCTACCGACTTGGTGTTTGTCATGAGGCGTGCCTCTCGTACGTCAGTCCCTATCCTGGCCAACCGTAGCGACTAGATACGCGAGGATTCACCTGATTTTTTGGACTCCTACGGGAGGACGAAAGCCACGCTGTACTTGGCCCGCGTCACCGCGACATAGAGCTTCGCCTTGTCCCCTGCTTGGTCGGGGTCTCTCGTCTTGTAGTACTTACCCATGGGGACCGTCGGGAAGATGAGCACTCGGTCGAAGGTGCTGCCCTTCGCAGTGCCCATGTTCATCGCGGCCAGCCCACACGTATCGGAGTTCTTGTTGTAGCGCAGCACGACCGGCGCATACTGCTCGGCGTACTCTCGCACCTCCGACTTCTTGATCGCGAAGACTCCATCGTGTCCGGTGACTTCGGTGTTCTTGGAAACCGTACGCGCAAGGTCTGGATACAAGTCATCCGCGAAATCGCAGATATCTTGGTGACAGCGGTAGCTCTCTACGCGGTTTTCCACAAGGCACAGGTCGGCTCGCTCGCCCAACCACTCAACGATTCCACTTCCCTTGAACTTCTTATTCTTGGCGGCGTTGTTGGTCGCGAAAGTTGCCTGACGCGGGTCACCCACGACGGTGACAGCAATCGGCGACTTCATCAGAAGCTCTAGGAGTTCCAGGTCGTACCCAGCCATGTCCTGGATTTCATCAATATAGATGTGGTCGTACATCCGCGAGAGGCGGTCGACGACCATGCCCTTACTCAGCCTATTGGCCTCGAAGGAAAAAGCTGAAACGCCATCCCTATAGGCAGCCTTACTACGGTCTAGGTAGTACTGCGCGGGTTTACTCTTCGGGATGTACCTTGAGCGCTGCCCCACGAAGTTGAGCCCAGCCATCATCCCTGCTTCACCGAGGACAAAGCTCTGGTACGGGCGGGCGCATTCGTTCAGAAGAAAGGAGAACCATCCCATGACCGTGACATGGCCTGGAAGTACCCCGGTGCCTGCGCTCAGTCGGTTCACGATCTGATGCAGGTTCTCGTTGGTGTAGGTCGTCACCAACACGCGCTTGCTCGGATCTGCAACGACGCAGTCGATGATGTGCTGGGTCTTCCGAGAGCCGGCCGCCGCGATGACGGCCAGGTTATTAGGCGACTGCATCCCTGATGTACTCCGGCATATTGATGGTCTGGTCGCTGGAGAAAATCGTTAGAGCACAGGTTGTCTTCCGGTCCTCCATGTGCTCAAGAAGGTCTGCTTCGGAAGTGAAATTCTCCCCGAGGATGGCGTTCATTGCGGCGAGACCGTTCGCCTTTAGAAGCTGCGGCTCAAGGGTCTTGTACGCCTTATCCTGTCCCACGTGAACAGAGATGTTCGGGAAGGCAGTGTGAGCGGCGTACTTTTGCTGAACATCTGCGGCCTCTGTGCCGTCGTTGTCCCTCACAACGGCGACCACATTGCCGGTGAGTGATGCGATATCCAGGAACCGACGAAATGCCAGTCCACGAACGCTGATTACGTCTACGCCGTCTTCAATGGGCAGGCAACCATGAACGTCCTTGTAGGCCCGCTGGACGATGAGTTCATCGGATGGGCCTTCTACAAGGATTGAGCGTCGAGCAAGCACAAGGCGTAGGGTGTCGTAGCCCGAAAGCTTGCGGAAGTAGTCCTGTGTGTCGACAGGAAGGCTGTCGAGCCGGAAGCCTTCCGTCTCTGACAATAGGACGAGCTTTTCGAGCCTAAGCTTGTTGAGTACGTACGAGCTGTGTGTGGTAATGAAGACCTGCTTACCCGCGCACTTGTCGCTGATCTTTTTGACCAGCTTGCCCAAGTTGGAGAATGGCAGGTGATTCTCCGGTTCCTCGACGAGAACGATGTGAGCGTCTTCCACCTTCTTGTTAAGAGCAAGGAGGATCTTGAGCGTGCTCTGCTCACCCTTGCCGACATACTGAAAGGGCAGCTCGTCGAGATGCGGAATAATACTGCTTTCCCAGCTCGACTTCTGTGACACGTCGATGCCAAGTGTCAGCTCGCGGTCACTTACGTCACTGGGAGCGCCACGCAGTTTCTCATTGATCTTCACGATTGAGTCATCCGCTGCAAAATTCTCACGGAGACTGCGATAGGCGCGTGTTAGCTTTACGCGTTCGTCCGGCGCAAGGTGCGAGTTGATGATTCCGTTTAGATAGTAGTCGACACCACTCTGAAGATGGATGTTAGAAGCGTCGATCAGGGAGGCCGTGGCAGGAATGCTGCGGAAGGTGATGCCATTCCCCGAGAAGGCCAGCCAGTCAACCTTGTAATACTCCGTGGGAACCAATCGAACCTGAGTCGGGTCTTTGATGAACTCCTTGTACTCAGGCTCGTAATCCGGGTTAAGTGCGACACGGATACGCACACCCGACTCATTGGCCTTCAGGAGATTATTGGTTCCCATCAGCTCAGCAGGAGCCGTCTTGCTGTCGAGGAAGAGGTCAATGATGATTTCTGGCGGCCTGGCTTCTCGCCCCTCCCGCAGGGCGGCGATGTACTCGGCAGCGGCATCTTGATGGAACAGGTACGGCGACAATTCCTGGGCAAGCAGTCGGCTTCGAAGCCTGCCAGTGAGCGTAAGGCTGATCGCTTCCAAAATCGTCGACTTACCCGCGTCGTTGTCGCCCACCAAGATGTTCATCTTGGGGTCAAAATCAAGCTTGAAGCTGCGAAATGCGCGGTAGTTCTGGATGACGATTTTTGAAAGCATATATCCCCCATTTTAAATCTTTCATCGTTCAAAGGCGAGCATTAACTCAATCGACGGAATCGCTCCGTCGCTCGCGTCCCCACCGCTGCGCCTTCGAACAAGTGGCGAGGATCGTAACAGTCGCCACGACAGTTGCAGGAGTAGAACCGACAAACTTCTTAGTGATACCTACCCTTTTGGAACATGAGTGCGAATCGCAAGTCGGGTGTCACTTGAGCCACTCGTCTACTACGCAGCAAGACGCCACCCAGATCAAAGGATCAAGGCGGCGTCTTCGCGTGCGGGGTAAGTGAGGGTTCATCCGGCGTGGGCCCATCCGTAGATGTCGCTCGCCTCATACAGCAGCGCCCCGGCATCCTCCGTGATCGCCTCCAAGACAAGGAGCTGCATCAGCGGATGCTCCGTGATCTGCTCCAGGGACAGCATGATCACGTGGTGGATGTTGTCGCGGATAAGTCGACGTACCAACCGGCTCGGCGCTATGCCGGGGCCTTCTTCGTAGTGGGTGTGTACCAGCCGCAAGTCGTGCGCCTCGGCGAACTTGATGATCCCGTTCTCGATGAGCGCCAACTCGTGGTCGTCAGTGTCGTGGCGCAGGCGGATGTATCCGAACGCCTTCAGTGCATCAGTCATGGGGAGCCCGTTCTACGGCGTCAGTTCAGAGGAGTCGACAGAGGCCATCAAGGACGCGCTGCATCAGCGCGATGGACGCCTGGTCCTTCACGGGACCGTCCTGCGGCTTGAGGTCATCCGGCACACGCAGTTGAAGCGTGGAGCCATCAAGGGCGGGATTCGGGAGCTGAGCCGTCGCGATCATCGCCCAGACGATCTTGCCTCCGGCCGGCGGTCGGTAGATGCCCCAGTTCTTCGAGAGCGCCTCGACGAGGTGAAGTCCGCGCCCACCTTCCGCCTCCGCGGTGACGGTTTGCTTCACCGGTTCATCCGAACTGCGGTCCCACACCTCGACGAACAGTTCATCGCCCACGACTCGCAGCTGTATGGCCATGACGTGCTGGGCGGTGATCTCCCAAGGTTTCGGCTGCCGACCGGGGAGACCCGTCGCCTTGACGGCGTTGCTGACGAGCTCGCTCATCATGAGCGCGGCGTCGTCGGCGAAGTCGTTCAGCTTCCAATACTCCAGCGTCTGGTAGACGAACTCACGCGCAACCGGTACGGCGGAAGCAACGGCAACAAGGTGTAGTCGGGACACGTGCAGCGTCCTCACGGTGGAAGCTGTCGCGGTCATCGGTCGCCGCCGTTCTTCACCACGGTCGGCGGGTATGACGACGGCTCCTCCATCGGCGCGACGATCCAGACCTGACCACCGATGTCCTGCTCAAGCACTTCCTTGGAAAGATCCGACAGTACGGGTAGTTGGTTGAGGTGTTCGCTGGTCGGCACGATCACGTGGCGGATGTCGTGACCTTGGCAGTAGGCCATCAGAGCGTTGAGGGCGAGCGTTCGTTGCCATCGCTTCTCGACGAACACCATCGACAGCGCAAGACCTTCGCGTTCAGCGAAGGCCGCCATGTTCGCGACGTGCTGTTGTTCAGATTGGTCGTCGTCTGACATCCGAAGCCGCAGATACCCGACGCACAGCGGGGCGGGTGTAGTCACGGCGTCTTTGCCCCTTGCACGATCCACAGCCGCGCACCGAGTTCCTTTTCGATGTGTTCGCGCATGGCTGCTTGCAGTCCAGGCAGCCGGGCGAAGTGCCACAGCGACGGCACGATGACGTGTTTGACCTCGGTGGTCTTGAGTGCGTCCACGAGCGTGAAGAACGCCGACTCTTCCTCGGCACCGAGCCGTTCGATGAACAGCCGCTCCAACTCAAAGCCCTCGCGGCTGGCGTGCGTTTCCAACTCCCGCCTGACTGCCTCATTTTCGTCTTGGCCGTCATCACTTGGCGTTAGCCGCATGTACCCGTACATGGAAGGTGGCATCCGTTCCTCCTGGGGGACTGGAACGGCTGGCGAGCAGCGGCACGGGGATTCCATCTGCTCGCCAACCTGTCCGCTAGAGAAGCGGTTTGACCTGCAAAGACACCACAGCAAACGTGCGGCACTCCTGCCGCATCCATGAGGGATTCACAGTGCTGGCCTGCACGGATGCCACTTGCACGGTTATGGTGAACACTCGCCCCCGCACGGAGGGATGGGCGATGGCAGCGAAGCGGATGGGTCTCGTCCGGAGTCGTAAAGCGGCAGGCCACACGCAAGAGAGCCTGGCCGAGATTCTTGGTGTCGAGCGCTCGACGGTGGGTCGGTGGGAGTCTGCCGAGACGGAGCCGCAAGCTTGGTTACGGCCAAAACTTGCTCGGGCACTCAAGGTGTCGAACGAGGAGCTTCAAGGGCTACTCGACGACATCACCGTCACCGACTCACGCCCCAGCGAGCGGATGACGTATGCGCTGGAAAATCCAGCGGCGGCCGATCTCATGGTGGTCGCCTACCTCCACGAGCAGTTGCGGAAGCTGGATGAGGCATACGACCAAGAGACGTCAACCGCCCTGCTAGGTCGTGCCGGTCAGCTTCACGGTCAGGTGCGCTTCCTCCGCGAGAACGCCGCCAACCCGCGTGTGCGTCGGGCGCTGTACGAAGTTGAAGCCGACTCGGCCACGATCATGGGGCAGCTCTGTTGGGACGTTTCCCAACGTCGCGACCACCATGCGCCGGTTCAGTACTTCAAGGAAGCCGTCGAAGCTGCCCGTCATGCCCGCGACCCACTGACGGAGTCATACGCCATCCTCCGCATGAGCTTCGTTGCGCTCTACGGAGAGAAGAACGCCGAGCGTGGCGTGATGCTCGCCGAGCAAGCAGCTGACGCCGCCCGGATGGTCAGTCCGGCGCTGACTGGGTTGAGCCTGCTTCACGTTGCTGAGGGGCACGCCATGACCGGCGCACTCTCTGAGTGTGAGTCTGCACTGAAGAAGGCTGACGCTCAGTTTGACCGTGTCCACCCCGATGATCTGGCGGCACCCTTCTACACCGTCAACGAGTACAACCGCCTCGCGGGCTCCTGCTACCTCTTCCTCGACCTCCCCGAGCGGGCCGAACCGATCTTGCGTACGACCTCACGAGCACTCGCCAGTAAGAAGAAATCTCAAGCCATCGCACTAGGGAACCTGACCCTGGCACTCATCCGTCAGCGGAAGCTCGACGAGGCGGCGAGCGTCATGCACCGCACTATTGATGCCGTCGAGCTGACGCGTGGTGGGGGTGGTCTTAACCTGGCCTTCTCTGCTGGGCGCGAGTTGCGGCAGTGGCGAATGGAACCATGGGCAGCAGACATTCATGATCGACTGCTCGCCCTGATGTAGAACGGGTGGGACGTTGACGGACATCGACCAGGCGAAGCAGGCCGTACGCGAGCGGGTGTGGCGACGACTCATTGACGGCGGCGGTGCACCGGCTGACTCGTACGGGAAGATTCCCGGCTTCTACGGCTCGGAGGCAACGGCCGAGCAACTGGCGACGCTGGATGAGTGGAGCCGAGCTACCACCGTCAAGGCCAACCCAGATTGGGCACAACTTCCCGTACGCGTCCGCGCCCTGAAGGACGGCAAGCTCCTTTACATGGCAGTGCCGCGCATGGCGTCGCTCGAACCCTTCTACCTGCTCGATCCGAAGGACCTCGGGCTTCCGCCGGAGGAAGCTGCCGAGAAGAAGGGCGCGGCTCAGGTTGCCCGCCGGCTTGCGCCAGAGTCGATGGAATCTATCGACGTGGTGGTGTGTGGCAGTGTCGCCGTGAACCGCTCGGGGGCGCGCATCGGGAAGGGTGCCGGGTACTCCGACCTTGAGGTTGCGCTCTTGATCGAAGCGGGTCTCGTGACGGATCAGACGGTGATCGTCGCACCGGTTCACGCGCTTCAGGTTGTCGACGACGACATCCCCGAGACCGAGCACGATTTCTCCGTGGACTACATCGTCACGCCCGACGAAGTGATCCCGTGCGGTAACCGGCGTCGGCCGTCGGGGTTGGTGTGGAGCGACCTCACCGCCGAGAAGATCGCGGCGATTCCGGCGCTGGCAGCACGGGCCGGGCGGGGGTAGCCGTAGCTGTCCCCGGGGGGCACTAGACGGCTAAACTAGCCCTCGGGGCCACCCGCACACGACGCGTCGGGTAGCCCTGTGACCAGCCGAAACGCACGAAACGCATCCGTCAGTTTGGGTGTAGTCCACAGCGCATTGAGCCCGCTGGGGTTGGGCAGCGCCCAGAGCCGGGTGGTGCCGATGGTCCGCTCCTGCGGCCCTATCCGCGCCGTGCGGTCGCCGAAGGCCGTGCGGTACGCGGTGACACCGGCCACCGCGAGCCAGCGGGGCCGCAGCCGCTCGACCTTCTCGACCAGGATCCGCCCGCCCTCGCGGAACTCCTCGTCGCCGATCTCGTCGGCCCGCGCGGTCGCCCGCGCCACGACGTTGGTGATGCCGAGCCCGTACGACGGCAGCTCGTCCTGCTCGGACGGGAGCAGCAGGCGCGGCGTGAAGCCCGACAGGTGCAGCACGGGCCAGAAGCGGTTGCCGGGCCTGGCGAAGTGGTGGCCCGTCGCGGCGGTCATCAGCCCGGGGTTGATGCCGCAGAACAGCACCGAGAGGCCGTCCGCGACCACGTCGTCGACGAGGCGGTCGCGGGCGGCCTCCAGCTCCTCACGCGTGAAGCGGGGCACGTGCGGTGTCCGGCGTCAGAGGATCGCGCCCGGCGCGTACCCGGCGGCGTCGGGGTGCTGCTTGGCGATCTCCTCGATGCGGGCGACGACGGACGCGACCTGGTCGGCGGCGGCGCCCGTGAAGGAGAGCTTGTCCGCCATCAGCTCGTCGAGCTGCGCCCGGTCCAGCGGGATGCGCGCGTCGGCGGCCAGCTTGTCGAGCAGTTCGTTGCGCTCGGCGCCCTGCTCGCGCATGGCGAGCGCGGAGGCGACCGCGTGCTCCTTGATCGCCTCGTGGGCCTCCTCGCGGCCCACCCCGGCGCGCACGGCGCCCATCAGGACCTTCGTGGTGGCCAGGAACGGCAGGTAGCGGTCCAGCTCGCGCGCGACGACGGCGGGGAACGCGCCGAACTCGTCGAGCACGGTCAGGAAGGTCTCCAGGAGGCCGTCGAACGCGAAGAACGCGTCCGGCAGCGCGACCCGGCGCACCACCGAGCAGGAGACGTCGCCCTCGTTCCACTGGTCGCCCGCCAGCTCGCCGGTCATCGACGCGTAGCCGCGCAGGATCACCATCAGGCCGTTGACGCGCTCGCAGGAGCGGGTGTTCATCTTGTGCGGCATCGCGGACGAGCCGACCTGGCCGGGCTTGAAGCCCTCGGTCACCAGCTCGTGCCCGGCCATCAGCCGGATCGTCTTGGCGATCGAGGAGGGCGCGGCGGCCAGCTGCACGAGCGCGGTGACCACGTCGTAGTCCAGCGAGCGCGGGTAGACCTGGCCGACCGAGGTGAAGGCGTGGGCGAAGCCGAGGTGGCCCGCGATGCGCTGCTCCAGGTCGGCGAGCTTCGCCGCGTCGCCGCCGAGCAGGTCCAGCATGTCCTGGGCGGTGCCGACGGGGCCCTTGATGCCGCGCAGCGGGTAGCGGCCGAGCAGGTCCTCCAGGCGCGCGTACGCGACCAGCAGCTCGTCGGACGCGGTGGCGAAGCGCTTGCCGAGGGTGGTGGCCTGGGCGGCGACGTTGTGCGAGCGGCCCGCCATGACCAGCTCGGCGTACTCGGCGGAGAGCTTGCCCAGGCGCGCCAGGACGGCGACCGTGCGGTCCCGCATCAGCTCCAGCGAGAGCCTGACCTGGAGCTGCTCGACGTTCTCCGTCAGGTCGCGGGAGGTCATGCCCTTGTGGACGTGCTCGTGGCCGGCGAGGGCGTTGAACTCCTCGATGCGGGCCTTCACGTCGTGGCGCGTGACCTTCTCGCGCTCGGCGATCGACGCCAGGTCGACCTGGTCGACGACGCGCTCGTAGTCGGCGATCGCGGCGTCCGGCACCTCGATCCCGAGGTCCTTCTGGGCGCGCAGCACGGCGAGCCACAGCTGGCGCTCCAGCTTCACCTTCTGCTCGGGGGACCACAGGACGGCCAGCTCCGCGGAGGCGTAGCGGCCGGCCAGGACATTGGGGATGCGGGGCTTAGCAGCAGTCACGTGACCAGATTCTACTGGCGATACGTGCAGGCCAGCGCCACGGTCCCGATTGTCGTTTCGTACGAGAGTGCTAGCGGAGATCCTCGAAGGGCGCCAGGTCGGGGCGCTTCGCCGGGCGGCCGTCGCCCGACGACCTGCCGGTGAGCCGGCGTCCGATCCACGGCACGAGGTGCTGCCGCGCGAACCGCGCGTCCGCCGTCCGCCGCGTCAGCCAGCCCGGCGGCACCGCGGGCGGCAGCGGGGCCCGCCAGTCCTCCTCGGGCGGCAGGCCGAGCGCCTGCCAGACCGCCTCGGCCACCCTGCGGTGCCCCTCCGCCGTCAGGTGCAGCCGGTCCACGTCCCAGAGGCGCTGGTCGCCGAGGACTTCCGCGCCGTACAGGTCGACGACGACCGCGCCGTGCCGGGCGGCCAGTGCCTCGATGAGGCCGAACAGCTCCTCCATGCGCGGCCTGAACCGCTCCATCACCGGGCCGTTGCGCCCGGGGCTGCGCATCAGCACCAGGCGCCCGCAGGACGGCGCCAGCTTCTCGACGGCCTCCTCCAGGCGGGCGCGCACCAGACCCATGTCGCACTTGGGCCGCAGCGTGTCGTTGAGCCCGCCCACCAGCGTCACCACGTCCGCGCCCATCCCGGCGGCGGGGTCCACCTGCTCGTCGACGATCTGCCCGATGAGCTTGCCGCGCACGGCGAGGTTGGCGTACCGGAAGCCGGGCGTGCGGGCCGCGAGCCTGGCGGCGAGCAGGTCGGCCCAGCCGCGGTACGAGCCGTCCGGCAGCAGATCGGACATGCCCTCGGTGAACGAGTCGCCGACCGCGACGAGACTGGTGTAGGAGGCATTCGGTTCCATGGCGGTGCGATGGTACAACGCGCCCCTGTCGGTGGCCCGGGTTCCGCGGTATGCCGGGTGCATGGCCACAAGCTCAGAGCTGTTCGAGAAGAAGTTCTGGATCGCGACCACCGAACGCGCGATCCGCACGTTCGCCCAGTCGCTCGCCGCCGTCCTGCTCGCGGGCGCTTCGACCCTGCTCGACGTGGAGTGGACCGCCGCGCTCGCGACGGCCGGTCTGGCGACGCTGCTCGCCGTCCTGACCGCGGTCGGCGCCTCGCAGGTGGGCCCGAGCGGGCCCGGCCTGGCCGAAACCGTACGGTCCAGGCTCAGCCCCGCGCCCGCCACGGGCGCGGAGCCCGTCGCCGCTCCCGCCGCGGAAACGGCCCCCGCCACGGAAACGGCTCCCACCGCGGAAACGGCCCCCGCCACGGGACCGGCGCCCGCCGCGGAAAAGGCCGCCACGGGAACGGCCCCCGCCGCGGGGGCGGGGGCCGCGGACGCGCCGGACTCCGGCGCGGCAGGACAGAGCGCGGTGACCTAGGAGGGCCGGCCCACCAGCTCCCGCAGGACGTCCTCCATCGCGACCAGGCCCACGGGCCGGCCGTCCTCGTCCAGGACCGCCGCCAGGTGCGTGCGGCTGCGGCGCATCGCCGTCAGGACGTCGTCCAGCGGCGTCTGGGCCCGCACCCGGGCGATCGGGCGCATCGCGGACGCCGGGAAGGGGACGTCGCGCGGGGCCGCGTCCAGTGCGTCCTTCACGTGGAGGTAGCCCAGGATCTGCTTCTCGGGGTCGACGACGGGGAAGCGGGAGAACCCGGACTCCGCCGAGAGCCGCTCCAGCTGCTCGGGCGTGGTGCCCGCCTTCGCGTACACCACGCGCTCCACCGGCATGACCACCTCGCGCACCGGCCTGCGGCCCAGCTCCAGCGCGTCGTGCAGCCGCTCGGCCGCCCGGTCGTCGAGCAGTCCGGCGTCCCCGGCGTCCGTCACCAGACGGGCCAGCTCGTCGTCCGAGAACGTCGCGGAGACCTCGTCCTTGACCTCCACCTTCAGCAGCCTGAGCAGCGTGTTGGCGAAGGCGTTGATGGTGAAGATCACCGGGCGCAGCGCCCTGGCCAGCGTCACCAGCGGCGGGCCGAGCAGCAGCGCGGTCCGCGCGGGCTCGGCCAGCGCGATGTTCTTCGGCACCATCTCGCCGAGCAGCATGTGCAGGTACGTCGCCACGGCGAGCGCGATCACGAACGAGATCGGGTGCACCAGGCCGTGCGGCACGCCCACCGCGTCGAACACCGGCTCCAGCAGGTGCGCGATCGCGGGCTCGGCGACGATGCCGAGCACCAGGGTGCAGAGCGTGATGCCCAGCTGCGCGGCGGCGAGCAGCGCCGAGACGTGCTCCAGACCCCACAGGACGCTGCGCGCCCGCCGGTTCCCGGCCTCGGCCTCGGGCTCGATCTGGCTGCGGCGCACGGAGATCAGGGCGAACTCCGCGCCGACGAAGAAGGCGTTGACGACCAGCGTCAGGAAGCCGACGAGGAGTTGGATCGCGATCATCGTCCGGCCTCCCCGGCGTCGTCGGGCGCGTCGGCCCGTTCCTGCGGTGCGTGCATCAGGACGCGCGCCGCCCGGCGCCCGGAGGCGTCCACCACGTCGAGCCGCCATCCGGCGAGCTCGACCGAGTCGCCCTCGGCCGGGATGCGGCCCAGCTCGGTGGCGATCAGCCCGGCCAGGGTCTCGTACGGGCCCTCGGGCACCCGCAGTCCGACCGTCTCCAGCTGGTCGGTGCGGGCCGCGCCGTCGGCGGACCACAGCGCGCGGCCCTCGGTGTCCTCGCCGGTCCGTGCCAGGTCGGGGGTCTCGTGCGGGTCGTGCTCGTCGCGGACCTCGCCGACGACCTCCTCGACGATGTCCTCCAGCGTGACGACACCGGCCGTGCCGCCGTACTCGTCGATCACGACGGCCATCGTGGCCTTGCCCGACAGCCGGTCGAGCAGCCGGTCCACGGTCAGCGTCTCGGGGACGAGCGGGGGCTCGCGCAGCAGGTCGGCGACCGGGAAGCGGTGCCTGCGCTCGGCCGGAACGGCCAGCACGTCCTTGATGTGCGCGATGCCGACGACCGTGTCGAGGCTGCCCCGGTAGACGGGGAAGCGGGAGAGTCCCGTGGCGCGGGTCGCGTTGGCGACGTCCTCGGCGGTGGCCTGCACGTCGAGCGCGGTCACCTGCACGCGCGGGGTCATCACGTTCTCGGCCGTCAGCTCGGCCAGATTGAGGGTGCGTACGAACAGCTCGGCCGTGTCGGGTTCGAGGGCGCCCTCCTTCGCGGAGTGCCGCGCGAGCGCCACCAGCTCCTGCGGGGAGCGGGCGGACGCCAGCTCCTCGGCGGGCTCCATGCCCAGGCGGCGCACCAGCTTGTTCGCCGTGTTGTTCAGGTGGCCGATGAGCGGCTTGAACGCGGCGGTGAACGCCCGCTGCGGGGTCGCGACCACCTTGGCCACGGCCAGCGGGGACGAGATCGCCCAGTTCTTCGGCACGAGTTCGCCGACCACCATCAGGAAGACGGTGGACAGCGCAGTGCCGAGCACGAGCGCGAGCGACGAGGTCACGGAGTCGGAGAGGCCGAGCGCGCCGACCGGGCCCTTGATGAGCTTGGCGATCGAGGGCTCGGAGAGCATGCCGACGACCAGGTTGGTGACGGTGATGCCGAGCTGCGCGCCGGAGAGCTGGAACGTCAGGCCGCGTACGGCCTTCAGGGCGCTCGCCGCGCCGCGCTCGCCGCGCTCCACGGCCCTTTCGAGGTCGCCGCGCTCGACGGTGGTGAGTGAGAACTCGGCCGCGACGAAGGCGCCGCAGGCGAGCGAGAGCAGTACCGCCACGAGGAGCAGGAGCACTTCGGTCATCGGTTCACCTCCGTCCCATGATCGGGCAGGGCCGGGCGGTTCGCGCGATGTCGGGTACTGGGAGGCTCGCCCATGGGCGGACGCTCACACCTTTCGAAAGAGGAGACGAATGTTCCACTCATGGTAAAGGAGCGGCAAAGCGACCCGCCCGTCGGGAAGGCATCTGCGTACGGCGGGACGGCGGACGCTACAGCGGCTTCACCCAGCGCCGCCAGTGGTCCTGGCGCTCGTACCCCGCGGCGCCCCAGGCCGCGTGGGCCCGCTCGTTCGCCTCCAAGACCATCGCGTCCGCGCGCCGCCCGCCCAACTCCGCGAAGCGCCGCTCGGCCGCCGCGAGCAGCGCCCGGGAGATTCCCCGGCGGCGGTGCTCCGGATGGACGGCCAGCCGGTAGAGCGAGCACCGCCAGCCGTCGAACCCGGCGATGACGGTGCCCACCAGCTCCCCGTCCAGCTCGGCCAGCAGCAGGGCGCCGGGGTCGGTGGCGACCAGCCGCTCGACGCCGCCGCGGTCGTCGCTGATGCTCGTGCCCTCGGCCGCCGTCTTCCAGAACGCCAGCACGGCATCGAGGTCGGCGGGGACGGCGGCCCGCATTCGAAGGTCGTCCATGAGAGGCATCCCACCACCGGGCGGCCGGCCGCGTCGACGGGTTTCCACCGTGCGGACGCCCCGCCGAGCCGTGCGCACGCCCCGCCCCGCCGTGCGCACGCCCCGCTCAGGGGTGTCCGCACGGCCCCGGAGCGGTGCCTCACTCGCCGGACAGCTCCGCGATCGCCGGTGCGAAGGACTCCATGGAGTGCTCCAGCACGGCGAAGTACGTGAAGCCGTACCGCTCCCGCCGCTCCCGCAGCTGGTCCGCGACGTCGCCCGCGCTGCCGAGCGCCAGCATCGGCAGCGCGGCCACCTGCTCCTCGGCCAGGTGCGGGGCCAGCGCCGCCAGCTCCCGTACCCTGGCCCGCCGGTCGTCCGTGACCTCGGCGAACTGGAGCAGCAGGTTCAGCTCCACGGGCTCCGGCCGGCCCTCGGCCAGCTTCCGGAACGTCTCGACGCGCTCCGCCAGCTCCTCGGCGGTGTGCGCGACGAGCGCCCCGTTCCTGTCCTCCCGGCCCCCGGTGAAGGCCATCGTCCGCGCGTGCTCGGCGGCGATCCGCAGCACCCGGTCGCCGTTCCCGCCGATCAGCAGCGGCGGGCGCGGGCGCTGCACGGCCGCGGGGACGTGCCCCTCGTCGCGGGTCAGCCGGTCCCACTCCTCGACGGTGTGCCGCAGCCGGTCCACCCGCCCGCCCGCCGACCTGAAGGCGATCCCGGAGCGTTCGTGCTCCTCGCGCACGTAGCCGGTGCCGAGGCCCAGCTCGAACCTGCCGTCGGTGAGCGCGTCCGTGCCCGCGGCCTCCCTGGCCAGCAGGTGCGGGTTCCAGAAGGCGGCGTTCAGCACGAACGTGCCGAGCCTGGGCCGCTCGGTGGCCTCGGCGGCGGCCACCAGGGCGGGGAAGGGCGCGGGCATCCCCAGGTGGTCGGGCACCAGGATCACGTCGTAGCCCAGCGCCTCCGCCCTGCGGCACTTCTCGCGCCACTGCGCGCCCCCGGCGGGCGTCATCAGGTTGACTCCGAAACGGAACGGCCTGCTCATGCGGTCTCCTCGTCCTGAGGTCGGCGGGGCCGGGGCCGGCCGCGCTCACTCGTGCGCGATCGCGGCCAGTACGTTCATCCGCGAGGCCCGCAGCGCGGGCAGCACCGCCGCCACGAGCCCCACCACCACCGAGCCCACGACCACCGTCACCAAGGTCCACCACGGGACGGCGAAGGCGGTCAGTCCCTGGAGCGCCAGGACCTGCTGGATCGCCACGCCCCACACCATGCCGAGCGCCAGGCCCAGCACGGCGCCGAACACCGCGATCACCACCGACTCCAGCCGGATCATGCGCCGCAGCTGCACCCGCGAGAGCCCGATGGCGCGCAGCAGCCCGATCTCCCGGGTCCGCTCCACCACCGACAGGGCCAGGGTGTTCACCACGCCGAGCACGGCGATCACGATCGCCAGGCCCAGCAGCGCGTACACCAGGTACAGCAGGACCGCGATCTGGTCGCGGATCAGCTCCTTGTAGTCGGCCTGGTCCCTGACCTGCACCTGCGGATACGGGTCGAGGGCCCGCTCCAGCTCGGCGCGCAGCCGCCCGGCGTCCTCGCCGCTCCTGGCGTTGACGTACACCGTGGCGTCCTCGCCGCCCGGCAGATGGCGCTCCAGCGTGGCCATCCCCATGAACAGCCCGCCCCGCGCGGCGAATCCGCCGCCCTGGGGCATGTCGGTGAACGCCGTGACCCGCAGCCGGGCCCTGCGGTCGGACGGGAACTCCACCGCGACCGTCGAGCCGATCCGCACGCCGTGGTCGGCGGCGAACTCCTCGTCCATGCCGATGGTGTCGCGGCCCAGCGCGTCGGCGGTCGAGCCGCGCGCGTAGGTGAGGTGGGCGACCTCGTCGAGCTGGGGGTCGTACGCGAGGGCCGTCGTCTCCACGCGCTTGCCGTCCGGCAGCGTGACCGCGAGCGGCGCGAACCGCTGGCGCACCACGAGCCCCGCGCCCTCGACTCCCCTGATCTTCTGGGTGACTTCGTTCGGGAAGGGCAGGAAGTTGCTGTTCTGCACGGTGAAGTCGGCGCCGAGCGTCCTGTCGATCTGCTCGTCGAACGAGGCCGTCATCGACGCGCTCGCCACCGAGAGGCCGCCGACCAGCGCGAGCCCCACCATCAGCGCGGACGCGGTCGCCCCGGTGCGCCGGGGGTTGCGCAGCGCGTTGCGCTGGCTCATCCGGCCCACGGGCCCGTACACCCGGGGGAACGCCCCGCCCAGCACCCGCACCACGGGCCGCACCAGCAGCGGCCCCGCCACCACCGTCGCGACCAGCGTCAGCAGCACCCCGAGGCCCAGCAGCGAGGAGGCGGTGGCCGTGTCCCCGCTCACCGCGCACCCGGCGAGCGCCGCCGCCCCGGCCGCCGCCAGCAGGGTGCCCGCCGTGGCGCGGACCTTGAGCGGCCGTCCCGTGCCCGCCACCTCGGCGTCCGCGAGCGCGGCCATGGGGGAGACCTTGGCGGCGCGGCGCGCCGGGAGGTAGGCGGCGACGAAGGTGACGCCGACCCCGACGGCGTACGCGGCGATCGGCGTGACCGCGGAGACCACCATCTCGGTCGCCCGCAGGTTCATCCCGAAGGTGCCGATCAGCTCGATCAGCCCGGCCGCGAGCCCCACGCCCGCGGCGAGGCCGAGCGTCGAGCCGACCAGGCCGAGCAGCAGCGCCTCAAGCAGCACCGAGCGGCGCACCTGGCGGCGGTCGGCGCCGAGCGCCCGCATCAGCCCCAACTCACGGGTGCGCTGGGCGATCAGCATCGAGAAGGTGTTGACGATCAGGAAGATCCCGACGAGGACGGCGACCCCGGCGAAGCCCAGCATCACGTACTTGATCACGTCGAGGAAGCCGCCGAGGTCGGACGCGGCGGACTCCGCGGACTCGTCGGCGGTCTTCAGGTCGTACGTGTCGCCCAGCGCGCCCGCGACCTCGCGCTTCAACTGCTCGTCGCTCGTGCCGTCCGTCGCGGTCAGCGAGATCGAGGTCGCGGCCGCGGGGTCGCCGAGCAGCTTGCGCTGGGCGGTCGGGGTGTCCAGGAACAGCAGCGCGGCACCGGGGTTGGTGGTGGTGAAGGTGGCGATCCCGACGACCTCGACCCGGAACGAGCCGGGCTTGGCCAGCACCGTCAGGCCGTCCCCGATCCCCACGTGCTTCTTGTCGGCGGTGTCCGCGTCGAGCATCGCCTCGCCGGGGCCGCGCGGTGCGCGGCCGCTGGTCAGCTCCACCGGACTGCGGTCGGTGGGGTACCAGTTGGTGGCGATGGTCGGGGCGCCGCTGGTCGGCCCCACCGACTCGTTGTCGCGGTCGACGACCGTGACGTTGTCCACCGACACGTCGATGCTCACCTGCGCCACGCCCCGGACCGCGCGCAGCCGCTCGGTGAGCGAGGCGGGCACGGTCCGCAGCACCCCGGACGGCAGCCCTTCGTCGATGTCGTCCTTCGGGGCGACGGTCACGTCGGCCGACGTGGAGGCGAAGAGCCGGTCGAAGGTACGGGAGACGGTGTCGGAGAAGATCAGCGAACCGGCCACGAACGCCACCGACAGGATCACCGCGAGCGCGGACAGCAGCAGCCGTCCCTTGTGCGCGAAGAAGCTGCGCAGAGTCGCCTTGAGCACCTCGGGCCTCCCGTCAGCTCTTGCGGAGCGCGTCGAACCGCTTCATCCGCTCCAGCACCGCGTCGGCCGACGGCTTCGGCATCGAGTCGACGATGCGGCCGTCGCCGAGGAAGAGCACCAGGTCGGCGCGGGCGGCGGCGCCCGGGTCGTGGGTCACCATCACCACCGTCTGCGCCAACTCGTCGACCGCCTCCCGCAGGAAGCCGAGCACTTCGGCGCCCGCGCGGGAGTCGAGGTTCCCGGTCGGCTCGTCCGCGAAGATCAGTTCGGGCCGCGCGGCCAGCGCCCGCGCGCACGCGACGCGCTGCTGCTGGCCGCCGGAGAGCTGGGCGGGCCGGTGCTTGAGCCGGTCGCGCAGGCCCAGCGTGTCGACGACCCGGTCCACCCAGGCGCGGTCGGGCCTGCGGCCCGCGATGTCCATCGGCAGCGTGATGTTCTCGGCGGCCGTCAACGTCGGCAGCAGGTTGAACGACTGGAACATGAATCCGATCCGGTCCCGCCGCAGCCGGGTGAGCTCGCGCTCCTTCAGCCCGGTGATCTCCGTGTCGCCGAGCCAGACCTGCCCCGCCGACACGGTGTCGAGCCCCGCGAGGCAGTGCATCACCGTCGACTTGCCGGAGCCGGACGGGCCCATCACGGCGGTGAACCTGCCGCGCGCGACGTCCACGTCGACGGAGTCCACCGCCAGGACGGTCGTCTCGCCCGTGCCGTAGGCCTTGGTCAGACCGCGTGCCCTGGCCGCGAGCGGGACGCCCGCCGCGAGTCCGTGTGCGGGCGCGGTCGCTGGTGTGGACAAGGCTGCCTCCCGGGGCGTGGACGTACCAACTCCCGTACAGAAGGCGAGAGTAGAGGTGGCGCGTCGCTCCCGGTATCCCTCGCCGGTACCGTCCCGGGGTCGGCGGCCGGACCGGTGCGCGGGGCACGGAGCGCTCGCCTTGCCGGTGCTAGCGCGTGGACGCTAGCGTGTTGGAGTGCCGAAGACTCAGTTGAACGTACGAGTGGAAGAGGCCACCGCGGAGGCCGCGCGCCAGCGCGCGTCGCAGCGCGGCATGAGCGTCAACCGCTACATCGAAGAGCTGGTCCAGCAGGACGCGGGAGAGCTGGGCCGCACCTTCGTCGACGCCGCCGCCGACTTCATGCAGCGGTACGGGGCCGTCTTCGCGGGCGAGTCCGGGGGGAGACCGGAGTCGTCCGGGGGGCCGGGGACGGCCGGGGAAGCCGGGCGGGACGGTGCTGGTCCGCGTTGAGCCTCTCGATCGACATCTCCTGGCTCCTCGTGGTCGCCGAGCACAAGACTCCGGGTGACCCGCAGGTCACCGACTGGGGCGCGCTCGTCGCCGCCGTCAGCCGCCACGAAGCGGAGATCTTCGGCGCGCCCGTCTACGGAGATCCGTACACCAGGGCGGCGGCCCTCCTGCAACTCCTGCTCCACGTGCCCGCGTTGGAGCACTCCAACGCGATGTTCGCGAGCGCCGTCGCGTACGGCTACCTCGTCGCCAGCGGGGTCAAGGTCGTCACCTCGCCCGAGCGGGTGCGCGATCTGGCGCGGCTGGTGACGGAGGGGAAGGCGGAGGTGCGGGCGATCGCCGGGGAGCTGCGGCAGTGGAGTGAGTGAACTTCCCTCCTGGTGAGGAGGGTTGTGTGGGTAGTGTGCGCATCATGATGCGAATACATGTGCGACGCATGACTGTTGCGGTGGCCGCGGCCGGTGCCGTGGCCGTGATCGGGATCGGCGGCGCGATCGCCGCGAGCGACGGCGGGCGAGCCCCGGCGGCCGCCGCGGCCGCGGTCGACCCCACGCCCGATCCCACGCCCGACCCGGGGACGGCGTCCGACGGCGGCACCTACACCGGCGGCTCGGTCGGCGTGACCGAGGGCAGCGGCGGTGCGGACAGCGGCACCGCCACCGGAAGCGGCGGGTCCACCGAGGGCAGCGGCGGCACGGTGGGCGTGAGCGAGGGCGGCGACGGCACGGCGGGCGAGACCGGCGGCGACGTCGGCAGCACCGGCTCCACCGCCGAAGGCATGACCGTCGGGGGCAGCGGCGAGGGCTCCGCGATCGGCGGGACCTCGGGCGGCGGCACCACCATCGAGGAGCTGGAACAGCGCATCGCCGCGCTGGAGGGGCGCGTCGACTCGAAGGTGAGCAAGGCGGAGCTGGCCGCGGCGCTGCGGGCCCTGGCCGCGCAGATCGAGGGCGAACCGACCGTCCCCGGCACCTCGGGCGGCACGGCCGCGACGGGCGGCTCGGGCGGCACGGGCGGCGCGACTCCCCAGCCCAGCGCCGCCCCCAGGCCGCGCCCTGCCGGGCGCGGCTAACCCGGTACGTCCGTGTCCGCGGTCCCCGGTCGCACCGCCGTACCCAGCACGCACGGGGACGACGGCAGCCGGGGTCCTTTCGGGGGGACGTTCAGTCTGCGGTACGTCTCCACGACGAACCCCGCCCGCACCAGTGCGGCGAGCGGATCCCGTGCCGTGTGGCAGCCGCCGAAGAGCAGCGGCCACACGGTGCGGTCCAGGGCGCGCTGGGTGCGGGCCAGCACCCGCCCCTCGGCCCGGCCGTGCTCGAAGAACCGCAGCTCACCACCGGGGCGCAGCACGCGCGTGATCTCCGCGAGCGCCCGGGGCACGCTGCGTACCGAACACAGCGTCAGCGAGAGGACCGCCGCGTCGAACGCCTCGCTCTTGACCGGCAGCGCTTCCGCCGCGCCCGGCACGACGTCCACGGGCACGTCCGCGCGCAGCGCCGCGCGCACCGCGTGCCTGCGCAGCAGGCGTTCCGGTTCGATGGCCACGACCTCGGAGACCGCGCCCGGGTAGTGGGCGAAGTTGAGTCCGTTGCCCGCGCCGATCTCGATGACCCGCCCGGAGAGACCGGACAGCAGCTCGGCGCGGTGGGCCGCGATGCCCGCGCGGTCGTCCGCCGTGACGCTGAAGCGGACGTAGAAGCGGGCGAACAGGGGATGGTGGACGGCGTCCTTGGGGACGCTGGGGCGGCGCGAGTGCATCGCGGACCTCCTTGGCCGGCGCGGGTGTTCGGCGCTCTTCCCGGGTCTTCCCCGTACGGCGCCGAAGTCACCGCCCCATCGCCCCATCGCGCGGCCGTGCCGCCGCGTCACCGCCGCGCGACGTCGTCCACGGACCAGGTGCCGCCGAGGGAAGGGGCCAGCCAGCCGGGCGCCGCGGCCCGGAAGGCGTCGGGGGCGAGGGCGCCGGCGCCCTCGGGGACCGCGCCGAGCAGCGGGACCCCGGCGGAGCTGGGGAGGTCGGCGAGGTTGCAGCGCTCGGCGAGGCCGGGGGCGGCGGGCCAGCTGCCGATCACCACGCCGAGCGGGGTCAGGGCGCGGGCGCGCAGGGCCTCGGTGGTGAGCGTGGTGACGTTGAGCGTGCCGAGGCCCGCGGTCGCGACGACCAGCACGGGGGCGGCGAGCAGCCGGGCGGCGTCCGCGAGGGTGGAGCCCGCGTCGTCGAAGCGCACGAGGAGGCCGCCCGCGCCCTCCACGAGCACGAGGTCGTGCGCTGCGGCCAGCTTCTCGGCCGCCTCCGCGACGTCCTCGGGGCGGAGCTGGGGCATGCCCGCGCGGCGGGCCGCGGTGTCGGGGGCCAGCGGTTCGGGGTACCGGACGAGTTCGGCCTTGGTGACGGCGGACCCGGCGAGCCGGGCCACCTCGTCGACGTCCCCCGGCTCACCGGGGGCGACGCCCGTCTGCGCGGGCTTGAGCACCGCGACGGAACGGCCCTGGGCGAGGGCGGCGGTGGCGAGGGCGGCGGTGGCGACGGTCTTGCCGATCTCGGTGCCGGTGCCGCTGATGACGATGACGGGCATGGGGGCGCTCCTGTCGTTGGTGGTGGAAGGGGATGGGCGGGTGGCGGGTGCGGGTTCGCCTGCGGCGGGCGGTCCCCCTGCTCGCCCCTTCCCGAGCCCCGTGCGGGGCTCGGGGAACTGCGCGAGGGTGAGGCACACGTGCGACGTACCCACCCCGCGGCAGCGGGCTCGCCCCCGGCAGGGTTCCGGGAAGGGGCTGGTAGGGGACCGCCCCGCGCAGCGGAACCCGCACCGCCCCCCGTAGACCTACCCCGCCGCCGCTGCCGCGCGCACCGCGCGCGTGATGCGGGCCAGGTCGTCCGCGCCGGTCACGTACGGCGGCATCGCGTACACCAGGTCGCGGAACGGCCGCAGCCAGACCCCTTCCCGCACCGCCGCCCGCGTCGCCGCGGCCATGTCGACCTCGTGGTCGAGCTGGACGACGCCGATGCCGCCCAGCACCCGCACCTCCCGTACGCTCGGCAGCTCCGCCGCCTCCGCGAGGCCGCCCAGCAGCCCCGCCTCCAGGCGCTTGACCTCCGTCCGCCAGTCCCTGCCCAGCAGCAGGTCGATGGAGGCGAGCGCCACCGCGCAGGCCAGCGGGTTGCCCATGAACGTCGGCCCGTGCGCCAGCACCGGCACCTCGCCGCGCGAGATGCCATCGGCCACCCGAGAGCTGCACAGCGTGGCCGCCAGCGTGACGTATCCGCCGGTCAGCGCCTTGCCGAGGCACATCACATCGGGCGAGACCCCGGTGTGGTCCGCCGCGAACAGCTCGCCCGTCCGCCCGAAACCGGTCGCGATCTCGTCGAACACCAGCAGCACGCCGTGCTCGTCGCACGCCTCCCTGAGCACCCGCAGGTACTCGGGGGAGTGGAAGCGCATCCCGCCCGCGCCCTGCACGACGGGCTCGACGATCACCGCGGCGACCTCGTGGGCGTGCTGGGCGACCGTGGCGCGCAGATGGTCCGCGTACGACTCCTGGTACGCGTTGGGCGGCGCGTCGGCGAAGACCTGCCGGGGCAGCACTCCCTGCCACAGCTGGTGCATCCCGCCCTCCGGGTCGCACACCGCCATCGGCTGCCAGGTGTCGCCGTGGTACCCGCCGCGCCAGGTGAGCAGCCGCCGCTTCTCCGGACGGCCCACCGAACGCCAGTACTGGAGGCACATCTTCACCGCGACCTCGACGGACACGGAGCCCGAGTCGCAGAGGAAGACGTGCTGGAGCGGCTCCGGCGTGAGCTCGACCAGCTTCGCCGCGAGCGCCACGGCGGGCTCGTGGGTGAGCCCGCCGAACATCACGTGGCTCATCCGGTCCAGCTGCGCGCGCGCCGCCTCGTTGAGCACCGGGTGGTTGTACCCGTGGACCGCCGACCACCAGGAGGACATGCCGTCCACCAACTCGTCCTGGCCGTGGACCGGTTCGGCGAGCCTGAGGCGCACCCCGGACGCGGACTCCACGACCAGCGGCTCCTCGCGGCCCGGCATGGGGCCGTACGGATGCCAGACGTGGGCCCGGTCCAGGGCGAGGAGTTCGCTGTTACGCATTGGGCGCCAGATCCGTCCCCGCTCCACGGCGGCGCACCGCCACCAGGTCAGGACGCGGCTGCTCGGCGTCGCGCGCCGCGGGCGCCGCTCCGGGGGCCGCGGCCGCCGCGCCGCCGCACGGCCCGCAGCCGCCGCCGGACGCCTCGTGCGAGCCGCAGCCGCCGTCCGACGCGTGCGAGCCGCAGCCGCCGCCGGAGGCGTGCGACCCGCAGCCGCCCGCCGCAGCGGCCTCGGCGAGGTCCGCCCGGTGCGCGGGCAGCGTGGTCTCGCCCGCGCCCTCCACCTCGAAGCCCGCGTCCGCGATCATGTCGAGGTCGGCCTGTCCCGCCTGGCCCTCGCTGGTCAGGTAGTCGCCCAGGAAGATGGAGTTGACCAGGTGCAGCGCGAGCGGCTGCATGGAGCGCAGGTGGACCTCGCGGCCGCCCGCGAGGCGCACCTCCACGTCGGGGCAGACGAACCTGGTCATGGCCAGGATGCGCAGACAGCGCTGCGGGGTGAGGTTCCACTCCTTGGCGAGCGGGGTGCCCTCGAACGGGATCAGGAAGTTCACCGGCACCGAGTCCGGGTCGAGCTCGCGCAGCGAGAAGACCACGTCGACCAGGTCCCCGTCGCTCTCGCCCATGCCCGCGATCAGCCCGGAGCAGGCCGAGAGCCCGGCCGCGTGCGCCTTCTGCACGGTGTCCACGCGGTCGGCGTAGGTGTGGGTCTTGGTGATCGCCCCGTACGTCGCCTCGGACGTGTTGAGGTTGTGGTTGTACGCGTCGGCGCCCGCGTCGCGCAGCCGCTCGGCCTGCCCGTCGGAGAGCAGCCCGAGGCAGGCGCACACCTCGACGCCCTCGTTCTGCTCCTTGATCGCCGCGATCGTCTCGGAGACCCGGTCCACGTCGCGGTCGGTCGGGCCGCGGCCGCTGGCGACCAGGCACACCCGCTTCGCGCCGCCCGCGACGCCCGCCGCAGCGGCCTTGGACGCCTCGTCCGGCTTCAGCCAGGTGTACTTGAGGATCTCGGCCTTGGAGCCGAGCCGCTGCGAGCAGTACGAGCAGTCCTCGGGGCAGAGCCCGGACTTCAGGTTGACGAGGTAGTTGAGCTTCACGCGCCGCCCGAACCACTGGCGCCGCACCTTTCCGGCCGCGGCCACCACATCGAGCAGCTCTTCGTCCGTGGTCGCCAGCACGGCGAGCGCTTCTTCGCGGGTCGGCAGCTCGCGCCGCAGGCCCTTCTCCACCAGCGTGTTCAGCAGGTCCATGGTGCCGATCTTTACGTACGGTCCGCCGCTCGACCAGGGAGGAACCGAACAACTCGGGGACTTTGAGGTGTGTGTATCGCCACACCCTGTGCGCATCTCGGGGCGGTTAGGGTCTGTCCGCTGCCTACAAAAAGGGGCCCGACCCATGGAACCGACGGATTCGCCGGACCCGTTCGACTGGCTCGACGGCGAAGCGCGCCGCAGGGAAGCCGCCGGGCTGGTGCGCGCGCTGCGCCCGAGGCCCGCCGACTCCGCTCTCCTGGACCTGGCGAGCAACGACTACCTCGGTCTCACGCGCCGCGCCGAGATCACCGGCGCGGCCGCCGCCGCGGCCCGCCGCTGGGGCGGCGGCGCCACCGGGTCGCGTCTGGTGACGGGCACGACCGAGCTGCACGCGGAGCTGGAGCGGGAGCTCGCGGAGTTCTGTGGCTTCGAGGCCGCGCTGGTCCTCTCGTCGGGCTACGCCGCCAACCTCGCCGCGCTCACCGCGCTCACCGGGCACGGCGGACTGATCGTCTCCGACGCGGCCAACCACGCCTCGATCGTGGACGGCTGCCGCCTCTCGCGCGCCGAGACCTCGGTCGTCGCGCACGCGGACCCCGATGCGGTGCGCAAGGCGCTGGACGCCCACCCCGGCCGCCGCGCGCTGGTCGTCAGCGACTCGGTCTTCTCGGTCGACGGGGACGCGGCGCCGCTGCCTGAGCTGGCCGCCGCCTGCGCCGAGCACGGGGCCGCCCTGCTGGTGGACGACGCCCACGGGCTCGGGGTGCTCGGCGACGGCGGGCGCGGGGCGATGGCGGGCGCGGGGCTCGCGGGGGCGCCGGGCGTCGTCGCGACGCTCACCCTCTCCAAGTCGCTTGGCAGCCAGGGCGGCGCGGTCCTGGGCCCCGCCAAGGTCATCGACCACCTGGTGAACACCGCCCGCACCTTCATCTTCGACACGGGCCTCGCGCCCGCCGCGGCGGGCGCCGCGCTCGCGGGCCTGCGGCTGCTGCGCGGCGAGCCGCGGCTCGCGGCCAGGGCGCGGGAGGTGGCGGGGGAACTGTACGCGGGTCTCACGGCGGCGGGGCTCACCGCGGCGCGGCCCGACGCGGCCGTGGTCTCGGTGCGCGCGCCGTCGCCCGAGTCGGCGCTTGGCTGGGCGGCCGACTGCCGGGCTGCCGGTCTGGTGGTGGGCTGTTTCAGACCGCCTTCGGTGCCGGACGGCATCTCGCGGCTGCGGCTGACCGCCCGAGCGGACCTGACGGATCGTCAAATCGAGGAGGCCGTCGCGAAGATCGTCGCGACGGCGCCGCCGGGGGCGTTCGGCTGAGCGCCGGTGTCCGACGCCTGCCGGGCGGGCATCCCGCCCGGCAGACGTCCGTGGACGAGCGCGTGCGGTGCTCCTTCAGGCCGACGCGTGCTCGCGGAGCGCGCCGACGAACGAGTCCCAGGCCGTCGCGGAGAACGTGAGCGGCGCCCTGCCGGGGCTCTTGGAGTCCCGGACGGCGGTGACGCCTGGGCCGTACCGGGCGAAGGTGTCCGCCGGGGCCGCCGCGGTGAACCGGGCGGCCTCGACGCAGTTGTTCATTCCCGTGCTGTGGCTGCTGCGCAGCCAGCGCACTTCGCTGTGCGGTGCGGGGCAAGCAGACATGGCGGAGTGCCTCCCTGTGTGCCGGACCGCGTGCCGGGGGTGACGTGCCGGCGGCGCATCGGGGCTACGTGTCGGCGCAGATCCCGGCGATGCGGTCCAACGAGTCCTCGGGGGAAAGGGCGTGTTGCTGCATCGTGCGGAAGGCGGCGCAGTACGCCTCCAGGTCTTCTTTCCGTTCGAGGTAGAGGCTACTCGTCAAATGGTCGAGAACAACCACATCCAGATCAGCAATGTTCGGAAAGGAGAAGATTACGAAAGAGCCGGTGAGGCCGATATAGCCCCCCACCGCGAAGGGCAGCACCTGGAGCCGCACTTGGGGCAGTTCCGCCACTCGCGTCAGATGCCTTAACTGCTCCCGCATCGCATGCGGCCCACCCACCTCACGCCGCAGCACGGCCTCGTCCAGCACCGCGCTCAGGCTCAGCGGCGGATCGGCCCGCAGCACCGCCTGGCGGGCCATCCGCACGTCGACCAGCGACTCGATCTTGGCGGCCGGCAGGCTCTCCAGCGAGGCGCGGGTGACCGCGCGGGCGTAGGCGGGCGTCTGGAGCAGCCCCGGCACCACGGAGGTCTCAAGCGTGCGCGCGGTGCGCGCCTGCGACTCCAGACTGATGAAGTCCCGGTACTGGGGCGGGATCAGCCCCCGGTACGCGTGCCACCAGCCGTCCCCGCCCGTGTCCGCCGCTCCGGCCAGTGCCCCGAGCAGCGAGCGCAGCCGCGAGTCGTCCACGCCGTAGGCGTCGAGCAGGAGTTGGACGTCGGACGCTTTCACGCCACTGGCACCCGTCTCGATGCGGCTCACCTTCGACTGGTTCCAGCCCGCCAGGACCGCGGCCTCGCGGCTGGTGAGGCCGGCCGCCAGGCGCAGCAGGCGCAGTTCCTCGCCGAGCTTCCTGCGACGCACCGCCGGTCCGTGCCGCATGCCCCGCTCCCTTCGTTCGCCTGATTCGTTGAAGTGGTTCGTCAACGCCGCTCTTCGGTCTTCTCCCGCTTGGGGCGATGGGCCAGTGTGGCGCCCAAATACGGTCTCGCGTAGCAGAGTTCACCGCTTTGAGGGACAGATATATGCATATCTTGGTGGATGGGCGACGAGAACGGCACCATGAGTGGCACTCTGGCGCGAAGCACAATCCACGATCGTCGGCGCGGTTGGATGCGGATGGATCGTGATGGGAAAGGGGCAGCGTCGCCATGGCAGACCATCGAGAAGCGTCCGTCACCCTGCCGAGCGATCCGGTGTCGGTCTCCGCCGCGCGCAGACACGTCGCCGACGTCCTCGCGGAATGGGGGCTGCCGAGGAACGACGATGTTGCCGATACGATCCGGCTCATCGTCTCGGAGCTCGCCACGAACGCCGTACAGCACACCTTCGGGCAGTCGCCCACCTTCACGGTCGACATCGAGCTGGTGCGCGACGAGCAGCTGCGCATCGGCGTCACCGACAGCCATCCGCGCTGGCCGCAGCGGCTGCCCGCGGCGGTGCAGCAGGACAACGGCCGGGGCATGGTCATCATCCGCTCGCTGACCGCGGAGTGCGGCGGACGGCTCTCCGTCACGCCGACCGAGGAGGGCGGAAAGACCGTGTGGATCGCACTGCCCTGGAAGAGCCCGGTCCCCCGCTGAGGGCCGGGACGGCGGACGAGGGCGCCGGGAAAGCGGAAAACGGCGCCACCATCGCTGGTGGCGCCGTTCACGGTCGGGGCTAGCGCACCTGGCCGTACCAGACGTTCTTGGTCCAGATCCGCTCCAGCTTCACGCCGGAGCCGGGCTTCGGCGAGTGCCAGACCTTGTGGTTCCCGGCGTACAGGCCCACGTGGTACACACCGCCACCGCTGTGGAAGAAGACCAGGTCGCCCTTCTGCCGCTTGCTCCAGGAGATGTGCCGGGTCTTGTTGTACTGCTGCTGCGCGGTGCGCGGCAGCGTCTTGCCGGCCTTCTTGTACGAGTAGAGCGTCAGCCCCGAGCAGTCGAACCTGGAGGGTCCGGCCGCTCCGTACTGATACGGCGCTCCCTTCTTCGAGACGGCCACGCTCAGCGCCTTCGTCGCGTGCGACGAGGAAGCGGCCTGGGCCTCGGAGGCGCCGCCCGGAGCGAGCACCGTACCGCCGACGGCGGCGAGGGTGAGTGCCGAGACGGCACCGGCCCGGGACAGCACGGACGGAACACGTATATGCGCAGACATGCGCAACCCTTCGTCAGCCGCCTACGAAGGATGACCTGTCGGGTTCGGACAGGCGAAGATGCCCGGCCGCGCTCGCGCGCGGCTTCACCCCGAGGGACGGCCGTCCAACGACCGACCCGTACTGATTGGGTCCTCCACTCCTGCCGATCCACTCCTGTCGACCAGTCGTCCGGGGCAGCGGCAGGACTCGGCGTCCGCCCGGACCGCCCCGCCGCGGCGGCGGGGGCTTGTCGTCGACAGGGATCTTGACTCATGGAGTGCCGGAAATCCGAGCCGAAATGGCAGTTTGTGAGGCTCCTCACGACTGACCAGTTCGAGTGGACAGCGGCGATTTGAGGTTTCCCCGCTCGACCCTGACCGCCGTCGCACCAGCATCGGAACGATGCCTTCCGCCGGGCGTCCACCGGCGGGACGCAACTCCTCCGGGCCGCCGGAACCGCCTCTGACTACGTCGAACAGCCGATGCCCCCTGGTCACTTCCCGGTCATCCCACGGATGCCGGGGCCATCTCAATTCGTCGAAGCGGGCGGCACGGCGAGCCGCTGCGCCCTGCGTTCTCCGTCCAGGACGCGCAGGGCGCGCGCCAGGGTTGCGGCGTGCACCTGTGATTCACCTCGCTCGTGCATCAGGGTCAGCGCGTCCCGCAGGGCGAGCGAGTGCGAGGCGAGCGCCTGGGCGGCGCGCAGCGCGCTGTAGGTGTCGTGGCCGCGCGCCGGATTGATCCGGCCGAGCAGGTCGACGACGGCGAGGTAGCTGTCGACGAAGTCGCCCTCGGCGCGGGTGAGTGCGGGCAAAGGGTGCGGTTCGGGCGGAAACACCCCCGCTCACCCCCTGCGGGCGGGCAGGACGTGGTCGACCAGGCCGTACGCCTTGGCCTGGGCGGCGTCGAAGATCTTGTCCCGCTCCAGGTCGGCGGCGATCCGCTCGGGGCTCTGCCCGGTGTGCCGCACCAGGATCCCGGCCAGCTGCTCCCGCAGCCGCAGCAGCTCGCGCGCGTGGATGTCCAGGTCGGAGAGCTGGCCGTGCCGCGGCTCCTCGGCCGCGGGCTGGCTGACGAGGATCCGGGCGCCGGGCAGCGCCGTCCGCTTGCCCGGGGCGCCCGCGGCGAGCAGCACGGCCGCGGTCGACGCCGCCTGGCCGATGCAGGTCGTCGTCACGTCGCAGCCGACCGCCTGCATCGTGTCGTAGATCGCGGTCGCGGCGCTCAGCGAGCCGCCGGGGGAGTTGAGGTAGAGCTGGATGTCGCGGTCGGGGGCGGCGTACTCCAGGTACAGGAGCTGGGCGATCACGTCGTTGGCCGCCGTGTCGTCGACGGCGGTGCCGAGGAAGACGATCCGCTCCTCCAGCAGCTTCGAGTACGGGTCGAGGGTGCGGACCCCGGCGCTGGTGCGCTCGGTGAACTCCGGCAGTACGTAGCGGGCGGCGGGCTGGTTCACGGCATGCCTCTTCTCGGTCGCGGCTCAAGTCCGTCTGTAAAAAATGTACAGGACGTACAGGCCGTTATGATGGGGGCATGGCCCATGAGATTCCGGTGACCCAAGCCCGCGCAGAGCTCGCCGAACTGATCAACCGCGTCGTCTACGGCGGCGAGCGCGTGGTGCTGACCCGGCACGGAAAGCCGCTGGTCGCCCTGGTCTCCGCCGCCGACCTGGAGCGCCTCGAAGCCGAGCGGAACGCCCCCGAGGCCGTCGAGGAGGAAGTGATCAGTTCCGTCTCCTCGTACGGCTCGGTGCCTTCCGCTCCCGGCGAACAGGGCCGGTTCGGGCTGGCCGCCGAGCACCGCCCACCGGGATCGGTCGGCTAGGGGCGTCTCACACCCCTGCGGGCGAGGTCGTACGGGGCCGGGGTGCCGGGCCCGGGTCGGCGCCGCGCGCCGCCCTGCCCACCAGCACCCCCGTGAGCCCGAGGGCCGCCCACAGGGCGAGCACGCGCAGCGGTCCGGCCGCGCCCGCGCCGTCGAAGAACGCCACGGACCGCAGCAGCGACCCGCCGGCGCCCGGCGGCAGCCACTGGCCGAGCGCCCCGACGGGCTCGGGCAGCAGCTCGGGGGCGCTCGCCACGCCCGCGAACGGATTGCCGAGCAGCACCACCAGCAGCGCGCCGACCCCGATCCCGGCGGGCCCCAGCAGCGCGCCGAGCCCCGCCACCGTCGCACCGATCGCCAGCGCGGTGAGTCCGAGGGCCCCGGCCTCCGCCCACCAGTCGCCGGCCAGCACCCCGAGCCAGCTGTGCGCGAGCGCCGCGCCCACCAGCCCCACGAGGCAGGCCGCGCCCGTCAGGGCGAGCGCCGCGCGCCGCCCGCGCAGCCCGAGCAGGGTCACCGCGGCCCCGGCGGCGACCCCCGCCAGCGCCAGCGGCAGCACGCTCGACGCCAGGCCCGCGCCGCGCGGGTCGCCTGCGGGGGCGGGCACCACGTCCTCCACCCGGGGCGCGGCGCCCGGCGGGGCCTGGGCGGTCACCGCCTCGCGCAGCAGCTGGGCGACCACGGGGCTCGCGGCCGACGCGGTCAGCAGGCGCGGTCCGGCGGGGTCCGCGACCACGGCGCCGTACACGATCCGGTCCTCGACGGCGGCGCGGGCCGCGGCCCCGTCCGCGTACCGGTGGACCTCGAAGGCGCCCGCGTGCCGGGCGAGCCCGCGCTCGAAGGCCGCGGTCGCGGCGGGGGGACCCGCCACGCCCACGGGGAGGTCGCGCGGTGCGGTGCGGGCCGCGGGCCAGGCGAAGGCCCAGAGCGCGAGGGCGGCGAGCGCCGGTACCAGGAGGAGCACCGCGAGGGTGCGGCGGCCGGGGGGCGGGGAGGCGGACATCGGACGCTCCAATCGGGCTCTCTCTAAAGAGAATGATCGTTCGTTCTTCCTTGATGCCACCGTCCCGCCGTATCCCTCGCTTGTCAAGAAGGAACGTTCGCTTTACGTTGAGGGCCATGGCCCGCGTATCCCAGGAACACCTAGACGCCCGCCGCCGGCAGATCCTCGACGGCGCCGCCCGCTGCTTCACCCGCAACGGCTTCCACGCCACCTCCATGCAGGACGTGCTGCGCGAGGCCGATCTGTCGGCGGGCGCCGTCTACCGCTACTTCCGGGGCAAGGAAGAGCTGATCGGGGCCATCGTCACGGAGGTGCTTGACTCGCTGCGCGACACCTTCGAGACGGCCGCCCGGCAGAGCCCGCCCCCGCCGCCGGACGAGCTGCTCGCCGCCGTGATGTCCGAGGTGCTCGGCGCGCGCCCCGACGGCTTCCCCGGCCTGATCATCCAGGTGTGGACCGAGACGCTGCGCAACGAAGAGCTCGCCGCCGTGCTGAAGGGCGGCTTCGTGAAGGTCCGCGAGGCGTGGGTCAAGATCGTGCACGTCTACCAGGACGCCGGATCGATGGATCCCGGCGTGCCGGCCGAGGACGTCGCCCGCGTCATGATCGCCACGGCCCAGGGCTTCGCCGCCCAGCAGGCGCTCTTCGGCGAAGTCTCCGTCGACGTGCTGCGCAACGGGCTGCGCGGGCTGATGTCCATGGACGCGCAAAGAGCCAGTTAACGCGCCGGAAAAACTTCCGCCCTAACGTGCAATACCTCGCCGTCGGGCTCTTCGTCGCAGGTCAACAGAGTGTTGAAGGCGAGTAGGGTCCCGCTGCGCCCGGTCGATGTCCGGGTGGACGAGTGTGAGGTGGAAGCGTGCAACTGACCCCGCATGAGCAGGAACGCCTGCTCATCCATGTCGCCGCGGACGTGGCCCAGAAGCGCCGGGACCGCGGGCTGAGGCTCAATCACCCCGAGGCGGTCGCGCTGATCACCGCGCACGTCCTGGAGGGCGCTCGGGACGGCCGCAGCGTCGCCGAACTGATGGCGAGCGGGCGCAAGCTGCTGGGCCGCGAGGACGTCATGGACGGCATCGCCGAGATGATCCACGACGTGCAGGTCGAGGCGACCTTCCCGGACGGCACCAAGCTCGTCACCGTCCACGAGCCGATCGCCTGACGGGGGAGCGCCGGTGTTCATCGTTCCGGGAGAGATCCTGTACGGGGAAGGGCCCGTCGTCCTCAACGAGGGCCGCCCCGTCACCCGCACCACCGTCGTCAACGCCGCCGACCGGCCCGTCCAGGTCGGCTCGCACTACCACTTCGCCGAGGTCAACCCCGGTCTGGAGTTCGACCGCGCGGCCGCGCGCGGCCTGCGGCTCAACATCGCGGCCGGTACCGCCGTGCGCTTCGAGCCCGGCATTCCCGTCGAGGTCGAACTGGTCCCGCTCGCGGGCCTGCGCGTCGTCCCCGGCCTGCGCGGCGAGACCGGGGGAGCACTCGATGCCTGAGCTGGACAGGGCCGTCTACGCCGACCTCTTCGGTCCCACCGCGGGCGACCGCATCAGGCTCGCCGACACCGACCTCCTCGTCGAGATCGAGGAGGACCGCTCGGGCGGGCCCGGACGCGCCGGTGACGAGGCGGTGTTCGGCGGCGGCAAGGTCATCCGCGAGTCCATGGGGCAGGCGCGCACCACCCGCGCCGAAGGCGCACCCGACACCGTCATCACCGGCGCAGTGATCATCGACCACTGGGGCGTCGTCAAGGCCGACATCGGCATCCGCGACGGACGCATCACCGGCATCGGCAAGGCGGGCAACCCGGACACCATGGACGGGGTCCACCCGGACCTGGTCATCGGACCCGAGACCGAAGTGATCGCGGGCAACGGAAAGATCGTCACCGCCGGAGCCATAGACACCCACATCCACTTCATCTCGCCCACCGTCGTCGAGCAGGCGCTCGCCACCGGCATCACCACCCTCGTCGGCGGCGGCACGGGACCCGCCGAGGGCACCAAGGCGACCACCATCACCCCCGGCTCCTGGCACCTCGCCCGGATGTTCGCCGCGCTGGAGCACCACCCCGTCAACATCGGGCTGCTCGGCAAGGGCAACACCATGTCCCACGAGGCCATGCACGCCCAGCTGCGCGGCGGCGCGCTCGGCTTCAAGATCCACGAGGACTGGGGCGCCACGCCCGCCGTCATCGACGCCTGTCTGCGGGTCTGCGACCAAACGGGCGCCCAACTCGCCATCCACACCGACACGTTGAACGAAGCCGGGTTCGTCGGCGACACCCTCGCCGCCATCGCGGGCCGCTCCATCCACGCGTACCACACCGAGGGCGCGGGCGGCGGGCACGCCCCCGACATCATCACCGTCGTCTCGGAGCCGTACGTCCTGCCCAGCTCCACCAACCCCACCCGGCCGCACACCGTCAACACCATCGAGGAACACCTCGACATGCTGATGGTCTGCCACCACCTCAACCCGGCCGTCCCCGAGGACCTGGCCTTCGCCGAATCGCGCATCAGGCCGTCCACCATCGCGGCCGAGGACGTCCTGCACGACCTCGGCGCCATCTCGATCATCTCCTCCGACTCCCAGGCCATGGGCCGCGTCGGAGAGGTGATCATGCGGACCTGGCAGACCGCCCACGCCATGAAGAAACGGCGCGGCGCACTGCCGGGCGACGGACGCGCCGACAACCACCGGGCGCGCCGCTACGTCGCCAAGTACACCATCAACCCGGCCGTCGCCCAGGGTCTCGACGGCGAGATCGGCTCGGTGGAGACCGGCAAGCTCGCCGACCTGGTGCTCTGGAGCCCCGCGTTCTTCGGCGTGAAACCGGCCCTGGTCGTCAAGGGCGGCCAGATCGCCTACGCGCAGATGGGCGACGCCAACGCCTCCATCCCCACCCCGCAGCCCGTGCTGCCGCGCCCGATGTTCGGCGCGATCGGCCGCGCCCCCGCCGCCAACTCGCTGAACTTCACCTCCGAGGCGGCGATCGAGGACGGACTGCCCGAACGCCTCGGCCTCGGCAAGGAGTTCGTCCCCATCAAGAACACCCGCCGCGTCGGCAAGGTCGACATGCGCGAGAACGACGCGCTGACCAGGGTGGAGGTCGACCCCGACACCTTCACCGTCACGGTCGACGGAGAGGTGGTCGAGCCGTCGCCCGCCACCGAACTCCCCATGGCCCAGCGCTACTTCCTGTTCTGAGGGCGGCCGAACCGATGACACGTTCAGCCCTTCTCGTCCTCGCCGACGGACGGTTCCCCGCCGGGGGGCACGCCCACTCCGGCGGGGCCGAGGCCGCCGTCGCGGCCGGGCGGATCCGGGACGCCGCCACCCTCGCCGCGTTCTGCCGGGGGCGGCTGCACACCGCGGGCCTCACTGCCGCCGGGCTCGCCGCCGCTGCCGCCGCCGGGCTCGACCCGCTCGCGCTCGACGAGGCGGCCGACGCCCGGACGCCCTCGCCCGCGCTGCGCGCCGCCGCCCGCAGGCTCGGCCGCCAGATGATGCGGGCCGCCCGCGCCACCTGGCCGTCGCCCGAGCTGGACGCGCTCGCCGCGGCCCGCCCGCGCGGCGCGCACCAGCCCGTCGTGCTCGGGCTCGCCGCGCGGTCGGCGGGCCTGGGCCCCGAGGACGCCGCGCACTGCGCCGCGTACGAGACGGTCGGCGGGCCCGCGACCGCCGCGGTGCGGCTGCTGAGCCTGAACCCCTTCGACGCCACCGCCGTCCTCGCGCGCCTCGCGACCGACATGGACGAGGTGGTCGCCGAAGCGGTCGCCGCCGCCCGCGCGGGCATCGACGCGCTGCCCGCCGCGTCCGCCCCGCTGCTGGACATCACGGCCGAGGCGCACGCCGCCCGTCCCGTCCGCCTCTTCGCCTCCTGACCCCTGCCGCACCCCCACGCAAGGAGCCCCCGTGCACCTCGACCACTCCCACGACCACACCACCGCGATCAGCGCCGACGCCACGCGCCCCGACGGCACCCGCCGCGCCCTGCGCATCGGGCTCGGCGGCCCGGTCGGCTCCGGCAAGACCGCGACCGTCGCCGCGCTCTGCCGCGAACTGCGCGACCGGCTCTCGCTCGCCGTCGTCACCAACGACATCTACACCCGCGAGGACGCCGAGTTCCTGCTGCGCAACGCCGTCCTGCCGCCCGAGCGCATCCAGGCCGTCGAGACCGGCGCCTGCCCGCACACCGCGATCCGCGACGACATCTCCGCCAACCTCGAAGCCGTCGAGGACCTGGAGGACGCGGTCGGCCCGCTCGACCTGATCCTCGTCGAGTCCGGCGGCGACAACCTCACCGCCACGTTCTCCAAGGGCCTCGTCGACGCCCAGGTGTTCGTCATCGACGTGGCGGGCGGCGACGACATCCCGCGCAAGGGCGGCCCCGGCGTCACCACCGCCGACCTGCTCGTCGTCAACAAGACCGACCTCGCGCCGCACGTCGGCTCCGACCTCGCGCGCATGGCGCGCGACGCGAAGGAGCAGCGCGGCGAACTCCCCGTCGTCTTCACGTCGTTGAAGGGCGAGGACGGGGTGCGCCCGGTGGCCGACTGGGTGCGCGCACAGCTCGCGGCCTGGCGCGCATGAGCGTCACGGCGCCCGGTCCCAGTGCTGTTTCCAGTGCCGGTACGGGGGCCGGACCCGGCGCGGCTTCCGGACCCGGCGCGGCGGACGCGTCCCGTACGGCGGATGCCTTCCGTACGCGGGCCCGCGCCGCCGTCCGGGCCACGGCGCGCGTCGTCGCGTCCGGCGAGCGGCTCCCCGTACTGGAGAGCGAGGGGCCCCTCGCGCTGCGCCGCACCCGGGCCGTCGGCGCGGGCCGCACCCGCGTCACCGTCGTCGGCGCGATGAGCGCGCCGCTCGGCGGCGACCGGCTGGCCGTCGAGGTGACCGCGCGCGACGGGGCGCGGCTCACGGTCGACTCGGCCGCCGCGACCATCGCGCTGCCCGGCCGACTGCCGGACCGGGCCCACTACGACGTACGGCTCCATGTCGAAGGGGGCTCCGAACTCCGCTGGCTCCCCGAGCAGTTGATCTCGGCGCACCGCAGCGACCTGCGCATGACGACCCGCGTCGAACTCGCCGCCACCGCCCGCCTCGTGCTGCGCGAGGAGCAGGTGCTCGGCCGCCACGGCGAACCGCCCGGCACCCTCGCGACCCGCCTCACCGTCCACCGCGAAGGCCGCCCGCTGCTCGACCAGGAGCTGCGGTACGGCCCCGGGGCGCCGGACGGCTGGGACGGCGGCGCGGTCCTCGCAGGCCACCGCGCCACCGGTCAACTCCTCGTCGTGAAACCGGAGTTCGAGCACGCCAAGCCCGACGCCCGGATGCTGGGCGCCGCCGCGGCGCTCACCCCGCTCGCGGGCCCCGCCGTCCTGGTCACCGCGCTGGCCCCGGACGCGCTCCAACTGCGCAGGACCCTGGACGGGGTGCTGCGCTCGGAGGGCTGGTGACCTTCGAGCACCCTCGAACCAGGCGGATTCGGTCGGGCCGCCCGCCCGCCGCCGTGCACCGCTGAGCGGAACGGCGGGAACCGGCTATCGGTTCGGCAAAGAAACACGTGTGCGATCTGTTCACTCCGGCCCACAGGGCGAAAGGATCCCCCTCGCACGCCCAACCACCCCAGGGGGAGGTCCCTTTGAGACGCGCAGCTGCACTCTCTTCGGCCGGCGCTCTGATAGCAGGCACACTCATATCGGGCGCGATCGCCGCGCCGACCGCCACGGCGGACAACCGCCACCACGGCACGTCCGTGACGCACGGCGTGCGGATCGCCGCCGAGCGCGCGGCACGGCAGGGCATCGACTGGCAGGACTGTCCGGCCGAATGGGCACTGCCCAAGCCCGTCCAGTGCGGCTGGGTCACCGTCCCGCTCGACTACTCCCGCCCGAACGGCAGACAGATCAAGCTCGCCGTCGACCGCGCGGTCAGCACCGGCACCCGGGCCGAGCGCCAGGGCGCCCTCGTCTACAACCCCGGCGGCCCCGGCGGCTCGGGCATGCGCTTCCCGCTCCGGCTCACCACCAAGAACCCGGTGTGGGCCGACGCCGCCAAGGCGTACGACTTCGTGGGCTTCGACCCGCGCGGCGTCGGCCGCTCCACGCCGATCTCCTGCGTCGACCCCCAGGAGTACGCGAAGGCCCCCAAGCTCGATCCCGTTCCCGACAGCGAGGCCGACAAGCGCGCCCAGCGCAAGCTCGCCGCCGAGTACGCCCAGGGGTGCCAGGAGCGCAGCGGCTGGATGCTGCCGCAGATGCACACCCCCAACACCGCCCGCGACCTGGACGTCATCAGGGCCGCGCTCGGCGAGCGCAAGCTGAACTACGTCGGCGTCTCCTACGGCACCTACCTCGGCGCCGTCTACGCGACGCTCTTCCCGACGCACGTGCGCCGGATGGTCTTCGACAGCGCGGTCGACCCCTCCAGGGACAAGATCTGGTACGAGGTCAACCTCGACCAGGACGTCGCCTTCGAGGGCCGCCTGCGCGACTGGATGGTCTGGGTCGCCGAGAACGACGCGACCTTCCACATCGGCGCCACCGCGGACGAGGTCGCGGCGCAGTGGGACAGGCTCCGCGCGACGGCCAAGAAGCAGCCCGTCGGTGGCGTGGTCGGCCCGGCCGAGCTCGTCACGTACTTCCAGGGCGCCGCGTACTACGACTCCACCTGGGTCGGCATCGCCACCACCTGGAGCAAGTACCTCGCCGGTGACTCCGCCGACCTGATCGCCAACGCAGGTCCCGACATGGCGGACACCGCGGGGAACATCTCCGACGAGAACGGCAACGCCGTCTACACGGCCGTCGAGTGCGCGGACGCCCCGTGGCCCACCGACTGGCGCACGTGGAACCGGGACAACACCCGGCTGCACCGCGACTACCCGTTCCTCACCTGGGCCAACGCCTGGATGAACCTGCCGTGCGCCACCTGGCCCACCAAGCGCCAGGAGCCCACGAACGTCCGCACGGGCAAGGGCCTGCCGCCCGTGCTCATCGCCCAGTCGACGCGCGACGCCGCCACCCCGTACGAGGGCGCGCTCGAACTGCACAAGCGCCTCAAGGGCTCGCGCCTGATCACCGAGCGCGACGCGGGCTCGCACGGCATCACCAACCTGGTGAACCCGTGCCTCAACGACCGCGTCCGTAACTACCTGGTCGACGGCGTCCTGGACAGCCGTGACGTGACGTGCGCCCCGCACGCCACGCCCAAGCCGTAGCCCCGCGCACCAGGGGCGGCCGGGCACAGTTCCGGCCGCCCCTTCGCCCTGCGCGGATCAGCCGTCAGCGTCGCATCTTCGGGAACCGCTTCTTCTGCTGTTCGGCCTTCACGTCGGCGGCGTAGCGGTCCACGTACTCCTGCCCCGACAGGCCGAGGATCGCGTACATGATCTCGTCGGTGACGGCCCTGATCGCCGCCTTCTCGTCCTCCATGCCCGCGTACCGCGAGAAGTCCAGCGGCTCCCCGAACCGGATGCCCACCCGTCTGATCTTCGGCACGACCTGGCCGGGCGGCTGGATCTCGAACGTGCCGACCATCGCGCACGGCACCACGGGGACCTGCGCCCTGATCGCCATCACCGCGACCCCGACCTTGCCCTTGTAGAGCCGTCCGTCGTGCGAGCGGGTGCCCTCCGGATAGATCCCCAGCAGCTCGCCCTTGCCCAGCACCCCGAGGCCCTCGCGGATCGCGGCCTTCCCCGCCTCCTTGCCCGATCTGTCCACCGGGATCTGCCCCGCGCTGCGGAAGAAGGCGGCGGTCAGTCTGCCCTTCACGCCGGGCCCGGTGAAGTACTCGGCCTTGGCGAGGAAGGTGATGCGCCGCTTGAGGATGGCGGGCATCAGGAAGTGGTCGGAGAACGACAGGTGATTGCCCGCGACGATCGCGGCGCCTTCCTCGGGGACGTGCTCGATCCCCTCGATCCTGGGCCGGAAGAGCAGCCGCAGCAACGGCCCCAGAATCACGTACTTCATGAAGTAGTAGAACATCGCGCCCCGTCCTCCCGCGGCTCCCCTGAACCAGGTGACGACGCAGAGTAGTCGCTGGGGGACCGGGTGCGGAAGGCGCCGACCGGGGGAGAGGCGTGGGCCGTACGGGGGACGCGTCGGCGCGGCCGCTTGCCCGGGGCCCGCGCGCGGAGGTCTGGTGAACGCTCCGGCCCCCGTCCCCAGGGGGCCTCGTGACGTGCCGGAGTACCGATGAACCACCCCCGTGTCCGACCCCGCACCGCGGCCGCCCTGTCCGCCGCCGTGCTGCTCGCCCTGACGGCGGCCCCCGCGGCGACGGCCGCGGACCACGACGCGCGGACCGCGTCGCGCGGTCTCCTCCTCACCGTCTCCGGCAGTCAGAACACCTGGATCCGCGGCACCCTGCTGGACTGCCCGCCCCGCTTCAGCCCGCACCCGCAGGCGCGCGCCGCCTGCGACGCGATCACCTGGGCGCGCGGCGACCTGGACGCACTGCCCGGCGACCCGCACCCGTGCACCGACGAGTACGACCCGGTGACGGTCACCGCCGAGGGCACCTGGCGCTCCGGCCGGGTCAGCTGGAGCAGGACGTTCCCCAACGCCTGCGACATGGACGCGGCGACCGGACCCGTCTTCCGCTTCTGAGGTCCCGCGCCCGAGCGGCCGGTCAGCTGTCCTTGGCCGCCATGGTCCCGATCGTCAGCAGCCCCAGCACCACCCAGCCGAACCAGAGCCAGCCGTTGCTGCCGAGCGCCGCCGTATAGGCCGTGACCACCACGAGGGTCCCGACCGTCATGGCGCCCATCGCCTTCGCCGAACCGGACATGCGCGTACCCTCCTCGTCGGCCGCGCGGCCGTGGAGGCCATGGTGACCTGCGGACCCCGCCCCGCGCTACGGGCGGGAGCGCGCCACTGTCCGGTCGGCGACCCTCACCGCCCGCGCGACTGGAGGGAGGCGAGGTACGCGTTGTACTCCGCCAGCTCCTTGTCGCCGTTGCGGTCGGCCGCCCGGTCCGCGCGCTTGGCCTGCCGCTGTTCGGAGCGGTACCACTGGAAGACCAGCGCGATCAGCACGATCACGGACGGGATCTCGCTGAACGCCCAGGCGATGCCGCCCGCGGCGTTCTGGTCGGAGAGCGCGTCGATGCCGAGCGAGGCGGGCGGGTCCGCGTACACCTTGACCATCGGCTCGCTCGCCATCATCAGCGAGATGCCGAAGAACGCGTGGAACGGCATGCCCGCGAAGAGCTCCAGCATCCGCATCACGTAGCCGGGCCGGTGCGGCCCCGGGTCCACGCCCATGATCGGCCAGAAGAACACCAGGCCCACGGCGAGGAAGTGCACCATCATCGCGATGTGCCCGGCCGTGGACTCCATCAGGAAGTCGAAGAGCGGCGTGAAGTAGAGCGCGTACAGGCTCGCGATGAACAGCGGGATCGTGAAGACCGGGTGCGTGATGATCCGCATGTACCGGCTGTGCAGCAGCATCAGCAGCAGCTCGCGCGGACCCTTGCGGCCGCGCTTGGCCGACACCGGCAGCGCGCGCAGCGCGAGCGTGATCGGCGCGCCGAGCAGCAGCAGGATCGGCGACAGCATGGAGATGACCATGTGCTGCACCATGTGCACGCTAAACATGACCATGCCGTAGTCGTTGAGCTTGGTGCACATCACCAGCGCGATGCTCAGCACGCCCGCGACCCAGAAGACGGTCCGGCTCACCGGCCAGCTGTCGCCGCGCCTGCGCAGCCGCACCACCGCGTACCCGTACAGGCCGAGCCCGAGCAGACAGCCGACGAGGAAGAACGGGTCCGCCGAGAATTCGAGCCCCCGCCCCAGCGTGAACGGCGGCAGATCCATGTTCATGCCGTGCCCGCTGTGGTCCATCCGCTCACTCCATGTTTAGTACGGGTTGTCCGCACCCAGAGTAGAACCGCCCCCGGCCGCGACGGCGACCGGGGGCGATTCTGACGGGGTCTCGGCTCAGAGCACGCACTCCGCCTCGGCGTAGCGCTCCTCGGGCACGGTCTTCAGGGTCTCCACGGCCTCGGCCAGCGGCACCATGCGGATGTCCGTGCCGCGCAGCGCGGTCATCATGCCGAATTCGCCGCGGTGCGCCGCCTCCACCGCGTGCCAGCCGAAGCGGGTCGCGAGGACGCGGTCGTACGCGGTGGGGGTGCCGCCGCGCTGGACGTGGCCGAGGATCACCGGGCGGGCCTCCTTGCCCAGACGCTCCTCCAGCTCGATCGCCAGCTGCCGGGCGACGCCCGCGAACCGCTCGTGGCCGTAGACGTCCTTGCCGCCGACGTCGAACTCCATGGAGCCCTCGCGCGGCTTGGCGCCCTCGGCGACCACCACGATCGCGAAGCGCTTGCCCGCCGCGAAGCGCTCGCCGACCCGCTGGGTCAGCTCGTCGATGTCGAAGGGCCGCTCGGGGACGACGACGGCGTGCGCGCCCGCCGCCATCCCGGAGTGCAGTGCGATCCAGCCGGTGTGCCGGCCCATGACCTCGACGATCAGCACGCGCTGGTGCGACTCGGCGGTGGTCTTGAGGCGGTCGAGTGCCTCGGTCGCGACGCCGACGGCGGTGTCGAAGCCGAAGGTGACGTCGGTCGACGCGATGTCGTTGTCGATGGTCTTCGGTACGCCGACGATCGGCAGGCCGCCCTCGGAGAGCAGGTTGGCGGCCTTCAGGGTGCCTTCGCCGCCGATCGGGATGATCACGTCGAGGCCCAGTTCGGCGACGTGGCCCCTGGCGCGCTCGACGCCGTCACGCAGGTGTGCGGGCTGGACGCGGGACGAGCCGAGGATCGTGCCGCCGCGGGCGAGGATGCCGCCGACGGCGTCGAGGTCCAGCTTGCGGTAGTCGCACTCCAGGAGACCCTTCCAGCCGTCGTGGAAGCCGATCACCTCGTCGCCGTGGTCGGCGACGGCCCGGTGGACTACGGAGCGGATGACGGCATTCAGACCGGGGCAGTCGCCGCCGGAGGTGAGGACACCAATGCGCATGGCCCGAGAAACCTTTGCAACGTGGGCAGGTACCCGGACCACGTCGTCCGGTTGGATCCCCGTCACCCTACCGGCGAGGGGTGCCCCGACCGAACCGGGCGTCCGACAGCTGGGACGCCGCTCGAATGAACGAACGGCGTCCCATGTGAGGCCGGCACCCGCGTCGGCCTGCGGCGGCCGACGGACCGTCAGGAAGGCTGCGTGGCGGCCGCCATGCGCTCGGCGCGCAGCGCCTCGTACCAGCGGTCGTCCGTCGGCGGCAGCGCGTTCACGTCGAGGGCCAGCTTCAGCAGCAGGTCCGCGATCTGCGGGTTGCGCGCCATCACGGGGCCGTGCATGTACGTGCCGAACACCGTGTCGTTGTACGCGCCCTCCGTGCCGTCGCCCGTGCCGTTGCCGCGGCCCAGCGTGACGCGGGCGAACGGGCGGGCCGTCGGGCCGAGGTGGGTGATGCCCTGGTGGTTCTCGAACCCGGTGAGCGGGGGCAGGCCCAGCTGCGGGTCGATGTCGGCCAGCACGTCGCCGACGCACCGCTCGCCCTCGCCGCGGGTGGAGATCACGTCGAGCAGGCCGAGGCCCGGCTCGCGCTGCCCGAGGTCGTTGATGAACTCGTGGCCGAGGATCTGGTACCCGGCGCAGACCGAGAAGATGATCGCGCCGTTCTCGGCCGCGCGGTTCAGCCCGCCGTCGCGGCGCAGCCGCTCGGCCGCGAGCCGCTGCGGCCGGTCCTCGCCGCCGCCGATGAGGTAGATGTCGCCCGAGGTGGGGATCGGCTGGTCGCTGCGGACGTCCACGCGGTGCACTTCGAGGCCGCGCTGACGGGCCCGGCGCTCGACCACCAGCGCGTTGCCCTGGTCGCCGTAGGTGCTCAGCAGGTCAGGGTAGACCCAGACCAGGCGGAGGCCGTTGTCGCTCATGTTTCTCCTCACTGTGTCCCGGCCCTCAGTTCCCGACTCGGCGGCGCACGTCCTGGAACGCCGTGTAGTTGGCGATCAGTTCGATGCGTCCGGGCGGGGCGAGCTGGGTCGCCTCGTCGACGGTCTCGCACACCCGGAAGTCCAGGCCCGCGACTTCGAGCCGGACCGCGAGGTCCAGCCTGCGGTCGCCGATCACGAAGATCGGGTGCCCGGCGAGGCGCGTGTAGTCGACGTCCCAGAGCCAGGAGGTGTCCGTGCCGTCGGCGCCGCGGGCGTTGACGGAGAGGACGACCGGCGTCGGCGGGGGGTCGATGAGCGAAAACGTTTCGAGCCAGCCCGCCGGGTTCTTGGCGAGCAGCAGGCGCAGTTCGCGGCCCTGGAAGGTGACCACGTCGTACCGTCCGGCCACCGCCTGCACCTGGTACATGCGCTCCAGGGCGACCTGCGGCGGCACGCCGAAGACCGCGGCGACGGCCGCGGAGGTGGCGGCGTTCGCCTTGTTGGCGCGGCCCGGCAGCTGGAGGTGGATCGGCCACGCGGAACCGTGCGGGTCCAGCACGTGGTCACCGCTGAGCGCCCAGCTGGGCGTCGGGCGGCGGAAGCCGCACTCCGCGCAGAACCAGTCGTCGCCGGGGCGCTGCATGACACCGCCGCAGGACGGGCACGACCAGGCGTCGTCCTTCCACTCCTGGCCCGCGGCCACCCACAGCACGTTCTGCGAGGAGGACGCGGCCCAGACGATCAGCGGGTCGTCGGCGTTCGCGATCACGATCGCCTTGGAGCCCGCCAGGCCCTCGCGCCACTTCTCCGCGAGCATCCGGGTCTCGGCCGCGCGGTCCAGCTGGTCGCGGGAGAGGTTGAGCAGCGCGATCGCCTTGGGCGTGACGTCGCGGGCCACCCCCGCGAGGTACTTCTCGTCGACCTCGATCACGCCGTATCGCGCGTCCGAGCCGCCCGCCAGCGCGGACGTGATGCCCGCCGGCATGTTCGCGCCGAGCGCGTTGGACACCACGGGGCCGCTGGCCCGCAGTGCCTCGGCGATCAGCCGGGTGGTGGTCGTCTTGCCGTTGGTCGCCGACACGAGGACGACGTCCAGGTGCTGCGCGAGCCGTCCCAACAGGTCCGGGTCGAGCTTCAGCGCCACCTTGCCGCCGATCACCGATCCGCTGCCGCGCCCCGCGGCGCGCGATACCGCCGCTGCGGCCTTGCCTGCCGTCACGGCCAGCTTGGCCCGCGGGGACAGCGGCTCCGTGTTGCCTGCCATCGTCCTTGATCCTCCTTGCATCGGTCCGGGCCCAGCCTATCGAGATCCGGTCCGCGGCCCGAACCGCCGTACCCTTCACCCATGCGAAACCGCCTGATCCCCGGCAGCAACGGGGCCGTACGCCCCCTGACCCTGCTGGGCGACCCGACCCTTCACACACCCTGCGGAACGGTCACGGACTTCGGTCCGTTCCTCACCGGCCTCGTCGAGGACATGTTCGCGACGATGTACGCGGCGCAGGGGGTCGGCCTGGCGGCGAACCAGGTGGGGGTGGGCCTTCGGGTCTTCGTGTACGACTGCCCCGACGACGAGGACGTCCGGCACGTGGGGCACGTGGTGAACCCGCGGCTCGTCGAGACGGACGACCTGGTGCTGCGCGGCCCGGAGGGGTGCCTGTCCCTGCCGGGCCTGGAGACGGGCGTGCCGCGGTTCGACCGGGCGGTCGTGGAGGGGGTGCGACTGGACGGCACGCCGGTGCGGGTCGAGGGCACGGGCTTCTTCGCCCGCTGCCTCCAGCACGAGTGCGACCACCTGGAGGGCACGGTGTACCCGGACCGCGTGACCGGCTGGCGCAGGGCGCGAGTGCTGCGCGCGGCACGACGGGCGGGGTGGGGCGGTAGGTAGGGGGCGGGAGGCGCGGGTTGTGCTGCGCGGGACATCCCCCACCCCGCGCTCCTGAAAGGGGCGCGGGGAACTGCGCGAGAGTGGGGCACGCGCGCAACGTGCCCACTGCCCCGCAGGGCCCCCGGAGGGTTTCGGGAAGGGGCGGGGAGGGGACCGGCCCGCCGCAGGCGAAACGGCGCCCCCGGGACCGGGTGCCCGCCCCCGTACCCCCCTAGAAGCCGGGTCCCCCGGCACGGTCACCGGCCGCGGCGAGCCGCCCCCACAGCAGATCCGCGAGTCCCCGGACGAGCTCCGCCCGCCCGCAGGGCCGCTCGGCGAGCCACCAGTCGCCCGCCGCGTGCATCATTCCGACGATCCCGTGCCCCCACACCGTCGCGAGGGCCTCCCCGCCGGGCCCGAGGTCGACCCGCTCGGCGATGACGACCCCGAGGTCCTCGCCCATCCGCCGCAGCAGCGGCGCGGAGTGCCGCCCCACGTCGAAGGAGTCCTCCGAGGGGTGCATCAGGAAGCGGTACACCTGCGGCCGCGCCTCGATCGCAGCCAGGTACGTGTCGAGCGTCGCCTCCACCCGCTCCCGCCGCCCGGCGGGAGCGTCCAGCGCGGCCCGCAGCGCGGCGAGCAGCGCGTCGGTGTGGCGCTGCGCGAGCGCCCGGTACAGCCCGCCCTTGTCGCCGAAGTGCCGGTACAGGATCGGCTTCGTGATCCCCGCCTCCGCGGCGATCGCGTTCATGGAGGCCCGCGGTCCGTCCCGCAGCACCACCCGGTCCGCAGCCTCCAGCAGTTCCTTGCGGCGCCGCTCGGCCGCGGACCGCTGCGACTCGGCCGGCTGTGTGGTGGTCTCCATGGTCTGCGTCTCCCCGCCCTGCATGTGCGAATTCCTTGGCGCCAGCGAAACGTAACACCACCGCCGCTGACAGTGCTGATGAGGCCGGTTCTGTTGACATGCGCTACTTACCGGTAACAGACTGCGGTTACCGCTAGTAACGCTTGTTGGAGGGGAAATGGCCGAGTTCACGATGGAGCTCAACGACGACCAGAAGCAGGTCCGCGAGTGGCTCCACGGCTTCGCCAAGGACGTCATGCGCCCGGCCGCCGCCGAGTGGGACGAACGCGAGGAGACCCCCTGGCCGATCATCCAGGAGGCCGCCAAGCTCGGCATCTACTCCCTCGACTTCTACGCCCAGCAGTTCTTCGACCCCACGGGCCTGGGCATCCCGATGGCCACGGAGGAGATCTTCTGGGGCGACGCGGGCATCGGCCTGGCCATCATGGGCACGGGCCTCGCCGCGGTCGGCGTCCTCGCCAACGGCACCGAGGAGCAGATCGGCACCTGGATCCCGCAGATGTACGGGGACGTGGACGACGTCAAGGTCGCCTCGTTCTGCTCGTCCGAGCCCGACGCGGGCTCCGACGTCGCCGCCATGCGCACCCGGGCCGTCTACGACGGGGCCAAGGACGAGTGGGTGCTCAACGGCACCAAGACCTGGGCGACCAACGGCGGCATAGCCAACGTCCACGTCGTCGTCGCCGTCGTGGACCCCGACCTCGGCTCCAAGGGGCACGCCTCCTTCATCGTCCCGCCGAACACCCCGGGCCTCTCCCAGGGCCAGAAGTTCAAGAAGCACGGCATCCGCGCCTCGCACACCGCGGAGGTCGTCCTCGAAGACGTGCGCGTCCCCGGCAGCTGCCTCCTGGGCGGCAAGGAGAAGCTGGACGAGCGCCTGGCCCGCGCCCACGAGCGCGCGAAGGCGGGCGGCGGCGAGCGCGTCAAGAACGCCGCCATGGCCACCTTCGAGGCGTCCCGCCCGGCCGTCGGCGCCATGGCGGTCGGCACCGCCCGCGCCGCGTACGAAGTGGCCCTCGACTACGCCAAGACGCGCCAGCAGTTCGGCCGCCCGATCATCGACAACCAGGGCATCGCCTTCCAGCTCGCCGACATGCGCACCCAGATCGACGCGGCGCGGCTGCTGGTCTGGCGCGCCTCCTGGATGGCCGGCACCGGCAAGCCGTTCACGGCGGCCGAGGGCTCGATGTCCAAGCTGTACGCGTCGGAGGTCGCCAAGAAGGTGACGGCGCAGGCCATCCAGATCCTCGGCGGCAACGGCTTCACCCGGGAGTACCCGGTGGAGCGCATGCACCGCGACGCCGCGATCTACACCATCTTCGAGGGCACCAGCGAGGTGCAGCGCCTGGTCATCGCCAGGACCCTCTCGGGGATGCCGATCCGCTGAAAGCCCGTGTCTGAACCTGGGCCGGCCCGTCAGGTGCCCGCCGTGACGCGGTCCAGCACCGCGGCGTAGAGGTCCCGCCGGTCCGGACGGGCCCGGTCGGCGGCCCGGCGCAGCGCGGACACCGCGGGCCCGCCCAGCAGCACGAGACCGTCGGCCGCCGCCGTCCGCACCACCGGGTGACCGTGGGTCAGCAGCTCCACGAGGGCGGGCGCGGCGGGCCGCCATCCGGCGTGCGCGAGCGTACGGACCGCCGTGCGCACCACGTCCGGCTGGGCGTCGGCGAGCAGGACCTCCGTATGACGGAGGTACGTCCCGCGGTCCAGCATCGCCCGCGACGTGCGGTGCGCGCGCAGCCGCACCCCCGGGCGCGGATGGGTGAGCAGCGCGCCGAGCAGCGCGCGCAGCTCGGGGTCCTCGTCGGGCGCGGATCCCGCGTGCCGCTCGGCCAGCCGCTTCAGCGCGCGGTGCGCCTGCTCGGGCGAGCCGTCGCGGGCGAGCGCGATCAGCTCCCCTCTGGACGGCTCGGCCCGCTCGGGCGCCACCGCGCTCCGGTCCCTGAGCGCGGCCAGCGCCCCGGCGTCGCGGCGCTCCGCGTCGGGCCCGCGCAGCGGCGCGTCCACCAGTGACAGCCGGTCGGCGAGGTCGGGCCGCTCCTGCGCGCACAGCCGCTCCCGGAGCCCTGCGAGCTCCGGCGTGCGCAGCAGGGCGCGCCCCCCGAGCAGATCGAGCAGCCCCCACGCGCCCCCCGCGATCCGCTCGCGCAGCCGCTCCGCGAGTGAGTCGGCCGATACCCGGGCCAGCACGGCCCGTGCCTCGGCCCGCAGACCGGCGGGGCCCTCCTCCCACCACCGCAGGAGCAGCGGCACCAGCGGCTCCAGCCCGGCGGGGTCCAGCGCGGCGGCGAGCCGTGCCACGCGCTCGGGCCGCACCCCGTCCGCCGTCAGCTCCGCCGGGTCGCACGCGACGAGCGCGCGGGCCGCTTCGGCGCCGCACGACACGGTGACGCGACCGCGCAGTTGGGCGCGGAGCACGGCGAGCCGGACCTCGGGCTCGGGCCACTCCAGCAGGGCGCGCGCCGCACTGTCCCGGCGCTCTGGCTCCGGCGCGTCCAGCAGCCGCAGCAGCCGTGTCCGCTGAGCGCCCGACCTGGGCTGGTCGAGGTCACCGTCCCTGACGGTGCGCGGCGCGGGGCCTGGGGTTTCGGCGATCGTCCACGGCGGTACGCCCAGCGGCTGGAGCTCCGTCATCCGGTCCAGCAGTTCCGCGCGCGCGTCCGGCCCCGCCGAGGCGTACGCGTCGAAGAGCTCGGCGAGCCGCACCCGTGACGCGGACGGATCGGGAGCGGACGGCCCGGGTGCGCCGAACGCCTCGTGCAGGACGGCCTCTTCGGCCCGGCGCGGTTCGGGGGAGAGCCGCGCGGACGCCAGCTCCCGGTCCAGGTCGGCGCGCACCAGCACGGCACCGGCCGCCCGGAGCAGCCGCAGCGTCGACCGGCCGCCGTCCGGCGGCAGCGCCCGCACGGCCGCGCGCAGGGCGGCGGCCTCGGACGGCGGCAGCAGCGGGGCGGCCGCTTCGAGCGCGCCGATGAGCCGGTCCCGGAAGAAGTCCGGTTCTTCGCCGGTGACTTCGCTCAACGCGCGGGCCAGGGCGCGCCAGGACCGGGCCAGCAGCGCGGGCTCGCCGTCGCGCCAGGAGCCGGTGCGGCCCCGCAGGGCGAACCGCAGCACGTGGATCGCGGACGCGGGTTCGGACTCGGCGAGCCGGAGCAGATCGGGCAGCCGGTGCCGCACGCGGTGCGCACCGGGCAGCTCGGCCACCCGTGCGAGGCGCAGCGCCACGTCGGGGTCCCAGGCGTCCTCCAGCAGGTCGAGGAGCCGCTGTGTGCTGTCCGGTGCTTCCTCTTCGCCGAGGGCGGCGTGCAGCAGTTCGCGCACGCGGGAGTCGGCGGCCCGCTCGGCTGCGGCGCGCAGGGTCGCGGTCCGTGCCTTCCCGAGGATGCCGCGCAGCGCGTCGTCCAGGTGGTCGCGGAAGCCCGGGTTGTCGTGGTGGCCGAGCCAGTGCAGCAGTTTCGGTACGGCCCCGGCCGTGCCCGCCGTCCGGAGCGCGAGGGCCGCGGCCTTCTTGACGTTCATGTTGGGGTGGTCGAGGCACGCGGCGACGGTGGCGCTCGCCCCAGTGGCCCGCGCACGGCCGAGGGCGAGCAGCGCCTGACGTACCGTCTCGATGTCGTCCGCCCTGGTCAGCACGGTCAGGCTCGCGCTGAGCGCACGGGCGTCCGTGCCGTCGGGGTCCCGCGCCAGCAACGCGATCACCTGCTTGCGCACGTGCCGGTCGCGGTGGCGCAGCAGACGGTGGAGGCGCTGCCGGGCGCGGGCGCCGGGGGAGCGCAGCAGGAGTTCGAGGAGGACGGCCTGTTCGGCGGCGGACAGTCCGGGCTCGCCGATGAGGTCGAGCAGCAGGGCCGCCAGCAGCTCCCGGCCCGCCTCGTCCGCGTCCGCGGCGTCGAGCAGGCAGAGCGGCCGGAGCTTGCCGCGCGCGTGCAGCCGACGGCCCAGGCCGCGTACGGCGTCCAGCACCTCGTCGGGCACCCCGTCGCCGTCGGCGACGGGCGCGGCGGGGTCCGCGGCGTCGGCGGCCGTCCCGGCGACGACGCGCAGCAGCAGCTCGCCGATGACCGGCAGCGTCGCGGCGCTGCCGTGGGCGGCCAGCCGGCACAGCGCGGCGACGGGCTCGGCGGGGTCCAGGTGCGAGCCGAGCAGCGCCAGTTCGCGCTCGTCGGGGGAGCCGAGGTCGGCCGCGACGCGGGCGGGCAGATCGTCCGGGTCGAGACGGCCGACGAGGACGCCGCGGGTGCCGGGGTCCGGGTCCAGGTGCCACAGCAGTTCGACGGCCCGGTGCCGGACGGCCCGCAGGGGGGCCGCGACGGGACCTTCGGGTACGACGCCCAGGGCCGCGCGCAGCACCTCGGCCGTCCGCCGCCCGCCGACCGCCTCCAGCGCGTCCAGGCAGGAGTCGGGCTCGCGCGGCAGCAGCGCGAGCACGGCCTCCTCGGCGTCGGCGTGGCGCAGCGCGCGCAGCGCCCGCAGGAAGGGGCGCGGCGAGCGGGCCAGGGGGAGCAGCCGGGTGACGGCGTCCCCGACCGGCACGTCGTCGGCGCCCTGCCCCGCCAGCGCGACGAGCAGGTCGAGCCGCCTGGGCCACCCGCGATCGTCCGGCGCCGCGTCGAGCAGGCAGCGCGCCGCCTCGGCGCGCGCCGTGTACAGGACCGTCATCAGCGCGTCGGCCGGCAGCGCGTGGTCGGCGAGCGCGATGCCCAGGACGCCCTCCACCGCGGCGCCGGCCACGAAGTGGCCGCGCTGGTGCAGCCCCCGCAGACAGTCGAGCAGCGGCCCGCCGAAGAGCAGCGGGTCCCGCGCGGCGACGGCCACCAGCGCGGCGATGTCGGCGCGCTCCGCGAGGTCCCCGAGGAGCGCGAGGGCCCGGCGGCGCAGCGGGGGCGGTGCGTCATCGTCGTCGAGGGCGAGGAACAGCAGGTGGCGGTGGCCGTGCCGGGCGGCGGCGGTGAGCGCGGCGAAGGCCACGGGCCCGTCGGAGGCCGACAGGGGCGCCAGGAGCGCGGCGGGCAGCGGCTCCAGCACGGCCCAGGGCTCGGCCAGTTCGGTCAGGGCGGCGGCCGCGACGTGCGCGGGGCCCGTGAGCAGTCCGAGCAGCTGGGCGCGCGCTCGGGCGGGCGTCAGCCGGTCGTGGTGCAGCCCCTGCCCGGCGAGCCGCAGGGCCTCGGCGCGCAGCACCGGGTCGTTGGAGGCGACGAGCGCATCCACGAGGGCGCACAGGCGGTGGGCGCGCAGGACGTCGACGCCGCGCACGGCCTGGTACAGCAGCTCGTCGGGCGCCTGCCGCAGGGCGGTGCCCGGCCGGTGGTGGAGCTCGGCGCGCAGCCAGGCGATCCGTACGCGGGCGGGCAGCGCGGCGCCCCGCCAGTCGGGCCACTCGCGGTCCCCGATGCGGGAGCCCCACGTCTCGTACGCCTCGGCGAGCAGCAGCGCGGCCTCGGGCTGGGCTCCGGGCTCCGGCATGGTCCCGGGCAGCCGCTCGGCGAATTCCGGGGGCTCATCGCCGAGCGGGATCCGCCGGGCGAGCCGCGCCAGTGCGCCGGGACCGGCCTCCGTGCCGCCCGTGTCCTTCTCCGCCCCCACGCTCACTCCCGTCATCGGCGCCCGGCCGCCACGGCGGGCATCATCACTGATCCCGCTCACGCGGAGCAACCGCGTCGGCCCCGGGCGCGAGCAGGTGGTCCAGGGCCCCGTCGGGCAGCGGATAGGGCCGCTCCGACGGCAGCAGCTGCCGCGCGGCAGCCGCCTCCCCGTTCCGCACGTGCCCGTGGATCGTGCGCGCGAGAGCGGTGACGTCGGTCACGGAGACGAGCCACTCGTCCGCGTACCGGTGGGCCGCCTCGCCCGTGAGCCCCAGCTGGAGCGAGCGGTGGGGGAGCGGCTGGAGCCGCAGATCGCGCTCGGGGTCCCACTGCACCCTGGCGGGGGCGCGCTTCAGCGTCCGCTGCCAGTGCGCCCGGTCGGGGTGGAGCCCGCGTTCGTAGTGGGACAGGCAGGCGCGGGCCAGCGCCCACTCGAAGCCCTCGCGGGTGATCTCCACGGCGAGTACGGTCTCCTGCCCCTCCTTGGCGGCCCACCCGCAGCGGTACATCATCCAGAGGAACGAGGGCTTGATCCACGTCATCCGGTCCCGCTTCCAGGCCGCGGGGAACCTGCCGTCCGCGGCGGCGGGCAGCCCGATGCCCGGCGGGTACGCCTGGTAGACGGTGACCGTCGAGTCGGTGTGGAGGGCGCGGATGCGGTACTTGGGCTCTGTCACGGGGACCAGAGTGCGCGGGGCGCAATGCGCCGCGCCAGCCAATTACCGGGTGCCCGTCACCCTTCTATGCCTTCGACCGAGTGGTTCGTGCATCATTCACCGGCGGGGTGGGCAATCTAGGGATCCGCCAGGTCAATTGCGCTTTCCCGGTGTATGCACAGAACCGCGTGCCACGCTGGGCTTTTCCATGGGTTGTTCACCCGAAGGGGTTGTTGTGGACGCGCGGGACGTGCCCGTGCCCGCAATATTGCGTTGTCCCGGGCGGATAGTAACCCGCGCTCATTCTTTGGTTCTTCCTACTGGCCGCGCCCTCGCGGTTACCGGAAGGGCGCGGCTACGAACTCAGGAGGGGAGGTTCAGTTGTGCGTTATTTCAGCAGCCTCGCCCTGAACCGACCCCACAGCCCGGGTGCCGCGAGGATCGTGTACAAGCCGACCACCATGGTCAGCGCCAGGCACAGCGCGGGCACCGCCTCCTGTTGTCCGACCGTCAACAGCATGGCGAGCGTGCCCGGACCGGCCGCGGCGACGGCGGCCTCGGTGGAAGGCTGCAAAAGGGGACGGTCCGCAGGAGACTGCGGATCAGGGTCGGCTTCCTGCCGGCCCTCGGGGGTTGTTGACATGACGACTCCTGGAGAGACGGGGGAGCGGTGCCGTGTCAGGTGCCCGTCCGATCCGGCAAGAAGAGTCGGGTGCCTGGGCGGTGCCGCCCCCCGGTTGAGTTGTGCACCGAACGTTCATGGCCCGGCTTCTCTGAGAACTTCGCGGGATACGCGAAGGTCACGCGTACGACCCATCCGGTGGGGATGGCATGTAGTTGCGTCCGGTTGACGGCCCTTGTCCGCGGCCGTCTGCGGGGATCCGGAGCCCTGCGCCCTGCCGTAACGGTTCGGCCGATGTGTCTCCCGCTCTCCCTTGTGTCCGTCGCAAACGCGTGCGCCCGGTCCGCGGGGACCGGGCGCACAGGTGCGGAACGGGCGTTACTCCGGGAGGTTCGCCTCGATCAGCGCGATGACCTCCGGGTCCTCGGGCTCGGTGCGCGGGCGGATCCGCGCGACCGGCTCGCCCTCGGGGCCGACCAGGAACTTCTCGAAGTTCCACTGGACGTCCCCGGCCTCGCCGGCCGCGTCCGCGAGCTTGGTCAGCTCGGCGTACAGCGGGTGCCGGTTCTCGCCGTTGACGTCCGTCTTCTCCAGCAGCGGGAACGTCACTCCGTACGTCGCGGAGCAGAACGTCCCGATCTCCTCCGCGCTCCCCGGCTCCTGGCCCGCGAACTGGTTGCAGGGCACGCCGAGGACCGTGAAGCCCCGGGCCTCGTACTGCTGCTGGAGCCGCTCCAGGCCCGCGTACTGCGGCGTCAGGCCGCACTTGGAGGCCACGTTCACGATCAGGACCGCCTTGCCCTGGTGGGCGGCGAGCGACGTGGGGTCGCCGGTGAGGGTGTGCAGCGGGATGTCGTACAGGGGCATTGCTCGTGACTCCTCGGTCGGTGCCGTTGCCGTCGGTGCGGCCCCGCCCTGCGGTGGTCCGGAGGGCGGGGGCAGTTCGATGAAAGCACGACCCGCGGCGGAGGCGGGGAGCCGGGCACGGCTCTCAGCCGACCGCAACCGGCCTCGGCACCGGGTCCTCGCCGAACACCCACGGCGCCAGCACCACCAGCCAGCCGTCCGGGTCCTCGAAGAGCACCGCGCCCCGCTGCGGCCAGTACGCGTTCGCGGCCTCGACCGGCTCGTGGCCCCGCTCCCGCAGCCGCCGCCCGGCCGCGGCGACCGCCTCGGGACCCCGCAGGTAGAGGACGAGCTGGTTCTCCGGGTTCGGCTCGGGGATGCGCGGCGGGTCGCCGTGCTGGGTGATCTCCATGTGGACCGGGGCGCCGGGCAGCCCGAACACCACGCCGTCGTACGCGGAATGGTCGCGCCACTGGGCGAGCACGGGCAGGCCCAGGTCGTCGCGGTAGAAGGCGAGCACGGCGTCGTACGCGGCGGTGGGGCGCGCGAAGCGGACGGCGCCGACGGCGAGGTGTTCGGGCCAGGTGTGGGTCATGCGGCCATTTTCGATCATGGTTCGGGCGGGTGGGAAGGGGCCCGGGGCGGAGACGGCGGCGGGACTCCGGACGTAGGCCGGACTACGGCCCCGCCCTACGCCCCCGGGCCCTCCGGCAGCGGCGGCAGCCCCATCGCGTTGGGGAACGGCACCCCGCCCGCCGCCGCGATCCGCCGCCCGAGCGGCCGCAGGCACTCCGTCAGCCGCTCGACCCCCACCGGGCCGAGCGCGTCGAACGGCGCCCGCGCCAGCCGGTCCGTCGCGTCCTCCACCCGCGCCCGCCACAGCCGCCCCGCCGCGCTCAGCGTGCCGTCGTCCGCCAGGTGCCCGCGCAGCCGCAGCCGCCCCGCGGCCGCCTCCCACTCCCGCTCCGTCCAGCCCCGGTCGAGCCGCTGCCCGGCGGGCGCGAGCCCGGACGCCACCGCCGCCACGTTCGCCTCGCAGCCGTCCGTGCCGTCGGCCAGCAGCACCGCCGCGTGCCCGTCGCCCCGGAACTCCCGCAGCGCGGTCACCGCCCACCACAGCGCCAGGTGCGGCTCCGCGGGCACGGGCAGCGCCGCGTGCGCCGCGAACAGCACGCGTCCCGCGGGCGGACAGGCGAAGACCATCCGCCGCGCCAGGTCCGCCGCCTCCACGGCCTCCGGCCCCAGGGCCAGCTCGCCCAGCAGCCTGCGCAGCGCCCGGTCCACCGCCCCCAGGCGCGCCGCGAGCACCCGCTCGGGCGCCGCGACGTCCCACGCGTCGGGCACGGCACGCGCGACCCTGCCGGGCGCGAAGTTGTGGAACGCGGCGGTCACCACACCGGCGGGCGCCGCGCCCAGCGCGGCCGCGCGCGAGGCGAAGTAGCCCGTCCAGAAGCCCTTGAGCCCGAGGTCCGCGTAGGCCTCGCGGGCCTCGGGGGCGAAGTACACCGGGGCGTGGACAGTCTCGATCAACTGCCAGGTCTCGTCCATGGACCGCAGGCTAGCCGGGAACCTCGGGTCCCCAGCTCCCGGTCACGGCGCGGGCAGCGGGCGGAACAGTCCCTCCTGCACCACCGACACCAGCAGCTCGCCCTCCCGGTTGTAGATCCGGCCCCTGGCCAGGCCGCGCCCGCCCGTCGCGATCGGCGACTCCTGGTCGTACAGGAACCACTCGTCGGCACGGAACGGACGGTGGAACCACATCGCGTGGTCGAGCGAGGCGATGTCGAAGCTGCGCGGCCCCCACAAGGGCTGGACCGGCAGTCTCACCGCGTCCAGCAGCGTCATGTCGGAGGCGTACGCCAGCGCGCAGGTGTGCACCAGCTGGTCGTCGCCCAGCGGGCCCACCGCCCGCATCCACACCGCGCTGCGCGGATCCGCGCCCTCGATCTCCTCCCGCGTCCAGCGCAGCCGGTCCACGTACCGGATGTCGAACGGCTGGCGGCGCGCCATCCGCTCCAGCGCCTCCGGCAGCTCGCCCAGGTGCTCGCGGATCTCGTCGGCGACCTTCGGCAGGGACTCCGGGTCGGGCGCCTCGATGCGCGGCGGCAGCTGGTGTTCGAACGGGCCCTTCTCCGGCTGGTGGAAGGAGGCCGTCAGATTGAAGATCGTCCGGCCCTGCTGCACCGCGGTCACCCGGCGCGTGGTGAACGACCTGCCGTCACGGACGCGCTCGACCTCGTACACGATCGGGACCCCGGGACGGCCGGGACGCAGGAAGTACGCGTGCAGCGAGTGGACCGGGCGGTCCTCCTCCACCGTGCGCCCGGCCGCCACCAGGGCCTGCCCCGCGACCTGCCCGCCGAAGACCCGCTGGAGGGACTCCTGGGGGCTGCGGCCCCGGAAGATGTTGACCTCGATGCGCTCCAGGTCGAGCAGGTCGACGAGGCGTTCGGCGGGGTTGGTCGGCACGTTCCTCAGACTCCTTCTACAGACCGGACAGCTGGCCCACGTCGGTGACGCGGACGACGGCACGGCCCTCCTCGTCGGACGCCGCGAGGTCGACCTCCGCGCTGATGCCCCAGTCGTGGTCGCCGTTCGGGTCGGCGAAGATCTGACGCACCCGCCACAGGCCGTGCGCCGGATCCTCCTCGATGAGCAGCAGCTTGGGGCCGCGCGCGTCGGGACCCGTGCCGAGATCTTCGTACTCGTCCCAGTACTTGTCCATCGCCTCGCCCCAGGCGTCCTCGTCCCAGCCCGAATCGGCGTCGAGTTCACCCAGTTCGCGCACGTGGTCCAGGGCCGCCAGCTCCACCCGGCGGAACATCGCGTTGCGCACCAGGACCCGGAAGGCGCGGGCGTTGGCCGTGACCGGCTTGACCTCGTCGGCCTTCTCCTGCGCCTGCTCGGCCGTCTCGACCTCCGGGTTCGCCAGCTGCTCCCACTCGTCCAGCAGGCTGGAGTCGACCTGGCGCACCATCTCGCCCAGCCAGGCGATCAGGTCTTCGAGGTCCTCCGACTTCAGGTCGTCGGGGATGGTGTGCTCCAGCGCCTTGTACGCGCCCGCCAGATAGCGCAGCACGATGCCCTCGGTGCGGGCCAGCTCGTAGTGCGAGGTGAACTCGGTGAACGTCAGCGCGCGCTCGTACATGTCGCGGATCACCGACTTCGGCGACACCGGGTGGTCGCCGACCCACGGGTGCGACTTGCGGTAGACGTTGTACGCGTGCCAGAGCAGCTCCTCCAGCGGCTTGGGGTACGAGACCTCCTGGAGCCGCTCCATCCGCTCCTCGTACTCCACCCCGTCCGCCTTCATCTGGCCGACGGCCTCGCCGCGCGCCTTGTTCTGCTGCGCGGCGAGGATCTGGCGCGGGTCGTCCAGCGTCGACTCCACGACCGAGACCATGTCCAGCGCGTACGAGGGCGACTCGGGGTCCAGCAGGTCGAAGGCCGCCAGCGCGAACGTGGAGAGCGGCTGGTTGAGCGCGAAGTCCTGCTGGAGGTCGACGGTCAGCCGGATGTGCCGGCCCTCGGCGTCGGGCGTCTCCAACTGCTCCACGACGCCGCCGTCGAGCAGCGAGCGGTAGATCGCGATGGCGCGGCGGATGTGCCGCAGCTGGTTCTTGCGCGGCTCGTGGTTGTCCTCCAGGAGCTTGCGCATCGCGTCGAAGGCGTTGCCCGGCCGGGCGATCACCGACAGCAGCATGGTGTGGGTGACCCGGAAGCGCGAGGTCAGCGGCTCGGGATCGGAGTCGATGAGCTTGTCGAAGGTCGTCTCGGTCCAGCCGACGAAGCCCTCGGGCGCCTTCTTCCGCACCACCTTGCGGCGCTTCTTCGGGTCGTCGCCCGCCTTCGAGAGCGCCTTCTCGTTCTCGATGACGTGCTCGGGCGCCTGCGCCACGACGAAGCCCGCCGTGTCGAACCCGGCGCGCCCCGCGCGGCCCGCGATCTGGTGGAACTCGCGGGCGCGCAGGGTGCGCACGCGGTTGCCGTCGTACTTGGTGAGCGCGGTGAACAGCACCGTGCGGATCGGCACGTTGACGCCGACGCCGAGCGTGTCCGTACCGCAGATGACCTTGAGGAGACCGGCCTGGGCCAGCTTCTCGACGAGGCGGCGGTACTTGGGGAGCATGCCCGCGTGGTGGACGCCGATGCCGTGCCGTACGTAACGGGAGAGGTTCTGGCCGAACTTGGTGGTGAAGCGGAAGTTGCCGATCAGCTCGGCGATCTTGTCCTTCTCCTCGCGCGAGCACATGTTGATGGACATCAGCGACTGCGCGCGCTCCACCGCCTGGGCCTGCGTGAAGTGCACGATGTAGACCGGCGCCTGCTTGGTGTCCAGCAGCTCGGTCAGCGTCTCGGTGATCGGCGTCAGCCGGTACTCGTAGCTCAGCGGCACCGGGCGGGTCGCGGAGCGGACCGTCGCCGTGGGGCGGCCCGTACGGCGGGTCAGGTCCTCCTCGAAGCGCGAGACGTCGCCGAGGGTCGCCGACATCAGGACGAACTGCGCCTGCGGCAGCTCCAGGATCGGGATCTGCCAGGCCCAGCCGCGGTCCGGCTCGGCGTAGAAGTGGAACTCGTCCATCACGACCTGGCCGATGTCGGCGTCCTTGCCGTCGCGCAGCGCGATGGAGGCCAGCACCTCGGCGGTGCAGCAGATGACGGGCGCGTCGGCGTTGACCGACGCGTCGCCGGTGAGCATGCCGACGTTCTCGGTGCCGAAGATCTTGCACAGGTCGAAGAACTTCTCCGACACCAGCGCCTTGATCGGCGCGGTGTAGAAGGTGACCTGGTCGTTCGCGAGGGCCGCGAAGTGCGCCCCGGCCGCCACCAGGCTCTTGCCCGAGCCCGTCGGGGTCGACAGGATCACGTTCGCCCCGGAGACCACCTCGATCAGCGCCTCCTCCTGAGCGGGATAGAGGGTGATGCCGCGCTCCTCGGCCCATGAGGAGAAAGCCTCGAAAAGGGCGTCGGGGTCGGCGGTCCGGGGGAGCTGATCGATGAGGGTCACGCCCTTATCTTGCCTGTCTTCCCCTCGGATGAGGGAACCGGGCGGCGGAACGAAGATCACGACGGATAGGCTGGTCCGTCCATCGGCGTGACGGTCCCAGGCGGCCGTGGCGGTTCACGACAACTGAAACGGGGCGGGACGAAACATGATGGGACCGGCGCACTCACTGTCCGGGGCGGCGGCCTGGCTGGGGGTGGGAGCGGCGGCCGCGGCGGCGGGGCACGCCATGCCGTGGCCGGTCCTCGTCGTCGGCGCGCTGATCTGCGCGGGAGCCGCGCTCGCCCCCGACCTCGACCACAAGTCCGCGACGATCTCCCGGGCCTTCGGACCGGTCTCCCGGGCGCTGTGCGAGATCGTCGACAAGCTGTCGTACGCGGTCTACAAGGCGACCAGGTCGGCCGCCGACCCCCGGCGGTCGGGCGGGCACAGGACCCTGACGCACACCTGGCTGTGGGCCGTCCTGATAGGGGCGGGCGCCTCGGTCGCGGCCGTGACGGGCGGCCGGTGGGCCGTCCTGGCGATCCTCTTCGTGCACCTGGTCCTCGCGGTGGAAGGGCTCCTGTGGCGGGCCGCCCGCATGTCCAGCGACGTGCTGGTGTGGCTGCTGGGCGCGACGAGCGCGTGGATCCTGGCGGGCGTGCTGGACAAGCCGGGGAACGGGTCGGACTGGCTGTTCACCGGGGACGGGCAGGAGTACCTGTGGCTGGGGCTGCCGATCGTGCTCGGCGCGCTGGTGCACGACATCGGGGACGCGCTGACGGTGTCGGGGTGCCCGATCCTGTGGCCCATCCCGGTGGGGCGCAAGCGGTGGTACCCGGTGGGGCCGCCGAAGGCGATGCGGTTCCGGGCGGGGAGCTGGGTGGAGCTGAAGGTGCTGATGCCGGTGTTCATGCTGCTCGGGGGGTTGGGCGGCGCGGCGGCGCTCAACGTGATCTGAGGGGGGGCGGGCGCTCCTCGCGGGGGTCCCGCTGCCCGGGGGCGCCGTTTCGCCTGCGGCGGGCAGCGCCCCGCCCCGCCCCTTCCCGAAACCCCGCCGGGGGCGCCAAAAGACCGCGCCCACGCGGCGGAGCCGCACATCGACACAGCCCCGCGCCCCTTTTTAGGGGCGCGGGGAACTGCGCGAGGGCGGGGCACGCGCCGCACCGACCCACTTGGTCCGGGCGGGCTCGCCACCGGGGCCTTCCGCTACCCGTGCCAGGACCGCCACAGCGCTGCGTACGCGCCGCCCGCCGCCACCAACTCCTCGTGCGTGCCCAGCTCCCGTATCCGTCCCTCCGCCATGACCGCCACCCGGTCCGCGTCGTGCGCGGTCTGGAGGCGGTGGGCGATCGCGATCACCGTGCGCCCCGCCAGCACCGCCCCCAGCGCCCGCTCCGCGTCCCGCGCCGTCGTCGGGTCCAGGAGCGCCGTCGCCTCGTCCAGGACCAGGACCTGGGGGTCGGCCAGGACCACCCGGGCGAGCGCCAGCTGCTGCGCACGGGAGCCGTCCAGGCGGTGCCGCCCCGCGCCCAGGACCGTGTCGAGGCCGTCCGGGAGCTCCCGGGACCACTGCGCGCCCACCGTCGCGAGCGCCGCGTGCAGCGCCCCGTCGTCCGCGCCGGGCGCCGCCAGGGTCAGGTTCTCGCGGAGCGTGCCCCGGAACACGTGGTGCTCCTGAGTCACCAGCACCACCCGCCCCGCCCGCACCGTCCCCTCGCGCGGCGCGTCGATCCCGGCCAGCAGCCGCCCCAGCGTCGACTTGCCCGCCCCCGACGTGCCGACCAGGGCGAGCCGCTCCCCCGGGCGCACCGTCAGGTCCACCCCGTGCAGGACGTCGTCCCCGCCCTCGTACGCGAAGTGCACCCCGCTCAGCACGATGCTGCCGTCGGGCGAGGGGAGCACGGGGGAGGGGCCCGCCTTCTCCGTGTGCGCCAGGCCCTCCACGCGCGCGAACGACGCGCTGCTGCTCTGGAGCTGCTCCACCCAGTTGAGCAGCTTGTCCAGCGGGCTCTCCATCTGCCGGAAGTACAGCGCGGCCGAGACCACGGCCCCCAGGCTCACCGCGTCCCGCTCCATCAGCGCCCCGCCCAGCAGCAGGACCGCGACGACGGGCAGCACGTACGCGACGTCCACCGTCGGGAAGAAGACCGAGCGCAGCCGCAGCGTCCCGAGCCTGGCCCGGCGGCTGCGCGCCACCGCGTCCTCGGTCAGCGCGATGCGGCGCTCTTCGAGGCGCAGCGCCTCCACCGTCCGCGCACCCGACGCGGTCTCCGCCAGGCGCTCGGCGAGCAGCGACTCCGCCGCGCCCTCGGTGAGGTACGCGGAGCGCGCGCGGCGCAGGTACCAGCGCGTCACCACCGAGATCACCAGCAGCGCCAGCAGCCCGCACGCGCCGAGCAGCGGATCGACCAGCACCACGGCGGCCAGCACGAACAGGCACTGGAGCAGTGCGATGAAGACGTCGGGTGCGGCGTCCCGCAGCGTCGTGCCGACCGAGGACACGTCCGTGGTGCCCCGCGTCGTCAGGTCCCCCGCCCCCGCCCGCTCCACCACCGACGCGGGCAGCCCGAGGGCGCGGTCCACGTACTCCTCGCGCACGCGGGCCAGCGCCCGCTCCCCGAAGCGGTGACCCGCGTACCGCGCGTACCGCGACAGCAGCACCTGGGCGAGCGCGCACCCCATGATGGCGAGCGCCAGCCGGTCCACCGCCGCCACGGACGCGCCCGTCCCGACCTCGTCCACGATCCGCCCGAGCAGCCAGGGCGCGACGAGTCCCGCGCCCGCCGCGAGCGCGTTCAGGGCCAGGACCGCCAGGAAGGCGCGCCCGTCGTGCCGTACGAGCCGCACCGCGGCCCGCCGGACCTGCGCGGCCCGTGCGACCGGCAGCAAGGTCGTCATCGCACGGCCTCCGAATCACCCACGGTTCCCGCGTCCCACGGGCCCTCTTCGTCGTCCCTGGCCACCAGCCGCCGGTACCCCGGCTCCCGCGCCAGCAGCTCGCGGTGGCTGCCGCTCGCCGCGACCCGGCCGTCCACCAGGAAGTGCACGGCGTCCGCCCGGTCCAGCACCAGGGGCGACGTCGAGACGATCAGCGTCGTGCGGCCCGCACGGGCCTCCCGCAGCCGCTGGGCCATCGCCGCCTCCGTGTGCGCGTCCACCGCCGACGTCGGCTCCACCGCCAGCAGCACCTCGGGATCGGCGAGCAGCGCACGGGCGAGCCGCAGCCGCTGGCGCTGCCCGCCCGAGAGGTTGCGGCCCCCCGACCCGACCGGCGCGTCGAGCCCCTCGCGCAGGCCCCGCACCACGTCCTGGGCGACCGCGGCCCGCACGGCACGGGCGATCGCCTCCTCGTCCGGCGCGCCCCGCCCCGACAGCACCTCGCGCAGCGGCCCCGCGAAGAGGTCGGCCTCGTTGTCCGCGACCAGGATCCGGTCCCGCACCTCGGTCAGCGACACCCCGTCCAGGCGCAGCGCGCCCCACGTCGCCGCCGAACGCACGAAGCCGCCGATCCGGTCGACCACCGCGACCGCGTCCCCGGGCGCGGCGCTCACCAGCGCGGTCAGCCGCCCCGGGAGCACGTCGAGGCCCGAATCGGGGTCCCGCAGCGGCGCGGGCCCCGCGGGAGCCGGAGCGGGCGTACCATCCGCACCGCTCCGGGGCTCCAGCGCCAGGAACCGCACGATGCGGCGCGCCATCACCAGGCCCCTGCTGATGTCGTAGCCGCCCTCGACGAGGAAGTACACGGGGATCCACAGCGCCGCCACGTAGCCGTACACCGCGGTCAGTTCGCCGACCGTGATGGTCCCCTCCGCCGCCATCCGCGCGGCCGGCCAGGTCACCCCCGCGAGGAACAGCGTCGGCAGACCCAGCGACAGCGCCTGGATCCAGCTCGCCACCGCCCCGACCCGGTACCCCTCGCTCCGCAGCCGCTCCGACTCCCCGCGGTACCGCTTCGCGAACGCCTCCTTGCCGCCGAGGCCGCCCAGCACCCGGAGGCCGCCGACGATGTCGCCGAGCAGCGACGCCAGTTCCCCCTGCCGCTCCCGGTACACCGCCTCGGTGCTCTGCAGCCGCCGCAGCAGCGGGCCGAGCACCACCACGAGCAGCGGCACGCCGAGGAGCACCACGGCCGCAAGCACCGGCGAGATCCGCAGCAGCAGGGCCGCCACCAGGACGTAGGCGAGCACCGAGCCGACCCCGGGGCCGATCACGGTCAGCGCCTGGCTCATCGCCCGCACGTCGGAGATCCCGATGGTGACGACCTCGCCCGCGCCGACCCGGCGCGGCAGCGCCGCACCGAGCCGCACGGCCTGGCGCACCACGATCCGCGCCGTGCGGAAGGAGGCGTCCATCCGGAGCCGGGTCATGGTGCGGTGGCGCAGGACGCCGACCAGCGCGACGAACACCCCGGACACGAGGAAGGCGGCGGTCCAGCGCAGCAGCGCGCCCCGGTCGCCCGCCGCCAGCCCGTCGTCGACCGCGCGTGAGATCAGGTACGGCTGGAGCGTCAGCAGGCACATCCAGACGCTGGCCAGGACCGCGCCCGCCCAGGCCCGGCCGGGCTGACTGGTGACCAGCCACCAGAGGTAGCGCAGGGGGCCGCGCAGGTCGGGCGTGCCCGGCTCGTCCCCGGCCGGGCCCCGGCCCGCGCCGAGGCCCGCGTGCGGCTCACCCATGCCAGGAACGCCACAGCGCCGCGTACGCGCCGTCCGCCCGCACCAGTTCGTCGTGGCTGCCCAGCTCGCTGATCCGGCCGTTCTCCACCACCGCGATCACGTCCGCGTCGTGCGCGGTGTGCAGCCGGTGCGCGATCGCCACGACCGTACGGCCGTCCAGTACGCGGGCCAGCGAACGCTCCAGGTGGCGCGCCGCCCTCGGGTCGAGCAGCGACGTCGCCTCGTCGAGCACCAGCGTGTGCGGATCGGCGAGCACCAGCCGGGCCAGCGCGATCTGCTGTGCCTGCGCGGGCGTCAGCACGGCGCCGCCCGAGCCGACCTCGGTGTCGAGGCCGTCGTCGAAGGCCCGCGCCCAGCCGTCCGCGTCGACCGCGCCGAGCGCCGCCCACAGCTCCGCGTCCTCGGCGCCCGTCCTGGCCAGCAGGAGGTTGTCGCGGAGCGAGCCGACGAAGACGTGGTGCTCCTGGTTGACCAGCGCCACGTGGGCGCGCACCCGCTCGGCCGGCATCTTCGCCAGCTCCGCGCCGCCGAGCGTGACCTGCCCGGTGCGCGGCCCGTAGATCCCGGCCAGCAGTCGGCCGAGCGTCGACTTGCCCGCGCCCGAAGGGCCGACCAGGGCGACGCGCGAGCCGGGCGCGACGGCCAGCGAGACGTCGTGCAGCACGTCCACGTCCGCGCGGTAGCCGAACCGCACCCCGTCGGCGCGCACGTGCCGCCCGTCCGGGCCGATCCGCTCGTCGCCCGCGTCCGGCTCGATGTCCCGGACGCCGACCAGCCGGGCCAGCGACACCTGTGCCACCTGCAACTCGTCGTACCAGCGCAGGATCAGCCCGATCGGGTCGACCATCATCTGCGACAGCAGCGCGCCCGTGGTCAGCTCGCCCACCGTCATCCAGCCCTGGATGACGCAGAACCCGCCGAACATCAGCACCGCGCCGAGGATCGTGACGTAGGTGACGTTGATGACCGGGAAGAGCACCGAGCGCAGGAACAGCGTGTAGCGCTCCCACGCCGTCCACTCCCGCACCCGCTGGTCGGAGAGCGCGATGCGGCGCGCGCCGAGCCGGTGCGACTCCACGGTCCGTCCCGCGTCGACCGTCTCGGCCAGGACCGCGGCCACCGCCGCGTACCCCGCGGACTCCGAACGGTACGCGGAGGGCGCCCGTTTGAAGTACCAGCGGCAGCCGACCACCAGCACCGGCAGCGCCACCAGCGCGGCGAGCGCGAGCGGCGGCGCGGTCACGGTCAGCGCACCCAGCAGCAGCCCGACCCAGACCACGCCGATGGCGAGCTGCGGCACGGCCTCGCGCATCGCGTTGGCCAGCCGGTCGATGTCGGTGGTGATGCGCGAGAGCAGGTCGCCGGTCCCGGCCCGCTCCAGCACGCCGGGCGGCAGGCCGACCGCCCGCACGAGGAAGTCCTCGCGCAGGTCGGCCAGCATCCGCTCGCCGAGCATCGCCCCGCGCAGCCGCACGGACCGCACGAAGAAGGTCTGGACGAGCAGCGCGGCCGCGAAGATCGCGGCGGTACGGCCCAGATGGAGCTCGCGCGCCCCGTCCGCCAGGTCCTCGACGACCCCGCCCAGCAGGTAGGGGCCGACGATCGACGCGGTCACCGCGACCGCGTTGGCGCCGACGAGCAGCGCGAAGGCGCGGCGGTGGCGGCGCAGCAGCTCGGTGACGTAGCCGCGGACCGTCGCGGGCGTGCCGACGGGCAGGGTGGTGGCCTCCGTCGGCGCCGCCGGGTCGTACTCCGGGGGTGCCACGCCGATCATGCGGACTCCTCGATCTCCGCGAGGGCCCGGGGCCCGCGCTCTCGTAGCTCTCGTACGGCCGTTCCGCCGTCCGTCCGGCCGACGCCCCTGGCGTCCGCCTCGTCGTCCCTCTCGTCGTCCGTCTCGCGCGTGACGACCGCGTGGTACAGCGGCTCGGTGCGCAGCAGTTCACGGTGCGGACCGACCGCGACCGCCGTGCCCCCGTGCACGAACACCACGCGGTCCGCACGGTCCAGGAGCAGCGGCGACGAGGCGAACACCACGGTCGTACGGCCCTCGCGCAGCCGCTTCACGCCGTCGGCGACGCGTGCCTCGGTGTGCGAGTCGACCGCCGACGTCGGCTCGTCGAGCACCAGCACCTCGGGGTCGGTGACCAGCGAGCGGGCCAGGGCGAGACGCTGCCGCTGGCCGCCCGAGAGGGACCGGCCGCGCTCGGTGATCCGGGTGCGCATCGGGTCGCCTCCGGTGTCCACCGACGCCTGCGCCAGCGCGTCCAGCACGTCGCCGCAGTGCGCGGCGGCGAGCGCGTCGTCCGCCGAGACCTGCCCCGACCCGGGGACGTCCAGCAGCTCGCGCAGCGTCCCCGACAGCAGGACGGGGTCCTTGTCCTGGACGAGGACGGCCCCGCGCGCGGCCTCCAGCGGCAGCTCGTCCAGCGCGACTCCGCCGAGCAGTACGGAAGCGGTCCTTACCGGCCGCGCCGCGCCTCCGGTCTTCTCGGCGTCCGAGGAGCCCTCGGTGCCCTTGCCGTCCTTGCCGTCTTCAGCGTGCTTGTCGTCCTTGTCGCCCTTGCCGTCTTCGGCGCCCCCGGCGACCGGCTCCGCGTGGCCGCCGAGACGCTCCGCGAGCGCCCCCGCCGCGTCAGGGTCACCGCACACCACGGCGGTGAACCGTCCGGCGGGCGCCAGCATCCCGGTCACCGGGTCGTACAGGTCGCCCGAGAGACCGCCGGACGGCACGGTGCCCCCGGCCGCCTCGACCGAGGTGCGCCGCAGCGACAGCACGCGCACCGCGCGCGCCGCCGAGGGGCGCGAGAAGGAGTACGCCATCGCGATCTCCTCGAAGTTGCGCAGCGGGAACAGCATCAGCGTCACCGCGCTGTAGACCGTGACCAGCTGGCCGACCTCGATCCGGCCGTCGCGGGCGAGCCCGGCCCCGTACCAGACGAGCGAGATCAGCAGCAGGCCCGGCAGCAGCACCTGGATCGCGGAGATCAGCGCCCACATCCTGGCGCTGCTCACCGCGGCCTTGCGCACCTCCTGCGAGGCGTCGCGGTAGCGGCCGAGGAACAGGTCCTCGCCGCCGATGCCGCGCAGCACGCGCAGGCCTGCGACGGTGTCCGAGGCCAGCTCGGCGGCCCTGCCCGCCTTCTCGCGCTGCGCGTCGGCCCGCCGGGTGGCGCGCGGCAGCAGCGGCAGCACGCCGAGCGCGAGCACCGGCAGCGCGAGCGCGACGACCAGGCCAAGCTCCGGCAGGTAGAGCAGCAGGCCCGTGGTGATCAGGACGAGGGCGACAGCGGCCGCCGCGAAGCGCGACAGCGCCTCGACGAACCAGCCGATCTTCTCCACGTCACCCGTCGAGACGGCGACCACCTCGCCCGCGGCGACCCGCCGGGTGAGCGCGGAGCCCAGCTCGGCGGTCTTGCGGGCCAGCAGCTGCTGGACGCGGGCGGCCGCGGTGATCCAGTTGGTGACCGCGGTGCGGTGCAGCATGGTGTCGCCGACGGAGATCAGGACGCCGAGCAGCGCGATCAGCCCGCCCGCGACGGCGAGTCTGCCGCCGTCGCGGTCGACGACTGCCTGGACGGCGAGCCCGACGGCCAGCGGCAGCCCGGCGATTCCGGCGTGGTGCAGCAGCCCCCAGCCCGCCGACTTCAACTGCCCGCCCAGCTGCCGCAGGCCGAGCCAGAGCAGGAAGCGGGGGCCCGAGCGGACGTCCGGATCGCCAGGATCTGTGAACGGAAGATCGCGAATCTGCATGACGTCCCAGTGCTAGAGAGTGTGGGGGGGGCAGGTGAAGGGCCGCGGGCGAGGCGGCACGGCGAAGCGGCCGGAGCCGTGCAAGGTTCGCGCTTGAGAGAGGCCCGCCGCAATCGAATTTCCGGTGAAACGGCTCAGAACGCGCCAAGGCTCTGACGTCGAAGCGCCGAGGCCCTGGCGTCCTGGCCGCCGTCGCGCTTCACTCCTGACCCATGAGACAGAAGATCATCACCATGGCGGCCGGGTTCGCCCTCGCGGCGGGCACGCTGCTGGGCGCGGGCCCCGCCGCCGCGGCCCCGGCGGCCGCCGAGCCCCCGGCCGAATTCGGCACCGACTGGCACGACCCGCTCACCGCGGCCCCGCCGGTACCCAAGCCGTCCACGAAGTCCTGCGAGGTGACCGTCGCCGAGGCGCAGTTCCGCGACTTCACGCCGTACGAGGGGAGCTACGCGCCCCCGAAGGGGTGCGGCGAGCGCTGGAGCAAGGTGGTGCTGCGGCTCGACGGGAAGGTCAAGGGACGGCAGTACGACCGGCTCGGCTATCTGAAGATCGGCGGCGTCGAGGTGCTGCGCACGTCGACGCCCGAGCCCTCGCCCGACGGCATCACGTGGTCGGTCGAGAAGGACGTCACCCGCTACAGCCGGACGCTGGGCGGTCCGCAGCCGGTCGAAATGCTCATCGGCAACGTTGTCAACGAGACGTACACCGGTGTCATCGACGTCAGGGCGACGCTCGTCTTCTACGCCGCCGACGGCCGCACGAAGCCCGCGCGGGTGCCCGACCGGGTGCTGCCGTTCGCCAACGGCACGGGCGAGCTGACCACCCCGCGCAACTCCGAGCGCATCCTCGCCGAGGTGTACGCGACCGGCTCGGGCGGCGGCTGCGAGGAGTACTGGTACCTGACCGTGCCGAAGGAAGCGCCGTACTCCTGCAAGGCCGACGAGGGCCCGTACCGGGAGGTTCAGATCTCCGTGGACGGGAAGCTCGCCGGGATCGCGACGCCGTTCCCGACGGTCTGGACGGGCGGCTGGTCCAACCCCTTCCTCTGGTACGTGATTCCGGGGCCGCGCGCCTTCGACATCAAGCCGATCCAGTACGACCTGACGCCGTTCGCCGGCCTGCTCAACGACGGCAGGCCGCACCGCGTCGAGGTCTCCGTCGTCGGGCTGCCAGCCGGGCAGAGCGGCTGGTCGACGCCGACCAACATCCTGCTCTGGCAGGACGCGAAGCGCGAGGTCGTCACGGGCGCGCTGACCCGCCACGAGAACGCGGCGCCCACCGGCTCGGTGAAGCACACGCCGGGCGCCGAGCACCGCCTCGACACCGAGGGCGGCCACCGGCTGACCGTCGCCGGGTACGTCGACACCTCGCACGGCCGCGTCGCGACGACCGTCTCCCGCTCGCTGGCCAACACCTCCGTGCACCGCTGGACCGAGGGCGAGAGCCTGGACGCGCTGAAGAGCACCTGGCGCGACGACGAGACGGTCACGACGGGCGGCAGGACGACCCGCACGCACCGCACGTACACCATGGACGGGCGGACCACCCTCGGCGACGGCGACCGGCTGCGGACGGTGCTGACGCTCGGCGACACGGCGGAGGTCCTGTCCTTCGGGGGCGGCGCGCGACCCGCGTACACCCGCTTCGACGACACGTACACGGGTGACGCCGCCTACACCGCGAACGTGCCGCGCGAGCAGCGGCACGCGGTCGCCACGACGAGCGAGCGCTACCGGCTGTACGGGACTTCGGGGTGTTACGACCGGAGCCTGAGGACCGTGCAGGGCACGCTGACGGTGGACCGCAGGGCCTGCTGAGCCGGGCGGGAGGGGGCCCGGTGGGCACCGGGCCCCCTCGTCACGTCACGCGGTCGGTTTGGCCGAGTCCATGCCGGGCCTGGACTTCTTCCACTCGCCCCGGGTGAAGTCCGGGATCTGCATCGGGGCGCCCTTGGCCTTGACCGAGAGGTGGCTGAGCGGCACGGGCGCGGTCCACACGGCCGCGTCGTACACGTCGAAGTCGGGTACCAGGCCCAGCCGCATGCACTGGATCAGCCGGAACACCAGCAGGTAGTCCATGCCGCCGTGGCCGCCGGGCGGGTTGGCGTGCTCCTTCCACAGCCAGTGGTCGAACTCCGCCGCGTACTTGCCGAAGTCGGCCCACTGGTCGTTGGTGTGGTCGGGCTCGATGTAGATCCGCGCCGGGTAGTCCTCGAAGACGCCGCGCGTGCCGCCGAGGCTGTTGATCCGGGAGTACGGGTGCGGTGTCGACACGTCGTGTTCGAGCCGGATCACCCGGCCCTTGGCGGTCTGGACGAGGCTGATCGTGCGGTCGCTCTCGATGTACGTCTCCTTCCAGCTCGGGTCGCCGGGCGGCATGTGCTCCTTGCGGTACTCGGCGAGGCCGAGCGCGGGGGAGCCGACGCTGACGATGGAGACGGCGCGGTCACCGCGGTTGATGTCCATGTAGTTGGCGGTCGGCCCGAAGCCGTGGTTGGGGTAGAGGTCGCCGCGCAGCCGGGTGTGCCACAGGCGGCGCCAGGGGCCCTCGTAGTAGTCCGGGTCGAACATCAGGCCGCGCAGGTCGTGGTTGTACGCGCCCGCGGCGTGCAGCAGGTCGCCGAACTTGCCCGCGTGCGCCATGCGCAGCACGCGCATCTCGTTCTTGCCGTAACAACAGTTCTCCAGCTGCATGCAGTGGCGGCGGGTGCGCTCGGAGAGGTTGACCAGCTCCCACAGCTCGTCCAGGCGCATCGCGACGGGACACTCCACGCCGACGTGCTTGCCGTTGAGCATGGCGGTCTTCGCCATCTCGAAGTGGAAGTCCCACGGCGTCGCGACGTACACGAAGTCGATGTCGCCGCGCTTGCAGAGGTTCTCGTAGTCGTCCTCGCCGCTGGCGTAGATCGCGGGGGCGGGCTGCCCGGCCTTCACCACCTTGGCGGCGGCCTGCTCGGCCTTCGCCCTGACCGGGTCGCAGACCGCGACGACGCGGCAGGCGGGCTGGGCGAGGAAGAGGTCGATCATGCTGCCGCCGCGGTTGCCGAGGCCGACGATGCCGACGCGGACGGTGGAGCGGCGTTCGAAGGGGACGCCGACCATGGTCATGCCCTGGCGGCGGGGAGCCTCGGCGGCGGCCTCCGCCGGAGGCGTGGCGGCGGAGGCGGAGGCCGTGCCGGTGCCGAGCGCGCCGAGGCCGAGTCCCGCGCCCGCGACGCCGAGCGAGGTGCCCAGGACGGAACGACGGCTCGGGGAGCCGTCGCCAGGGGTGCCGTCGCCAGGGGTGCGGGATGCTGCGTCGTTCATCGAGCCTCCAAGGGAGCTTGATCTCGCCGACAGGTGTAGACCTCGGCAATGACCTTGGAGGGTGCGGTTGTTGGTGCGCAAGGGCGCCGATTGGACTCTTGGGGCGGGGCACTTGGACTCTTGGGGGAGCGGGTTCCGCTGTGCGGCGCGTTCCCCCGCCCCTTAAGGGTGCGGGGAACTGCGCACATCTTTTGGCGCCCCCGGCAGGGTTTCGGGAAGGGGCGGGGAGGGGGAGGCCCGCGCAGCGGAACCCGCGCCCACCCGTGCCCGCACCCGCCCCGTGCCCGCACCCGCCCCCCGCCCCGTGCTCGCCCCCGCCCCGTCCCTCAGCTGCGCCGCAAGTACTCCGGGCCCGGTCGCGTGGACCGTTCCAGTTCCATCAGCGCGGAGTAGTAGCTCCGCCCCGTAGCCCGGTCCATCCCGATCTCGCACATCCGGTTCGCCGAAAGACACACCTCGAACTCCCGCGGAGCGACCTCCGCCGCCTCCCGCTCCGTCGCCGACGCGGTCAACTCCGGGTGCAGCATGCCCCGGTCGCCCGCGAACGCGCAGCACCCCGCGTCGTCCGGCACGACGACCTCCTCGGCGCACGCCTCCGCGACGGCCCGCAGCGCGCCCTCGTCGCCGAGGTGCCGCATGGAGCACGTGGGGTGCAGCACGGCGGACGACGCGGTGCGCAGCACCTCCAGGCGCGGCAGCAGCTCCTCGGCGGCCCACACCACCGAGTCCACGACCGTCAGCTCCGCGTGCAGCGCGCGGTTGTCCTCGGTGAGGTAGGGCACCACCTCGTGCGCGATGCCCAGCGTGCACGACGAGGCGTCCACGACGAGCGGCAACCGGCCGCCCGCGGTCCACCCCCACGCGGCCTCGACGATGCGGTTGGCCATGACGGCGTTCCCCGACGCGTACCCCTTGGAGTGCCAGATCGTGGCGCAGCAGGTCCCGGTGACGTCCTCGGGGATCCACACGGGACGGCCCGCGCGCTCGGAGACGGCGACGACGGCCTGTTGCAGGGACGGTCCGCGATGGCCTTCGGGCGAGCCGAAGACGCGGTTCACACAGGCCGGGTAGTAGACGGCGACCGCTCCCACCCGGCTGGTGCGCGGCGGCCTTCGGTCCGCAGCGCCGGGGATCTCGGGCAGCCACCGCGGCACGAGGTCGGGGCGCACCGCCCTGCGCACGAGAGAGGTCGCGGCGGTCAGCAGCCGGTCGTCGATCCGCTCGGCCGCGGCCACCGCGAGCCGGGCGGACGCCTCCACCGCTCCGAACCGCCGCGCGGCGAACGCGGCGACGCGCTCCTCGCGCGCGGAGTGCCGCCGGTGGCGCAGGGACTTCATCAGGGCGCCGGTGTCGATGCCGACGGGGCAGGCGAGCTTGCAGGTGGAGTCGCCCGCGCAGGTGTCCACCGCGTCGTAGCCGTACGCGTCGACGAGGCCGTCCTCGACGGGGGAGCCGGACGGCTGGCGCGTCATCTCGCGGCGCAGCACGATCCGCTGCCTGGGCGTGGTCGTCAGGTCGTGGCTGGGGCAGGTCGGCTCGCAGAAGCCGCATTCGATGCAGGGGTCGGCGATCGGCTCCACGGAGGGGATGGTCTTGAGGCCGCGCAGATGGGCGTGCGGGTCGCGGTCGAGGACGATGCGCGGAGCCAGTACCCCGTCCGGGTCGATGAGCTGCTTCGTGCGCCACATCAGTTCGGTGGCCGCGGGGCCCCACTCCAGTTCGAGGAAGGGCGCGATGTTGCGCCCCGTGGCGTGCTCGGCCTTCAGCGATCCGTCGAACCGCTCGACGGTGAGGCGGCAGAAGTCGTCCATGAACGCGGCGTAGCGCGCCACGTCGGCGGGGAGCGCGGCGTCGAAGGCGAGGAGGAAGTGGAGGTTGCCGTGGGCGGCGTGCCCGGCGACCGCCGCGTCGAAGCCGTGCCGCGTCTGGAGTTCGAGCAGGGCCGCGCAGGCCTCGGCGAGCCGGGCGGGCGGCACGGCGAAGTCCTCGGTGATCAGGGTCGTGCCGGAGGGCCTGGCGCCGCCGACCGCCGTGACGAACGCCTTGCGGGCCTTCCAGTACCCGGCGACGGTGCCGGGGTCGCGGGTGAACGCGTTGGTCACCGAGGGGACGGGCGCCACCAGTTCGAGGCCGTCCAGGACGTCGGCGGCCCGCCGTTCGCACTCCGCCCGTCCGGCTTCGTCGGGGGACCGGAACTCCACGAGCAGCGCGGTGGTCTCCTTCGGCAGGCCCGCCCAGTCGGCGGGCACCCCGGCGACGCTCACCGAGGCGCGCAGGGTGTTGCCGTCCATCAGCTCGACGGCGAGCGCGCCCGCCTCGTTGAAGAGCGGCACGGCGGCCGCGGCGGCGGGCAGCGTCGGGAAGAAGAGCAGCGCCGTCGAGACCAGGCGGTCCAGCGGGAGGGTGTCGAAGACGGCCTCGGAGATGAAGCCGAAGGTGCCCTCGGAGCCGACCATGAGCCCGCGCAGGATCTGCACGGGCGTCGCGCCGTCCAGGAAGGCGTCCAGGCGGTAGCCGTTGGTGTTCTTGATCTCGTACTTGGCGCGGATGCGGGCGGTCAGCTCCGGGTCCGCCTCGATCTCGGCCTTGAGGGCGAGGAGCCCCGCGCAGAGCCGCGGCTCTGCGCACCGCAGCTCCTCGTCGGCGCGCGGGTCGCCGGTGTCGACGACGGTGCCGCTCGGCAGGACGAAGGTGAGCGAGGAGAGCGTGCGGTACGAATTGCGGGTCGTGCCCGCCGTCATGCCCGACGCGTTGTTGGCGACGACTCCGCCGATCGTGCAGGCGATCGCGCTGGCCGGGTCGGGGCCGAGCACCCGGCCGTGCCGGGCGAGCGCGGCGTTGGCGCGCAGGACCGTGGTGCCGGGCCTGACGCGGGCGCGGCGGCCGCCGTCCTCGACCTCGACGCCCGTCCAGTGGCGGCGGACGTCGACCAGGACGTCCTCGCCCTGCGCCTGGCCGTTGAGGCTGGTGCCCGCCGCCCGGAACACCACCTGGCGGCCCTTGCCGTGGGCGTAGGAGAGGATCGCGGAGACGTCGTCGATGTCCTCGGGGACCACGACGACCTGGGGTACGAAGCGGTAGGGGCTGGCGTCCGACGCGTACCGCACCAGGTCGGAGACCTTCCAGAGCACCTTGTCCGCGCCGAGGAGCGCGATCAGCTCGTCGCGCAGCGGCCCGGGGGTGCCGTCCGCCCGCAGGTCCGGCACCCGGTCGGGTGAAGGGGCCCGCTCCGAGGTCGGGCGGAGGGCGTCCGGGTTCGGCTCCAGGAGCGGCATGGCGGGGTCCCCTTTCTCGGCGGCGCCCGGTGGGGCGACCGGCCGGCTCCGGCGGCTGCCGGGGACCGCGGTCCCCGGGCCCGTGCCCCCGTGGGGCGGCGGCCCGGTGCGGTGCGGGTCCTCAGCAGCGGCGCCCCGGCGTCCCGTCCCCGTCCGGCGGGGGACCGTCCACCAGGGTCGACAGCAGGTCGGCGAGCACCTCGCGCTGCTCGTCCGTCAACGGAGCCAGGATCTCCTCCGCGGCGTCCCTGCGCGCGCCGCGCAACGCCCGCAGCACGGCCCGGCCCGTGTCCGTGAGCTCGATCCTGATCACCCTGCGGTTGTCGGGGTCGGGGGCGCGGCGCACGCAGTCGCTCGCCTCCAGGCCGTCGACGAGGCTGGTCACGGCGCGCGGCACGACCTCCAGGCGCTGGGCCAGATCGGCCATGCGCGGCGGGCTGTCGTAGTGCGCCAGGGTGCGCAGCAGCCGGGACTGCGCCGGGGTGACGCCGACCGGCTCCAGGTGCTGCTTGTGGATGCGGTGCAGCCTGCGGGTCAGCCGCAGCAGCTGCTCGGCCAGCAGCCCGTCGGCTTCGCGGCGGACGTCGGGTGTGCTCATGCGGGAACAATATCAGGACCTAGTGCATTGTGAGCATAGGTAACAATGAGCTATGCTCTTCGACGTTCGACTCGAAGCCCGGAACGATCCGGAAGCCTCACCCTCCCGAAGGAGCCCATGCACCCCGACCGATCCACCTGGACGCCCCCGCCCCGGAGCCCCGACCAGCCGCCCGCCGAGCTGCGCCGCATCCTCCGCCTCTTCCGGCCCTACCGCGCCCGCCTCGCCGTGGTGGGCCTCCTCGTCTGCGCCTCGTCGCTGGTCGGCGTGGCCTCGCCCTTCCTGCTGCGCGAGATCCTCGACGTGGCGATCCCCGAGGGGCGGACGGGCCTGCTGACCCTCCTGGCCCTCGGCATGATCCTCACCGCCGTGGTCACCTCCGTCTTCGGAGTCCTCCAGACCCTGATCTCCACGACGGTCGGCCAGCGCGTCATGCACGACCTGCGCACCGGGGTCTACGCCCAGCTCCAGCGCATGCCCCTGGCCTTCTTCACCAGGACCCGCACGGGCGAGGTGCAGTCCCGCATCGCCAACGACATCGGCGGGATGCAGGCGACGGTCACCTCGACCGCCACGTCCCTGGTCTCCAACGCCACGGCCGTGATCGCCACCGTCGTCGCGATGCTCGCCCTCGACTGGCGGCTCACCGCCGTCTCGCTGCTGCTGCTCCCGCTCTTCGTCTGGATCAGCCGCCGGGTCGGCCAGGAGCGGAAGAGGATCACCACCCAGCGCCAGAAGCAGATGGCCGCCATGGCCGCCACGGTCACCGAGTCGCTCTCCGTCAGCGGCATCCTGCTCGGCCGCACCATGGGCCGCTCCGACTCCCTCACCAAGACCTTCGCCGACGAGTCGGAGCGCCTGGTCGACCTGGAGGTCAGGGCCAACATGGCGGGGCGGTGGCGGATGTCGGTCATCGGCATCGTCATGGCCGCCATGCCCGCGGTCATCTACTGGGCGGCGGGGCTCGCCATGCAGGGCGGCGGAGCCGCGGTCTCGCTCGGCACGCTCGTCGCCTTCGTCTCGCTCCAGCAGGGCCTCTTCAGGCCCGCCGTGAGCCTGCTCTCCACCGGAGTGCAGATCCAGACCTCCCTCGCCCTCTTCCAGCGCATCTTCGAGTACCTCGACCTGCCGGTGGACATCACCGAGCCCGACGAGCCGGTGCGCCTCGCGAAGGCCCGCGGCGAAATCCGCTTCGAAGGCGTCGACTTCGCCTACGACGAGCAGGGCGGCCCGGCCCTCAAGGGCATCGACGTCACCGTCCCGGCGGGCAGCAGCCTCGCCGTCGTCGGCCCCACGGGCGCGGGCAAGTCCACGCTCGGCTATCTGGTGCCCCGGCTGTACGACGTCACGGGCGGGCGGGTCACGCTCGACGGCGTGGACGTCCGCGCCCTCGACTTCGACAGCCTGGCGCGCGCGGTGGGCGTCGTCTCCCAGGAGACCTACCTCTTCCACGCGTCGGTCGCCGACAACCTCCGCTTCGCCAAGCCGGACGCGACCGACGAGGAGCTGGTCGAGGCGGCCCGCGCCGCGCAGATCCACGACCACATAGCCTCGCTCCCCGACGGGTACGACACCCTGGTCGGCGAGCGCGGATACCGCTTCTCGGGCGGCGAGAAGCAGCGCCTCGCGATAGCCAGGACCATCCTGCGCGATCCGCCCGTCCTCATCCTGGACGAGGCGACCAGCGCCCTGGACACCCGTACGGAGCATGCGGTGCAGCAAGCCATCGACGCGCTCTCGGAAGGCAGGACCACCCTCACCATCGCGCACCGCCTCTCCACCGTCCGCGACGCGGATCAGATCGTCGTCCTCGACGGCGGGTCCACCGCCGAGCGCGGCACCCACGAGGAACTGCTCGCGCTCGACGGGAAGTACGCCGAGCTGGTGCGCCGGGACGCGCAGCTGGCGCCCGTCGCGCCCTGAGCGGCCAATTCCTCGGCCATGGCTCCGGTGCCGTTGCCGTCCGGCCAGGTGTACCCGTCGCACACGACGACGCCGCCGCCCCCTGGGACGGGGAGCGACGGCGTCTTCAGGAACGCCCGGCGTCGGAGCGCCAGAGCGTCAGGGCATCAGACCAGCCAGCCGATGAAGTGGACGACACCGGCGATCAGGTTGGTGAGGAAGTTCATGGTGGTGCTTCTCCTTGTGCATGGTGCATGTGTGGGACCGCGTAAGTCACGGTCTGCAGCCCGTCGCTTGCGCACTGCAATCATCGTGCTGCGTACGGGAGTTGGGCAATCAATCCCGGGACGATCACGCGTTCCGGCGAACAACCGATCCCGTGTTCGTGTGTTCAACGTGTCAGCCGGGTGCTCGGGCGGGGCACCGGTTGCGGCGGTGGCGAACGGGTTAGCGTTTCGGCATGGAGAAGACGCCCTCCCGGCTGACGCGACGCGGCCGACTGGTCCTGACCCTGGTCACCGTCCTCGCGCTGACCGCCGCAGCCGTGGTCGTGGCGCTGCTCGCACGGGGGACGAAGGAAGAGCCCGGCGCTCTGGTGGTGCCCGAGGGGCGGCGCGCCGCCAAGGTGTACGAGACGGTGGACCGCGCGCTGGGCGAGGACCCGGGCACCACCAGGAAGGCGGTCGCCGGGGCGGAGCTGGCACTTCCCCCGGAGGCCAAGGGCAACCCGGAGGGCTACCTCTTTCCGGCGACCTACCCCGTCAAGTCGTCGACGACGCCCGCCGGGCTGCTCGCCTACATGGTGGACACGGCCAACGAGCGGTTCGGCGCTGAGGGCGTCACGAGCGGCGCGAAGCGCAACGGCCTGACGGTCTACCAGGCGGTGACCGTCGCCAGCATCGTGCAGGCCGAGGCCGACACCCGCGCGGACATGGGCAAGGTGGCGCGGGTCATCCGCAACCGCACGGCCAAGGGGATGCCGCTCCAGATGGACTCCACCCTCAACTACGCGCTGAACCGCTCCACCCTGGACACCACGCACGGCGACACCCGGCTCGACAGCCCCTACAACACGTACGAGCGCCAGGGCCTTCCCCCGACCCCCATCGGCAACCCGGGAGACCAGGCGATGGACGCCACCCTCGCGCCGACCCCGGGCGACTGGCTGTACTTCGTCACGGTCGCCGCCGGCGACACCCGCTTCACCGCCGACTACGCCGAGCACCAGAAGAACGTCGAAGAGTTCAACCGGAACAGGAAGAACGGCTCCTGAGGGCGTCCGGCGCTTCCCGGCAGCCCCGCCGCCCCCACCCCTGCCCCGCAGGTTGCCCCCGCCTCACGCCCCCGCAGGTTGCCCCCGCCTCACGCGCCCGAAGGCACCCGGCCGAGCAGCGCCCTGATCTCCCGCACCGCCGCGCGCCCCGCGCGGTTCGCGCCGATCGTCGACGCGGACGGGCCGTACCCCACGAGGTGGACGCGCTCGTCCCGTACGGCCCTGGTCCCGTCCAGCGCGACGCCCCCGCCGCTCTCGCGCAGCCTCAACGGCGCGAGGTGGTCGATCGCGGCACGGAAGCCGGTGGCCCACAGGATCACGTCCGCGTCCACCGTCCGCCCGTCGGCCCAGGCCACACCGGTCGGCGTGATCCGGTCGAACATCGGCAGCCGGTCCAGTACGCCCGAAGCGATGCCGTGCCGTACGGCGTCGTTCATCGGCAGCCCCGTCACCGACACCACGCTGCGCGGCGGTAGTCCCCGCCGCACCCGCTCCTCGACCAGGGCGACCGCGTCGCGCCCCCACTGCTCGGTGAACGGCCCCTCGCGGAAGACCGGCTCGCTCCTGGTCACCCAGGTGGTGTCCGCCGCGTGCTCGGCGATCTCCAGCAGGTGCTGGGTGCCCGACGCGCCGCCGCCCACCACGATCACCCGCTGACCGGCGAACTCTTCGGGACCCGGATAGTTCGCCGTGTGCAGCTGACGGCCCCGGAAGGTCTCCTGTCCCGGGTAGCGCGGCCAGAAGGGCCGGTCCCAGGTGCCGGTCGCGTTGATCAGGGCCCGGGTGGCGTACGCGCCCTCCGAGGTCTCGACGAGGAGCCGTCCGCCCTCGCCCTCGCGCACCGCCGACACCTCGACCGGCCGGTGCACGCGCAGCCCGAAGCGCTCCTCGTACTCCGTGAAGTACGCGCCGATCACCTCGGACGAGGGGCGGCTGCCGTCCGCGCCGACCAGCTCCATGCCGGGCAGCGCGTGCATTCCGTGCACCTTGCCGTACGTCAGCGAGGGCCAGCGGAACTGCCAGGCGCCGCCCGGCCGGGGCGCGTGGTCCAGGACCACGAAGTCGCGGTCGGGTTCGAGCCCCGCCCGCCGCAGGTGGTAGGCGCCGGACAGGCCCGCCTGCCCGGCGCCCACGACCACCACGTCCACGTCACGCACGTCCACGTCACGCACGTCCACGTCACGCACGTCCACGGACCGCGCCCCGATGTAGTTCATGCTTCTACCAACGCGGCGCCCCGTGCGGATCTTCCCGGGTCCGGCGGCGGGGTCGGCGTCGCGCCCGCCGCCGGACCCGGGAAACGGCCTAGCGGCCCCCCGCCACCAGCAGCGGGGCCCCGCCCGGCGCCGACGCGGGCCGGCCGTTCGCCGCCGGGACGCCCAGCAGCGGCGACGCCGGGACCCGCGCCAGCAGCCCGCGCCGCGCCAGCTCGGGCGTCACGCCCTCGCCGAACCAGTACGCCTCCTCCAGGTGCGGATAGCCCGACAGCACGAAGTGGTCCACGCCCACCGCGTGGTACTCCTCGATCCGGTCCGCCACGTCCTCGTGGCTGCCCACCAGCGCCGTGCCCGCGCCGCCCCGCACCAGCCCGACCCCCGCCCACAGGTTCGGCGAGATCTCCAGGTCCTCCCGCGAACCGCCGTGCAGCGCCAGCATCCGCTGCTGGCCCACCGACTCGCTCCGGCCGAGCGCCTGCTGCGCCGCCGCGATCGTCTCCGGATCGAGGTCGTCGAGCAGCCGGTTCGCGGTCGCCCATGCCTCCCGCGCCGAGTCGCGCGAGATGGTGTGCAGCCGGATCCCGAAGCGCACCGTGCGCCCGCGCTCCTCCGCGAGCCCCCGGATCCAGTCGATCTTCGCCTTCACCTCGTGGGGCCGTTCGCCCCAGGTCAGATAGACGTCGGCGTGCTGGGCCGCGACCGGGCCCGCCGCCGCCGACGACCCGCCGAAGAAGATCTCCGGCAGCGGGTCGGGCGGCAGCGCGGTCAGCCCGCCTTCCACCGAGAAGTGCTCGCCCGCGAAGTCGTACGGGACCCCGCCCCACACCCCGCGCACCACCGAGAGGAACTCGGCGGTCCGTGCGTAGCGCCGGTCGTGGTCGAGGTGGTCGCCGAACCGCCGCTGCTCGGTCGAGTCGCCGCCCGTCACCACGTTCAGCAGCAGCCGCCCGCGCGTGATGCGCTGGTACGTCGCCGCCATCTGGGCCGCCAGCACCGGGGAGATCACCCCGGGGCGGAAGGCGACCAGGAACTTCAGCCGCTCGGTGTGCTGCGACAGCGCGACCGTCGTCAGCCAGGCGTCCTCGCACCACGTCCCGGTGGGCGTCAGCACGGCCTCGAAGCCCAACTGCTCGGCGGCCTTGGCGATCTGTGCCAGGTACTCGATGTCCGGCGCCCGCACCCCGCTCACCGGAGTGATCCGGGACCGCTTGATCCCGCCGTCGGTGTAGGCGTGCCGGTCGACCAGGGTGCGGCCGTCGCCGCCGGTCGGCAGGAACCAGTGCAGGTGAACACTCATCGGACTGTGGCCTTTCCATAGGTGCGGGGTGCGGTGGAGGACGCGGGGAGCCTGCCGTTGAAGCGGGGGTCCACGAAGTCCTCGAAGGCGAACTTGCCCGGAATCAGCTTCAGTTCGGCGAAGGTGTCGGCGATCTCCTGTTCGGACGCGACGGCCGCCGCGTCCACGGCGACCGGGACGCGCGTGCCCTGCGAGCGCTTCACCGAGTCGAGCGCGATCTCGTACGGCAGCCCGGTGTCCTTCGACCAGACCTTCGCCCACTCCTCGGGATGCGCGAACACCCAGTCCTGGGCGCGCCGCAACCGCTCCAACAGGTCGCCGATCGCCTTCGACTTCGCCGGATCCTTCAGCGCGGACGGCGAAGCGACCTGGAAGCCGAGGCCGTTGACGACGCCCTCGCCCGTGGTCAGTACGCGCGCGTCAGCGGTGCGCAGCACCTGGGAGGTGTACGGGTCCCAGATCGCCCACGCGTCGACCTTGCCCCGGCTGAACGCGGCCAGCGCGTCGGCGGGTTGCAGGTACTTCAGCTTCACGTCCCCGATGCCCAGGCCCGCCTTCTTCAGCGAGGCGACCAGCTGGAAGTGGGCCGAGCTGCCCTGGGCGACCGCCACCGACCGGCCCTTCAGGTCGGCCGGGCGCTTGAGCGGGGAGTCCTTCGGCACCACGATCGCCTCGCCCGCCGCCGACCCGTGGGAGGCCCCGACCACCACGATCTTCGAGCCCGCGCCCGCGGCGAACACGGGCGGGGTGTTGCCGACCCCGCCGATGTCCACGGCCTTGGCGTTCATCGCCTCCAGCAGCGGCGGGCCCGAGGTGAAGGTGGACCACTTGATGCGGTAGTCGAGGTCCTTCAGCTCACCGGCGGCGCGCAGGATCGCCTCGTAACCGCCCTTCTGGTCGCCGACGTTGAGCGTGACGTCGCCCTTGCCGTCGACGCTGCCGCCCGCGTCGGCGGCGGAGGGGCCGCCGCAGGCGGCGAGCAGCAGTCCGACGGGCAGCAGGGCGGCGACGAGCGCGTGTCGCTTCGGGCGCCTCGGTCGCTCCGGGCGCTCCGTGCGCTTCGGTCGCTTGAAGGGGGTGCTCACTGGTCCACTCCGAGTTCGGTCAACAGGCGGGTGCGGAGCGCGGCGAACCGCGGGTCGCCGGCGGCGCGCGGCCGGTCCAGGGTCACGGGTGTGTCGTACGCGATGGCGCCGTCCCGCATCACCAGCGCGCGGTCCGCGAGCAGCAGGGCCTCGTCCACGTCGTGCGTCACCAGCAGCACCGCGCAGCCGCGCCGCTGCCACAGCTCCGCGACCAACCGCTGCGCCTTGATGCGGGTGAGCGCGTCGAGGGCGCCGAACGGCTCGTCGAGCAGCAGCAGATCGGGCTCCCGTACGAGCGCGCGGGCGAGCGAGGCGCGCTGGGCCTCGCCGCCGGAGAGCGTCTTGGGCCAGGCGCCCGAGCGGTGCGAGAGCCCGACCTCGGCGAGGGCCTTCTCGGCGAGCGCCCGGTCCGGCTTGCCTTCGAGCCCGAGCAGGACGTTGCGCCAGACCCGCTTCCAGGGCATGAGGCGCGGCGCCTGGAAGGCCACGGCGCGCCGCTTCGGCACGAGGACGGTGCCCGCGATGTCCCGGTCGAGCCCGGCGAGCACCCGCAGCAGGGTGGACTTGCCGCAGCCGCTGCGACCGAGGAGCGCGGTGAACTCGCCGGTGCGCAGCGTCAGTTCGAGGTCGTCGATGACGGCGCGCCCGTCGAAGGAGCGGGTGAGCCCCGCGACGCGTACGGCGGTGTCGTCCGTGCGCACGGCGCTCGCCCCGCGGGCCGCGCTCGCCTTGCTCACTGGCCGGTGAAGGTCGGTCGCCATTGCAGCAGCAGCCTTTCGAGGGTGCGGACGATGAGGTCGGCGGCGAGGCCGAGGAAGGCGTAGACGACCAGGCAGACGACGATGACGTCGGTCCGGAAGAACTCCCTGGCCTGGTTCATCAGGAAGCCGATGCCGGCGTCGGCGTTGATGGACTCGCCGAAGACCAGCGCGAGCCAGGCGGTGGCCAGCGAGTAGCGCAGCCCGGTCATGGCGCCGGGCAGCGCGCCCGGCAGCACGACGTGCCGCACGAGGCCCCACCGTCCGAGCCCCAGTGACTGCCCGGCCTCGATGAGCCCGGCGTCGACGCCGCGGATGCCCGCGTACACGTTCAAGTACAGGTGGAAGGCGACGCCGAGGGCGATGAGCGCCACCTTGGGAGCCTCGCCGATGCCCATCCAGATGATGAACAGCGGAATGAGACCGACCCAGGGCACGGTGCGCAGCATCTGCACGCTCGCGTCGATCAGGTCCTCGCCGAGCCGCGAGAGCCCGGACAGGAGCGCCAGGCCGGTGCCGATGGCGCCGCCCAACAGCAGTCCGATCAGGACGCGTTGGAGGGAGACGCCCATGGCGGACGGCAGGGTCCCGTCGGCGATCAGGTCACCGCCGACGCGGGCGATGGTGCCGGGCGAGGCGAGGATGTCGGGGTCGAGGAGGCCGGTCGTGCTGGACGCCTGCCAGAGCGCGAGGAGCAGCAGGGGCCCGAAGGTGCGGCGGAGCCAGCGGGGGAGGGAGCGGCGGGACCCGGGGGCGGCCGAGGGGACGACGGCCACCAGCTCCGGAGGGGCACCTCGGGAAGGGGTGTCGGACGGTGATTTAAGGGATATGTCCGGTGGTGCGTGATCGACGGTCATCGGGGCTCCACGGGGGTGTGACAGACGGGGGAGGGGGTCTCACGGGAAAGTGCGGACGGCCGCCACGCGAATGGCCGTCCGCGGCCCCGGCGCGCGTACAGCACACGGCGCGTACGGCGCATATCGCGTACGGCGCGTACGCCGAAGGTGCCGTACGCGACGCGAGAGCGGTCGGATGCGGCTGCCGTACGGGAGGGCGGGGCGGCGGAGTGAGGTGAAAGGGCGTCAGCGGCCGCGGCGACACGCGGCGGAGGCCACCCGCAGCAGGTCGATGTGACCGCGCGTGGTGAGCAGGGCTGAACGCAACATGCGGCAGAACGTAGCGAGCCCGTCCGGACACGGTCAATGGCGTCTCGCTCCCCGGACGCCCGGTCTTGCCCACCGGGCGGGGCGGGGGCGCGGACCGGCTCCCCCACCGCGAGGATGGAGGCATGTCAGCCTCCTTCACCACGCGCGTCCTCGACGTCTCCACCGGCAGGTCCGAAACCGTCACGGACCTCACGCACGCGTGCGAGCGCTTCCTCGCGGAGGTGGCCCCCGGCAGGGACGGCCTCCTCAACGTCTTCGTCCCGCACGCGACCGCCGGGATCGCGGTCATCGAAACGGGCGCGGGCAGCGACGACGACCTCCTCGCGGCGCTGCGCGACCTGCTCCCGGCCGACGACCGCTGGCGGCACCGCCACGGCACCCCGGGGCACGGCCGCGACCACGTGCTCCCCGCGTTCGTCCCGCCCCACGCGACCCTCCCGGTCCTGGCCGGCCGCCTGGAACTGGGCACCTGGCAGTCGGTCTGCCTGGTCGACACCAACAGGGACAATCCGGAGAGGCAGGTGCGGCTGTCGTTTTTCGGCCAGTAGGCGTGGGTCTAGCCGGCGCGGAAGCGCCTCGGGAGGTCCGTCCGCACGGGGCGGACCTCCCCAGGCGCCGACGGAGCCCGACGGGCTCGGTCAGCGCCCGAGGTCCGCGTAGCGCACGACCTGGACGGCCAGGCCGGTGATTACGGTTGCCTCGACCAGTGAGATCAGGAGCAGCGGCCAGTGCATCGGGCCGAACAGCCAGTAGACGGTCAGTGCCGCGAGTGGTGTTCCGCAGAACGTCAGCAGGTCGACGGCGAGTTGGGACCGCTTACGTGAGCTGCGATACGCGTCGCGCCGGTGGGCGGATTCCCATCCGAAGACCTCTGCCTGGTCCGCTGTCAGTTCCTTGAGCCGGGGGGACAGTTCGTCGCGTATGTACCGGCCTATGGCCGAGATCTTTTCGTCGTTCACCAGGTAGGTCCATCCCAGGATGACGGACAGCGGGGGGAGCAACAGCAGCATCTCAAGATGGCCGTTCCGAGCCAGCGTCGAGCCGACCACCGCCGCCATGGCGCCGAGCGTGGCGTAGATGAGGTTGTCGCGGAAGCCGATGCGGGCACGCTGCTCCTGCTTGATCTGCTCGTACTCGGCAAGCAGGAGTTGGCCGGTGTCGATCACTTCTGTTCGTTCTCCAGTCGGGCCAATTGGGCTTCCAGTCCACTGCGGCCGGTCTTCGCCGCGCCGCTGCGGAGCCGGGACAGCTCGGGGACGTCCAAGCGCAGTTGGAGGGCCAGGCGGGAGACGAGTTCTTCCGCTTCCTGCCGGGTGACCTGACTGCGCGAGCCCATGCGTTGGTCCAGCCGGTCGAGGAGAGCGAGCTTACGTGGTGTTTCCTCCGGGCACCACACGCGGAAGAAGAGGCTGTCCGCCATGCGGTAGCCGCCGATGCGGGACATCGGGATCCCTTTTTCACCGAAGGCGCTTGCGGGCAGTGAGACCGACCACGTGCCGTCGTCGTCCTGTTCCGGAGCGATCGAGTCAAAGCCCTGCGCTTGGAGCCAATTCCGGGCGGATCGTTGGACGCGTTCGTCCGCTTCCGTGTCCAACGCCTCCTCGTTGTCGAGAAGGTCGATCAGTTCCGGGGTGCGGGCGCAGAGTTCGCCGAGCTCCGGATCGGGCGCGGCCCCGGCTTCGGCTTGGCCGTAAACCAGGAGTTCCTTCCGGCCTCGCACCAGATAGACGGGGAGGTGGACGAGCGTCTCGTTCAGACACTTCAGGGAGTCCAGAGCCGCAGGCAGGTTGAACCGGGCACGGTCTTTACGGTCCTTGAGGCGGTCCAGGGCCGATCGGTCGAAGCCGGACATCACGTAGAACGGTGTGAAGCGCGGATAACGGTTGCTTTGCAGCACTTGGGTCAGATCGTCTCCGGACAGGAGAGTGACGACTTCGTCGTCGTAGTGGGCCCGGGTCAGCGGGGTGCACTCCAGGGCCTCGAAGTAGAGCATGCGACGGTCCTCGTGAGTGACCACGTAGCGGATGTCGTCGTCGACGGACCGCTGCCCCAAGGGCGTGAGGGACAGTCGGCCCGCGGCCTCCTCCCGCACGTGGCCGATCGCGGTCAGGAAGCGCACGGCTTGCGCGACCAGGGACCGGTCCAGGGCGAAGAAGGCGGCGAGTTCGTCCACGGTGTGCAGGGCGCCGTGGCGCAGCCCGCGCTCCAGGAACCGGTCGATCAGGAAGAACGCCTCGCCTTCGGTGACGTCGGCGCGAATCTCCACCTGCCAGACCGGCAGCAGCAGGGCGTAGAGCCGGGTGGGCACGACACCCTGGCCGAAGGCGGCGTCCTCCAGGACCCGCTCCTCGGGAAAGTTCATCAGACGGGCCGTCACGTTCGGCCTCCTTCCGGGGACGGGTCGGCGGTCTTGCCCGCTTCCGGGACGGCTTCGTCGAGGTCCGCCATGACGTCCCGGTAGTCCCGCAGGTCGCCGCGGTCGATCAGGTGCTGGTGCAGGTCGCCCATGAGGGCACGGAAGCCGGGGTCGTCCGCACGTGCCAGGGTGCCCAGGTCGCCCACGAGCACCAGCTGACTCTTGGCGCGGGTGAAGGCGACGTTGGCCCGGCGCAGTTCTTTGAGGAATCCGATCCGGCCCTCGGGGTTGCTGCGGGTGAAGCCGTACAGGACGACGTCACGCTCTCCCCCCTGGTAGGAGTCGACGCTGCCGACCGAGGCGTCAGCGAGCTGGGAATCGCCGATCAGCGGGGTCAGGTGGCGCACGACCTCCAGGCGCTGGGCGAGGTAGGGGACGATCACCACCCACTCGGATCCCCGGCGGTGGTAGAAGGCGGCGAGTCTGGCCAGGAGGCGTGCTTCGCAGGTGTTGAAGGGGCCCTTGTGACCGCGTCCCTCGGCACGCCCGCGTCCCGACTCGTGACGTAGGCGGTCAGGTAGCGCGGCAGTGTCGACGAAGGCCATAGGGCTCGTGAACAAGGGGTCGGTGTGCTGGTGCTCCTTCTCGGTGAGCAGCCCTCCCCGGTAGAAGGAGGCCGATATGAAGTCGGCGATCTCGGCGGGCATCCGGCGCTGGCGGGTCAGCTGCACGATGTGTGAAGGGGGCAGGCCGGCGCGCAGGCGCTCCAGGGCGCTCTGCGACATGAGCCGGACCAGTTCGGGGTCGCCGGCGCCTTGGGCCCACTCGTCCACCTCGGAGTCGCGGAAGGGCGGCAATTGCCGATCGTCGCCGACCAGGACGCCGCGGCGGACCCTGGTCAGTGGTACCAGCGTGTCCGCGACACCGATCTGACCGGCCTCGTCGACGATTCCCAGGTCGAAGTCGACCCCGGACAGCTCGGCGCGGGACGCGGCACCGATGCAGGTGGCGCCGACCACTTGGGCGTAGCGGACCAGTTCTGGTACCAGTTGCCCCGGTTCCTGACCGATGGCGGCCTGCCATTGCTGAGCGAGTTCCCGGCGTCGCGAGAGCAGCGGCAGCCAGCCCGTCAACTGCCCGTGCAGTGAGTGCAGCGCGGCCGCCGCTTCGGCTGGATCCGCCGAACGAGTGGGCATCGGCGTGCTGGGAACGACTGCACTGAGCGCGTGGACCGCCATGTCGGCAGCTTCGTAGGCGGACTGGACGCCCTCGTCGAGGCGGTGCTCGGCTGCCCGGCTCGCGGCACGGGCCGCGCTGACGGCGGTGCTCTCACTGATCGCGCGCTCTGCCTCGGCGTTCGCCGCTTCGGCCTGTCGACGCAGATCGGGGACCAGCGCCTGGAGCCGCTGAACCTCGGCCGCCGCCGTGGTGAGCTCCTTTTCCAGACGGCGGGCCCGGGAGCGGTGCAGCCAACCGGTGAAGAACGCGCTGGAACGCCGTTGCTCGGACTCCATTCTCTCTCGGAGCGGCACTGTGCGTTCGCTCAGCTCCCGCAGAGCCGACTCCTGCTTGGTCTCGTCCTGCCGGAGCGCATCCCGCTTTTCCCAGGACCTGGCGGCTGCTGCTCGGGTCGCCTCCTGGAGGTGTAGAGCCGCCGTGTTCTTCTTCCCGGCCAGGTCGTCGACCTGCTGAACCCTGATGGCCAGTTCATCGGTCCACGGCTCTACGGCGGTCGCGTCCCGATAGGCCTGTGTGCGCTGGGTCATGGCGTGCCGGATTTCCTCGGAGAGGCTCTCCGACTGCTCCTCCAGGAGCAACGGCTTGACGTCGGCGTGAACCTTGCTTTCGTCCCCGACCCGGATCACCACGAGATCTCGTGGCAGTCTGGCCAGCACGTTGTCCACGGCACGGTTGGTGTGCGAGGTGACGAGTACCCGGCCGTTGTCGGTGGCGTTCGTCGTCGCGGCGGTGCGGGCGATTTCCGTGATCGTCCGGGTCTTGCCTGTGCCGGGCGGGCCGAGTACCACCAGGAGGTCCTCGGTGGTCAGGGCCTTTTGGAATGCCGTGAGCTGTTCGGGGTCCAGTTCCTCGTGCGGCTGCGTGGCTGTGGCCGGGATCGCGTGCACGCGGTGCTCGACCACGGCCGGGAGGAGGCCCGCGTTCTTGGCGTTCAGTCCGCGGAGGGAGGCCACCGCCTGCCGCTGCTTGTTGAAGATCACGCTGTTCGGGATGACTTCCAGGGCGCCGCGCTGCGGCAGGCGGTCCCACGAAACGGGCTGATCGAAGCGGACGGTCAGGTATCCGCCTGCGGCCCTTCTCACTCGCCCCCGGGTTTCCGTGTCGCCCTGAATGCGCACGAAGGCACCGGACGGCGGTGCGTCCGTTCCGACGAGCTGGAATTCGTAGACGGATTGGGGAGTGCTGCTGCGCTTGACCCCGGTGGCTGTGAGGCGCTGGTAGGGGAAGGGGGCGGATCGGCGTTCTTCCCGAGTGGTGATCTCCTCCGTCGCGTCGATCAGCCGGTCCACCGAGTCGAGGAAGCTCGACTGGGCTTCGCTCAGTGCGGGGAACTCCTCCTGCCGCTTCTGCGTCCGGCCGAGATCTTTCCAGGTGCGTTCGAGGGCTTCCCACTGGGCGTCCGAGCCCTCGGGCACGGCTCTCAGCTCGAACACCATCTTCCAGGCGGGCGGGCGTACCAGGAGACACGCCCCGGCGAGGTCGGAGTGGTCCTTCAGGCGCAGCGCATCGATGTGTTTGATGAAATAGGCGGTGCCTCGATTCGTGGCTTCGAGGCGCAACCGGTACGTACGCGTGTGGACCAGCAAAGAGGCCTTGTACTTGCCTTTGGCCGCGACGAGCCGCACGGCGGCGCCGCCTTCGAGCCCGTTCAGATCGTGGACGATCTGTGAGATGTCGGACGGCAGGCCGGCGCTGGAAGCGGCCTTCGCACGGAGTCGGTCGTCGAGGCCGATGCCCGGGACGAGTACCAGCGGGGCGCGCAGGGCGACGGTGGCGATGGACATCGGCGACGCTCCTCAGTGCTGGGGCGGCGGGACGGACGCCAGCTCGCGTGCGGCGGACACCAGGGCGAGCCGGAGCGTGCGGACCCCCGGGCGGGCTCCCGGGTCCTCTCGCAGAGCTCCGGCAACCGCATGGGTGAGGCTGTTCGGTACGGATGCCGAGCCGCGGTAGGGAGGCAGCCCCGGCTGGGGGACACGGCCGGTCAGCGCGCGGTGCAGCAGCGCTCCCAACTGGTAGACGTCGGTGGCGGGACCGGGATCGGTTCGGGAGCCGCGCTGCTGCTCGGGCGCCTGGTAGGGGCCGAGGTTCTCGCCTCGGCGGGGCGGTACAGCGGCGAGGCCGAAGTCGCGCAGCGCCGTGCGCGGTTGGCCCATCACGATCGCGGTCGGCCGAAGTGCCCGGTGGGAGAGCCCCTCGGCGCTCAATCGCTCCAGGAGTCGGGCGACTTCGGCGAGTCCGCTGACGATGGACCACAGACGCTGCGGGGTCGTAGGCGTCGACGATGCGGGCAGCAGTTCGTCGAGCGTGTCCGAAGGGCGGCCGAGCCTGGGGTCACCAGGCCAGGCCAGGACCAGGGTCGCGATGTCCTTGCCGCCGGTCATCTGCACGACGTCGGGGCCGGGGAGAGTTCGGTACAGCGCGGCTTCCCGTCTGAGTGCGTCCAGGGGGTCGAACGGGCCGGGGCTGTGCGGCGGGCGTATCCGCTCGACTTGGCGCAGCCAGACGTAGGCGTCGCGGGCACCGCTGCCGGACACCGTGCGTGCTACCGCCTGGCGGCGCAGCACGTCGCCGTCCCGTGACTCTTGAAGGAGGTCTCCCGGGCCTTCGTACAGCAGGTACTCCTGGTCGACGACCTTGACGACGGGTCGGTCGCCCCAGTCCGCCGCGCCGGGGGAGCGGGCGGGGCCCGCCATGACGACGGCGGGTGCCGGGGGCCGCTGAGGGCTCGGCGGCCGGGTGGGGCGCAGGTCGCGCAGTACGCGCAGTGCGAAAGCGGCAGCGTGCCGGGCTGCGGTCTCCTGGGAGCCCGCGGCGTCGTACGAGGCCTTGTCCTGGTCGGCGAAGTCACTGATGCCGCGGATGGAAAGGGCGCGCACTCGGCGGCTCATCCGGACCGCGTGGGCGACACCGTGGCTCTCCATGTCGACGGCCGCGGCATCGTTGTAGTGCCTGCGGATCCGACGGTCCGTCTCCGAGCCGCGGAAGCCGAGCAGGACGTCGCCCGAGGCGATCGGCTCGAAGTGAACCCGGGGCAGCGGGGTTGTGAGGTCGTCTCGGGTGAGGAAGGCCCAGGGGTCGTTGCGCCGGGCGGAGCGCACCAACTGGTCCATGTCGTACGTCGGCTCCCAGACGTCGGGCCGGGCCGCGAACCCGTCCTGACTCTCACGTCCACCGTGGTAGCCGTAGACCTTCCTGGCGACGACGACGTCACCGAGGCGGACGTCGGTCTTGAGCGCACCGGCGACGCCGACGAAGAGTGCCGCCTCGGCGTCGAAGTGCTCGATCGCGGCTTGTGTGACGAGGGCGGCCCGGGTGTTGGTGGGACCGGTCTCCGCCAGCGCCACGTTCCAATTGAGGCCCGGCATCCGACCGACGTCGAGGAGCGTGCCCTGGGGCAGCTCGACCTCGCGGGCGTCCGTCATGTGCCGACGGACCGCCTCGTACTCCACCTGCAAAGCGGTGAGCACGACCACAGTGGGCCGTTGCTCGTTCGTTCCCCCCAACGGAACCCTCACCTTCACGGAAATCCGATGCCGAACCCGACGACTACTGGTGGTCGTCCCGCCCGGCACATGAAGTGGCAAGAGGAATCACTCTAGCCCGGGTCCCTCGGACGGCGTCCGCCTGCGAAGATCTTCGCGGCGAGGTCTACGCCCTCGGGACAGATGCCCAGGCAAGGCTTTGGGATGTCATAAGACAGGCTTATGGGGTCATAGATCCAACCCGGCTACTAGGTTAGGATTGCCTTAGTTTAGGCTTCCCTCCGAGTAAGACTGCCACCGCTCGAAGGGAACCTGATCATGCCTCGCCCCGTGCGGGTCGCCATCGTCGGAGCCGGCCCCGCCGGGATCTACGCCGCCGACGCGCTGCTGAAGTCCGCGGCCGCCGTCGACCCCGGTGTTTCCATCGACATCTTCGAGCGGATGCCCGCGCCGTTCGGCCTCATCCGGTACGGCGTCGCCCCCGACCATCCGCGCATCAAGGGCATCATCACCGCCCTGCACCAGGTGCTCGACAAGCCCCAGGTCCGGCTCTTCGGCAACGTCGACTACCCGGGCGACATCAGCCTGGACGACCTGCGCGCCTTCTACGACGCGGTGATCTTCTCCACCGGTGCCACCGCCGACCGCGCGCTGTCGATCCCGGGCATCGACCTCAAGGGCTCGTACGGCGCCGCGGACTTCGTCTCCTGGTACGACGGGCACCCCGACGTGCCCCGCACCTGGCCCCTCGAAGCGGAGAAGGTCGCCGTCCTCGGCGTCGGCAACGTCGCGCTCGACGTCGCCCGCATCCTCGCCAAGACCGCCGACGAGCTGCTGCCGACCGAGATCCCGGCCAACGTCCACGACGGACTCAAGGCCAACAAGGCCCTCGAAGTGCACGTCTTCGGGCGCCGCGGCCCCGCCCAGGCCAAGTTCAGCCCCATGGAGCTGCGGGAGCTGGACCACTCCCCGAACATCGAGGTCATCGTCGACCCCGAGGACATCGACTACGACGAGGGCTCCATCGCCACCCGGCGCGGCAACAAGCAGGCCGACATGGTCGCCAAGACCCTGGAGAACTGGGCGATCCGCGACGTCGGCGACCGTCCGCACAAGCTCTTCCTGCACTTCTTCGAGTCCCCCGCCGAGCTCCTGGGCGAGGACGGCGAGGTCGTCGGCCTGCGCACCGAGCGCACCGAGCTCGACGGCACCGGCAACGTCAAGGGCACCGGGCAGTTCAAGGACTGGGACTTCGGCGCCGTCTACCGCGCCGTGGGCTACCTCTCCGACGAGCTGCCCAAGCTCCCCTGGGACGCCGCTTCGGGCACCGTTCCCGACGAGGCGGGCCGCGTCATCGACGAGTCCGGCGAGCACCTCACGTCCACGTACGTCACCGGCTGGATCCGCCGCGGCCCCGTCGGCCTCATCGGCCACACCAAGGGCGACGCGAACGAGACCGTCGCCAGCCTCCTGGACGACCACGCGAACGGCCGCCTGCCCGCGCCCGTGTCGCCCGCGCCCGAGGCGGTCGAGGAGTTCCTGAGCGAGCGCCGCGTCCGCTTCACCACCTGGGAGGGCTGGTACCGGCTCGACGCCGCGGAGAAGGCGCTGGGCGAGCCCCAGGGCCGCGAGCGCGTGAAGATCGTCGAGCGCGACGAGATGCTGGACGCCAGCGGAGCGTGACCACGGCCGCACGGTGCGGCTTTCCGGCGGGGTGCGCCCACACGGGCGCACCCCGCCTTCGCGTTCCGCGGCTTCCCCCGTCCCCGCGTGGGGGATGATGGGGACGGGCAGCCGGCGGACTGACGCGGGCGGGACAACAGGGGCCGCGGTGACGGTGCATCGGCAATGGATCGAAGGCGCGACGATCCACGGGTCCGTGGTGCAGGCGCAGGAGATCCACCATCTCCACCTGGCCGAACGGCGGCCGCTCTACGGCGTGGAGGCGTTCCCCGCTGAGCGCCCCGCCATCCCGGCCGCGTACGTGCGCGAACAGCCCGCCCGGCTGCTCGACGCGCGCTACGCCCTGGTCGACTTCACCGGCCGCCGCGAGGAGCTGAGCCGTCTCACGGGCTGGCGCGACGAGCTGGACCGGGTGTCGGTGCTGCTGCTGCACGGCCCCGGCGGACAGGGCAAGTCCCGGCTCGCCGCGCAGTTCGCGCGCCTCAGCGGGGCGGCGGGCTGGTCCGTGCTCCAGGCCCGGCACGCCTCCGACGCCGTGCCCTTCCCCGTACGGCCCGAAACGGAACCGGCGACCGGGACGCCGGGCGTGCTCATGGTCGCCGACTACGCCGAGCGCTGGCCAACCGACGACCTGATGGAACTCCTCCTGGACGCCGTCAGACAGGGCGGCCGGATCCGCGTGCTGCTCGTCGCCCGGCCCCGGGGCACCTGGTGGCAGCACCTCGTCAAACGCCTCGGGGACTTCGACATCCCCGTCCTCGACCTGCCGCTCCCCGGCCTCTCCGACGACGCCGACGCCACGCCCGACGCGCTCTTCCGCACCGCCCGCGACTGCTTCGCCGCCACCCTCGACGTCGCCGACGTCGCGGCCGTCACCCCGCCCGACCGGCTCGCCGACGACCCGGAGTACCGCCAGGTACTCGCCGTCCACATGGCGGCACTCGCCGCCGTCGACGCCCACCGGCGCGGCACGCCGGTCCCCGAGGGCGCAGCCGCGGTCTCCGCCTACCTGCTCTCGCGCGAGCGCGCCCACTGGGAGACCCTGCACCGCAACGGCCGCGTCCGCATCACGCCCGGCGCCTTCGGGCAGGCCGTCTACGCCGCGGCGCTGACCGGCGCGCTCGGCCACAGCGAGGCCGTCCGCGCGCTGACCCGCATCGGCGTCGGCACCACCGAGCACACCGACCAGGTGCTCAAGGACCACGCCCTGTCGTACCCGTCGCCCGGCGGCGCCACCGTGCTCGAACCCCTCTACCCCGACCGGCTCGCCGAGGACTTCCTGGCTCTGAGCGCGGCGGGCCACGGCACCGACGGCTTCGAGCCCGACCCGTGGTCCCTGGACGCGCCGGGCCGACTGCTCGACGGCACGCCGCTGAGCTGCGAGCGCCGGGTCATGGCGACGCTCGTCGCGGCGGCCGCGCGCTGGCCGCACGTACGGGAGTCGCAGCTGGAGGTCCTGCTGTCCGGGCAGCCGAGGCTGGGCGTCGCCGCCGGCGGCGCGACGCTCGCCGCGCTCAGCGAGATGGACGGCATCGACCCGGCCGTGCTCGAAGCCGTCGAGGCGTACCTGCCGCCCGGCCGCCACGCCGACCTCGCCCCGGGCGCCGCGGCCCTCGCCCAGCGCCTCATCGGCCACCGCCTCCAGCGCACCCCCGACCTGGCGGGCCAGGCGAGGCTCCTGAACGACCTGGCCCAACGGCAGTACCACGCGGGGCTGACCGAGGAGGCGCTGCGCTCCGGGCAGCGGGCCGTGGCGATCGGCCAGGGCACGGCCGTCGACCCGGGCGCCGTGCGCGAGCCGTCGTTCGCGGCCGTCATGGCCGACGTCGGGGTCTACCACGCCAAGCAGGACGAGCCGGCGGAGGCGCTGGCCGCCACCGGGCAGGCCGTGCACCTCCTGCGCGGCCTCGCCCTGGCCCACCCGCACCGCTACGACGACTCGCTCGCCCTCGCGCTCTCCAACTACGCCGCCGACTTGGCGGCGACGGGCCAGTGGCGCAGCGCGCTGGTCACCGCGCGCGAGGCGGCGGACAGGGCCCGCGGCCTCGCCCGCGGACCCGTCGGGGACCCTGCCGGGACGGCGCACTGGGCGACCCTCGCGGCGGCGCTCGCCAACCTCGCGATCTGCCTCGCGCACGAGGGCAGCAGGGTCGCGGCGTGCGACGCGGCCGAGGAGGCCGTGGAGATCCAGCGCGGCCTGGCAGCCGTGGACCCGCACGCCTTCGAACCGACCCTGGCCCGCGCCCTGTTGAACCTCAGCAGCCGTACGGCGCACGTCTCGCGGCACGAGGAGTCCGGCACGGCTGCGGGCGAAGCGGTGGAACTGCTGCGCAGACTGGTCGGGATCAACCCGGCGGGCTACCAGGAGGAGTTGGCGGTCGCGCTCTCCCAGCACGCCGAGCGGCTGCTGACGTTGGGCCGCCGCACGGAGGCGTGCCACGCGCTGACGGAGTCGGTGACGGTGCGCCGCAGGACCGCGGCCGACGACCCGGCGCACCAGCCGGGCCTGATCGCGTCGTTGGAGAAGCTGGGGCTCGAACTGACCCGGACGAACGAGCACGGGCGGGCGGGCCCGGTGTGGGACGAGGCGCTCGAACTGCGGCGCGGGCGCGCGGAGCGGGGCGGGGAACCGGAGATCGTTCCGCTGGCCGGGCTGCTGAACACCATCGCCTGGCTGGGGTTCGCGCAGCGGCGCGACCTGCCGGGCTCGCTCGCCGCGGCCCGGGAGGCCACCGGGCTGCTGTGGCGGTTCGTTGGGCTCCAGGGGGAGCTGCCCCCGGGGCTGGCGGAGTCGGTGGACATCCAGGCCAGGGTGCTGGCCGCGCTGGAGCGCACCGACGAGGCGGTCGAGGTGCTGCGGCGGCTGGCGAAGCTGCGGACCGAGCAGCTCGCACCGGTCCTGCCGCCGGGACCACCCGGTGAGCAGGAAGGAACTTTGGCCCGGTAGAGCCCGGTAGAGCCCGGTAGAGCCCGGTAGTGGCCGTGGGGCCCACGGGCCCCGCTGGGCCCGTCGTCAGGCTCCCGCCGGGCGTGCCGTCAGTAGTTCTGCCACTCGTGGACGCTGTATTCCAGCACCGCCGGATCCATGAGGGTGCTCGCCCGCACGTCCGCCGGACGGCGGTCCAGCGGGAAGACCGTGGCGGCGGCCAGTACGGAGTCGTCCAGGAAGCGCAGCTTCGGCGCCTTCGCGGCCAGGTGCAGCCGGGGCGGCGGTCCTCCGGAGCCCGCGGTGGCCAGGACGTAGCCCCAGTTGCCGAAGCTCGGCACGTCCACCTGGTACGCGGTCGTCGCGTAGCCTGCCTCGGAGATGGTCTCGGCTATGGACCAGTACGACTTGGGGGCGAAGAACGGCGAACCGGCCTGCACGACGACCTGGCTGCCGGGGTTCAGGACGCGGCCCAGCAGATGGTAGAACTCCACGCTGTACAGCTTGGCCAGGGCCGCCGTGTCCGGGTCGGGGAAGTCGATGACGACGGTGTCGTACCGCTCGGTCGCGTCCCGCAGCCAGTTGAACGCGTCGGCGTTCACGGTGGTGACCCGGGGGTCGGCCAGGGCGTTCCCGTTCAGCTCGCGCAGCGGGCCGAAGGTGCGGGCGAGCCTGGTCATCGCCGGGTCGAGGTCGACCAGCGTGGCCTTCTCCACGTCGTCGTAGCGCAGCACCTCGCGCAGCGCGAGGGCGTCGCCGCCGCCGAGGACCAGCACCGACGAGCGCTTGCCCGACAGGGCGGGGTGGACCAGCGCCTCGTGGTAGCGGTACTCGTCGACGGAGGAGAACTGCAGGTCCCCGTTGAGGAAGAGCCGGGTGTCGGGCTTCCCGTTGAACGCGGTCGACCGGGTGACGACTATGTCCTGGTACGGGGTGGTCTCGGCGTGCACGATGGGGTCCCGGTAGAGCTGCTGGCGCGCGGTGACCTCTATGTCGTCCGCGAGCACGTACACCGTGCCGAGCACCGCGAGCACGCAGGCCATGCCGCCGAGCAGGCCGAGCCGCACGGCCCTGCGCGTCTGTTTGCGGAAGATCCACAGGACGACGAGGACCCCGGCCACCGCATTGACGGCCCCCACCACCAGCGCGCCCTTGAGCTGGCCGAAGGCGGGCAGGAGCAGCAGCGGGAAGCAGAGGCCGCCGATCAGCGCGCCGACGTAGTCGGCGGCGAACATGTCGGCGACCGCGCTGCCCGCCTCCTGGCGCCTGATCCGCTGGAGCAGCGTCATCAGCAGCGGTATCTCCGCCCCGATGAGCAGCCCGACGGCGAAGGTGACCACCACCATGGCTGGCATGTAGATCCGCAGCCAGGCGAACGCCACGTACAGCACGAGCACCGAGAGGCCGCCGACGAGCGCCAGCAGCCCCTCGACGAGGGCGAAGGCGCCGACGGCACGGCGTTGCAGCGGTTTGGCGGCGAGCGAGCCGATGCCCATCGCGAAGACCATGACGGAGATGACCACGGAGGTCTGCATCACGGTGTTGCCGATGAGGTAGCTGCCCAGCGCGGTCAGCGCCAGCTCGTAGACCAGGCCGCAGGCGGCGCAGATGAAGACCGCGAAGAGGAGGAGGAAGCGCGCCCCGCGGGAGTACCCGGGCCCGGCGGCGGCCGGGGGCGCGGAACCGGCTGCGTCTCCGGCGTCCCCGGCGGCTCCGGTGGCGGCGTCGGGGGCGCCGGCGGTCTCGCTCGGTGTCGTGGTGGTGCTCATGCGGTGGTCAGGATACGGCGGCGCCGACCATGAAGGCCGTGCCGATGTACATGGCGGCCTGCACCCAGGCGGCGGGGTGGGGACGGCCGTCGGCCGAGTCGTCCAGGACGGCGTGGCCGAGGCGGCCGGGGGTCAGCAGACCGACGACGATCGCGATGAACGTCATCACGGCGACGCCCGACAGGCCGTACACCAGCGTGCTGAACAGGCCGTCGCCCAGGCCCTGTTCGGACTCGCTGGCCCTGATGGACTGGTCGATGACGAGGCCGATGGCGACGGTCTGGCCCGCGAGGAGGATCGCGGCGCCGCGGTTGCGCTCGGTCCACACGACGTGCACGAGCTTGCCGGGGGTGACCAGGTCGAGCGCGATGAAGCCGACCGCCATCACGACGAAGCCGACCAGGCCGTAGAGCAGGGCGTTGCCTGCCGATTCGAAGATGTCTGCCACCGGGGTGCCTTTCGCTGACTGGTCCGGAACGCGGGGAGGGGCTGGGAGGGAGGTGCGGGTGCGCGGGTCGGCCGCCGGACCGTGCGCCGGGGCCGTGTGCCGGGGTCTTGTGGTGGGCCCGGCTACTTGCCGGTTCCCGGGCCGCCGCCGCGGAAGCCGCTGCTGTCCGGGTCGGGCCACGCCTGGTGGACGTACGTCCGCCAGCGGTGGTAGCCGGTCCGGTAGTCGTCGATCTCGATCTTGCTGCCGCTCTGGTGCGGGGAGATGGCGACCATGTCGTCCTTGTAGCGCAGGAACTCCATGCCGGAGCTGCTGGTGCGGTCCTTCGCCTTGGAGTGGCCGTTGATCTCCTTGGCCACCTCGGACGTGGAGTCGCTGGTGTCGACGTACCCGATGCCGCTGCCGCCGTACTCCTTGCGGATCCAGCTGGTCGGCACGTTGTTGTCGCCCTTGTCGCTGGAGCACGCGGCCAGCATCGCCGTGGCGAGGAGCATCAGACTGATGCGTCGGGCGTTCTTCATCGGGCCTCCAGCCGGGTGCGCGTCGCCACGATCTGGCGGCTCTGCGGGTAGGTGTGCCAGGTGCGCCAGCGGATCCCGGCGCCGAGCGGGTCGACCGTCAGCGCGGTGAGCGCGTCGGGCGAGCCGGGAAAGATCCCGTAGAGCGCCCTGGGATGTGCGTCCGCCCGCCGCCGCACCTCCGCGACGTGCTCGGCGAACTCGGCTTCGGCGCAGTGCCGGACGCGGGCGTCGAAGCGGTAGGTCCAGTCGGCGAACTCCTGGGCGACCGCCTCGGGCAGCCCGTCCTCGACGCCGGGCAGACAGGCCACGGTCTCCCGCACGGGACCGGCGAACACCTGGTGCGAGGCGCCGAGGAGCCGCAGTTGGACGTCGAGTCCGCCGACCGACACGTCCCGCACGGCGAGCGCCTCGCGCGCGGGACGCCCGAGTGCGAACGAGAGCTGCTCGGCGCCGGTGTCGAGATAGGGGGTCGTGAGCGCTATGCCGCTCATGTCCACTTGCGATTCAACGATGGTCCCCCGACTGACGGAACGTGCGACGAGCGCGCTGAGTATGGCACAAGTAAAACTCCGGCCATATTCGGGGGGAGCGGGAGCGGGAGCGGGGGCGGGACGGGGGCGGGATCGGGAGCGTGTCGGGAACGGAGGTTTCTAGCCGCGCAGGGCGCGGTGCCGCTCCATGGCCACCGCGCGGAGCACGTCGGCCAGGGTGTGCCGGGTCCTTCCCCGCGTCTTGATCGCGTGGCAGTTGGGGCAGAGCGCGACCATCTGGCTCGGGTGATCACGCCCGCCGCGGCCGAGTTCCGTGACGTGGTCGACTTCGAGGAGCGGCAGGCCCCTGTCCGTGCGGTCGTCGGGCTGGCCCGCGCACCCGGGGTTCTCGCACCTGCCCAGGCTGCGATCGAGCACGGCCCTGCGCGCCCATGCCGAGCGGATCGGATCGCCCGAGGCCGACGGCCGGCGCTTGCCCCGGTCGGCCTCCTCCCGGTCCTCGACGAGACGGCAGAAGCGGTCGTAGGCGGCGGCGCGCGCCACGGCGGCCTCCTCGTCGGACAGCGGTGCGGGTCCTTCGCCGTCCTCGTCGCCGGGGGCGTCGTCGGCCACGGTCTCGTCGAACAGGCCGACCGCCGTGAGCAGCGGCACCTCGTCGAGGTCCGCGAAGAAGCGGTCGACGACGGCCGCGACGAACGCTCCCCTGGCCTCGCCCGAGGTGCGCAGCAGCGTGTACACCGACGGGTCGAGACCGTTGTCCGGCTGCCTCTCCTCCGTCCACCTGAGCGGCTTCGTGCCGCCGTGCGCCCGGGGGACCTCGCCGGTCTGGCCTGGCAGGGTCCACAGTCCCGCGTGGAAGAGGGCCAGCACCGGGTAGTAGGGCCGACGCTGCTCCCCGCGCATTCCGTACCGCACCAGCAGGTCGCCGACTTCGGTGTCCGTGGTCCGCCAGTCCGTCACCCGCGGCTCGCCGCGCAGGGCCCGGCCCGCGGCCCAGAGGAGGGCGATCGGCTGGTAGAGCCGGGGACCGTCGGCCGCGTGCGCGACCCGCAGGGCCTCGACCTTCTTCACCAGACCGTCGGGGGAGAGCGGCGCCGTGCCGGGGGAGAGGGCCGTCCGGCCGGGAGCGTCGTACTCCTCGGCGGCCCGGAGGACCGCATCGGCGGTGGTGTCGGTGAGCGCCATGAATCGAACAGTAATCGATGGGGCGAGGGGCGGGTCCGGTGCGCGTCAGCCGCGCAGTGTCGCCGTGAAGCCGCGGCCGTACGCGTGGTGCGTGGTGGTTTCGAGGAGTGTTCCGCGGGGGGTGCGGGTCACCTTGACGGCGTCGTCCGTCGATACCGGGTGCAGGTGGCGGCCGCGCAGGAGGAGGGCGACCGTGTCGCGTTCGGTGGTGGGGTCGCTGACGGCGACGGTGAACGTGTCGCGGTGGGTGCGGCGCACGAGTACGGAAGCCGGGCCGTCCACCCGTAGGGCCGGAGCTCCGGGCGAGGCCGGGAGGTCGTGCGGGCCGGGCGAGAAGCTGTTCAGGGCCGTCAGGCCGAGGCCGGTGTGAGCGAGGGCCTGGAGGCGGTGGGTGAGGGACAGGATCCGCAGCGGGCCCTTGCGGCGGTAGGAGCGCAGCGCGCTCTCGGTGGCGTGGGGGAGCAGGGCGTAGGCCAGGGCGGCGGGCGGGGCGGCCGGAGCGTGGTCGAAGGTGACGGAGAGCACCTTGCGGGTGACCGGGGTGTCCGGGTTCGCCGTGCGGATCGTGCGCAGGCTCGCGGTGACGTCGGAGAGGGAGACGCGGACCGGGGGAGTGCGCAGGAAGACGTAGCCGACGGACGTCGCGCGGGTGGCGTTCGCGCAGCGGAGCCAGTCGAGCGGCGCCGCGGCGGAGCCGGTGCCGGGGCCCGGCCACGGGCGGCCGTCGCGGGTGCCGCCGGTGACCGTGACCGCGTCGCCGGGCGCGGCCGTCCTGGCGTCGGCCGTCGTCGTCACGGCCCGGCCCGCCGCGTCGCCGATCCCCGCGGCGAGCACCACGATCTCGTCGTCGAAGAGGTACCAGGACTTCGTCGCCCGCGCGTTGAGGTACACCACGAAGTCGTCGGGCAGCACGTGCCGGTCGCGGTACGGGACGTCGGGGGAGTGCACCATCGCGGCCGTGCCGTACGGGCCGAGCACGGTGCCGCCCGAGTGCGGGTGGGTGCCGCGCGGGAAGTAGACGTAGGTGTTCTGGGACTCGGACGACGCCGTGAAGCGCAGCGGGTGGCCGGGGTTGTCGTAGTACGGCTTGCCGTACAGCTCGGGGACCGTGCGCCGCGCTTCCACGGGGGCGGTGACGCCCGCCAGGCCGTACGGCGGGACCGTGGCGTAGTGCTCGGCGCCGTACGCCTGCCGCTGGTCCTCGCCCGAGAGGTACAGGCAGTGCGCGCCCTCGCCCTGGAACCACGGCATCAGGTTCTCGCCGTTCATGTACTCGTACCTGCTGATCCGCGCCGAGCTGCGGGCCAGCGCGAAGGCGTACCCGGGCCTGCGGTGCACGGTCCTGTCCATCGCGTTGAACGCCGTGCTGAGCCGTGCCGGGTTGAGGTCGGCGGGGCGCACGGCCGGGTCCGCGACGATTTCGGCGAGGCGCGCGACGCTCACCGGGGAGACGAAGCGCGCGGTGTCCGGGGGCACCGGCGAGGCCGAGACCAGGTGCTTCGCGTACGACGCGAGGGCCTCGGCGTCCGCGCCCGACGCGAGGGCCGAGAGGTCGACCACGGCCTCGACGACCGCCGCGACGTCGCCGTAGCCGGAGTCGGTCCGCGCGACCGAGCGGCCCTTCACCGCCTCCATCATCCAGCCCTCGAAGATCAGCGGCGCGAACCCGCCGCGCACCCACCCCAGCACGGTCGGCACGAGCGCCGGGCCGTCCGCGAAGCCGGTCCCTTCGAGGGTCCTCAGGCTCTGCACGACCCGGGTGAGCAGCCCCTTGCCGTACGCGCCGGTGTAGGCGACCGAGGAGTGCTGGACGAACGAGCCGTCGGCGTAGTGCCCGTCCGTGACTCCGTGGTTCGGGCGGTACGGGTCGACGGTCACGAACACCGTCAGCTGGTCGGCGAGCGCCTTGCGGATCCGGGCCGCGTCGCCGTTCAGGGCGCCCTGGAGGACGCGGTTGGCGGTGATGTCCGCGAGGTTGGCCCCGGTGTGGAAGCGCGAGTCCAGATCGACGTCGCCGTCCACGCCGTTGCGCAGGTAGGCGTCCATCGACGCGGTGTACGCGCGGATCAGGCCGGGGCGGTGCTCCTCGGCCGGTCCCGGCAGCAGGGCGAGGGCGCGGGTGATGTGCTGGGAGATGCCGATCTCCCAGTGGAACCAGTTGCCGTAGTACCCCTTGGCCTGGTCGCCGTAGTACCGCTCGTGCAGCCACCCCAGGCCGTCGACGACCCTGCGCTGCACGGCGGGGTTCTCGTGCAGGTCGGACGGGGCGGCCGAGGGCGTTCTGGTTGCCAGGGCGATCTCGTACAACTGCCGGTAGGCGGTGTTCAGCCGGGCCTCGTCCGTGCCCAGGACCAGCCCCGCGAACAGCTCGTCCGGGCCCGCCGCGTCCATCGACCTGAGGTTCGCGCGCGCGGTCCGCTCGACGGCGGCGAGCTTGGCGGCGGTCTCGGGGCGCGCGTTGGACTGGGCGGTGCCCGCGAAGACGGCGACGGCGTTGGCGATGAGCCGGGCGCCGTCCTCCCGGGCGCTCCCCGCGCTCTCCGCGCCGTCCGCGCTCGTGCTCGCCACGCCGTCCGCCGCGCCCGCGGGGAGCGCCGGGAGGGCGGACAGCAGCCCCGCGGCCGCGAGCGCGGACATCAGGCGCCTGCGGGTCAACTCGCGGCGGCTTGCGGGCGATCCGGTGTCCGGGCTGGTCTCCATGGGGCCTCCGCCCTCGGGTGGCCGTACGCGGTCGCGCCGACGCGCCGGTGAACGCGCCGGTGAAGCGGCGGGCGGAGTCAAGCAGACGCCCCGGCCGGTGACAAGAGGCCGCCCTCTGGTGTCATGTGGGCCGCGACGCCCCGAGGACATCAGGAGGACCCCTGCCGTGGCCATGGCCGACGAGACGATCCGCAGCTCCACCTACCGCCTGCTCCAGGAGTGGGGCATACACACCATCTTCGGAAACCCGGGATCCAACGAACTCCCCATGATCAAGGCCCTTCCCGAGGGCATGGAGTACGTGCTCGGGCTGCACGAGGGAGCCGTGCTCGCCATGGCCGACGGCTACGCGCTGGCCTCGGGGAAGCCCGCCATGGTCAGCCTGCACTCGGCCGCCGGGCTCGGCAACGCCATGGGGAACCTCACCAACGCCCAGGCCGCGCACACCCCGTTGCTCATCACGGCGGGACAGCAGGTCCGCTCGATGATCCCGCTCAACCCGATGCTCACCGACGTCGACGCCATCGAGCTGCCCAAGCCGCTCGTCAAGTGGAGCGGCGAGCCGAGCCGCCCGCAGGAGGTCCCGCTGCTGCTCTCCAGGGCGCTGCGCATCGCCGATCTGCCGCCGCGCGGGCCCGCGTTCGTCTCGCTGCCCGTGGACGACTGGGAGCACCGGGCCGACCCGGAGCTGGAGGCCGCGCTGGCGGTGCGCACGGTCAGCGGGCGCACCCGCCCCGACCCGGGCGCCCTGGCGGTCGTCGCGGACGCCCTCGTACGGGCCCGCAACCCGGTCCTGGTCCTCGGCCCCGACGTCGACGCGTGCGGCGGGTTCTACGACGCCGTGCGCCTCTCCGAAGCGCTCGCCCTGCCCGTGCACATCGCGCCCACCGCGCCCCGCTGCCCCTTCCCGACCACCCATCCGCACTTCAGGGGCGTCCTCCCGGCCAGCATCGGCGGTCTCTCGCGCACCCTCGAAGGGCACGACCTGGTGCTCGCCGTCGGCACGGCCGTCTTCCGCTACCACGAGAACTCCCCCGGCCCCTACCTGCCCGAAGGCACCCGGCTGTACGCCGTCACCAGCGACCAGGACGAGGCGGCCCGCGCGCCCATGGGCCACGCCGTCATCGGCGACCCCGCCTTCGCCCTCGCCGAACTCCTCGACCTGGTGCCGGAGTCGGCGATGAACCGGCCTGCCCTCGCGCCCCTGCCCGCGCCCGACCTGCCGCAGGAGGACGGCGCGCCGCTCAGCGCGGCGGCCGTCGCGCGGGCCGTCAGCGACACCAAGCCCGAGGACGCGATCGTCGTCGCCGAGTGGACGTCCGGCATCGAGGCCATCTGGCGGCACGTCTCCCTGACCAGGCCCGGCAGCTACTTCTTCCCCGCCTCGGGCTGCCTCGGCTGGGGGCTGCCCGCCGCGATCGGCGTCCAACTGGCGCAGCCGCGGCGCCCGGTCGTCGCCCTGATCGGCGACGGGGCCTCGCACTACACGATCAGCGCGCTGTGGACTGCGGCGCACTACGGCGTCCCGGTCACCTTCCTGCTGATGCGCAACAACGAGTACGGGGCGCTCAAGCGGTTCTCCGAACTGCTCGACACCCCCGAGGCGCCCGGCCTCGAACTGCCCGGCATCGACCACTGCGCGATCGCCAGGGGCTACGGGCTGCCCGCCGTGCGGCCCGACTCGCTCGCGGAGCTCCGCGCCGAGCTGGCCAAGGCGTTCGCGGCGCCGGGACCGCACTTCATCGAGGTGCCGGTACGGCGCTGGAGCGAAGGCGGGTAGCGGCAGGCGGCCGACGGGGGATGAGGGATGAGGGCGTGCCCGTGTGCCGTCACACGGGCAGCAGCCGCGCCGTCAGCGCGCCGAGCTGCTCGGCGTTGCGGCACTCGTGCATCGGCACGAGGCCCGCGTAGCCGAGCGCCGCGGAGTCGCCGGTCGGCCACAGGGAGCGCCGCTCGGGGTTGAACCAGTGCACCTGCCTGGCCCGATCGGCGATGTGGCGCAGCGCCGCGAAGTTCGGGTCGGCCTGGTTCGTACGGGCGTCCCCGAGTACGAAGACCGTGGTGCGCGGGCCGACGGCGTCGCCGTACCGTTCCACGAACTCTCCCAGCGCCGTGCCGTAGTCGCTGCTGCCGTGCCAGCCGGTCAGGGCGGCCCGCTCCTGGATGCGGGCGCCGAGACCGGCCGGGTCGGCGGCGCCGCGCGTCACCAGGGCCGTCACCTCGTCCGTCCGGTTGACGAACGCGAAGATCCGCACCTTGCTGAACTGCTCGCGCAGCGCCTGCACCAGCAGCATGGTGAAGTCCGAGAACCCGGCCACCGACCCCGACACGTCGCACAGCAGCACCAGTTCGGGCCTGACCGGGCGGCGCCTGCGCAGCACCGGACGCATCGGGACTCCGCCGGTGGAGAGCGAGCCGCGCAGGGTGCGCCGCAGGTCGACGGTGCCCCGGGCCGCCCTGCGCCGCCGTGCGGCGAGCCGGGTGGCGAGCTTGCGGGCGAGCGGGCGCACCACGCGCCGCAGTTCGTCCAGCCTGCCCTGGCCCGCGACGAGGAAGTCCACCCGGTCGGGGGCCGGTGCGACGGCCCTGCGCGCGATCTCCTCGGTGCCGCGCCGTTCGGCGACCCTGCGGCGCGCCTCGGTGGCCACCAACCGCCGGAACTCCTCGATGAGCCGACGGATCTCGTCGTCGACGAGCCGGTCCGCGAACGCGTCCCCTGGCCCGTCCTCTGGCCCGTCCCCTTGCTCGTCGCCTTGTCCGCCGCCGGTCCCGGTGCCGCGCCCCTGCCCGGCGCCCCGGCGGACGGCGGTGCGCACCTTGGCCAGCAGGGTCTGCGGCCGCATCCGGTCCAGCGTCTGGTGCGCGGACCAGCCGTCGGACCCCGGTGAACTGCCGTATCCGCCGAGCGCGTCGACCGCGTCCGCCGCGATCTGCGCCATGGCGGACTGGTCGCCCGCGGCCAGGGCGTCGGCCAGCCGGTCGCGCAGCGCGTCGCGGCTCCGGTCGTCGCGGTCCCGGTCCCCCTCTGACGCGGACGTGCGGCGCGTGAGCGGGAAGTACAGGTCGAAGACCGGGTCGAACACCGAGCGCTGGCCCTCCTGGTGCAGCAGCGCCGCCGCGAGCCCGGCCCGCAGCCGCTCCCGGTCGGCGAGGCCCAGCACGTCCACCACGGCCGCCGCGTCCACCGACTCGCCCGTGCCGATGCGCAGCCCGTGCTCCCGCAGCGTCCGCACCAGGCCGGTCACGTGGTCCGCGAGCCCGTGGTCCGCGAGCCCGTACCGCGTGGCACCGGGCGCCGTCACGGCGCGTCCAGGTCCAGCTTGGCCGACGCGGTCAGGATGTCGTCCTGGTGCTTGAGGAGCACGCCCAGGCTGTCCCGTACGAACGCCTCGTCCAGGGTCCGCGCGCCGAGCGCAAGCAGCGTGCGCGCCCAGTCGACGCTCTCCGCGACGGACGGCACCTTGCGCAGGTCCATCGCGCGCAGCGCCGCCACGACCCGTACGACGGAGGCGGCGAGCGCTTCGTCGAGCCCCGGCACCTTCAGCGAGACGATGCGGCGCTCCAGCTCCTCGTCGGGGAAGCCGATGTGCAGGAACAGGCAGCGGCGGCGCAGCGCCTCGGACAGCTCGCGGCTGGCGTTCGAGGTGAGGACGGTGAAGGGGCGGCGGGTCGCGGTGACCGTGCCCAGCTCGGGGACCGTGATCTGGAAGTCGCTGAGCACCTCCAGGAGCAGCCCCTCGATCTCGACGTCCGCCTTGTCGGTCTCGTCGATCAGCAGTACCGCGGGGTCCGTGCCGCGGATCGCCGTCAGCAGGGGCCTGGGGAGCAGGAACTCCTCGCTGAAGACGTCCGTGCGGGTCTCGTCCCAGGAGCGGTCGCGGCCCGCGGTGATCCGCAGCAGCTGCTTGGCGTGGTTCCACTCGTAGAGCGCGCGGGCCTCGTCCACGCCCTCGTAGCACTGCAACCGCACCAGCTCCGCGCCCGCCGCCTCGGCGACCGCCTTGGCCAGCTGGGTCTTTCCGGTGCCGGCGGGCCCCTCGACCAGCAGCGGCTTGCCCAGCCGGTCGGCGAGGAACACGGTCGTGGCGACCGCGGTCGACGCGAGGTAGCCCGTCGCGGCGAGGCGCGCGGAGACGTCGTCCACGGAGCTGAAGTACCCGGTGCTGGCGGGCGGCACGGTCGTCATGACAGCACTTGATCAGCTCAGGGCCCCGGCCACAACCGGCGGCGGGGCGGTGCGGTGAAGGTCATACGGTCGTACGCGCGGGTGTGCGCGGGTGGTGCCGACCGGCGGGGGACGGGACCCCGCCGGTCGGCACCGGCCCGGTCGGGGTCAGCGGCCCTGGAGCGCCTTGACGTTGTTGCCGAACGTCCAGTTCTTGGAGCCGTCCCAGTTGATCGACCAGGTCATCAGGCCCTTGAGCGCGCCGTTGTACTTGTTCCACGCCTGCGCGACCAGGCCGGGGCTCATGTAGCCGCCGCCCGCGCCGGGCTGCGCGGGCAGGCCCGGTGCCTGCTTGTCGTACGGCACCTTGATCGTCGTGCCCTGGATGACGAGGCCCTTGTTCAGGCAGTCGGTCTGCGCGGTGAAGCCCTGCACGGTGCCGGCCTGGTAGGAGTCGCCGGAGCAGCCGTACATGCTGCCGTTGTAGTACTGCATGTTGAGCCACCACAGGCGGCCGTTGTCCGCGTACTTCTTGATGATCGGGAGGTACGCGCCCCAGATCGAGCCGTAGACGATGCTGCCGCCGGTGACGTACGCCGTCTCGGGGGCCATCGTCAGGCCGAAGCCCGCGGGCATCTGGGCGAGGACGCCGTCGATGATGCGGACCAGGTTGGCCTGCGAGGCCGAGAGCTGGTTGATGTTGCCGCTGCCGACGAGGCCGGTCTCGATGTCGATGTCGATCCCGTCGAAGTTGTACTTCTTCAGGATCGGCACGATCGTCGCGACGAACCGGTCGGCCACGGCCGCGGAGTTGAGGTCGATGCCCGCGGCGGCGCCGCCGATCGACATCAGGATGGTGGCGCCCTGCGCCTTGGCCTGGCACATCTCGGCGGGCGTGGAGACCTTCACCGTGGCGTCCATGCCGTTCTCCCACAGGACGGTGCCGTCCGAGCGGATGACCGGGAAGGCCGCGTTGATGACGTTGTAGCCGCGGTCGCGGATGCGGGTGTCGCTGATCGGGGTCCAGCCGAAGGGCGGGTGGACCCCGTTGGCGGCGCCGTCCCAGTTCTCCCAGTAGCCCTGGAGGATCTTGCCCGCGGGCCTGGGCTTGAGCGGACAGGTGTCTTCCTGGGCGGTGGGTGCGGGGGCGGCGGGTGCTTGAGCGGCGGGCACGGGTGCGCCTGGCGCGGCCGGGGAGGGTGCCGCGGTGGCGGTGAGCGGGGCGAGGAGAGGGATCGACAGGGCGAGGCCCAGGAACCATCTGCTGACGGGGGACACGTGTACCTCCGACTGTGGGGGTGTCTGGAGAGACGTACGTCATGCGGTGTGCGCCCACACGCTAGGGAGGCGCCCCACCCCCGTCAATAGGTCTGGACCAAAGGGCGGACCGCGTGGTTCAGTTGGCTCCCGAGCCGTTCCCTCGGCCGAGCGGGCGCACCGGCGAACCGGCCAGGTACGCCGCGATGTCCTCGACCGCCTGCCCGTAGTACGTCGCGTAGTTGGCGCGCGACACGTACCCGAGGTGCGGGGTCGCCAGCAGGCGCGGCGCCGTCCGCATCGGGTGGTCGGCGGGCAGCGGTTCGACGTCGAAGACGTCCACCCCCGCCCCGGCGATCCGGCCCTCGCGCAGCGCGGCGAGCAGCGCGTCCTGGTCGACGATCGCGGCCCGCGAGGTGTTGACCAGGAAGGCGGTCGGCTTCATCAGTGCCAGCTCGGCCGCGCCGATCAGCCCCTCGGTGCGGTCGCTCAGCGCCAGGTGCACGGAGACGAAGTCGCTGCCCGTCAGCAACTCCTCCTTGGAAGGGGCCAGTTCGACGCCGCACTCCTCGGCGCGCTCCTTCGTCAGGTGCCGGCTCCAGGCCGTGACCTCCATCCCGAAGGCGAGCGCGATCCGCGCCACCCTGCCGCCGATCTTCCCGAGCCCCAGGATCCCGAGGCGGCTGCCGTGCAGATCGGCGCCGACCGTGCTCTGCCAGGGCCCGCCCGTCCGCAGCGCGGTGCTCTCCGGCACGAGGCCCCGGGCGAGGCCCAGCAGCAGTGCCCAGGTCAGCTCGGTGGGCGGGGTCGGTGCACTGGCCGTGCCGCACACGGTCACGCCGCCGCGCTCGGCGGCGGCGAAGTCGATCACGGAGTTGCGCATCCCGGAGGCGATCAGCAGCTTCAGCCGGGGCAGCCGGGCGAGCAGCGAACCGGGGAACGCGACGCGCTCGCGCAGGGTGACCACGACGTCGAAGTCCGCGAGCGCGGCGGCCAGCGCGTCCTCGGACGCGAAGTGCTCGGTGAACGCGACGACCTCCACCCGGTCCGCGACCGGGCTCCAGTCGGCGGCGGTGGCCGCGGCGCTCTGGAAGTCGTCGAGTACGGCACAGCGCAGACGCATGGCGGGGTTCCCTTTCGGCCGGGGAGTGCGTGGTGGGGCGCGGTGCGCCGCCGGACGCACGACGGGGGCGTCCGGAGCGTTCCGGGCGCCCCCATCATGATCCACGGACCGAAGCGGGCGGGCTACGGCTCGAAGGGGGTCAGGACGAAGACGGGGATCTCCCGCTCGGCCTTGAGCGCGTACTGCGCGTACTGCGGGAAGGCGGCCACGGACCGCTCCCACCACACGGCGCGCTCCTCACCCGTCACCAGCCGGGCGCGGTAGTCCTTCCTCACCGGACCGTCCTGGAGCTCCACGTGCGGCTGAGCGACGACGTTGTGGTACCAGGACGGGTGCGCCGGGTCGCCGCCCTTGGAGCCCACCGCCGCGTACTCCCCTTCGTGCTCGACCCGCATCAAGGGGTTCTTGCGGAGCTTCCCGCTCTTCGCGCCGACGGACGTCAGCAGGACGACCCGCATCCCCTGAAGGGTCGTCCCCTCGGTACCGCCGGAGGATTCGATGAGTTCGGCCTGCTTGCTCGCCCAGTCCCACGTACCGGGCTCGTATTCACCAGAGAGAGGCATGACCGTTCCAACGAGCGACCGCGCTCCCGGATTCCCCGCATCCGCGCTCCCCGATTCTCCGCATCCGCGCTCCCCGATTCTCCGCGCCCGTGCTCCCGGATTTCCGTACTGCGGACGGGCCGGTCCCGTTAGGGTCGACGGCATGCCCGATCCGGACGCCGTACGCCGCATCGCCGACCGCTACCGGCTCGAACCGCTGCCCGTCGAGGGCGGGTTGTTCCGCCAGACGTGGGCGGGGCCGCCGGGGCCGGACGGCCGCCCGTGCGGCACGGCCATCATGGTGCTGCTCACCTCGGCCGACGGCGACTTCTCCGCACTGCACAGGCTGCCCACCGACGAGGTGTGGCACTTCTACCGGGGCGACCCCCTGGAACTGCTGCTCCTCGCACCGGACGGCTCCGACCGGCTGGTTCGCCTCGGCGACTTCGACGGCGGCGGTCCCGTGCAGTTCACGGTCCCGGCGGGCACCTGGATGGGGGCGAAGGTCGCGCGGGGCGGGGAATGGGCACTGTTCGGCACCACCATGGCGCCCGGTTTCGAACCCGCGGACTACGAAGGCGGCGACGCGGACGAACTGTGCCGCCGCTACCCCGGGCGGGCGGGGCGCATCAGGGAACTGTGCCGCCCCGGAGGGCCGTTGCGGATGACAGCGGAGAACGAGGGAGGGGCGAACCATGGGGATGCGTGATTCCGCGCTGCCCGACCTGACCGGGCGCACCGCGCTCGTCACCGGCGCGAGCGGACTGATCGGCGGTGGAATCGCCTGGCGGTTCGCACGGGCCGGCGCGGACGTGGTGGTCCACTACCACCGCGCCGAGCGGCCCGCCCTCGACCTCGTCGAGCGGATCACCGAGGGCGGGGGCGGCGCCATCGCCGTACAGGCCGACCTCACCAGGGAGGCGGAGTGCGCGCGCCTGGTGGAGACGGCCGCCGTCTGGCGGGGCGGGCTCGACGCGCTGGTCAACAACGCCGGGGTGCAGCCCGTGCAGCCGCTGGAGGGCATGACGGCCGACGACTGGCGGGCGCTGTACGAGGCGAACACCACCAGCGCGTTCGGCTGCACCCAGGCCGTCGTCCCCGTCCTGGCGGAGCGCGGCGGCGGGACCGTCACCCACATCGCGTCGATCGAGGGCAGCGCCCCCGCGCCGGGGCACGCGCACTACAGCGCGGCCAAGGCGGCGCTGATCATGTTCGCCAGGTCGGCCGCGCTGGAGTACGGCCCCCTCGGGATCCGCGTCAACTCCGTGTCGCCCGGCCTGATCGACCGCCCCGGACTGGCCGACGACTGGCCGGAAGGAGTGCGTCGCTGGACGGGTGCCGCCCCACTGAAGAGGCTCGGCAGCCCCGAGGACATCGGCAACGCGTGCGTGTTCCTGGCGTCGGACGCGGCGGCCTGGATCACCGGGACCGACCTGGTGGTGGACGGCGGGATCGGGGCCAGGCCGACCTGGTAGCCGAAAGAGCCGGTTCACGCGACGGAAACAACGGCTCGGCAGAATTCCGTTCCATGAAGATCGAAGAGGTCGCCTGGGACGCGCCCGACGCGGTGCTGCTGCGCGCCCGCCAGCGGGCCGAGATCGCCGAGGTGTACGGCACCACGGAGAGCGAGCCCGGCCCGCCGCCGACCGCCGCCGACATGGTGGCGTTCTTCGTCGCGTACGACGCGGAGGGCACCGCCGTCGGCTGCGGCGGCCTGCGGGGGCTCGACGGGGCGACGGGCGAGGTCAAGCGGATGTACGTCGCCCCCGACGCGCGCGGCACGGGGGCGGCCGCGCGCGTGCTGGGCGCGATCGAGGAGTGGGCCAGGGGGCGGGGCTGGACGCGGCTGCGGCTGGAGACGGGTGACCGGCAGCCCGCCGCGGTGCGGTTCTACACGCGCTCGGGGTACGTACGGATCCCCAACTTCGGGGCGTACGAGGGGTGTGCGGACTCGCTCTGCTTCGAGCGGCTGCTCTGACCGGCGTTTCCTGACGGTCCCTTTCGGCGGGGCCGGGAACGTCAGGGCACCGGGCCCACCGGCCTCCGCCACGAGGGCTCGTACGACGACTCGTACGCCGACGACTCGCGCGACGACGGCTGGTGCGGCGGCCTGTGCAGCAGCGCGACCAGTTCCGGCGCGGGGCGCACGCCCAGCTCCCGCTCCAGCAGCTCCGCGTAGATGCGCAGGCTGCGCCTGCCCTCCACCCAGTTGCCCGCCGCCAGATGGGCCTCGACGAGGGTGCGCTGGGCGCTCTCGCGCAGCGGCTCGGCGCCGACGGCGACCATCGCGATGTCGACGGCCTCCGAGTGCAGCCCCGTGAGCCGCAGCTGGCGGCTCTGCGACTCCAGAGCGTGCAGCAGCCGCTGCCTGACCCGCTCGCGCTCTATCAGCGCCCAGTCGTCGTACCAGCCGGGCAGCAGCTCCAGCGAGTCCAGGCAGGGCGGTATGGCCCGCAGCTCGGCCGGGGTCGCCCGCCCCTCGATCACCCGGCTCGCCCACGCGTCGACCGTGTGCAGGTCGATGACCACGTCGTCGCGCATGGCGAGCCCGTGCTTGTCGGCGTGGAGCAGCGGCACTTCCATGCGGTTCAGCCGCCACAGCGCGGAGCGCAGATTGCCGTGCGCCCGCCCCTCGTCGTTGCAGGGCCAGAGCGATCCTGCGGCCGCCGCGCGCTCGACGCGGTGCGGGCGCAGGGCCACGAACGCCAGGAGCCTGCGACAGCTCCCCGGCACGTCGAGCCGGCGGGTCTCGACGCGCACGGACAGTTCGCCGAAGAGACGGAGGACGGGTACGGGGCCCGGACCGTCCGCCGGGACCAGTGCGTGAGGAAAGTCGGGTCCCATTCGTGTTACCCCCGCCGAACCGCATCCGCCGTGTCGCGTTGATGGCTGGTGTATCAACTCTCGGGGGGTGCGGGGAGGAAAGAGTGGAGGAACTCCCTCACTGTGCGTAGGGCCGCAGCGGCATCTGCGGTAGTCGATTCGGTTCCCTTGGCGATTCTTTCGATGTCGGGATTGAGCCGCAGGGTGATCAGAACGCCGTGGGCCTGGGTTTCCACACGTACGACGCACACCCCTGTCCTGGCTCTTTCTGAACTCATGGGGTCAGCTTGACGGTCCGTCGTCACCACCGCGTTCCGCGCGGGGCCTGCGCAACGGAGCACGGAGGGCGCACGGCGGCCGGTGACGGTGCGTGGTGACGGGCGGGTGACGATGCGCGAGGAAGCTGTCCGTGTGGATCCCTCCGCCGGAGGGTTCCGCCGAAACGACCGCACCCGCAGCGAGGAGCGCCGACGTGACGTCACGGATCCGAAGTCTCCTTCCCTCGGCTCCTGTGGTGGTGCCGCTGGCTTCCGGGCGCACGGTACGGCTCTCGCCGGGACAGCTCTCGGACGAGCTGCCCGACGCGGAGGTCGTGGACAGCCCGAAGGTCGCGAAGCTGCTCGGGCAGCGCGCGATCGAGGTGGAGCGCGTGGACGCGGAACACTGCGCGGCGGAGGACGCGGCACTCCCGGCGCCCGCGGAGTCCGCCGCCGGCACTCCCGCCGTCGACACCCCCGCCGGGGAATCGCCCGCCGAGGAAACCCCAGCCGACGAAACCCCCGCCGGGGACCCGCCCGCCGGAGCGGGCCGCAAGACCGTACGGGACTGAACGGGACCGAACAGAACCGACACGACCAGCGCGACGGGAGACGACCATGCCGACGCCGACCTATCCGGGCGTCTACATCGAGGAGACCTCCGGCGGCACCAGGCCGCTGGAAATCGCGAGCACTTCCACGGCCGCCTTCGTCGGCCTCGCGGAGATGGGCCCTGACGAGGCCACCCGGGTCACCAACTGGACGGAATTCCTGCGCCGTTACGGCTCCTTCACCACGGACGGCTTCCTCGCGCACAGCGTGTTCCAGTACTTCAACAACGGCGGCAGGCAGTGCTACGTCGTGCGGGTCACCCGCTCCGACGCCGCGATCGCCGACGTCACCGTCCACAACCGCGCCGCCGCGCCCGTCGCCGGCCTGACGTTCGCCGCCAGGAACAAGGGCGCCTGGGGCAACTCCCTCTTCCTCACCGTCGAGGACGGCACCCTCGACCCCGGCAACGAGTTCCGGCTGAGCGTGCGCCGCCAGGACGACCCCGCAGTGGTGCCCGCGAACTTCCGGGACACCGCGCCCCTGGAAACCTTCGACGACCTCTCCATGGACCCGGCGTCGCCCCGGTACGTGGTCTCCGTGCTCGCCCAGGACTCGGCGCTGGTCACCGCGCGGGTCCTGGCGGGCAACACCGCCGTGCAGCGCGGCGCGCACCGGGCCGGGTTCGTGCCCTCCCTGCCGCTCGGCACCAACCTCTCCTTCCAGATCAACCTGGACTCCGACGGCTTCCAGCCGGTCGCGCTGCCGACCGCGGCGGGCGCCTCGACCGTGCTCGCCGACGTGGCGACCGCGATCCAGGCCGCCGTACGCGCCCTGACCAAGAAGAAGACCTCCACCGACGCGACCGCGTTCACCGGCTTCACCTGCGCCGCCGAGACCGTCGCGGGCCAGTCCCGGCTGGTCCTCCAGTCCGGCACGACCGCCGTGACGTCCTCCGTGCGGGTCCAGGCGGCCACGACCGCCGACGCGACGGGCCAGCTCAAGCTGGGCACCCCGAACGGCGGCAGGTCCGAGGACGGCATCGCCGTGCGCAGGCCCGCCAGGGCCGACGCGGTGCAGATCGGCGACGCGGCGGTGGCCCCGCCGGTCACCGCCGCGACGCTCGGCGGCGACGGCGCGGACGCGGTCTCGGCGACGACGTTCTCCGCCGCCTTCCCGAAGCTGAACGCGCTCACCGACTTCAGCCTGCTCGCGGTGCCGGGCGAGGCGACGCCCGACGTGATGAACCTCGGCATGGCGTACTGCGCGAACCGCCCGCTCCAGGACGTGTTCTACATCGGCGAGACCGCCTCGCACGACGACGGGGCGGACGACGCCGCCGTCTTCCGTACGAAACTCACCGCCCCCAACTCCTACGGCGCGCTCTACTTCCCCTGGGTCAGGGCCGTCGACCCCTCCGGCAGGTCCAGGGAGCCCGTGCTGCTGCCGCCCTCCGGCTACGTCGCCGGGCTCTACGCCCGCATCGACGCGACCCGGGGCGTGTGGAAGGCCCCCGCGGGCACCGAGGCGAGCCTCAACGGCGTGGCCGGGCTCGCCGCCGACCTCAGCGACGTGCAGCACGGCAACCTCAACCCGCTCGGCGTGGACGTCATCCGCCGCTTCCCCGGCTCGGGCGTGGTGGTGTTCGGCGCCCGCACCGTGACCTCCGACCCCGCCTGGAAGTACGTACCCGTCCGGCGCACCGCCATCATGCTGCGGGTCAGCATCTACCTGGGCATCCAGTGGGCGGTGTTCGAACCCAACGACGAACCCCTCTGGTCCCAGCTCAGGCTCACCATCGGTTCGTTCATGACCACGCTGTTCCGCAAGGGCGCGTTCCAGGGCGCGACCCCGTCGCAGGCGTTCTTCGTCAAGTGCGACGCGGAGACGACGACCCAGGCCGACATCGATGCCGGAGTGGTCAACGTACTGGTGGGCTTCGCGCCCCTGAAACCGGCCGAGTTCGTGGTCGTGAAGATCAGTCAGAAGGCGGGCCTCGCGGCCTGACAGTGCCTCGCGGCCGGAGAGTTGGGGAGGGCTGACGATGCCCAGGTTCACGGTCAACACGACGCGGTTCGATCCGTACCTAGGATTCAAGTTCAAGATCAAGGTCGACGGGCTGTACGTCGCCGGGCTCAGCAAGTGCAGCGCGCTGAAGCGGACCACCGAGGTCACGCCGTGGTACGAGGGCGGCGACGCGAGCGGGCCGCACCAGATCCCGGGGAAGACCAAGTACGACCCCATCACCCTGGAGGCGGGGGTCACCCACGACCAGACCTTCGAGGCGTGGGCGAACAAGGTCAACAACTTCGAGGGCGACGCGGCGACCTCGCTCGCCGGGTTCCGCAAGGACATCAGCATCGAGGTCTTCAACCAGCAGGGCGTCAAGGTGCTCGCCTACAACGTCTTCCGCTGCTGGGTCTCGGAGTACCAGGCGCTCCCGCAGCTCGACGCCGCGGGCAACGCGGTGATGATCAGCACCGTGAAGCTGGAGAACGAGGGCTGGCAGCGGGACGCGTCGGTGACCGAACCCAAGGAGACCTAGGAAGCCGGGGGTCGAACCATGCGGGAGCTGCCCGGCGGGTACTGGGACGCCGAGGGACGGCTGCACAGGGAGGTCGAACTCGCCGCGCTCACCGGGCGCGAGGAGGAACTGCTCGCGCGGTCGGGCGGCACGGGGAGCGCGGCGCTCGTCACCGAGGTGCTCAGCCGCTGCGTACGGCGCATCGGCGCGGTCGCCCCCGTCACGCCCGACGTGGCGCGGCGGTTGCTCGTCGCCGACCGGCAGTACCTGCTGCTGCGGCTCAGGGAAGCCGCCTTCGGGGACCTGGTGCGCGCCCACTTCGTCTGCCCGTGGCCGGAGTGCGGCGAACGGGTCTCGCTGGAGTTCCGGCTCTCCGACGTGCCCGTCACGGCCGGGGGCGAGCGGGCGCCCGAGCACACCCTGACCCTGCCGGGGGACTGCGGCGACGTGGTGTTCCGGCTGCCCGACGGCAGCGACCAGGAGGAGCTCTCGGAACTGCTCGCCCGCAACGAGGCCGAGGCCCTGACCGGGCTCCTCGCGCGTTGCGTCCGGCGCCTCGGCGACACCGGGCCGCCGGACGCACGGGCACTGGCGGCACTGCCGTCGGCGGCGCGGGCCGCGATCGAGGAGCGGATGGCGCTGCTCGCGCCCCGGGTCGAGCAGACCATGGAGGCGCCGTGCAGCGAGTGCGGCAGGACCGTCGTCGCGCCCTTCGACATCCAGCGCTTCTTCTTCGGGGAACTGCGCACCGACAGCGAACTCCTCTACCGGGAAGTGCACTACCTCGCCTATCACTACCACTGGAGCGAGACCGAGATCATGCGGTTGACCAGGGAGAAGCGGCGCCGCTACATCGATGTGATCGCCGAGACGATCGAGGTGCTGAACAGTGGCGCCTGAGGGTTACGAGGAGCGCTCGCGCCAGCATGCGCGCGGAGGGTACCTGCACGGGGTGCTCGCTGATGGAGCACGGCCCTTCCGGTACCGCGAAGGCGTGCGCGCACTGTTGGGCGAGACGGCGCGGCAGACTTCGGAAGGGGAGGGCGTACGGGTCGGATTCGCACCGCCCCCGCCCAGGACCCGTTTCGTGTACCTGAGGCAGGGGTGCGGCTACGGGGCGCAGGACGGACCGGGCACGGGGTGGTGGCCGGGCGACGGGAGCACGGCCGGGTACGCGGAGGAGATCGTCGTCCCCGGCGGGCCCGAGGAGCGGGGGCACCGGGCCGCAGCCGAGGAAGAGGAGCCGGGGACGGCGGCGGGTGCCCCGGGGGCGTGGGCGGATGGGCCGCGCACGGACGTGGGCCGGAGGGACGCGAGCCCGGGAGACGCGCGCCCGGCGGGTACGGGCGGGCGCGGCGCGGGACCGGAGGGGGAGGGGCCCGAGGGCGCGGGGACGGCGGACGTACGGCGAGTGGGCGTCCGCCCGCTGGACGCCGATCCCGTGGGCGCCGACCGGCCGGACTCAGGACCGGTGGGCACGGGAGCGGACACGGGCCTGACGGCCGCCGGACCGCAGCGCTCGGGGCAGGCCGACGCGGACCGGGCGGTCCCGGTCCCGGGAGCCGTGAGCCGGGTGTCCTTCGGTTCGGCGGATGTACGTCGGGAGGGCGCGGGACCGGCCGGGCAGTCGCACTCCGACCGCCGGACGCGACGGACGGATGCCGGTCCGTCTCCCTCGGGAGACCAGCGCCCGGACAGTGCCGCACACATGCCGTCGCCACCGCCCATCTCTCGGTCCGCCCCTCCGCCTGCCCCTCCGGGCAGGACACCGCCGCGCCCTTCGTCCCCGCGGAGGGTTCCGAACGGCTCCGGCGCACAGGAGCCCCGTAACGGGCCCGGAGCCGTACCAGGAACGACCTCGCCGTTCGGACGCGAACAGTCCGCCACCGGACCGCAGCCGAAAGGGCGCCGCGCGGAGCCCGGTCCGGGCCAGGGACGCACCGGGGGAGCGGCCCCGGCAGCGGGACCCGTCCCGTACGGACCACGCCCGGCCCCACCCGCGCGGAAACCGGCCGCCTTCCCACCGGAACAGGAGCACGGGGCCTGGCCCACGAGCCCGAGCGCCCCACCTCCCGCACCGCGCCCCGCCCCGCCCCCCGAACGGGGCGCCGCCCCCGCCCCCAGGCCCGCCGCCCCGCCCTTCGACGCGCCGCCCGCCTACTGGGCACGCCGTCACCTCGGCAGGCTCAGAGGCAGGAGCCTGCGATGAGCGCCTCCACCGCGATCGGCATGGTCAGCGCCTCGCTGCGCAACCTCCTCGTGGGCGAGATGAAGCTCTCCCCCGCGATGGACGTCACCGTCCTCTCGCCCGACGAGTCCGGCGGCGCGCGCCGCGTCAACCTCTACCTCTGCAAGATCACCGAGAACGCGTTCCTGCGGAACCAGGACTGGACGCTGCGCCCCGGCGCCCCCGGCTCGCCGCCCGAGCTCCTGGACGCGCCCCTGTCCCTGAACCTCTTCTACCTCCTGACGCCCTACGCCCCCAACGACCCCCTCACCGGCAACGCCACCGCGCACCAGAGCCTCGGCGAGGCCATGCGGGTCTTCCACGAGCACCCGGTGGTCCCCGCCGCGTACCTCGACCCCGGCCTCGCGGACGCCCGCGAACGGCTCCAGATCGCCACCATGGAGCTGGACACCGAGGAGCTGAGCCGGCTGTGGGGCACGTTCTCCCAGCCGTACCGCCTCTCCGTCCTCTACCAGGTCTCCACCGTCCAGCTCGACCGGCTGCCCGCCACCGCGCGCCCCGTCCCGCAACGCGTGCGCACGGTCGGCGTGCCCGGCGTCGAAGCACCCTTCCGGCCGCCCGCGGTCACCGCGATGACCCCGGACAGGGGGCCCGGCGGCACGGTCCTCACCTTCACGGGCACCCACCTGTACGGCAGGCGGGTCACCGTACTGTTCGGCGGCGCGACGGTGGCGGACAAGGTGGAACTGACCGGCGACGCGTTCACCGTGCCCGCCGGACAGGGCCTCGTCACCGGACTGTACGAGGTGCGCGTGGACGTCTCCGGGCTCTTCAGGCGCTCCTTCCTGTTCGAGGTCACGCCATGAACGGACCCCCCGGATACCGCGAAGGCCCCGAGCACGTCGAGGACGAACTGCGCCGCCTCGACCTGCTGATCCGGCGCCACCTGACAGTGACCCGCCTCCAGAACGAAGAGGCGCCGCAGAACCAGGCGGCCCGTACCGTCTACATCACCCGCCAGGAGGTCGACTGGCTCCTGGCGGACAAGGAACGCCCGACGCCCGTCTGCGACCTGGACGCCGACCTGGACCGCGTCGAAGCGGAGATCGCCGCGCGCGTCGAGCGCGCCGCCGCCGAGGGGACCGTGCTCCCGCTGCCCGCGCTCGGCGGACTCTTCGGGCTCGGCCCGCTGGAGCTGGGCGCAGTCGTGATCTGCCTCGCCCCCGAACTGCGCCGCAAGTACGACCGGTTGTACGCGTACCTCCAGGACGACATCACCCGCAAGCGCCCCAGCGTCGACCTCGTCGTCTCGCTCCTGTGCCCCGCCGAGCGGGACCGCTGGGCCGCGCTCGGGCGCTTCGCCGACACCGCGCCCCTGTTCCGGGCGGGCATCCTGCGCAAGGCGGACGACCCGCAGAGCCCTTCGGGCAGCACCGCGCTCGCCCAGCTGCTCTCCCTCGACCCGCGCATCTGCCGCTATCTGCTGGGCGCGGACGAGCCGTACCCCGGCCCCCTGTACGAGCCCGCGCACCCGAACCCCGCCGAAGCCCCCGCCGAAGCGCCTGCCGGAGCCCCCTCCGAAGCGCCTGGCAAAGCTCCCGTCGCCCCCGCCGATCCCGTCGCCCCCGCCCCCGCTGCCACCGACCTGGCCGCCACCGACCCGGCCGACGCCCTGTGCCGCCTCGCCGCCCGCCACCTGGCGGCCCGCGACCCCCGCCCCCTGGTCCTCCAGCTGTACGGCCCGCCGGGCACCGGACGCGGCGCCCTCGCCCGGCGCACCTGCGACCGCCTCGGCGTGCCCCTGCTGACCCCCGCGGGGGACGCCGGGGACCGCCCGCTGCGCCCCGCCTTCCGTGAGGCGCTGCTGCGTGGCGCGGCGGTGCACGTCCCGGACGCGGACGCGCTGCTGCGCGACGGGACGGGAGCGCTCCGCGCCGAACTGTCCGGCGCGCTCGCCGACTTCGGACGGCTGGTCTTCCTGACCGGACAGACGCCCTGGACGGGCGAAGAGGCGAACGAGGGGACCTTCGGCGACGCCCTCGTCCTGCCCGTCCCCGTACCCGTTCCCGACGCCCCCGCGAGCGCCGCTCTGTGGCGCGACGGGCTCACCGGCCTTACGCCCCGGGCGGACGCCTGGGCCGGCGAACTGGCCGCGCTCTTCCGGCTGCCGCCCGCCCGCATTCCGTACGCCGTCGAACTCGCCGAGAGCCGCCGCGCGTTGGAGCGGGACGCCGGGCCGCTCGCGCTCGCCGATCTGACCGAGGCCTGCCGGGAGCTGTCCCGGCGGCGGATCGGGGACCTCGCCGTGCGGGTGCGGCCCCGGTGCGGCTGGGCCGACCTGGTGCTCCCGGACGACAGGCTGGAACAGCTGCGGGACATCTGCGGACAGCTCAGGCACCGGCACCTGGTGTACGAGGAGTGGGGCTTCGGCGCGCGGCTCAGCCGGGGACTGGGGCTGAGCGTCCTGTTCAGCGGACCGCCAGGCACCGGCAAGACCATGGCGGCCGAGGTCGTCGCGGGGGAGCTGGGCCTGGACCTGTACGCGGTGGACCTGTCGGGCGTGGTCAGCAAGTACGTCGGCGAGACGGAGAAGAACCTCGCGCGCGTCTTCAGCGAGGCGGGCGACAGCAACGCCATCCTCTTCTTCGACGAGGCGGACGCGCTCTTCGGGAAGCGCACCGAGGTCTCCGACGCGCACGACAGGTACGCCAACATCGAGACCAGCTACCTCCTCCAGAAGATGGAGGAGTACGCGGGCATGGTGATCCTGGCGACCAACCTCAGGCAGAACATGGACGAGGCGTTCACCCGCCGCATCCGCTTCGCCGTGGAGTTCCCGTTCCCCGACGCGGACAGCAGGGAGCGCATCTGGCGGACCCTCTTCCCGCGGCGCGCCCCGCTCGACGCGGACGTCGACCTCGCCGCCCTGGCGCGGGAGTTCCAGATCGCGGGCGGCAACATCAAGAACGTCGCGCTGAACGCGGCGTTCCTGGCGGCCGCCGACGGCGGCACCATCACCCTCCGGCACGTCCTGCGGGGCACCAGGCGGGAGTTCGAAAAGATCGGCAAGCTCTGGACGGAGCCGCGATGCTGACCACGCACACGCACGGGACCAAGCAGCACGGCCCCAGAGAGCACGGCCCCGGGGAGCACGGCGGCCGGCCGCACGAACCGGCCCCCGCCCCCACCGTCCACCCCGCCCCGTACGCACTGGTCCAGCGCAGTCTCGGCGGGTCCTACCTCCAGCGGCTCGCGGAGTGCGGGGGAGAGGAGCACGAAGGCGGCACCTGTGCGGGTGACTGTACGGGCTGCGGACCGGGCCGTGCCGTACAGGCGAAGCTGACGGTGGGGCCCGCGGGCGACGCGTACGAACAGGAGGCCGACCGCATCGCGGACCGGGTGGCGGGGCCCGCGGCAGCCACCGGACCGGCCCACGAGGCACCGGCGTCCGCCGCCTCGGCATCCGCGGCCCCGGCATCCGCAGCCTCGGCGTCCGCGGTCCCGGCGTCCGCCCCGCCGGGCGGCCGTCCCCTGGCCCCCGAGACCCGGGCCTACATGGAGCCGCGCTTCGGGCGGGACTTCGGGGACGTACGACTGCACAGCGGCCCCGACTCCCACCGCGCGGCCGACCGCATCGGCGCACGCGCCTTCACCCACGGCAAGGACGTCCACCTGGGCGCGGGCGAGAGCGAGCGCGACCACCGCCTCATCGCCCACGAACTGACCCACACGCTCCAGCAGTCGGGCGCGGCGACACCGTCCGTGCGGCGGGCCCCGAAGAAGCCGCCCACGACCGCCGCACCCCCCAAGTCGAAGAACCCGAAACCCGAAAAGCCGGAACGGACGGAGAGGCACGAGAAGGACGAGCGGCACGACGGCGACGCGCCGCACGCCACCGACTACGCCTCGGTCACCATGGAGTTCGACGGCCGCGACCTGATCGTGCGCGGAGACGGCAACGAAGTGCTCCGCTACGGCGCCCAGTCGGGCAAGTCGAAGCCCGTCGAGCGCAAGCACGCCGAGTCCTGCGGCGGTGACCCCGTCCTCGACTCGTACATGAACGACCGGCGCTACATGGGCATCGAGGACTACGGGACGATCCCCGAGGGCCGCTACACCTTCTCGCCGCCGACGATCCAGCGGTTCTCCCTCGGGGAGCAGCTGTCCCTGTTGTGGGCAGGCATCCTGCGGCAGCAGAACGCGACGATCCAGGGCGCGCCCGTGCACGCGGGCGACTGGGGCTCGGGCCGGGTCGCGCTGTCCCCGCTCGGCCGGCTGAAGGACGGCCCCTGCGGGACCGAGAAGGGCAACTCCAACCAGCGCAGCGGGTTCTACCTGCACGGCGGCTCGTGGTCGGGGAGCGCGGGCTGCATCGACATCGGCTGGGACTTCGACGAACTGGCCGCGTTCCTCGCCGGGTACCGCAGACCGGTCGTGGTGACGGTCGAGTACCGGCACCCGCCGCCCACGCTCGGCTTCTTCACCGGGCTGACCGGCGCCCTCGCCTACGGGGCGCGGCTGCGGCACGGCCCGAGCCTGACGCTCGGCGCGGAGTTCTCCCCCGCGGGCGGGCGCGGCCTGGCCTCGCTGGGCTACGAGGGCGCCCTGGAGTGGGCGGGCGGCGCCCTCGCCGCCGGAGTGCGGCTCGACGTCCCGTTCAGCGACAGGGAGGCGTTCGTGCGGGCGGGGCTGAGCGCGGGCTTCGACTTCCGGATCTTCGGGCCGCTGTACGGGCGGCTGCGCGCCGGGTACAGCGCCGACCTGTCGGGGGACGCCAGGTCCCGCGGCTTCGAGGCGGGCGGCGGGCTGCGGCTCGACCTGGACCGCCTCCAGCTCGAAGCGGTCTACAACGTCCTGCGGCCCGCGGCGCAGGACGAACGCGTCCACCAGGCCCTCGTGGGTCTCGGATTCAGGTTCTGAGGAGGTGCGAAGGAGATGACCGACGGTTTCCCCGGCAAGCCCCGGATCCTGCGCGGAGCGTTCGTCGAGTTCGGGCTGAGCCTGCCGCCGCTGGTGGTGGTCTTCCAGTTCAACCCGCAGCAGCTGACCCGCAACCGCTCCCTGAACTTCAGCTTCCCCGGCGCACCGAAACCGGGCGACCCGCAGGCGGCCACCGCGCCCCAGCAGACCCTGCGCGGCTTCCACGGCGATCCGGACCGGACCCTCCTCGACATCCAGAAGGAGCAGCTGGTCACGGTCGAGGAACAGCAGCTCGGCTTCGAGATCCGGCTGGACGCCACCGACAAGCTGGACGAGGGCGACACCGTGGCCGAGGAGTTCGGGGTCGCGCCGCAGATCGCGACCCTGGAGCTGATGACCCAGCCGAAGAAGGAGAGCCTGCTGGGCGCGGGGGCCGACTTCCTGCTCGGCGAGCCGGGCGGCTTCAGCTTCACCCGCGGCGACAACCCGCCCCTGGTGCTGTTCGTCTTCGGCCGCAAGCGCGTGCTCCCGGTGAACATCACCGCCCTGAACATCACCGAGACGGAGTTCAGCACCGTCCTCAACCCGGTCAGGGCCACCGTCGCGGTCTCCCTGACCGTCATCGAGGGCAACAGCCTGCCCTACCTCTACACCCGGGCCATGACGGAGGTGATGGCCACCGTCAACCTCGCCAACATCTCCGACGTGGCCAACGTCGTCGTCCCCGGCTGACCCCACTGACCTCGCAGACCCGGCACCCGCAGCACCCGCAGCACCCGCACGGACCCGTGCGCGCGAACGAAAGGAGTGGACCCGCGTGTTCAGCAAGCTGTCGCGCTACCGCACCGTCCCCGACGTCGCGGCCCCCGACGCCCGGGGCCGGGTCCGGGCGGGCAAGGACTTCAGGCCGCTGCCCGAGGTCACCGGCGACTTCACGCACACGGTCGACTCCGGCGACCGGCTCGACCAGCTGGCCGCCACCTACTACGGGCAGCCCCTGCACTACTGGCGCGTCTGCGACGCCAACCCGGACTTCCTCTCGCCGCTGGACCTCCTGGACCGGGGCCCCGTGGCGACCACCCGCTTCCCGCTCACCGCCCCGGCCGGGGGCCCGCCGTGGGCGGCGCTGCTGGCCGCGCTCGGGCAGGCCCGGGGCGTGGAGTCGGTGGACGTGGCCGAGAGCGTCGTCCTGGTGCCCGAGCGCGGGACAGCGGGCGGCGAGCCGGTCACGGTGTGGACCGAGCGCTTCGAGCGGGCGGTGCTCGTCACGTACAACCCGGTCGACACGGACCCGCGGACACTGGCCGACACGATCGCCGCGCAGGGCTTCGCCGTCGGACCGCCCGTCGACCACGGGCGGCTCGGGCAGCCGGTCGTGGTCCCGGCCGCGGTGAGCGGGTGACGGCCGTGGACCACGACGAACTGCGCATCGAGATCGACGGCACCGAGGCCGCCGACCTCTACCCCGACCTGCTCGCCCTGGAAGTGGAGCTGGACAACGAGCTCGCCGGGATGTTCCGCATCTCCCTCGCCCTGCTGCTGCGCCCCGACGGCGCCTGGTCGCACCTCGACGACCCGCGCCTGGCCGTCTGGCGCAAGGTCGACATCACGGCGGGCCTGCGCGGGGAGACCCGACGGCTGATCACCGGCTACATCACCCACCAGCGGCCGCGGTTCGGCCCCGGTCTCGCCCAGTGCCGCCTCGACGTGTGGGGCATGGACGCCACCGTCCTGATGGACCGCGTCGAACGGCTGCGGACCTGGCCCAACAAGAAGGACAGCGACATCGCGACCGAGGTGTTCCAGCAGTACGGCCTCACGCCCCGCGTCACCTCCACCGGCATCGTCCACAAGGAGGACGTCTCCACCGTCGTGCAGCGGGAGACCGACATCCAGCTGCTGCGCAGGCTCGCCCGGCGCAACGGCTACGAGTGCTACGTCGACGGCGGCACGGGGCACTTCGAGCCCGCCGCCTACGGCACCGTCCCGCAACCCGTGCTGGCCGTGCACTTCGGGCCCGCCACCAACGTCAACCGGCTCAGCGTGGAGGTCGACGCGACCGTGCCGACGGGCGTCCGGATGGCCCAGATCGACCGGATCACCGGTGACGTCCTGGGCGTCGACGTCAGGGAGGGCGACCGCCTGCGACTCGGCGGCACCACCGCGGACGGACTGCTCCCGCCGGGCGCGGAACCGGCGCTCGTCACCGTCACGGACACCGCGGCCACCGGCGGACAGGAGATGGCCGCGCTGTGCGGGAGCGTGTTCGACGAGGCGGCCTCCCTGGTCACGGGGGAGGGCGAGGTCGCGGCGAACGCGTACGGCAGCGTGCTGATGCCGCGCGGCACCGTCACCGTCAAGGGCATCGGCGAGACCCACAGCGGCGTCTACTACGTCACCCACGTCACGCACCGCTTCGCCCCCGACGGCTACGTCCAGCTGTTCCGGATCGAACGCAACGCGATCAAGCCCACCGGGACGGAGGACTTCGGATGAGTCTGGAGCGCGTCGTCGCGGGCCTCGTGGAGGACGGCGCCCGCCGCTACGGCAAGTACCGGGGCAGGGTCGTCGACAACGCCGACCCCAAGCGCCTCGGGCGGCTCAAGCTGACCGTGCCCGACGTGTTCGGCCCCGACGTGGTGACCGGCTGGGCCTCGCCCTGCGTGCCGTACGGAGGAGCCAAGGGACGGGGCCTGTTCTTCGTCCCGGAGAACGGGTCCGGGGCGTGGGTGGAGTTCGAGCAGGGCGACACGGACTGTCCGCTGTGGGTCGGCACCTACTGGTGCGCGCCGGGTGACGAGAGCCAGGTACCCCGCACCGTCGACGCCGAAGGGGCCGACGGGGACGCCGTGCAGTCGCCGCCGACCGCCAAGCTGCTCAGGACCGGCGCGGGGCACGTGATCCAACTGGAGGACGCCCGGGGCCGGGAGAGCCTGATCCTGCGCGAGGGCGCGCGGGGCCACCGGATCGTGCTCGACCAGGACGGCATCACCGTCACCGACGCCCGGGGCAACACCGTCGCGCTCCGCGGCGACGGCATTCGGCTCACCGACGCCACGGGCAACGCGCTGGAGCTGACGGACGCGGCCGTGACCCTCACCGCGAAGCGGGACCTGACCATCGACGCCGCGGGACACAAGGTCACGGTCGTCGCCGCCGCCATCGACCTGAAGAAGGGGTGAGCCGCCGTGGACAAGCACATCGTGGTCAAGGGCGACGCCGTGACCGGCACCGACACCCACAACGTGGCGGGAGTCCTCGAAGCGGACCCCACCAAGGCCTACGCGGGCAAGGGGAAGTACGCGTACAAGGGCGCCGTGACCGAGCACCTGAGCGCGTTCGTCACCATCGGCGGCGTCCCCGTCGCCCTGACCAGCAGCGGCAGCACCCTCGACGCGGGCGAGACCGCGAGCGGCGGCCACTTCGGGCCGAACGGCTCCCAGTTCCTGCCCCCGGGCCCGTCCGCCCCGTCGCTGACCGTCACGGACGAGGTGGGCCCGGGAAAACCGGGCACGTCCGCGGGCAGCGGCCTGCTCACCGTCGGCGGCGTGCGGGTGCTCCTCGACGGCGACCCGTTCGACACGTGCAGCGGGGTGCCCGCACCGGGCGTCTCGAAGGTGACCGCGGGCGGCCAGTCCTTCGTCCGCTGTACGAAGTAGGAGGGAGGAGCGACCGTGACCGTCACCGGCTTCGGATTCCCGTTCCGCGTCAACCGGTCGGGGACGATCGCCCCCGACCAGGACGAGGGCGCCGAACTGCGCGGAAAGATCGTCCAGGTGCTGCTCACCGCGCCCGGCGAGCGGATCAACCAGCCCGAGTTCGGCTGCGGGCTGCTCAACCTCGTCTTCGACCCCGCCAACGCAGTCATGGCCACCGCCGTCGAGTTCAGCGTCGGCCAGGCGCTCACCCGCTGGCTCGGCCGGGAACTGGCGGTCGCCGCGGTCGACGTGCGGGCCCACGAGGAGACGCTGACCGTCGAGGTCGGCTACGTACGGCGGCGCGACCTCACCCGGCAGGCGGTCCGGGTCCACTTCAAGTAACCGCACGGACACCACAGGCACCACAGGCACCACGGACACCACGGACACCCACGGTGGGGGAAACGAGACCATGGCCGAGATCCGCAGGACCGACGACGGGCCCGTCGTCGACTACATGGCCCGGGACTACGAGAGCCTGCTGCACGCCATGCGCGAGCAGATCCCCCGCAAACTGCCCGAGTGGCGGGACTTCGGCAACGAGGCCGACTTCGGCAACGTACTCCTCCAACTCTTCGCGCACATCGGCGACATCATCGGCTACTACCAGGACCGGGTCGCGGGCGAGGCGTTCCTCGGCACCGCCCGCACCCGCCGTGCCGTCATCCAGCACCTGCGCCTGATCGGCTACGAACTGGGCACGGCGGCCCCCGCGGCCGCGACGCTCGCCCTCAGCCTCCCCGCCTCCGCGACCGGCACGGTCACCGTCAACAGGGGCGACGCGTTCGCGACGGCCAGCAGCCGCGACCGGCCGGGCGTCCGCTTCGAGTACGCGCGCGAGTCGCCGCTCACGATCGACCTCACCGCCCTCCCCGTCGACCCGACGACGGGACGCAAGGTCTTCGGACCCGCCCAGGGCGGCGGCGTCCCCGTGGAGGAGGGGCGGCTGATCAAGGACGAGGTGCTGGGCACCTCGAACGGCAGGCCCGACCAGCGCTTCCCGCTCGCCCGCCCCGCGCTCGTCCTGCGGCCCTCGGCCCCGGCCGGGCAGACCGGGCGGGACATCCTGCTGACGACCACGCTCGCCGCCACCACCGAGGCGTGGACGCCGCGCGACACCCTCGCCTTCAGCCAGGCGGCCCAGCGCGACTACGTGGTCGAGACCGACGCCGACGACCGCTCGGCCGTCCTCTTCGGCGACGGCAGGTTCGGCGCGATCCCGCCGCCCGGCGCGCTGGTCAAGGCCACCTACCGGGTCGGCGGCGGCGCCGCGGGCAACGTACCCGCGGGCGCCGTCGACACCGTCGTGGCCCAGCAGCTCGCCCTCATCGGCGCCCGCGTCAGCAACCCGGCCCCGGCCACCGGAGGCGCCGAACGCGAGTCGATCGAGCACGCCGTGCTGCACGCCCCCGCCGTCTTCCGCTCCCTGCGCCGCGCGGTGACCGCCGCCGACTACGAGGCCCTGGCCCTCAGCTTCGAAGGCGTCGGCAAGGTGCACGCCGAGGCCACCGGCTGGAACCAGGTCACCCTGCACGTCGCACCGGAGGGCGGCGGCAAGGTCAGCGACGCCCTGGAGGCGGGCCTCAAGGGGTACTTCGAGGACAAGCGGATGCTCAGCCAGCTCATCGAGATCTCCGACGTCGACTACGTCCAGATCAAGGTGACGGCGGAGGTGGCGATCGAGAGCTTCTACGTGCGGGACGACGTCGTCGCGGCCGTACGGACGGCGGCGGGCGCGCTGCTCGCCTTCGAGCGGGTCGACTTCCGCCAGACCGTCTACCTCAGCAAGTTCTACGAGGAGATCCAGGACGTCCCCGGCGTGGTCTTCGCCAACATCACCGAGTTCCGGCGCGGCGACCGACAGGGGCCCGCCGTCGAACCCAGCGGCACCCTCGCGCTCGGCGCCAACGAGGTCCCCGTCGCCCCCACCGATCCCGCGTACGGATCCGGCATCAAGATCGTCGTCCTCGACGGCCGAGACCAGGGAAGGGGCTGAGCGGGCGTGCGGCTCACCGACATCACCGCCACCGCGCACTCCGGCGGCAACCGCATCGACCTGACCTGGCGCAACCCCGATCCCGCCCGCGCACCCGGGGTGCGCGTGGTGCGCCGCGAACGCACCCATCCGACCGGCCCCGACGACGGCACGGTCGTCGCCCACGGCCTCGGCCTCGCATCGGCCGCCGACACCGGGCTCAAGGGCGGCACCGTCTACTACTACGCGCTGTTCCCCTTCAGCGGCTCCCCGGTCCCCGCCTACGACCCCGACCCGCACAACACCGCCTGCGAACTCGCCACCGGACGCCACGACTTCGCGGGACGCATGTACGGACTGCTCCCCGCCGTCCACCGCCGCTACGACGCCGAGCTGACCCCGCCGCCCGGCGCCGTGGCGGCCCTGCTCGACCCGGCGGACAAGGACCGGGGGCAGCTGCGCCGCTTCCTCGACCTGCCCGGCGCCGAACTCGACCGGCTCTACAGCCTGGTCCGCGCCGGGCTCGACCTCGCCGACCCCGACCTGACCGACGGCCGTCTCCTGCCGCTGCTCGCCCAGTGGATCGGCTGGCGCACCGACTTCGCGCTGCCCGTCTCCGCGCAGCGCGCCGAGATCAGGGCCGCCCCGCGCGTCTACCGCACCATCGGCTCCCTCCCCACCCTGGACGCCACCGTCACCCGCGTCACCGGCTGGCCCAGCCGCACCAAGGAGTTCGTCCACAACGTCGCCCGCACCAACCAGCCCGAACGGCTCAACCTCTGGTCGGCGGTCCGCAGGGGCACCGGCACCGCGGGCGCCTTCACCGAACCCGAGCTCGCCTCGGTCAACTTCGCCCACGACGGCCGCCCTTCGGCGGTCCGCGAGGCGGACGGCTCGACGCTCTTCTTCTTCCACACCCGCCGCCGGCACGGCTGGGACATCTGGACCAAGCGGTTCGCGGCGGGCCGCTGGGAGCCGAGCGCCCCGCTGGTCGACCGGCCCGGCATCGACAAGCACCCGACGGCCGCCGTCCAGGGCACCACCCCGCAGAACACCAGGCTCTGGCTGTTCTGGCAGGCATACGACCCCGAGCAGCCGCCCGCCGACCGCAAGTGGCGCGTCCACTTCAGGATCCGCACGGGCACGGGCACGGGGACGTGGAGCGAGCCCGAGGTCTTCGGCGACGGCGCGACCGAACGCCGGATGCCGACCGCCGTCGCCGACGACACCGGAGGCCTCTGGCTCTTCTGGCTCGAACAGCTCTCCGGCACCTGGCAGTTGCGCTACAACCGGCACGACGGCACCGGCTGGCTGGCGGCCCCGCTGACCCTGCCGCTCGACGCGGGAGCGGACCCGCGCGTCGAGGACGACCTCTTCGCCCTGTTCCACCCGGGCAGCGCGAGCCAGCGGCTGTGGCTCTTCTGGGCCCGCCACGAGCCGGGCGGCCCGCCGGGACAGACCCGCTGGAGCGTCGTGCACCGCGTCAAGGCGGGCCTGGACCCGGCCGCCGCCGACTGGTCGCCCGTCCGCGCGCTCCCCAAACCGGGCGCGGGCGGCCACCACGACCGCCAGCCCGCCGCGCTGCTCACGGCGGGGGGCGACATCGAGGTGTTCTGGAGCTCCACGCAGAACGGCGGCTGGCGCCTCGCCCGCAACGTCCTCACCGCCGCCACCCTCTCCTGGGGCACCAACCAGCAGATCGGTACGGGCCCGTACGCGCGGCGCGGCCCGCTCGCCGTCGACACGGGCGGCTCGACCCTGCTGGTCCACCGATCCAACGCCAGCCTGGAGTACGCGAGTTCCACCTACGCCGCGACGCGGACCCTGGACCACCGCTACGCGGGCACCACCACCGTCGACACGCGGGACACCGCGAAGCTGGACCTGCGCGGCACCTTCGAGGACTTCCAGACCTACACCTACCAGGTGGCGCCGGGCCGGATCGCCCGGGACGCGGTCGGGCTCTACCTCACCCCGGAGGCCGGCGCGGACCCGGACGAGACGGCCGCCAAGGTCACCCGGCTCGCGGGAGCGCTCGCCGACGTGACCCCGGTGACCGTGCGCCCGGTCCTCATCACACCCGACGACACCCCGTAACGACCACATCCGGCACCCCGTATCGCGTTCGAGCGGAGGCAGGGGGCGGAGGCAGGGAACGGACATGGCGGACTACTCGCAGTCCCCGCTGGAACTGCTGCTGGCCAACCAGCAGAAGGGCTACGTGGGCATCCACATCGAACAGAACGTGCCGATCCTCGACCGGGACTGGAACCTCCTCCACGACCTCGTCACGGCCACCGTGCGCGCCGTCGTCAGCCGCTACATCGGCAACGGCGCCGCGCAGGGCGAGGGCGGCTTCGCCGTCCAGGCGCTGCCCGCGGGGGAGAACACCCAGGACTTCAGGGTCACCGCGGGCGACGGCGGCCCAGGCAGCGCCCTGGTGGGCGGCATCGAGGTGACGATCCCCGCCCCCGTCACGTACAGGAGCCAGCCGGGGCTGCCCGCGCTCACCACCCCCACCGCGGCCCAGCCCGACCCGCGCACCGACACGGTCTACCTCGACGTGTCGCTGACCGAGATCGACGGCACGATCGACGCCGAACTGACCAACAGCCGTGACGTGGGCGTGCAGACCACGGTCCGGCTCAAACCGGTCTGGAAGGTGCGCGTCGCGGAGGGCGCTGCGGTGCCCGCGCCGCCGCCCGGCCACAGCTTCTACCCGCTCGCCACGCTGCTGCGCCGCAGGGACGTCGCCACGATCGAGGCGGGCATGGTCACCGACCTGCGCCAGCGCCGCCTCACCGTCTCCGACCTGGAGCGCAGGCTCGCCCTGATGGAACGCGTGCTGCTGCTGCCGGCGTTCGTGGACGCCTCGCTCGCCCAGTTCGTGCCGCAGAGCGGGGTCATCAACCAGCTGATCACGCTGAACGGCGGCAACTTCGACGTCAGCGCCGTCACCGTGAAGTTCGGCGACGTCCCGGCGAAGGTGGTCGGCGCGCCGTCGGCCACCCAGATCGTCGTCCGCGTGCCGGGCGGGCTCACCCCCGACGGGGTGGCCGTGCAGCTGAGGGTCACCGTGACGAACGCGGGCGGCCCCGTGGTGAGCGACGACCTGTTCACCGTGCATCCCGCCCCGGCGTTCGCCGATCCGGGCGGCCAGTTCACCCCGGTGAAGGGCACGCCGGGCACCCAAGTCGTCCTGAACGGCTTCAACTTCAACGTCGGCACCCCGCAGGTGAAGTTCGCGGGCGTGGGCGCGGCGCTCTCCGGGACCGTGACCAACACCCGGATGACCGTACTGGTCCCCGAAGGGCTCGTGCCCGCCGGCAGCGCCAACGCCGACGTGAAGATCACTGTCACCACGTCGGCCGGAACGGTGGTCAGCGACCAGGACTTCCGCGCCGAACTGGCCATCCCCGCTCCGACGTTCTCGGCCCCGCCGTTCGTCCCGAAGAGCGGGGTGGCGGGCCAGACCATCCAGCTCAACGGGAGCAACTTCAACTTTCCGCCCGTGGCGGTCAAGTTCGGCACGGTCAACGCGGCGATCGTCGGCGCGCCGACCGCGAACCAGATCAGCGTCCAGGTACCCGCGGGAGTGACGCCGCCCGGCACGTCCAAGGAGGTCCAGGTCACGGTGACCACCGTGGGCGGCACGGCCGTCAGCGCCACCAACTTCACCGTCAACTAGCCGCACCCAGAACAGAGATGGGGAATCCCATGACCTTCCACGTCTATCCCGATCCACAGGTGGAACCGCTCCAGGTCGCCTCCGCCCAGACGCGCTTCGCGTCGATCGACCAGCTCACCGGTGCCTCCAACCCCATCGGCTACACCAAGATGATGTTCATCCGGGTGTGCGTCACGGGCGCCGTCGTCCCGCCGACCTTCCTCATCAAGGCGGGCGCGGGCACCGAGGTGGCGATCGGCCCGCTCACCGCCGGGGTCTTCAACGACGCGGGCGCCACCGGCTACGTCGGCGACGTCATCGGCGTCCCCGAGCCCGACAGCGTCACCCTGATCCGGATGGGCTTCGACCAGGACTCCGCCGAGACCTGGCAGCTCGGCTTCCGGAACAACAACGCGGCGGGGGACAACAAGGGCCTGCCCGTCAAGATCACCTGGACGGTCGCCCAGTCGGCCCCGGAAACCGCCCAGCCCTGGCTGGACGTCACACCGGGCGAGCAGCCGTTCGTCTCGCTGATCAACGGCACCGACGAGGTGGGCGTCAAGGTCTTCAACTACGGCACCGCCGCGCTGGACGTCGGCGCGGTCGGCGGGCTCCCGCAGGACGGGTTCAGCGCGGGCGTCGCGCTGCCGCTGACCGTCCGCCCCGCCCACGAAGCGACGCTGCCGATCGCCTTCGCCGCCCCCGCCACGCCGCCCGCCACCGGCAAGGTCGAGCTCACGGCCGACCTGACCGTCTCGCCGCCCGACACCACGGTGGGTACGGCGCCGGGGCACAACCGGCGGCTCGCGCTCTCCGGCACGACCCAGCGGCTGGAGGTCGTCCTGCTGCTGGACTCCTCGGGATCGATGAGCTGGGACCCGCTGGGCCCGGTGCCCCCGGTCCCCAAGGAGGAATCGCGCTGGGGCGAGCTGACCACGGCCGCCCAGGACTTCCTCAACATGCTGGCGCACTTCGGGCACGGCGGCGGGAAGCTCGGCATCGCCCGCTTCCCGGCCGCGGGCAACCCCGCGAGCTTCGACGTCCTGCCGGTGCAGGACATCCCCGACCTCGCCGGGATGGCGGACGTCGGCCTCGCCATCGCCGCCGTCGACCCGATCGGCGGCACCCCGATGGGCGACGGCCTCGACCACGTCCTGGCCCCGGGCACCACCTTCTTCGCCACCGACCCGGTGAGCGTCAACACGGGCCGCCGCTGGCTGATCCTGATGAGCGACGGCGCGCACAACTCCGGCACCCACAACCCGCTGGAGTTCATCGCCCCGCCGATCGGTTCCGCGCCCCTCGGCTCCTCGCTCGCCGAGAAGAAGATCTCGCTGTTCAGCGTCGCGTACGGCATCGAGGGCGCGACCGACGTGGACCACATCCTGATGAAGACCCTGTCGACCGGATCGGTCAACGGCCAGATCCGCAACGTCGACGGCCCCAGCGGGATCACCCCGCACCAACTCGCCCTGGCCCTGCGCGAACCCCTCAAGGCCGGCCTCACCAAGGCCTCCTCGCCCGCCGACCCCGAGGGCCTGTACGTCTTCGACGGACGGGAGAACCTGCACGAGGCGGTCATCACCCCGTACGACACCAAGGCCGCGTTCGTCCTCAACTGGAACACCTCCTTCGCCCGCAGGCTGCGGCTCGAACTGCTCACCCCTAGCTGCGAGCGGATCACCCCGGAGAACGCCGGGAGCGGCCGGTTCGCCCAGGTGACGTTCAAGTCCACGGACCGCTCGCACATGTACCTGATCGACCCGGACTTCCTCTGCGGCGGGGGAGGGGGCGGCAGCGACGACCCGAGCGGCGTCGACGGCGGCTCGCGGCGGCGGTACGGCACCTGGCGGCTGGTGGTCACCGAGGGCGGCGGCGTCATCGGGGACGCGGACTCCGCCGCCGACGGCGGTGCGCGGGAGGACGCGCGGGCCGCCGACGCACAGGGCGGCCCCGACACCGAGCGCTACGTGTACGACGTGCTCGTCGACTCGACGCTGCGGCTCCAGGTCTCCCCGGACCGCGACACCTACTTCGCGGGCGACCCGATCACCCTCACCGGCCGCCTCACCGCGGGCGGCAGGCCGGTCACCGGCGCCGCCGTGTCCGTCTCCACCACCGCGCCCGCGCAGTCCGTGAACAACCAGATCGCCGCCCTGCGGGTGCCGCCCGAGTTCATCGAGCGCGCCAAGGAGATCCTCGCGGGGCAGGACGCGACCCCGCTGCTGGTCAAGCAGCTCGGCGCGCGGCTCGCCGGGCTGGACATCGACGGCGGCGTCCGCGAGGACGCGCACGCGATGAGCGACCCGTTCGGCACGGGCGAGTACCAGGTCACGCTCACCGACACGGCGGTGCCCGAGCAGCGGACCTTCTACGTGTCGGCCACCGGCATCACCCCCGACGGCGTGGTCTTCCACCGCGAGGCCAAGCAGGAGACGCTGGTCCAGGTCCGCCCCGAGCCCGAGCACACCCGGCTGGACGTGCGGCAGACCGATCCCGGGATCATCGACGTGACCGTCACCCCGCGCGACCGGTTCGGCAACGTAGTGCTGGTCAACCCGGACACCACGGGGGGCTTCGGGCTGACCGTGCTCGGCGGCCGGGCGGACCCGCTCACCAGCGGGCTGGACGGCACCTACGGCAGCACGGTCACCTTCGACCCCAAGGTCACCCCGGCGATCGGGCTCCAGTTCGGCGGCCGGGACGTGATCGTCCCCAAGCCGGCCCCGCCGATCGGCGACCTGCGGTACGTGAACCGCGTCGTGGAGTTCGAGCCCGGCGCGATCAAGAGCGCGAACCAGCACGCCGACGCGTGCGCGGTGCTCGGCACGGTCGTCGGCAAGCCCGCCGACACCTTCGTCTCGCTCGGCGCGTTCGGCGTGCTGACGGTCACCGTGGAGCGCATGGTGATCATGGCGTCGGGCCGCGACGACGACATCACGGTCTTCGTGCGGCCCGACACCGACCCGCGCTCCTACCGCGTGGAGGCGTACGCGGTGGAGAAGAGGCAGTGGGTGGCACTCGGCGATTCGGCGGGCGAGACCAAGTCCTTCGGGCTGCGCGCCGCCCGGCTGAAGTTCACCCTCGCGGTACGGGTCGTCGACACCAGCGGGCGCACCAGGGACGCGGCCTTCCAGCCGTTGACGACGCCGGGCGTGAGCGTGCGGGGCATCGGCGCGCTCAAGACCGGCAAGAAGCTGCCGTGCCGCCTCGACCAGCTGCCGGACTGGTTCCCCTGGCCGCTGACGGCGGCGGAGGGGCTCGACGAAGACGAGGCGGCTGAGGCGGACGAGGCGGACGAGCTGGGAGGCGAGGGGTAGCGGGGCGAGCGCGGGGGAGGGCGGGAGGACAGTCTCCGCACCGCCCTCCCGCCTCGGCCGCCCTCCCGCCTCGGCCGGTCACCCGGTGCTTCCCGGCCTCCCGGCCGAGGCCCTGCCCACCGACTCCACCAGCGGCAGCAGCCGCTGCGGCACCCGCTCGCGCAGCGCGATCTCGGTCCGCGTCCGCACCACGCCGGGCAACCGGATCAGCCGCTGCACGACGTCCTCCAGGTGTTCGTTGTCGCGGGCGACGACCCGGGTCAGCAGGTCCCCGCCGCCCGTGATCGAGAACGCCTCGATGATCTCCGGCACCGTGGCCAGCGCGTCCCCGACCTCGTCCAGGTGCCCCTGGGTCACCTCGATGTGCACGAACGCCAGCACCGGGTGGCCCAGGGCGGCGGGCGAGAGGACCGGGCCCGTGGCCGTGATCACCCCGGTCCGTTCCATCCGGTCGATCCGGGCCTGGAGGGTGCCCCTGGCGATCCCGAGGATCCGTGCGTACTCGCGCACGCTGGTGCGCGGCTGCTCGATCAGCAGACGCAGGATGCGGGTGTCGAGCTCGTCCACCGCCATGGTCCGTTGGCCTCCTTCTGGCCCGGTGATCCGTTGATCGACTGTACCAATGGCCCATCGGCATCAGAGCGAGTTGAGCCATTGCCCCATGAATGCTTTCCTGTGCATATACATGGCGCCGCGCAGCGCCGGACCGGGCGACGACGCCGGGTCCGGGATCCGCGGCGCCTTTGCCATGTGCGTGCGGAACCGGCAGAGCGGAACCGGCAGAGGGGGGCGGTCAGACCGTCGTGAAGAGGATGTTCAGCGCTCCGGACCCGGGGCTCGTCCGCCTGCGGGTCTCGCTCCGCGCCGTACTGGGCATCGGCCTCGCCGTGGCGGCGGCCGAGCTCTGCGGGCTCTCCCTCACCGCCTCCATCACCGGCGGTCTCGCCGCGCTCCTCGCGCTCTTCACCGTCGGCGACGGCACGGTCAGGGGCCAGGCGGTCACCACCGCGCTGCTGCCCGTGATCGGCTTCCCCACCCTGGCGCTCGCCACCGTGCTGCATGACGTGCCGCCGCTGCGCGACGCGGCCTGGCTCGCGGTCGTCTTCGCCGGGGTCTACGCCAGGCGCTGGGGACCGCGCGGCCACGCGCTCGGCATCTTCGCGTTCATGCAGTTCTTCGTGACGCAGTTCCTGCACGCCGTTCCCGCGCAGCTGCCCGAGCTGTACGGGGCGGTGTCGCTGGCCATCGCGTCCGCGGCGGCCGTCCGCTTCGGCCTCTGGTGCATCGAGCGGCGCACCCCGCCGCCCGCGGTCCCCGCCCCGCTCACCGGGCGCGGCCTGGACCGCCCCACCACGCGGCAGGCGTTCCAGGCGACGGTGGCCTGCGGCATCGCGCTCGCGGCCGGACAGGTGCTCTCGCACGAGCGCTGGTACTGGGCCGTCGGCACCGCCTGGTGGATCTTCGTCAACACCGCGTCGCGCGGCGAGACCCTGGTCAGGGGCTGGCGCCGGGTCGTCGGCACGGTCACCGGCATCGCGGCGGGCCTGCTGATCGCCATCCCGCTGCACGGCGCGCCCGTGCCGACCGCCGCGCTCGTCGCGGTCTGCGTCTTCGGGATCTTCTACACGGCCGCGCCCTCGTACAGCTGGATGATGTTCTTCGTGACCGTCATGGCGGGCCTGCTGTACGGGCTCCTCGGCGTCCTGCACCCCGGGCTGCTCCTGCTGCGCTTCGAGGAGACGGCCGCGGGCGCGCTCGGCGCGGCGATCGGCGTCGCGCTGGTGCTGCCCGTGACCACGCACGCGGCGACCGACGCGTGGATCCAGCGGGCCCTGCGCTGCGTCCACGAGTGCACCGCGACCGCCGCCCGGCGCCTGGGCGGTGACGAGGCGGCCGACCCGGCGCGGCACGTCGCCGACCTCGAACTGCTCCTCGGGCGCGTACGCGTCTCGCTGGCCCCGCTCGTCCACCCGCTGAACCCGTTCCTCGCCCGCAAGGAGAGCGCCCGCCAGGTCATGGTGCTGCTCGACGACTGCGCGCGCGAGGTGCGCGGGCTGGCCTCCGTCGCCGCCGACCCGGACGCCTCCCACGACGCCAGGCTCGCCGCCGCCTGCTGGCGCGTGGAGGCCGCCGTGCACTGCCTGGTCTCGCCGGACGCCGAGCCCGCGCGGCCGGCCGCGCCGCAGGCCGTACCGGAGCTGCACCCCGGCGCCGAGGCCGCGCTCGGCCACGTCCACGGAGTGGAGCGGGCCCTGGGCGCGCTCACCCCGGTCCTGCGCCGCACCCCGTCGGCGGCCTGAACCGGCGCGGCACGGCAGGCGCCGCGGGCTCCTCGACGCGGCCCGCAGCGGCGGCCGGCCCGGCCGGTTCCCCTGACACCTGCCCACCTGGTCTAGACCCCTGCTACCGTCGGCCGATCAGCACGCGTGCGGTCGACCTCCGCACGCGACCAGTCGTACGTGAGCGGTCGCGCACGGTGAACGGCGCGCGACCGCCGGGAAGTGGGGTACCGCGGTGAGCAGCGAGAGCGCCGGGCGGGCATTCATCGGATCGTTCACCTCGACGGGCGGCCGCGGCATCGTCGCCGCCGCGGTCGACCCCCGCACCGGGGCGCTCACCGAGATCGGCGCGACCGACGCGGTGGCCGATCCGTCGTTCCTGACCGTCGGGCACGGCGCGGGCGGCACCGTCCTGTACGCGGTCGCCGAGACGAAGGACGGCGCCGCGGCGGCCCTGGACATCACCGGCGACGTGCCCCGGCTGATCGGCGGGGCCCCGGTGCCGGTCGACGGGGCGAGCCCCACGCACCTCGCGCTCGCCTCGGGCCACCTGCTGACCGCCAACTACGGCTCGGGCAGCGTCACCGCGCTGCCCGTGCGCGCCGACGGTTCGCTCGGCCCGGCCGCTTCCGTACTGGTCCACGAGGGCTCGGGCCCCGTCGCGGCGCGCCAGGCCGGGCCCCACGCCCACCAGGTGCTCCCCGACCCGACCGGGCGCCTGGTGCTCAGCGTCGACCTGGGCACCGACTCCGTGCGCGTCTGCGCGCTCGACGCGGAGAGCGGCGCGCTGACGCTCAGGGCCGAGACGGCACTGCGCCCCGGCAGCGGGCCCAGGCACCTCGCCTTCCACCCGGACGGACACCACGCCTACGTGCTGAACGAGCTGGCGCCGACCGTGACCGTCTGCCGCTGGGACGCGGAGGAGGGCGCGCTGACGCCGCTCGGCGAGACGCGGGTGGTCGGCGAGGACGTGACGGAGCCGACGCACCCCTCGGAGGTCGTGGTGGCGCACGACGGCCGGTTCCTGTGGACCGCCAACCGGGGCCACGACTCGCTCTCGGTGCTGGCGCTCGACGCGGCGGGGGAGCGGGCGGAGCTGGTGACGACGGTGCCGTGCGGCGGCCGCTGGCCGCGCGACCTGACGCTCGACCCGAGCGGCCGCAGGCTGTACGCGTCGAACGAGCGCTCCGGCGACGTGACGTGGTTCGACATCGACGAGGAGACGGGCGTGCCGCGCAGGGCGGGCGCCCTGGAGGGCGTCCCGTCGGCCACCTGCGTGATCTTCGTCTGAGCCGGGGCCCCCGAGTACCAGGAGGCCGCCGTCGGGCCCCTGAGGGGCCGTCACGGCCCGCCGCGGCGGCTCCCCTGGACGTGCCGAGGGCCCGCACTCGCGGGAGTGCGGGCCCTCGGCACGTCACAGGACGCCGTACGTGCCGTGCACGCGGGTCGCGGGTCAGCGCGGGGCGACGCCCTGCGTCTGCTGCGGGCTGATGCCCAGCGCGGTCGTGTACTTCGAGAGCACCAGCTTTCCTATGGCCGGGTACGCGCCGAGCGCCTCGGCGGACGCGCAGCCCGCCTCCTTCGCGGCGGCGTCCAGCAGCTCCTGCGGGGCCTCGGGGCCCACCAGGTAGGGGGCGAGGGCCAGCTGCGCCGAGCCGGAGCCGCGCAGCTGCTCGGCGACCGAGGCGACGGAGCCCTCGACGTCCAGGGCGGCGGCCATCACCGGGACGGCGAGCCGGGCGGCGAGCAGCATTCCGGTGATCCCGGCGGCCTGCACGGCCTCCTCGCCGCCGACCGTGGCGAGCACGATGCCGTCGGCCGCGGTGGCCACGGTGAACAGCCTCGCGCGGTCGGCGCGCGCGAGCCCGGCCTCGGAGAGCCGTACGTGCAGGGCCTCGGCGAGCAGCGGGTGGGGGCCGAGGACGTCGGTCAGCTCGGCGGCGGCACCGCTCTCCTCGATCGCCTGCCGTATCCGCTGGACCAGGGCGTTGTCGGGACCCGCGAGCAGCGGCACCACGACGGCGGCGGGGCCGGTGGGCTCCTCGACCTCGCGGCCGGCGGCCCTGGCCAGCTCCAGGCGCTGGGCGCGCTGGGCGACGGTGTGGGCGAGGACGCCGGAGAGGGTGGGGTGCTCGGCGTCGTCGCCGTCCAGGAATCCGATGCGCGCGTCGAGGCCGGGCAGCTCGGAACGGGCGATGCTGACGACTTCCTCGGCGAGGCCCCGGATCGCGGAGGAGGGTGTTCCAGGAACCGCGAGAACCAGTGCGGCAGCGCCCTCAGGGGCAACCACCGGTTCCGGACGACGGTGGCGTCCGGGCTGGCGAGGTCGCGGCATTCGTACAGGCAGGCCGGATGCGGGCCCAGTGGGGGAGCTCATGCGCCCGCATGCTACTGGCATTGGGCAGGGGCCTGTTCGGGGAGGGGCCGCTCCTGCGACATCTGTCCGTATTTATCCGAACAATTCTTTACCGCGCACTACTTGTCATATGCCTTGCATATGCCACGCTCTGTCGTGAACGGTCGCCCGCGCGGCATCACCGGAGGTTTGCGCCCGGGGCCTCACGCCCCGTCGGATCCGTACAGGGACAGCATCGTCGGATGGCGCGGCAGCCGCAGCCCGTCCGACGCCAGTGCCGCCGCGATGCGCAGCGCTCCCGCCAGCGGATCCCCGGCGGCCGGCACCACGGCGGCGTGCGGCAGCCGCAGGGCGAGCTCCTCCCGCACCGGTACGAGAACGGGGTCGCCCATCTTGAACACGCCCCCGGTCAACGCCACTTCGCACGCCCCGTCCTCGGGGCACACCGCCTCGGCGGCGGCCGCGATCTCCCGCGCGGCGCCCCGCAGCACCCCGGCGGCGACCGCGTCCCCGTCCTCGGCGCACCGCGCCACCTCAGGCGCGAACGACGCGAGCACCGCGGCCCGGTCCGTGCGCGGGTAGAGCAGCCCCGGCAGTTCGCCCGCCGTGCCCAGCACGGCCTCCATCCGGGCGAGCAGCGCACCGGACCCGCCCCGCCTGCCGTCGTGCGCCCGCAGCGCGGCATCGAGTCCGGCCCGCCCGATCCAGGCGCCGCTCCCGCAGTCGCCGAGCAGGTGTCCCCAGCCGTCCGCGCGCCGCCAGCCACCGGCCTCCGTGAGGTCGGTGCCGAGCGCGATCATCCCGGTCCCCGCGGCGACCACGGCCCCGCGCCGCTGGCCGAGCGCCCCGGCGTACGCGGTCACCGCGTCGGCCGCGAGCGCGAGGCGCCGCACCCCGAGCGCATCGCGCAGCGCGCCCGGCAGTTCGGCCCTGAGCCGGTCCCCGAGCGTCGCCGTCCCGGCGGCCCCGATCGCCACCGCGTCGATCACCACCGCTCCGGGCGCCACCCCTCCGGACCCCACCGCGTCGGGCGTCGGAGACCCTGCGCGCTCCAGGAGTTCGCGCACGGCGGGCAGCAACTGCCCCAGCAGGTGCTGCGCGTCGATCCCGGCGGGACCCGTGCGCACGGGCTCCCGGGACGCGACGGTGTGTGCGGCGGCCCCCGGCTCCGACACTGGCCCGAGGGCGATCCGCAGCCCGGAGCCCCCGGAGTCCACTCCGAGCACCCAGCCGCCCCCGCCTCCCGGGCCCCCGGTCACGGCAGCTGCCAGTCGACCGGCTGCGCGCCCTGGCGGACCAGCAGTTCGTTGGTCCTGCTGAAGGGCCGCGATCCGAAGAACCCGTTGTTGGCGGACATCGGCGAGGGGTGCGTGGACTCGATGGCGGGGAGGTCGCCGAGCAGGGGCCGCAGGTTGCGGGCGTCACGTCCCCACAGCACGGACACCAGCGGCTTGCCGCGCGCGGCGAGCGCCTTGATGGCCTGTTCGGTCACCTCTTCCCAGCCCTTGCCGCGGTGCGCGGCCGGCTTGCGGGGCGCCGTCGTCAGCGCCCTGTTGAGCAGCAGCACGCCCTGCTGTGCCCACGGCGTGAGGTCGCCGTTGGAGGGCCGGGGGTGCCCGAGGTCCTTGTGCATCTCCCAGAAGATGTTGTCCAGCGACGGCGGCACCGGCTGTACGTCGGGCGCGACGGAGAACGACAGTCCGACCGCGTGTCCCGGCGTCGGGTAGGGGTCCTGGCCGACGATGAGGACCCGCACCTCGTCGAAGGGCTGTTGGAAGGCGCGCAGGACGTTCGCGCCCGCCGGTAGGTAGGTGCGTCCCGCGGCGACCTCCGCGCGGAGGAAGTCGCCCATCGCCGCGATGCGTTCGGCCACGGGCTCCAGGGCCCGCGCCCAGCCGGGCTCGATGATTTCGTTCAACGGTCGTCGTGCTGCCACGGTGCGTCACTCTACTGGCCCAACGCCGCCTCCCCTCAATCCTCCGTGCGTCGGGGGACCGGACCCACCGGCCCCACCGGACTCAGCCGATGACCGCGGCCCGTACGCAGAGCACGTCCGGCAGGTGTTCGGCGAGTCGCTGCCAGCTCTCCCCGTCGTCCGCGCTGGCGTACACCTCGCCGTTGCGGTTGCCGAAGTACACCCCCGCCGGGTCCGCGTCGTCCGTGCAGAGCGCGTCCCGCAGCACCGTGCCGTAGTGCGCCTCCGCGGGGAGTCCCGCGGAGAGCGGCTGCCAGCTCTTGCCCGCGTCCGAGGTCCGGAACACCCGGCACTTGTGTCCGGCGGGCACCCGGTCCGAGTCGGCCTCGATGGGGAAGACGTACGCCGTGTCGCCCCGGTGCGGATGCGCGGCGGCGGCGAAGCCGAAGTCGGACGGCAGGCCGCCGCCGATGTCGGTCCACTCGCCGCCCCCGTCGTCACTGCGGAACACGCCCCAGTGGTTCTGGAGGTAGAGCCGGTCGGGGTCGGCCGCGTCCCGGGTCACCTTGTGCACGCACTGGCCGAACTCCGGGTTCTGGTCGGGCAGGAACACCGCGCTCACGCCCTTGTTCGCCGGGTCCCAGCTCGCGCCGCCGTCGCGGGTGCGGAACACCCCCGCCGTGGAGACCGCGACCGTCACGGCCTCCCGGTCGCGCGCGTCGGTGAGGATGGTGTGCAGCCCCTCGCCGCCCCCGCCCGGCACCCAGCGGGAGCGGGTCGGATGCTCCCACAGGGGCCGTACCAGCTCGAAGGACTCGCCCCGGTCGGTCGATTTGAACAGCGCGGCCGGTTCCGTGCCCGCGTACACCACGTCGGGGGCCTCGGCGCCCGCCGGGTGGAGCTGCCAGACCCGCTCCAGCGACGCCCCGGTGAACTCCGGGAACTTCACGGCCGGTCGGGACGGCTCGGTCCAGGTGCGGCCGAGGTCGTCGGAGTGGAACACCGAGGGGCCCCAGTGCGCGCTGTCGCCCCCGGCCAGCAGCCGGGGAGCGGGCCCCCTGGTGTCGATGGCGACCGAGTAGATCGCCTGGGCGTTGAAACAGGGCTCGTCGAACGTCCACGCGCCGCCTCGCCTGCGGCCGATGAACAGGCCCTTGCGCGTGCCCACGGTGAGCAGTACGTCGGTCATGGCCGACACCTCCATAAGTCCGGACGTCGTTGTCGCGGAGCCGTGGAGCTGCGGAACTGCCGGGAACGCAGGGCCGCGGAACCACGGAATGCGGATAGGTGTCAGTCTGCACCGACCCACTGACAATGGCCGGTTCAGCAGGCGTCGTCGCAGGTCACAGGGCACGTCACGGAAGCCAGCAGGGCGGGCAGGAAGCGCTCGGCCAGCTCGCCCGGGGCCGTGCGCCCAGGCTCCACGTACGCCTGCCCCAGCGACCCCTCGCGCAGCGCGATCACGGCCCGTACGACCTCGTCGGCCGCGACCCCGGGCCGCAGCCGCAGCCCCGCCCGCGCGAGCAGCCCGCGCAGCAGCGGCGCCGCGCGCTCCCGCAGCCGCGCGTCGTGGTCGGCGAGCGCGGACGCCGCGGCCGGGTTGCGGATCGCGTACAGCGTGAACTCCGTGGTGATCAGGAACCAGGTGCGCTCGTCGGGCTCGACGCGGGCGAGGAGCCCGGCGACCGCGTCGAGCGTCAGCGCACCGCTGCCGTGCCCGCCGCCGGACCCGCCGCCCGGCCCCTCGGCCGACCGCGCGCCCGGCCCCTCCACCTGTCCGCCGCCCGGCCCTTCGGTCAGTTCCTCCGCCAGCCCCGCGATCCGCCCCAGCTCACGCGCCGCGTGCGCCTCGAACAGGGCGAAGAACAGCTCGTCCTTGGAGGAGAAGTTGGAGTAGAAGGCGCCCCGCGTGTACCCGGCGAGACGGCAGACGTCCTCGATGCGGGCGCCCTCGAACCCCGCGTCGGCGAAGACCCGCAGCCCGGCGTCGAGCAGCCGCGCGAGCGTCTGCGGCCGCCGCTTGGTCGTCCCCTTCGGCATCCAGGAACCCCCTCGCCCCTTGACAGCGCACCCGGGCTCGGAAAGCATCCGGCGCGGAAACGGATACATGAATGTATCCGATTGCCCGCGGGCTCCGAGAGCCCGGGAACCCGCGTGTTCCAGTGAGCCCCGAGAGCCGAGGAGCGCCCACATGTCCGACGCACCCACCCCCGCCCAGGTCGTTGCCGCGGCCGCCGGGCCGCTGCCCGAGGGCGTCACGGTCCCGACCCCGCCGTCCTTCGCGTCGCCCGACGAGGAACGCCAGTACCGCAAGGAGCAACTGGCTGCGGGTTTCCGGCTGTTCGGGAAGTTCGGCTTCTCGGAGGGCGTCGCGGGCCACATCACCGTCCGCGACCCGGAGAACCCCGACGCCTTCTGGGTCAACCCGTTCGGCATGAGCTTCGGCCAGATCAAGGCCTCCGATCTGATCCTCGTCGACCACGAGGGCAACCTGCTGCACGGCGGGCGCCCGGTGAACCGCGCCGCCTTCGTCATCCACGCCGCCGTCCACCGGGCCCGCCCCGACGCGCTCGCCGCCGCGCACTCCCACTCGTTGTACGGCAAGGCGTTCTCCAGCCTCGGGATCCCGCTCGACCCCATCACCCAGGACGCCTGCGCCTTCTTCGAGGACCACGGCATGTACGCCGACTACCGTGGCGTGGTCAGCGACGCGGAGGAGGGCAAGCGCATCGGCGCCGCCCTCGGCCCGCACAAGGCCGTGATCCTCCAGAACCACGGCCTGCTGACGGTCGGTCAGACAGTGGCCGAGGCCGTCTGGTGGTTCATCACCATGGAGCGCTCCTGCCAGGCCCAGCTCCTCGCCATGGCCGCGGGCACGCCCAAGCACATCGACCGGGAGACCGCGCTGCACACCAGGGGACAGCTCGGCGGCGCCTTCGCGGGCTGGTTCCAGGCGCAGCCGCTGTACGACCAGATCCAGGCGTCCGACCCGGACCTCTTCGGGTGAGCCGCCACGCGCGCGCCGATGCCGATGCCGATGCCGACGTGACCGGTGCCGGTGGCGGGGCCACCCGCGTCGGGGTCGGCATCGCCGACATCACCGGAGAGGCGGCCGAGTGCGGCATGCTCGGCTACGGAAAGGCCGACCAGCTCACCGAGGGCATCCACACCCGCCAGCACGCCCGCGCGTTCGCCTTCGAGGAGACGCCGCCCCGGGCCTTCGAGGGGACGCCGCCGGGGGCCGGGGCGCCACGCCGCCTCCTCCTGATCGTCTGCGAACTGCCGCTGATGTCATCGGGAGTGGTGCGGGAGGTCCTGCGCCGCCTGCCCGACGGCTACACCGAGTCCAACGTCATGATCACCGCCACGCACACCCACTGCGGTCCCGGCGGCTACTTCCACCACGAGCTGTACAACGGCAACACCGGGGGATTCCGCCCCGAGACCTTCGCGGCGATCGTCGACGGCATCACCGAGGCCGCCCTGGCCGCCCACGCCGACCTCGCGCCCGCGACCCTGCGCCTGGCCCACGGCGAGCTGTACGGCGCAAGCGCCAACCGGTCCCGGCGGGCCTTCGACGCCAACCCCGCCGCCGACCGCGCCCACTTCCCGTACGCCGTCGACCCGCAGACCACCCTGCTGCGCATCGAGCGCCCCGACGGACGGCTCGCGGGCGCCGTCAACTGGTTCGCCACCCACAACACCAGCATGACCAACCGCAACCGGCTGATCAGCGCGGACAACAAGGGCCGCGCGGCCTCCCGTTGGGAGAGCCTGGAGCCGGGCGCGGTCACCGCCTTCGCCCAGACCAACGCGGGCGACATGTCCCCCAACCTCCATCTTCGGCCCGGACACGGCCCCACCGCCGACCAGTTCGAGAACGCCCGGATCATCGGCGACCGCCAGCACGCCGCCGCGACGGCCCTCACCGGCGACGAGACCGGGGGCACCCTCGACCACCGGCTCACCCACATCGACCTCTCTCACACGCTCGTCGCACCCGGGTTCACCGGCGACGGCAGGCCGCACCGCACCTCGCCGCCCTGCGCCGGAGCCGCCGCCTTCGCGGGCGCCAGGTCCGACGGCCCCGCCTTCAAGGGCTTCAGGCCCCGCTCCAACCCCCTGTGGGACACGCTGTCGCGACGGCTGCTCTACCCCCTCGCGCCGAAACTCCGCGACGCCCAGGCCCCCAAGGGCATCGTGCTCCCCGCGGGGCCGGTCAACCGGCTGCGCCCGATGGTCCAGGAGCGCGCGCCCGTCCAACTCCTGCGCATCGGACGGCTGTACCTGATCGGCGTCCCCGCCGAGGTGACGATCGTGGCGGGCCTGCGGCTGCGCCGCACCGTCGCCGCGATCGTCGGCGCCGACCTGCGGGACGTCCTGGTCGCCGGGTACAGCAACGCGTACCTGCACTACGTGACGACCCCGGAGGAATACGACGTCCAGGAGTACGAGGGCGGCTCGACGCTCTTCGGGCGCTGGGAGCTGCCCGCGCTCCGCCAGACCGCGGCGGCCCTCGCCGAGGCCATGCGCGACGGCAGGCCGGTCGGACGCGGAACGCCGGAACCCCTGGGCCCGCCGCGCCGCGTCCACCGGGGCCACGCGCACGGAAGGCCGCCCGAAGTCCCGCACCCCGGGCGGGCGTTCGGTGATCCGCTCGCGCTGGTGGTGGCGGACGGCCGGGTGACGGCGAGCTTCGTGGGCGCGCATCCGGGCAACGACCTGCGCAGGGGCGGCACGTTCCTCACGGTCGAGCATCGCACTGGCGGCACCGGCAGCACGGGCGATGCGGACGGCACCGGCCGTAAAGGGAGTTGGGTGTCCGTCGCCGACGACCGGGACTGGTCGACCACCTTCCGCTGGGCGCGGACCGGCGCCGCCTCCTCCACCGTGTGGATCACCTGGACGTTCCCGCCGGACGCGGTTTCCGGCCCGTACCGCATCCGCTACCACGGCGACACGGCCGCCGGGCCCTTCACGGGGGAGAGCGCGGAGTTCGAACTCGGGCGGGACCCGGACCCGATGCGGCCGGGCGCGAGTGGAACCGGAGACCACGGGCGTGGCGTTCTCTCTCCATAGGAACGCGCGCGCGGCGGAACACGCGCGCCGAGGGGAGTGAACCGGTGGCGATCGGGACGGCACGGATCGACGGAGACAGCCTGTTGCTGCCCGGCGGGGCACGCGTCAGGTTCATGCGGACACTGCGGCTGCCCGAACAGGGCACCTACGGCCTGCCGCCGGGGCTCGGCTGCTTCCCGCTGCGCCGTGTCGAGGACTATCCGGACACGGCGCCGCGGGAGTGGCTGGCGCGCGGCGGCGTGATGCTGCCGGTGTACCTGCGCGAGGCGATGTGGCTCAGCTTCTCCGGCACGACCGAGCCCGCGGCGCTCCAGGTTGGCGTCGGCAAGGTGTGCGCGGTGTCGGGCAAGCCGTGGAGCGCGCGGCTGTCGCGGACCCCGCAGAACTACGTGGTGCTGCCGCGCCAGCCCTGGCTGGACGGGATCAACTCGGGCAAGGGGACGGTCCGCCAGTTCGTGGCGGTGCCGCTCGGGCTCGGTGCGACGGTGGAGGGCCAGGTCACGGGGGAGGAGACGTGGGGCGGGCTGCAACTGCAGTCGTTCGGGCTCTCGGAGCGGGCCCTGGCGCGCTGGCGCGAGGAGCAGCGCGCGGCGGCCGAGCGCGCGGCCGTCCCGCCGCCCGCGCCCGGCGCGGCGCCCGGTGGGGGGTACGGCTTCGCGGGCGCGCCGCCCGCCGCGCCCGCCATGGCGTACGCCGCCGGGCCGCGGCCCGGGGCGGTCCCCCGCCCCGGGCCGAAGGCGCCCGCCGCGATGGGCCTGGGCGTGGGCGGCTCGATGCGCCAGGAGGTGTACCGGGACACCCGTCCCGCGGCCGACTGGGCCGTCGAACCGGCGGGGCGGATCTTCGTCCACATGGTCACGCCGCCCGAGTGGCGGCGCATCACCGGCGAGGAGCCCCCCGCGACCCCGGCCGACCGCGCCGCCTACACGAAGGCGGGGCTGCCCTGGTTCGACTACTACGACGAGGGCGCGGCCGACCTCGCCCCGACGGACACCCTCGGCGACGTGAAGCCGGTCGGCGAGTGGCTCGGCGACGACCACGAGCCGTGGCAGGACCCGACGCCGGGCCAGACGAAGCACCTGGGCCCCGGCAAGCCGGTCGCGGACGGCGACTGGTAGCGCCCGTACTTCGGGGGTACGGGGGGCGCCCCCCGTACCCCCGTACCGTTTCAGACGGAGCGGTGGTACTGGTCCGGCACGTGCACGTCGCCGCCCAGCGTGCGGGCGGCGTGCCGTGCCCACGACGGGTTGCGCAGCAGCTCGCGGCCGAGCAGGACCGCGTCCGCCTCGCCGTTGGCGATGATCTTCTCCGCCTGCTCCGCCTCCGTGATCAGGCCGACGGCCGCGACCGGCAGACCCGTCTCGGCGCGGACCCGGGCGGCGAAGGGAACCTGGTAGCCGGGGCCAGTGGGGATGCTGACGCGGGGCGCGTTGCCGCCGGTCGAGACGTCGAGCAGGTCGACGCCGTGCTCCTTGAGCAGTGCGGAGAAGCGCACCGTCTCGTCCGCGGTCCAGCCCTTGTCCTCCAGCCAGTCGGTCGCGGAGATGCGGAAGAACAGCGGCTTGTCCTCGGGCCACACCTTCCGCACGGCGTCCACGACTTCGAGCGCGAGGCGCGTGCGGTTCTCGAAGGAGCCGCCGTAGGAGTCGGTGCGGTGGTTGGAGTGCGGGGAGAGGAACTCGCCGATCAAGTAGCCGTGCGCGCCGTGCACTTCGAGGACGTCGAAGCCAGCGGCGACGGCCCGTCCGGCGGCGGCGGCGAAGTCGGCGACGACGCCCTGGATCTGGTCGGCCGTCAGCTCGGTCGGAACGGGGTGGCCCTCGTCGAAGGGGAGGGGGCTGGGCCCGACCGGCTGCCAGCCGTGGTCGTCGGCGCCGACCGGGGCGCCGCCCTTCCAGGGGCGGTCGGTGGACGCCTTGCGCCCGGCGTGGCCGATCTGGATGCCGGGGACGGTGCCCTGGCCCTTCAGGAACGTGGTGATCCGGCGGAACGCCTCGACCTGGGTGTCGTTCCAGATGCCGAGGTCGGCGGGGGAGATGCGGCCCTCGGGGCTCACCGCCGTGGCCTCGACCAGGACGAGGCCGGTGCCGCCGACGGCGCGGGCGGCGTAGTGGGCGAAGTGCCAGTCGTGCGCCACGCCCGCGTTCGGGCCGAACACCTCGGCGCTGTACTGGCACATCGGGGCCATCCAGACGCGGTTGGGGACAGTGACGGACCGCAGGGTGTAGGGCTCGAACAGCGCGCTCACGGCAGACTCCTAGGAAGAGGTTCGAAAGACCGGGCGGGACCGGCTCGCTTCGTACGATACTCATCGTAGTACGCAAGATGTCAAACTACGAGAGGTCTCGTACAATGGATTTCCCGCACCCTCCCCCGGACGAAGAAGTGGAGCCGCCGTGAGCACCGCCCGCGAACTGGCCCATCCCGAGCGCGACGAGATCCGTCTGGAAGGCGTGCTGCACGCGCTCTCCGACCCGATGCGGCTCCAGATCGTGTGCGAGCTGGCGAGGTCGGAGTCCGAGCTGGCCTGCTCGTACTTCGAGCTGCCCGTCACCAAGTCGACCACCACGCACCACTTCCGCGTGCTGCGCGAGAGCGGTGTGATCCGGCAGTGCTACCGGGGCACGGCGAAGATGAGCGGGCTGCGCACGGGCGACCTCGACGAGCTGTTCCCCGGGCTGCTGGCGAGCGTGCTGGCGTCGGCGGACCGCCAGGCGGAGCGCCAGACGGAGCGCCAGGAGGAGCGCGCGGCGAAGGCGTGAGGGGAGCGGGCCGGGGCGGCTACCGTCCGCCCGCCGCGCCCAGCAGCCCCGCCCAGTCCGGGATCTTCACCGTCCGGCGGCCGAGCGACGCGCCCAGCGCCGCCTCCGCCGCCTCGATCGCCAGCCACCCCGGCCACTGCACGGGCGAAAGGCCCAACTCCCGTACGGCCTCCAGTGGTTCCCCGGGCAGGCGGCGCCGTACGAGATCGGGCGCGTCCGCGAGGAGCGAGAGCACCGTCTCCTTGGCGCACGGCCTGTTGGTGCCGATCACCCCGGTCGGGCCGCGCTTGATCCACCCCGCCACGTACTCGCCCGGTGAGGCCGCCCCGTCCCGCAGCACCCGCCCCGCGAGGTGCGGCACGGTCCCCGACCCGGCGTCGAACGGCAGCCCGGCCAGCGGCGAACCGCGGTAGCCGACCGCCCGCAGCACCAGCTGCGCCTCGATCACCTCGTACGTCCCCGAGCCGCGCACCCCGCCCCGCCCGTCCGGCAGCGTCCGCTCGAACCGCACCCCGGCCACCCGCCCGGCGCCGTCCCCGACGATCTCCACGGGCCGCAGGAAGAAGCGCAGCGCGAGCCGCCGCTCGGCGGGCGTGCCCCCCTCGCCGGCCTCCGCGTCCGCCCAGCCGCGCAGCACCTCCACGTTGCGCCGGTTCACCGCGGGCAGCCCCGCCGGGTCCGCGTACGCGGGGTCGAGCGTCAGCTCGGCCGGATCCACGGCCACGTCCGCCTTCGGCAGCGCCCCGAGCTCCCGCAGCTCCTTGGTGGTGAACTTGGCCTGCGAAGGACCCCGTCGGCCCACCATGTGCACCGCGCGCACCCCGCTGGCCGCGAGCGCTCCGAGCGCCGCGTGGGGCACGTCGGTGGGGCGCAGCTCGTCGGCGCCGCGCGCGAGGATCCGCGCCACGTCCACCGCCACGTTGCCGACCCCGACCACCACGGCCGAACGGGCCTCCAGCGCGAAGCCGTTGCCCACGGCGTCGGGGTGCGCGCTGTACCAGGAGACGAAGTCGGTGGCCGAGTGGCTGCCGTACAACTCCTCGCCCGGGACGCCGAGTTTGCGGTCGACGGCGGCGCCGACGCAGTAGACCACCGCGTGGAAGTGCGTGCGCAGCCACTCGGGGCGCAGACCCCCGGGTCCCACCTCCACGTTGCCGACGAAGCCGATCCGTTCGTCCTCCAGGACCGCCCGCAGGTTGTTCTGGAGCGACTTGATCTTCTCGTGGTCGGGCGCGACGCCGTAGCGCACCAGGCCGTACGGGCACGGGAGCCGGTCGAGGACCAGGACCCGCACGTCGGGGACCGAGGTCTGCTGGACGAGGGACTGCGCGGCGTAGACGCCGCTGGGCCCGGAACCGACGACAGCGACGTGAAGCACGGTGGTGCTCCTTCCCGCGGGGTCCCTCCAGCATCGCACCGGGGCGCGCGCAGGGGGAGGTGTGCGCGGGGGGAGCGTGGTGCGGAGGGTCAGCTCATGGAGCGCATCCGGTTGATCTCGGTGGTCTGGGTGGCGACCACGTCGTTCGCCATCTCCTCGACCAGGACGTTGTTCCCCTGCGACAGGACGTCGGTGGCCATGGTCACTGCCCCCTGGTGGTGGGTGATCATCAGCTTCAGGAAGAGCCGGTCGAAGGCCGGTCCCCGGGCGGCGCGCAGCTGGCCGAGCTGGGCGGCGGTGGCCATGCCCGGCATGGAGGCGTGGTCGTGCTTGCCGGGGGCCTTGCCGGTGTCCGGGCTCGCGTCCGTCTCCGGGGTGCCGTGCGCGCCGCCGTGAGCGGATCCGTGCCCGCCGCCCTGTCCCTTCCCCGGCTTCTTGCGCCGGTCGGCGCCGTTGACCTGCTGCCAGCCGCGCATCGCGGCGATCTCCGGCTTCTGCGCGGCGGTGATGCGGTCGGCGAGCGCCTTGAGCTTGGGGGAGGCGGCCCGGCCGGGCACCAGCTCGGTCATGGTGAGGGCCTGGGTGTGGTGGACGATCATCATCTCCGCGTAGTCGTAGTCGGCGGAGTTGGGCTCGTCGGACGGGGTCGCCCTGGCCGCCTCCTCGGCGGACAGGGTCTTCGCGGGCTCGCCCGGCTTTCCGGGTGCGACCACCGAAGGGCCGCCGCCCGCAACGGACTTGGCGCTCGCGCCCGTGCCGCTGCCGCCGCCGTTCCCGCTGCCGCCGCCGTCGCCCGAGTCGCAGGCGCCGAGGGCGAGCACGGAGAGGGCGGTGAGGGCGACGACCACCGGCGCGAGAGCGGGTCTGCGGATCGACACGGCGACCTCCTAAGGGCGTACGGGTAGTTGGTGACCGTTCCTAGCACGCTTACGCACGCATTTGATCAAAAACTTTCATTACATCTCCGTTGCCGTCTATTGAGATGTGCATGATGAGGACCATACTGCCGACGTCCGTGAACCGTTCGAGCAGGAACGGATACAAGGGAGGACGCAGTGACTTCGTTGCACACCACCCGGGGGCGGCGCAGACGTCTGGCGGTGGCCGCGGCCGCCGCCGGGCTCTTCGCGACGCTGCTCTCGGCGGGACCCGCCGTCGCGACGCCGGACCCCGGTGACGCGCCGGCGGTCGAGAAGACCGTCTCCGAGCAGGCACAGGCGGAGGCCAGGGCGGCGATCAGGAGCGGTGAGATACCCGGCCAGGACGAGATCGTCCACAGCGAGAACATCACGCACCTCGCGAACATCCCCAAGGACGCGCTCAAGGGGACCAACTCGGACCTGGCGTTCCAGGGCAAGTACGCCTTCGCGGGCAACTACGACGGCTTCCGGATCTTCGACATCAGCAACCCGAGGGCCCCCAGGACCGTCGCCCAGGTCCTCTGCCCCGGCTCGCAGAACGACGTCTCCGTCTCCGGGGACCTGCTGTTCCTGTCCACGGACTCGTCGCGCAGCGACGACTCCTGTGCCAGCACCTCGCAGCCCGCGACGGAGAAGTCCTCGTGGGAGGGCATCAAGGTCTTCGACATCAGCGACAAGCGCAGCCCGCGCTACGTCGCCGCCGTCGAGACGGCGTGCGGCTCGCACACCAACACGATCGTGCCCGAGCGCAGGAACGTGTACGTGTACGTGTCCTCGTACGCGCCCAGCGCCGCGTACCCGGACTGCCAGCCCCCGCACGACGGCATCTCCATCGTGAAGGTGCCGCGCAAGGCCCCGCAGAAGGCGGCCGTCATCGACTTCCCCGTGCTGTTCCCCGGCAGCGGTCCCGACGGCGGCGGCAACCCGGGCGCGCCCACCAACCCGGGCGTCTCCAAGACCACCGGCTGCCACGACCTGACGGTGCTGCCCTCCAAGGACCTGGCGGCCGGCGCCTGCATGGGCGACGGCATCCTCTTCGACATCAAGGACCCGGAGCGGCCCAGGGTGATCGACCAGGTCCAGGACAACGTGAACTTCGCGTTCTGGCACTCGGCGACGTTCAACCAGAAGGCGAACAAGGTCGTCTTCACCGACGAGCTCGGCGGCGGCGGCGCCCCGACCTGCAACGCCGAGGTCGGCCCGAAGCGCGGCGCGAACGGCATCTACGACATCGTCGGCAAGGGCGACAAGCGCAAGCTCGTCTTCCGCAGCTACTACAAGATCCCCCGCCACCAGGCGGACACCGAGAACTGCGTGGCCCACAACGGCTCGCTGATCCCGGTCAAGGGCAAGGACCTGATGGTCCAGGCGTGGTACCAGGGCGGCGTCTCCGTCTGGGACTTCACCGACTCCTCGCGCCCGAAGGAGATCGGCTACTTCGAGCGCGGCCCGATCTCGACCGGGACCCTGGTCGGCGGCGGCTCCTGGTCGGCGTACTACTACAACGGCTACGTCTACTCCAACGACATGGCCAAGGGCTTCGACGTCCTGAGGATCGACGACAAGCGGACCGATGCGGCGAAGCGCGTCCGGCTGGACGAGCTGAACGTCCAGACGCAGCCGGACTACTTCGACCGCGACTGATTCCGGGAACCCGGTCGGGCTCCCTCAGGAGGCGGCCGGGTCGTGACGCGTCCCGCCGGGCGGTTCGTCGCCCGGCGGGACGCCGAGCTCCCAGCCCAGCCCGTAGCGCTGGAACAGCTCGGCGCGCAGCCGTGCGTGCGGCATGGGCGCGCCGGGCAGCAGCAGCGCGAACACCGCGCCCATCAGGTTCGCCCGCAGCAGCGGGTACTCGCTGTCCGGGTCGGCCGCCCCGTACAGCCGTACGGTCTCCCGCAGCACTTTCGCGAGCAGCTGCTGCTCGGGGCACTGCACGAACCCCTCGGCCTGGAGGATCCCGGCCATGTGCGTCCGCATGAGCACCGGATTCTCCACCGCGAGCCCCAGGACGGCGTCGACGGCCCGCGCCAGCAGCTCCCGCCCGTCCTCGCTGCGCGGCTCGCGCTCCAGCGCGGCGGAGATGGTCAGGTGCATGAACCGGTGCACGGCGGACTGCAGGAGGTGCCGCTTCCCGGGGAAGTAGTACGAAACGAGCCCCCGCGCGGTTCCCGCCCGATCGGCGATGTCCCCCAGGGTCGTCGCCTCGTACCCGCGCTCCGCGACGAGCTCCACGGTCGCCTGCAGCAGCCTCTCCCGAGAACGACGTCGCATCTCTTCATTGACCGATGCGCTGCGCGGGGACATCCTGGACTCCTGCGTTGACTGGCTCCGAGCCAACTATAATCAACGCACCCCATCGCACGCCGTTCCGGCTTGTAGGCGGGGATCTGCTGTCTTGATTCGGCGACGCGGGGGATCGCCGAATCAAGGCGGCCGGGCAGCTCCACACCGAACGACCCGGCATCGCGCCCGGTCGAGGGTTGTCCGCAGACGGGCCGTGCCGTGGGCCGATGAGTTCCACGGCACGGTCCCGGACGCCGTCCGAGGAGGGGCCGCGGTGAAGTCCGTCAGCGAGGTGGACGCGCTGGTCGAGCGCGCGCACGCGGGCCAGGTCGACAAGATCGGAACGGCGTACGTCGAGCACGTCAGGGCCGTGGCCGCAGGCCTCGTGCCGTTCGGCGACGAACTCGTCATGGCGGGGCTGCTGCACGACGTCGTCGAGGACACCGACTGGACGGCCGACGAGCTGCGGGCGCACGGCCTCCCCGAGCGTGTCGTCGCCGCCGTGGAGGACGTCACCAATCAGGCGGGCGTGCCCTACGAGGAGAAGATCCGGCGGATCACGGGAAACCGGGACGCCACCCTCGTCAAGATCGCCGACAACGCCCACAACAGCCACCCGGACAGGGCCGCCCGGCTGCCGGAGGACGAGCGCGCCAGGCTGGCGGCCAGGTACCGGGCCGCGCGGGACGTGCTGTGGGCCGCGGCCGCTCCCGAGGAGATCGAGCTGATCGTCTCCCGCGTCAATCCGTCGCTCCTGACGGAACTCCGGGAGCGCGGACAGCGGCGCGACCGTTCCCACGAGTCCCGCTGAGCACGGCGAACAGGGCCCCGGAGACGCTTCAGGAGCGGCGCCGGGTCGTTCGGGGAGCGGCTCGTCTCAGGAGCGGCTCGTTTCAGGAGGACCGGCGGCGGCCGTACGTCGTCACCGCCAGGCCCACCGCCGCCGCGCCCAGGAGCCAGCCCGCCAGGACGTCCGTGAACCAGTGCACGCCCAGGTACAGGCGCGTCAGGCCCACGCCCACCACGGAGACCGTCGCCGCCGCCAGGGCGCAGCGCCACGCCGTGCGTGACGGGGCGGCGCGGGCCAGCAGCCACAGGAGCAGGCCCGAGGTGACCGCCGCCGTCATGGCGTGGCCCGAGGGGAACGCCGCGTAGTGCGCGGAGTCCACCGGGTCGGGCCACTCGGGGCGCTCGCGCCCCACCGCCGCCTTCATGCCCTGCTGCACCAGCGTGCCCGCCACGCTCGTCACCGCGATCCACAGCGCGAGCGACCGCTCCCCGGCCCGCAGCAGCCACAGCACGGCCACCGCCGTCAAGGCGCGCATCGTCCAGGGGTCCCACACCCAGTCGGAGAGCACCCGGTTGGCACGGGTGAGCCCGGGGGAGTCCACCGCCCAGCCGTGCAGGCCGTCGGCGATCGCGCGGTCCAGGCGCATCAGGGGCGACCATTCGACGGCGACCAGCACCAGCAGCGCGAGGGACAGCGCACCGCACAAGGCCGCCGTGAGGAGCGCCCGTCGGTGCGGGGTGTGCGTCGGTGGCGTGAGGGGCGGGGAGTGCATGCCCCGATCCTCCCCGATGCCGCGTGCGACGGGCCACAACCGCGCCGCCGTCCCCGCCCGCCGTAAGGTTCCCCGGGCGGTGAGGGCCCCCGGACGGTAGAGGGCCCCGGGGCCGTAAGGCCGTAAGGACTAACCGAGCGCCCGCAGTGCCGGTACGAAGGCCAGCAGCACCGGAACCACGGGGACCAGCGAAGCGGCCGCGGTCAGCCGCAGCCTGCGGCCCGCCGTCAGGCGGGGGACCGGGGACAGGAGGCGGTTCACACGCTGCGGAAGCTGCGCGTGCGGCGTCGGGCAGGGCCCGAACACCCCCTTGTCCTCGTTCAGTTCCACCAGCGCGAGGGCGATCGTCAGCCGCCCGAACCTGCGCGAGGCGACGTCGTCCGCGGCCAGCTCGACCAGCCGGTGCATCTCGGCGTGGAACGCGGCGAACACCGGGATCTGCGGGAAGCCCGAGGCCAGTGCGCCCGAGCAGTGCAGCAGCCAGTCGTGCCGCGCCCGCGCGTGCCCCTGCTCGTGGGCGAGCACCGCATCGAGCTGACGTCCTTTCAGACGGCGCAACGCGGCGGTGGTGATGACCAGTTGGGGCGCGGCGCCGGGCAGCCACCACGCGTCGGGCCGCTCCGCCTCCAGCAGCACCAGCGGACCGTCGGGCTCCTCGCCCGGCATCAGGGGCGCGCGCACCAGGAGTTCGGCGCGCCGCCGCTTGCGCTCCCGGCGGGCCCCGCGGACCTCGCGCGTGAGCATCGCGCCCGTCCACAGTCCGCCGAGGGCCAGGACCACCGCGATCACCGCGGACCACGGGCCGTACTCGGCCAGGGCGTACGCCTCGACCACCGAGTGCGGCGCGGGCGCGAAGACCCGGCCGCGCACCGCCTGCCAGGCCGCCGCCGCGCTGAACGTCATCGACAGCGCGAAGCACAGCAGCACCGCGGCCACCGCGCACTGCCACACCCACAGCGCCACCACGGGCTCGCGCTCGGTCCACTGCGCCCGCGCCAGCAGGCGGGGCGCGACCACGGCAGCCAGGGCACCGAGCATCAGCAGCGCTAGGGAGAGCAGCATGGCCCCAGCCTATGAGCGGGGAGCCGCCCCGGGGTACGGCGGTGGCGCCCAAGTGACGCACGCCACGGGACGCGCCTCGCGCGGCGCGGCCCGCGGGCTCCCGCAGACGCGTCCTCAGGGGCGCGCTCCCGGGCGTACGCCCTCACGGCGTGAGCGGCGCGGACGCCCTCGCACGGCGAGCGGCACGGACGTCCTCACAGCGTGAGCAGCATCGTGAGCATCGCGAGCCCCATCGACAGCCGACAGGCCAGCGCGAGCTCCGGCCGCGCCCCCCATGCGACCCCGCTGCCCCCCGCGGTCGACGCCACCGGCACCAGGCGCGCGCCCGCGAGGAGCACGTACCCCGCGAAGTACAGCACCAGCACCCCGGTCAGCAGCGGGATCCCGCCCGCGCCCGCCGCCCCCGCGCCGGTCCCGCCGCCTCCGCCGTGCCCGGCGTGCGCACCGCCCCCGCCGCCCGCGCCGGGGGCCATCGCCACCGCCATGTACACCATGGCCAGCGACCCCACCAGGTGGTGCAGGTGGTGGGCGTCGCGCCGGGCGAGCCACAGTGCGCGCAGCGCGGCCGCGCCGAACACCGCCGCGTACACCAGCCAGCTCCACTCCGGCGGCGCGACCACCGCCGCGGGCACCGCCATCGCGGCCATCCCGAACCCCATCACCGCCTCGCCCCGCGCGGAACCGCGCTCGTCGGCCCCGCTCCCGCTGCGCATGCGCAGCAGGCAGTACGCGCCCGTGGCGGCGCAGAGCGCCACCAGGAGCCAGCCGGACATCGCCGGTCCGTGCACGGCGTACCTCCCCGATCGACGTGTCGAGGGGTCGATGCCCGCACCCGGCGGTCCGTACCCGGCGCACGGGGGTACGCGGGGAGCACGCGGCTCCGGGCAGGGGCCGGACGGGGTTACTGTCCTGGGGCACGAGAGCACTGCTGAGAACGGAGAGCCACCATGGAGACCGCGGACACCGCCCTGCTCCGCTTCCGCGACGCCACCGACGCGGACGTCCCCGGACTGGTCGAGCTGATCGAGTCGGCCTACCGGGGCGACGAGAGCCGCGCCGGCTGGACGACGGAGGCCGATCTGCTGGACGGCACCAGGACCGATGCCGAAGGCGTCCTCGCGGTGGTCAGGGCCCCCGGCAGCCGCCTGCTGGTGGTCGAGCGGGACGACGATCTCGTGGCCTGCTGCCAGCTCGAACACCGGGGCGACGCCGCCTACTTCGGGATGTTCGCGGTGCGCCCCGGCCTCCAGGGCGCGGGCCTCGGCAAGCTCATCCTGGCGGAGGCCGAGCGGGACGTGCGCGAACGGTGGGGCGTGCGGACGATGCAGATGACGGTGATCTCGGTACGGGACGAGCTGATCGCGTACTACGAGCGGCGCGGCTACCGGCGCACCGGCGAGAGGAGCCCCTTCCCCTACGGCCAGGAGCGGTTCGGCGTCCCGCGCAGGCCGGACCTGGAGTTCGAGCGCCTGGAGAAGGAACTCGGCCAGGAGCCCCACGCGCGGTAAGCGGTAAAGGGGCGCGCCCCGCGAGGCGCGCCCCCTGCCGCTCGGTTTCCGCTCAGGTTCTGCTCGGGTTCCGCTCAGGCCGTGAACCGGCCCGTCCTGCGGATCTCCGGGAAGTCCGTCGTCACCCCGTCCAGCTCCAGTGCCCGAGCCAGCCGCAGCTGTTCCTGGGTGTTCACCACCCAGCCGATCACCTTGAGGCCCGCCGCGTGCGCCGCCTCCACCGTCTCCAGCGTCAGTCTGCGGATGCTCAGCGCCAGCGACCCCGCGCCCACGGCCCGCGCCCGGTCCACCACGTCGCCGCCCCACCTGTCGGCGATGAGCACGGTGCGCACGCCCGGCACCAGCGAGGCGATCTCGGCGACGGCCTCGTCGTGGAACGACGACACCTCGACCCGCCCCGCCAGATCGTGCCGGCGCATCAGCTCCGCGAGCGCGCGGGCCGCGGCCACGTCCTTGATCTCGGCCTGGAGCGGCGCGCTCACCGCCGCCAGTACCTCGTCGAACGTCGGGATCCGCTCGCCGCGCCCCGCGTCGAGCCCGCGCAGCTCCGCGAGCGTCTTCTCGGCGACCGGACCGCTTCCGTCGGTCGTGCGGTCCACGTCGGCGTCGTGCAGGACGACGAGCGCGCCGTCCTTGCTGAGGTGCAGGTCCAGCTCGACGGCGTCCATGCCGCACCGCTGGGCGCGTACGAAGGAGCGCAGGGTGTTCTCGGGCTCGACGCCCATCACTCCGCGGTGGCCGATGGTCAGGAACGACAAGGCTGTCTCGCTTCCGTCGACGGCGGCTCCCGCGCGGAGCCGGGCGCCCCGCACGGCACGGACGCTAGCGGCCCGTGTTCAACGCGGGACCCTGCGTGTGCACGGGTCCCAGAGGTGCGGTATGCCCGGTTCTGGCCCCCGCGACGCCCAGGATGAACCCGGTGATGAGGGCTGCGACCAGTACGGCGCGGGTGCTCATGCGGTACGACTCCCAGGGGCGGCGGCGGTACGGAGGTGCGTGCCCGTCCTACCGGCGCGCGCCCGTCCGGTGCGAGCAGTGTCACCCGTGCGTGGGCGCGCCCCGGCGCCGCGTTGCCTTCCGCGTTGCCTTCCGTGCCGCCGCCCGTCTCCCCGCCCGCGTCGCCGAGCCCCGGCACGGACCTGTGCACCCCCTCCCCACTCGCCTTCGAAGGCGGCCGCATCGGCTGCATCAGTGGTGCATCACAGGAAAACTTCCGGCGACCATGGGGGGTCGGCAGGATAATTTACTCAGCCCCTCTTGTCCGGAAGAACCGCACATGGATACGGTGTCTTGACGCGAGGTTCTCCCGTGGAGGAAGTGACATGACGCAAATTCTGGTGCAGGAAGCTGCCGGTGGGGGCATATCCACTGCCTCGCGGGTGATCGACCACCCGTCCTGGGCCGTGCTCAAGGCCGCGGTCGAGGAGATCAGGCCCTGGCAGTCCAAGGACGGCTCGATCGACTTCGACGCCGAGGGCGCCCCGACCCGCGCCGCCGCCGACGCGGCCGTGGAGCGCGTGGCCGGAGCCGTCGTCGACCTCGCCCCGCTGCTGCCGCACGACGCCGCGTACCACCAGGCGCTCGTCGCCGACCTGCGCAAGTGGGCGGACGGCGCCTTCGCCGTACCGGACTTCCTGGACTCGCTGCTGGCCTTCCAGCCCGCCCAGGGCCGCGCCGACGGGCTCCAGCACCTCGTCGTCTTCCCGATGTACACGCAGAACGGCAACCCGGACCGCAACCTCGAAGCGGTCGTGCTGCGCATGGTCTGGCCGGAGTGGCTCGCCGAGCTGGAGGCCACCCGCTACGACAACCCGCTGTTCTGCGGTATCACCTTCGAGGACTTCACCTCGGGCTACGACACCAACTCGGCCGTCCTCTTCCCGGAGACCATCGCCGTGCGCGAGGCCCCCGAGCGGTTCAGCTGGGGCGGCATCTTCTGCGACCGCGAGGCGGCCCGCTTCCGCAAGGTCACCGAGGCCTCCGTGGACATCCTGGGCCTCGAACTGCCCGCGGACATCCAGGAGATGGTCGGCGACCAGGCCCGCTGCGAGCAGGCGTTCGTGCTCTGGGACATGGTCCACGACCGCACCCACAGCCACGGCGACCTGCCCTTCGACCCCTTCATGATCAAGCAGCGCCAGCCGTTCTGGATGTACGGGCTCGAAGAGCTCCGCTGCGACCTCACCGCCTTCAAGGAGGCCGTGAAGCTGGAGGCCGAGGGCAACGCGCACGGCCGCGACGTGCAGTACGCCGTCCTCTTCGACCGGATGTTCCGCTTCCCGGTCACCGGCGACCGCGTCCGCAACTACGACGGACTCGGCGGCCAGCTCCTCTTCGCGTACCTCCACAAGCACGACGTGCTGCGCTGGACCGACAACCAGCTGCACATCGACTGGCAGCGCGCCCCCGAGGTCACCAACCAGCTCTGCGGCGAGATCGAGGAGCTGTACCGGGCCGGCATCGACCGGCCGAAGCTGGTCCACTGGTTCAAGGCGTACGAGCTGGTCTCCACCTACCTCGCCCCGCACCCGGGCTCCCGCTGGGCCAAGGGCCCGGACGCGCTCGACCTGTCGCTGCCGCCGCGCAAGCTCGTCGATGACGTGCTTCCCGACGAGTTTCCGCTCAGCATGTTCTATGAGGCGCTTTCCAAGAAGCTCAAGGGCGTGATCGCCTCGACCAGGGGGATCACCGCCGAGAGCGCGGGGAGGGCCGCGGCGTGAGCGCAGTGACTGAGGAGGCGGTACCCATGAGCAAGGGAACACTGGACGGAGCCGTGGTGGCCGTGGCGGGAGCCGCGGGACCCGCGGGACGCGCCACCCTGCTGAGGCTCGCCGAGGCGGGCGCCACGGTGGTCGCGGCCGACGCGGACGCGGCGCGCCTGGCGGAGGCCGTCGACAGCGCCAGGTACGCCCACGGCGGCGCCACGGTCACCGGGGACACCGTGGACCTGCTGGACCTGGCGGCGACGCGCGCCTGGGCCGACAAGACCGAGAAGGAGTTCGGCCGCATCGACGGCCTGGTGCACCTCGTCGGCGGCTGGCGCGGCAGCTCGTCCTTCGCCGAGACCGACCTGGCGGACTGGGACTTCCTGGAGAAGCTGCTGATCCGCACCGTGCAGCACACCTCGCTCGCCTTCGAGGCCGGGCTCTCCCGCGGCGACAACGGCCGCTACCTGCTCATCAGCGCGGCCGGCGCCTCCAAGCCGACCGCGGGCAACGCCGCCTACGCCGCCGCCAAGGCCGCGGCCGAGGCATGGACGCTGGCACTCGGTGACGCTTTCCGTAAAGCTGGGGGTGAGGACGGGCCGAAGACCGCCGCGTCCGTCCTCGTCATCAAGGCGCTGGTGCACGACGCGATGCGTGCCGAGCGCCCGAACGCGAAGTTCGCGGGCTTCACGGACGTCACGGAGCTGGCCGAGGCCATCGCCGGAGTCTGGGACAGGACCGCGGCCGAAGTGAATGGAAAGCGTCTGTGGCTGACCCCGCAACCGTGAAGACCGCCGCCCGAAGGCACCACGACCCGCAGGTGCGCGGTTTCGCGAGCGACAACTACGCCGGGATCCACCCGGAGGTGCTCGCCGCGATAGCCCTCGCCAACGGCGGCCACCAGGTCGCCTACGGCGAGGACGAGTACACCGACCACCTCCAGCGGATCGGGCACAGCCACTTCGGGCAGCGGGCCGAGGTCTACCCGGTCTTCAACGGCACGGGAGCCAACGTCACCGCGCTCCAGGCGCTCACCGACCGGTGGGGCGCGGTGATCTGCGCCGAGAGCGCCCACATCAACGTCGACGAGGGCGGCGCCCCGGAGCGGATGGGCGGCCTCAAGCTGCTCACCGTCCCGACGCCCGACGGCAAGCTCACGCCCGAGCTGATCGACCGGCAGGCGTGGGGCTGGGAGGACGAGCACCGCGCGATGCCGCAGGTCGTCTCGATCACCCAGAACACCGAGCTGGGCACCGTCTACACCGTGGACGAGGTCAGGGCCATCGTGGAGCACGCCCACGAGCGCGGCATGAAGGTGCACCTCGACGGCGCCCGGATAGCCAACGCGGCCGCGTCGCTCGACGTCCCGATGCGGGCGTTCACCAACGCGGTCGGCGTGGACGCGCTGTCCTACGGCGGCACCAAGAACGGCATGATGTTCGGCGAGGCCGTGATCGTCCTCAACCCGGACGCGGTCAGCCACATGAAGCACCTGCGCAAGCTGTCGATGCAGCTCGCCTCCAAGATGCGCTTCGTCTCGGCGCAGTTCGAAGCGCTGCTCGCCGGCGACCTGTGGCTGCGCAACGCGCGGCACGCCAACGCCATGGCGCAGCGGCTCGCGGAGGGCGTGCGATCGGTCGACGGCGTGGAGATCCTGTACCCGGTGCAGGCCAACGCGGTCTTCGCGCGGCTGCCCCACGACGTGAGCCTGCGGCTGCAGAAGCGGTTCCGCTTCTACTTCTGGGACGAGGCGGCGGGCGACGTGCGCTGGATGTGCTCGTTCGACACCACCGAGGACGACGTGGACGCGTTCCTGCTCGCCCTCAAGGAGGAAATGGCCCGCTGAGCAGCCGGTCCGTGTGAGGAGCGCCCCTGCGGGGGCGCTTTCTCATGACCAGGGGAGTCCAGTGGAGTGGACTTGTGGGTACGTTATGGTGAACCGCATGACGCTCAACTTCACCGTCGCGGACGACGTGCGCACCCTGGTCCCCGGCTTCACCCACCTCGCCGTCGAGGCCCACGGCCTGGTCAACGGGCCCAGCAGCGAGGAGAGTTCCGCGCTCCTCGACGACGCGGCCCGGCGCCTCGCCGAGCGCCTGGCCGGCCGCGCGCCGCACGAGGACCCGCACGTCGCCGCCTGGCGCGCGGCGTACACCGCGTTCGGCGCCAAGCCCTCCCGTACCCGCAACTCCGCCGAGGCGCTGGCCAAGCGGGCGCTCGCGGACGGCGGGCTGCCCCGGATCAACCTGCTGGTCGACGCCTACAACGCGGTCAGCGTGGCCCGTCTGATCCCGGTCGGCGGCGAGGACCTGGACCGCATCGAGGGCGGGATGAGGCTCGTACGGGCCGCGGGCGACGAGCCGTTCGTGACCGTCGCGGGCGGCGAGGAGAGCGTCGAGCACCCGGAGCCCGGCGAGATCGTCTGGTGCGACGGGCGGGGCGTCACCTGCCGCCGCTGGAACTGGCGCCAGGGCCCGCGCACCCGCATCGAGGAGGAGACCGTGAACGCGGTCTTCCTGCTGGAGTCCCTGGCGCCCATGACGCCGGGCGAACTGCGGGCGGCGGGCGAGGAGCTCGCCCGGTCGCTGGAGAAGCTGAGCCCCGGCGCGCGCGTCACCGTGCGCGAACCGGAGTCGGCGTAGCGCCGCGGGCCGGGACACCGCATGCCGTGACGCCGTGGGCCGTGACGCCGCGGGCCGTGACGCCGCGGGTCGTAACGCCGCAAGGGCGGGCCCGCACGTCGCGGACCCGCCCCCGAGGTGCGGCAGTGACGTTTCTGCGCCGGGCCGGGGCCCGGTCAGCCGGCCTCGCGCAGCTGCGCCGGGGTCGGCGCGGTGCCGCCGAGGTGCGCCGGGACCCACCAGGTGTCCGAGGCGTCCTTGGGACGTACGGGATAGGCCCGCTGCGCCGCTTCGAGCAGCTCCTGGCAGCGCTCGCGCAGCCGCCGGGTGATCGCGCCCGCGTACTGGTCGGTGGGGGCCTCCATGGGCTCGCCGACCCGGATCGTCACGGGGATGTGGCTGCGCTTGAGGTTGCGCGGGCGGCCCTTGGTCCACAGCCGCTGCGTGCCCCACAGCGCCATCGGGATCAGCGGCACCCCGGCCTCCTGCGCCAGGCGCGCGGCGCCCGACTTGAAGCTCTTGAGCGTGAACGACTCCGAGATGGTCGCCTCGGGGAAGACGCCGACGATCTCGCCGGAGCGCAGCGAGGCCAGCGCGTGCTTGTACGCCTCCTCGCCCTGCTTGCGGTCGACCGGGATGTGCTTCATCCCGCGCATCAGGGGGCCGGAGATCTTGTGCCGGAACACCGACTCCTTCGCCATGAAGCGCACCAGGCGCTTCTGCGGCAGGGCGGCGAGGCCGGAGAAGATGAAGTCCATGTATCCGATGTGGTTGCTGACCAGGACGGCGCCACCGGTCCGCGGAATGTGCTCGGAACCCTGAGTGTCGATCTTCAGGTCCAGCGCTTTGAAGAGCCCGAGAGCCGCGCCGACGACCGGCCGATAGACGAGTTCTGCCATCAGGGGAAGACCCTTCTTCACGTGCCTGGGGAGGTTCTCCCGGCTGAAGTTACGCTGCCGTAGGTTTTCGGCGTTGTGGCAGATCGTGCCGTATGCGCGCTCCGGTGGCCAGTCCTGACGGGTGCGCACGGGGAGATTCTCGTCACTGTCGCCCAGGTGAGCGCGGGGAATGCCACGGCGTGCGGCGCTGCTGACGCTGTGGGGCACGGTAGGAGGCCGTGGTCCGGACGTGTCGGACGGAAGGGCGGTAAGGGGCGGTGGACGCGATGCGGCTGAGCGCGGCGGACCTCGGTGCGGAGCTGGGGGAGCGGGCCACGCTCGTGCAGTTCTCCAGCGCCTTCTGCCAGCCCTGCCGGGCCACCAGGCGCACGCTCGCCGAGGTCGCGGGCGTGGTCGAGGGCGTCGCGCACGTGGAGGTGGACGCCGAGGCGCACCTGGAGCTCGTCCGCGCGCTGCGCATCGACAGGACCCCCACCGTGCTGGTGCTGGACGCGGCGGGCCGCGTCGTGCGCCGGGCCGCCGGACAGCCGCGCAAGGTCGACGTCTACGCGGCGCTCGGCGCCGCGGTGCGGGGCCCGGCGGACCGAAACCCTTCGTGATCCATCTCCCATGAGGGGAAAACAGGCTTGACTGCAACCGCCACACATCGTCAGTCTGACGCTATGCCGCCGCGGATCCTTCTCTACGGCCGGGCCCACGTGGACCTCGGCCGCCATGCGAGTGCGCGCTGTCCGGGTGCCTGAGTGACCCAAGGCCCCCGTCGTACGCCCCCCTCGCAGAAGGACAACTCCATGACGGCTACATCCGACTTCCGTACGTCCCTGACCGCCTCCCCCGACCTGCTGCGCTCGGTCTTCCGGCAGCACGCCGCGGGCGTCGCGGTGATCACCGCGGCCGGTGAGCGGCCGGTCGGCTTCACCGCCACCTCGCTCAACTCCGTCGCCGCCGAGCCCCCGCTGATCTCCTTCGGCGTCGGCGTCACCTCCTCCAGCTGGCCGGTGATCTCCGGGGCCGAGCACATCGGCGTGCACATACTCGGCGAGCACCAGCGCGAGCTGGCCGCCACCTTCGCCCGCAGCGGCGCCGACCGCTTCGCCGCCCCCACCGAATGGCGTACGGGCCCCGAAGGGGTGCCGGTGCTCGGCGGCGTGCTGGCGTGGCTGGTCTGCCGCGTGGTGGCCCGGGTCCCGGCCGCCGACCACCGGATCGTGGTGGCCGAGGCGGTCGCGGGCGACCCGACGGGCGAGGGCCGGCCGCTGGTCTACCACCAAGGACGCTTCAACGCTCTGCGCGACTGAGAGTTCCCGGTGAGGGACGATTACGGAGCGTTGGCAAGGTCACAGTTCGAAGCGCTTGCTTAGTGGGAATGAACTGGGTGTACTGGCGAGTAATATTTCGTTCGGAGCGGTGGTCGCCCCGACCGGAAACCGCCCCGTGAGGCGCCTATGCTGCCTGCAACGAGGCAGCCAAGAAATAGACGATTGCAGTAGGAGAGCCGGCGTGAGCTTGAGGATCGTTGTCTGTGTGAAGTACGTGCCCGACGCCACCGGCGACCGGCACTTCGCCGAGGACTTGACCGTCGACCGCGAGGACGTCGACGGCCTGCTGTCGGAGCTCGACGAGTACGCGGTGGAGCAGGCGCTTCAGATCAAGGAAGCGGCCGACGACGACGCCGAGATCACGGTCCTCACCGTGGGCCCCGAGGACGCCAAGGACGCGCTGCGCAAGGCGCTGTCGATGGGCGCCGACAAGGCGGTCCACGTCGAGGACGACGACCTGCACGGCTCCGACGTCATGGCCACCTCGCTGGTGCTCGCCAAGGCCATCGAGAAGACCGGCTACGACCTGGTCGTCGCCGGCATGGCCTCCACCGACGGCGTCATGGGCGTCCTCCCGGCGATCCTCGCGGAGCGCCTGGGCGTCCCGCAGGTCACGCTGCTCTCCGAGGTCTCCGTCGACGGCGGCGTCGTGAGGGGCCGCCGCGACGGCGACACCGCCTCCGAGCAGCTGGAGGCGGCCCTGCCGGCCGTCGTGTCCGTGACGGACCAGTCGGGCGAGGCCCGCTACCCGTCCTTCAAGGGCATCATGGCCGCCAAGAAGAAGCCGGTGGAGTCGCTGGAGCTGGACGACCTCGACATCGACGCGGACGAGGTCGGCCTGGAGGGCTCCTGGACGGCGGTCGACTCCGCCGACGAGCGTCCGGCCCGCACCGCCGGAACGATCGTCAAGGACGAGGGCGAGGGCGGCAAGCAGCTCGCGGAGTTCCTCGCGGGCCAGAAGTTCATCTGAGCTTCGGCCGTCCCACCCACCGCCCCCGTTCTTTCGTTCGCAGGAGATTGAAGTCCCATGGCTGAAGTTCTCGTCTACGTCGACCACGTCGACGGAGCCGTCCGCAAGCCCACCCTGGAACTGCTGACGCTGGCCCGCCGCATCGGCGAGCCCGTCGCCGTCGCGCTCGGCAACGGTGCCGCCGACACCGCCGCCGTGCTCGCCGAGCACGGCGCGGTGAAGGTGCTCACCGCCGACGCCCCCGAGTTCGCCGACTACCTCGTCGTGCCGAAGGTCGACGCCCTCCAGGCCGCCCACGACGCCGTGTCCCCGGCGGCCGTGCTCGTCCCGTCCTCCGCCGAGGGCAAGGAGATCGCGGCGCGCCTCGCGGTCCGCATCGAGTCCGGCATCATCACCGACGCCGTGGACCTGGAGGCCGGTGCCGAGGGCCCGGTCGCGACGCAGTCCGCGTTCGCCGCCTCCTTCACCACCAAGTCCCGGGTCTCCCGGGGCACCCCGGTCATCACGGTCAAGCCCAACAGCGCCGCCGTCGAGGCCGCCCCGGCCGCCGGTGCGGTCGAGGCCCTGGCCGTCTCCTTCTCGGAGCAGGCCACCGGCACCAAGGTCGTCTCGCGCACCCCGCGCGAGTCCACCGGCCGCCCCGAGCTGACCGAGGCCGCGATCGTGGTCTCCGGCGGCCGCGGCGTCAACGGTGCCGAGAACTTCCACGTCATCGAGTCCCTGGCCGACTCGCTCGGTGCCGCCGTCGGCGCCTCGCGCGCCGCCGTGGACGCCGGCTGGTACCCGCACTCCAGCCAGGTCGGCCAGACCGGCAAGTCGGTCTCCCCGCAGCTGTACATCGCGTCCGGCATCTCCGGCGCGATCCAGCACCGCGCGGGCATGCAGACCTCGAAGACCATCGTGGCCATCAACAAGGACGCCGAGGCCCCGATCTTCGACCTGGTCGACTACGGCGTGGTCGGCGACCTCTTCGACGTCGTCCCGCAGCTGACCGAGGAGATCCAGTCCCGCAAGGGCTGACCTGCTCGTTCGCTTCCGACGGGGGCCGCGCGGTGATCTTCACCGGGCGGCCCCCGCCGCTTTCCGGCGACCATTGACGCGAATGAGGGGCGGCCGTTAACTTCGCCATACGGATTGATGATTCCGGGAAGCGGAAACGCCGAAAGTGTGGAGGGAACGGGAAATGGGTCAGCAGGAGATCGTGGCAACGAGCCTCGCCGGCGCGGTCAGCGAGGGCATCAGCGCCTCCCTCGCCCCGGTCGACGCCGAGCTGGCCCGCCGCTACCCGGGAGACCCGGGAGGCCGCCAGCCCGTCCACACGGTCTACGTCCCCGGCGACGCCTTCGCCGCCGACACGGTCCGCTCCTGGGGCGACCGGGCGCTCGCCGCGCTCGACGAGCACGCCCCCGACGCCGCCACCTTCGCCGCCGTGCTCGGCCTGCCCGACCACCTCGCGGACGACGTCCACGGCCGGGTGCGCGCCAAGCTGGAGCGCGAGCCGATCGAGGACCTGCGCGTCGACTTCGAGGACGGCTACGGCGGCGCCGACGAGGACCAGGACGCCGCCCGCGCCGCCCGCCTGATCGCCCAGGCGTACCGCGACGGCACCGCCGCCCCGTACATGGGCATCCGCATGAAGTGCATGGAGGCCGCCGTGCGCGACCGGGGCATCCGCACCCTCGACGTCTTCCTCTCCGGGCTCGTCGAGCACGGCGGACTGCCCGAAGGCCTCGTGCTGACGCTGCCCAAGGTGACGTACACCGAGCAGGTCACCGCCATGGTCAGGCTCGTCGAGGCGTTCGAGAAGGCGCACGGCCTCGACGCGGGGCGCATCGGCTTCGAGATCCAGATCGAGACCAGCCAGTCCATCCTCGGCCCCGACGGCGCCGCCACCGTCGCCCGCATGATCGACGCCGCCGACGGCCGCGCCACCGGACTGCACTACGGCACCTTCGACTACAGCGCCTGCCTCGGCGTCTCCGCCGCCTACCAGGCCAGCGACCACCCCGCGGCCGACCACGCCAAGGCGGTCATGCAGGTCGCCGCCGCGGGCACCGGCGTACGCGTCTCCGACGGCTCCACCAACGTCCTGCCCGTCGGCACGACGGAGAAGGTCCACGACGCCTGGCGGCTGCACTACGGCCTCACCCGCCGCGCCCTGGCCCGCGCCTACTACCAGGGCTGGGACATGCACCCCGGCCACATCCCCACCCGCTACGCCGCCGTCTTCGCCTACTACCGCGAGGGCTTCGAGCAGGCCGCGGCCCGCCTCGCCGCCTACGCCAACCGGGCGGGCGGCGACATCGCCGACGAGCCCGCGTCCGCCAAGGCGCTCGCCTCCTACCTGCTGCGCGGCATCGACTGCGGCGCGCTCGACACCGACGAGGTCGCGAAGCTCACCGGCCTGACCCGCGACGCCCTGGACGGCTTCGCCGCGCCGCGCCGCGGCGACCTCACCGCCACGACTCGGTAACACCCGTAAACACCCGCCGGAAACCGGCCACCGCCGCCCCGTAGGCTGTACGCGACCACACACGTTCGTACAGAGGATCGGGGCAGCGGTGTCTTCGGGGGAGAACACGCGGCTGGTGGCGGGCCGCTACCGCGTCGTCGCGCAGCTGGGCCGCGGCGGCATGGGCGTCGTCTGGCGGGCCTTCGACGAGGTCCTGGGCCGCGAGGTCGCCGTCAAGGAACTGCGCACCTACACCGACGCCTCCTCGCCGGAGCTTGCCGACCTGCGCGTGCGGATGCAGCGCGAGGCGCGCGCCGCCGCCCGCGTCAGCCACCCCGGCGTCATCGCCGTCCACGACGTCACCGAGCACGAGGGCCGCCCGGTCATCGTCATGGAGCTGATCGACGGACCCTCGCTCGACGACGTGCTCGGCGGGCGCGGCGTCCTGGACCCGCGCGAGGCCGCGGGGATCGGCGCCAAGGTCCTCCAGGCGCTCGCCGCCGCCCACGCGGCCGGGGTCCTGCACCGCGACGTGAAGCCGGGCAACGTACTGCTCGCGAACGACGGACGCGTCGTCCTCACCGACTTCGGCATCGCCGCGATGGACGACCCGGGCGACGGCAGGTCCACCCACCTCACGCGCAGCGGCGAACTGGTCGGCTCGCTGGACTACTTGGCGCCCGAGCGCGCCCAGGGCCAGGAGCCGGGACCCGCGTCCGACGTCTGGGCGCTCGGCGCGACGCTGTACGCGGCGGTCGAGGGCGCGTCGCCGTTCCGCCGCACCTCCACCTGGTCGACGCTGAGTGCGATCGTCCAGGAGCCGCTGCCCGAGCCGCGCCGCGCGGGTGAACTCGGCCCGATCCTGGCCCAGTTGATGGACAAGGACCCGGCGATGCGGCCCGACGCGCAGACGGCGGCCCGGCTGCTGTCCGCCGTCGCGTCCGAGGGCGGCACCGGTTCGACGGTGCCGCTGTCGCCGGGCGGCGCCGCGGCCCGGGTGCCGACGGTGCTGAACGCGGCGGCGCCCCCGGTCGCGGGCTTCGGGCCCGCGCAGGACGCGCCGCAGGGCTTCGGGGCTCCGCAGCAGCCGTACGGAGCCCCGCACCCGGCGCCGTACCCGGCGCGGCCCTTCTCTCCCGTTCCTCCCGCGACCGTGCCCCCGACCGGCATCGGCGGTGCGCCCGCGCCCGAGCCCGCCGCGCGCGGCGGGCGTTCCAGGGCGCTGGTGGCCGCGGGCGTGGTGGCCGTGCTCCTGGCGGGCGGCGGCGTGACGTACCTGCTCTCCGGGCAGGACGAGAAGCCCAAGTCCGCTCCTGTGGCTGCGGGTTCGTCGCCGAGTGAGTCAGGGACCGGCGGCGAGGACGGCGACGTCGCGCCCGGCGCCGGGCCCGCCGAGCCGGGTGGGTCCCGGAGCCCGAAGCCGGGAAAGTCCGAGGAGGGCAAGGGCGAGAAGGGCAAGGGCGGGAAGGACGGCGACGAGGCGAAGCCGTCGAAGTCCGCGGGCCCGGACGCCGGTTCTTCGCGCGAGCCCGCCCGCAAGGCCCCGACCGCCAAGCCGTCCGGGGCGGTCACCGAGTCCAAGCCCCCCGCGGGCGGCGGAGGCGGCAGCGCGGAGCAGCCCGAGACGCCGGTCTGCCACCCCATCGGCGGCGGCAAGTACAACTGCACGGTGTGGAGCCGCGCCGTGTCCTACCGGGCGGACGGTTCGCGGGCCGGGCACCTCAACGCGGGCACCAACTACTTCTACTGCCAGAGCAACCTCGGCCGCCGCGAGACCTCGGGCCGGTGGACCAACGTCTGGTGGGCCAGGACCGACGACGACAGCGGCAACACCAACGTGTACGTGAGCGACGTCTGGATCAAGGGCGGCGAGAACGACCGGCCCGTGCCGGGGCTACCGCACTGCTGACGGCGGGACCTCCCCGGAGCCGCGCGGGATCAGCACGGTCTCCAGCTCGACGCGGGCCGGTTCGTCGGCGGCCCCGTCGAGGCGCCGGAACAGCAGCTCGGCCGCCGTGCGGCCCAGTGCGGCGGCGTCCTGCGCGATGACCGTGATGCCGAGCAGGTCGGCCAGCTCGATGTCGTCGAACCCGACCAGCGCGACGGGGTGTTCGCGCCCGCTCAGGGCCCGTACCGCCGTCACCGTCACGCGGTTGTTGCCCGCGAACAGCGCGGTGACCGGCTCGGGCCCGGACAGCATCGCGGCGACCGCCTCCGTGACGCGCTCGGGCGCGGTGGAGCCGAGCGACACCCACTCGTCCCGTACGGCGATGCCCGCGTCCGCCATCGCCGCGTGATAGCCGCGCAGCCGCTCCACTGAGGTGTGGATGCGCGGCTGGTCGCCGATGAAGCCGACCCTGCGGTGGCCGTGCGCGAGGAGGTGGGCGGTGCCCGCGCGGGCACCGCCGAAGCTGTCGGTGAGCACCGTGTCCGCCTCGATCTTCCCGGCGGGGCGGTCCACGAAGACCGTGGCGACGCCCGCCTTGATCTCCGGCTCCAGATAGCGGTGGTCGTCGCCCGCCGGGATCACGATCAGCCCGTCCACGCGGCGGGCGCACAGCGCGAGCGCCAGTTCCTGCTCGCGCTCCGGGTCCTCGGCGCTGGAGCCGTTGATGAGCAGCGCGCCGTGGGCGCGGGCGACCTCCTCGACGGCGCGGTTCAGCGGACCGTAGAACGGGTCGGCGAGGTCTTCGAGCACGAGCCCCACGGAGGCGGTGCGGCCCTTGCGCAGGACGCGCGCGCTGTCGTTGCGGCGGAAGCCGAGCGCCTCGATGGCCTCCTGGACGCGGCGCTCGGTGTCGGGCGTGACGCCGGGCTCCCCGTTCACCACGCGTGACACGGTCTTGAGGCCGACCCCGGCCCGTGCGGCCACGTCCTTCATCGTGGGCCGATTGCCATAGCGGGACGGTGCGAGATCGGCCACGGGGCGCTGTCCTGTCGTCAGGTGGGGGGACGTGCGGGCTGTGCCGTCGAGCATAGGCCCTGGACAACGTTGTCAGGAGAATAGGAGACTATGGTCGGGCACCCGCCCACCTGGACGCTCATCGGGAGAACCGGCATCCATGCAGACGCACCTCGTCGCCGCGCTCGACATCGGCGGCACCAAGATCGCCGGCGCGCTGGTGGACGGCACGGGACGCATCCTGGTGCGGGCCGGGCGTCCGACGCCCGCCCGTGAGGACGGCGAGACGGTGATGCGGGCGGTCGAGGAGGTCGTGGCCGAGCTGGCGGGATCCCCGCTGTGGGCCTCGGTGAGCGCGGTGGGCATCGGCAGCGCGGGGCCCGTCGACGCGTCCGCCGGTACGGTCAGCCCGGTCAACGTCCCCGGCTGGCGGGACTTCCCGCTGGTCGAGCGGGTGCGCAAGGCGGCCGGCGGACTGCCGGTCGCGCTCGTCGGCGACGGGGTCGCGATGACCGCGGCCGAGCACTGGCAGGGCGCGGCGCGCGGCTACGACAACGCCCTGTGCCTGGTGGTCTCCACCGGCGTGGGCGGCGGCCTGGTGCTGGGCGGGCGGCTGCACCCGGGGCCCACGGGCAACGCGGGCCACATCGGGCACATCAGCGTGGACCTCGACGGCGACCCCTGCCCCTGCGGCTCGCGCGGGTGCGTGGAGCGGATCGCCAGCGGCCCCAACATCGCGCGGCGCGCCCTGGAGGGCGGCTGGCGGCCCGGCCCCGACGGCGACGCGTCGGCCGGGGCGGTGGCGGCGGCGGCGCGCGCGGGCGACCCGGTGGCCCTCGCGTCCTTCGAGCGGGCCGCGCAGGCGCTGGCGGCCGGGATCGCCGCGACCGCGACCCTGGTGGAGATCGACATCGCGGTGATCGGCGGCGGGGTGTCCAAGGCGGGCGAGGTGCTGTTCGCGCCGCTGCGCGAGGCGCTGGGGCGGTACGCGACGCTGTCGTTCGTCGCGGGGCTGACCGTGGTGCCCGCGCTGACCGGGACGGACGCGGGCCTGGTGGGCGCGGCGGCCGCCGCCGTGCCGCCCGGAGGGGTCCCGGAGGAGGCGGCCGGGGCCGTCGTCACCGGCCGGGCGCGGGTCGGCGGATTCGGGGAACTCGGGGGATTCGGAGGATTCGGGGGCTGAGGACCGTACCGGCCGCTCGGAGCGAAGGTTCCGGGCGCGCGGGGCGCCCGGAAACTTCGTGGCGTCGACGCGGCTCAGCAGCTCAGGGTGGGCTCCGCCCAGTCCGCGTGGTCGGAGTCGACGCCGTCGCCCGCGCTGGTGGCCACCAGCCGTACCGTACGGGCCCCGGTGACGTCGGCCGTCAGTTCCCGTGCGGTCATCGCGCCCGTGAGGGTCCCGCTGGAGGCGACCCTGCGGCCGTCCGCCCAGATCTCGAAGGCGACCGTGCCGCGCACGCCGGTCTCGTCGTCCAGACCGACCAGCGCGCTCACCCTTTCGCAGGCCCCCGCGGTGTAGAACTCGACGGCGCTCTCCGCGTGCGCGCCGAGCCCCTTGGCGTACACCGTCCCGCCGATGGTCAGCGGCCCGCCGTCACCGGCCGCGCTCTCGCCGTTGCTGCGGTCCCGCTCGACGGGGCCCCACCCGTTGTCGGCCGACAGCCACGGCAGCGCGCCGAGCGCCGACGTCCCTGCCGGAGGAGCCACCGCCACGTGCGCGCGCACCGGGAGCGACGAGGCGGCGCGGTTGCCGTTCGGCGCGCGGTAGGCGGCGGTCAGCTCCATGTCGTACGCCCCCGTGGGCGTCCCCGCGGGTGCGGTGATCCGCCAGCGGGTGGTCAGCGCGCGGCCGCCGGGGAGGGCGGGGGACGCGGTGGGGGAGAGTGCCTCGACGCGCCAGCCCGCGGGTCCCGTGAGGGCGACGGCGGTGCGGACGGCCGGGGTGCGGCCGAGGTTGCGCACCGTGCCCGTGAGCGTCACCGGCTTGCCGGCCTCCGCCAACGGGGTCTCGTCCAGGCCGAGTTCGACGGCGGGCGGGTGCTCGGACCACTTCGGGTCGGGGGCGATCCGCAGCAGGACGGTGCCGTGCGCGGGGACGGTCGCGGCGATGGTGCCCGCGGTGTTGTGCGTCTCGTGCCGCCACAGGTCGCGCTGGCTGTACGCGGGGGCGGCGGGCAGTCCGACGGCGCGCGCGGTGGTGGCGACGCGCTGCGCGGTGCCCGTCTCGTTGAAGAGCGCGACGGCGCGGCTGCCGTCCGCCATCTCCTTGGCGACGACCCAGCGTCCGGCCTCGGAGGAGACGACGGTGCCCTGCTTGCCGAGCGGGTCCTGGTCGACGGCGATGACCTCGCGGTTGGCGAGGATCTCGAACGTCTCGGGGGTCGCCTTGCGCAGGTCGGAGCCGATCAGCAGCGGGGCCGCCATGACGGACCACATCGAGAAGTGGGTGCGGTACTCGGTGTCGGTCATGCCGCCGTTGCCGACCTCCAGCATGTCGGGGTCGTTCCAGCGGCCGGGGCCCGCGTGCGCGGCGAGCGGCAGGTTCTGCTTCATGATGGAGAGCATCGAACCCCAGGTGTCGCTGATGTCCCCGGTGGTGCGCCAGAGTTGGCCGAGGTCGCCCGCCCATTCCCAGGGGTCGTTCTCGCCCCATTCGCAGATGCTGTAGACGATGGGGCGCCCGGTGGCGGCGAGCGCGTCGCGCATGGTCGTGTAGCGCTGCTTGGCGTCGACGCCCTGGTTGTAGCAGTTGTCGTACTTCAGGTAGTCGACGCCCCAGTCCGCGAACTGCCGCGCGTCGCTGTACTCGTGGCCGAGACCGCCGGGGAAGCCCGCGTTGTTGCAGGTCTTGGTGCCCGCGCTGGTGTAGATGCCGAACTTCAGCCCCTTGGCGTGGACGTAGTCGGCAACCGCCTTGATCCCGTTGGGGAACCGCGCCGGATCGGGGACGAGCCTGCCGTTCGCGTCGCGTCGCGGGAGGGCCCAGCAGTCGTCGAGGTTGACGTACTCGTACCCGGCGGCCTTGAGCCCCTTGGTGACGAAGATGTCGGCGATGCCCTTGACCATGGCTTCGTTGAAGTCCGCCCGGCAGTGGGTGGAGTTCCAGTTGTTGAACCCCATGGGCGGGGTGAGGGCCTGCCCTCCGGCGGGGGCCGCGGGGGCCGCGGTGGTTGCGGTGCGCGCGGCGGGAGCGGGGGCGGGGGCCGGGGCGGCGGTGGCGGTCGGGGCGGTCAGCCCCGCGCAGCCGATGAGGGTGGTGGCGAGCGCTCCGACGACCGCTCGGGCCCGGCGGTGAGGTGTGCGGCCTGGAAGTTGACGCATCGTTTGCGTTCCTCCGTACTCACGCGTGATCGGACGATGACATGTGCGTGTTCGTGGCGCGCGTTTACGGTAGAGCCTGTTCGAGTCTGTTGGAAGAGTTGGGGTAACGGTTGTCCAGGATTGGGCCAAGGGCCTTGACTGTGGCCCAAGTTGAGAGTGTGATCCAAGCTTCGCGTTCGGTTGTGTTGGGTTGGAACCTGGTTCGAGCTCGGAGGACAGCACATGACGCACTCGATGTTGGATTCGGTTGACCGGTCCCGTCGGACCCACCCGTCCTACCCGTCCCACCCGTCCCGCAGGGGTCTTCTGCGGGCGACGGCCGTCGGCGCGGGAGCGGTCACGCTGCCCGCGCTCCTCGCCGCCTGCGGAGGCGGACCCGGCGGCGACGGCAAGACCGTCAGGGTGGGGTCCAACGCGTCCGACGCGGTGCCGAAGAAGGCGTTCGCCGACGCCTTCGCCGCGTACGCGAAACAGTCGCGGGAGAAGCGCAAGGTCAGGGTCAACACCGTTGACCACAACGCGTTTCAGACGAACATCAACCGCTACCTCCAGGGCAAGCCGGACGACGTCTTCATGTGGTTCGCCGGATACCGCATGCAGTTCTTCGCGAAGAAGGGCCTGCTGCACGACATCAGCGACCTCTGGGCGGAGTACCGGGGCTTCACGCCCGCGCTGAAGGCGCAGTCGACCGGCGAGGACGGCAAGCAGTACCTCACGCCGTACTACTACTATCCGTGGGCCGTCTTCCACCGCAGGAGCCTCTTCGCCAAGTACGGCTACGAGGCGCCGAAGACCCTCGACGAGTACCTCGCGCTCGCGCGCCGCATGAAGAAGGACGGGCTCGTCCCCATCGCCTTCTGCGACAAGGACGGCTGGCCCGCCATGGGCACCTTCGACTACATCAACATGCGGTCCAACGGCTACGACTTCCACAAGCGCCTGATGGCGGGCGAGGAGGCGTGGACGGACAAGCGCGTCAAGGCGACGTTCGACACCTGGCGCCGGATCCTCCCGTACTGCCACCCGGGCGCCAACGGCCGCACCTGGCAGGAGGCCGCCACCACCCTCCAGAAGCGCGAGACCGGCATGGCGGTTTTCGGACTCCCGCACCCCGGCGCCCAGTTCCCCGCGGCGGACCGCCCCGACCTGGACTTCTTCCCCTTCCCCGTCATCGACCCCGAGCACGGCCAGGACGCGGTGGAGGCGCCGATCGACGGCTTCCTCCTCGCGAAGAAGTCCAAGAGCCTCAAGAACGAGAAGGCCATGGCGAGCGCCAGGGACCTCCTGACCTGGCTCGCCACCGGCCCGGCCGAGGACGCCTACCTGGCGGGCGACCCGAACAACGTCGCCGTCAGCGACCTGGCCGACACCTCCGCGTACACCCCGCTCCAGAAGAAGGCGGTCCAGCTCGTCTCGGGCGCCAAACAGATCTCGCAGTTCCTCGACCGCGACACCAGGCCCGACTTCGCCCAGACCGTGATGATCCCCGCGATCCAGAGCTTCATCAACGACCCCAAGGACGTGGACGGCCTGGTCAACGGCATCGAGCGGCAGAAGAAGACCATCTTCGCGCAAGGCTGACGACGGGAGCCCGACCCGTGCCACCCACCCCAGGAAGACGCGCCGGGCGACGCGGCCCGCGGCGGTTCACCGCCCGCGACACCGCCGTCCTCTGCGCACTCCTCGGCCTGCCCGTCCTGCTCGACGTCGCCGTCGTGTGGGGCCCGACCCTCGCCTCGATCGCCCTCTCCTTCACCAGCTGGGACGGCATCGGCGACATCGAATGGGTCGGTACGGACAACTACGCCGACCTCTTCACCAGCTACCCGCAGTTCTGGCCCGCCGTCCGCCACAACCTCCTCTGGCTGGCCTTCCTCGGCCTCGTCGCCGCCCCCTTCGGCCTCCTCCTCGCCGTCCTCATCGACCGGGGAGTGCGCTTCAGCCGCTTCTACCAGTCGACCCTCTACATGCCGGTCGTGCTCTCGCTCGCGGTCGTCGGTTTCATCGCCCAACTGGTCTTCTCCCGCGACCAGGGCGCGCTCAACGCGATGCTCGGCAACCAGGGCGACCCCACCGACTGGCTCGGCGACCCCGACCTCAACATCTGGATGGTGCTGCTGGCCGCGGGCTGGCGGCACACCGGCTACGTCATGATCCTCTACCTGGCCGGACTCAAGGCCGTGGACGCCACCCTCAAGGAGGCCGCGGCCATCGACGGGGCGAACGAACGCCAGACCTTCTTCCGCGTGGTGCTACCGACCCTGCGCCCGGTCAACGTCGTCGTCGGAGTCATCACCGTCATCGAGGCGCTGCGCGCCTTCGACATCGTCTACGCCGTCAACCAGGGCCGCAACGGGCTCGAACTGCTCTCCGTCCTCGTCACCGACAACATCGTCGGCGAGGCCGCCAGGATCGGCTTCGGCTCCGCCGTCGCCGTGGTCCTGCTGACCGTCTCGCTTGGCTTCGTCGTCACGTACCTGGTCCAGGAGATCCGCGGGGAGAAGAGCCGATGACCACCACCGCCACCCCCGCCCCGCCGACCACCAGGACGCCCGGCCGCCCCGCGCCGCCGCGCCGCGGCCGGGTGCGCCCCGGCCGCCTCGGCGTGCACGCCTTCCTCATGGCCGTCTCGCTGGCCTTCCTGGCCCCGCTGCTCCTCGCGGTGTACGCCTCGCTGCGCCCGTACGACGAGACGTCCGAGCACGGCTACTTCTCGCTCCCGAGGAAGCTCTCCTTCGACTACTACCGACAGGCCTTCTCCGACGCGGAGTTGACGAAGTACTTCCTCAACACCCTGATCATCGCCGTCCCCGGCGTGCTGATCGTGCTCTTCTTCGCGTCCTTCGTCGCCTTCGCCGTCTCAAGGCTCGACCTGCGCGGCTCGATCGTGCTGCTGATGCTCTTCACCGCGGGCAACCTGCTGCCGCAGCAGGTGCTCGTCACCCCGCTGTACGTCGTCTTCACCCGCATCCCGCTGCCCTACTGGATGTCCGACTCGATGACGATGTTCGACTCCTACTGGGCGGTCGTCGTCGTGCACGTCGGCTTCCAGATCGGTTTCTGCGTCTTCGTCCTGGCGAACTTCATGCGCACCCTCCCGAAGGAGATCCTGGAGGCGGCGGTCGTCGACGGGGCGGGCGTCTGGACGCGGTACTGGCGCATCACGCTGCCGCTGTGCCGCCCCGCCCTCGCTGCCCTCGGCACCCTCCAGTTCACCTGGATGTACAACGACTTCCTGTGGGCGCTGGTCTTCATCTCGGACGGCGAGAAGCTGCCCGTGACCTCGGCGCTGAACAACCTCAGGGGGCAGTTCTTCACGGACTACAACCTGCTGGCGGCGGGCTCGGTGATCGTCGCGCTGCCCACGGTCGTCGTCTTCCTGCTGCTCCAGCGGCACTTCATCGCGGGGCTGACGCTGGGGTCGAGCAAGGGCTGAGGGCCCGGGTCCGAGCGGGGCGCGGCCGCGCCCGTCGCGGGCGTGGTCCCGACGGGCGCGGCCGACGATCAGGTCAGCGGCGCGGTGGTCGTGCCGTAGAAGGTCAGCGGGGGCCAGCCCTTCGACTGGGCGAGCTGGTTGATCGCGTTGGCGATCTCGGTGTTGGAGATGTCGTGCGCCGCGGACGCGGACTCGGTCCGCACGCTGAACGTGACGGAGAGGAACTCGTCCGCGTCGCCGTAGCTGGTGTCCGCGGAGAACTTGGTGCCCGGCGCGAAGACGACCGTGTTCTCGGCGGTGGTGGCGGTGGCAGCGGTGGTGGCGGTGGCGCCCTCGGAGGCCTGGGCGCCCTCCGGCTTGGGCGCCGCCTCTGCCGCGGCGCCTGAGGCGAGTACCGCTCCGGCGGCGGCGGTTCCCGAGTAGCCCAGCAGTGAGCGTCTGGAGAGCTTCGACATGGTTCCCTCTTTCGTGAAACCTGCGCCTCCCCCGTGGAGGCCGGAGCTTGATCGTAAAGTCGGAAGGCCGGGGGCGGCAGGGAAACAAGATCGTCCGTTTGTGAGCGTGGACGGCGGGGCGGGGCGGGTCGGGGCGAGGCGGGTGTTACGCGGTGGACGCCGCTGCCCGTGCCTGGTTAAGGTGCCCGCATGCCCAGCCCCGAGTCCGACAGACTCTAGCCACCGGTCGTCCGGTGGCGTTCCCGTGCCGTCCGGCCCGCGCCCGTCGCGCGTGCCGTCGACCCTGAGCACCGCCGTCGGACAGCCGTAACTCCCTTCCCCGTTCCCGTTTTCCGCGCGGTGACCGCGTGCGCCCTCGTACCGGCGCGCGCCGAACACCGCCGCTTCGTCGTGGAGTTGTGCTGTGCCACCTGCCGTGTATCTGCTCGGTCTCGCCGTCTTCGCCCAGGGCACGTCCGAGTTCATGCTGTCCGGGCTCCTCTCGGACATCGCCCGCGACATGGACGTCTCCCTGCCCGCCGCCGGAGCGCTCACCTCCGCCTTCGCCGTCGGGATGGTCGTCGGGGCGCCCCTGATGTCCGTCCTCAGCCTGCGCTGGTCGCGGCGCGGCGCCCTGCTGGCGTTCCTGGCCGCCTTCCTGCTCGCCCATGTAGTCGGAGCCCTCACCCACAGCTTCGGGGTGCTGCTCGTCACCCGCGTGGTCGGGGCACTGGCCAACGCCGGATTCCTGGCGGTCGCCGTGGCCACCGCGGCCGCGCTGGTCGCGCCCGACGCCAAGGGCCGGGCCACCTCCGTACTGCTCGGCGGCGTCACCGTCGCCTGCGTCGCCGGAGTCCCCGGCGGCGCCCTGCTGGGCCAGGAGTGGGGCTGGCGCGCGGCCTTCTGGGCCGTGGTCGCCCTGTCCGTGCCCGCGCTCCTCGCGATCCCGCACTCGGTTCCTGCCGACGAGGCGGGCGCCGAAGTCCCCGACGCGCGAAGCGAGTTGCGCGCCCTTCGGGACGCGCGCCTCCTGTTGACCCTGCTGCTGGGCGCCCTGGTGAACGGCGCGACCTTCTGCGCCTTCACCTACCTCGAACCCCTCTTCACCCGCGTGACCGGCTTCGGCGACAGCTGGGTCCCCGTGCTGCTCGCCCTCTTCGGCCTCGGCTCCTTCGTCGGCGTCACCCTCGCGGGCCGGGTCTCCGACGCGCGCCCCGTCCCGCTGCTGACGACCGGCGGGGCCGCGCTGCTCGCCGGATGGGTACTCTTCGCGCTCGGCGCCGGACACCCCGCGGCGGCCCTCGTGCTCGTCTTCGTCCAGGGCGGACTGTCCTTCGCGGTCGGCTCCACGCTGATCACACGGGTGCTGTACGCGGCGAACGGCGCGCCGACCCTGGCTGGCGGCTTCGCGACGGCCGCGTTCAACGTGGGCGCGGCCGTCGGGCCCGCGCTGGGCGGGCTCGCCATCGGGGCAGGGCTCGGCTACCGCGCTCCGCTGTGGGCGAGCGCGCTGCTGGTGGCCCTCGCCTTCGTCGCCGCGGCAGCGGGCGCCAGCGTGCTGCGCGGGAAGGTCAGGGGGGAAGCAAGGAGGAAAGTCAGCGGTGAAGCCAGGGGGGAAGCAAGGGGGACGCGTACCCCCGGCTCGTGATCAGGCGTCCCGCTCGCCGCTCGCCTCGGCGCGGGCCAGGAGGAGGTCGCGTTCCCGCGCGTTGCGGGTCAGGGACGCCGCCCGCTCGAACTCCGCCCGCGCCTCGGCGCCCCGCCCCAGCCGCTCCAACAGGTCGCCCCGGACGCTCGGGAGCAAGTGGTAGGCGGCCAGGGCCGGTTCGTTCACGAGGCGGTCGACGACGGCCAGGCCCGCCCGAGGGCCTTCGGCCATCGACACGGCGACCGCCCGGTTCAACTCCACCACCGGAGAAGGGGCGATCGTCGCCAGGTGCCCGTACAGCACGGCGATCGCCGCCCAGTCGGTGTCCTCGTAGCGGACCGCCCGCGCGTGGCAGGCGGCGATCGCGGCCTGGAGCGCGTAGGGCCCCGCCTGCGGGCCGAGCCCCGACCTGGCCAGGGATTCGATGCCGCGCCCGATGAGGAGGCGGCTCCAGCGGGTGCGGTTCTGGTCGGCGAGCAGCACCGGTTCGCCCTTGGGTCCCGTACGGGCCGGGATCCGGGACGCCTGGAACTCCACCAGGGCCGCCAGGCCGTGGACCTCGGCCTCGTCCGGCATCAGGCCCGCGAGGACGCGGGCCAGTCGCAGGGCGTCCTCGCACAGCGCGGGGCGCACGAGGTCGTCCCCGGCCGTCGCCGAGTACCCCTCGTTGAAGACCAGGTAGATGACTTCGAGGACGGAGGCGACGCGCTCGGCGCGCTCGGCGGCGGCCGGCACCTCGAAGGGGACGCCCGCCCTGGCGAGCGACCGCTTGGCGCGGACGATGCGCTGGGCGACGGTCGCCTCGGGCACCAGGAAGGCGCGGGCGATCTCCTCGGTGGTCAGCCCGCCGAGCAGCCGCAGCGTGAGGGCCACCCTGGCGGGGGTGGAGAGCACCGGGTGGCAGGCGGTGAAGATCAGCCGCAGCAGGTCGTCGTCGATGCCGTCGGGGTCGGCGGGCTCGGGCGGCGGCACGTCCTCCAGCGTCCGCCCCACCTCGGCCAGCTTGCGCGCGTACGTCTCCTTGCGCCGCACGAGATCGATCGCCCGGTGCTTGGCCGTGGCCATGAGCCAGGCGCCCGGCTTCTCCGGCACGCCCGCCCCCGGCCACTGTTCGAGGGCGGCGACCAGGGCGTCCTGCGCCAGCTCCTCCGCGATCCCCACGTCCCGCACGATGCGGGCGACCCCGGCGATGATCCTCGGGGACTCGATCCGGAACACGGTCTCGACGGTGCGGGCGGTGCTCTCCGTGCGTGCCCCGCCCGCCGCGTCCGCGGTGTCGCCGGTGTTCGTCGTGCCTGCCGTACCTGTCGTACTCGCTCCCGTCACGGCCACATCAGAGCAGCCGTACGGGGGACCGGCAAGCGAGGGCCGGGTCAGCCCTCGGCGATCTCCCTGACCTCGGCGGTGATGGTCCAGTACTCCTCGTGGGTGCTGAGGAAGCGCCTGGTCCACTCCACGGCCTCGGCCTTGTCCTTGGCCTGGACGATGGAGTAGCCGCCGACGACCTCCTTGCTCTCGGTGAAGGGGCCGTCGGTGACGTCCAGCCTGCCGCCGGACCAGGAGACCACGGTGGACTCGGAGGCAGGGGCGAGACCGGCCGTGTCGAGCATGACCCCGGCCTTGGTGATCTCCTCCAGCAGGGCGCCCATGCGCTCCTGGAGCTCGGGGCTGGGGCCGCCCTCGGGGGCGGTCTTCTCGTCGACGCGGATCAGCGTAAGGAAGCGCGGCATGGTGACTCCTCGGTCGGGCGGGCGGGGTCTCTCCCCGCCTCTCACCCCTCTGTCGAACGGGAGGGGCCCGGATCGACACCCTCGCCGAAATTTCTTCGAAGTTTTTCTGCGGCAGATCTTTCGGGGGATTCCTCCCGGTCGCCACTCGGGAGGGACCCCAGCATGCTGGACCGGTGGGGAGTGACGCGGGTCACTCGGACGGGGCGATCAGTTGCCCGGGAAGCGGTGGTCATAGCTGCGAGACCACCGCGGCGGGCGGCGGCGGATCCGTTCCGTCCGCCGGACCGTCCGCATCCCGCGTGAGGAGCATGGGCATGGACCGCGATCGCATTCTGGAGTGGACGAAGGCCGAGAGGCTGGGCGTCGCCGACTTCCTGGAGGGCCTGGACGGCCACGAGTGGCGGACGGACTCGCTCTGCGCCGGCTGGACCGTGCACGACGTGGCGGCCCATCTGACGCTGTCGACGCGCACCACGGTCAAGGACGTGCTCAAGGGCGCGGTCAAGGCGCGCGGCAACTGGGAGCGGATGGAGTTCGACGCGGCGAAGGCGAGGGCGGGCGCCTTCGGGCCCGCGGAGCTCGTCGCGCAGATCCGCGAGACGGCGGGCTCGGCCCGCCGCGCGCCGATGTCGTCCCCGTTGGACCCGCTCACCGACTTCCTGGTCCACGGCCAGGACGTCGCGCGACCCCTGGGCCGCGTGCGCCCCATGCCCGTCGAACAGACGGTCGCGGCGCTTCGACACGTCGTGTCGAGCCCGTTCTACGGCGCCGGGAAGCGGCTGCGGGGCGTGCGCCTGGTGGCGACCGACGCGGACTGGTCGACGGGTGGGGGACCGGACAGGGCCGAGGGCCCGGCGGGCGACCTGCTGCTCCTGGCGACGGGGCGGCCCGCGGGCCTCGCCGGGGTCACGGGGCCGGGCGCGGAGCGGCTCGCGGCGGTGCTGTCGTAGGAGGTGGTGCTTTCGTGGGAGGCGGTGCTGTTGTGAGTGGCGGTGCTGTTGTGGCATGCGGCGGCCGGGCGAGGTCGTCGACGGCGGGGTACGGCTCGTCCGCAGCCGTACCGTGCACGAAGGTCCGCACCGCCCCATGCCAGGGCTCGCCGTTACGCGTCGGGTGCCTCAAGGAAGAAGTCGGCCACCGCTGCGGCGATCGGGGCGGGGTCCGTCTCGGGGCCGAAGTGGTCCAGCTTGGGGTAGAGCTTCAACCGGGAGCCGGGCAGGATCTCGTGGATGCGCGGGGCCGCGCGTCCCGCTCCGGTGCTCCGGACTTCTTTGCCCGCCATCAGCAGTACGGGCTGGGTGAGGTGCCCGTACTCGCGGAACGTGGTGTCCCGGGCGGCGATTTCGGCGTGTTCGCGTATCGCGGCGGGCAACAGGGCGTGCTTCTGAAGCCGTTCGGCCTTCTTGATGGCGAGCGGGAGGATCAGGCTCAGCAGCCAGCGCGGCGCCTTGCCGCTGGTCTCGGGGTTGACGCCCCGTACGAACGTCAAGAACGCCTCGGCAGGCTGCCCGGCGTCGAGTTGCTCGCGGCACCGCTCGGCCCAGTCGACGGGGATGGACCCGTCGATGGACACGCCCGGCTCGTAGACGGCGATGCGCTCGAAGGCGGAACCGGCCAGCGCGGCCTCCAGGGTCAGGAAGCCCCCGAAGCTGTGGCCGAACACGAACCGCGCACCCGTGGCCGCGCGCACGGCCTCGATGTCCGCGCACTCGGCCCCCGCGCTGTACGCGGCGCCCTGCGGGCCGCTCGCGCCGCGTCCCCGCCGCTCGATGACGTGCACCGTGAAGCGGTCCGCCAACTCCCCGGCCAGAGCGTCGAAGTCGGCCGCGAGCGCGAACGCCCCGGGCACCAGCAAGAGCCCCGGACCGTAACCGGAACTGCGGTAGCCGATGACGGTGCCGTCGGCGGAGCGCACCGATCCGACCGTCACGTCCGGCGCTGTGCCCTGGGCAGTCATTCCGTCCCCCTGTACAAACGATCACTTTGGACCCGCGCACTGTACGGGCCACCGGCGGGATCCGACAGGCGCTCCGGACCGGTGGGACGGGGAAGGGACGAACACGGGAAGCGTGAGACGCCCTGAGAACCAGGGTGAGGAGAGCGTGAGTTCGAGCCATCGGTGAGTGCCGACGGCGACGGTGTCCCCCCTGCTCGGGCGCGACCGGTCCGCCGAACCGGCGGAACTCTTGGACCGCACGCTCACCGCGACCACGTGGGGACGACCGCACGCGGCGGCCCTCGTCCGCCGCCGACTACCGCGTCCTACCGCGTCGTTCCTGGCGCGGAAGTCGAGCTGCTGCCCGGACCCGGGCACTCACCCGCGCCGGAGGATCCCCCGCGGACCGCCGCCCCTTGCCGCCGTTCACCGCGCGCCGCGCACCACCACCCAGAAGGCGTCCGACTCCAGGTCCATGACGACCTCGGCCGCGACGCCCTCGGCGCGCCGGGCCCGCGCGAACTCCTCCGCGGGCAGGTTGCCGCGCGGTCCGCCCGCGGGAAAGCGTTCCAGGACTGCCAGAAACGATCGACGCATGTCGTACTCCCTTGCCACGTCCGGCTCCAACGAATGCCAGGACGTCCCCGTTACGGCTCCGCGGAGCAGGAGCCGCACAGGGGGAGACGCGGTGCGCACCCGCGGGGTTCGCCGGTACGAGCGCCCAAGGTCCGCCGCACCGGGGTCCGTTGGCGAGCTGACCACTCTCGGCACGACCGAAGAGGCGTGCCGCAATACATCAAGTGACGCATTGACCTCATAGAGCTGTTGCGGGTTGCATCTTGTGGACTTCCGGTGGAGAACCGGAGGAGGAGACATGCTCGGGAGGAAAAGGTGCAGATGAACCCGAACCGGAGCACTTCCAGACGTGCGAGAGCCGTCCTGGGCGCGGCGGTCGTGGCCTGTGCGGTCACGGCCGTGGCGTCCGCGGCCGCCACGGCCGTCCCGGTGGGGCCGACGGTCGCGACGGGCGGTCTCGGCGTCGGCGTCGGCGTCGAGAGGATCAGCGTCGCGACCGACGAGGGCTACGGCGCCGCCTCGATCACCCCCGACGGCCGCAGCGTCGTCTTCACGTCGCTGAAGAACGCACAGGGCGGCAACGCGGTGCACGTCCTGGACAGGGACACGGGGCAGACCAGGACGGAGCCCATGACCGAGGTCAGGACCCCGGCGATCAGCGGCGACGGGCGACAGGTCGCCGCCACCACTCCGGGGGACATCAGGACCGGCCTGCGGATCCAGCAGAACTCGCTCGACCTGGGCGCGCTTCCCGCCAACTGCAGCCGCTGCGACTACCCGTCGCTGAGCGCGGACGGCCGCTACCTCGCCTTCAGCGTCCTGGTCAAGCCGGGACTGTTCCGGCACGTCATCGTCGCGGACCGCAACGGCGGCTTCGAGACCGTCGCCGCCCTCAGCACCATGGTTCCGACCCGGCAGTCCATCAGCGGCGACGGCCGCTACGTCGCCTACCAGGACGTCGGGTACCCGCAGGAGGACGTCCGCATCCGGGACCGGACCGCCGGCACCACCTCCGCACCGCTCGAAGGCCCCTCCAAGGCCGCCTCGCTCGTCCAGCTCAGCGACGACGGCAGCAAGGTCGTCTACCTCTCGGGCGCCGACACCTACGTACACGACGTCGCCTCGGGCAGTGCCCAACTGGTGCCGAACGTGAAGGGCGTGGCCATCGACCCCACGGGCCGCTACCTGCTGTACGCGCCGGTCGGCACGACCGGCCCCTCGCTCGTCCTGCGCGACCTCCAGACCGGCACCGACGAGACCGTCTCGGACCAGCCCGCCACGGCCGAGGTCGATTCGGTCAGCGCCGGCGGGCGCGACGTGGTCTTCCAGTCCGCGGCCGACGGCATCGTCCCCGGCGACACCAACGGCAAGTCCGACGTCTTCGTGCGCCGCTTCTTCTGACAGCGCCGCTTCTTCTGACGGCGCCGCTCCTTCTGATCGTGCCGTTCTTCTGATCGTGCTGCTCCAGTGATCGTGCTGTTCCCTGATCGTCCCGGCGACCGACCGGCCCCTCCGCCGCACCCGCCGACAGCGAGGGGGAGCGAAGGCTTACGCTCCCGCTGTCCGCCGTGCGCCCCCTCATGGGTGTGGCGGACCCGGGGCGCCGCGGCCACAGTTGGGTGTCCGCGGCAGGGTGCCGCGGACAGGCCACCGGCTACGGCATTGGGGGAAGCGTGATCATCTGGATCAACGGAGCGTTCGGCGCGGGCAAGACGAGCGCCGCCCGCGAACTGATCGACCTGATCCCGAACAGCACTTTCTACGACCCCGAACTGGTGGGAGCGGGCCTGAGCCGGCTGCTGCCGCCCAAGCGCCTCGCCGAGGTCACCGACTTCCAGGACCTGCCGATCTGGCGCAGGCTGGTCGTCGACACGGCCGCGGCCCTGCTCACGGAGGTGGGCGGGGTGCTGGTGGTGCCCATGACGCTGCTGCGGCAGGAGTACAGGGACGAGATATTCGGCGGGCTGGCGGCCCGCCGCATCCCTGTCCGGCACGTGCTGCTCGACCTTGACGAAACGATCCTGCGCGTACGCGTCGCGGAGCGCGAGGAGCACGAGGGCGACCCCGACGCGAGCGAGCGGGTGCGCGAGTGGGCGTACGCGCACATCGAGCCGTACCGCACCGCGCGCGACTGGATCCGTCGGGAGGCGTACGCGGTCGACACGGACGCGCTGACCGTACGGGAGACGGCCGAGCGCATCGCGGACGCCGTGCGCAGCGGCGCGGCCGGCCCCTGCGACATCGTGCAGACGCCCGAGCCGGGGGCCGAGACCGTCGCCGCGGGCGTCCTGCTCTTCGACGAGCAGGACCGGGTCCTGCTCGTCGACCCCACCTACAAGCCGGGCTGGGAGTTCCCCGGCGGGGTCGTCGAGAAGGGCGAGGCACCCGCGCGGGCGGGGGTGCGGGAGGTCGCGGAGGAGATAGGGGTACGGCTGGAGAAGGTGCCCCGGCTCCTGGTGGTCGACTGGGAGCCGCCGAGGCCGCCCGGGTTCGGCGGGCTGCGGATGCTCTTCGACGGCGGCAGGCTGACGGGCGAGGTCACCCTGCCGGGGGCCGAGCTGCGGGACTGGCGGTTCGTCGGCGAGGCGGAGGCAGCGGGGATGCTTCCTCCGGCGCGCTACGAACGGCTGCGGTGGGCGCTGCGCGCCCGGGAACGGGGGACGGTGCTCAACCTGGAGGCGGGGAAGCCGGTCTGACGCACCATCGGGTCGCGGACCGGCTCAGACGGTTTCCGCCGCGACCTTGCCCAGGATCGCCGCCGCGTCCACCGTCAGCGGGTCGCCGTGCCCCACGCAGACCGTGCTGGGCGCGAGCGCGGCCAGTCGCCTGAACGTCGCGATCGCCTCGGCGCGGTCGGTGTTGAAGACGCCCAGCATGACCTGGCCGAGCGTCGCGACGCAGTCGCCGGTGAACAGCACGCCGTGGCGCGGCAGATGGACGGAGAGCGAGCCCGGGGTGTGACCGGGGGAGTGCACGGCGACCGCCCCGCCGAAACCGAGCGGGTCACCGTCCTCCACCTCCCGGTCCACCCGGGTGGGCGGGGCGGGCGGAACGGTCAACCCGTGCTCGTACAAAGGCACTTCCCAGTCGAGCAGCACGGGCTCGGGAACCGGCTGCTCGCCCCTGATCGCGGGGGCGTCCAGCCGGTGCGCGACGATCTCGGCGCCGTGCCGGTCGGCGAGTTCCTGGGCCGCGCCGACGTGGTCGCGGTGGCAGTGGGTGAGGACGATGCGGGTGAGGTCGGCGGGGTCGTAGGAGAGACTGCGTATCGCGTCTTCGATCTCGCCCGCGGCGTCCTTGTGCCCCGCGTCGACGAGCGTCAACTCGCCGGTGTCGTCCCGCCAGAGGTAGGCCTGGCCGATCGGGAAGCGGAGCATGTGGAGCCGGGGGCGCACGGGTACGAGATCCATGGGGCGAACGTACGCCGGGGAAGGCGCCGAGTGGCCGGATCTACGCTGTCGGCGATGTTCGCCCAGCGCACAACGGGGGCGCACGGCAAAGCCGCGCGGCGGGACCGTACGAGCCAAGTCGGTACGAGCCAAGGTGGTACGAGCCAAGGTGGTACGAGCCGGGACCGTACGAGCCAAGGCCGGGCGAGACGGGGGCGTACGGCAGGCCCGCGCGGCACGGCGTGCGGAGCGGCACGGGCGAGCGGGGTGTCCGGCCGGGCGGGCCCGGCGGCACCCCGCGCGTCCGGTCACCCGCGCTCGGGAGGTCGGGTCCGCCTCATGCCGCTCGCCCCCAGGCTGCCGTGCCGGGACGCCCCGCGCGACGGCCGTTGATGGACGGCACCGACGTGTGCTCGGCCGTCGCCAGGACGGCGCGGCCGGTGTGCTTGCCGTCGTACAGCGCGGCGTCCGCCGCGCGCTGGAGCCGGGACAGGTCCCGGGTGCCCAGCCGCTCGGGTACCGCGACGCCGATGGAGGCAGCCACGTCGACGGACCGGCCGTCGTCCACGACGACCGGCATGTGCAGCATCCGCACCAGCTGGGCGAGGCGCGCCTCGCGCCGCTCGGGCGCGGCCCGCGCAACGATCACGAACTCGTCGCCCCCGAGCCTGCCGACGGCCGCCCGCTTGCCCGCCCAGGCCGCGAGCCTGGCGGCGGTCGCCGCCAGCACCGCGTCGCCCGCCGCGTGCCCCAGCGTGTCGTTGATCTCCTTGAAGTGGTCCAGGTCGACCATGACCAGGACGGCGTCGTCGCCGCTCCTGTTCAGCACCTGCCGCGCCTGGACGGTGAAGCTGTCGCGCCGCAGCAGCCCCGTCAGCGGGTCGCGCCTGGCGGCCGCCAGCCGCCGGTGCAGCGCCAGCACGTGCACGGTCCAGCCGGTCAACGGCACGGCGGCGGTGGTCAGTAGGAGCGTGCGCTGCCCGAACCGGGCCGACGCGGTGGAGTAGAGCGCCATTGCGGGGTCCTCCGTCTCGTTTCGTACTCGGTCTTGTCCTTGATGACATGTGAGTGCCGCACACGGGCCGTATCAAGAAGGCCGTATCAAGAAGGCGGTGCAAGGCCCGTACCAAGAAGGCGGACGCGAACGCCGCGGCGCCCCGGTCCACGAGGGACGGGGCGCCGCGGCGCGACGCGGTCCCCGCCGGCCGGGCCGACGGGGACCGCGGGTGCTACGCCTGCTTCGACGCCGCGTAGTTGCCGAGGAACAGCGCCTCGGACAGGGCCAGGCGCTCCAGCTCCTGCGGCGACACGCTCTCGTTCACGGCGTGGATCTGCGCCTCGGGCTCCGAGAGGCCGATCAGCAGGATCTCCGTCGACGGGTACAGCGCGGCCAGCGTGTTGCACAGCGGGATCGAGCCGCCCATGCCGGAGACCTGCATCTCCTGGCCCTCGTACGCCTCCTTCATGGCCTCGGCCATCGACGCGTACGCGGGCGAGTCCACGTCGGCCTGGAACGCCTGGCCCTGTCCGACCTGCTCGAACGAGACCTTCGCGTTCCACGGGACGTGCTTCTCCAGGTGCGCGAAGAGCAGCTTCGTCGCCTCCGCCGCGTCCTGGCCCGGCGGCACCCGCAGGCTGATCTGCGCGCGGGCGCTCGCGGGCACGGACGGCGCGGCGCCGGCGACCGGCGAGCAGTCGATGCCGACGACCGTCACCGCGGGCCGCGCCCAGATCCGGTCCGCGACCGTGCCGCCGCCGATCAGGTCGACCCCGTCGAGCACCCGCGCGTCCTGGCGGAAGTCCTCGTCCGGGTACTGCAGCCCCTCCCACGACGCGTCCGCCGCCAGACCCTCGACCACCGTCGAGCCGTCCTCGGCGCGCAGCGAGTCCAGCACCCGGATCAGCGCGGCCAGCGCGTCCGGCGCCGCACCGCCGAACTGTCCCGAGTGGAGGTTGCCCTGGAGCGTGTCCACCTTGACGCGGACCATCGTCATGCCGCGCAGCGTCGCCGTGACCGTCGGCAGACCGAGCCGGAAGTTGCCCGCGTCACCGATCACGATCGCGTCGGCGGTGAGCAGCTCGGGGTGCTCCTCGGCGTACCGCTCCAGGCCGCCCGTGCCCTGCTCCTCGGAGCCCTCGACGATGACCTTGACGGTCACCGGGACGCCGCCGTTCGCCTTCAGCGCCCGCAGCGCCACCAGGTGCATGATGAAGCCGCCCTTGCAGTCGGCGGCACCGCGCCCGTACCAGCGGCCGTCGCGCTCGGTCAGCTCGAACGGCGGGCTGATCCACGCCGATTCCTCCAGCATCGGCTGCACGTCGTAGTGGGCGTACAGCAGAACGGTCGGCGCGCCCTCGGGGCCCGGCAGCACGCCGTACACCGACTGGGTGCCGTCGGGCGTGTCGAGGAGCGCGACGTCCTGGAAGTCCTCGGCGCGCAACGCGTCGGCGACCCAGTTCGCCGCGCCCTCGCACTCGCTCTTCGGCGCGACCGCCGGGTCGGCGACCGACTGGAACGCCACCAGTTCGGTCAGTTCCGTCTTGGCCCGGGGCATCAGGGAGGCGACGGTTTCGGCGATCGGGCGGGCGGTCATGGGCACGCTCCTCGTGGGTGCGACGTTGGTATGTGTGTATGGGGGATCCTCCCACAGGGAGCCCGGCCCGGACCGCGCCGTAGGATGCCCCAAGCAGCCCGCGCCACCGCCAGGATCAGGAGCAGAACCACATCGTGAGCAGCGAGAACGAAGATCACGCAGAGTCGGTGGCGGCGCCCGTGTGGGATGTCGTCGTGGTCGGTGCGGGACCTGCGGGCGCCTCGGCGGCGTACGCGGCGGCGACGGCCGGGCGGCAGGTACTCCTCCTGGAGAAGGCCGAGCTGCCCCGGTACAAGACCTGCGGCGGCGGCATCATCGGCCCCTCGCGCGACTCCCTGCCGCCCGGCTTCGAACTGCCGCTGCGGGACCGGGTGCACGCGGTGACCTTCTCCATGAACGGCAAGCTGGCCCGCACCCGCCGCTCCAAGAAGATGCTCTTCGGGCTCATCAACCGGCCCGAGTTCGACGCGGGCCTGGTCACGGCGGCCGAGAAGGCGGGCGCCACGGTCCGCACCGGCGTCGCCGTCGCGCGCGTCGAGCAGCACGGCCCCGCGGTCCCCGACCGGCGCACCGTCGCCGTCGTCCTGGCCGACGGCGAGACCGTCCTGGCGCGCGCCGTCGTCGGCGCCGACGGCAGCGCGGGCCGGATAGGAGCCCACGTCGGGGTCAAGCTCGACCAGGTGGACCTGGGCCTGGAGGCGGAGATCCCGGTTCCCAAGACCGTCGCGGACGACTGGGCGGGCCGGGTCCTCATCGACTGGGGCCCCATGCCGGGCAGTTACGGCTGGGTGTTCCCCAAGGGGGACGTGCTCACCGTCGGCGTCATCTCGGCGCGCGGCGACGGCGCGGGCACCAAGCGCTATCTGGAGGACTTCATCGGCAGGCTCGGCCTCGCCGGGTTCGAGCCCGCCGTCTCCTCCGGGCACCTGACGCGCTGCCGCAGCGACGACTCGCCGCTGTCCCGCGGCCGGGTGCTGGTCTGCGGCGACGCGGCGGGCCTGCTGGAGCCGTGGACCCGCGAGGGCATCTCCTTCGCGCTGCGCTCCGGGAAGATCGCGGGGGAGTGGGCGGTGCGGATCTCCGAGGCGCACGACGCGGTCGACGCCCGCCGCCAGGCGCTGAACTACGCGTTCGCCATCAAGGCGGGCCTCGGCGTGGAGATGGCCGTCGGACGGCGCATGCTCAAGCTCTTCGAGCGCAGGCCGGGCCTCTTCCACGCGCTGCTGACCGGATTCAGGCCCGCCTGGAACGCCTTCGCGAACGTGACGCGCGGTTCGACCTCGCTCGGCGAGATGGTCAGGGCGCACCCCGCGGCGCAGCGGCTGCTCAACACGCTCGACAAGTGACGCCGACGGCGGGGCACTGACTCCGCCGCCCCCTGGGCCGGGCACCCGGGACCGCTCTCGCGGTCCTGCCGGTGCTCGGCTCCGGCGTTTTCGTCGAGCGGTGACGACGGGCGGCGCGGCGCGGCTTTGGTTCGTGCGGCTGGGATTGGGGTTGGGGTTGGGGTTGGTGCCGGGGCCTCACTTGGTGACCGTGATCCGGAAGACGGGGTGGTCGGGAGCGGCGGCGATGATCTCCGCGTCGGTCGACTTCGCGGTGACGCCCTGGAAGTACTGGTTGACCTCCCAGCCCCACCGCTCCAGGTAGGTGCGGATGACCTGGAGCTTCTCGCCGTCGGAGAGTTCGGTCGCGGTGAACGTGCGGACCTTGCGGCCGATCTTCAGCTCGCCGCCGCCCGCGGCACGCATGTTGCGCACCCACTGGGAGTGGCCGCGGGCGCTGACGAGGTACTGGGCGCCCTCGTGGGCGTGCGGGTTGACGGGGATGCGCTGCATGCGGCCGCTCTTGCGGCCCTTCACGGAGAGCTCGGCGGAGCCCATGAGGCTGATGCCGTGGCGGGCGAGCCAGCCGATGGCCTTGTTGAGGCGGGCGGCCATGGGGGAGGCCTGGAGGTAGTACGGCTGGGACTGCTGGGTCGACCGGGACTGCTGGGGCTGGCTGGTCTGCGTGGTCTGCTGCGACATGGCGGGCTCCTCGGGGGTGGTGGCGAAGTGGTGCCGAGTGGCTTTACGAGAGCGGTGCTCTCGCTTGAGATCAGTGTTCTACGGATCAGTGCTCAAAAGCAAGAGCAGTGCTCTCTTTTTTGTGCACCGCTCTCGCCCGCATGGCAGACTGCCTCCATGACCAGCATTCGAGGAGCCAGGGAACGGGCCCGCATCGAACTGACGGCCGCCATCAAGGACGAGGCCCGCAGACAGCTCGCGGCCGAGGGGGCGGCGAAGCTCTCCCTGCGGGCCGTCGCCCGCGAGCTGGGCATGGCATCTTCCGCGATCTACCGCTACTACCCCAGCCGCGACGAGTTGCTGACCGCGCTGATCGTGGACGCGTACGACGCCATCGGCGAAGCGGCGGAGTCCGCGCTCGCCCCGGCCGTCGCCCCGACCCCCTCCGCCCCCGCTGCCCCCTCCGCCCCCTCCACCACCCGCGACCTGATCGCGTGCTGGGTCGACGTCTGCCGGGCCACCCGAGCCTGGGCCCTGGCCCATCCCCATGAGTACGCCCTCATCTACGGCTCGCCCGTGCCCGGCTACTCCGCGCCGCAGACCACCACGGGTCCCGCCGCCCGCGTCGCCGGGGCGCTCATCTCGCTGGTACGGGAGGCCCACCGCACCAAGGGCCTCGCCGTCCCCGTGCTGCCCGCCGCCCTGCGCGCCGAGGCCGAGCGGCTGGCCGCCGACGTCGCCCCCGACCTGCCGCCCGCCGTGGGCATCGCGCTGGCCACGGTCTGGGCGCAGCTCTTCGGGTTGATCTCGTTCGAGGTGTTCGGCCAGTTCAACCGGGTCGTCGAGGAGCGCGACGCGTTCTTCGCGCACGCGGCGGCCGGGCTCGCCCGCGAGGTGGGCCTGACGGGTCCCTGAAACGGGCCGGCGGGTCCCTGAAACGGCGCGACGGGTCCCTGAACGGCCCGGCCGGTCCCCGGACAAGGGGGCCGCGTGCGGCTCGGCCGTCGCTGACCAGGCGCGGCGTACTCCCACGGGAGTACGTGTGATCGCCACGCCCGGCGGACGCCGGGCCAGGTCGGCCGGGTCTAGCGTGGCCGTCATGGAAGAGCAGCGGGACAGCGGACGCGCCGGGCGCCTCGCCGGACGCATGGGCCTCAGCAGGCCCATGCGTCTCACCAGGCCCATGCGTCTCACCACGTCCGTGCGCCTCGCCCGTGCCCGCTGGGCCGGGCGTCTCCCCGGGCCGGGCGCGTCCCGGGCCTGGGGGCCGCCGCCGTGGGTGACCAGGGAGGCGGACAGCCGCAGGCTCCCGTGGCTCTCGACGCTCGGGCTCGCCGCGTTCGTGATGCTCGGCTCGGCGTTCGCGGCGCGCGGCCAGGCGGGCGACAGGGCGGGGCTCGACGCGTTCGCGCGGGTGCTGCTGCTCGCGGGCCCCGCGATGCTGCTGCTGCGCCACCGCCACCCGGTCGCGGTGGCGTTCGGCACGGCGGCGACCGCGACGGTCTACCTCGGTGCGGGATATCCGTACGGCCCGGTCTTCGTCACGGTCGCGGTCGGAAGCTACGCGGCCGTGGTCGCGGGCAGGCGCCGGGCGGCCTGGGCGGCGCTCGGCATGTTCTGGGTCGGCTATCTGCTGGTGGGTCACTGGCTGTTCCGCTGGCTGCCGCCCGCGGGTGACGACGCGGCGCCGTGGGGCTCCGAACTGGGCCTCGCCGCCTGGTCGGTGGCGGTGGTCGCCGCGTCGGAGCTGGTGCGGGTGCGCCGCGAGCAGTGGGTGCGGGCGCGCGCCGAGCAGGAGGCGGCCGAGCGGCGCAGGGCCGACGAGGAGCGGCTGCGGATCGCCCGCGAACTGCACGACGTGCTGGCCCACTCCATCTCCGTGATCAACGTCCAGGCGGGGGTCGGCCTCGCGCTCCTGGACTCCGACCCCGAGCAGGCCCGTACCGCGCTCACCACCATCAAGGCCGCGAGCAAGGAGGCGCTGGGCGAGGTCCGCCAGGTCCTGGACACGCTGCGCGCCCCCGGCGCCGCCCCGCGCGCCCCCGCCCCCGGCCTGGCCCGCCTGCCCGAGCTGGTCGAACAGGCGGCGGGCGCGGGCCTCGCCGTCGAGGTCACCGAGGAGGGCCGGGCGCCCGCGCTGCCGCCCGGCACGGACCTGGCGGCGTTCCGCATCGTCCAGGAGGCGCTGACGAACGTGGTCCGCCACTCGGGATCGCGCACCGCACGGGTGCTGATCGGCTACGGTCCCGGCCGCCTCCGACTCCGTATCGACGACGAGGGACCCGCCACCGGAGGCGAGGCGGGCGGCAGCGGCAACGGTCTGATCGGAATGCGGGAGCGCGCCGCGGCGCTGGGTGGCACGATCGACGCGGGCCCGCGCCCCGACGGCGGCTTCCGGGTCCTGGCGACCCTGCCCGTCACGTCCGAGGAGACACCGTGATCCGCGTAGCACTCGCCGACGACCAACTGCTCGTCCGCGCGGGGTTCAGGGCGCTGCTCGACGCGCAGCCCGACATCGAGGTGGCGGGCGAGGCGGCGGACGGCGAGGAGGCGGTGCGCCTCGTGCGCGAGGTGCGGCCCGACATCGTGCTGATGGACATCAGGATGCCGCTGCTCGACGGTCTCGGGGCGACCCGCAGGATCACCGGGGACCCGGAGCTGGCGGAGGTGAAGGTGGTCATGCTGACCACCTTCGAGCTGGACGAGTACGTCTTCGAGGCGATCCGCTCGGGCGCTTCGGGCTTCCTCGTCAAGGACACCGAGCCCGAGGAACTGCTGCGCGCGGTGCGGGCGGTGGTCGAGGGGGACGCGCTGCTGTCGCCGAGCGTGACGCGTCGGCTGATCTCCGAGTTCGCCGCCCGTTCCAAGGAGCCGGCGGCGGCCGCGGGCCTGACGGCGCTCACCGAGCGGGAGCGCGAGGTGATGGCGCTCGTCGGGATCGGGCTCTCCAACGAGGAGATCGCCCGGCGGCTGGTGGTCAGCCCGCTGACCGCCAAGACGCACGTGAGCCGCACGATGGTGAAGCTCGGCGCCAGGGACCGGGCCCAGCTGGTCGTGCTGGCCTACGAGTCGGGGCTGGTGAGGCCGGGCTGGCTGGGCTGAGCGCCCGACCGCTCGCGGCGCCCGAACCGCCACAGCACCAGCACGGTACGCACCACGAAGGCCGCCCCCGCGAGCGCGCAGCCCGCCATGAGCAGCATCCGGTCGGCCCGGGGCGGCAGATCGAGCAGCAGTACGGGCCAGGCCGTCGCGCCGAAGGCGAGGCCCGCCACGAAGGCGGCGCTCACCAGTGCGTACACGATCTCCACTGTGACGGCGTCCCGCTCCGCCCGGGTCCGTGTCCGCCGTCCTTGTGCCCCCAGCGTTTCCATGGCCGAAGTCTCACAAAACGTGCGGTCCACAAGCAAGGCCGGGGTCGATGTGCGTGCATTTGTTGCCGGTGCAACAAATCTTGTCGATTCTGCTAGCGTGCGGTCATGGCGGCTGAGACGGCTGGGAAGGCCGGAGAGAGCGGGAGCGCGCTTGAGGAGCGGTGGCGGGAGCTGCTCTCCCTGCACGCCAGGACGCTCTGCGAGATCGACCGTGAGCTCCATCAGCACGGCCTGGGCGCGAGCGACTTCGAGGTGATGGACATCCTCGCCGAGGAGTCGGCCGAGGACGGCAGCGCCGCGTACCGGATCCAGGAGCTGACCGCCAGGGTCCACCTCAGCCAGAGCGCCCTCTCGCGGCTCATCGGACGCCTGGAGAAGGACGGCCTGGTCTGCCGGGGGATGTGCCGCGAGGACCGCAGGGGCGTGGTGGTCGAGCTGACGGACGAGGGCCGCGAACGGCACGCGCTCGCGCTGCCGCTCCAGCGGGCGGTCCTGGCCAGGATGCTCGCCACCCCTTCTTGAGGCACCCTTCTTGTTCTTGAGGGACTCGTCTTGAGGGACCTGTTTTGAGGCACCTGTCTTGAGGTGCCCGGTCGGTCAGGCGGCGTTGCGCGCCGCGTAGCCGATCAGTGCGGCGGCCGCCGCCAGCGCCGCGACCGTGGTCAGCGCGACCGGCAGCGAGAACCAGTCGGTGACGAATCCGATGGTCGGCGGCCCGATGAGCATGCCGCCGTAGCCGAGCGTGGACGCGGCGGCGACACCGCTCGGCCCGGCCAGGGCGCCCGCGCGGGCGACGGCCACGGGGAAGATGTTCGCCAGGCCCAGGCCCGTGACGGCGAAGCCCGCCAGGACCAGCCAGGCGGTGGGGGCGAGCGCCCCGACGAGCATGCCGCAGGCGGCCACGGTGCCCCCGGCGACGAGGGTGCGGGTCTGGCCGAGGCGTTCCAGCATGGTCGTGCCGGAGAGCCGCCCGGCCGTCATCGCCAGCGCGAACACCGAGTAGCCCGCGGCCGCGACGCCCGGCGCCGCGTCGAGGTCCTGGGTGAGGTGCAGCGCGCCCCACTCGGCCAGCGCCCCCTCTCCGTACGCCGTGCAGAGCGCGATCACGCCGAAGAGGACGACCAGTTTGCGCGTACGGCCCGTCATGCCGCCCGGCACGCTGCCCGTCGTGCCGTCCGACGTGCCGCCCGTCGTGCCGCCCGACGGGGCGGCCGTTCCGCGGGCGCGGGCGGGGGCCGGTGCCGGGTGCCGCAGCAGTACGGGCCCCGCGGTGGCCGTGACCAGCAGGCCGATCACCGTGAGTCCGACGAGGTGGACGGTGGGGGAGAGGCCGCCCGCCACCAGTCCGCCGAGCCCGGCCCCGAGCATCCCGCCCAGGCTGAACGCGGCGTGGAAGCCGGGCATCACGGGACGGCGCAGCGCGGCGACCAGGTCGACCGCGGCGCTGTTCATCGCGACGTTGATGCCGCCGTAGGTGGCGCCGAAGACCAGCAGCACCAGGCCGAGCGCGAGCGTCGAGTGGGTGAGCGGCGGGAGCGCGATGCTCAGCGAGAGCAGCGCGCCGCAGGCGACGGTCACCGCGTGGCTGCCGAAGCGGTGGCAGAGGCGGCCGGTGAACACCATCGTCACCACCGCGCCCGCCGAGACCCCGAGGAGGGCCAGGCCCAGCTCGCTCGCGGAGGAGTGCGTCTGTGACTTGATGGCGGGTATGCGGACGACCCAGCCCGCGAAGAGGAAGCCGTCGAGGGCGAAGAAGACGGTCAGGGCGGTACGGAGGCGGGTCAGGGAGGCGGGCGCGACGGTGTCTCCGTGCGGGTCCCCCTGAGCGGCCGTCCGTATTTTGTTTATGAGCGGCACAAAGTCAGGATAGGGGTGCGCGCCGGTTCCGGACAAGGCGGGTGCGCACCGGGCGACGGGCGGCGGGCCGGGTACGGGGGGCGGGGCGTCCCGCGCGAACGGGACGGCTCCCGGCCCTGTTCGGACATGGGAGACTCGCACCCATGACCGGCAAGGCGACCATCACCCAGACGAAGCGGACGAAGCTGGAGAGAGGGCGCAGCGCGCTCGGCCCCGCACTGGAACTCGTGCACACCGGACGCGCCCCCACCCGGGCCGTCCTCACCGCCGAACTGGGCGTCACCCGCGCCACCGCGGGAGCCGTCGCCGCCGAGCTGGAGTCGCTGGGGCTGATCCGGGTCGACTCGCGCCCCGGGGCCGCCGCCGGGTCCCAGGGCCGGCCCTCGCACCGGCTCGCCGTGGACGAGAAGGGCCCCGTCGTGCTGGCGGCGCAGGTGCACGCGGACGGGTTCCGCGCCGCGCTCGTCGGGCTCGGCGGGCGCCTCGTCGCGACCGCGCCCGGCTGCACCGCCGTGAGCGCCGACCCCGCGCAGGTGCTCGGCGAGGTCGTGGACGCGGGCGCCGCGCTCCTCGATGCGAGCGGGCTGCGCTGCGTGGGCGCCGGGCTCGCGGTGCCGTCCGCAGTCGCCGAGCCCGAAGGCACCGCACTCAACCCGCTGCACATCGCGTGGCCCGCGGGTGCGCGGGTGCGTGACATCTTCGCCGAGCGGGTACGGGCCGCGGGCATCGAAGGGCCCGCCTTCACCGGCAACGACGTGAACCTCGCGGCGCTCGCCGAGCACCGGCACGGCGCGGGCCGGGGCGCCGGGCACCTGCTCTGCGTGGCCACGGGGCACCGGGGCGTCGGTGGCGCGCTGGTCCTCGACGGCCGTCTGCACACCGGCAGTTCGGGCCTGGCCCTGGAGGTCGGCCACCTCACCGTGACCCCCGAGGGCCGCCCCTGCTACTGCGGCAGCAGGGGCTGCCTCGACGTGGAGGCGGATCCACTGGCGTTCCTGGCGGCGGCGGGGCGCGAGCCGGGGCCCGAGGTGTCGCTGCTGCACCAGGCGCGCGAGCTGATCCGGGCCGAGTACGGGCACGCCGCCGATGCGGCGGTCCGTGCCGACGCGGTCCGCCCCGATCCCGCGGTCCGCACCGACTCCACTTTCCGTGCCGACGCCGCCCGCGTCGAAACCGCCCGCGCCGATACCGTCCGTGCCGACCCCGCCGTTCGCGCCGCGACCGAGCAGCTGATCGACCGGCTCGGGCTCGGGCTCGCCGGGCTCGTGAACATCCTCAACCCGGACCGCATCGTCCTCGGCGGCCTGCACCGGGCCCTGCTGGAGGCCGATCCGGAGCGGCTGCGCGCCGTCGTCGCCGACCGCAGCCTGTGGGGGCGCAGCGGCGGAGTGCCGATCCTGGCGTGCTCGCTGGACCACAACAGCCTCGTCGGAGCAGCCGAGTTGGCGTGGCAGCCGGTGCTGGACGACCCGCTGGGGGCGCTCAGCGGGTAGCGGCGTCCCGTGCCGGAACCCAGGCTGCGGCGTCCCGTGCCGGAACCCAGGCGAACGCCCGCGCCGCGTTCTCCGTGAGCATCCGCTCCACCGGCTCCTGCCCCAGGGCGGCTTCGAGCCGCGCCCGCAGGCGTCCCGCCAGGTGCGGCATCCCCGGCGTCTCGGGGACCGTCGTGTCCCCGCCCAGCAGCAGCCGGTCGCCGAAGCCCGCGTCGAGCAGCGCCGCCAGCTCGTCGGGCAGCTGCCAGTCCGTGGCGTGGTTGGCCCGCGAAGGGCCGTCGAACGTCAGGAAGGCACCCGCTCCTGCGGCCTGGCGCTGGGTCACCCGGTCCGGCGAACGGCCCAGGTGCCCGAGCAGTACGCGCGCGGGCGGCACCCCCAACTTCCCGCACAACAGGTCGAGTACGTCCAGGGCGCCCGTCCCCAGCTCCAGATGGACCGCGATCGGCGCGCCCGTGCGGTGGTGCGCATCGGCCGCCGCCCTCATGGTGAGCCGCGCGTGCGCGTCGATGCCGTGGAACGCGCCTGCGACCTTGATCAGACCGGCCCGCACCCCGGTGTCCGCGATGCCCTCGGTCAGCTCGGCGGTGAACAGCTCCGCGAGCCCCTCGCCGACCCGGGCCAGCAGCTCGGGCGCGTAGTGCGCGGCCTGGTGCAGCCCGGTCGCGGCCACCACGTGGACCCCGGCGGCGGCCGAGAGGCCCGGCAGGAGCGCGGCGCGGCGCCCCATCCCGTACGGAGTCCACTGCACGACCGAACGGCCGCCGAGCGCACGGAAGTTCCGCAGCCGGTCCGCCGCGTGCGCCTGGTCGTCCAGCTCCTGGCCGACGAGGAGCGGGCTGCGCAGGAAGAGGTGGTCGTGCGCGTCGCACACCCCCAACTCGGTTGCGGGCAGATCTCCTTGAACGGTACGCACCAGAAGGCTCATCGCTCGCTCCCGCGCGAAAGGTGCAGCACCTCGTAGCGGTCGCCCGGGGCGGTGGGCGCGTCGTGGTCCCAGAGGGAGAAGTGCACCAGCTCCCAGCGGTACGGATCGAGGGCGAGTGCCGTGCACACCGCGCCGCTCTCGCGCGCCAACTCCACGCTCTCGCGCAGCGCTTCGTCGACGACCTGCGCGACGGGGTCGAACGGTTCGACGGGCTGGGTGCGGCGGACGGCGGTACGGGTGCCGGAGGCGTCACCGCCGCCCTCCGCGTATCCGACGCCCTGCCAGTTCCGCACGGCCGGGCGTCCGAAGTCGGCCGACAGGCCCTGGAATCCGGGGCCGCGCAGGAACCCGGTCATCGCGGCGGGGTCGTGCCAGAGGTAGAAGGGCGCGTACTGGTTGACGGGCGAGGCGTCGCCGCGCTCGCGCACCAGATACGCCTTGAGGCCCAGGCCGGGGAGGCCGTCGAGGAGGTGCCCCTTGGCGGCGACGCGTTCCCGGATGATCCGCATGTCGTAGTCGGCGGGCAGGGTGATCTCGTACTGCATGGCGTGCACGGTGCGGTTCTCCTGCTGCGTAGGTGGAAGGAAGAGGGAGAAGGATGGTGCAACTCGCTCAAGAAGCGGGGGAGATGAGGGAGAGCAGGCCCCGGACGCCCGCGTCGAAGGCCGCCGTGTCGCCGCTCGCGCGCGCCAGCACGTAGCCGCCCTGGACCGTCGCCATGACCGTCGCGGCGATCTCCACGGGCACCAGTCGCGCCGTGAACTCGCCGCTCTCCACGCCCTCTTGGACGATCTCCGCGAGCCGCCCGCGCAGCCAGTCCAGGGTCTCGTCTACCGGTGCGCGCAGGGTCTCGTCGGCGACGATCTCGGGGTCCATCGTGAGGCGGCCGACCGGGCAGCCGCGCAACACGTCCCGCTCGCGCAGCAGGTACGCCTCGATCCGCTCGTACGCCGGTCCCGTACCGCCCAGCGCCGCCTCGGCGCTCGCCCGCAACTGCTCGCAGGTGCGCCGGATCGCGGCGAGCGCGAGATCGGGCTTGCCCGCGAAGTGGTGGTACATGCTGCCCTGGCCCGCGCCCGCCTGCTGCTGGATGGCCTTGGGGCTGGTGCCCACGTAGCCGCGCTCCCACAGCAGTTCGCGGGTGGCCTCGATCAGACGCTCGGGAGTGCTCATGCAGGAACTGTACATACTAGTAGGTACAGAATCCAGGGAAGGCGTCCGCGCTCCCGTGCGCAGCCCCGGGGAGCAGGCGGGAAAGGGCCGCGTACTCCCCGCGTGGTACGCCGACGGCCGCTGGCCGTACGACGACCTGGACCCCCTGTGCACGGGAGCCTCTAAGCACCGCAAGGACGTGAACGAACACCCCAGGAGCTGATCGAGATGAACACCTTGGCGCACGCGGGCGGATCCGGCCCCGGGCCGTGGATCCTGCTCTTCCCGCTGGTCTGGGCGGCCGTCGTGGCCACCGCCGCGACCGTGCTGCGCCGCATCGTGCGGCGAGGCCGCGCCCCCTGGCAGCAGCACGCCGGGCGCGCCGCGCACGGCGAGCGGTCGCCGATCGGGCTGCTCGGCCGGCGCTTCGCCGCCGGTGAGATCGAGGAGGAGGAGTACTGGAGTCGACTCTCCGTGCTGGACGAGCAGTTCGGCACCGCCGGCACCAAGGGCGGTGCGGCATGAACGCCTCGCCCCTCGGCTCCTCGCCCCTCGGTCCCTCGCCCCTCGGCACACCGTCCCGTGCCGCTTCGCACCTCACCACCTCGACCCTCGCCACCGCCGCGGGGACCGCGGCCCGCGTCGTGGACGCGGTCAAGGTCTACGGCAGGGGCGACACCGAGGTGCGCGCCCTGGACGGGGTGAGCGTCGACTTCCCCGCCGGGTGCTTCACCGCCATCATGGGCCCCTCCGGTTCGGGCAAGTCCACGCTGATGCACTGCGCCGCCGGGCTGGACACCCTCACCTCGGGGTCCGCCCGCATCGGCGACACGGAGCTCGGCGCGCTCGACGACCGCAAGCTCACCCGGCTGCGCCGCGAGCGGATCGGGTTCGTCTTCCAGTCCTTCAACCTGGTGCCGACCCTCACCGTCGCCGAGAACATCACCCTCCCGCTGGACCTCGCCGGCGACCACGGCGACCTCGACTGGATCGACACCCTCATCGACACCGTCGGCCTGCGCGAGCGCCTCCACCACAGGCCCGCCGAGCTCTCCGGCGGCCAGCAGCAGCGCGTCGCCGTGGCCCGCGCCTTCGCGAGCGCCCCCGACGTCGTCTTCGCCGACGAGCCGACCGGCAACCTCGACTCGCGGGCGGGCGAGGAGGTGCTGCGCCTGCTGCGGCGCACGGTCCACGAGACCTCCCGCACGGTCGTCATGGTCACCCACGACCCGGTCGCCGCCGCCTACGCGGACGAGGTGGTCTTCCTCGCCGACGGACGGCTCGTCGACCGGATGCCCGCGCCCACGGCGGAGCGCGTACTCGACCGCATGAAGGCGTTCGACCCCCGGGGCCACCAGAGCACCCTGAACGCGCAGGGCCACCAGAGCACCCGGGGAGCCAGGCCATGAGCGTCACACGGACTCCCGCACCCCCGCGTACGACCCCCGCGCACAAGAGCCGACCGCGCACCGGCCCCGCACGCACCGCCCTGCGCCTGAGCCTCGCCTCGCTGCGCGCCCACAAGCGGCGCTTCGCCGGAACGTTCACGGCCGTCCTGCTCGGCGTCTCCTTCCTCGCCGGGACGCTCGTCATGGGCGACACGCTGCGGGCCGGGTTCGACGAGATGTTCGCCGGGGCCAACAGCGGCACCGACGCGGTCGTACGCGGCGCGGACACGATCACCGCCGGCGGCACCCCCACCCGGCGGCCCGTGCCCACCGCGCTCGCGGCGAAGGTCGCGGCCGTCGAGGGCGTCGCCGCCGCCGAACCCCGCGTCGAGGGCGCGGGCCAGCTCGTCGGCAAGGACGGCGAGCCCATCGGCGGCCAGGGCCCGCCCACCCTCGCGGGCAACTGGATCGAGGACCCGCGGCTCAACCCGTACCGGCTCACCGAAGGCCGCGCCCCCGCCAGGAGCGGCGAGGTCGTCGTCAACCGCGCCACCGCCGACAAGGGCGGACTGAAGATCGGCGACACCACCACCCTGCGCACTCCGGACCCCGTGGAGGTCACCGTCGTCGGGCTCGCCACTTTCGGCGGCGAGGACGGCATGGCCCAGGTCACGTACACCGGGATGACCCTCGCGGACGCCGAGAAGCACCTCGCGGCGAAGCCGGGCCAGGCCTCGTCGATCCAGGTGCGGGCCGGTCCCGGCACCACACAGGAGGAGCTGGTCGCCGCGCTCGCGCCGGTGCTCCCCGACGGCGTCGAGGCGATCACCGGACAGGAGTCCACCGACGAGAGCCAGGAGTCGGTGTCCGGCTCCTTCCTCTCCCTCTTCACCACCCTGCTGCTGGTCTTCTCCGGGATCGTGCTGCTCGTCGCGGTCTTCTCGATCCACAACACCTTCGCCATCGTCGTCGCCCAGCGCACCCGCGACAACGCCCTGCTGCGCGCGCTGGGCGCCGGTCGCCGCCAGGTCGTCGGCGCCACGCTCGCCGAGGCGAGTGCCGTCGCGCTCGTCGCGTCGGCCGCCGGGATCGTCGGCGGCATCGGCATCGCCGCCGGGCTCCAGGCGCTCTTCCCGGCCGTCGGGTTCCCCTTCCCCGAGAGCGACCTGGTGATCGGCGCCGTCTCGCTGACGCTGCCGCTCGCCGTCGGCGTCGTCGTCTGCCTGGGCTCCGCGCTGCTGCCCGCCGTACGGGCCGGACGCACCGCGCCCCTGGCCGCGCTGCGCGAGAGCGCGGTCGACCAGTCGGGCGCCTCGCGCACCCGAGCCGTCGTCGGCACGGCGCTCGCCGCGGCCGGCACCGGCCTCGTGCTCGGCGGCGCCCTGGTCTCGCCGTCCCTGTGGCTCAGCGGGGCGGGCGCGGTACTGGCCATCGTGGCGTTCGTGGTCCTCGGCCCCGTCGCCTCGTCGTCGGCCGTACGGGTCATGGGCGCACCGCTGAAGCGGCTGCGCGGCGTCAGCGGCACGCTCGCCCAGCGCAACGCGCTGCGCAGCCCGGCGCGCACGGCCGCCACCGCGACCGCGCTGATGATCGGCGTCGCCGTGGTCTCCCTCTTCACGGTCTTCGGCGCCTCGCTCAAGGCCACCATGGACCAGACGGTCTCCCGCTCCTTCGCGGGCGACCTCGCGGTCAGCGCGCCCGCCATGGGCGCGGGCGGCAGCGGCCTCAGCCCCCGGCTGGCCCCCGCGCTCGCCGCCCTGCCCGAGGTCGCGAACGCGGTCGGCCTCGGAAAGGGCGTCGCGGAGGTCGACGGCACGGGCGAGCAGCTCACCGTCACCGACCCGGTCGCGCTCGCCAGGGGCTTCGACCTCGGCACGGTCGAGGGCAGCCTGAAGGACCTGGGGACGGACGGCATCGCCGTGTCCGAGCCGGAGGCCGGGGCGCGCGGGCTGCGGCCCGGCTCCACGACCCGGCTGACCTTCGCCGACGGCGTCTCGGCCACCTTCACCGTACGCGCGGTCTACGAACGGTCCGAACTGGCGGGCGACCTCGTCGTCACCCGCGCCGCCTGGGCCCCGCACCGCGGCCAGGACGCCGACACCCTGATCGCCGTCACGTTCGCGGACGGCGTCACCGCGGCCGACGGCAAGGCGGCGGTGGAGAAGACCGCCGATGCGTACGGCGCCCCCGAGGTGCAGACCCGCGACGAGTACGCGCGAACCTCGGCCGGAGCCATCGACATGATGCTCACGCTGATCTACGCGCTGCTCGCCCTCGCCGTGCTGATCGCGCTGCTCGGCATCGCCAACACGCTGACCCTCGCCGTCCACGAACGCACCAGGGAACTGGGCCTGTTGAGGGCCGTCGGCCAGACCAGGAGCCAGCTGCGCGCCATGGTCCGCTGGGAGTCGCTGCTCGTCGCGGCCTTCGGCACCGCGGGCGGCCTCGGGCTCGGCGCGCTCCTCGGCTGGGTGCTCGTGAAGGCGTCCGAGGGGACCGGTGACACGCCGTTCGCCTTCGCGGTGCCGCCGCTGCAACTGACGGTGGTCGCGCTGGTGGGCCTCGCGGCGGGCGCGCTCGCGGGCTGGCGGCCCGCGCGCAGGGCGGCGCGGCTGGACGTGCTGCGGGCCATCGCCACGGACTGACGAGCACCGGCGAGGCGTGCCCTCCCCGCCCGGTCAGCCCGCGACGGCCGACCGGGCGGCGGCGTGCGCGCGGCCCGGATGCGCGCGGCCCGCGGGGGAGCGGCCGCCCGGGGCGTGCGCGGCGGCGCGTTCCCCGTACAGCGGATCCGCCGCCCCGGCGACCGCGGCCGGTGCGGGGAGCGTGAACCACACGACCTTGCCCGCCGCCCCCCGGGGCCGTATGCCCCAGCTCTCGCTGACCGCCTCGATCAGCGCGAGACCGCGCCCCGACGTGCTCAGCGGATCCGCGTCGCGCAGCGTGGGCACCCGCGGATCGTGGTCGTGGACCGAGACGGTCAGCCGGTCGAGCAGCAGCTCGATCTCGACCGTGCACATCTTGTCCGGCTGTGCGTGCCGGTGGACGTTGGTCAGCAGTTCGGTGACGCCCAGCGCGGCCTGGTCGATCAACGGATCGAGATGCCAGTAGCGCAGTTGCGCCGATACGATTCTGCGGACCTGACCGATCCGCGACGGCAGTGCCTGAAGCTCCACCGCGCAGTACCTGCTTGGCTGGCTGATCACGGCTGCGACTCCCCGAATGAGGTCCGGAAGAAGACGAAGGATCGGATCCAGCAGTGTGGGCTGCCCCTGCTGTGTGTAACCGGCGGGCTGGGTCGCAGCGTCACGGCCGGTGAACCCTGAGTGACGTCGTGGGATCAGCGTCACCCAGGGGACAACACTCCGCAACTCGCCGTCACGCCTGTGTGCCCCGCGCCCTGCGCACCGCTTCCCTGAACAGCCCCGCGTCGGCCTCCCCGTCGGGCCGTCTGCCGCGCTGTCCCATCGTGAGCCGGTACCGCACGCCGTTGACGTGGGCCACCGCGGAATTGCCGCTCGCGAACCACGGCTTGGCCGTGCTGACCGTCGCCACCGGAGCGCTGTCGATCTCCTGGCCCCCACTGGTCAGCAGGGCCAGCCTGCCGTCCTGGACGACGACTTGACCGGCCTTGGTGAGCGAGCGGGTCCAGCGATCTATCCGCACTCCCGTGGCACTGAAATCCGGCTCCGCCATGGCCGCTCCGCTCCCCTCGCACCTGTTGCTGTGTCGCAGTCTGCACAACCTCCGGCACGCGCACCAGTGTGCGTCGGCAATGAATGCAAGCCAGGGCTATGGAGTATCAAAGTCAACGTTTGTGCAGGTGAGCGCGGTACTGTTGGCGCGGGGGCCAGAGTTGGCAGAGCGAGGAAAAGCGCGCATGAGCACCACTGAGCAGTCCGTGCGGACAGTGACGGCAGAGCCGACGGCCACCGTCGACGTGGACCGCAGCGACCCCGGGTACCGGAGCTGGCTGAAGGAGGCGGTGCGCAAGGTCCAGGCCGACGCCAACCGCTCGGCCGACACCCACCTCCTGCGCTTCCCGCTGCCCGACGAGTGGGGCATCGACCTGTACCTCAAGGACGAGTCGACGCACCCCACCGGCAGCCTCAAGCACCGCCTCGCCCGCTCGCTCTTCCTGTACGGGCTCTGCAACGGCTGGATCCGGCCGGGCAAGCCCGTGATCGAGGCATCGAGCGGTTCGACGGCCGTCTCGGAGGCGTACTTCGCCAAGCTGATCGGCGTGCCGTTCATCGCGGTCATGCCGCGCACCACGAGCCCGGAGAAGTGTCGGCTGATCGAATTCCACGGCGGCAGCTGCCACTTCGTGGACGACCCGCGGAAGATGTACGAAGAGTCGGCGGCCCTCGCGGCGGAGACCGGCGGCCACTACATGGACCAGTTCACCTACGCGGAGCGCGCGACGGACTGGCGCGGCAACAACAACATCGCCGAATCCATCTACCAGCAGCTGAAGTTGGAGCGGTACCCGGAGCCCGCCTGGATCGTCGCCACCGCGGGCACCGGCGGCACCTCCGCCACCATCGCCCGCTACGTGCACTACATGCAGTACGACACCCGCATCTGCGTCCCCGACCCGGAGAACTCCTGCTTCTTCGACGGCTGGACGCGCCACGACCCGCACGCCACCAGCGACTGCGGCTCGCGCATCGAGGGCATCGGCCGCCCGCGCATGGAGCCCAGCTTCCTGCCCGGCGCGGTCGACCGGATGATGAAGGTCCCGGACGCGGCGTCCGTCGCCGCCGTGCGCGCCCTGGAGACGGCGATCGGCCGCAAGGCGGGCGCGTCGACCGGCACCGGACTGTGGAGCGCGCTGAAGATCGTCGCGGAGATGGTGGCCGAGGGGCGCACCGGAAGCGTCGTGACGCTGTTCTGCGACCCGGGCGAGCGCTACCTGGACAAGTACTACTCGGACGCCTGGCTGGCCGAACAGGGGCTGGACATCGAGCCGTACGCGGCGGCCATCGACCGCTTCCTGGCCACGGGGGAGTGGCCTGCCTGACGCGAAGGGCCGGTGGACGCGGACGCGGCGGCTCTCGCGGACGCGGCTCTCAAAGCGCGCGCTCGGAGCCGCGCTCTCAGAGCCGCGCGCCCGCCAGCCGCGCCCCCAGCCGCTTCGCCGCGCTCCGGAACGACGAGGCGACCCCGGGCCGCGCCAACCGCATCGCGGCCCGCACCCCGGCCGGGCCGTCCACCGCCATCGTCCAGCGCACCCGCGTACCACCGCCCACCACCGGAGTCAGCAGCCACTCCTCCAGCATCGCGGACACCCCGGGCGCGTTCGTGGTGTCGATCCGGTACGCGTACCTGACCCCCGGCTCCGCCGCCACCACCGTCTCGTCGAACCGGATCCCGCCCTTGAGCCGCACCTCGCGCCCCGCCGCGGTGGGCCGCGCCGACGTCACCGCCGAGAACCAGGCCGGCCACGCCTCCGTCTCGTCGGCCAGCGCCCCGTACACCTCGCCGGGCGCCGCGCCCACCAGCGCGGTGAAGGACAGCCGGATCGGCGCGGTCTCGACGAACTCCAGCCCCACCGGGCGTAGTTTGCGGGCCATGGGACCGTACCTCCAGTAGTCCGGGGCGGGCTGTCCGGGCGCGCACACCCTAGCCGAGGGCCGGTCAGATGTCTGCGGGAGCCCCCGCCACCACGAGCCCCGGCAGATGCTCCACGATCTCCTCGCGCGCCTCGTCCGAGACCCCCGAGTCGGTCACCAGCGTGTCGACCTGCTCCAGGTCGGCGAACGAACTCAGGCCCACCGTCCCCCACTTGGTGTGATCGGCGATCACCACCACGCGCCGCGCCGAGCGCACGAAGTGCCGGTTGGTCTCCGCCTCGGCGAGGTTCGGCGTCGACAGGCCCGCCTGCACCGAGATGCCGTGCACCCCGATGAACAGGACGTCGAAGTGGAGCGAGCGGATCGCCGCGTCCGCGACGGGCCCGACCAGGGTGTCCGAGAGCGTCCGCACACCACCCGTCAGCACCACCGTCGCCGCGCCTGGCCTGGGCCCCGAACCGCCGGACGAGCGCCGCGCGCTGTGGAACACGTCGGCCACCTGCACGGAGTTCGTCACCACGGTCAGCTCGGGCACCTCGACCAGCTCCTGCGCCAGCGCGAACGCGGTCGTCCCGCCCGCCAGCGCGATCGCACTCCCGGGCACCGCCAGCTTCGCGGCCTCCCGGGCGATGTCCCGCTTGGCGTTCAGCTCCAGCGCCGACTTCGCCTCGAAGCCAGGCTCGTGGGCCGTCGCCTCGACCACGGGCACCGCACCGCCGTGCACCTTCTCGATCACGCCCTGCCTGGCCAGCGCGTCGAGGTCGCGGCGCACGGTCATGTCCGAGACGCTGAGCTTGCGGGTCAGCTCGTTCACCCGGACCCCGCCGCGTCTGCGCACCTCGTCGAGGATGAGCGCGCGGCGTTGTTCCGCGAGCAGATTCTGATGGTCGCTCACCGTCGAATCAGGTCCTTCCGCCACGTCGCAGCCGTTCGGATCGAAGGCACCCCATCCTGTCACGCGGCGACACCGGCCGCGCCACTGGGGAGATTCCGTGAGAAGTGCTTCCTGGGGCCGCTGGGATCCGCGATCCTGGATGCCCCGGCCGTCCCGTACCGCCGTCGCCGCACCGCCCGTCCCCGCTGTTGCTCCCGCCGAGAGAGCGAGCCGCCGTGTCCCACACCCCCCAGGTCCAGCCCCCGGCCGCCACGAACGCGCCCCGGGGCGCCGCACTCGAACTGCTGGTGCACGGCGTCGGCGGTGCCACCCCGCAGGAAGTGCTCGCCGATCCGCGCACGGTCCGCGTCACGGGCGACGAAACGGCCGCCATGTACCGCCGCGCCGACGACGTCGACGCCGAGGAGCACCCCGAGAGGTACACCGAGCAGCCGGTCCGCGAGGCCTACTGCTGGGCCAACCTCACCTCGGGCAACGGCGCCCGCGCCCTGTGGCTCCTGCTGCTCCCCTTCATGGTCGCCAACCTCTCGCACTGGATGCGGCCCCCCGCCCGCCGCGCCAGGCGCCTCAAGCGGCTGTACGGCGCGCTGGTGCGGCTCGTCGCCCTGAGCCTCACCGTGCTGCTCACGGCCGCCGCCTGCGAGGTCGCACTCGACCTGGTGGCCTGGCAGTGCGCCGGCGAGCCCGACTGCGTCGCCGACCGCTCCTGGCTCGGCTTCCTCTCGCCCGAGCAGGGCGGCTGGTGGTCACAGCCGGGGCGCCGCGTCGCGCTCGCCGCACTGGTGCCGACGGCCCTGGTCGGACTGCTCTGGTACCTCTCCAACAGGACCTGGAGCGCGTACGAGTCCCAGCGCCCGCTCGACGTGACGGCGGTGGCCGACGACGCGGCCGACGACACCACCGGCGGCAACGAGAGCACGGACGCCGCCGACGGCGCCGCCGACACCGACGATGACGACGCCGACGAGGCCCGGCCCCGGTTCCACGCCGCGCTCGCCAGGCCCGGCTTCTGGTACGGCCGCAGGCTCGTCGCCCGGCTGCGCGCCGCACACACCGCCGCGGGCTTCCTCACCGTCGCCGCCGCACTCGTCGGCGCCGCGGCCGGGCGCGACCGCGACACCGGCGCGATGGGCGAGGCCCCGGGCCTGGTGCTGACCGCGGCGCTCGTGCTCGGCTCGCTCACCGTCCTGTGGGTGGTGTGCCGCAGGGGCCGCGGCGAACGCCGCGCCGACTACGAACTGGAGCGCGCCCTCGTCACCTGGCTGCCCGGCGCGGCCCTCGGCGTCCTGGCCGCGTCCGCCGTGTACGCCGCCTGGTCCAGGCCCGGTTGGGAGTCGCACGGCGCACTGCCGGGCGACGTCACCTTCCGGGTCGTCGCCGTCGCCCAGTGCGCGCTCGTCGTCGGCCTCGGCGCGGTCGCCCTCGCGCTGTACCGCAGGACGCCACGGTCCAGCACCCCGCTGTACGGACTCGGCGGCCCCGCCGTCGCCATGCTCGCCTGCGCCCTGGGCGGCGTGATGTCGGGCGGCGTCGCCCAGCGCGTCGCCGACTGGCTCGACGGGCCGGGCACGCCCGGCATGGACGACCGGGGCAGGATCCCAGGACCGCCGGTGCTGCTCAGCTGGCAGGCGTCGGTGATCCCCGTCCTGCTGGTCCTCCTCCTCGCACCGCTGACCTACCTCGTCGTGCGCACCCTGCGCGAGGCCCGCCGCACGGGCCCCGGCATCGAAGCGGAGTACGCGGTGCGCAAGCCGGACGAGGTCCGCACGCGCCGCATCTCCCGCATGCGCGCCGCCGCCCGCCTCACCGACTCCGCGCCCCGCCTCGTCGGCCTGGTCTCGGCGACCACCCTGCTGCTCGGCACCTTCGCGATCGTGGGCGCCTGGGCGACCGGCGAAGTGCCCGGCAGGGCCGCCGCGGGCACGTCCCCGTTCGTCGAGTCGGTCGCCGACTCCGCACAGGCGCTGGGCTCCTGGCTGATCGGCTTCGGCTTCATCCTGTTCGTCGCGCTCGGCAGGCGCGCCTACCGCGACCCGGCGGCCCGCCGCACGATCGGCATCCTCTGGGACGTCGGCACGTTCTGGCCGCGCGCCGCCCACCCCTTCGCACCGCCCTGCTACGCCGAGCGGGCCGTTCCCGACCTGGCCTGGCGCATGGCGGGCTGGACCGGCCTCACGGGCGGGCGCCTCGTCATCTCGGGCCACTCCCAGGGCAGCGTGCTGGCCGCGGCCGCCGTGTGGCAACTGCCCGCCGCCATCCGCCGCCGCGTCGCACTGCTCACCTACGGCTCACCGCTGGAGCGGCTGTACGGGCGCTGGTTCCCGGCCTACTTCGGCCCCACGCCGCTCGGCGCGCTGCACGAGTCCGTGGACTGCTGGCGCAACCTGTGGCGGCGCACCGACCCGATCGGCGGCCCCGTCGGCCTCGACGGCGTCGACCGGGACGCACTGGCCGACCCGGTCGCCTACGACCGCGACCCGGCGCACCCGCTGCCCGCACCGGTCCTCGGCCACTCCGAGTACCAGACGGACCCGGCCTTCCCCGTCGAACGCGCGGCCCTGCTGGACCGGCTGCCGCCCGCCGCCGTACCCCGCCAGAAGACATCACCCGACGGGCAGCGCGTTCAGGGAAGTTCGGGCAGGTCCTGAGGGTAGAGCAGCGTCAGGTCGTCGGTGGAGACGTCGGTGAGCGCGGCCACCCGGCCCGCGTGCCGCTCCACCATCGACTCGAACGTCTGGCGCGCGGTGCGGCCGTTGCCGAAGGCGGCGCCCTTGGGCAGCGCGGTGAAGTACTTCAACAGCGCCTCGCCGGTGCCCGTGCCGAGCCGGTACTCGTGCTCGTCGGCCTGCTGCTCGACGATCCGCAGCAGCTCGTCCGCCGCGTAGTCCTGGAAGGTGATGGTCCGTGAGAAACGGGACGCCACACCGGGGTTGACGGTCAGGAACCGCTCCATCTCGGCGGTGTACCCCGCGACGATCACCACGACCGCGTCCCGGTGGTCCTCCATCAGCTTCACCAGGGTGTCGATGGCCTCCTTGCCGAAGTCGCGCCCCGAGTCCTCGGGCGACAGGGCGTACGCCTCGTCGATGAAGAGCACCCCGCCGCGCGCCCGGTCGAACGCCTCCTGCGTGCGGATCGCCGTGGAACCGATGTGCTCGCCCACCAGGTCGACCCGGGACACCTCCACGAGGTGCCCGCGCTCCAGCACGCCCAGCGACGCCAGGATCTCCCCGTACAGCCGCGCGACCGTGGTCTTGCCCGTGCCGGGGGAGCCGGTGAAGACCAGGTGGCGGCGGACGGACGCGGCCTTGAGCCCGGCCTCCTGGCGCCGCCTGCCCACCTCGATCATGTTGGTGAGGGAACGGACCTCCCGCTTGACGCTCTCCAGGCCGACCAGCGCGTCCAGTTCACCGAGCACGTCGGTGGAACTGCGCGCCGGATCGACGGCGGCCGGTGCCTCGGTCGCGCGCTGCACGGGCATCGCGGAGAGCAGCCCCACCGTCTGCGTCGCGGTCTGCACGACGGGGGCGCTCGGCGCGTCCGCCCCGAGCAGACCGCTCTCGTCGCTCCCGCAGTCCTCGACGGTCGGCCCGTCGTCGGGGAACTCGTAACCCCCGCGCGCACAGCGCTCCGTACGGCAGCGGGTGAGCGTCGTGCGACAGCCGTCCATCACGTGGAAGCCGTAGCCGTCGCTGCCGGTCACCCGGCAGGCGTGGAACGTGCCGCGCCCCTCGGCGGACACGTAGAAACCGGCCTCCGCCGGGCCCGTGACGGTGCACCGCTCGACGGTCGGGTCGGCACCCTTGGTGACGATCACGCCCGTCTGCACGGCGTCGATGGTGCACGCCGAGAGGGTGCCGCCGCTGCCGTGGTCGCGGAACCACGCCCCGGTGGACGCCTCCCTGATCCGGCAGTCGTCGAGCTGCGCGGTCGCGCCGTCGCTGACCGACACCGCCGTGTTGCGCACCTGCGAGAAGTCGCTGTCCAGCACGTCGGCGCGCGAACCCCGGTCGAGGACGAACAGCGCGTCGGGCACGTCGTGCACCCGGCACGATTCGAGGACGGCGCTCGCCCCGTCGCTGACCCAGACGGCCGGGTAGTCGCCCGTACTGTCGTGGATCTCGCACTGGTTGGCGTCGACGCGGGTGCCCGGGTCCCAGACGGAGAGGCCGTTGCGGCCGAAGCGGCGGACCGTGGAGCGGGTCAGCGTCAGCACCGAGCGCGAGCGCAGGTCGACCGCGTTCTCCGGGATGTCGTGGATCTCGCAGTCGGCGAGCGTCAGCACGGCGTCGGTGTCCAGCGTGATGCCGTCGGCCGACGTGCGGTGCACCGTGCAGTCGGTGAGGTGGGCGACGGCCCGCGCGGTGATCTGGGCCCCCGCCCCCTTGATCTCGTACACCTCGCAGCCGATGGCCTCCAGGCCGCTGCCCTCGCCGGTCACGGACAGCCCGGCACCCGACGCGTGGTGGACGCGGCAGCGCTCCAGACGCGGATGGGCCCCGTCGCGCACCGAGATCCCGGACTGCCCGGCGGAGACGACCTCGCACTCCTCGAACAGGCCGCCGGCACCGTCCAGTACGCCGATCCCGACACCGCCCGGATTCTCGACCGTGCACCGCCTGACCGTCGGCCTGGCCTGCCCGCGCACCTCTATCCCCGCGGCCGAGCGCGTCACGATGCGCAGCGACGTCAGCTCCGGCGCCCCGTCCTCCACGAGCAGCGCGGGCGCCGCCCCGTCCTGGCCCTCCACGTGCAGGTCCTGGACGACGGCCGACGCGCGGACGGTCAGCGGCACCCCGTCGCTGGGCGCGATGCGCACCGAGCCGGCGGAGCCGTCCGCGCCGCGCAGGGTGACGGCGCGCGCGACCACGACGTTCTCGCGGTACGTGCCCGGCCCGACGGTCAGCACGTCGCCGTCGCCCGCGGCCTCCAGGGCGGCGGTCAGCGTGGCGTACTCACCCGTGCGGCGCCGCCACCGCGTCGTACCGGCGTGCGTCACCTGGACCGACGTGCCCTGTGCCATCGTGCTGCTCTGCCCCCGCCTCGTGCCGCTGCCGTCCCTGTCGTGTTCCCGCGGCTCCACCGTAGCGCGCGCGGGGGTGCGGGAAGGACGGGATCGGCACGGCCGGGGTCAGTACCCCCGGCCCTGGTACGGCCGGTTGTACGGATCCTCGTACGGCGCGGGGGCCGGGGCGGGCCGCGGCGCGGCGGGCCGCATCGCCTCGTAGCCCGTCGGGGACGCCGACGCCATGGGCGAGGTGCCCATCACGGGGGCGGCGGCGACGGGGCGCGCCTGCTGCGGGACGTAGGGCGCGGGCGCCTGCTGCATCGGCGCGGGCATCTGGGCCATCGGCGGCTGCGGCAGGGCGGCCATGCCCATCGGCTGGACCGGCTGCTGCTGGTAACCCTGCGTCATGTACCCCTGCTGCCCCTGCGGGGACGGCGCCGCCGGGAGGGCGGGAAGGGCGGGCGGGAGCGCCGGGAGGTAACCGCCGCTCGGAGTACCCGCGCCATTGGTGTCGTAGAGGGAAGGCACTCGGATCGGGGCGATCTGAGGCGTGCCCCGCTCCGCGACCAGGGAGTCGTAGATCGGGGTGTCGGCGAAAGACGGCGCGGCGTAGTAACCGCCGCCGTAGGTGGAGCGGGGGGAGGTCATGGCACATAAGTAAAGCCCACGATGTGGTCTGTGGGGAGCCCGGTAAGAGGGTTGTTTTGCGCGTTCTGCGTGACTGCATGTCCCCAATGCGAGCGAACTTGGGAAAATCGGTCGTGCGGTGTCGTAGGAATCGTGTAAAGGCCAAGCTGGAGGGGGGTTACCGACGGGTCGCTGTCCGTGTTCGAATCGGTGTCCCCGAGGTGTCCCGAAGGCGTCAGGACGGGGCTCGAAGGGGCGCCGGCGGATCGGTGGTGGGCCCGACGGGGTGCCGGGGATTAGGTTGTCCGCAGGGAATCTTCGAGGACGCCGACTAGCGATGGGGGAGAGCATGACAATGCTTAAGGGAACGAACGTTCCGGTGCCGGCGCGTGCCGTGCGGGTGGAATTGGGATGGAGTTCCGCGCCGGGCACTCCTGACGTGGACGCGTCGGCCCTGCTCCTGCTCTCCGCGGGAAAGGTCCGCTCCGACGCCGACTTCGTCTTCTACAACCAGCCGAACCACACCTCGGGCGCCGTCCGCCACGAAGGCAAGCGCCCCGCGGGCGGCACCACCACCGACTCGCTGGGCGTCGACCTGGACCGGGTCGAGTCCGCCATCGACCGCGTCGTGATCGCGGCCTCGTCGGACGGCGGCAACTTCGGCCGCGTGCCCGGCCTCTACGTACGCGTCGTGGACGCCTCCAACGGCGCCGAGATCGCCCGCTTCGACAGCCAGGACGCCACCGTCGAGACGGCGTTCATCCTCGGCGAGCTCTACCGCCGCCAGGGCGCCTGGAAGTTCCGCGCCGTCGGCCAGGGCTACAGCACCGGACTCGAAGGCCTCGCCACGGACTTCGGCATCTCCGTCGACGAGCCCCAGCAGGCCGCGCCCCAGCCGCCGCCCCAGACCTGGCCCACGCCCCCGCCCGCCCCCGCCGCGCCCACCTACCCGACCGCGCCGGCCACTCCCTCGTACCCGACCACGCCCGCGGCGCCCACCCGCCCCACGACCCCCGCCGCGCCCGCGTACCCCGCCCCCGCGCACCACACCCCGCCGCCCGCGCCCCCGGCCCCCGCTCCGGTGGCCCCCGCGCCCGCGCCGGTGCGCCTCACCAAGGTGACGCTCACCAAGGAGGCGCCGACCGTCTCGCTCTCCAAGCAGGGCGGCACCGGCGGCGGCATGCGCGTCAACCTCAACTGGGAGGTGCGCAAGCAGTTCAAGGGCTGGGGGGCCAAGCTCGGCCGGGCCGTCGCCATGCACGGCGACCTCGACCTCGACCTGTGCGCCCTCTACGAGCTGTCCAACGGCCAGAAGGGCGTGGTCCAGGCCCTCGGCAACGCGTTCGGCGCGCTCAACCAGCCGCCGTTCATGCAGCTCGACGGCGACGACCGCACCGGCGCCGTCGCGGCCGGCGAGAACCTCACCATCAACCTCGACCACAAGCACCACTTCCGGCGCATCCTGATCTTCGTGACGATCTACGAGGGCGCCAGGAGCTTCGCCGACCTGCACGCCACGGTCACCCTCACCCCGCACAACGGCGCGCCCATCGACTTCTCGCTCGACGAGTGCACCGTGCCCTCCAACGTCGCCGCGCTCGCCCTCATCACCAACAACGGCAACGACCTCATCATCCAGCGCGAGGCCCGCTACCTGGTGCCCGAGCGCGGCGTCAGCCCGCAGCGCACCGTCGACTACGCGTACGGCTGGGGCATGAACTGGACCCCCGGCCGCAAGTAGCGCGGCGTCACCGGTCGGGCGCGGCCTCGGGACGGGAGTACGTACGCCCCTTCCAGGCCGCGCCCCGGCCGCGGTAGTGCCGCACCGCGGAGTCGACCGTCATCAGCAGGTACAGCAGCGCGGTGAGGGGCAGCAGCGGCGCGAGCCACAGCGACTGCCGGTAGTAGCGCAGCATCGGCACGTACGTCGCCGTCATCACCGCCCACGCGACGCCGCCCGCCCAGGCCGCTGCCGCGTCGCCGCGCGCCGACCCGGCGCAGAGCGCGAACGGCGGCACGAGGTAGACCAGTGCGAGCCCCAGCACCGTCCCCGCGAGCAGCAGGGGGTTGTGCCGCAGCTGGGCGTACGCGCTGCGCGACACCATCCGCCACAGGTCCGCCAGGCGCGGATACGGCCGTACGCTGTCCACCCGCTCCGCGAGCCCCAGCCAGACCCGGCCGCCCGCGCGCCGCACCGCACGCGCCACCGACACGTCGTCGATGACCGCTCCCCGCACCGAGTCCGGGATCCCGGCCCGTACCGCCACCTCCGTGCGCAGCAGCACGCAGCCGCCGGCCGCCGCCGTCGCCAGCGGGCGCCGGGCGCGGTTGATCCAGCGGAACGGGTACAGCTGCCCGAAGAAGTAGACGAACGCCGGGACGATCAGCCGCTCCCAGGTGCTCACCACCCGCAGCCGCGCCATCTGCGACACCAGGTCGATGTCCTGGGTGAGGGCGGCGGCCACCAGCTCCCGCAGGCTGTCCGGCTCGTGGGCGATGTCCGCGTCCGTGAGCAGCAGCCAGTCCGGGTCCCGCTCGCGCGCCAGCGCGATGCCGTGGCGCAGCGCCCACAGCTTCCCCGTCCAGCCCGGCTCCGGCTCGCCGGGCGAGGACACCGTCACCGGTACCCCGCCGTACTTCGCGGACAGCGTGCGGGCCAGCTCGCCCGTGCCGTCCTTGCTGCCGTCGTCGACCAGGAAGACCTCGGCCTGTCCCGGATAGTTCTGCGCGAGCAGCGCGGGCAGGCTCACCGGCAGCATCTGGGCCTCGTCCCTGGCGGGCACGACGATCGCGACCGAGGGCCACGCGGCGGGTTCGGCGCGGCGCGGCAGCCGCTGGTCGGTGCGCCAGAAGAAGCCCTGGCCGAGCGCGAGCCACGCCCACGCTGCCAGCGACACCACGGCGGTCCAGGCAAGGGTGCTCATCTGCCGCAGTGTGCACCACTGGGCGGGGGCCGCAAGGGGAGGTCGGATAGGGTGACCGGGTGAAGATCGCGCTCATGGACTCCGGAATCGGCCTGCTGGCGGCCGCCGCGGCGGTACGCCGACTGAGGCCCGACGCGGACCTGGTCCTCTCCTCGGACCCGGACGGCATGCCCTGGGGCCCCAGGACGCCCGCCGACCTCACCGAGCGCGCGCTCGCCACGGCCCGCGCCGCCGCCGAGCACCGGCCGGACGCCCTGATCGTCGCGTGCAACACGGCGACCGTGCACGCGCTCGACGCCATCAGGGCCGAGCTGGAGCCGGGCATCCCGGTCGTCGGCACGGTCCCCGCGATCAAGCCCGCCGCCGCGGCCGGCGGCCCCGTCACGATCTGGGCGACCCCGGCCACCACCGGCAGTCCCTACCAGCGCGACCTCATCCGCACCTTCGCCGCCGACGTCGACGTCACCGAAGTGCCCTGCCCCGGGCTCGCGGACGCGGTCGAGGAGGCCGACGGGGCCGCGATCGCCGAGGCGGTGGCGGCGGCAGCCGCCCTGACCCCGAAGGACACGAAGGTCCTCGTCCTGGGCTGCACCCACTACGAGCTGGTCACCGGACAGATCCGTGCGGCGGTCGGCGAAGCCCCCGTCTTCCTCGGCTCGGCCGACGCGGTCGCCGCCCAGGCGCTGCGGCGCGCCGGGACCAGCCCCGCGCCCGCCGACACCCCGCCAGGCGACCTGACCGTACTGCTCAGCGGCAGGACGGCCGCACTGCCCGCCGCGGCCCTCGCCTACGACCAGGGGCGACTGCTGGGGGCGGCCTCGCCGACCCGCTGACGCACGGGGAAGCCGCTTCTCCGGCGCACCGCCGCGGGCGGGGGCGGGCTTCTCCGGCGCGCTGACGTATGAGCGGAACGTGAGTAGTCTGCTACGCATGAGGGACCATTCCCACGCCCGTACGGCCTCCGACGGCGACGCCGAGGTCTGGACCGGTCGCGCCAGGAACCGCATGCAGTGGCTGCTCGCCACCGCGGGCGCGGCCTGCCTGGCCCTGGGCATCGAGCTCGCCGTCGACTCCTCCTGGACGTCCGGCGTCGCCGCCCTCCTGATGGCCGTCGTCGGCTGTGTCGCCGCGGGCCTGCTGGTGCTCTTCGGCACCCTCGCGTTCGTCCATGTGGCCGTCAAGGTCGACCGGGAGTGTCTGGAGGTGCGCTGCGGTCACATCGGCCTGCCGCGCCGCCGCATCCCCCTCTCCCACGTCGTCGGCGCCGACTTCGCGCCGACCGTCACTCCGAGGCAGTGGGGCGGCTGGGGCTACCGCTGGCGTCCCGAGAAGGGCACGGCCGTGGTCGTGCGGCGCGGTGAGGGCGTGGTGCTGCGGCTCGGCGACGGCCGGGTGTTCACGGTGACGGTGGACGACGCGGAGGCGGCCGTACGGGTCATCAGGGAGCGGCTGCGGCTGGCGGGGGCGTAGCGGCCAACAGAGGGAATTTCCTCGGCCGAGGCATGGAATTCCATCTGCCGAAACGGCCGGCATCCCAAAGTCCCGCTCGGAATCCGACGGAATCCGAAATCCCGACGGTCCAACGCTCGTATTAATCCGCGAACGCGTAAAGCGCTCGTGCGGTGGTGTGCCACCGGTCGCGCTCGGTGCTCAGTGCTCGGCGGGACGGCTGGGGGAGGCGCGTGACCTGCCCGACTTCAGGCCGCCCCACCTGCACCGATCACATCCCACCCCGCCGGGCGTACTGCCCGGGGTGGACACGCGCCGCTTGAGCCGCCGACACGACCCGTGCTTTTGCCGGGCCCGGTGGGACGGCGTGCTACCAATATGCTGCAAAAACCCATCAGGTCATGCCTTCCCGTGATGCTTTTCCGCGTCCGATCGGGACGGGCATGACCGCCTGCCAGAAAACCTGGAGCAATGGGAAACAAAGAAGAGAGCAATTCGCTGCGGCGGCTGCCCCGCGCGTGCGGGCGGTTCATCGCCGGCGCGACGTCGTCCACGCTTCTAGCCGGAGCCTGTGTCGTCGTGACGAGCCACCCGGCGTTCGCGGCGGACCCCTTCCCGGTGACGAAGCTCTACGGAACGGCCTGGGACTCCAACTTCCAGGGTGTTCGTGAGATCTACGAGATCGACAAGGACACGGGACAGACGACCCAGGTCATCGTCGCGCCTGCCAGTGCCGGGGGGACCGTCCTCAACCAGATCGGCGTCTCCCGGGGCGGCGGCAAGATCATGTTGACCAACAGGTCGACCGTCTACGAGTACACGGCCGCCACGGAGACCTGGGAAGAGACCGCACGCGGTGACGACGGCGTCCCGGGAACCATGGGCGGCGTGAACCCGTCGAACGACTGGCTCTACTACGGTGGCCAGGTCGAGGGCGAGACGTTCCGCTTCGCGGGCTACAACCCCGACACCAACACGGTGGTGGGTTCCGTGCTGACCGCCACGCTGCCGGGCTCCCCGGGGAACAACGGCGACCTGGCGTTCGACCGCCAGGGCAACATGTTCGCCGTGGTCGGCGGTGGGTCCGAGGCACAGATCTACCGGGTGGACGGGCCGATGCCCACCGCGTCCGGCGGTACCGCCACGGGAACCCCCGTGGGGTCACGCATCCCGGACGTGAACAGCCTGAACTCCATGGCGTTCGGCGACGACGGCTACCTCTACCTGTACGCGAACAACGGCTTCCTGAAGGTCGACCCGAGCACGGGCGCAGTGGTCCGGCGGGGCGAGCTCAGCGGCCCCGTGCAGAGGCTCACCGACCTGGCGTCCTGGGCGACGCCGTCGACCGCCGAACTGGAGGTCGACCTGCCGCAGGGGCGTGCCAAGGACGGCGACCAGTTCGGCGTCTCGCTCACCGGCGGCGGGATCACGACCGGGAACACCGGCGAGACCACCGGGAACGAGACCGGGACGCAGGACCAGGAGAGCGGCGAGCACGTCGGCCCCCTCATCGGACTGCCCGGCAAGACGTACACCATCACCCAGACGGCCGCCGGCACCACCGATCTGGCGGACTACAACACCACCTGGAAGTGCGTCGACCTCAACGACGGCAACAAGGTCATCGCGAGCGGCGAGGGCAACTCGGGCGAATTCACGATGCCCGACGGTGCCGACAGCTCCAGCATCTCGTGCGCCTTCACCAACGTCCCGAAGCCCGTGGCGACGGATGATGAGTCGCTGAACAATGAGCCGGGCAGCACGGTGAAGGTGCCGGTGCTGGGCAATGACAAGGGTGATCTGGATCCGTCTACGGTCCGGATTGTCGACCCGAAGTCCGGTGACCCGGTGAGTGAGCTGAAGGTTCCGGGTGAGGGTACGTGGACGGTGGACCCGAGCACTGGGGACATCACGTTTGTCCCGGAGGACGGTTTCACGGGGAATCCGACGCCGATCGACTATCAGGTGGCGGACAAGGCCGGTAATGAGACCAAGGCGAAGGTGACGGTCACCTACAAGCCTGAGGCGACGGATGATGAGTCGCTGAACAATGAGCCGGGCAGCACGGTGAAGGTGCCGGTGCTGGGGAACGACAAGGGTGATCTGGATCCGTCTACGGTCCGGATTGTCGACCCGAAGTCCGGTGACCCGGTGAGTGAGCTGAAGGTTCCGGGTGAGGGTACGTGGACGGTGGACCCGAGCACTGGGGACATCACGTTTGTCCCGGAGGACGGTTTCACGGGGAATCCGACGCCGGTTGATTACCAGGTGGCGGACAAGGCCGGTAATGAGACCAAGGCGAAGGTGACGGTCACCTACAAGCCCGAGGCGACGGATGATGAGTCGCTGAACAATGAGCCGGGCAGCACGGTGAAGGTGCCGGTGCTGGGGAACGACAAGGGTGATCTGGATCCGTCTACGGTCCGGATTGTCGACCCGAAGTCCGGTGACCCGGTGAGTGAGCTGAAGGTTCCGGGTGAGGGTACGTGGACGGTGGACCCGAGCACTGGGGACATCACGTTCGTCCCGGAGGACGGTTTCACCGGGAATCCGACGCCGATCGACTATCAGGTGGCGGACAAGGCCGGTAATGAGACCAAGGCGAAGGTGACGGTCACCTACAAGCCCGAGGCGACGGATGACGAGTCGCTGAACAATGAGCCGGGTACCGCGGTGAAGGTGCCCGTACTCGGTAACGACAAGGGCGACTTGGACCCCACCAGCGTCCGGATCGTCGACCCGAAGTCCGGTGACCCGGTGAACGAGCTGAAGGTTCCGGGCGAGGGTACCTGGACGGTCGACCCGAACACCGGGGACATCACGTTCACCCCGGAGGACGGCTTCACGGGGAATCCGACGCCGATCGACTACCAGGTCTCGGACAAGGCCGGTAATGAGACCAAGGCGAAGGTGACGGTCACCTACAAGCCCGAGGCGACGGACGACGAGTCGCTGAACAACGAGCCGGGTACCGCGGTGAAGGTGCCCGTACTCGGCAACGACAAGGGTGACCTGGACCCGTCCACGGTCCGCGTCGTCGACCCGAAGACCGGCAAGCCGGTGAGCGAGCTCAAGGTTCCGGGCGAGGGCGTGTGGACGGTCGACCCGAAGACGGGTGACATCACGTTCACCCCGGACGAGACCTTCGGCGGGAACCCGACCCCGATCGACTACCGGGTCTCGGACAAGGCGGGCAACGAGACCACCGCCAAGACCACGGTCACCTACAAGCCCGGGGCGGCGGACGACAAGTCGCTGGACAACAAGCTGGGCAGCACCGTCAAGGTGCCGGTACTGGGCAACGACCACGGCGACCTGGACCCCACCAGCGTCCGGATCGTCGACCCGAAGTCCGGTGACCCGGTGAACGAGCTGAAGGTTCCGGGCGAGGGCACCTGGACGGTCGACCCGAACACCGGGGACATCACGTTCACCCCGGAGAAGGGCTTCGGCGGGAACCCGACCCCGATCGACTACCAGGTCTCGGACAAGGCGGGCAACGAGACCACCGCCACGGTGACGGTCACCTACAAGCCCGAAGCGGGGAGCGACAAGTCGCTGAATAACGCGCCGGGCAACGCGGTGACGGTGCCGGTGCTCGGCGACGACAACGGCGACCTGGACCCCTCCAGCGTCCGGATCATCGACCCGAAGACCGGAAAGCCGGTCCGTGAGCTCAAGGTCCCGGGTCAGGGCGTGTGGAAGGTGGACCCGAACACCGGGAACATCACGTTCACCCCGAAGAAGGGCTACCTCGGGAACCCGACCCCGATCACCTACCAGGTCACCGACCGGGCAGGCAAGACCGCCAGGGCCAGGGTCACCATCACCTACAAGGCTCCCACGAGCACGATCCGCATCAAGAAGACGGACGCGAAGAACGGCGCCCCGCTGGGCGGCGCGGTGTTCGAGCTGTGGCGCGAGTCCAACGGGGTGCGTGGCCTTCAGACCTCGGGCAAGAAGAAGGACACCCGAATGGGCGCCAGCTGCGCCACGAACAAGAAGGGCGCCTGCACGTTCGGGCGGCTTCCGCTGGGGTCGTACTACCTGAAGGAGACCGACGTCCCCGACGGTTACGTCCTGCCGAAGAAGTCGGTGACAGGGCCTTACGTCCTGAAGCGCGAGAACGCTTCGAAGGGCGTGACCGCCACGCTCACCAACCGCCGCGGAGACCTCTCCAAAGGCAAGTAAGTAGCACCAGAAGCCTGTTCCGGGCCTTCCTCACAAGGCCCGGAACAGGCTTCAGTGACGTCCTGCCCGACAGTCACGCGCACCGCGCCTACGCCGAGGTCTTGGCGTTCGATCCGCGAGGGCGGTGCGCCACGCCGGAGCCGTACGCGGTTCCTGTTCCCGGTCCGTACGTCGTCCCGGGCGCCCCGCTCGCGTCGTGCCGCGCCTCGCGCGTCCCGTGCGACCCCCGAGTCCCGTGCGACACCCGGGTCCCCTGCGTGCCTGGTGAGGGCGTCCCGGGCGAACCGCACGCCAGGCCCGCGCCCGGCAGCTCCGCCCCCTCCGGCGCCCCGTACCCCGGCAGCCGGGCCGACGCCAGACCCGCCAACAGCCCCGCCCCCGCCGTGACCGGGGTGAAGCTCAGCGCGTTGCCCACGCTCGCCAGTGCCGCCAGCGCCGTGAGCGCCGCCGCGGCCGTCAGCACCACCGGCGTCGCCCGGGGCGAGCACAGCAGACCGTACATGATCCACAGGTACGCCGCCGCGAGCAGGCCCACGCCCACCACGCCCTGTTCCGCCGCCTGCTGGAGCGGCGCCGAGTGCGGCTTGCCGTCGGACAGGTACGACTGCTGGGCCGTCGGGCTCAGCTCGCCGAAGCTGTCGGGCCCCGCGCCCCGTACCGGATGGTCCTGTGCCAGGTCGACCGCGTCCGCCCACAGCAGCACGCGGTTCTCGGTCAGCCGGTCCTGGAGCGACACGGACACCTCGTCGGGCAGCGCCCGCTCGGCGACGGCCCAGGAAGCGCCGACCAGTGCCAGCGCCACGAGCGCCAGTGCGACCAGCACGGGCAGGCGGCGGCGCAGCCGGGACGCGGCCAGCGAGCACAGCAGCACGGTCAGCGCCGCGCCGCACCCGACGGCCGAGCCGAGCGCCAGCGCCGCGCCCGCCGTCCCCAGGGCCAGCAGCCGCAGCGCCAGCCTCGGCGCCCGCCCGCGCGCTGCCGCCGCCGCGCAGCACGCCGCGCCCGCGCCCAGCACCAGCAGCGCCGCCGCGGCGCCCGTGTGACCGGGCGGCACCGCGCCCGAGGGGATCGCCCCGGGCAGCCCGTGCCGTGCCGCGACCGCCAGGCACAGCGCCGCCAGCGCGGCCGAGGCCCCGGCGGCGACCGGCAGCAGCGTGCCGCAGATCCGGCCGCACGCGAACCCCGCCGCGACGGCGAGCACCGCGAGCAGCACCCCCTCGGGTCTGGCCTCCCGCCCCGCCGCGCTCACCAACGACCAGGCAGCACACGCGCCGAGGACGACCACGCCCGCGACGTCGGGCGCGCTGCCGCGCTCCTGAGTCATCCCGCCGTACCCCCGAACCGTGACGGGCCCCGCTTGGCGGGGACTGGCGCACACGGTAACGGCAGCCACGACGGTTTGGGGATGGCCGGGGCGCGAACAGGGCACCGCCTTCCGCTACGGCTACTGTCCGGCGCCGCCGGGCACCGCAGTGCCGCCGCCTCCCGGTACCGCTGTGCCGCCGACCTGCACCGCCGCCGTAGACTCCGCCGGGTGAGCACCACCATCACCCCCATACAAAACCCCGAGGGGCCAGCCGCCCCGTCGCGCGGCAGGGCCCTGCCGCACCGCCTGGTGCGGCCCGCACTCGCCGTGCTCTCCGGGGTCCTGCTCTATCTGAGCTTCCCGCCCAGGCCGCTGTGGTGGCTGGTGCTGCCCGGCTTCGCGCTGCTCGGCGGCGTCCTGCACGGGCGCAGGCTCCGGGCGGGCTTCGGCCTCGGCTTCATCGCCGGGCTCGGTTTCCTGCTGCCGCTGCTGTACTGGACGGGCGAGGAGGTCGGCCCGGTGCCGTGGCTCGCCCTGGCCACGGCCGAGGCGCTGCTCGTCGGGCTGACCTGCCTGGCCGTGACGGCCGTGAGCCGGCTGCCGGTGTGGCCGCTGTTCGCGGCGTGCGCCTGGGTGCTGGGCGAGGCGGTGCGGGCGCGGGTCCCGTTCGGCGGCTTCCCCTGGGGCAAGATCGCCTTCGGTCAGGCCGACGGGGCGTTCCTGCCGCTGGCCGCGCTCGGCGGCACGCCCGTGCTCGGCTTCGGCGTGGTGCTCTGCGGCTTCGGGCTGTACGAGGCGGTGCGCCAGGTCCTCGCGTACCGGGAGACCGGCAAGGTGCCCCGTGCGGGGATCGCGGTCGCCGCGCTCGCCGTCCTGGTGCCCGTCGCAGGGGCCGCGGCCGCGCTCCCGTACGTCGACGACTCTGCGGAGGACGGCACCGCGACCGTCGCCGCGATCCAGGGCAACGTCCCGCGCCTGGGCCTGGACTTCAACGAGCAGCGGCGCGCGGTCCTCGACAACCACGCCCGCCGCACCGAGCAGGTCGCGGCCGACGTGAAGGCGGGCAAGGTGCCGAAGCCCGACTTCGTGCTGTGGCCGGAGAACTCCTCCGACCTCGACCCGTACCGCAATCCCGACGCCCGCGCGGTCATCGACCGGGCCGTCAGGACCGTGGGCGTGCCCACCGTGATCGGCGCGGTCCTCTCGCCCGACACCGGCAAGCTCCGCAACACGCTCATCCAGTGGGACCCGAAGCGCGGCCCGGTCGAGACGTACGACAAGCGGCACGTCCAGCCGTTCGGCGAGTACATCCCGATGCGCTCCTTCGTACGGCTCTTCAGCTCCGACGTCGACCGGGTGCGCCGCGACTTCGGCCCCGGCAACAAGGTCGGCGTGTTCGACCTCAACGGCACCTACGTCGGCCTCGCCACCTGCTACGAGGCGGCGTTCGACTGGGCGGTGCGGGACACCGTGACGCACGGCGCGCGGATGCTCACCGTGCCGAGCAACAACGCGACCTTCGGGCGCAGCGAGATGACCTACCAGCAGCTGGCGATGTCGCGGGTGCGGGCCGTCGAGCACAGCCGGGCCGTGGTCGTGCCCGTCACCAGCGGCGTCAGCGCGGTCATCATGCCGGACGGCAAGGTCGTCCAGCAGACGAAGATGTTCACGCCCGACGCGCTCGTGGCCGAGGTGCCGCTGCGTTCCACGATCACGCCCGCGACCCGGCTCGGCACGATCCCGGAGTGGACGCTGGTGGGCATTGCCGTCGGCGGCCTCGGCTGGGTCCTCGTCACGTCGCTGCTGCGGCGCCGCGCGGGGGCCTCGGCGGCCACTGCGGACGCCTGACCCTTCGCCCGCCGCGGCGGGTACCAATGGGCCGGGTCCTCCACGGAGAACCCGGCCCATTCGCGTCGTGCGGCGGCTCTCGTACGGCTTCGCTTCGTGCGGCGGCTCTCGTACGGCACCCTCGTGCGGCGGCTCCCGTGCGGCGGCGGAGCCCCGTACGGCCGTGGTCGGGCGCATTAGGGTCGGCGCATGAGCACTCCTGACTTCATCCGCGCCATCCGGGCCACCGCCGGCCACCAACTCCTCCTGCTGCCCGGCATCAGCGCCGTCGTCTTCGACGACGAGGAGCGGGTGCTGCTCCAACGGCGGGTGGACAACGGGCTGTGGGGGATCATCGGCGGCATCTCGGAGCCGGGCGAGGAGCCCGCGACGACCGCCGTGCGCGAGGTGTACGAGGAGACCGCCGTGCACTGCGTGGCGGAGCGCGTCACGCTGGTGCAGGCCATGAAGGAGCCCGTCGTCTACCCCAACGGCGACCGGTGCCAGTTCCTCGACGTCTCCTTCCGCTGCCGCGCGACGGGCGGCGAGGCCCGGGTGAACGACGGCGAGTCGCTGGAGGTCGGCTGGTTCGCGCTGGACGCGCTGCCCTACATGCTCGACTTCTCGGTCTTCCGGATCAAGCAGGCGCTCGTCGACGAACCCACCTGGTTCGACACCACCGGTCAGGGCTGAAGTATGGGCGGCGGCCACATGGGGCGGCGTCCCGACGCTGCCTAGGGTGCGGGCATGACGTCTGCCGCGCCCCTGCCGGGCCCCGCCCCGCTCCCCGGCCCCGCCCCCCGGTCCGTCGCCCTCGACCTCGGCGGCCGCACCGCCCTCGTCACCGGCGCGGCCGGCGGCATCGGCCGTGCCTGCGCGCTCCGCCTCGCGGCGGCCGGTGCCAAGGTGCGGGCCGTGGACCGGGACGCCGAGGGCCTCGCCGAACTGGCCGCCGCCGCGCCGGGCGTGGAGCCGCTGGCCCTGGACCTGACGGACCTGGACGCCGCGGAGGAGGCGGCCGCGGGGACGGACGTGCTGGTCAACAACGCGGGCCTGCAACTGGTCCGCCCCATCGAGGACTTCCCGCCCGACGTCTTCCACACCGTCCTGACCGTGATGCTGGAGGCGCCGTTCCGGCTCATCAGGGGCGCACTGCCGGGCATGTACGCGCAAGGGTGGGGCCGCATCGTCAACCTCTCCTCCGTGCACGGACTGCGCGCCTCCGCGTACAAGTCGGCCTACGTGGCCGCCAAGCACGGCCTCGAAGGGCTCTCCAAGACCGCGGCCCTCGAAGGCGCCGCGCGCGGGGTCACCTCCAACTGTGTGAACCCCGGCTATGTGCGCACCCCACTGGTCGAACGCCAGATCGCCGACCAGGCCGCGGCCCACGGCATCCCGCGCGAGAGCGTCCTGACCGACGTGCTCCTCAAGGACTCGGCGCTCAAGCGCCTCATCGAGCCGGAGGAGGTCGCCGAGGCCGTCGCCTACCTCTGCACGCCCGAGGCGTCCTTCATCACCGGCACCTCCCTGGCCCTGGACGGAGGGTGGACGGCCCACTAGCGCGACGGGTATCCCTTGACCCCATGTCCCACACCCAGCCCGCGACCGGCCACGGCTCCGGCTCCGGATCCGATCCCGCTGCCGTGTCCGCTGCCGCCACCGTCCCCGCCGCCCAGGCCGGTACGGCGCCCCCGCCTCCCGACCAGGCCGCCTACCTGGAACTCCTGGCCCGGGACGCGGCGGCCGAGGCGTACGACAGGCCGGCGCTGCTCGCCCGCGCGGACGGCGCGGGGCCCGAGACGCTCGCCGCGCTGGAGGGTGCCAAACAGCTCGCGCTGCGGGTGCGCGGCGAACTGGCGGGGCTCCGCCGCCGCCAGGCCGAACTGTCCGCGCTGTTCGAGACCGCGCACGACCTGGCGGGGCTGCGCGACCTGGACGCCGTGCTCCGCGCGATCGTGCAGCGCGCCCGCTCGCTCCTCGGCACCGAGGTCGCCTACCTCAGCCTCAACGACCCGGCGGCGGGCGACACCTACATGCGCGTCACCGAGGGCTCGGTCTCCGCGCGCTTCCAGCAACTGCGGCTCGGCATGGGAGAAGGGCTCGGCGGCCTCGTCGCCCAGACCGCCCGCCCCTACGTCACCGCAAGCTACTTCGACGACCCCCGCTTCCAGCACACCGCCACGATCGACTCCTGCGTGCGCGACGAGGGGCTGGTCGCCATCCTCGGCGTGCCGCTGATGCTCGGCAGCCAGGTCATCGGCGTGCTCTTCGCCGCCGACCGGCGCGCCCGCGTCTTCGAGCGCGAACAGGTCGCGCTGCTCGGCTCGTTCGCCGCGCACGCCGCCGTCGCCATCGACACCGCGAACCTCCTCGCCGAGACCCGCTCCGCCCTCGCCGAGCTGGAACGTGCCAACGGCATCATCCGCGCCCACAGCGGCGTCCTGGAACGCGCCTCCGAGGTCCACGACCGGCTCACCGAACTGGTGCTGCGCGGCGGCGGCGTCCACGACGTGGCGGGCGCGGTCTCCGAAGTGCTCGACGGGACGGTCGAGTTCACCGAAGAGGTGCCCGCGCTGCCCGGCACCGACGGCCACGCCGTGCGCAGGGGCGAGGAGTGGGTGGCGGCCGTCTCGGCCGGCGGCGAGGTGTTCGGCGCGTTGGTGCTGCGCGGCCACCCCGACCTCGACCCGGTCGACCGGCGCACCCTGGAGCGCGCCGCGATGGTCACCTCGCTCCTGCTGCTCGCCCGCCGCTCCGCGTCCGACGCCGAACAGCGCGTGCGCGGCGAGCTGTTGGACGACCTGCTCGACGCGCCGGAACGTGACGTGCGGCTGCTGCGGGAGCGCGCGTTCCGCCTCGGCGCCGACCTCGACGCGCCGCACGCGGTGCTCGCGGCGCGCATCGACGGCCCCGAGTCCGACCGGCAGCGCCTGTGGTCGGCGGCCTCGCACCTGGCGGCGACCCGGCGCGGCCTCGCGGCGGCCAGGGACGGCGGGACGGTGCTGCTCCTGCCGCTGGGCGGTGCGGGGGGCCTGCCGCCTGGCGGCGCCTGTGCGGAAAGCGCGCCGCCGGACGCGGCGGGTCTTGCCCGCCTGGTGGCGCGCCAACTCGGCGAGACGCTGCGCGAACCGGTGACGGTGGGGGCGTCCGCCCTCGCGGCGGCCCCCGCCGCCGACCCGGAGGCGATCGCGGAGGCGTACGCCGAGGCGCGCCGCTGCCTGGACACGCTGGGCGCCATCGGCCGCTCGGGCGAGGGCGCGGCGGCCCAGGACCTGGGATTCCTGGGGCTGTTGCTCTCCCAGTCGCGGGACATACCCGGTTTCGTACGGTCCACGATCGGCGAGGTCGTCGACTACGACGAACGCCGGGGCACCGACCTGGTCCGCACCCTGGACGCGTACTTCGCGTGCGGCATGAGCCCGGCCCGTACGAAGGACGAACTGCACGTGCACGTCAACACCGTGGCGCAGCGCCTGGAGCGGGTGGGCAGACTGCTGGGCCCCGGCTGGCAGTCGCCCGCCCGCGCGCTGGAGATCCAGCTGGCGCTGCGACTGCACAGACTGTCCGGGGCCCTGACCCACTGAGGCGCGGCCGTCACACGGGACGGGCCGCCCCGACCTCCGGCTCCTTGGCGGCGGGCCCCGCGGGCTCAGGGGGTTCGATCTCGCCGAGGTCCCGGTGGCGGGTCTCCTGGGCGCACCCGATCGCGACGACCGTGAGCAGCGCGGCGGCGATCACGTACAGCGCGATCGGCGTGGCGCTGTCGTAGTCGGAGAGCAGCGCGGTGGCGATGAGCGGGGCGGGCGCGCCGGCCGCGACGGAGGAGAACTGGGCGCCGATGGAAGCGCCGGAGTAGCGCATCCGGGTCGCGAACATCTCGGAGAAGAAGGCCGCCTGGGGCGCGTACATCGCACCGTGGAAGACCAGCCCGACGGTCACGGCGAGCAGCAGGCTGCCGAAGCTGCCGCGGTCGATCAGCCAGAAGAACGGGAACATCCAGGCGCCGACCCCGACGGCGCCCACCAGGTACACCGGCTTGCGGCCGACGCGGTCGGAGAGCGCGCCCCAGGCGGGGATGACGGCGAAGTGCACGGCGGACGCGACGAGCACGGCGTTCAGCGCGGTCTGCTTGCTCAGGTCCACCGCGGTGGTGGCGTACACGAGGATGAAGGCGGTGATGACGTAGTACGAGATGTTCTCGGCCATCCGGGCGCCCATGGCGATCAGCACATCGCGCCAGTGGTGCCGCAACACGGCGACCAGTGGCATCTTCTCGACCTTCCCCTCGGCGGCCGCCCGCTCCTCGGCGCGCGCCAACGCCTCCTTGAACACCGGCGATTCGTCGACGGAGAGCCGGATCCACAGACCCACGACCACGAGCACCCCGGAGAGCAGGAACGGCACGCGCCACCCCCACGAGGTGAACGCCGAGTCGGAGAGCAGCGCGGTCAGCGCGGAGAGCACCCCGGTCGCGAGCAACTGCCCGGCGGGCGCCCCGGTCTGCGGCCACGAGGCCCAGAACCCGCGCCGCTTCGCGTCCCCGTGCTCGGACACCAGCAGCACGGCCCCGCCCCACTCGCCGCCGAGCGCGAACCCCTGCACGAGCCGCAACACGGTGAGCAGCACGGGTGCGGCGGATCCGACGGTGGCGTGCGTGGGCAGCAGCCCGATGGCGAACGTGGCGCCGCCCATCAGGAGCAGGCTCAGCACGAGCAGCTTCTTCCGCCCGAGGCGGTCACCGTAGTGCCCGAAGACCAGCGCCCCGAGGGGCCGCGCGGCGAAACCGACGGCGTAGGTGAGGAAGGAGAGCAGGGTGCCGACGAGGGGGTCGGAGTCGGGAAAGAACAGCTTGTTGAACACGAGCGCGGCGGCCGACCCGTACAGGAAGAAGTCGTACCACTCGATGGTGGTCCCGATGAGGCTGGCGGCGACGATGCGCTTGAGGTTGGAGGGAGCGGGTGAAGCTGGCGGGGCGGTGGAGGGGGACGACATCGGCACCACTTCCAGGCGGTCGACGGGGACGTTGAGCGTGTCGCCATACCGTAGGAACGTGCTGGTGAGCGGCGTATGTGGCGGGGAGCCATAGTTCGGGACGGAGGAGTGCGCGGGGGCTACATGGAGGGGCGTGGGGGTCCGCGAATCCTGATCTTCCCGAAGTCGCCGCTGCGCTCACTGAATCGTCGTGTTCCGTACCGGATGGGAGATTCTTCCCCGTGAGGCCGGAGCGGGTTCTAAACTCGTGCCACATTCCTACCGCCCGCGGGTTCATCTGGGGGGCTCTGTGGCAGGTCCGCGTGCTGGTCAGTCGGGTCGCCGTCGGCTACTGGGCATGGCGTGGCGGCATTGGGCCGCACCGGGTCTCACCGCGGTCGGTTCGATCGCGATTCTGCCGCCGTCCATCACGGCCCCCATGCTGATTCTCGGATTCCTGGTGGCCGGGGCCGCGTCATTCAGTGCGACGCGGCTGGCACGGGACGACGCCTTACGACTACAGGCGGCCCAGGCCGAACTGAGCGTCATCGGTGTTCTCCAGACGGTGTTCCCGGTGATCGAGAACTTCGAGGAAGAAGTGCCGGGCACCAGCAATCTGCGCGCCTGTGTACTGACCTTCACGGATGAAGGGACGCTGCGCATCGCCTACGCCTTCGGCCCCTATTCGCGCCTGGAGCAGGAACTGCGCTGGCAGGAAGGCCAGGGCCTGGCCGGGAAGGCGTGGCAGGAGAAGACCGTGGTGTCCGCGCCTGAGGACATGGGGTTGCCGACCGACCTCCACGGGGATCCCGCTCTCTGGCAGCTCACCGACGATCAAAGGCGGGCGATCGCGGGGAAGTCGTTGACCGCGACGGCCTTTCCGCTCATCGACGCTGTCGGTGCGGTGCGCGCGGTGCTCCTGCTCGAAGACCGCAGGCCGCCGCTGACTTCCGACCTTCGGAGACCCGGAATCCGTGCCATCCTGGAGCAGCGTGTGGTGACGCCTATTCGCGACCAATTGGCTCTGACGGGTTTCGCCTTTCCCGAGGTGGCCCGGACCACGGGGGTGTCGTGAACGACACGGCGATGGACCACGGGGACTACGCGGGCCGCGTGGAGCAGGAGATGGCGCGGCGCCTGGACCTGATCGGCGCGGCCTCGGACTCCGCCCTGTTGCGTTCCCGTTTCGGCGAATACAGCCAGTTGCGGTCGCCGGTGCCGTCGGAGGAGGGTTTGCGGAGGCGGAGGCGCCGCCGCACCGACAAACGCATGTTCCATGCGGTCCTGCGTGGGCTGCTGGTCGCTGCCTTCGCGATTCCCACGGTGCTGGCCGCATCGGGCTTCGGAACCTGGATCTGGGCCGTGGGTCTGATCGCCGTGCTGTGCCTCAACGAACTCGTTCACGCCTGTTCCTGGCCCAAAGGCGCGCTGCGGGCGCGTCGTGGGCGGCGCGTCGTCCTGGTCGGAGCAGGCGAGCAGGCAGCGGACTTCATGAAACTCTGGGATCCGGCATCGGCCGGGATTTCGGTGGTCGGCGCATGCGAGCCGGTCACGACGGGCACCGAATCCGCAACGTGGTGGGGAGAGCTGAGAATCGGGGTGCTGGGCACCGTCGACGACCTCCGCGAGGTCGTTACCGCCGGCGGGGCCGACACGGTGATCGTCATCCCCCACAGTGGCCTGTCCAGGTCGGCTCTGCATCAGATGGTCTGGTCGCTGGAGGACACTGACGCCGAACTGTTCCTCTCCCAGAGCATCGTGGATCTGGGCACGTCCCGGCAGGCGACGGTGTCGGTCGCCGGGCTGACATTGATCAAAGTGAGCCGTCACATGCGGCAGGGAATTCAATATCGTTTGCGGGCTTTCGCCGACCGGGTGCTCGCCGCCGCGCTGTTGCTCCTGTCCCTGCCGCTCGTCCTCTTCATCAGCGTGCTCATCTGGATTACGGATCCTGGGCCCGCGCTGTTCCGCCAGACCAGGGTGGGCCGGGACGGGGAACAGTTCATCATGTACAAGTTCCGCACCATGAAAGTCGAGGCGGCGAGGTTCGAAGCCGAACTGTCCCAGCTGAACTACAGCGGCGACGGCCTGCTGTTCAAGATGCGCCGCGACCCGCGCATCACGCCGGTGGGGAGAGTGCTGCGGCGCTATTCGCTGGACGAGCTTCCGCAACTGATCAATGTGCTGATCGGTGACATGTCCCTGGTCGGGCCACGTCCGCCGCTGCCGGAGGAAGCCGCTGCCTACGGTCCCGACCTGCGTCGGCGCCTTCTGGTCAAGCCCGGACTCACCGGGCTCTGGCAGATCAGCGGCCGGTCCGATCTCAGCTGGGAGGATTCGGTGCGCTTGGACCTCGCGTACGTGGACAACTGGTCCATCCGCCTCGATCTGGCGATCATGTTCCGGACCATTTCGGCGGTCCTGCGCGGTACGGGGGCCTACTGAAGCGGCCGCCGGATCCCCGGAGGGGCGCCTCGCAACAGCGAGGCGGCCGCGCGGAGGGTGTGCGGGTGGTCGGGACCGAGCTGTCGGCTCAAGGGTGACGACGATGTGCTGGTGCTGCCGAGCGCCGTCACGCTCGGCGCTCGGCGGCCCGTGCGGTGCTGAGGCTGCAACAGGGAACAGGGCTGTTTCGCTGCGGTCAAGCGGCTCGGGCCGAGGCGTGCGGGTCTGGGGACGTCGTGGGGGGTTCGGCTGAGGTGGCGTGCCGTGCCGTGGCGGCTGGTCCGTGGACCGGCCGGTCGGCCGACCGGGCTTCGTCCGGCCGGGGTTCGGGGCGTTCGGGCCGCTCGGGGCGTTCGAGTCCGGCGAGGGCCTCCTGGGTGATGCCGTGGGCGTGGGCGAGGTCCAGGAGCTCGGGGCACGCGTTGATGTTGTCGACGTGCGGGACGTCCCATTCGTCGGTGCCGCAGCCTGCGCACGCGTCCCACGCCATGGTGTCCGGGTCGGGTCCGTGCCGGGCGAGGACGCGGCGGTCCGCCTCGCAGCGGCGCAGGACTGCCAGAGGGGCGTTGCGGACGATGCGGTCGGCGTCCGTGTCGCGGTCGGCGGCGACGCCGTCGCGCGGGTGCCGCCGGTCGGCGGCAGCGCGGTCACGGGCCAGTTCCTCAACGGCGTTGACCCGTTGGGTGATCCAGGTGTGGAGATCCATGGCGCGGGCTCCTGTGTGTCGGGCCGGTCGGGGGCGTAGTGGCCAGGTTCGTCGCTGTCGGGCCCGCTCCATATGACGCAGATCACATGCTCGTCGGCCGCGGTCCGGGTGCCGCCGTGCGCGGGGGGTACGGGGAGGGCCGGACGCGGTGCGTGGGCACGTACCTGGAGGTACGTACTTGATCAAGGACCGGTGACCGGGAAGTCTTGTCGAGGCGCGCCAAGCCCCTCGTCCGATACCGCCCCTGTCCTCGTGGCCAGGTGGTCCCGACCCCAGGCGGAGAGCAGTTCCAGCAGTTCGTAGAGCCGACGGCCCCGCTCGGTCAGCGAGTACTCGACCCGGGGCGGCGACTCGTCGTAGTCCTCCCGGTGCACGATCCCGTCGGCCTGGAGCTCCCGGAGCTGCTGGGTCAGCACCTTCTCGCTGATGCCGGTGACCAGCCGTCTGGTCTCGCCGAAGCGGCGCGGACGCTCGGAGAGCGCCCACATGACGAACGACTTCCACTTTCCCTCGAACACCCCGACGGCCACGCCCATCCCGCAGGTGTGCGGGTCGGCCACCGTCACGACCTCGGAGTTCCCCATGCCTGCTTCCCCCGTCACCGTTCTCGGCCTGGGCCCGATGGGCCGCGCCCTGACCTCCGCCTTCCTGACCGCGGGCCATTCCGCGACCGTCTGGAACCGTACTCCAGGACGGGCCGGCGAGCTGGTGGAGAAGGGCGCCGTCGAAGCCGGTACCGCCGCGGAGGCCATCGCGGCGAGCGACCTCGTGGTGATCTGCGTACTGGACTACGCGGCTGTCCGCGCCGTCACCGCTCCGCACGCCGCCGCGCTCAAGGGCCGCACCCTGGTCAACCTCACCGCCGGTACGCCCGACGACGCCCGCGCCACCGCCGAGTGGGCCGACGCGCACGGCATCGGCTACCTCGACGGCGCGATCATGGTTCCGACGTACCTCGTCGGCGGCCCGTCGACCCTGGTCCTCCACAGCGGCCCCGCCGACCTGTACGAACGCCACCAGGGCACCCTCCGGGCCATCGGCGGTACCTGCGTGCACCTCGGCGCGGACCCGGGCCGCGCGGGAGCCCACGACGTCGCCCTGCTCGACGTCTTCTGGACGGCGCTGACGGGCGTCGTCCACGCCTTCGCCCTCGCCAGGTCCGAGGGCGTCACCGCGTCCGACCTCGCCCCCTACGCCAAGGGCGTCGCCGCTCTCCTGCCCGACGTGATCGACGCGTTCGCCGAGCAGGTCGACACCGGCGGCTATCCCGCCGGAGGCTCCAACCTCCGCTCGGCGGCGGCGATCATGTCCCACGTCCTTGAGGCCTCGCACAGCCGGGGCGTCGACAGTACGGTGATCTCCGCCGCCCACGACATCGCGCGCCGGGGCATGGCAGCCGGTTACGCGGACGACTCCTACGCCCACGTCGTCGAACTCCTCGGCGGCAGCGGCGGTCCCGCCGAAGACTGAGCGGGCCGGTTGCGCGCACCTCCCTCCCGCGCGGCCGGGACCTGGCCCTGGTGAAACCGGCCCTGATGAAGGGGCTCCGCCCGAAGCGCCGGTACCGCGGTGCCTTCTGATCGCCTGCTTCTGATCGCGTGGTCGGTCCGCTGGCGTCCTGTTCGATTTCGATCATGGATGACACAGTGGGCGTCCGCTCGGGGCGGGCTGTGGCGAGGGAGAGGGCGCATGCTGGAGATAGCGGGGATCGGGGCAGCCGAGGAGCGGGTCTACCGCCTCCTCGTGGAGGTGCGGGACGCCGGTGTGGACGAGATCGTCCAGCAACTGCGCATCAGGGAACGCGAGGCGGCGCTGCTCCTGTCCTCCCTCTACGACAAAGGCCTGGTCGAGCCGCTGCCGGGGGCCGGCGGCATGCGGTACGTACCCGTCCCGCCGGACGTGGCGCTGCAACCCCTGCTGGCGCGCGGCCAGGAAGCGCTGGAGTGGGCGCGGCGCGGAGTGGAACAGCTGGCCGAGGAGTACCGGGCGGGCGGTCGGTGCCACGACGCCGGGCAACTGGTCGAGGTGATCACCGGCAGCGGCGCCATCCGCCAGCGACTGCGCCAACTCGCCTACGGGGCCCGCAGCGACCTGCGGTGGTTCTGCAAGGCCGACCCCGTGGCACTGCGCGCCCAGGACAACGACGAGGAGTTCGAACTGCTCGCCCAGGGCATCCGGTACGAGGCGATCTACGAACGGGCCTGTCTGGAGGAGCCCGGCATGGTCGACAACGTTGCCCAGGGCATCCGCGCCGGTGAAGCGGCCCGCGCCACCAGCACGCTGCCCGTGCGCATGGTCATCGTCGACGGCTCCGTCGCCGTCTGCCCGCTGGTGCCGGGCAGCGCGACCGCCGCCCGGGGCGAGCCGACCGCCGCGCTCATCCGCAGCAGCACCCTCCTGGACGCCCTCGTCGCCCTGTTCGAGATCCAGTGGGCGGCGGGAACCCCGCTGCACATCACGGAGGCGGGCGAGCTGGCCGACTTCGCCGGTGGCATGGGGCCGGGCGGCAGCCTCGCCGACGACGAGCGGTATCTGCTCTCCCTGGTCGTCGCGGGCGTGGCGGACAAGGCGATCGCCACCCAGCTGGGTGTCAGCCACCGCACGGTGCAGCGCCGGATCACCGCGCTGATGCAGCGGGCGGGCGCGACGACGCGCACGCAGCTGGTGTGGCAGGCGGCGCGGCGCGACTGGCTGTCGTAGGACGTGCGGAAGCCGCGACCGGGGCCGGCCGCGGCTTCCTGATCCCGCGTACTACCTCAGTGCGTACGCCCGCTGGATCTCCTGCGTCACCTCGTTGCCCGCGTCGTCCCAGGCGCGGACCCGCAGCGTGACGTACCCGCCGGTGCGGGCGGTCGGGGGGTGGGTGACCTGGACGCGGTAGGAGCCGTCGCCCCGGCCGGAGGTCTTCGCCGACCGCCAGTGCGCGCCGTCGTCGTACGAGACGGACACCTGCACGCCCTTCACGGCACGGCCCGTCAGGCCGTCCTGGTGGCGGGCGCTGACCCCGAAGGCGAAGGGCCCGGAGCCGGGGGCGGAACCCCGGAGGTCGGTGGCCACGTCGTAGTCGAGCTGGAGGAGGGGGAGCAGGGACTCCTTGCCCTCGGGCGGTCGAGGGGCCGTGAACGACCAGCGGGTGCTGGTGGCCCGCGAGAGGGTGCTCCCGGGACTGGTGCGCTTCACGTCCAGGTCGAGCTGGTAGCGGCCGTCGTCACCGCCCGCGGGGAAGGTGCCCCACGCCCGGGGGCCTTCCGCGAGGATCCGGCCGTCGTGACGCAGTACGGCGCGGGTCTCGTCGGGGTAGGGGGTGGCGGCGTCCTTGCGGGGCAGGGCGTAGCCGTAGTGGCCGGACGCGGTGTCGGTGAACTCGGGTATCCCGATGGTCAGTTTGTCTCCCTTGCGCTGGGCGAGCCCTTCGACGCCCCGGGGGATCGCCGGGCGCACCACGGGGGCGTACCAGCTCTCCGTGGTGTGCTCACCGGGCCGGTAGGTGCGCAGGGGGCCGAACATGCCGGTCCCCACCGCGTGGACCGCCCAGGTGTTGCGGGGGTTGACCCAGTGCAGCCACCGGCTGTCGGCGGGACCGCTCAGGTACTCCGTCCGCACCTGCCCGGTGCGGACGTACCGGGCCCGCGTGGTGAGGAACACCTGCTCGCCCTCCCACGGACGCCAGGACTCCCGGTTCTCCGCGACGTAGCGCGTCCCGCTCGTGTCCGGGTAGCGCGAGACCACGGTGGCCGTGTTCCCGGGACCGACCTCGTGGACCACGCGCCGGGGGACGCGCTGTGCGGAGACCTGCACGACGTCGTAGAGGTAGGGGCTCTCCGGGACGCCCGTCAGCTCCAGCACGCTGCCCGGCGCGCGCAACCGCTGCGCGGTGGCGTGGGAGGCGTACAGCCCGATCGCGGGCAGCCGCTCGCTCACCGGCTGCCAGGGCGTGGTCGCGTACAGGTCCTCGCCGGCGGTGGTGACGGCGGCCGCGGCCCCCGCTCGGGCGGCCGCGGTCACCGCCTCGTCGTACTCGATCCCCTCCAGCTCCACGAGCACCGCCGCTCCGCGGACGTCCGTGCCCCGTGCGCGCAGCGCCGCGTAGTCCTCGGGGCGTCCGTGACCGGCGTCCACCACCCGCAGGCGCCGCACGCCGTCCACGGCGGGGGAGTTGTGGAGCAGGCGGACGGGGACGCCGGACGCGGCGGACGCGGAGACCGCGCGTGCGCGCAGCATCGGCGCGGTCAGCTGCCAGCGGGAGGAGAACTCGAAGGTTCCCCCGGTGAACTCCTCGGTGGGCGTGACGTTGAGGAGCTGTCCGCCGCTGTGTCCGCCGGTGAAGAAGCTGACGAACTCCCGCTCCCCCTTCTTCCAGCGGGTGGAGAAGACCAGCGGCCCCCGCTGCTCGGCCGGCCTGGGAGTCTGGATCCGCACGGGGACCGCCTTGCGCGCGTCGAGCACCAGGTCCGTGGCGCCGTCCACCCGCAGACCGGGGTTGACGACCAGGCTGTTGGTGACGTTGTCCTCCGTGTACTGCGTGATGACGCCGTGCAGGTAGTACGCGCCCTCGGGCAGGTCCACCGTCAGGCTCTGGCCCGCGGGCACCGGCTGGATGACGTCGAAGCGGCCCGTGGGACCCAGCAGGATCAGCGGCCAGATGGTCGCCGGCTGTCCGGCGCGGTCGATGCCGCGCACGGTGACCTTGTGCTTGACCGGGTCCTTCGTCGCGGAGAGCACGGTGTGCGCGACGGTCTGTCCGTCGGCCGAGGTCGCGGTGAGGCGGCCGCCGTAGACGCCCTCGGGCAGTGCGGACGCGTCGAGGGTCACGGTGACGTCGGCAGTGCCGTGGGCGGGCACGGTGACCTGCTCGGGAGCGCCCACGACACCCGCGGGGGCCGGGGAGCCGTAGAGCTTGTCGAAGGAGGTGTCCAGGGTGAGCGCGACGGGTGCGTCACCGTCGTTGGTGTAGGTGACGCCCACCTTTCGCGGGCCCGCGTCCGGCGCCAGGGTGCCGAAGGTGGTGGTGCCGGTGGCGCGCACCTGCTGGCGCACCGAGCGGGCCACGTCCACCCGGCCGGTGCCCTGCTCGTAGACCGTCTGGCCGGGAGCGGTGCGCGTCGTGCTCAGCAACGAGTCCTTGAGCTGCTGGGCGCTCCAGCCGGGGTGGCGCCCGGCCAGGATCGCCGCCGCGCCCGCCACGTGCGGGGTCGCCATGGACGTGCCCGACGCGGCGGTGTAGGCCGCGTCCACCGGGCGGCCCATGGACGTACCGGTGGCGCGGGCGGCGACGATGTCGACGCCGGGGGCGGTGAGGTCGGGCTTGGCACCGTTGTCCCCGACGCGCGGGCCGCGGCTGGAGAACGGGGCCAGCTTGTCGTCGCGGTCGACGGCGCCCACGGTCAGGGCCTTCTCCGCGGCGCCGGGGGAGCCCACGGAATAGTCGGAGCCCGTGTTGCCCGCCGCGACGACGAAGAGGGTGCCGGTCTCCTCGCTGAGGCCGTTGAGCACGGCGCTGAGCACGTCCGTGCCGTCGGTGGCCTGGCCGCCCAGGCTCATGCTGACGACGTCGGCGCCGGAGCGGGCGGCCCAGTCCATGCCGCCGATGATGGCGGAGTACGAGCCGGAGCCGCTGTCGTCGAGGACCTTGCCGATCAGCAGTCGTGCCCCCGGTGCCACGCCCTTGCGCGAGCCGCCCGAGGCGGCGCCGCTGCCCGCGATGGTGGAGGCGACGTGGGTGCCGTGGCCGTGGCCGTCGTTCGCGGTGGGGTCGGTGGTGAAGTTGCGTACCTCGCCGAGCTTCCCGGCCAGGTCGGGGTGGGTGGCGTCGACGCCGGTGTCCAGGACGGCGACGGTCGCGCCCTTCCCGTCGTAACCGGCCCGCCACGCCTCGGGCGCACCGATCTGCGCGGTGCTGCGGTCGAGGGACGCGTGGACCTTCGCGTCCAGCCACAGCTTCTCGACGCCGCCCTCGAAGGCGGCGTTCTTGAAGGAGGAGGCCCTGGAGGCAGAGGCATTGGAGGCGTTCCGCGCGTCGCCCTCGACGCCGCTTCCTGCGAGCGCGTCGTCGTCGATGGCCTTCCAGAAGAGCCCGGCCCGCTTCTTGTCCGCCTTCAGCGCCGAGCCGCGCAGGCTCTTGAGGACCAGGCCCTTGCGCGCACCGGCGGGCGCCGCCTTGGCCGCGGGGTCCGTACCGCCGGTGTAGCGGGCGATCAGCGGGATGGCGGAGGCGTGGGCGTCGTCGTAACCCTGCTCGACCAGGGAGGTGATGTTGAACAGCTGCCGGTCCAGCTTGCCGGACGAGACGTACGGGAGCGCGGCGCGGGGCAGCACGTACAGCTGCTTGTCGATCTCCAGCTGGGCGAAGTCGGCCTCCGAGGAGCCCGGGGCGGGCTCGACGGAGACGGCCTTCCGGCCGTCGGGGAAGGTCTCCAGCCGCACCCGGTCGCCGGTCACGAGCGTGACGGAGGTGACCTGGGGGCGGGCGGCGGAGTCCGCGCGGGGGGAAGGGGGCGCCGGGGCGGCGCTGGCGCTGGAGGAGACGGGGGCCAGGGTGGCGATGAGGACCCCTGCCGCCAGAACGGCGGCAGGGCGAAGCCGTATGTGCATCGGAACCTTTCCAGGGGGCAAGGAAACGGACACGCGGTGCGGCTACAGACTCGGGCCCCGGTGATCGTCGCACCAGCCTTTTCGGTGTCGTGCTTACGACATGTCGCTTCTACGACACGCGACTTGTCCCACCTCGCCCCAGGTGCCCGACGAGCGGCCTCGCCTGCCCGACGGGCGGTCCCGGGTGCCCGACGGGCGGCCCCGCCCCGCCCCGGGGACAAGGCGCGGCCCGGTCCCGGGAATCCTCCCTGGGACCGGGCCGCGCCGGTGCGCCGCGTTCCGCGTGTTCCGGAACGCGCTGGGGTGCCGCTACTTACCGCACGTGCCGCCCTTCTTCCCCTTGCACGGCTCGCCCCGCTTGTTGGTGAGGCTGACGCGCACCGTTTCCGTGCGGTCCGTGATGCGGTAGGGGCCGGAGACCGGGTCGGCGGGGACGACGTAGCCCTCGCGGGCGGCGAGTTCCTTCAGGTAGAACGTGCCGTTCGGCAGGCCCGTGAAGGTGCACCGGCCGCGCGCGTCGGTGGCGCAGGCCGCTCCCACCGCCTTGTCGGTCCTCTGGAGCCCGGGGCGCCCGTTGGTCTCGCGCCACAGCTGGAACACCGCTCCCTTCAGCGGCTGTCCGGTCTTGGCGTCCTTCTTGAGGAGCGCCACCTTGCCGCCCCGCGGGGTCACCGCGGTGCTGCACGGCAGCGGGCGCCGGTCGGCGCAGACGCCACCGGGGACGCTGGTCGTGACCGCGTTGACCAGCCGCTTGCCCGAGGCGTTCGCGTGGACGCGGACGCTGTAGGTGACGGTGGCGGACTCACCGGGCTTGAGGGTGCGGCCGCTCGCGTCCTTCCAGGTCAGGCGTGTTCCGGAGAGGGTGGTCGTGCCGCGGGTCGCCTTGGTGTCGCGGTTGTGCGCGGCGTGGGTCAGCACCTTGGCGAGGTTGTCCGTGAAGGTGGCGCGGGCGATCTCGGTCCGTCCGGTGTTGGTGGCGGTCACGGTGTAGGTGACGGTGCCGCCGGGCCGCACGCGGCGAGGGGCGGACGTCTTGCGGAGGGTGAGCTGCTGGATCGGCGTGGCCGTGCCGCAGCGCGGGTCGACGGGCGCCGAACGCGGCATCGGGAGCGGGCAGTTGGTTTGGGAGTCGCTGGTGACGCTGTTCTTCAGGGTCTTGTCTCCGCGCAGCGGCGACTTGACGGTGACCGTGTAGGTGACGGTGACGGTCGCCCCGGAGGGCACGTCCCCGGTCCAGGTGAGCTTCGGCGCCGCGTAACTGACCCGGCCCGCGCTCGCCCTGGCGTTCCGGTCGTACGCGGCGTCGTCGAGGACGCCGGTGAGGTCGTCGACGTACGAGGCGCCCTGGTAGGCGGTCGTGCCGCTGTTGTGGACGGTCACGGTGTACGTCACCCTGCCGCCCGCGACCGCGAAGGCCGGCCGGGCCGACTTCGCGACCTCCAGCTGCGGCGAGGGGAGCTCCTCGGAGCAGCGCGGATCGTCGGACGCCGGTTCGCAGTTGGAGCCGGCGCCGGTGACGGTGTTCTTGAGCTTCTTGTCGCCCGCGTTGGTCACGGTCACGGTGTAGGCGACCGTGGCACTGTCCCCGGGGCCGAGGTCGCCGGTCCAGGTGAGGGTGGGTTCGCGGTAGTCGACGGTGCCGCCGGTGGCGGTGGCGTCCCGGTTGTAGGTGGCGTCGTCCAGGACCTCGGTGAGGTCGTCGGTGAAGGACGCCCCGGGGTAGTCACCCTTGCCGACGTTCTGGACGACGACGGTGTAGGTGATGGTGTCGCCCTGTTTGACCTCCCTCGGGCTGCCGGACTTGGTGATCCGGAGCTGTGGGACGGGCTGGACCGTGGAGCAGTCGGGGTCGGTGCCGTCCGGCGGGCAGTTGGACCCGTCGGGGCCGGTGACGGCGTTCTTCAGCGTCTTGTCGCCCTGCGGCGGCCTGCCGACGGTGACGGTGTAGGTGACCGTGACCGTGGCGCCCGCTCCGACGTCTCCCCGCCACGTCACCGCGGGGCGGGTGAACGCGGCGGTTCCGGAGGTGGCGCGGAGGTTGCCGCCCCAGGCGGCGTCGTCCAGGACGTCGGTCAGGTCGTCGGTGAAGGAGGCGTTCTCGTACGGGGCCCGCCCCGCGTTCTCGACCTTGACGGTGTAGGTCACCTCGTCCCCGGGCTTGGGGTTCGCCGGTGAGGCGGTCTTCTTGATCCGGAGGTCGGTGAGCGGCACCACGGTGGCACAGTCGGGGTCGGTGGAGTCCGGCGGGCAGTTGGATCCGGTGCTGGTCACGGCGTTGCGGAGCACCTTGTCCCCGGCCGGCGGCCTGTTCACCGCGGCGGAGTAGGTGATGGTGGCGGTGGCGCCCTTGGCGACGGTGCCGGTCCAGGTGAGGGTGGGTTCGCGGTAGTCGACGGTGCCGCTGGTGGCGGTGGCGTCCCGGTTGTAGGTGGCGTCGTCCAGGATGCCGGTGAGGTCGTCGGTGAAGGACGCGTCCGGGTAGGCGGCCTGGCCGGTGTTCGTCACGGTCACGGTGTAGGTGACCTCGTCACCGGCCTTGGCGGTGCGGGGAGAGACGCTCTTCTCGATCCGCAGGGCCGGGAGCGGGGTGACGGTCGAGCACCGGGGGTCGGTGCCTTGGGGCGGGCAGTTGGTGTCTTCGGTGCCGGTCACGGCGTTCTTGAGGATCTTGTCGCCCTTGGGCGGTGAGCCGACGGTGACCGTGTACGTCAGGGAGACGACCCTGCCGACGGTGACGTCTCCGCTCCAGGTGAGCGTGGGCGCCCGGTAGACGACGGTCCCCTCGGTGGCGGTCGCGTCCTCGTTGTAGGCGGCGTCGTCGAGCAGCCCGGTCAGGTCGTCATCGAAGCGGGCACCGGTGTAGGTGGCCTGTCCGGTGTTGGTGATCTGGACGGAGTAGGTGACCGTATCGCCCGGCTTGGGGTTCTTCGCGGTGGTGGACTTGTCGATCTCGATCTTTGCCAGCCGCGTCTGCGTACCGCAGTCGGGGTCGGTGCTGTTCGGCGGGCAGTTGGAGTCGTCCGGGCCGGTGACCGCGTTCTTCAGCAGGCCGTCGCCCGACCCGGTGCGGTTGACGGTGACCGAGTAGGTGAGGGAGGCACTCTGCCCCGCGGGCAGGTCGTGCGTCCAGGTCACCGTGGGTTCGGCGTACCGTACGGTACCGGCGGTGGCCTTCGCGTCGTCGTTGAACGCGGCGTCGTCCAGGACCTGGGTCAGGTCGTCCTCGAAGCGGGCGCCGGTGTAGGTGGCGGTGCCCGGGTTCTTCACGGTCACGGTGTACGTGACCTTCTGGCCCGGCTTCACCACCGCGGGCGAGGCCGTCTTCTTGATCTCCAGTTCGGCGATGCGGGTCTCGGTCGTGCAGGCGGGATCCGTACTGTCCGGCGGGCAGGTGGAGCCGTCGGGCCCGGTGACCGCGTTCTTGAGGATCTTGTCGCCCTTCGGCGGCGCGGCCACGGTCACGACGTAGGTGACGGTCGCGGTCGTCCCCACGGCGACGGTGCCGGTCCAGGTCAGCTTCGGGGAGGCGAAGGAGGCCGTGCCCGTCGAGGCGTGGACGGTGTCGTCCCAGGTGGCGTCGTCGAGCACACCGGCGAGGTCGTCGCTGAAGGAGGCGCCCTTGTAGTCGGCCTGTCCGGTGTTCTTCACCGTGACGGTGTAGGTCACCTTCTGCCCCGGCTTGGCGCTCGTCGGCGCCGCGGTCTTCTTGATGTCCAGTGCGGGCAGCGGCGTGACGGTGGAGCAGTCCGGGTCGTTGCTGTCGGGCTCGCACGTGGAGCCGTCGGGCCCGGTGACGGCGTTCTTGAGGATCTTGTCGCCCTTGGGGGGCTTGCCCACGGTGACGGTGTAGGTGACCGTGACCGTGGCCCCAGGAGCGACGTCGCCCGTCCAGGTCAGCTCGGGCCGGGCGTAGGCGACCGTGCCCGCCGAGGCGGTGGCGCTGTCGTCCCAGGTCGCGTCGTCCAGGACGCCCGCGAGGTCGTCGGTCACCGTGACGCCGTTGAAGGGGGCACTGCCGGAGTTGCTGAGGGTGAGGGTGTAGGTGACCTTGTCGCCGGGCTTGGGATCGCCCGGTGCGGCGGTCTTCTTGATGTCCAGGGCCGGCTTGGGGACGACCGTGGCGCAGTCGGGGTCCTTGGAGCCGGGCGGGCAGTTGGAGTCGGTTCCGGTCACCGCGTTGCGCAGGTACTTGTCGCCCTGGGCCGTGACGGTGACCGTGTACGTGACGGTGGCCTTCGCCCCGGCGGCGAGGTCACCGCTCCAGGTCAGCTTCGGGGAGCTGAAGGAGGCCGTGCCCGGGGACGCCGTGACGTCGTCGTCCCAGCGCGCGTCGTCCAGCACGTCGGTCAGGTCGTCGGTGAACGACGCTCCCTCGTACGCGCCGCCGCCGGTGTTCTCGACGGTGACGGTGTAGACGACCTTCTCGCCGGGCTTCGGGTTCTCCGGCGCTGCCGTCTTCTTGATCTTCAGGGACTTGACCGGCGTCACCGTGGCGCATTCGGGATCGGTGCTGTCCGGCGGGCAGGAGGAGCTGTCCGGGCCGGTCACCGCGTTCCTGAGGATCTTGTCCCCCGCCGGGGGCGAGCCGACCGTGACCCGGTACGTGACGGTGACCGTGGCCCCCTTGGCCACGTCGCCGCTCCACGTGAGCGTCTTCGCGTTCCCGTCGTACGACGTGGTACCTGAGGTCGTGGTGACGACGTCGTCCCAGGTCGCGTCGTCCAGGACGCCGTCGAGGCCGTCGGTGAAGGCGGCCCCCTCGTAGGCGCCGCCGCCGGTGTTCTTCACCGTGACCGTGTAGGTGATCCGGTCGCCGGGCTTCACCTCGGACTTGTCGGCCTTCTTCTTGATCTCCAGGCTTCTGACCGGGGTCTCGGACGAGCATTCGGGACCGGTCGAATCCGGTTTGCAGTTGCTGTCCGGGGCCGTGACGGTGTTCTTCAGCACCTTGTCCCCGGCCGGTGGTCTGCCGACCGTCACCGAGTAGGTGAGGGTCACCGTCGCGCCGGCCGCGATCGGCCCGCCGGTCCAGGTGAGCTTCTTCGTCCCCGAGTCGTACTTCGGCTGGGTGGCGGCGCTGCTCCCGCCGACCGTGGCCCTGGCGTCGTCGTTGTACGTGGCGTCGTCCACCACGCCGGTCAGGTCGTCGGTGACCGTGGAGCTGGGCAGGGGAGCGTTCCCGGTGTTCTTGGCCGTGACGGTGTACGTCACCGTGTCGCCCGGTTCGGCCGTGGCCAGGGACGCGGTCTTCTCGACCTCCAGTTGGGCCGTCAGGTCCGTCGCGATCGAGCAGCTGGCCAGGTCGGTGATGGGCCAGCTGCCGCCCGACTCGGACTTGACGGTACCGACCTGGTTGTTCTGGGACAGGCCGCCCACCTCGGTGGAGGCGCCGGTCTTCGGATCGACCCGGTAGAGGTTGCCGCCGTAGTAGCCCAGGTAGATGGAGTCGTTGTGCCAGGCCATGCCGTAGTTGTTGAAGCCGTTGCCGGACGCCGGACCGGTGACGGTGACCGCGCGCCGGGTGGTCCCGGTGGCCGGGTCCAGACGGTAGATGTGGCTCTGGCCTCCGTGGACGATGCCGTAGTAGATGCCGCCGTTCTGGTCGGCGAACATGTCCGGCACCAGGGTGCCGCCGTTGAAGACGGCGTCGTCGGCGGGCACCGGGGTGAGCGGGTCGGTCGACGAGCCCCGCTCCCACACCGTGGTGGCGCCCGTGGCCAGGTCCATCCGGAACAGCTTGGGCGTGCTGCCGTTCTGCGCCCCGTACAGCATTCCCCGGTTGGGGTCGGCCGTGGTTCCGCCCCAGTTGGTGCCGGAGGGAAGGTTGCGCGGCTGGCCGCCGGCGATCTCGTCGGTGACCGTGTTGGTGCCCGAGACGTGCTTGTACAGCTTGAGGTTGCTGGTGGTGTAGCTGGAGTAGAAGGCGGCGGGCTTCCCGGTGTCGGGGTCCTTGCCCAGCGCCATGTTGGTCGACCAGTAGTCGGGCAGGCCGTTGGCGGTCGGGTTCCGCTTGGAGATCACGGTGTTTTGGATGGTGGCACGGCCGTTCGCGTCGTTCGCGTACTGCATGCCGGACCGGTAGTTCGAGTAGTACAGGTGATCGCAGTCGAACGCGGAGGGGTTGCTCTCCCCTTCCACGGTCCAGCTCTGAGCAGCCGCCTCGCCCGCGCCGATGAGCGCCAGTGCGGGCAGGGACATCGCGATGCACAGGGACTGCGCGAGCAGCCCCCGTACGGAGCGCCGGAGGCGGCCCGGTGCACGAGGTGGTCCAGACATGTTCCCTCTCCAGGACAACGGGGATGAGGCCCCAGACAGACAGGGAAAGCTGGAACATGCAATTACCCGGGACGGCTCTCCGGCACAATTCACCCGCCCGCTTCGCTGCCGGGCAGGTCGACCGTTCGGTACGACCACGGCGTCGTGACCGGCCGGGGGTGAGCGGGCGACGGCGTCGACACCGGCCGACAGGGCCGCGACGACCATCGGGGACGGTTACCGCGAACAGCGGGATTCGCATCTCCCGCCGCACCCGGCCCCGCGCCAACTCGCGTCACGGGCGGCGCGATTGGCAAAGGCTCTGTAACGGATTCGACGCGGGATTCTTGCCCCGGCCCGCCCTCCCTATCCTGATGGGACGCGTCGGAACGGGGTCCGTATCGGCCGCTGCCGGTACGCCCGTCTCGGTCCGCACGTGACCTTCTGGAGGCGTGGACCGCATGGTTGCAGGGGCAGGCAAGTTCGCCGAACGTCTGTATGAGGCGAGTGACGGTGCGTACGCAAGCTTCACCGAGCTCCACGAGCACGGCGGAAGGCTTGCCCGCGTTCTTGAAGATCCGGAGAAGATCAAGGTCGCGGCGTACGCGACGCGATTCGAGAACAGTCGCTACGGCTGCGGAATCGTCATGCAGAAAAAGCGAGTACTGCTCCTGCCCGAGCAGCCGTACGTCAAAGCGACTCAAGCATTCATGGGCGCCCTTCGAGGCAAGGGGGAAGTTTTCGAGATCCGGTACAGCCAAATCAGACGCGCACAGTCTTTCAACAGCGGCGAAAGCGTGAACTTCGTCCAGGGAATCTTCCGGGGGCGCTACACGGACGACAACATTCGAATCACTCTGTGGAACGGCGAAGTCGTGCTGCTGGAATCGATAATGGGAAACCGGAGTCCGGTGTTGATGGCCACGTTCAAAAAGCGGCTCTGAGGGTTCCCTGGACACCGCACGACAGCGCCGACGCGGGGATCAGGGGACGTCGGTCGTCGCCAGCGGGCGCGGCGCGGGGGCGGTCGGCGCGGGGGTCAGCCGCGCCTCCAGGCGTTCGGGGAGCGCCAGCCGGTACAACGGCAGAGCCGACGCGCTCGTGACGACCGCCACCAGGACGAGCACGGAGAACACGGGTTCGCTGATCAGGCCCTGGGCCAGCCCGATGTTGATGAAGACGAGGATCATCATGCCGCGGGCGTTCATCAGACCGCCCACCGCCAAGCACTCGCGCCAGCCGAAGCGGAGCTTCCGCATGGCCAGCGCGCTTCCGAAGTACTTGCCGGTGAATCCGGCCAGGAGCGCGGCGACGCCGAACAGCAGGGTGTCCGCCGAGATGCCCCGGAGGTTGGTGGTCAGACCGGACAGGGCGAAGAAGACGGGCAGCATCAGCGTCGATACGGTGTCCATCATCCGCCTGTGCAGGGCCTGGCGGAACTGCGGGTCGCGGGGCATGGCGAGACCGGCGACGAAACCGCCGAAGACCGAGTAGATGCCGATCAGGTCGGTGACGTACCCGCAGACGATCGGCACGAGGACCACCACGTACATCGCGCCGGGGCTCAGCGTGCCCTGCCGGGCGACGTGCCGGGCCAGCGGGCGCAGCAGCTTCGACACGCCGAGCATCATCACGGCGGTGAACAACAGGCTGTAGCCGATCATGGGAAGGGCGTCCACGGCCCCCGAACCGGTGTGCACGGCGGTCAGCATGGCGAGGAAGCACCAGGCCGCGGCATCGTCGATGGACGCCGCGACCAGGGCCAGCCGTCCCAGGCGCGAGTTCTGCAGACCGCGCTCGTAAAGCATGCGCGCGAGCATGGGGAGCGCCGTGAGGGACAGCGCGCCGCCCACGAAGAGGGCGAACTCCCACCGGCTGACGTCCTGGCGGGAGACGTCGTCCCACATCAGCAGGCCGACGGCGCCACCGAGCACGAGGGACGGCAGTAACCCGGAGACGGCGAGCACCGCCGGGTGGTGCCTCCGGTCGGCCTCGTGACCGCCGTGGTCCAGTCCGGAGCCGACCAGGAACATGTAGAGCGTGAGCCCGATGGTGCTCAGGACGTACAGCACCGGTCGGGCCTCCGCGGGGAAGACGGCCGACTGGGCGTCGGGCGCCAGCCAGCCGAACAGCGTCGGGCCCAGCAGGATGCCCGCGACGATCTCGCCGAGCACCCTCGGCTGTCCGGCCATGGCCGCCAGCTTGGCGAACACGGCCGCCGCCAGCAGGATGACCGCGAGCGCGGGAAGGACCTTCAGCGTCAGTTCGAGGTTGGGATCGGTCACGGCCAGGGTCATGTGGTCCTGCATGGGAAAGGGGTCTTTCTGAGTAGGGCCCGGGGGCGGCGGTCGCTCGGCGGCGTCAGCGGGAGCGCAGTCGGCGCCGTGCCCGCGCTCCGCGCCACATCAGGTCGAGGGCCGCGGCGCGCGGGCCGCGCGGCTGATCCATGCGCAACAGGGCCCGGACGCACCACAGCTGGGTCTCCGCGGTGTGCCGCGGCGACCCGTGCACGTCGTCGTGTTCGAGCAGGGTCAGGGCGCGCACGTGCCGGGCGATCCGACGGGTGTCGCCCGCGGGAATGATCTCGTCCCGGCGGCTCGCGACGTAGTGCAGCGGAACGGCCAGCGAGGCGAGCTGCTCGTCGTCGATCGCGAAGTCGGCCATGTCCCGCAGCACGTGGCGTTCCGTGCCGCCGGTGAGGTGGGCCAGCGTCGACCTGGTGACGCGCGGGACCCCTTCCTGCCACGGCTCGTCGGTGAAGAAGTCGTGCACCGGGGCGCCCACGGTGACCACGCCCCGGATCCGGTCGTCCTCAAGGGCGCACCGCAGCGCCAGGTGGCCGCTGAAGCTGAGCGCCATGGCGTAGGTCCGGCGGACGTCGGCCCGGTCGCCCACCGCGTCCAGGACGCCCGAGAGCATCCGCCAGCTCTTGACGCCGTACGGCAGGGTGTTCTCCCCGACCCCGGGCATCTCGGTGACGACGGCCGCCATGCCGAGCTTGCGGATCCGCACGAGCGCGGGGACCCACTGCTCCTTCACCGTGACGATCCCGCCCATGACGAGCAGCAGCGGGCGGCGCTCCTTCGCGGACAGCCCCGTGGTCCAGCAGCGGACCCGGCCGCCGGGCAACTCCACGTCGAGGCGCTCCAGTTCGGGCGCCCGCTCGCGCTGCCACTGCTCCAGGGTCTGCGCGCAGCGCTCCAGCGCGTGCGCCCGTCCAGGACCGTCGACGAACGGGAAGCGCGCCAGGGCGAAGTGCCGGGAGGCCTCCAGCGGCTTGCCCAGCTCGGCGAGGCGCTCGGCGGCCCTGGACCACTCCGCCACCCACGAGCCGGGCCCGTCGCCGTCGTCGGACTCGATCCGGTCGAGTACGTCCCGGAAGCCCTGGACGCGCTGGCCCCGTGCGTGCACCTCGACGTACTGCTTGAGTTCGGTGACGTCGTTCATGACTCTCCGTCCGGGGCGCACTTGACCGATTCGAGGCCCTCCTTGACCTCCGCGAGCACGTCGGCGGCCTCGGCGCCGTCGATCACCCGGTGGTCGAAGGTGAGACTGAGCCGCATCAGCGGCGCGATGTCCAGCCGCCCTTCGCGCACGACGGGCCGGTCGGCCGTGGCGCCGAGGCCGAGGGTGACGGTCGTGCCGCCCACCGCGTAGAAGCCGTCCACCGGGCGGTGCCCGAGGGAGGAGACGGCGAAGGTGCCGAACGCGGCGGCCCGCCTGCGCAGCGGACGGGTGCCCGCGCGGAACGCGAGGGTGCGCAGCGGCCAGGGCAGCCGGTGCAGGGTGCGCGTCGGCGCGAACTCCGCCATGGTCCCGGGGTCGCCGTCGCGGAAGTGGTCGATGCGCTCCTGGATGTCGGGCAGTCGGGCGTCCTGGAGGTCGCCGAGCACCGCCGAAAGCACCACGCGCTGCCCGTCGAGCTCCCGGTCGAAGGTCAACTTGCCGTTCACCGTGCCGTATCGGGCGACCTTCGGCCGGGCCCGGCCCCGGATCGCCGCGTTCGCCTCGGGATGCCGGGCCAGCGTCCGGGCGGCGGTGTGCAGGACGTACGCGGTCGTCGAGTACCGGCGGCCGCGGGCGCGGGCCGCCGCCTGGTGCGCCCGGACGCCGCTCATGTCGACCTCGGTGTCGATGAAGACCGGCGAGAACGCCCGTACCTCCGTCAGGAAGCTCAGCGTGTGGCGGCGCTCCCTGGCCACGGGACGGACGGTGACCGAGGCCGCTCCCGCGGGCGTCACGAGCCCACCGCGAGGCGGTAGATGTCCTCCAGGGAGTCCGCCGCCAGGGCGTCCGCCAGGGGGAGCGGCCGGCCTGTGGCGCGCTCCAGGGTCGTCAGCAGCGACAGCAGGTGCACGGAGTCCCAGCCGGGGATCTGGTCCAGGCCCGTGCCGACGTCGGCACGGGCCACCGGGAGGCCCAGGTCGTCCTGGAGCAGGACGAGGAAGTCGTCGATGGTGTTCACGAGTCGTTGTCTCCGTCTCCGCGGCTCTCGGTGAGCCGGACGTGTGCGGGCGCGCCGGGCAGGTCCTTCAGGTCGTGCCGGTACGTCGCCCCGGTGCCGTCGTCCGACACCTGGGCGAAGCCGTTGCGCGGGTAGAAGTCCTTGGTCCTGGCGTTCTTCGGGGTGGGCAGGTAGGCGGCGAGCACCTGGGCCGCGCCGCCCTCGCGGGCCCGGCGCAGCACGGCCGCGAGGACCGCCTGCTCGATGCCGCGCGAGAAGACCCGGCAGCTCAGCAGGAAGTTGTCGATGTGCAGCGTGGTTCCGTCGCGCCGAGTGAACACCGCGCCGACCGTGCCGTTGTCCCCGAACCGGTCGGCGGACCCGATGACCAGGACGCGCGACGCCGGGTCCGCCATGAGGGCGCGTATCTCGGCGGGCTGCAGCCGCCGGGTCGTCTGGTTGAACTGGTTGGTGCGCAGCGTCATCTGGGAGACGCGGGCCACGTCGGCGTCACCGGCCCGCGCCAGCCGCACCTCCACCCGGAGCTGCAGCAGGTACTCGTCGAGGGAGTCGAAGCTGTCGAGGAAGTCCTTGCGGACCAGCTCGTCCCGGTACTTGGCGACGCGGGTGACGTCCTCACGGGTCAGTTCCGGCGCGTCGAACCAGCCGTCCCGCAGCAACGCCTCCACGTGCAGGGCGGGTTCGTCGCTCACCGCGACCACGGCCACCGCGGGCAGTTCGTGCGCCACGAGACCGCGCTCGTACGGGCTGTCGTCCACGAACACGAAGCTGTCCACGCCCAGGTTGAGCGAGTCGGCCAGCTCGGTGAGGTTCTCGTGCTTGGGGCGCCAGTTGGCGACCACACGGACGAAGTCGTCCTCGCGCAGCGTCATGTCGGGATGGTCGCGGAGCACCTCGCGCACCGGCTCGGGATCGTTCTTGCTGACGGCGGTCAGCACGACGCCCTGCGCGCCGAGCTGCTTGACCACCCGCTGGAAGGCGCGGTGGGCCTCGCCCCGGTAGCTGCCGGCGGCCTCGATGCCGGCGGAGCCGTCCTCGCCCAGGATGCCGCCCCACACCGTCCCGTCCAGGTCCAGGGCGAGGGCCTTCTTCGTCCTGCCCGCCCGGTGCCGCGCCAGGTGCCCCACCTCGCGCGCGTACCCGGCCAGCAGCGCGGGCGAGAGGTGGGCCTTGGCGTACAGGCTCAGGCGCGGTTCGTCGACGGCGGCGCCCTCGCCGATCAGCGGATCCAGGTCGAGGACGACCACGTTCGGGTGCGCCTCGGCCAGCCGCAGCAGCCGCGCGTTGGCCTCCCGCCACACCGCGCCGAGCCGCGCACGGGAGCGGTGGTCGACCAACTGCGCGGTGAACCGCCGTGGCAGCGGAAGGGTGTTGAGGACGAGCGTGCCCCGGGAGGCCGCCGCGAACCGGGCCGCGAGGCCCGCCACGGTCGCGGTCCTCTCGCGCGCCAGGCGCGCCACGTCGTCCGGGGTCCAGGGCACGGGCACGTCGTCGAAGACGACCATGGGGTCGAGCACGCACAGCACCAGGTCGGGCTCGAAGCGGTACAGCGGGCTGTCGGGGTCGGCCAGGTCGAAGACGTACGAGTCGAAGTCCGACACCCGCGGGCGCAGCAGCAGGCCGTGCCTGGCCAGCTCGGCGGTGAGGGGCGCCAGCAGCGGAGTGAGCACGCCGTGGCCGGTGACGGCGACCCGGACGGTGGGGGTGGCGGGGTGCAGGGCCAGGACGTCGTCGGCCTCGACGCGGGCCAGGAGCTGACCCGAGCGGGCGAACCCGGCGTCGTCGAGGCCGGTGAGCAGCGCCGGCACGCGGGGGTACTCGTGGGCCAGCCGACCGGCCCGGTGCAGGTCGAGGAGGGTCGCTCCGGACGGTGGCGTGGTCGTGGGTGCTCCGGTGTCCGTCACGGCTCAGACCTTCTCCAGGGCGAAGCCCGCCTGGATCCACTTGCTCGACTCGACGGCCACCGCCAGGGCGCGGTCGCCTTCGACCATCCGGGGCAGCAACTGCTCCAACTGGAAGAAGGGGAGCGCGTTGCCCGTGTTGCCGGTCTCCCGGACGCAGGACACCTCGACGGCCCCGGACAGGCCCAGGTGCGTCACGATCCGGTCGGTCATCCGGCCCGACAGCTGGGGCGGCAGCAGGTAGTCGACCTCGGTGTCCTTCCAGTCGAGCAGGTCCAGGACCTCGCGGACCACCTCGGCGGCGAGCACGGGCACGGACTCCTCGATCGCCTTGTAGTCCTCGGCCACCGGCGGCCGGTCGCGGCCCCGGTCGGCGCGCCCGTACCAGTCGATGACCTGGCCAGGCTCGCGGCCGAGCCCGACGAGACGGTTGTGCACGTGCCGGACGGCCACCGACCGCGGCGACGGCGTCGAGCTCAGGACCAGCGCGCCCGCGCCGTCACCGAACAGTGCGCCGTTGATCTGCTCGGCCGGGGGCAGCGCGGCCGCGTCCATGGTGACGTCCAGGTGCTTGGCGCAGGAGTCGGCGCCGAGGACGAGCGCGGTGCCGTGGCGCCCGGACCGCAGCATCTGCACGGCGACGTCGAGGGCCTGTACGGCGCCCGCGCACCCGGACTGCAACTGGTAGGTTGCCACGCCGTCTATGCCGAGCCGGTCGGCGACGGTGTTCACCGTGGCGGGCATCAGCAGGTCGGGCGACGAGGTGCCCATCACCACCAGGTCGACCTGGCCGGGTTCGGTCTCCGCGGCGGCCAGTGCGCGCCTGGCCGCGCTCTCCCCGAGGTCGGCGAGGGTGAAGCGGACGTCACCGGATGCGAGGTCGACCGCGAAGTGCCGCCGGTGGGTGCCGACGAACGTCTCGACCCACTGCTCCCAGGCCTCGGGCATGCCGAAGCGCCGGGCCAGGGCGGCGTTGTCCACGGCCGGGCCCGGCAAGGCGGTGCCGGCCGACCGTACGTAGGTGTCGGGTGCGTTCATCGTCGGCTCCTCGGTCGGCCCCGCGCGGTCCGGTGCGGGGGCGGGCGGTGCGGCCACCGCACACGGCGGTGCGCACACCCGCGGTGGCTGTCTCGCACGCCGCTCATCGTCGGAGGCGCCGCTAAAGCTGTTCTTTCGCAGGGCGTGGTCCACGGGGTGCGGGGCGCCCCGTCCGACAACAGCGCTAGGGGTGCTTTAGCCCCGGATCCCATGCTGGCTGCCTGCGAGAGCCGGTGACGGCGACCGGCCGCCGGTACGACGAAGAGGGAGCGGGCGAGTGTCTGACAGTGGGACGACCGTGACGGACGGCGTGGCGAATCCGGAGGGACTCGACGAACGGGCCCTGGAGTCGGGCAAGTTGGCCTTTCAGGGGGAGATGCCCGCAACGAGCCTCGTGGCGCCCCGCGATCTCGCGCTCGCCGCCGCGGCGGCGGCCGGGATCTACACGCCGGACAAGGACTCGGCGGACGAGGTGCTCAAGCGGTGCGTCGTCGTCGAGGGCCTGACCGAGGTGATCGAGAAGATGGCCATCCACGACGCGGGCACCGACGGCGCGGCCGCCCTCGCCGAGTACCAGGACGGCTTCTTCGACGCCGAAGGCAACCGCGTCGGCACGGTGACCGGCACCGCGCGCGTCCTGGCGATGGTGCCGCACATGTGGCAGTACCACCAGAGCCGTACGGAGTTCGACGGCGGCACCTTCGAGACCAGCGGCGTCATCGACGCCACCGCGATCCTGCACGGCTACACGCAGGTCTTCCGGGTGGTCGGCAGGACGGGCAGGTTCAGCGGCAAGTCGGGGTTCATGACGCTGACCATCGACGACCCCACGCAGCGTCCGCCGCGCTACCGGACGTCGTTCGCCATGGCCTGAGCGGCCCGAGCGGCACCGTATGGCCCGTACACCCCGATCCTGGGGAGTACGGGCCATGGCGTACGTACGGGGGAAGTCCCCGCAGCCCGCCGACCGCCTGCTACTGGCCCTGACCCTTGTCCTGCTTCTGGTCCTGGTCCTGCTCCTGGTCCGGCCCGGAGCCCTCGGAGCCGAACCACCGGTCGGCGGCCGCCGCGAGACCGGCCGTGTCGGCGGCCGGGCCCGCCCAGGCGACGCGCCCGTCGGGCCGCAGCAGGACGCCCTCGGCGGCGAGCCCATCGACGGGTGCGCCGGTCACGACGTCGATCCGGCCCGGTCGGCCAGAGACCGCGTCCCCGAGCCCGCCCTCCGGGGACAACTGGAGCAGGACGCCGTGCCCGGCGTGCAACAGCAGGGACACGGCGACCGGCCCGTCGCCCGTCTCCACCTCGGTCAGTGGAAGCCGGTGTCCCACCAGGGGGTGCGCGCCTTCCCCCGCGAGTGAGGCGTAGCGGACGTCGAGGCCGCCCACCAGCGCCACGAGGTGCCGGTTGACCTCGTCGAGCCCGGCCAGCTCGGTGAGCAGCGCGCGCAGTGGCTGCGCGCCACCGCCGGGGCGCAGCAGCGCCATCTGGGCGCGCGTGGTGGCACAGGCGCGGGCGCCCACGGGGTGCCGCTCCTCGTGGTACGAGTCGAGCAGGTCGGCACGGGCCTCGTCCCGGAGGGCCGTGGCCAGTTTCCAGCCGAGGTTCACCGCGTCCTCGATGCCGGTGCTGAGCGCCTGCCCGCCCAGCGGGAAGTGCAGGTGCGCCGCGTCCCCGGCGAGGAACACCCGGCCCTCCCGGTACCGCTCGGCCTGCCGGGTGGCGGCGGTCCAGCGCGAGAGCCAGCGCGGTGCGCCGCCGGTGGTGGGCTCCGCGCCCGTCAGGTGCCGTACGTGCGCGCCGAACTCCGCGAACGAGGGCGCGGATCCGGGGGAGTCCGGTGCCGCGTCGAACTCCCCGGTGGTCACGCGCAGTACGGTCGGGGAGACCGGGCCCACGGTGAAGAAGCCCTTCTCGTGCTGGTGCACGCCGAGTTGGTGGAACAGCGGGTCGTCCGCCTCGACGGTCAGGTCGCCGATGAGCCCGTAGAAGGCCTCGTCGGCACCGGGGAACCCGATCCCGGCAAGGCGGCGCACCGCGCTGTCCGCCCCGTCGCAGCCCACCGCGTACGCCGCCCGGACCACCTCGATCCCGCCGTCGTGCAGCACGTCGAGCTCGACGCCGGAGGCGTCCTGGCGCAACCCCACCACCTCGGCGCCGCGCCGCACCCGCGCGCCGGCCTTCGTGGCGTACTCCTCAAGGCGCCGCTCCACCACGTGGTGCGGCACCAGGAAGGTGTACGGGTGGGCACCGGCGAGCGCCTCGGGGTCGAGCCAGATGTGCGCGAAGTGGGCCCGGGGGAACTCCATGCCGTCGCCCTGAAGCAGGTCCATGATGCCGCGCTGGGCGAGGAGTTCGACGACGGCGGAGTTGACGGCCATGCCGGGAGCCTGTTCGCCGGGCTCGGCCCTGCGGTCCAGGACGAGCGCGGGAACGCCCGCGAGGGCGAGCTCGCCGGCGAGCATCAGACCGACGGGGCCCGCGCCTGCGATGACGACGGGGTGGTTCATGAGGCCTCCGGGAGGTGTGCGGCCGCCGGGCTGTCGGCTCCGGCGAATCGGGTGTGCAGGTACTGGGCGAGCGCGCGCGGGCTCGGGTGGTCGTAGACGATCGCCGGAGGCACCTCGATGCCCGCCGTGCGCAGTCGGCCGCTCAGCTCCAGCGCGGCGAACGAGGACAGGCCCAGGCTGACGAAGTCGCTGTCCTCCGTGACGGCCGAGGGGTCGAAGTGGCCGAGCACCGAGGCGATCTGACGTCGAATCAGGTCGAGCAGGAAGCCGGGGCGGTCCTCTTCGGGGATGTCGGCGAGCCTGCGCAGCACCGCGTCGTCCGGGCGGGAGGTGGCCTCCAGGGCCAGCCGCGCCTCCGGGACCCCGCGCAGCAGGCCGCCGGCCCGGCCGCCCGCGAGGTGCGGCACGAGGAGCTCCCAGTCGAAGTCGGCCACCACCTGGGTGTGTTCGCCCAGCTGCGGGGCGCGGCCGAGCAGCGCGGTGACGTCCTCGGGGGCCGCGCCGCCGACACCGGGGACGCCCGCACCGGCCGGGGCGGACCCTTCCCAGGGCGCCACGAGCAGGGAGAGCGCGGGCAGCCCCCGGGCCCTGCGCCGGGCGGTGAGCGCGTCGAGCGCCGCGTGGGCGGGGCCCGCGTTGCCGAAGCCGGGGAGGCCGAACGCGGCGGTCAGCGAGGAGACCGTGACGAACGCGGCCAGGTCCAGGTCACGGGTGAGCCGCTCCAGCTGTCCGGCCACGGCCGCGTCGGCCGAGGCCCGGAGGAGGGCGTCGGGTGCCAGCGGGCGGGGCCGGGCGTCGGTGAGTGGCGCGGCGACGTGGACCACGGCCGTCAGGGGCAGCTCCCTGGGCACCGAGGCCAGCAGATCGGCGGCTGTCGAAGGATCGGCGGGGTCGATGTGGGCGATCGTCAGCTGATCCCCCAACTCGTCCTGAAGTGAGGTCAGTTCGGGATCGGACGGGTGGTCGTGGGGGAGTGCGGCGAGAATCCTGGTGCCCTCGTGGCCCGCGATCCACCGGGCCGCTTCGGCGCCGTGGCCGGACAGCGACCCGCTGACGAGGACCGTGCCGGTCGGCCGCCACGCCTCCCCGTCGCCCCGCACGCCCCGTCCGCCCCGCCCGCCGGGTGCGAGCCGCCGTGCCCGGATGCCCGAAGAGCGCACCGCCACCTGGTCGTCCACCGTGCCGTCCGCCAGGAGCCTGGCCAACATGGCTGCCGTACGCTCCAGTTCGCCCGACGGGTCGATGTCCGTCGGCCCGGCCGATTCCGCAGGCCCGTCGTCGGCGGGGAGGTCCACGAGGACGAAGCGGCGCTGCGGGCGCTCGGCGGCCAGGGCCTGGCCGAGCCCCCACAGCGACGCCTGCGCGGGATCGGGCGCCGGATCGCGCTCGGCCGCGACCATCGCGCCCCGCGTGCCGATCCACAGCGGCACCGTGAGCCCGAGCTCGTCCAGGGCGTCCGCCAGGGCCAGCGTCGCGGACGACACCTGGCCGATCGACCTGCCGCCGGAAGCCGGGACGAGGTGGGAGGCCGGACCGTCACAGGAAGCCGGACCGTCACTGGAAGCCGGGTGGTCGCCGTCCGCCGGGCCGCCGCCGCATGCCTGGCTGTCCGCTTCCTCCGCTCCCCCCGCTCCCTCCATTCCCTCCTCGGCCAGGGCCAGCAACGACAGCACGCCGTCCGCGTCCGGCGCCTGCGCGAGCGCCGTGCGCAGCGCCCGCGCCAGACCCTCGGCGGAGGCGGTCGCGACATCGACGGCCACGGGCACCACCTGCCCCAACGGGCCGTCCAGCGCGCGCAGCAACCGGGCAGGCGACGCGCCGTCCGGCACCGCCACCAGCCACGTGCCCGCCCGAGCGGGACCCGAGGGGTCGGCCACCGGCTCCCACCCGATCCTGAGGTGGCGCCGCTGCTGGCGCCGCCACCCGGCGAGCGCGGGCAACAGGGCCTTCAGCGCTGCCAGGCCGTCGTCGCCGACCCGCAGGTCCGCGGCGAGCCGGTCCAGGTCCTGCTCCTCCACCGCCGTCCAGAACCGGGCCTCGGGCGCGGTCCCCGCACCGGCTCCCGCACCGCCGGGCGCCGCGTCGATCCAGTAGCGCCGGTGCTGGAAGGCGTAGGTGGGCAGGGCGACCGTCCCCTCGCCGTACTCCGCGAAGAACGTGCCCCAGTCCACGTCCGCCCCGTGCGCGTGGGCGTGCCCCAGCGCCGTCAGCAGCGTCTGGGGCTCCGGGCGGCGCGCGTTGAGCACCGGCACAGGCACCGGCTCGCCCGCGGTCAGGCAGCCCGCGGCCATGGGCGCGAGAACCGCGTCCGGCCCCAACTCCAGGCAGACCCGCACCCCTTGGGCGTACATCGTGGCCACGCCGTCGGCGAACCGCACCGCCTGCCGGGCGTGCGCCACCCAGTAGCCGGGGTCGCACAACTGCTCGGCGGTGGCGAGCGCCCCCGTCACGTTCGACACGACGGGAACGACCGGCGGGTGGTACGTGAGGGACCGGGCCACCCGCTCGAAGTCGCGCAGCGCCGGATCCATGTGCGGCGAGTGGAACGCGTGCGAGACCCGCAGCCTGCTCGTCCTGCGCCCTTGCGCGGCGAAGCCCTCGGCGACCGAAAGGACGGCGTCCTCGTCACCGGAGACGACCACGGCGCGCGGCCCGTTCACGGCGGCGACGGCCACCCGCGCGCCCTGCCCGTCGAGCGCCGCCACCACCTCGCCCTCGGTGGCCTCGACCGCGACCATGGCCCCGCCCCGCGGCAGTTCCTGCATCAGCCGCCCGCGCGCCGCGACCAGCGCGCACGCGTCGGCCGGCGAAAGGACCCCCGCCGCGTGCGCCGCAGCGAGTTCGCCGACCGAATGGCCCATCAGCACGTCCGGCCGCAGACCGTAATGACCGAGGAGCCGGAACAGCGCCACCTCCACGGCGAACAGCGCGGTCTGCGTGTGCGCCGTCTGGTCCAGCAGCCCGGCCTCGGCACTGCCCCGCTCCGCCCACATCACCTGCTTCGGCGACCGCCCGAGCAGCGGTTCGAAGTGTCGGCACACCTCGTCGAGCGCTTCGGCGAACACCGGGAACGCCCGGTGCAGTCGACGCCCCATGCCGAGGCGCTGGGAGCCCTGCCCGGAGAACAGGAAACCGAGCCCCCCGGCTGCGGCCACGCCCTCCACGAGGTTCCCCGCGGGCTCGCCGTCGGCGAGGAACCCGAGGCGCCGTACGAAGTCGTCGCCCTCCTCCGCGATCACGACCGCGCGGTGGGCGAGCGCGGCCCGCGTCGTCGCCAGGGAACGGCCGACCTCCGCGACGTCGAGGCCCGGCGAGCGGGCGACGTGGGCGCGCAGCCGGTCGGCCTGCGCCCGCAGCGCGGCCGGGCTCTTCGCGGAGAGCACCCAGGGGACGGGGCCGCCGGACCGCGTGGGCGCGGGAGCCTCCCGCGCCGCCTCCACCGGGGGAGCGTCCTCCAGGATCACGTGCGCGTTGGTGCCGCTGATCCCGAACGAGGACACCCCGGCCCTGCGGGGGCCGGCCGACCGCGGCCAGGCGACCGGCTCGGTGAGCAGCCGCACCCCGCCCGACGCCCAGTCCACGTGCGGCGACGGCGCGTCCACGTGCAGCGTCCTCGGCAGCTCGTCGTGGCGCATCGCCTCGACCATCTTGATGATCCCGGCGACGCCCGCCGCGGCCTGCGCGTGCCCGATGTTGGACTTCACCGAACCCAGCCACAGCGGCCGGTCGGCGGGCCGGTTCCTGCCGTACGCCGCGAGGAGCGCCTGCGCCTCGATGGGGTCGCCGAGGGTCGTGCCGGTGCCGTGCCCCTCCACCACGTCCACGTCGGCCGCCGTCAGGCCCGCCCCGGCGAGCGCCTGCTCGATGAGCCGCCGCTGCGCGGGACCGTTCGGCGCGGTCAGGCCGTTGCTCGCGCCGTCCTGGTTGACGGCGCTGCCCCGTACCACCGCGAGGACGGTGTGCCCCTTGGCGCGGGCGTCCGAAAGGCGTTCGAGGACCAGCACGCCCACGCCCTCCGACCAGCCCGCACCGTCCGCGCCCGCGGCGAACGACTTGCACCGCCCGTCCGGGGCCATGCCGCGCTGCCTGCTGAACTCCACGAACAGCATCGGCGTCGCCATCACGGTCACTCCGCCGGCCAGGGCCAGCGAGCACTCCCCGCGCTCCAGCGCCCGGCACGCCAGGTGCAACGACACCAGCGACGACGAGCACGCCGTGTCCACCGAAACCGCGGGCCCCTCGAAGCCGAAGGTGTACGCCACCCGGCCCGACGCGACGCTGCCCGCGCTGCCGTTGCCGACCAGGCCCTCGTACTCCTGGGCGTCGCTGCCCATCAGCCGCGCGCCGTAGTCGCTGTACATCACGCCCGTGAACACGCCCGTACCGCTGCCGCGCAGCCCGCCGGGATCGATGCCCGCCCCCTCCAGCGCCTCCCAGGAGGCCTCCAGGAGCAGCCGCTGCTGCGGATCGACCGCCATCGCCTCGCGCGGACTGATCCCGAAGAACTCGGCGTCGAACTCGGCCGCGTCGTACAGGAACCCGCCCTCGCGCGCATAGGAGGTGCCCGGGTGCGCCGGATCGGGGTGGTACAGCTCCGTGGTGTGCCAGCCCCGGTCCGAGGGGAACGACGACACCGCGTCGACCCCGTCGCGCACCAGCCGCCACAGATCGGCGGGGCCGCGCACGCCGCCGGGATAGCGGCAGCCCATGCCCACGATCGCGATGGGCTCCCGCACGCCCGACTCCAGCTCCGCCAGACGCTGCCGCGTCCGGTGGAGGTCGGCGGTGACCCACTTCAGATAGTCGACCAGTTTCTGTTGGTCCGTCATTCCTGCACCAGCCCTCACTCGTTCATCAGCCCTTGTGCGATGCGTGGGATCCCGGTCTGCCGCCGCGCCCCCGCTCAGGTCCGCCGCAGCTCCCGGTCGATGAAGTCCAGGACCTCCTGCGCGGACGCCTCCTCGAACCGCTCGGTGACCTCCTCGGCGTCGGGGCCCCCGCCGTACTTCGCGGTCAGGACGCGCAGCCGCCGGCCGATCGCCCCTTCGTCGTCCTGCGCCGCGCGGGCCGCGAGCGCCGCCTCCAGCCGGTCGAGTTCCTCCAGGACCCGCTGGAGCGAGCCCTCGGGCGCGGGCGCGAGCAGCTCCAGGACGTGGGCGGCGAGCGCGTCGCCCGTCGGATGGTCGAAGACGACCGTGGCCGGCACCCGCGCCCCGACGACCTGACCGAGCCGGTTGCGCAGCTCGACGGCGGTCAGCGAGTCGAAGCCGAGCTCCTGGAACGCCCGGCCGGTGTCGACCTGCGCGGGCGAGGCGTGCCCGAGCACCGCCGCGATGTGACCGCGCACGACCTCCAGGACCAGCCGGTGCCGCTCCTGCTCGTCCAGGCCCACCAGGCGCTCCGCGAGCGAGGGCCCCGAGGTGTCGACGCGGCGCGCGGGCGGCCGCACGAGTCCGCGCAGCACGGGCGGCAGCAGCCCGGCCGCCGCCCGTTCCCGCAGCCCCTGCCGGTCCAGGCGGGCCGCCAGCAGCACCGGATCCCGGCCGCTCGCGGCCACCGCCGCGTCGAACAGGGCGAGCGCCTCGTCGGTCGCGAGCGGCGCGAGCCCGCCCCGGCCCATCCGGCCGACGTCCGCCTCGTCCAGGTGCCCGGTCATGCCGCTGGACTGCGCCCACAGCCCCCAGCCGATGCCCGCCGCGGGCAGGCCGAGCGCGTGCCGGTGTTCGGCGAGTGCGTCCAGGAAGGCGTTGGCCGCCGCGTAGTTGCCCTGACCGGGGCTGCCCAAGGTGCTGGTGGTCGAGGAGAACAGCACGAACGCGGCCAGCTGGTGCCCGCGGGTCAGCTCGTGCAGGTTCCACGCCGCGTCCGCCTTCGGGCGCAGCACCGAATGCAGCAGCTCCGGCGTGAGCGAGGCGATCGTCGCGTCACCGATGACGCCGGCCGCGTGCACGACGCCGGTCAGCGGATGCCGCGCGGGAACCGCGTCCAGGACGGCGGCGAGCCGCTCCCGGTCCGCCGCGTCACAGGCGACGACCGTCACCTCGGCGCCCGCCCCGGCCAGCTCCTCGCACAGTTGCCCGACGCCCTCGGCTTCCGGGCCGCGCCTGCTGGTCAACAGCAGGTGCCGCACGCCGTGTTCGGCGACCAGGTGCCGGGCCACGACGGCACCGAGCGTGCCCGTGCCGCCCGTGATCAGGACCGTGCCCGCACCGTCGAACACCGGACCCGCGAGAGCCCCGTCCGACTGGGCCGCCCGGCCCACCGAAGGCACCAGGAACTCGCCCCGGCGCAGCGCGCCTTGGGGCTCGCCCGCCGCGACGGCCCGGCCCAGCGCCTCCTGCGACGCCTCGTACCCGTCGACGTCGAGGAGGACGAACTGCCCCGGATGCTCCGCCTGGAGGCTCCGCCCGAACCCCCACACGGCGGCCGCGGACAGCGCCCCGGCGTCATCGCCGTCCGGCGCCGCGAGCCCGCCGTGCGTGAGCAGCACCAGACGGCTGTCGGCGAGGCGCTCGTCGGCCAGCCAGTCCTGCACCAGCCGCAGGTAGTACTCGGCAGCCGAGTGCGCCGCCTCCGCCGGGCCGACCGTCCCGTCGGGCCAGGACGGCGCCACCACCAGCGGCGGCACCGCGCCGCCCGCGTCGAGGAAACTGCGCAGCGCGGCCATGTCCTCGTGGACGACCGCCGCGTACTGGCAGCTCCTCGCCACCCCCGTGCCGTCGTCGAGCGCCACCCACCCGGCGGCCTCGTCGACGCCCAACGGCCGCGGCAGCCACTCGGTGCGGAACAGCGCACCACCGGGCGCCGCCGTGCGCAGCGCGGCCAGCTGGTCCCCGGTCACCGGACGCAGCCCGAGCGCCTCGACCGAGGCGACGGGCTCACCCGTCTCGTCGGCGACCTCCACCGACACGGCGCCCTCCGGCCCCGCGGGGGCGAGCCGCACCCGCAGCGCCCGCGCCGCCACCGCCCGCAGCGACAGGCCCGACCAGGAGAACGGCAGCCGGATCTCCGCCTCCCGGCCGTCGCCGGCCCCGAGCAGCATCGCGTGCAGCGCGCTGTCGAGCAGCGCGGGATGCACCGCGAACCCGTCGACGTCCGCGTCGGCGGCCAGATCCACCTCGGCGAACACCTCGGAACCGCCGCGCCAGGCTGCCCGCAGCCCCTGGAACGCGGGCCCGTAGTCGAGGCCGACGGCCGCGAACCGCTCGTACACGTCACCGACCGGCACCGGATCCGCACCGGCCGGCGGCCAGTCGCGCAGCGGCGCGGGCGCCGCGAAGGACGCGCCCGGCGCCGCCAGGACGCCCGTGGCGTGCCGGGTCCACTCGGCGTGCCGCTCGGCGGACTCCGCGGAGGCTGCGGACTCGGCGCGCGAGTGCACCGAAAGGGGCCGCCGCCCCGACTCGTCCGGCGCCCCGACCACGACCTGCAGCCGCACCCCGTCCCGCTCGCCGACGACCAGCGGCGCCAGCAGCGTCAGGTCCTCCACCCGGTCGCAGCCCACCTGCCGCGCGGCGTGCAGCGCCAGGTCGGCGAAGGCCGTACCGGGCAGCAGCACCGTGCCGAGCACCGCGTGGTCCGCGAGCCACGGATGCGTCCGCAGCGACACCCGCCCCGTCAGCACCCAGCCGTCGTCACCCGCCAGCTCGACGGCGGCGCCGAGCAGCGCGTGCCCGCCGTCGGCGAGACCCACGCCCCCCATGTCACCGGTGGCGGCAGCGGGCTCCAGCCAGTACCTCTCCCGCTGGAAGGCGTACGACGGGAGAGGCACCCGGCGCCCGGACGCCGCGGGCAGCACCTTCGGCCACTCCACCGGCGCGCCGTGCACGTACGCGGCGGCCAGCGCACCACGGAACTCGCGCGGCCCGTCCTCGTCGCGGCGCAGGCTCCCGGTCACCGTCGCCGTCACGTCCGCCGCGTCGGCACCCTGCTGCACCCCCACCGTCAGGATCGGGTGCGGACTCGCCTCCACGAAGAGCCGGTGACCGTCCGCGAGCAACGCCTGGACGGCGTCCCCGAACCGGACCGTGTGCCGCAGGTTGCGGTACCAGTACGCCGCGTCGAGCGCACCGGTGTCCAGCAGGCCACCGGTGACCGTCGAGTAGAACGGCACCGCCGACGGCCGGGGCACCACCGGGGCGAGGAGGTCGAGCAACTCCTCGCGCAACGCCTCCACGTGGGGAGAGTGCGACGCGTAGTCCACCGGGATGGTGCGGGCCCGCACCCCCTGCTCGCGATACCCCTCGACCAGCGCGTGCACGGCCACCGGATCCCCGGCGATCACCGTCGCCGCGGGCCCGTTGACCGTCGCCACACCAGCCCGCCCGGCCCACCGCTCCAACTCCCGCTCCACCTGCTCGGCCGGCAGCGGTACGGCGGCCATCGCCCCCGTGCCCGCGAGGGCGACCAGCGCCCTGCTGCGCAACGTCACCACGCGCGCCGCGTCGTCGAGCGACAGCGCGCCCGCGACGTGCGCCGCGGCGATCTCGCCCTGCGAGTGCCCGATCACCGCGTCCGGCTCGATCCCGACGGACCGCCACAGCTCCGCCAGCGACACCATCACCGCGAACAGCACCGGCTGGACGACGTCCACGCGCTCCAGGTCGGGCGCGCCCGGCGCCTGCCGCAGCACCTCGACGACGTCCCAGTCCGCATAGCGGCCCACCGCGTCGGCGCACTCCCGCAACCGCCGCGCGAACACCTCCGAATCGGCCATGAGGTCCAGGGCCATCCCCGCCCACTGCGACCCCTGCCCGGGGAACACGAACACCGTCCGGCCCGGCGTGGGCCCGGCGACGCCCTGGACCAGGCCCGGGTGCGCCTCACCGGCGGCGAGGGCCGCGAGACCCTCCAGGAGCTCCGCACGGTCCGCGCCCACCACCACGGCCCGGTGGGCGAACCCCGACCGGGTCGTGGCCAGCGCGTGCGCGACCTCGGCGGGCGCGAGTCCGGGCGACGACACCAGGTGGCCGCGCAGCCGCTCCGCCTGTCCGCGCAGCGCCTGCTCCCCGACACCCGAAACCGACAGAGCCACCGCGCTGCCGCCCTGTACGTCCCGCACATCTCGTACGTCCGGCGCATCTCGTACGGACTCCGCCGCCGCGCCCACGGCGTCCGGCGCCTGCTCCAGGATCACGTGCGCGTTGGTGCCGCTGATCCCGAACGAGGACACGGCGGCCCGCCGCGGCCGGCCCGTCTCGGGCCAGGGCCTGCCCTCCCCGAGCAGCTCGACGTCCCCGGAGTCCCAGTCGACGTGCGGGGTCGGCGCGTCGACGTTCAGGGTCTGCGGCAGCACTCCGTGCCGCATCGCCTCGACGACCTTGATGATGCCCGCGACGCCTGCCGCCGCCTGGGTGTGCCCGATGTTCGACTTGATCGACCCCAGCCACAACGGGCGCTCCGCGTCACGGTGTTGGCCGTACGTGGCGAGCAGTGCCTGCGCCTCGATCGGATCGCCGAGCGTCGTACCGGTGCCGTGCGCCTCCACCGCGTCGACCTCGGCGGGCGTCAGCCGGGCGTCGTCGAGGGCCGCCCGGATCACCCGCTGCTGCGAGGGCCCGTTCGGTGCGGTCAGCCCGTTGCTCGCCCCGTCCTGGTTGACGGCGGAGCCGCGTACGACACCCAGGACGTGGTGACCGTTGCGCAGCGCGTCCGACAACCGCTCCACCAGCAGCAGCCCCACCCCCTCGCCCCAGCCCGTGCCGTCCGCGCACGCCGCGAACGGCTTGCACAGACCGTCCGGCGCCAGCCCGCGCTGACGGCTGAACTCGATGAAGATGCCCGGCGAAGCCATCACCGCGACGCCCCCGGCGAGCGCGAGGTCGCACTCGCCCGCACGCAGTGCGCGCGTCGCCAGGTGCAGCGCCACCAGGGAGGACGAGCACGCCGTGTCCACGGTGATCGCCGGACCCTCGAACCCCATCGTGTACGCCACCCGGCCCGAGGCCACACTGGTCGTCGTGCCCGTCAGGAGATACCCGTCGAGACCGCCCGACGACTGCTCCGCGCCGACCGCGTAGTGCTGCGACGCCATCCCCACGAACACCCCGGTCCTGCTGCCCCGCAGCCCGCCGGGGGCGAGCCCGGCGTGCTCCAGCGTCTCCCACGCCGTCTCCAGGAGGATCCGCTGCTGCGGATCAGTGGCCAGCGCCTCGCGCGGGCTCATCCCGAAGAACTCCGCGTCGAACAGGTCCGCGTCCTCCAGGAAACCGCCCTTGTCGACGTACGTCGTGCCGGACCGCTCGGGATCCGGGTCGACGAGCCGTTCCAGGTCCCAGCCCCGGTCCGTGGGCAGCCCCGAAATGCCGGTCCGCGCCTCGGCGACCAGCCGCCACAGGTCATCGGCGGAACGGACACCGCCGGGATACCGGCACGCCATCCCGATTATCGCGATCGGCTCGTCCGCCGCACCGGCAGCCGCATCCGTATCCGCACCCGTGCCCGGCCCCCGCCGCACCGCCGCCTCAAGGGCGGGCGCCACCACGGCCACCTCCCGCAGCAGATGGGACGCCAGCGCGGACGTCGTCGGATGGTCGAAGACCAGCGTGGCGGGCAGCCGGAGCCCCGTCGCCACATTGAGCCGGTTCCGCAGCTCCACGGCCGTCAGCGAATCGAAACCCAGGCTCTGGAAGGGGAGTTCGGGATTCAGCGACCCCGGATCGTCGTGCCCCAGCACGACCGCGACATGGCCGCGTACGAGATCGAGCAGCACCCGCCGCTGCTCCGCCTCGTCCCGCCCGGCGAGCTTCCCCCGTAGCTCCGAAGTGCCCCCCGGCGCGCCACCGGCCCGCGCCCGCTTCGGCGCGGCCCGCGACAACCCGCGCGCCATCGGCGGCAGCGCCTGCGCGTCGGCCATCGCACGCAGGGCCCGCATGTCGATCCGGGCCGGCACCACCAGCGCCTCGACCCCGGTGCGCCCGGCGTCGAAGAGCGCACAGGCCTCCGCGCTCTCCAACGGAATCATGCCGCTGCGGCTGATGCGGTTGCGGTTGGTGGTGTCGAGGGTGGCGGTGATGGTGCTGGTGTCGGCCCAGGGTCCCCAGGCGAGGCTGGTGGCGGGGAGTCCTTGGGTGTGGCGGTGGTGGGCGAGTGTGTCGAGGAAGGTGTTGGCTGCGGCGTAGTTGGCTTGTCCGGGGTTGCCGAGGATGCCTGCGGCGGAGGAGAAGAGGACGAATGCGGCGAGGTCCTGGTCCTGGGTGAGGCGGTGGAGGTGCCAGGCCGCGTCGACTTTGGGCCGTAGGACGGTGTCGAGCTGTTCCGCCGTGAGGTTGGTGAGGGTGGCGTCTGCCGTGACGCCGGCGGTGTGGATGACGGCGGTGAGGGGATGGCCGACCGGGACGGTGGCGAGCATGCCCGCGAGCTGCTCCGGATCACTGGTGTCGCACGTGGTGATCGTGACGTGCGCACCGGCCTTCGTGAGCTCGTCGTACAGCGCGGCCGCACCCTCGGCGTTCGGTCCGCGCCTGCTGGCCAGCAAGAGGCGCCGTACGCCGTGCTCGGAGACCAGGTGACGGGCGACGGTCGCGCCCAGCGTGCCCGTACCGCCGGTGATCAACACCGTGCCGTCCGGATCGAGTTGATGAGGAACGCTCAGCACCAGCTTCCCGACGTGCCGGGCCTGGCCCATCAGCCGGAACGCCTGCGGAGCCTGCCGCACGTCGAACGCCGTCACGGGAAGCGGCCGCAACACCCCCTCGTCGAAGAGCTCCCCGAGGGCGGCCAGCATCTCGGCGATGCGCTCCGGCCCGGCCTCGATCATGTCGAACGCCCGGTAGAGCACACCCGGGTGGAGCGCCGCCACCTCGTCGGCGTCCCGCACGTCGGTCTTGCCCATCTCGACGAACCGCCCGCCGCGCGGCAGCAGCCGCAGCGACGCGTCGACGAATTCGTGCGCCAGTGAGTCGAGCACGACGTCCATGCCCGCGCCACCGGTCGCGTCGAGGAAGGACCGCTCGAAGTCGAGCGTGCGGGAGTTGGCGAGATGCGCCTCGTCATACCCCTGCTCGCGCAGCACGGGCCACTTCGGGGCGCTGGCCGTGCCGAACACCTCGGCGCCCCAATGCCGGGCGAGCTGGGTGGCCGCCATGCCGACACCACCGGTGGCCGCGTGGATCAACAGCCTCTGCCCGGCGCGGAGTTCAGCAAGATCCGCGAGCGCGTAGTACGCCGTCAGATAGACGATGGGAGCGGAGGCGGCCTGAGCGAACGACCACCCCTTGGGCACCGGCGCGAGGAGCCGGTGGTCGGCGACGGCCAAGGGTCCCATCGCCCCCTGCATCAGCCCCATCACCCGGTCGCCCGGCTCAAGCCCCGTGACACCGGAACCCACCTCGACGACCACCCCGGCGCCCTCACTGCCGATGGCGACCGGCCCCGGATACATGCCCAGAGTCATCAGTACGTCCCGGAAGTTGACCCCGGCCGCACGCACCGAGACCCGCACCTGCCCCGCCGCCAACGGCTGCCCGGCCTCCGGGGACGACACCAGGGCCATGTTCTCGAACGTGCCCGCCTCGGTGACGTCGAGCCGCCACGGCTCGGCGCCCTCCGGCTCCGGCACGAGAACGGCCTTGTCGTCGACGACGCCGAGACGCGGAACGTGGAAGCCCGACTCGCGCAGCGCCAACTGCGGCTCACCGGTGGCCAACGCGAGCGGAAGCAGCGCTCCGACCTCCCCGACTTCGCCGACCGCCCCGGTCTCCCCGGCCTCCACCGCACCGCCGATGTCCACCAGGACGAAGCGGCCGGGCTGCTCCGACTGCGCCACGCGCAGGAACCCCCAGGCGGCCGAGGCCGCCAGGTCCCTCGTCCGCTCACCGGCGTGCACGGCAACCGCACCGTCGGTCACGGCGATCAGCCGGGACGAGCCCGTGCGCTCGTCGGCCAGCCAGTCGGCGACGAGGCGACGCAGCTCCTCGGCCAGGACGTGGGCACGGGCGTACGGGGCGCCGTCACTGTCACTGTCACCGTCACGGCCCCTGGCCCGGTTCCCGTCCCCGTCCCCGTCCCCGTCCCCGCTCAGGCAGACGACGACCGTATCGGGTATCGCCCCGCCTTCCCCGACGTCGTGCAGCAGCGCCGACAAGTCGGGCAGCGAACGCAGGGCGATCCCGCCGGACTCCAATCCGCGGGCGAGCGCCGGGAAGACCTCGCCGACAGCCGCCCAGGTCGGTCCGTCCTGACCCTGCGACTCCCTGCTGTCCTCTCCGAGCGCGAGCGGCGTCCACTCGACCCGGTACGCAGGGTTGGCACGTCCCGAACTGCCGAGCGCGGCCATCCGCCGGGCGTCGAGGGTCCGTACGGTCAACGCGTCCACGGTGATCACGGGCGCACCGGTCGCATCGGCCACGCACACCGTGACGGTGTCGGGCCCCTTCGGAGAGAGCCGCACGCGTACGGCGCCGGCGTCGACCGCGTGCAGAGTGATCCCGGCCCAGGAGAACGGGAGACGGGGAGCGCCGCCGTCGTCTGTTGCGCTGAGCGCGGTGGCGTGGAGTGCGGCGTCGAGGAGCGCGGGGTGGATGCCGTAACCGGTGGTGTCGGTGCCCTCGGGGAGCTGGACCTCCGCATAGAGGTCGTCGCCGTGCCGCCAGGCGGCCTTGAGACCTTGGAACGCGGGCCCGTAGGGCAGCCCGAGGTCGGCGAACCGGGGGTAGACCTCATCCACGGACACCGGTGTGGACGCGGCCGGAGGCCACGCGCCGCGCAGCGGCTCCATCGACTCGGAGGCCGTGGGCGGCGTGCTGGTCAGTACACCGGTGGCGTGCAGGGTCCACTCGCCCCCGTGCTCGGCGTCGGACACCTGGGAGTGCAGGGCAAGCCGCCGAAACTCGGGCCCGTCAGCCCCGGTGTCCAAGCCCGGCTCCACCTCGACCGTGATGCGGAGTCGTACCGCTGTTTGTTCGGTGAGGGCGAGGGGGGTGTGGAGGGTGAGTTCTTCGATGTGGTTGTGGCCGGTGTGGTGTGCGGCGTGGAGGGCGAGGTCGAGGAGTGCGGTGCCGGCTACGACGGTGGTTCCGAGGACCGTGTGGTCGGCGAGCCAGGGGTGGTCGCTGAGGGTGAGGCGGCCGGTGAACAGATAGGTGTTGTGCGGGAGTTCGGCTATGGCTGCGAGGAGGGGGTGGGTGGTGGGTGTTTGGCCGATGTCGGTGGCGTTGGTGATGGTGGGGGTGTGGTGGAGCCAGTAGGGGTGGTGTTGGAA
>NZ_JBITHO010000008.1:231223-493212 GCF_044458065.1 Streptomyces sp. NPDC050504 | reverse complement strand
GGCCCGGGTCCGCGGCGGTGCCACCCCCGGGGGGGGGGGTTACCGCCGCGGTGGGGGGGGGGGTGGGGGGGGGCCCCCCCCGGGGGGGGCGCCCCCGGGCCCCCCCCCGGGGCCCCCCCGCCCGTCACGACGTTCAGCCCAGGTCGCCGTCGGCGGTGCGCTCCGCCAGCCGGACCAGCGTGCGCACGGCCGAGCCGGTGCCGCCCTTGGGCGTGTAGCCGTAGGGCGCGCTCTCGTGGAAGGCCGGGCCCGCGATGTCCAGGTGCGCCCAGGTGATGCCCTCGCCCACGAACTCCTGGAGGAACAGGCCGGCCACCAGGCCGCCGCCCATCCGCTCGCCCATGTTGGCGATGTCGGCGACCGGCGAGTCCATGCCCTTGCGCAGCTCGGCGGGCATCGGCATCGGCCAGGACTGCTCGCCGACCTCGTCCGCGATCTCGTGGATCGAGGTGCGGAACGCGTCGTCGTTGGCCATGACGCCGAAGGTGCGGTTGCCCAGCGCCAGCACCATCGCGCCGGTCAGGGTCGCCACGTCGACGATCGCGTCCGGCTTCTCCTCCGAGGCCTTCCACAGCGCGTCGGCCAGCACCAGGCGGCCCTCGGCGTCCGTGTTCAGCACCTCGACGGTCTTGCCGCTGTACATGCGCAGCACGTCGCCGGGGCGGGTGGCCGAGCCCGACGGCATGTTCTCGGCCAGCGCCAGCCAGCCGGTGACGTTGACCTTCAGGCCCAGGCGGGCGGCGGTGACGACGGCGGCGAACACGGCGGCGGCGCCGGCCATGTCGCACTTCATCGTCTCGTTGTGCCCGGCCGGCTTCAGGGAGATGCCGCCCGAGTCGTAGGTGATGCCCTTGCCGACCAGGGCCAGGGTCTTCTCCGCCTTCGGGTGCGTGTAGGCGAGCTTCACCAGGCGCGGGCCGTGCACCGAGCCCTGGCCGACGCCCAGCAGGCCGCCGTAGTTGCCCTTGGCCAGGGCCTTCTCGTCGAGGACCTGGACCTTGATGCCGTGCTCCTTGCCCGCGGCGGTGGCCACGGCGGCGAAGGACTCGGGGAAGAGGTCGTTCGGCGGGGTGTTGACCAGGTCGCGGGCGCGGTTGATCTCCTCGGCGAGGGCGACCGCGCGCTCGGCGGCGGCCTTGTGGGCCTTGTCGCGCGGCTTGGCGCCGACGACGGCGACCTCGCCCAGCGGGCCCTTGACGTCCTTGGCGTCCTTGCCGTTCTGGCGGTAGGCGGCGAAGGAGTACGCGCCCAGCAGCGCGCCCTCGGCGATCGCGGCGACGTCCTCGGCGGCCTCGACCGGCAGCGCGAACGCGGCCTTCTTCGAGCCGGTCAGCGCGCGGGCGGCGACACCGGCCGCGCGGCGCAGCGCCTCCGCGTCGTACGCGCCGTCCTTCTCCGGGGCCGCACCGAGGCCGACGGCGATGACCACCGGGGCCTTCAGGCCGTCGGCCGAGGGCAGCTTGGTCAGCTCGCCCTCGGCGCCGGACGCGCCCAGGGTCTCCAGGACGCCCGCCAGCTTGCCGCCGAACGCCTTGTCCACGGCCTCGGCGCCGGGTGCCACGACCGGACCCTTGGCGCCCTGCGCGACACCGACCACGAGGGCGTCGGCGCGCAGCGTCGCGGCGCCTGCAGTGCTGAGAGTGAGAGCAGTCACGGTGGTGAAATCTCGCTTCCGTTGAGTTCTTTGGCGGCTTGTACGGCGTCCTGGGCTGTCAGGTGCAGTCGGAAGGGGTGGCCGACCGCCTGGAATGAGCCTACGCGCGCCGTCGGTCGTTCGATCACGCCAGCGGCGATTCACTCATCCGTGCATACTCCATCAGGTTTACCTACAGGTGCACCGTCAGGTCGTCACACTCGACTCGTCCCATGTGGGGGAGCAGAGGGGGAGGACGCCCGATGGCGTATGGACCTGCGTATGGAATCCGGACGTCCCTGGCCGCGTTGGCGCTGGTCACAGCCGGTGCGGCGGCCCTGGGGAGCACCGGGGCGCGGGCGGTGGGCGGGGGGCTGGACGCGGCGCCCGCGCCGTTCGTCGAGCCCCGGATCGACCTGCGCGTCCTGGTCGTCGACGACGGCGGGCACGCGGTGCGGGCGGTCCTGGAAGAACTGCGGGCCACCGGGGTGCCCCACACGGCGGTCGCCCTCGCCGACCCGGACAGGCCCCGCATGGACGCACCCGGATTCCTCTTCGACGCCCCCGGCGGACGGCCCCGCGCCAAGTTCCAGGGCGTCGTCGTACCGAACGAATCGGCCCTGGACCCGGCGGAGCTGACGGCGGTCGCCGCGTACGAGAAGCGCTTCGGGATCCGCCAGGTCGACGCCTACACCTGGGCGCCCACCGACGGCGGCGGCTGGGCGGGCACCCTCGACGGGGTGCGGGCCCGGGTCACCGACGCGGGCAGGGCGGGCCCCTTCGGCTACCTGAAGGGGACCGTCGAGTTCGAGGACAACTCCCCGCAGGTCCCCGAGAGCTACGGCTACCTCACCGTCCGCCCGCCCGCGGGCTTCACCACCTACGTGGACGCCCCCGTCCCCGGCTCGGCCGCCCGCGGGCCCCTCGTCGGGGAACTCGACCGCGACGGGCGCCGCTCGCTGCTCGTGACCTTCGGCTACAACCAGCACCAGCGGCAGTTCCGCCTCCTCGCCAGGGGCATCGTCGAATGGCTCACCCAGGGCGTCCACATCGGGCGCAGCCGCCACTACTTCGCCGTACACGTCGACGACGTCTTCGCCCCCGACGAGCGCTGGGACACCGCGCTCGACGCCACCACGGGCGAGCGCCCCATCCGCATGACCGCCGACGACGCCCGCCACGCCGCCCGGTGGCAGCGCGAGCGGGGCTTCACGCTCGACCTCGCTTACAACGGCGGCTACGCCGGGAGCGACCCCGCCGCCGACCCGCTCACCGCACAGCTCGTCGCCGACCGCGCCCGGTACCGCTGGATCAACCACACCTTCACGCACGCCTACCTCGGCTGCGTCCAGAACACCGCCACCGTCCCCTGGAGCTGCGCCAAGGACGCGACCGGCGCCGTCCGCTGGCCGACCAGGGCCCAGATCGCCGCCCAGATCCGCGACAACCACGCCTGGGCCGTCCGCCAGGGCCTCGACGTCGACCGCGCCGAACTCGTCACCGGCGAGCACTCCGGGCTCAAGACCCTCCCGCAGCAGCCGGCCGACAACCCGAACCTCGCGGGCGCCCTCACCGACACGGGCGTCCGCTGGATCGCGTCCGACAACTCCCGCGAACCCGCCCAGCGCCCCGTCGGCCCCGCCCGCACCGTCCCGCGCCACCCCATGAACGTGTACTACAACGTCGGCACGGCGGCCGAGATGACCGACGAGTACAACTGGATCTACACCAGCCGCGCCGACGGCGGCAGCGGCACCTGCGAGAACAACCCCGCCGCCAGTTGCCTGCCCGCCCCCCTCGACCCCGCCACCGGCTACGCCGAGCACATCGTCCCGCTCGAAGTCCGCACCGCCCTGGCCCACGTCCTCGCGGGCGACCCCCGGCCGCACTACGCCCACCAGTCGAACCTCGCCGAAGAACGCATCCTCTACCCGGTCGTCGACCGCGTACTCGCCGAGTACCGCGCCCTGTTCACCGCCGACACGCCGCTGATCAACCCGCGCCAGAGCGCCATCGGCACCGAACTGCACCGCCGCGCCCTCGCGGAGGGCCGGGTCTCCGGGTACCGCGTCGGCGACACCCTCGTCGTCACCGCGCCGCGGGGCGTCCTCGCCCCGCTCACCGTCCCCGCCGCCACGGCCTTCGGCGCCCCCTACGCGGGAGCGCGCTCCGGCTGGACCCCCTCGATCAAGCTGAGGCTGCCCACCGCATGACCTTGACCGATGTCACCCTCCTCACCGAGGGCACCTATCCGCATGCCCACGGCGGCGTCTCCACCTGGTGCGACCAGCTCGTACGCGGCATTCCCGAAGCCGGGTTCGAAGTCGTCGCCCTCACCGGCGGCGGCCGCGAACCCGTCGTCTGGCCCCTGCCGCGCAACGTCCTGCGCCACACCGTCGTCCCCCTCTGGGGCCCGCCGCCCGGACTCCTCGCGCGCCGCCCGCTCGGCGGACGCGACCGCAGACGCTTCCTCGCCGCGTACGAACAGTTCCTGCTGACCCTCCTGGACCTCGCGCCCGCCGGCTCCGCCGACTTCGGCACCCACCTCTACGCGCTGGCCGAACTCGCCAGGGAGGGCAGGCTGTACGCGGCCCTGCGCTCCGAACACGCCCTGCGCACCCTCACGGGACTGTGGACGCTGCCTCGCCCGCACGGCGCCCGCACCCCCACGCTCCACGACGCGCTGACCGCCACCGACCTCATCGAACACGCCCTGCGCCCGCTCGCCGTCAAGCTCCCCGGCACCGGCGTCGCCCACGCCGTCAGCGCCGGACTCGCCACGCTCCCCGCCCTCGCCGCCAAGCACTTCGACGGCGTGCCCTTCCTCCTCACCGAGCACGGCATCTACCTCCGCGAGCGCTACCTCGGCTACCGCGGGAGCCGCGAACGCCGCCCGGTCAAGGCCCTGTTACTGGCCTTCTACCGCGAACTCAACGGCCTGGGCTACCGCGAGGCCGACCTGATCACCCCGTGCAACCAGTACAACCGCCGCTGGGAGGAGCACGGCGGCGCGCCCGCCGACCGCATCCGCACCGTCTACAACGGCGTCGACCCGCAGGCGTTCCCCGAGGCCGGACCCGAACCGGAGGTGCCCACCGTCAGCTGGGCGGGCCGCATCGACCCCATCAAGGACCTGGAGACGCTGATCAGGGCGTACGCGCTGATGCGCGCCGAAGTCCCCGAACTGCGGCTGCGCCTCTTCGGCCCCGTCCAGCGGGGCGCGGAGGAGTACCGGCTGAAGCTGGAGAAGCTCGCCGCCGAACTCGGCGCCACCGACGGCATCAGCTGGGAGGGCCGCCTCGACGAGGTCAGGCACGCCTACGCGGCGGGCACGGTCGTCGCGCTCTCCAGCATCAGCGAGGGCTTCCCCTTCTCCCTCATCGAGGCCATGTCCTGCGGCAGGGCCACCGTCTCCACGGACGTGGGAGGCGTGCGCGAGGCCGTCGCCGACACCGGCATGGTCGTCCCGCCCCGGGCCCCCGAAGCCCTCGCGCACGCCGCGCTCGACCTGCTCGCCGACCACGAGCGCAGGGCCGACCTCGGGCGCAGGGCGCGGCGCCGGGTCGTCGACCGGTTCACGCTCGCCCGCTCCGTCGACGGGTTCCGCACCATCTACCGGGAGCTGACGGGCGGTCCTGTGCTCCTGCGCGACCCGTGGAGCGGGGTGGCGTGGTGAGCGGACCCCTCTGGCTGCGGCCCCAGGAGCGGGGGACCGACGCGCTGCCCCGCATCCCCGGACAGGCACCGGGGCCGAAGCCGGGCGCCGACCCGCTGGACGCGCTCGCCCTGCGCCTGGACGACGTCATAGCGGGGGCCGTGCACCCCGACGAGATCGCCGCGGTGCTGGAGTCCGACGGCATGACCGACGCCCACATCCGCACCGCGTACGGTCGGCAGGACTCCTTCGCGCTCGCCCGTGACCTGTACGAACGCGGCGACGCCGACCTCGGCGACCTCCTCGAACCCGCCGGGCCGGGCGCGCCCGGCGGCCCCGACGACCCGTGGCGCAGGTCCCTGCGGGCCTGCCTGCTGCGCGGCGTGCTCTTCGCCCTGCCCGGCCTCGCCTACCTCGCCTACGGCAGCCCCGCGCTGCTCGCGGGCGCCCTCGCCGGATGGACCTGGAACCAGGCGCTCGCCCACCGCGCCTACACCTGGCTCGGCCTCGGCGACCGCGCGTCCGCCGCCCGCGCCCTGCTGTACGGCGCCCCCGTCGGCGCGGCGCTCGGCACCGCCGTCGCGGCGGCCGTGCCGGGCGGCGGCGTCCGGCAGGCGGCGCTCCAGGCGTGCTACCTCGCGGCGTCCACGGTGCTGCTGGTCCTGGGCCGGGAGCGGGCCCTGCTGCTGGCGCTGCTGCCGGTGGTGGCCCAGGCGCTCGCCCCGGGCGCGGCGCGGCCCTGGCTGCTGGGCGCGGCCCTGGCCGGGGTGGCGGGCGCGGCGGTGGCGGCGGTCGCCGTCCTGCTCCGCGAGGAGCACGGGCGGCCGTGGCGCACCCGGCTCGGGCCCGGTACGGGGCCCGGACGGCTCGCCTCCGTGCCGTACGGCCTCTTCGGCCTCGGCACCGGCACCCTGGTCCTCGTCGTCGCCCTCGACTCCGCCCCCTGCGTCGTCGTCGCGCTCACCCTCTCCATGGGCCCCGCCGAATGGCTGCTGCACCGCTGCCGCAGCCAGAGCACCGCGGGGCTGTGCGCGGCGGGGGCGCCGCGGGAGTTCCGTCGCGCGGCCCTCCTCGCCCTCGTCCGCCAACTGGGCCTCTACCTCGCCGTGCTCCTGGACATCGGCGCCGTCGCCGCCCTCCTGTGGCCCGGCAGCACGCCCTTCGGCCCCGACCGCATCGCCGCGCTCCTGCTGCTCGGCTCGGTGCTCTGGACGGCGCTGCTGCTCCAGTCGTTCGGCGCGGTGTGCTGCGCCGCCGCGGTGTGCTGCGCCGCGGCGGCCGCCCAACTGCTCACCCCGCTGCCCGACCTCGTCGTCAGCGCCGCCGCGGCCCTCGCGCTGCTCGGCGCCGCGGCGGCCGTGGCGGGCCGGGCGACGGCACACCGCCCGTGAGGCGCGCCCCCGTGACCCTCCTCGTGCCGTTCTACGAGCATCCCGCGGAGCGCCCCGACGCGTGGGAGCGCATCGTGGCCGCCGCGCCCCGGCTGTACGGCGTGGTCCTCAACCCGGCGAGCGGGCCGGGCGCCGGGCCCGACGCGGCGTTCGCCGACGCGGCGCGGCGGCTGCGGGCGGCCGGCGTGCGCGTGCTGGGCTACGTCGACACCGCGTACGGCAGGCGTCCGCACGACGAGGTCGTCGAGGACCTGCTGCGCCACCGCTCCTGGTACGGCACCGACGGCGCGTTCCTCGACCAGGCCGCGACGCCGCCCGGCCTCCTGCCGTACTACGGCCGCCTCGCGGTCGCCGCCCGAGCGACCGGCGCCCGCACGCTGGTCCTCAACCACGGGACGCACCCGCACCCCGCGTACGCCGAACTGGCGGACCTGCTGGTGACGTTCGAGGGCCCCTGGTCGGCCTACCGCCAGTACGTGCCCCAGGCGTGGACGGCGGCCTACCCGCCGACCCGCTTCTGCCACCTGGTGTACGACGCCCCGCCCGAGGCCCGGGTGCGGACGGCGGTGCACTGCGCGGTGCCGGGGTACGGGGCGCACCCGTGGGGGACGCTGCCGCACGGGGTGGGGGAGGCGGCGGCGTGAGGCGGACCCGGTCGGCCGCGGTCCTCCTGGGCCTCGCCCTGCTGCTCGCGTCGTGCACCTCGGACGGGGACCGGGACCGCGGGCGGGGCGACGACGCGCCGCGCGACGAGCGGTGGATGCCGGGTCCTGGGCTGGCCTGGCAGTGGCAGCTCAGCGGGGAGCTCGACCTGTCGGTCGACGTTCCGGTGTACGACATCGACGGCTTCGACCACTCCGCGGGTACCGTCGCCGAGCTGCACCGCGCGGGCCGCAGGGTGATCTGCTACCTCTCGACCGGGTCGTGGGAGGACTTCCGCCCGGACGCGGCGGAGTTCCCGAGGTCGCTGCTGGGCCGGGGCAACGGCTGGCCGGGGGAGCGCTGGCTGGACGTCCGCCGCACGGACGTCCTGGAGCCGCTGATGGCCGCGCGCGTCGACATGTGCCGGGAGAAGGGGTTCGACGCGGTCGAGCCCGACAACATGGACGGGTACCTGAACGCGACCGGGTTCCCGCTGACGGCAGCGGACCAGCTCCGCTACAACCGGCTGATCGCGCGGCTGGTGCACGCGCGGGGGATGTCGGTGGGGCTGAAGAACGACGTGGAGCAGGTGCGGGAGCTGGTGGCGGAGTTCGACTTCGCGGTGAACGAGCAGTGCGCGCGGTACGAGGAGTGCGGGTCGCTGACGCCGTTCGTGGCGGCGGGGAAGGCGGTGTTCCACGTGGAGTACGAGCTGCCGGTCCGGACGTTCTGCCCGACGGCACGGAAACTGGGCTTCAGCTCGATGAGGAAGCGCTACGAGCTGGACGCGTGGCGCGAGGCGTGTTGAGCGGCAGCGCTGCCCGGGGTGCGGGTTCCGCTGCACGGGGAACCGCGCGAGAGCGGGGCACGTTCCTCACCCCACCGTCAGCGTCACGAGTGCTCCCACCGTCGCCACCTCCGCCACCGCGCCGAACACGTCCCCCGTCACCCCGCCGAACCGCCGCACGCAGTGCCGCAGCATCAGCTCCGCCGCGGCGAGCCCCACCACCAGCCCCGCCGCGTGGCGGAAGTCCCCGATCAGGCCCCCGACCACCGCGAGCCCCGCCCCCAGCACCGCCGCGACCCCCGTCGCGACGCCCTCGGGCACCGTCCCCGCGACCATCGCGCCGAGCCCCTCGGGCCGGGCCGCGGGCACGTCGGTGCGGGACGCCAGGGTGAGCGCGAGCCGCGCCGTGACCCCCGCGAGGACCGCCCCGGCCGCCCCGTGCGCCCACCCCTCGCCGTACAGCGAGGCGAGCGCCGCGACCTGCGCGAGGAGCACGAAGAGCAGCGTGATCACGCCGAAGGGCCCGATGTCTGACTGCTTCATGATGCGCAGCGCCTGCTCGGGCGCCCGCGCGCTGCCGAGCCCGTCGGCGACGTCCGCGACGCCGTCGAGGTGCAGCCCGCGCGTGAGGACCGCGGGCACGGCGGCGGTCGCGACGGCGGCCACCAGCGGCCCCGCGCCCAGCAGGACGAACGCGGCGCCCACCGCCGCCGCGCACCCGCCCACCACCAGGCCCACCAGCGGAGCGCACAGCATTCCGGCGCGCGCCGCCTCCCGGTCCCAGCGGCTCACCCGGACGGGGAGCACCGAGAGGGTGCCGAAGGCGAACCGTATGCCGTCGCTGATCAGGGAAGTCACCGGCCGAAGGGTAGCCGGAGCGCCCCGGCGGTAAATTGCGCTTTACGTGCATATCGGGAGCGGGTGGCATGGATCACTGGTTTTACCGCAACATCACGGAGCCGGGGAAACTGCCCCTGCTCCTGGCCCTCGCGTCCTTCGTCCTGACGTTCCTGGTCACCCGCACGATCACCCGGCTGATCAGGGCGGGCAAGGGCCCGTTCCGCAACATCACCCCGGGCGGGCTGCACATCCACCACGTGGTGCCGGGCGTGGTCCTCACCGTGATCGGCGGCTTCGGCGCCGTCGGCAGCGGGCGGCACGGCGTCGCCGCCGCGATCTGCGCGGTGCTATTCGGGATCGGGGCGGGCCTCGTCCTCGACGAGTTCGCGCTGATCCTCTACCTGGACGACGTCTACTGGACGGAACAGGGCCGCAGGTCGACCGAGGTGGTGGTGCTCGCGGCGGCCCTCGGCGGACTGGTCCTCGCGGGCTTCTCGCCGCTGGGCGTGAACGAGCTGACGCCCGAGGAACTCCGCGACCGCCTGGGGCTCTCCCTCACCCTCGGCCTCAACTTCCTCCTCGTGCTGATCGCGCTCTTCAAGGGCAAGGCGCGGCTCGCGCTCGTCGGCGTGCTGGTGCCGTTCGTCGCGCTGGTCGCGGCGGTCAGGCTGGCGCGCCCGGCCTCGCCGTGGTGCCGGCGGATGTACCGCGACCGGCCCAAGGCCCGCGCGCGGGCGACCCTCAGGGCGTACCACCACGACCGCCGCTGGGCGGGGCCCAGGCGCAGGGTTCAGGAGTTCATCGGCGGGGCACCGGACCGTACGGTCCCCTCGCGGCGGCCCTGACCGCGCCGTCCGCGCCGCCCGCCGCGCACCTCGGCGACGACGCACAGGAGCAGCGCGGCGGCGATCGCCGCCAGGTGCTCCTTGCCCGCGAGGTTGTTCTTGACCAGCACCTCGCCCACCATCGCGGCCACCACGAGCGCGGCCGTCCACCAGGCGCGGTAGCGCCAGCAGACGAACACCGCGAGGCCGACGACCGCGGCCGACGGGCCGGTGTCCACGACCTGCGCGTCGGACGCGGGCAGCCCGAGCGGGTGGTCGGGTCCGAGCGCGATGCCGAGCCGCGCGTACATGGTCCCGGCCAGCGTCGCCGCGTACGCGATGGCCAGCGTGCGCAGCCTGCCGATGCAGATCTCGGCGATCCCGAAGACCAGCAGGACCTGCGCGAGCGCGCCCCAGACGGGCAGGTCGAGCGCGGGGACGAAGAGCGAGAGCGGGGTGTGCAGCAGCGACTGCCACAGCGGGTCCTCGGCCTGTACGAAGCCGATGGCGCGGACCGGCCCGTACCCCCAGGACTGGTTCTGCACGACCTGGAAGAACGAGGTCAGCGCGACGGCGGTGAGCGTCAGCGGGATCGCCCGCCAGCGCCTTTGCACGAGGGCCGTGCGCACCGTCCCGTACAGCGCGCCCCACTCGCGCCGGGCGAAGTCCCGCGCGCTCAACGTCTGGTCCCCAACTGCTTGCGGTGCAGCCATTTGGGCAGCCCCGGGGCCTCCAGGAAGCCTTCGGCGCGCCCGGCCGACACGCCGATGCGCAGCAGGTCGGCGCTCTTCTCGAAGAGCATGAAGCGCGGCTCCCAGATGGGCCGGTACTTGGCGTTGGCGCGGTACAGCGACTCGATCTGCCACCAGCGCGAGAAGAAGCTCAGCAGCGAGCGCCACAGCCGCAGCACGGGGCCCGCGCCGAGCTTCGAGCCGCGCTCGAAGACCGAGCGGAACATCGCGAAGTTCAGCGAGACCTGGGTGGTGCCGATCTCCTTGGAGCGGGTCAGCAGCTCGATGACCATGAACTCCATCAGGCCGTTCTCGGAGTCGCGGTCGCGCCGCATCAGGTCCAGCGAGAGCCCCTTGGGGCCCCAGGGCACGAAGGAGAGCAGCGCCCGCAGCTCGCCCCGGCCGTCGGTGCACTCCAGCATCACGCACTGCCCGTCGGCCGGGTCGCCGAGGCGGCCCAGCGCCATCGAGAAGCCGCGCTCGGTCGCGCCGTCGCGCCAGTCGTCGGCGCGCCGCAGCAGCTCGGCCATCTCCGCTTCGGGGATGTCGGCGTGGCGGCGGATGCGCACCTCGTACCCGGCGCGCTTGACCCGGTTGTAGGCCTGGCGCACGGTGCGCATCGCGCGCCCTTCGAGGGTGAAGTCGGCGGTCTCCACGATCGCCTCGTCGCCCAGTTCCAGCGCGTCGAGCCCGTGCCTGGCGTAGATCGTGCCCGCCTCCTCGCTCGCGCCCATCACGGCGGGCACCCAGCCGTGCTCGCGGGCCTCGGCCAGCCAGGGCTCGATGGCGCCCGGCCACGCCTCGGGGTCGCCGATCGGGTCGCCGGAGGCCAGCGAGACCCCGCCGACGACCCGGTAGGTGACGGCGGCCTTCTCGGAGGGCGACCAGATGACGCTCTTCTCGCGGCGCAGCGCGAAGTAGCCCAGCGAGTCGCGGTCGCCGTGCCGCTCCAGCAGGGCCCGCAGCTTCGCCTCGTCCTCCTCGGTGATCGGGTCGACGGCGCGGCGCGCGCGGAACGCGGCGTAGACCACGGCGATGAGCAGCAGCGTGGACAGGACGTTGATGGCGACGTCGACCCAGCCGGGCGTGGTGATCCCGGCGAACTTCGAGTCGTCGGCGGCGAGCGTGACCAGCCGCATCACGCCGTAGCGCCAGCGCTCCAGGAAGGTGGAGCCGCCGTGCGCGGTGTTGGTGACGGAGACCAGCAGGGCGGCGGCGAGCGAGGTGACGAGCAGGCCGCCGAGCGCGACGAGCGCGGCGAGCCTGGGGTTGGAGCTGTCGCCCTTGGCGTAGAACTCGCGGCGGCCCAGCAGCAGCGCGGCCATGAAGGCGGCGGTGAGGACCAGCGAGACCCAGTTGATGGCGTACTGCCGGAACTCCGGCAGCACCATCGCGAGGACGAACGCGGCCAGCGTCAGCCCGCCGAGCACCAGGTTGGTGATCCAGGCCGCGCGCTTGCGGCGGCGCATCGTGACCGCGAGGAAGAGCGCCACGACGCCCGAGGAGAAGCCCGCGGTCAGGAGGTACGGGGTGAAGAACTCGTCGGTGTTGTGGCGGCGCAGGTCCTGGCCGAGCGAGACCCAGACGGCGCTCAGGAAGTTGATGAACGTGACGGCGCGCAGGTACCAGACGGCGAAGCCCGCGGCCCGCCTGGACCGGACGCTGCTCCGGTCTGCGGCTGGTTCGGTGGACACTCGGACCTCTCCCATGAAAAGCGATCATATGGGGCATAGTGGTCCATGGTGAGGGAGGGCACGGGCGATGATCGCCACCCGTGCCCCCGCGCCACTCGGTTACTCCGCGGACTCGGTCGTGTCCGCGTCCTCCGACTCTCCCCCGGCGTCCTGCTGGTCGGGCAGGTCGTCCTGGTCGTCCTGGTCGTCAGGCCGGTCCCGCTCGGGCAGCTCGGCCGCGAGGGCGGCCGCCGCCTGAACGAGGGGGAGGGCGAGGAATGCCCCGGTTCCTTCCCCCACAGTGACGCCTTGATCGAGCAGAGGGTTGAGCGCCATCCGGTCCAGTGCCTTCGCCTGTGCCGGTTCGCCGCTCAGCTGGCCCGCCAGCCACCAGTCGGGGGCCCGGAACGCGGCCCGCTGCGCGACCAGCGCGCTCGCCGCCGAGACGACCCCGTCCAGGATCACCGGCATCCGCCGCACCGCGCACTGGAGCAGGAACCCGGTCATCGCCGCGATGTCCGCGCCGCCCACCGTCGCCAGCAGCTCCAGCTGGTCGCCCAGCACCGGCCTGGCCCGGCGCAGCGCGTCCCGGATCGCCGCGCACTTGCGCATCCACGCCAGGTCGTCGATCCCGGCCCCGCCGCGCCCGGTCACCACCGAGGCGTCGGTCCCGCAGAGCGCCGCGATCAGGGTGGCGGCCGGGGTGGTGCCGCCCACGCTGAGGTCGCCGAGCACCACCAGGTCGGTGCCGGAGTCGGCCTCCTCGTCCGCGATGCGCATCCCGAGGCGTACGGCCCGCTCCGCCTCCTCCGCGGTGAGCGCGTCCGTCACGTCGATGCGGCCGCTGCCGCGCCGCACCCGGTGGCGGGTGATCTCCTCGGGCAGCAGCCCGGGGTCGCAGTCCAGCCCCGCGTCCACGATCCGCACCGGCACGCCCGCCCGGCGCGCCAGGATCGACAGCGGGCTGACCCCGTCCAGCGCGGCGCGCACCAGCTCGTGCGCGCCGGACGCGGCGCGGCCCGAGACGCCCAGCTCCGCGACGCCGTGGTCACCGGCGAACAGCAGCACGCGCGGCCGCTCCACGGGCTTGACGACGGCGGACTGCTGCGCGGCCGAAAGCCACTCGCCCAGCTCGTCGAGGCGGCCGAGTGCGCCGGGGGCCACGGTCAGCCGTTCCCGGCGTTCCTCGGCGTCGCGCCGCACGCTGCCGTCGGGGCGCTCGATCAGGTCGGAGAAGTCGTCGAGGTTAAGCGAGCTCATTCGCCGAACAGTACCGGCAGCGTCCGGCCGGGTCCCGACCCGCTCGGACGCGCGCGGTCCCGACCCGCGTACGGGGCGCGGCCCCGCTGTCTCCTACCCGCTGCCCGCAGCCACCCCGCAACCCGCTGCCCGCAACCAACTCGCTACCCGCTACCCGCTACCCGCGCAGCGTCAGCGCCTGGCCCGCGACGACCAGCAGCACCTGCTCGCACTCCGCGGCGAACGCGGCGTTCAACCGGCCCAGCTCGTCCCGGAAGCGCCGCCCCGAAGACGTCGCGGGCACCACGCCCGAGCCCACCTCGTTGCTCACCGCCACCACCGTCCTGCCGGTCTCCCGCACGGCCGCCACCAGCTCCTCGACCCGCTCCCGCAGGGCCCGCCCGCCGCCGCCCGCCCACTTGTCGTCGTCCCAGGCGCCGACCCGGTCCATCGCGTCGGTGAGCCACAGCGCGAGGCAGTCGATCAGCAGCGGCCCCCCGCCGCCGTCCCCGTCGCCCGCCTCCCGCAGCAGCGGCACCAGCTCGCAGGTCTCCTCGGTGCGCCAGGAGGCGGGCCGCCGCTCGCGGTGCAGCCCGACGCGCGCCGCCCAGTCCGGGTCGCCCTCGCGCGTCCCGCCCGTGGCCACGTACACCACCCCGGGGAAGGCCTCCAGGCGCCGCTCGGCCTCCACCGACTTGCCCGACCTGGCGCCGCCCAGCACGAGGGTGCGCCGGGGCACGTCGGGCGCCGCGCGGTACTCGCCCACGGAGAGCGTCGTCCCGTCCGCCACGGCCCGCGCACCGCCCGCGGCGAGCCGCCGCTCCAGCTCGGGCCCCGGCGGGACGCCGTGCCCGATGTGCACGGCGACCACGTCGGTGCCCGAGCCGACCAGCCCGGCCGCCCGCAGCCGGGCGAGGGCGTCGGGCCGCCCGCAGAAGTCGCCGACGACCATGTCGTACGGGGCGGCCCCGCGCGCCCCCGCGACCGCGCCGCCCGGCGGGAGGTACAGCAGCCGCTCCCCGTCGGGCGCCGTGACCTCGTACCCGGTACCCGGCGCGTCCATCGGCACGGCCCGCACCCGGTGCCCGCTGATCAGCGTCAGCTCCTGCCCGTCGGGCACCCGCCCCGCCGCGGGCAGCCCCGGCGGCAGCTCGACGGCCGGCCCGTCGTGAGGGTGCGTCAGCAGCACCTGCCGCACGCCGCTCAGGGAGTGCCCGGCACGGGCGGCGGCGAAGGCGGCGCCCGGGGTGAGGTCGAGCAGCAGGGCGCCGTCCACGAGCACGGCCGTGGCGGCCCGCGCCCGTTCGCCGCGGGCGGCGGAGCAGACGGCGCAGGGGCAGCCTGGCACCGGCAGCCCCTCGGGGGCCCCGGTGCCGAGAAGAGTCAGTTCCACACCCTGATCCTCCCGCGTCCTTGCCGCGCGTGCGCGCCCGGCTAGGCTTCGGGGAGCAACGTGACCCAGGAGGCGGACATGGCGTGGACGTGGCGGTTCGAGAAGTCCGACGGCACGGAGACGGAACCGGCGGTACAGCCGGAGGAGTTCACGACGCAGGGGGACGCGGAGTCCTGGATCGGCGAGGTGTGGAAGGACCTCGCGGAGGGCGGGGCGGACCAGGTGACGCTCTTCGAGGACACGACGAAGATCTACGGCCCGATGAGCCTGCACGCGGAGGCGTAGCCGGTACGGGAACGGTTCCCCGCGCCCCTGTCGGGGCCCTGTGCGGGACGGCCCCGCTCCGCACAGGTGCGCCCCTTCAGGGGCGCGGGGAACTGCGCGAGGGTGGGGCACACGCCGCGCGTACCCACTGGCCCCGCAGGGCCCCCGGAGGGTTTCGGGAAGGGGCGGGGAGGGGCACCCCCCGCCGCAGGCGAAAGGCGGCCCGCCCCGGGCAACGGCACCCCGCCCCGCACGGCACCCCCCCATCCCCGCCCCCGCCCGGAGGGCTACGCGCTCGCCGCGAGGAACTGCGTGGCCGCCAGCTCCCCGTACAACGCGTCCCCCGCCACCAGCTCCGCGTGCGTCCCCACCGCCCGCACCCGCCCCCCGTCCATCACCACGATCCGGTCCGCGAGCGTCACGGTCGACAACCGGTGCGCCACCACCAGCACCGTCACCTCCCGCGCCGCCTCCGCCACCACGTCCCGCAGCGCCAGCTCGTTGACCGCGTCCAACTGCGACGTCGCCTCGTCGAGCAGCAGCAGCCGGGGCCGCCGCAGCAGCGCCCGCGCCACCGCGACCCGCTGCCGCTCGCCCCCCGACAGCTTCGAGCCCCGGTGCCCCACGACGGTCTCCAGACCCTCGGGCAGCCGGTCGACCAGCGCGTCGAGCCTGGCCCGCACCAGCACGTCCCGGATCTCCTCCTCGCTCGCGTGCGGCGCGGCGAAGACGAGGTTCTCGCGCAGCGTGCCCGCGAGGACGGGCGCGTCCTGCTCCACGTACCCGATCGAGGCCCGCAGCTCGGCGAGCGGCCAGTCCCGCACGTCCCTGCCGTCGACGAGGACGCGCCCGCCCGTCGCCTCGTAGAACCGCTCGACGAGCCCGAAGACGGTCGTCTTGCCCGCGCCCGACGGCCCGACGAAGGCGGTCATTCCGGCGCCGGGGACGTGGAAGTCCACGCCGTGGTGGACGTACGGAAGGTCGTCCCGGTACCGGAAGGACACGTCCTCGAAGGTGACGGAAGCAGCCGCCCCCGCCCCCTCGCCACGACCGGCCCCCGCGCCCCCCGGCGCCGCCGTGCCCCCCGCCCCCGCGTCCCCCGGCGCCCCCGAGCCCCCCGCCGCCGGGTCCTCCGTCCGCAGCTCCTCCGCCTCCACGATCCGCGCGATCGCGGCCGCCCCCACCTGGTACTGCGTCGCCGCCTCCACCAGCTGCGAGACCGGCTCGGTCAGATAGAACAGGTACAGCAGGAAGCCCACCAGCGTCGCCACGGAGATCGCGTCGGACGCCACCCGCGCGCCCCCGATGCCCAGGACCGCCAGGAACGACACCTGGATCGACAGGCCGATCGACGTCCCGGCGACCGCCTGCCACTTCGCCGCCCGCACCCCGTGCCGCCAGGCCTTCTCCGCGGCCCGCTCCACGACCGCGCTCTCGCGCGCCTCGGCGCCGGACGCCTTGACCGTACGGAAGGCGCCGAACGCCCGCTCCAGGACGCTGGAGATCTCCCCGACCGCCTCCTGGGAGCGCCGCGTGGCCTGCGAGATCTTCGGCATGACCAGCGCGAAGGAGCCACCGACCACCACGATCACGCCGAGCGTGACGCCGAGCAGCACCATGTCGAGCACGCCCATCATCACGATGGTCGTCAGGAAGCCGATCGCGCCCGTCGCCGCCGCGACCAGCGACTGCGTGGTGACGGCCTTCAGCAGCGTGGTGTCGGAGGTGATGCGGGACATCAGGTCGCCCGGCTGGGTGCGCTCCACCTCGGGCAGCCGCAGCCTGAGGAGGCGCCGGATGAGGGTGCGCCGGGCGGCCAGCACCACCGACTCGGCGGTCCGCTCCAGGACGTAGGCGCCGACGGACTGCACGGCCGTCCCCGCGAGGACCAGCACCACCAGCAGGGCCAGCGCGCCCTTGACCGAGCCCCCGGTGCCGAGCCGGTCGACCAGCTCCATCGCGGCCATCGGCTGCACGAGCGCGGTCACCGAGCCGACCAGGGAGAGCAGCGCGCCGAGCGCGACCGCCCAGCGGTGCGGCCTGAAGTGCTGGTACAGCGCCCGCCAGGTCACCCGGAACGGCAGCTTCGCCGGTTTCTCCCCGGCGCCTTCGAGGACCCCGGGCCCGGCGGGGCCGACCACGTCCGATGATCTCTTCGCGTCGCTCACGTCACCGAAGACGCGAAACGCCCCGCCCCGCCTGACTCAAGATCCGGCCCGGCACGGGACCGGCCCACGGCAGGGCAGGACAGGGCACGGCAGGGTCCTCAGCCGCGCACCCCGCACAGGTGCAGCAGCGCCGCGACCCGCCGGTACGGGTCGGTGCGCCCCGCCCGGTCCTCCGCGGCCAGCAGCCGCTCCAGCTCGTCCGCCGCGGGCAGCTGCGCCCCGTCGGGCAGGGTGTCGGTGAAGACCCGCACGCCGTACCAGGCGTGCAGCGGCGCGGCGATCCCCGCCAGCGTGCCCGTCAGGTCCTCCAGCCGGTCGGCCCGCACCGGCAGTCCGAGCCGGTTGGTGTACGCGTCGCTGTCGAACGCCGCCAGCGCCCCCGCCCAGTCCCCGGCCAGGCCCGGACGCATGGCCAGCGCCTCCGCGTTCCGCACGAGCAGCGAGAGCAGCCCGCCGGGCGCGAGCATCCGGGCGAGCCCCGCGACCATCGCGTCGGGCTCCTCGATGTACATCAGCACGCCGTGGCAGAGCACCACGTCGAACGAGCCGGGCAGGAAGTGCACCCCGGTCTCCAGGCCGTCGCCCTCGACGAGCCGCACCCGCTCCCGGATGCCCTCGGGCTCGCCGACCAGCGCGGCGCGGGCCGCGGCCAGCATCTCGGGGTCGGACTCCAGGCCGGTCACCGCGTGCCCGGCCCTGGCGAGCCGCAGCGCCTGCGTGCCCTGGCCCATGCCCACGTCGAGCACCCGCAGCCGCTGCCCGACCGGGAAGCGCGCCGCTATCTGCTCGTCGATCTGCCGGGCCACCAGCTCCTGCCGGACGACGTCGCGCAGCCCGCCGAGCCCGCGCAGCCAGGGATCGGCCCCGCCGGTGAAGCCGCGGGGCCCGGAGGGGGCGCCGGTGACACCGGAGGTGTCCGCGGCGCCCGACACCTCCGTGCTCAGGGCCGCTCTCCGCGCTTGACCTGCGGCTTCGGCAGGCGCAGCCGACGCATCTGGAGCGTACGCATCAGGCCGTACGCCACCGCGCCCTTCTTCGGCTCGTCCGGGAAGCGCTCCCTGAGCTGCTTCTTCAGCCGGACGGCCAGGCCGATCGAGTCGATCACGATCATGACGATGATGCCCAGCCAGAGCAGCAGCGCGATGTTCTGGAGGTTGCTCACCCGGATCATGCTGAGCACCAGGATGATCACGGCCATGGGCAGGAAGAACTCGGCCACGCAGAACCGGGAGTCCACGAAGTCGCGGACGAAGCGCCGGACGGGTCCCTTGTCGCGGACCGGCAGGTACCGCTCGTCGCCGCTGGCCAGCGCCTCGCGCTGCTTGGCCAGGTCGACACGGCGCGCCTCGCGCTGGCGCTTCATCGCCTCCTTGCGGTCCATCGGCTGGGTGGCCGCACGGCGACGCTGGGTCTGGGCCTCGCTCCGCTTGGGAGTGGGCCGACCCTTCGGGGCCTGCGGGTCACGGGGCTGCGTGGAGAGGTCGGCCGCCGGCTCGGCGGGCGCCTTCTCGTCTTTGGAACGGCTACGGAACACAAAGCCCAAGGGTACGGGGTGCCGCGCGGCTGACCCAGGCCGACGGGGAACGATCCGGCAACGGCCTGCGTCTCGTAGGGGTACGAGCGGCGTCTCCCTGATGCCCGCCTACTCCCTGGGCGGGAGCGCGGATCGTCCGCAGTCGTCCTTGGGTAGGAGCACAACCGCACCCGGACAGTGCGGTAATAGAGGCAGGCCCCGTACTGTGGGTTCTGTTGGAGTGCTGCAGCCGAGTCCGGATAGAAGGGGGCGCGCGAAGCCCATGAGCGGTGTGATGAAGCGTATGGGGATGATCTTCCGCGCGAAGGCAAACAAGGCCCTTGACCGGGCCGAGGATCCGCGCGAAACCCTCGACTACTCGTACCAGAAGCAGCTGGAGCTGCTGCAGAAGGTACGCCGTGGCGTCGCCGACGTGGCGACGTCCCGCAAGCGGCTCGAACTCCAGCTGACCAAGCTGCAGGGCGAGTCCTCCAAGCTGGAGGACCAGGGCCGCAAGGCGCTGGCGCTGGGCCGCGAGGACCTGGCGCGCGAGGCGCTGTCCCGCCGCGCCGCGCTCCAGCAGCAGGTCTCCGACCTGGAGACGCAGCACCAGACGCTCCAGGGCGAGGAGGAGAAGCTGACGCTGGCGGCGCAGCGCCTCCAGGCCAAGGTCGACGCCTTCCGCACGAAGAAGGAGACGATCAAGGCGACGTACACCGCCGCCCAGGCGCAGACCCGCATCGGCGAGGCGTTCTCCGGCATCTCCGAGGAGATGGGCGACGTCGGCCTCGCGATCCAGCGCGCCGAGGACAAGACCGCGCAGCTCCAGGCCCGCGCGGGCGCGATCGACGAGCTGCTGGCCTCCGGCGCGCTCGACGACTCCTCCGGCATGGCCAAGGACGACATCGCGGCCGAGCTCGACCGGATCTCCGGCGGCACGGACGTGGAGCTGGAGCTGGCCCGGATGAAGGCGGAGCTCGCGGGCGGCCCGAGCGCCCAGCAGCAGGCGCTCAACCCCGGCCAGCAGCAGGACCAGCAGCCGCAGTCGCAGCACCCCCGCTTCGACAAGAACCAGTAGTCCGGCGACAGGTAGGGCGAGAATCATGATCGTACGGATCATGGGGGAGGGCCAGGTAGAGCTGGCCGACAGTCACTTCGCCGAGCTGAACGAGCTCGACGACGAGCTGCTCGAAGAGATGGAGAGCGGCGACGGGGACGGCTTCCGCCGGACCCTGGACGCGCTCCTCGACGCGGTGCGGCGCCTCGGGGAGCCCCTGCCCGACGACGCCCTTGAGCCGTCCGAGCTGATCCTCCCCGCACCGGACGCGACCCTCGACGAGGTCCGCGCCATGCTCAGCGACGACGGACTCATCCCCGGCTGAGGGGCCGGGTCCAGGTGTCCACGACGGCGGGTGCCGGGCACTGCCCGGCACCCCGTCGGACCGGGTCGGCGCACTCCCGCCCGCCGTCGTGCGACACGCCGTACCGTTGCTTCACGTGACGACGCCCTCCAGTCCATCCCGAGGTACGCGTGCGGGCATCGCGCGCACCCGCGGCTGGCTCCGCGCACACCCCCTCGCGTTCGACGGCGCCCTCGCCGTGCTCACCTTCGTCTCCATGCTCACCGGCTCCTTCGTCGACCCGAACGGCAGCCGCGAGGGGCCGACCTTCGGCGACCGCACCCCCGGCCTGCTGAGCGTGCTGCTCATGCTGCTCGCGGCCGCCGCGCTCGTCTGGCGGCGGCGCGCCCCGATGGCCGTCCTCGGCTTCACGGGCGTCCTCTCGGTGGTCGAGGTGATCATCAGCGACCCCTGGGCGCCCGTCGCGATGAGCGCGGTCATCGCGCTCTACACCGTCGCCTCCCGCACCGACCGGCCCACCACCTGGCGCGTCGGCCTGCTCACGATGGGCATCCTCAGCGGCGCCTCGATGTTCTTCGGCACCACGCCCTGGTACGCCCAGGAGAACCTGGGGATCTTCGCCTGGACGGGCATGGCGTCCGCGGCGGGCGACGCCGTGCGCAGCCGCCGGGCCTTCGTCGACGCCATGCGCGAGCGCGCGGAGCGGGCCGAGCGCACCCGCGACGAGGAGGCCCGCCGCCGGGTCGCTGAGGAGCGGCTGCGCATCGCCCGCGACCTGCACGACGTCGTCGCCCACCACATCGCGCTGGTCAACGTGCAGGCCGGGGTCGCGGCCCACGTCATGGACCGGCGCCCCGACCAGGCGAAGGAGGCGCTGGCCCACGTCCGCGAGGCCAGCCGCTCCGCGCTGAACGAACTGCGCGCCACCGTCGGCCTGCTCCGCCAGTCCGGCGACCCCGAGGCCCCCACCGAGCCCGCGCCGGGACTGGCCGTGGTCGACGCGCTCCTGGACACCTTCCGCAACGCCGGGCTCCCGGTCGAGCTGGCCCGCACCGACGGCGACGGGGCGCTTCCCGCCGCCGTGGACCTCGCCGCGTACCGGGTGATCCAGGAGGCCCTGACCAACGTCCGCAAGCACGCGGGCAAGGACGCGCGCGCCGAGGTGAGCGTGGTCAGGGTGGGCCGCACCATCGAGGTGTCCGTCCTGGACAACGGCAACGGCAACGGCAACGGATCCGCCGGAGGGGACGCCGACGAGGCCGAGGGCCCCGACCGGCGCGTGAACGGCGACAGCGGCGGCCACGGCCTGATCGGCATGCGCGAACGCGTCACCGCGCTGGGCGGCACCCTCACCACCGGCCCCCGCTACGGAGGCGGCTTCAGGGTGCATGCGATCCTGCCGGTCAAGCCGCTCGACAAGGCTCGCACCAGGGGGAACGCATGACGACGATCAAGGTCCTGCTCGCCGACGACCAGGCACTCCTGCGCAGCGCGTTCCGCGTCCTGGTGGACTCCGAGCCCGACATGGAGGTCGTGGGCGAGGCCGCGGACGGCGCCGAGGCGGTCGCCCTGGCCCGCTCGACCGGCGCGGACGTCGTGCTGATGGACATCCGGATGCCCGGTACGGACGGCCTCGCCGCGACCCGCATGATCAGCGCGGACCCGGCGCTCTCGGCGGTACGGGTCGTCATGCTGACCACCTTCGAGGTCGACGAGTACGTCGTGCAGTCGCTGCGCGCCGGGGCGTCGGGCTTCCTCGGCAAGGGCGCCGAGCCGGAGGAGCTGCTGAACGCCATCCGCATCGCGGCGGGCGGCGACGCGCTGCTGTCCCCGGTCGCCACCAAGGGCCTGATCGCCAAGTTCCTCGCGCAGGGCGGCGACGCGGCGGCCGACGGGGAGGGCGGCGACCCGAGCGGGTACGCCGAGCGGCTGGCCGCCCTCACGGTGCGCGAGCGCGAGGTGCTGGTCCAGGTCGCGGCCGGGCACTCCAACGACGAGATCGCCGAACGGCTGGTCGTCAGCCCGCTCACGGTGAAGACGCACGTGAACCGCGCGATGGCCAAGCTCGGCGCCCGCGACCGCGCGCAGCTGGTGGTCATCGCCTACGAGTCGGGACTGGTACGGCCCCGGGCGGAGTGACCGGGGCCGGTACGGGACGCGGTGCGGCGACCCGGGCCGTACGGGACGGGGCTCACCCGGCGGCGACGCGCTCGCGCAGCCGGGCCGCGTCGGGGATCCGCAGGCGCTCGGCGATCTCCAGGGCGCGCCGGAAGCACTCCGTGCCCCCGCCCGCCCCGCCGGACGCCGACAGGGCCTCGCCCATCCCCTCCAGCGCCTGGAACTCGTCGTACGGCGACTGGATCTCGACGGCCACGGCCAGCGCGTCCCGGTAGGACTCCAGCGCCCGGCCCGGGTCGCCGCCCGCCAGCCTGATGCCCCCGAGGATGTTCAGGGCCGCCACCTCGCCCTCGCGGTGTTCGAGCTCGCGGCAGATGCCCAGGCTGGTCAGGACGCCTTCGAGGGCGGTCGACAGGGCGCCGGTCCTGCACCGGACCTCGGCCAGGTGCATCAGCACGTAGGCCCGCCCGAAGGCGCTGCCCAGCGCCTCGCAGACGTCCAGTCCCTCCAGCAGGTGCTTCTCCGCCGAGGCCAGCTCCCCGGTGCGCAGCTCGACCCGCCCCAGGTACGTCAGCGCCTGCGCGGCCCCGAGGCGGTTGCCGACGTTCCTGGACAGTGCCAGGGCCCGCTCCAGCCCGGCCGCGGCCTCCTCGTACGCACCGGTCAGCCGCAGCGTGTCGCCGAGGTCGCTGAGCGCGTTGGCCTGGCCCAGCTCGTTGCCCATGTGCTGGTAGAACGCGAGGGCCTGCCGGTGCCTGGACGCCGATTCGGCGTAGCGGCCCATCGACTTGAGCACGTCGCCGAGCGTGGTGAGGGCGTTGGCCCGGCCCAGCCGGTCGCCCACCTCGTCGTGCAGTTCCAGCGCCCGCTCCAGCCCCTGCACGGCCTGCGCGAACCGGCCGGTGAGCTGCTGGATCTGCCCCAGGTCGATGTACATCTGGGCCTGGCCCTGCCGGTCGTGCAGCTCGACCAGGCACGCCAGGGAGTCCCGCAGGTGCCGCTCCGCCGCGTGGTAGTTGCCGGTCAGCCGGCGGATGCGGGCGAGACCCTGGAGCGTGATCCCCTCCCGGTGCCGGTCCCGCAGCTCGCGGAAGAGGTCGAGCGCGCGCTGGAAGCCCGCACTGGACCGTTCGTATTCGCCCCGCAGGCACTGGATCATCGCCGTGTTGTGGTGGGCCAGGGCCTGCCCGAAGCGGTCGCGGGTCACCAGGGCGACGTCGAGCGCGGTGCCGTGCAGCGCCAGCGCGTCGTTCCAGTGGCCGTGCCCGCGCAGGAACTCGCTCATCGCGGCGGGCAGCTGGACGGCGTGCGCGAAGTGGCCGTGGCGGGCCGCGTACTCCACCACCGCCAGCAGGTTCGCCCGCTCGGCCGCCAGCCAGCCGGCCGCCTGCTCCCGGTCGTCGAGGACGGGCGCGGCCGACGGGCGCCCCGCCGCGGGCACGAGCTCGGGCTCGCCGGAGCGGACCATGAGCCGGGCGGCGTCGACCGCGGTGTGCAGGTAGTAGTCCAGGACGCGCTCCACGGCGGCGCGCGCGTCCGCGGGCGCGTCCGCGGACGCCACCGTACGGGCGTACTCGCGGACCAGGTCGTGCATGCGGTACCGGCCCCGCGCGCCCTCCGCCAGGAGGTGGCGGTTCTCCAGCTCCCCGAGCATCCGGCGGACGGTGCCGAGCGGCAGGTCCTGGAGGGCCGCGGCGGCGTACGCGTCGAAGTCGTCGCCCGGCAGCAGCCCGAGCCGTCCGAAGAGCGCCTGCTGCTCCGGCGGCAGGTCGCGGTACGACAGCTCGAAGGCGGCGGCGACCGACAGGCTCTCCGAGGAGAGGGCGTCCAGGCGCCCGCGCGCCGCGCTCAGGTCCTCGACCAGGTCCGCGGTGGTCCAGGTGCGGTGGTGGCGCAGCCGGGCGGCGGTGAGCTGGAGGGCGAGCGGCAGGTGCCCGCAGAGCGCGGCGAGCCGCCCGACGTGCGGGTCGTCCGCCGTGATGTCGGCCCGCGCCGCCTTGGCGACGAGGAGGCGCACGGCCTCGGCGGGGGACAGCAGCGCGAGGGTGACCGGCACGGCGTCGTCCAGGGCTTCGAGCCGCTGTCTGCTGGTGACCAGCACCAGCGAGCCCGGCGTGCCCGGCAGGAGCGGCTCCACCTGGGCGCTGCCGCGGGCGTCGTCCAGGACGACGAGGAAGCGGCGGCCGCCGAGCCTGCTGCGCCAGAGTCCGGCGCGCGCGGAGACGTCGGCGGGGATGCGCTGGGGGCTCTCGCCGATCGCGAGCAGCAGACCGGTCAGCGCGTCGGCGGGCTCGACGGGCGGGACGCCCGGCGTGTGCGCGTGCAGCGGCAGGAAGATCTGCCCGTCGGGGAAGGCGTCCTTGAGGCGGTGCGCTGCGTGCACGGCGAACGTCGTCTTGCCGATGCCGGGCATGCCGTCCACGGCGTGGATGCCGACGACGCCGGACGCGCCGGTCCCGCCGGGCGCTCCGGCCCCACCGGACGGGCCGGTCCCGTCGGGCCCGCTGCCGAGCACGGCCGCGTACAGCCGCTTCAACGCGTCCTCGTGGCCGGTGAAGGACGCGGTGTCCCGGGGCAGCGCCATCGGGGCCGCGGCGGTCCGCACGGCGTCCAGCAGGCCGGGAGCCGCGCCGCCGCCCCCCGCGGTGCCGCCGCCCGCGCCGCCCGCATCGCCCGCGCCGCCCGTGTTGCCGGGTGCGCCGCCCGGGTTGCCGCGCGTGCCGTCCGCGTCCGCGCCGCCCGAGCCGTCTGTGTCCTTACCGTGCGTGCCGTGCGTGCCGTGCGTGCCGTCCGGCACCTCGTCGTCGAGCACTTCCTGGAACGCGGCGCGGACGGCCGGCCCCGGCTCGATGCCGATCGTGTCGACGAGCGTGCGGCGCAGCCGGTGGTACACCCCCAGCGCCTCGGCCCGCCGGTCGGTGCGGTGGAACACCCGCAGGAGCTGGGTGTGGAACGACTCGCGGAGGGGGAACTCCTCGACCAGGCGCAGGAGTTCCGGCAGCAGGTCCGCGTGGAGGCCCAGGTGCAGGGCCGCGTCGCCGCGCAGCTCGCGCGCCTGCAGCCGGGCCTCCTGCCACTGCGCGATCTGGGCCGCCGCGTCGCGCTCCAGCGCCGGGAACTCGTCGAGCGGCGCGCCCCGCCACAGGGCGAGGGCGGCGTCCGCCTCCCGTACGACCCGGGGCCAGTCGCCCACGAGCCGCGCCGCGCGCGCCGCGTCCAGGTGCCGCACGAGGAGCGCGGAGTCCAACTCCCCTTCGGCCACCCGCAGGACGAGGCCGCCGGGTGTGCTGCGGACGCGGGAGTCGTCGCCCAGGAACTTGCGCAGGCGCGCCAGGTGGTTGTGCAGGGAGGCCCGGGAGTGCCGGGGAGGCCGCCCGTCCCACAGGAGGGCTTCGACGCGGTCCAGGGACACGGTCCGGTTGGCCTCCAGCAGCAGCATCGCCAGCAGGGCCCTGAGCATGGGGGAGCGCAGCGGACGCTCGACGTTGTGGTCGTCGTGGAACGCCAGTGCGCCGAGTAGGCCGAATTTCATCGAAACCCCCTGGTGAAAGCGGTGAACAGCCACCCTCCGGGGGCGAGATTCTAGCCCCGGGAACGGTCTTCGCAGGACGGGCGTTCCCGCACCCGCTCCCGACCCGCCCGACCCGTCGGAGGCCAGGGGCGGGGCACCGCCCGGCGCAGGCGGAGCCCCGTCCCTCCCGCACCGCCTACGGCAGCGCGAGCATCCGCTCCAGCGCCAGCTTCGCGAACCGCTCCGTCTCCCGGTCGACCTCGATCCGGTTGACCAACTTCCCCTCCGCCAGCGACTCCAGCGTCCACACGAGGTGCGGCAGGTCGATCCGGTTCATCGTCGAGCAGAAGCAGACCGTCTTGTCGAGGAAGACGATCTCCTTGTCCTCCGCGGCGAAGCGGTTCGCGAGGCGCCGCACCAGGTTCAGCTCGGTGCCGATCGCCCACTTCGAGCCGCGCGGCGCCGCCTCCAGCGCCTTGATGATGTACTCGGTCGAGCCGACGTGGTCCGCCGCGGCCACGACCTCGTGCTTGCACTCGGGGTGCACCAGCACGTTCACCCCGGGGATCCGGGCCCGCACGTCCTCCACGCTCTCCAGCGAGAAGCGCCCGTGCACCGAGCAGTGGCCGCGCCACAGGATCATCTTCGCGGCGCGCAGCTCTTCGGTGGTCAGGCCGCCGTTGGGCCGGTGCGGGTTGTAGACGACGCAGTCCTCCAGCGACATGCCCAGGTCGCGGACCGCGGTGTTGCGCCCCAGGTGCTGGTCGGGCAGGAACAGGATCTTCTCGCCCTGCTCGAAGGCCCAGTTCAGCGCCTTCTCCGCGTTGGACGAGGTGCAGATCGTCCCGCCGTGCTTGCCGGTGAAGGCCTTGATGTCGGCGGAGGAGTTCATGTACGACACGGGCACGGTGACGTCGGCTATGCCCGCATCGGTCAGCACGTCCCAGCACTCCGCGACCTGCTCGGCCGTGGCCATGTCGGCCATGGAGCAGCCGGCCGCCAGGTCGGGCAGCACGACCTTCTGGTCGTCGCCGGTCAGGATGTCCGCGGACTCGGCCATGAAGTGCACGCCGCAGAAGACGATGTACTCGGCCTCCGGCCGGGCCGCCGCGTCGCGCGCGAGCTTGAAGGAGTCGCCGGTCACGTCGGCGAACTGGATGACCTCGTCGCGCTGGTAGTGGTGGCCGAGGACGAAGACCTTGTCCCCGAGCTTCTCCTTGGCCGCGCGGGCGCGCTCCACCAGGTCGGGGTCGGACGGCGAGGGCAGGTCGCCGGGACACTCCACGCCGCGCTCGCTCCTCGGGTCGGCCTCGCGGCCGAGCAGCAGCAGGGCGAGGGGCGTCGGCTGGACGTCCAGGGGCTGGGCGGTGGTCACGACACGCACCCTTTCTTCTGTCTTCGGTAAAGCCTTTTCGTCGAATTGACGCTATCTATCATAACCGCTTCACGTCACTTTGACGATGGCCATAGTGTCGATGTGACGCGTTCCCGGGGCCGGGGCCGGTGCCCCGACGGCCCCGCGTGTGCGAGCATGAAGAGGGCAAGTAGGGAGCAGGACAACCCTGCGAAGAGACGCCTCAGGCCCGGAATGAATCCGCGGCCCCGACGGTTGCAACCGTCGGAAAGCAGTCCGCACACCCCGGGAGAGAAGCAGATGTCCGTATCGGACGAGAAGACCACTGTGAGCGACGGCATCCTCCTGTCCGACGCCGCCGCCGGTAAGGTCAAGGCCCTGCTCGACCAGGAGGGCCGCGACGACCTGGCGCTGCGCGTCGCCGTTCAGCCCGGTGGCTGCTCGGGCCTGCGCTACCAGCTCTTCTTCGACGAGCGCTCGCTCGACGGCGACGTCGTCAAGGACTTCGACGGCGTCAAGGTCGTCACCGACCGCATGAGCGCGCCGTACCTCGGTGGGGCCTCCATCGACTTCGTCGACACGATCGAGAAGCAGGGCTTCACGATCGACAACCCCAACGCCACGGGCTCCTGCGCCTGCGGCGACTCCTTCAGCTAAAGCGCGTACGCGTAGCGGCGTACACGTGTGTACGGGCGGCGGCGCCGGTCTCCTCGACCGGCGCCGCCGCCCGTATGGGTACGTCCGCCGCCGCTAGCCGCGCGGCACCGTCCCGCCCGTCGCCGCGTCCACGACCTTCCGTCCGTCCAGCGGCTGCTTCAGCACGACCTTCTCGGTCAGCTCCTTGGCGAGCATGATGCAGGCCTTCTTCGAGTCGTCCTTCGCCTCGTCGACCGTCACCCGCACCGCGCCGCCGTCCTCGACGGCCCGCGCCGAGTACTCGCTGCACACCCCGCCCCAGAACCGCACGGTCAGCGTCCGGCCGTCCCTGGCGTCGACGCCGTACGACACGACGTGCCGCGCGGCCGCGTCGGAGCCCGTGCCGGGGGAGTCCCGCGGCGGCTCCGGCGGCGCCGCCGGCTTCGTCAGGAACCGCGGCTCCACCGCCGGGTGCGTGATCGTGAACGGCTGCGGCGCGCCCTTCGGCGCCACCTCGAACAGCCACGAGGGCACGAGGGCCTGGCGCCCGTCCACGGAGTGCGCGGCGAGCCCGAAGACCGCCCCCGAGACGTCGAGCGTCGGCGGCCCGGCGGGCCTGCGCGGCTCGCAGGTGATCGGCGACTCACCGGGCCGTACGGGCTCGGTGCTGCCGGGCTTCGCCGGGTCCACCGGCTCCACGGGCCCGTCCGGCTCGGAGATCCCGGTGTCCATCGGCGGCTGACCCGCCCCCGCGGGCGGCTCGACGCCCAGGGGCTCGGAGGTCGCGCAGCCGCCGATGTCCGGCTTCGCGCCGACGCGCCCCTCCTCGTTCAGCTCCTTCAGCGCCTCGTCCGCGCCGATGACCGGGTACGCGTCGCCCTTCACCGGCTCCTTCAAGTAGCCGCTGCCGCCGACCACTTCGCCGGACGTGCCCACCTGGATCCCGGTCGACCAGCCGACGGTCGGCAGCCCGCCCACCTTCGGGTCGGCGTTCACCACCCGTACGGAACTCATCAGTTGACCGGCGTCCAGCTCGGCGCCTTCCTGGCCGACCGCCTTCAGCACGGGGGCGGCCGCGCGCTTCGCGACCTCCTCGCTCACCGCGGCGCCCTCCCCGTTCGGCGGCATCGCGCCACCCGAACAGGACTTCCCCTTCAGGCAGTTGTCGGTGCCGCCGGGGCCGTACTTCGCGTACGACCAGGTGCCGGGCGCCGCCTTGTCGACGCGCAGCGAAGGCCCCGACCCCGGCGTGCCGATGCGCCAGGAGCCGCCTTCGAGGTGCGCGGAAGCGGGCAGGCCCAGCGCCTGCGCGAGCCGGTTCACCTCGGCCGCGGTCACGGTGCCCGCGGCGCGGTACACCGCCGCGGAGTCCGGCCCCTCGGGCAGTTCGCCCGTGGCGCGGTAGACCACGCGGCCGCTCGGGTCGGGCTCGCCCGGGGCGATGCCGGACACCGGGCCCGTGCTCTCGCTCGCCGCGGTGTCGAGGGCGAGCGGCGGCGGATCGCCCCCGTCCGCCCTGCCGCCGCTGCCGCCGCCTCCGCCCCCGTCGTCGGCCGCGGAGGAGGCCCAGTAGGCCCCGCCGCCCCCGGCGAGCAGCACCGCCGCCGCGACCGAGGCCACGGCGAACGGCAGACGCCGTCGGTGGCGGTTGTCCTGGGTGTGCTCGGGCTCGGTGCTCACCGCATCGCTCCTATCGAACCGGTCGGGCAGGTACAGGGGACACGGGTGTGACGGAACGGAGCACCGACCGGTTCCCGCCTCCTGCCGCGGGGCCCCGCCGTCAGTATTCGGACATCGCGGCGACCAGGCGAGCCGAGGCGGGCGGCACTACCACGCCGTGGATGCGGGCCGGGGAGACGGGCGCGGCCACCGGCTCGGCGGGCACGACCCAGTGCGGAGCCATCCGGGCGCAGTCGCCGCGCAGCTGGGAGAGATCGGTCTCGAAATCGCGCCGTTCGGCGTGGAGAGTCGTCATGTCCGCACCGTACGCAGCACAAGCTCGGTGAAAAAAGACCTACTATCGGGTAGTTTCCGCCCTTCAGACGGGCCACTCGAATTGGGTAGCGTGGACTGTCATCTCCCCTCTTCGCCGCTTCAGGAGATCCTCGTCGTGCGTATCGCAGTCACCGGTTCCATCGCCACCGACCACCTCATGACCTTCCCGGGCCGTTTCACGGACCAACTGGTCGCGGACCAGCTGCACACGGTTTCCCTCTCCTTCCTGGTCGACAACCTCGACGTGCGCAGGGGAGGCGTCGGCGCCAACATCTGCTTCGGCATGGGCCAGCTCGGCACCGAGCCGATCCTGGTCGGCGCGGCGGGCTCCGACTTCGACGAGTACCGCGCCTGGCTCGACCGGCACGGCGTCGACACCGCCTCGGTCCGGATCTCCGAGGTCCTGCACACCGCGCGCTTCGTCTGCACCACGGACGCCGACCACAACCAGATCGGCTCCTTCTACACCGGCGCCATGAGCGAGGCCCGCCTCATCGAGCTCCAGACCGTCGCCGAGCGGGTCGGCGGCCTGGACCTCGTCCTGATCGGCGCGGACGACCCCGAGGCGATGCTGCGCCACACGGAGGAGTGCCGCACCCGGGGCATCCCGTTCGCCGCGGACTTCTCGCAGCAGATCGCGCGGATGGGCGGGGACGAGATCCGCACGCTCCTCGACGGCGCGACGTACCTCTTCTCGAACGAGTACGAGAAGGGCCTCATCGAGTCGAAGACCGGCTGGAGCGCGGACGAGATCCTCGCGAAGGTCGGCCACCGCGTGACCACGCTCGGCGCGGACGGCGTGCGCATCGAGCGCGTCGGCGAGGAGCCGATCGTCGTGGGCTGCGCGGAGGAGAAGGCGAAGGTCGACCCCACGGGCGTCGGCGACGCGTTCCGCGCGGGCTTCCTCTCTGGCCTCTCGTGGGGGGTCTCGCTGGAGCGGGCGGCGCAGATCGGGTGCATGCTCGCGACGCTGGTGATCGAGACGCTGGGCACGCAGGAGTACACGCTGGGACGGGTGCAGTTCATGGACCGGTTCACGAAGGCGTACGGCCACGAGGCGGCGGACGAGGTCAGCGCCCACCTGTCCTGCCGGGGGGCCCGGGGGGGGGCGGGGGCGCCCCCGCCCCCGCGGGGGCCCCCCCCCCGGGGGGGGGGGGGGGGGGCCCCCGCGCGGGAGGAGGGGTGGGGGAGGACCCGCGCAGCGGCCTCCCGCCCCCGCCTACTCCACCCGCCGCACCACGTACGCGACCCCCCGCTCCAGCTCCTCAGCCCCCACGTACTCCTGCCCCCGCATCTCGCACCACGCGGGAACGTCCAGCCGCGCGGCCTCGTCGTCCGCGAGGACCCGCACCACCCCGCCCACCGGCACGTCCCCGATGCCCTTCGCCAGCTCGATCACCGGAATCGGACACCGCTTCCCGATCGCGTCGACCACGAGGTCCGCCCCGGAGCCCGCGGGCGCGAAGGCTCCGGAGCCGGGCGTGCCCGCCCCCACCGGCGTCCCGGGCGACGTCCCCACCGGCGTCCCCGCCGACAGTCCCACCGGCGCCCCCAGCTTCTCCCGCACCTCCGCCACCACCCCGGGCAGCACCGCCAGGAAGCGTTCGACGTCGTCCGACGACGTCCCCCGGGGGAGGGACACCCGTACGTTCCCCTCGCTCAGCACCCCCATCGCCCGCAGCACGTGACTCGGCACGAGCGTCGAACTCGTGCACGACGACCCCGACGACACCGAGAACCCCGCCGCGTCCAGCCCGTGCAGCAGCGCCTCCCCGTCGACGTACAGGCAGGAGAACGTCACGAGACCGGGCAGCCGCCGCACGGGATCGCCGACCACCTCCACGTCGGGGACGAGCTCGGGCACCCGCGCCCTGATCAGGTCCACCAGCCCCCGGAGCCGTACCGCCTCCGCCGCCGCCTCCGCGCGCACCGCCCGCAGCGAGGCCGCCGCCGCCACGATCGCCGGGACGTCCTCGAAGCCGGGCGCGCGCCCCGACTCCCGCTCGTCCACCGGACCCCGCGGAGCGAACCGCACGCCCTTGCGGACGGCCAGCAGCCCCACCCCCGCGGGCCCGCCCCACTTGTGCGCGCTCGCGGCGAGCAGCGACCAGGGACCCGTGACGGGCCCCCACGCCAGCGACTGCGCCGCGTCCACCAGCAGCGGCACCCCCGCCGCCCGGCACGCCTCGGCGACCTCGGCCACCGGCTGCTCGGTGCCCACCTCGTGGTTGGCGGACTGCAGGCACGCCAGCGCGGTGTCCGCGCGCAGGACCGCGGCGAAGGCGTCGGCCGACACCGCACCCGTACGGCCGACCGGGACCTCGGTCACCGAGCCGGAGCCCGAGCCGTCGCCGGAGCCCGAGCCGGAGCCGCCGCCGGGATCGGAGGCACCGTCAGAGGCGGCCCGTTCCACCGCGTGGAGCACCGAGGAGTGTTCGACCGCCGACACGACCAGATGGCGGCCGACACGCCGACGGCCGGAAACCGCTCCGGAAATTCCGTCGTGAACCGCGCGCGTCCCCGAAGAGGTGAAAACGAGTTCGTCGGGTCGACACCCGACGGCCTCCGCTGCGGCCTCCCTGGCGGCGTCCAGCAGGAGCCTGGCGCGCCGTCCTTCCCTGTACAGACGGGCCGGATCGGCCCAACCCTCGTCCAGGGCGGCGATCAGGGCCTGGCGGGCGACGGGGTGGAGGGGGGCGGAGGAGGCGGCGTCGAAGTAGGGCACGCCGCCACGCTAACCCCTCCCCTGGAGGGGCCGTCAGATCTCCGGCGGAGGCCGGGATTCCATCCCTTCGGGGAGTCGGACGGCGCGTTGGGCACCCTCCCCGCGCGACCCCAAATAGCGTCCAGTAGGGTTTGGTCCGCATAAACATCCAAACCCCTGCCCGCGTCAGGGCCGGCGACCGACCGAGACGGCCGCAGCCGGTCGCGCGGGCCGAGACTCTCGGGAAGGCGCTACGTGAGTCCCAACGGCTCCGACCGCTCGTCGCGGCGCCCGATGCGGCGGAAGCTGCCGCAGGTGCTGACTGCGGGCCTGGTCCTGGCAACCGCCACCGGTTGCACATCCAAGGACTTCCCCCGCCTTGGTATGCCCACCCCTGTGACGGAGGAGGCACCGCGGATCCTCTCCCTCTGGCAGGGCTCCTGGGCAGCCGCCCTCATCACCGGCATCCTGGTGTGGGGACTGATCATCTGGAGCGTCATCTTCCACCGGCGCAGCCGCACCAAGGTGGAGGTGCCCGTCCAGACCCGGTACAACATGCCCATCGAGGCGCTGTACACCGTGGTCCCGCTCATCATCGTCTCGGTGCTCTTCTACTTCACCGCGCGCGATGAGACGAAGCTCCTCGCCCTCTCCGACAAGCCCGCCCACACCATCAACGTGGTCGGCTACCAGTGGAGCTGGGCCTTCAACTACGTCGAGCCCGTCCCCGGCGTGCAGGGCGACGCCAAGACGGACAAGAACCTCAAGGCCATCCCGGACAAGTTCCTCAAGGCCTTCCCGGAGAACGCGGGCGGTGTCTACGACGCCGGCATCCCCGGCACCCGGAACCCGCAGAACGGCAACCCGGGTCCGACCCTGTGGCTGCCCAAGGGCGAGAAGGTCCGCTTCGTCCTGACGTCCCGCGACGTCATCCACTCCTTCTGGGTGGTGCCGTTCCTGATGAAGCAGGACGTCATCCCGGCCCACACCAACGCCTTCGAGGTGACTCCCACCAGGGAGGGCACCTTCATGGGCAAGTGCGCCGAGCTCTGCGGCGTCGACCACTCCCGGATGCTCTTCAACGTGAAGGTCGTCTCCCCGGAGCGCTACCAGCAGCACCTCAAGGAGCTGGCGGAGAAGGGTCAGACCGGCTACGTGCCGGCCGGTGTCGAGCAGACTGACCCGGCCAGGAACTCGGAGAAGAAGACACTGTGAGCATCCTCAACGAATCCCAGGGTGCCGCGGCAGCAGACGACTCGTACGAGAACGAGCTGCCGGTACGGCGCAAGCAGCCGGGGAACGTCGTCATCAAGTGGCTGACCACCACTGACCACAAGACGATCGGCACGATGTACCTGGTCACGTCGTTCGCGTTCTTCTGCATCGGCGGTCTGATGGCGCTCTTCATGCGCGCCGAGCTGGCCCGTCCCGGCACGCAGATCATGTCGAACGAGCAGTTCAACCAGGCGTTCACGATGCACGGCACGATCATGCTGCTGATGTTCGCGACGCCGCTGTTCGCCGGATTCGCGAACTGGATCATGCCGCTGCAGATCGGCGCGCCCGACGTGGCGTTCCCGCGGCTGAACATGTTCGCGTACTGGCTGTACCTCTTCGGCTCGATCATCGCGGTGGCCGGCTTCCTCACCCCGCAGGGTGCGGCCGACTTCGGCTGGTTCGCCTACTCCCCGCTGTCGGACGCGGTCCGCTCGCCGGGCGTCGGCGCCGACATGTGGATCATGGGTCTGGCCTTCTCCGGCTTCGGCACGATCCTCGGCTCGGTCAACTTCATCACCACGATCATCTGCATGCGCGCTCCCGGCATGACGATGTTCCGCATGCCGATCTTCACCTGGAACGTGCTGCTGACCGGTGTCCTGGTCCTGCTCGCCTTCCCGGTCCTGGCGGCCGCGCTGTTCGCCCTGGAGGCGGACCGGAAGTTCGGTGCCCAGATCTTCGACCCGGCCAACGGCGGCGCCCTGCTGTGGCAACACCTCTTCTGGTTCTTCGGCCATCCAGAGGTGTACATCATCGCCCTACCGTTCTTCGGCATCATTTCCGAGGTCATCCCGGTCTTCAGCCGCAAGCCGATGTTCGGCTACATCGGCCTGGTGGCCGCGACCATCGCGATCGCCGGTCTGTCCGTGACGGTGTGGGCGCACCACATGTACGTCACCGGTGGCGTGCTCCTGCCGTTCTTCTCCTTCATGACGTTCCTCATCGCCGTACCGACCGGCGTGAAGTTCTTCAACTGGATCGGCACGATGTGGAAGGGGTCGCTGTCCTTCGAGACCCCGATGCTCTGGGCCGTCGGCTTCCTGATCACCTTCACCTTCGGTGGTCTGACCGGCGTCATCCTGGCCTCGCCCCCGATGGACTTCCACGTCTCGGACTCGTACTTCGTCGTCGCGCACTTCCACTACGTCATCTTCGGCACCGTGGTCTTCGCGATGTTCTCCGGCTTCCACTTCTGGTGGCCCAAGTTCACCGGCAAGATGCTGGACGAGCGCCTGGGCAAGATGACCTTCTGGACGCTGTTCGTCGGCTTCCACGGCACCTTCCTGGTCCAGCACTGGCTGGGCGCCGAGGGCATGGCCCGCCGTTACGCGGACTACCTGGACGCCGACGGCTTCACCGCGCTGAACACCATCTCCACGATCAGCTCGTTCGTGCTCGGCCTGTCCGTGCTGCCGTTCTTCTACAACGTCTGGAAGACCGCCAAGTACGGCAAGAAGATCGAGGTCGACGACCCGTGGGGCTACGGCCGCTCGCTCGAATGGGCGACCTCGTGCCCGCCCCCGCGGCACAACTTCCTCACCCTGCCGCGGATCCGCTCCGAATCCCCGGCGTTCGACCTGCACCACCCGGAGATCGCGGCCCTCGAACAGCTTGAGCACGGCTCCGACGCCGACAAGGCGCTCGCTGGCGGCAAGGAGGCCGGCAAGTGAAGTTCCAGGGCAAGCTCTTCATCTGGCTGAGCCTCTTCGTCCTCGTCATGGCGGTCGTCTACGGCGTCTGGTCGAAGGAGCCCGCGGGCACCACCGCGCTCTTCATGACGTTCGGCCTCTGCATCATGATCGGCTACTACCTGGCCTTCACGGCCAAGCGGGTCGACGCCATGGCGCAGGACGACAAGGAGGCCGAGGTCTCCGACGAAGCCGGTGAGGTCGGCTTCTTCGCGCCGCACAGCTGGCAGCCGCTGTCGCTGGCCGTCGGCGGCGCACTCGCCTTCATGGGAGTCGTCTTCGGCTGGTGGCTGCTGTACTTCTCGCTGCCCGTCATCCTGGTCGGCCTGTTCGGCTGGGTCTTCGAGTTCTACCGCGGCGAGAACCAGAACCAGTAGGTTCCCCCGCACGGCCCGAACGAGGGGCCCGGCATCTCACCCGAGATGCCGGGCCCCTCGTTTGCAGTCATTTGCGTGTGGCCGACGCGCTGGAACGGATGAATCTTCATACCGTGTGACCATGAGTCACGCGCCGCGCATCCGCACCGTACTGAGCTGCAGTCTGCTGGTCACGACCCTCGCGGTGGCGACGACCGCCTGTTCGGAGTCGGAGCCCCATCCGCTCTCGGCCAAGCCCTACGACGCGGCGGCCCAGATCTCCTTCAACGGCCCCGTGGGCAGCGCCAAGGCCGACCCGGACAAGCCGCTGGAGATCGGCGCCAAGGGCAAGGAGTCGCGGATCACCGACGTCACGGCCACCGACGCGCTCGGCCGTTACCTCGCGGGCGAGCTCACCGCCGACGGCACCCGCTGGCGCTCCACCGCCCCGCTCGTCGCGGGCGCCCACTACACGGTCAAGGTCAGCACCGAGGACGACGGAGGCGCGCCAGGCACCCGGACGCTGGCGTTCGACACGGCACCGGCCCGAAAGGTCCTCAAGGTCGAGTTCGGCCCCGAGAAGGGCACCTACGGCGTCGGACAGCCCCTTACGGCGGAACTCAGCGCTCCGGTGAAGACGAAGGCCGCCAGGGCCGTCGTCGAACGCGCACTCAAGGTCAGCTCGAAGCCCGCCGTGCAGGGCTCCTGGTACTGGGTCGACGACGAGGTCCTGCACTACCGGCCCAAGAGCTACTGGCCCGCGAACGCCACCGTCACCGCCGAGAGCTCCCTGGAGGGCATCAAGGTCTCCGACGGACTCCACGGCGGCGCGTCCGAGCCCCTGAGGATCTCCATCGGCGACCGCGTCGAAGCGATCACCGACGCCTCGTCGCACTACATGACCGTCAAGCGCAACGGAAAAGTGATCAACACCATTCCGGTGACCACGGGCAAGCCCGGATTCTCCACCCGCAACGGCGTCAAGGTGGTGCTGGGCAAGGAGTACTTCGTACGGATGCGCGGCACCAGCATCGGCATCCCGACCGGCAGCCGCGACTCCTACGACCTGCCCGTCTACTACGCGACCAGGGTCACCTGGAGCGGCGAGTACGTGCACGCCGCGCCCTGGTCCGTGGGCTCGCAGGGCTACGCGAACGTCAGCCACGGCTGCACCGGAATGTCCACGGGCAACGCGGCCTGGTTCTACGAGAACGTCCGCGAGGGCGACCTCGTCGAGGTCGTCAACAGCTGGGGCGACACCATGACGCCCTTCGACAACGGCTTCGGCGACTGGAACGTCCCCTGGGCCAAGTGGCGCAAGGGCAGCGCCCTCGACACCGGCGCCCGGGAGGGCCGCACCGCGACCGACGCGGCGCGGCTGCGCCCGGAGATCTGAGCGGGCCCGGCGCGCCCCCGGCCCCGACGGGACCGGGGGCGCCGTCGTCAGGCGCGCACGGTCCCCACGGCCCCCGCGGCCCCCGCGCCCGCCCCGCGGCGCAGCAGGGCGGCCAGGGACTGCGCGAACTCCACCGGCTCCACCGGCAGGGTCACCGCCGCGTCCGCCCGGCTCCAGGTGGCCAGCCAGGAGTCCTGCGGGCGCCCGATCAGCACCAGCACCGGCGGGCAGCGGAAGACCTCGTCCTTGATCTGGCGGCACACGCCCATGCCGCCGGCGGGCGCCGCCTCGCCGTCCAGCACGCAGACGTCGATGCCGCCCCCGTCCAGCGCCTTGAGGACCGCGGGCAGCGTGGCGCACTCGATGAACTCGACCGGGGGAACGTCGGCGGCCGGCCTGCGCCCCGCCGCCAGCCTGACCTGCTCGCGGGTGTTGGCGTCGTCGCTGTAGACCAGCACGGTGGCGCTCGACTGCATGGTTCCTCCGCGTCATTGGGGCACGAGTCGTTGCGCGGATGCTACTCCGTCCGACAGGCCGTCAACACCGGTTCGGACCGTGCTTCGATGGGCCGTTCGGGCTGGACACACCACCCAGACACTCCGAACGGCACCCCCCGGAGTGAGGGCGGGATAAGCGACCGACATAATGTCGGTCGTGGCGACAGCAACGACAGTAGAAACCGGGCACGCGCACCCGTCGGTCAATCGGCCGAACCTCACCAGCGTCGGAACCATCATCTGGCTGAGTTCCGAGCTGATGTTCTTCGCGGCCCTCTTCGCGATGTACTTCACCCTGCGATCGGTGACGGGCGCAGAGCACTGGAAGGAAATGGCGTCCAGCCTGAACTTCCCGTTCTCCGCGACGAACACCACGATCCTGGTGCTCTCCTCCCTGACCTGCCAGCTCGGCGTCTTCGCCGCCGAGCGCGGGGACGTGAAGAAGCTCAGGACCTGGTTCATCATCACGTTCGTGATGGGTGCGATCTTCATCGGCGGTCAGGTGTACGAGTACACCGAGCTGGTCAAGCACGAGGGCCTCTCGCTCTCGTCCGACCCGTACGGCTCGGTGTTCTACCTGACCACCGGCTTCCATGGTCTGCACGTGACAGGCGGTCTCATCGCCTTCCTGCTGGTACTCGGCAGGACGTACGCGGCCAGGAGATTCACCCACGAGCAGGCAACCGCCGCCATCGTCGTGTCCTACTACTGGCACTTCGTCGATGTCGTGTGGATCGGCCTCTTCGCCACGATCTACATGATCAAGTAATCGGGCCAACCGCCCGAACACATCCCGCAACATCGACGCAGAAGATCCTGACACCGGGGTAATCCGTGAAAAAGCTCTCCGCACGACGACGCCATCCGCTGGCGGCGGTCGTCGTCCTACTCTTCGCGCTGGCGGCCACTGGGGGGCTGTACGCCGCGTTCGCGCCCGCGGGCACGGCGAAGGCCGATGACACCGCCCAGTCCCTCGCCATCGAGGAGGGCAAGAAGCTCTACACCGTCGGCTGCGCCAGCTGCCACGGCACCGGCGGTCAGGGCACCACTGACGGCCCGTCCCTGGTAGGCGTCGGCTCCGCGGCCGTGGACTTCCAGGTCGGCACGGGCCGCATGCCGGCCCAGCAGCCCAGCGCCCAGGCCCCGCGCAAGAAGGTCATCTACGACCAGGCGCAGATCGACCAGCTCGCGGCCTACGTGGCATCGCTGGGCGCCGGTCCGATCACGCCCAAGCCGGGCCAGTACAACCCCGCGGGAGCGGACATCGCCAAGGGCGGCGAACTCTTCCGCACCAACTGCGCGCAGTGCCACAACTTCACCGGTGAGGGTGGCGCCCTCACCAACGGCAAGTACGCCCCGAGCCTCGAAGGCGTCTCGCCGAAGCACCTCTACGAGGCCATGCAGACCGGCCCGCAGAACATGCCGTCCTTCCCCGACACGACGATGCCGGAGAAGGAGAAGAAGGACATCATCGCGTATGTCAACGCCGTGAACGGTGACCAGACCCCGAGCCCCGGCGGCTTCGGTCTCGGTGGTCTCGGACCGGTCAGTGAGGGTCTGTTCGCCTGGATCTTCGGTCTGGGTTCGCTCGTCGCAGTCGCCGTCTGGGTCGCGGCCCACACCGCTAAGGCCAAGAAGTCATGAGTAGCCAAGACATTTCAGAAGAGAACCTGCCCAGTGAGCAGGGCTCCGCGCACGGCGCGGTAGAGGTCGCGGACGACCCGTTCGCCGACCCGGGGCTGCCGGCCCACAAGCCGCGCATCCAGGACATCGACGAGAAGGCCGCCCGGCGCTCCGAGCGCACGGTCGCGTTCCTCTTCACGCTGTCGATGCTGGCGACGATCGGCTTCATCGCCTCCTACGTGGCGTTCCCGGTCGACAAGATCGTGTACATCTGGCCGCTGGGCCACGTGAGCGCGCTCAACTTCGCCCTGGGCACGACGCTGGGCGTCGCGCTGTTCTGCATCGGCGCGGGCGCGGTCCACTGGGCCCGCACCCTGATGTCCGACGTGGAGGTCGCCGACGAGCGCCACCCGATCGCGGCCGAGCCCGAGGTCAAGGCCAAGGTCATGGCCGACTTCAGGGCCGGTGCCGAGGAGTCCCAGCTGGGGCGCCGCAAGCTGATCCGCAACACCATGTTCGGCGCGCTGGCCCTCGTACCGCTCTCCGGCGTCGTGCTCCTGCGCGACCTGGGCCCGCTGCCCGAGGACAAGCTCCGCAAGACGCTGTGGGCCAAGGGCAAGCAGCTCATCAACATGAACACCAACGAGCCGCTGCGTCCCGAGGACGTCGCCATCGGCTCGCTGACCTTCGCCATGCCCGAGGGCCTGACGGAGGAGGACCACAACTTCAACAACGAGATCGCCAAGGCCGCCCTGATGATCGTCCGGATCCAGCCGGCCGACATCAAGGACAAGCGCGAGCTCGAGTGGTCCCACGAGGGCATCGTCGCCTTCTCCAAGATCTGCACCCACGTGGGTTGCCCGATCTCCCTGTACGAGCAGCAGACCCACCACGTCCTCTGCCCGTGCCACCAGTCCACCTTTGACCTCTCCGACGGCGCCAAGGTCATCTTCGGCCCGGCCGGTCACGCCCTTCCGCAGCTGCAGATCGGCGTGAATGACGAGGGATATCTCGAAGCGCTCGGCGACTTCGAAGAGCCCGTCGGTCCTTCCTTCTTCGAGAGGGGCTGAACTGATGAGCACCGCGACCGAAACCCAGAACAAGAAGAAGGCTCCCGCCGGTGAGCGGGTGGCCGACTGGGCGGACGGCCGACTGGGGATCTACTCCCTGGCCAAGGCCAACATGCGCAAGATCTTCCCGGACCACTGGTCCTTCATGCTCGGCGAGATCTGCATGTACAGCTTCATCATCATCATCCTCACGGGTGTGTACCTGACGCTGTTCTTCCACCCGAGCATGAACGAGGTCGTGTACCACGGCTCGTACGTGCCGATGCAGGGCATCCGGATGACGGAGGCCTACGCGTCGACCCTGGAGATCAGCTTCGACGTCCGCGGCGGTCTGCTCATCCGGCAGATCCACCACTGGGCGGCGCTGATCTTCCTCGCGGCGATGTTCGTGCACATGATGCGCGTCTTCTTCACGGGTGCCTTCCGCAAGCCGCGCGAGGTCAACTGGCTGTTCGGCTTCCTGCTGTTCGTCCTGGGCATGTTCACCGGTTTCACCGGCTACTCGCTCCCGGACGACCTGCTCTCCGGCACCGGTGTCCGCTTCACGCAGGGCGCGATCCTGTCCATGCCGGTCGTCGGCACGTACATCTCGATGTTCCTGTTCGGCGGCGAGTTCCCCGGTCACGACATGGTGGCCAGGTTCTACTCGATCCACATCCTGCTGCTGCCCGGAATCATGCTCGGCCTGATGGTGGCCCACCTGATCCTGGTCTTCTACCACAAGCACACGCAGTTCGAGGGTCCGGGCCGGACCAACAAGAACGTCGTGGGCATGCCGCTGCTGCCGGTCTACATGGCCAAGGCCGGAGGCTTCTTCTTCCTGGTCTTCGGCGTCATCGCGGTCATCTCCGCGATGTTCACCATCAACCCGGTGTGGGCCATCGGCCCGTACCGCCCGGACCAGGTGTCCACCGGCGCCCAGCCCGACTGGTACATGGGCTTCGCCGAGGGCCTCGTCCGCGTGATGCCGGGCTGGGAGATCGTCATCTGGGGCCACACCCTGGCCCTGGGCGTCTTCATCCCGCTGGTGGTCTTCGGTCTGGTCCTGGTCCTGATCGCGGTCTGGCCGTTCCTGGAGTCGTGGGTCACGGGCGACAAGCGCGAGCACCACATCGCGCAGCGTCCGCGCAACGCGCCGACCCGCACCGCCTTCGGCGTCGCCTGGATCACCGCGTACATGATCATGCTCGTCGGTGGTGGAAACGACCTCTGGGCGACGCACTTCCACCTGTCGATCAACTCGATCACCTGGTTCGTGCGCATCGGCTTCTTCGTCGGCCCGGTCGTCGCGTTCATCGTCACCAAGCGGATCTGCCTGGGTCTCCAGCGCCGCGACAAGGACAAGGTGCTGCACGGCCGCGAGTCGGGCATCATCAAGCGCCTGCCGCACGGTGAGTTCGTCGAGGTCCACGAGCCGCTTTCGCAGGGCGAGCTGCACCGCCTCACCGCGCACGAGCAGTACGAGCCGCTGGAGATCGGCCCGACGGTCGACGAGAACGGCGTCGAGCGCAAGCCTTCGGCGCTGCTCAAGGCCAGGGCCAAGCTCAGCAAGGGCATGTACGGAGAGGGCAACCAGATCCCGAAGGCCACTGCCGAGGAGTACAAGGAGATCACCAGCGGCCACGGCCACCACTGATCTCCCGCCTGTTCGCCACAGCCGGAGCCCCCGTCCACGCAATGGACGGGGGCTCCGGCCGTTCCCGGGCTGGATAGGGTGGGTTCCACCATTCAGGCGCACACGACAGGAGCGGCCATGAGCGCTTTGACCCCCGCAGGAGGCGACACCGCGGCGGGCCGGTCCTGGCCCTCCGTGCTCAACGGCATCCTCACCGGACACGACCAGAGCGCGGACGACACCGCGTGGGCGATGGACCGCATCCTGCGGGGCGAGGCGACCGACGCGCAGATCGCCGGGTTCATGGTGGCGCTGCGGGCCAAGGGCGAGACCGTCGAGGAGATCACCGGCCTCGTGCGGACCATGTACGCGCACGCCAACGTCATCGAGGTGCCGGGCCCGAGCGTCGACATCGTCGGCACCGGGGGCGACGGCGCCAAGACCGTCAACATCTCCACGATGGCCTCGATCGTCGTCGCGGGCACCGGCGCGAAGGTCGTGAAGCACGGCAACAGGGCCGCCTCGTCGGCCTCCGGCTCCTCCGACGTGCTGGAGAAGCTCGGCGTCAACCTGTCGCTGACCCCCCAGCGGGTCGCCGAGGTCGCCGAAGAGGCCGGCATCACCATGTGCTTCGCGGTGAAGTTCCACCCCGCGCTGCGGCACGTGGCGGCGGCGCGCGGCCAGCTCGGCATCCGGACCACGTTCAACGTGCTCGGTCCGCTGACCAACCCGGCGAAGGTGACGGCGCAGGCCGTGGGCGTCGCCGACGCGCGGATGGCGCCGATCGTGGCCGGGGTCTTCGCCGAGCGCGGCAACTCCTCGCTGGTGTTCCGCGGCGACGACGGGCTCGACGAGCTGACGACCACCGGCACCTCCCGGGTGTGGGTGGTGCGGGACGGCGCGGTGACCGAGGAGGTCTTCGACCCCAGGGACGTCGGCATCGACCTGGTGCCCATCGAGGCGCTGCGCGGCGAGGACGCCTCGTACAACGCGGACGTGGCGCGGCGGCTGCTGGCGGGGGAGACCGGTCCCGTGCGGGACGCCGTACTGCTGAACGCGGCGGCGGCGCTGGTGGCGCTGGAGCGCGGCGAGGGCACGCTGGAGGAGCGGATCGCGGCGGGCATCGCCAAGGCGGCCGAGTCCATCGACTCGGGCGCGGCACGCACGACACTCGAACGGTGGATCGCGGCGAGCAATCGCTAGGAGCGGTCCGTACGGCCCTGCGGGGCAAGGGAGTTGAGAGGCGGGCGCCGGTGTGGCGCCCGTCTCTTCGCGTTCCGCGATGCGGTACGGGGTTGCGTGCGGGCGATCACGTGACGTACGTTCTCGACAGGTCATGAGTGACAGCGACTACGGCCCCGGCCCGCTGTCCGGCAACCCTCCGTCCGTGGCGGGGTGCCCCGGGTGAAGACCAGGTCGCAGGCAGCGAGGTCTGCGGCAAGCGCGGACCCCTGCACACCCTGGGGTCCTGGTCCCGAGGGAGCAGTCTCGTGAGCAAGCGAATGCGATAGGGCTTTCCGGCCCCTTTTCCATGACACCCTCCGTGCGGCGCCCTTCCGTCGCGCGTTGAGCAACACCCGTGTACGGCACGGTGGTTCGTGCTGCCTCCGCGGGTCCTTCATGCCTTCGTTCGCCCTGGCCCACCGGGAGATTCCGCCATGTCCGCTCAGCCGACCGCCGCCGCCGTTTCCGCCGCCCCCGCCGCTGCCGCGGGCTCCGCCGACTGCTCCGCCGACCCCTCCTGCGAGCCGCTGCCGGTCCTCGGCCGGGACGTCACCGTGCCGCTGGTCACCGGCGGCGAAGTCACCTACGCGGCCCTCGACTACGGCGCCAGCGCCCCCGCCCTCCAGCGCGTCTGGGACGACGTCGCGGCCTACGCCCCGTACTACGGCAGCGTCCACCGCGGCGCCGGATACCTCTCGCAGCTCTCCACCGACCTCTTCGAGAACAGCCGCGAGGTCGTCGCCGACTTCCTCGGCTGCCGCCCCGGCGACCAGGTCGTCTTCACCCGCTCCACCACCGACTCGCTGAACCTGCTGGCCCAGGTGCTGCCCGCCGACTGCCAGGTCTTCGTCTTCGAGACCGAGCACCACGCCTCGCTGCTGCCCTGGCGCGACGCCCGCGTCACCTACCTCAACGCCCCGCGCACCCCGCAGCAGGCCGTCGAGACCCTGGAGCGCGCCCTCGCCGACCGCGACCCCCACGGCCCCGCGCTGGTGTGCGTGACCGGCGCTTCCAACGTCACCGGCGAGCTGTGGCCCGTGCGCGAGCTGGCCGCCGCCGCGCACGCCCACGGCGCCCGCATCGTGCTCGACGCCGCCCAGCTCGCGCCCCACCACCCGGTGGACATCGCGGAGTTGGACGTCGACTGGGTCGCCTTCTCCGGCCACAAGCTGTACGCGCCCTTCGGCTCCGGCGTCCTCGCGGGCCGCGCCGACTGGCTCCAGGAGGCCGAGCCGTACCTCGCGGGCGGCGGGGCCTCCCGCAAGGTCGCCCGGCGCACCGACGGCGGCGTGGACGTCGAGTGGCACACCACCGCCGCGCGCCACGAGGCCGGCTCGCCCAACGTCATCGGCGTCTACTCCATCGCCTCCGCCTGCAAGGCGCTGACCGAGGCCGGGTTCGACGCGCTCGTGGAGCGCGAGCAGCGGCTGGTGCGCCGGGTGCTCGACGGGCTCGCGGAGGTCGAGCAGGTCAAGGTGCTCTCGCTGTTCGGCGAGGACGCGGCCCGGGTCAGCGTCATCTCCTTCGTGGTCGAGGGCTGGAACTCCTCGCACTTCGCCGCCGCGCTCTCCGCCGAGTACGGCATCGGCGTGCGCGACGGCCTGTTCTGCGCCCACCCGCTGGTCCGCACCCTGCTCGGCAGCTCCCCGCAGGACCCGGGCGAGTGCGGCGCGCCCGAGGGCGACCCGGGCGAGCGGTCGCTGAACGCGATCCGTGTCTCCTTCGGCGCGGGCACGCCCGACGAGCACCTGGAGCGCTTCCTGCGCGCGGTGAAGGAGCTCGTCACGGACGGGGCCCGCTGGAACTACCGTACGGAGGAAGGGCGTTGCGTGCCCGACACCTCCGCTGCCGGGACGGCCGGCGCGGCTGCCTGAAGCGTCGCCGCCCGGGGCAGGCCCGCGCCGAGCAGGACCATCCGCAGGGCCCGCTCGGTGGCGTCGGTCAGGAACTCCGCGCCCCGGTCCAGCGCCTCGTCCAGCGATACAGGGGCGGGCAGGATCGAGCTGTAGGCGTCCACGCCGACGTCCCGCACGGACTGCGCGCCCGCCCCGATCGTGCCCGCGAGCGCCAGCACCGGGCGGCCGAACCGCTTGGCGCGGCGCGCGACCTCGGCCGGGACCTTGCCGCGTCCGCTCTGGTGGTCGATGGCGCCCTCGGCCGTGACGACCAGGTCGGCGACGGCCAGGCGGGTGTCCAGGTCCAGGTGGTCGAGCAGCACGTCGAAGCGCGGGCGCAGCCGGGCGCCGAGCGCGGCGAGGCCCGCGCCGAGCCCGCCGGACGCGCCGGTGCCGGGCGCGGTGCGCAGATCGACCGCGGGGGAGAGGTCCCGGGTCAGGACGTGTGCCCAGCGCTCCAGGGCCGTCGACAGCTCCTCGACCCGGCCGGGGCTCGCGCCCTTCTGGGGGCCGAAGACCCGGGCGACGCCGCGCTCGCCGCACAGGACGTTGTACGGGTTGCAGGCGACGAGCAGTTCGGCGGCGGCGAGCCGGGGGTCGAGGCCGCTCGGGTCGATGTGGTGAAGCTCCGTCAGGTACCGTCCGCCGTGCGGGAGTTCGTGTCCGTAGCGGTCCAGGAGGCGGGCGCCGAGCGCCTGGAGCGCGCCGGCGCCGCCGTCCGACGTGCCGGAGTCGCCGCAGCCGACCAGGACGCGGCGCGCGCCGGTGTCCAGCGCGGCGCGGATCAGTTCGCCGACGCCGTACGTGGTGGTGGCGCCGGGGTCGCGGGCGGTGCGCGGGACGAGCGAGAGGCCCGCGACGGCGGCCATCTCCACGACGGCGGTGTCGTCGTCGAGCAGCGCGAAGTGGGTACCGACCGGCTCGCCGACCGGGCCCGTCGCGGCCAGGGCGACCAGCCGTCCGCCGGTCGCGGCGGCGAGCGCGGTCGCGGTGCCCTCGCCGCCGTCCACCAGCGGGATCTCGTCGACGACCGCCGAGGGCAGCACCCGGCGCACGCCCGCGGCGATGGCCCTGGCGGCGGCCTGGGCGGACAGCGACTCCTTGAAGCCGCTGGGGGCCACGGCGATGCGGGTGATCGTGCGGTCGGTCATGGCTGGGTCTCCAGGTGTACGGGCACGCCGAGCAGCGGCCAGAGGGTGAGGGCGAACAGCAGGACCACCCCTGCGGTGAGCGGTGCCAGCACGGCGGACAGCCGCAGCAGGTCGCGGGGCGTGTAGGTGGGGACGGATTCCGGCAGGTCGGCGTAGAGCGCCACCGGTTTGGCGGACGCGGGCAGGGTGTGGCAGAAGCCCGCGGCGGCGGTGGAGGCGAGGGCGGCGGCGACCGGGTTGACCCCGGCGCCGACGGCCGCCGCGACGACCAGCGGGATCAGTACGGAGGAGCGGGCCGAGCGGGACTGGAGCACGAGGTGGGCCGCCGTGCTGACGGCGACGACCGCCGCGAGGAACGCCCAGGCGGGCACGGACGACCCGCCGGGCACCCCGCCGACCAGCCACTTCGCCGCGCCCGACGAGGCCAGCGCGGCGCCCATCGCCATGGTCGCCGCCATGAACAGCAGCAGCGGCCAGGGCACCGTCCTCAGCCCGTCCTTCATGCGGACGGTGCCCAGCGCGGGCGAGGCCGCGACCACCGCGCCGATCAGCGCGACCACCGCGGGCGACACCCGGTGCACCGGCTCGCTGCACCACAGCAGCACCACGGTCCCCAGCAGCAGCACGCAGCGCGCCTCCGCCGTGGTCAGCGGCCCGGTCACCGGGGTGTCGCTCTGCTCCTGGAGCCGCTCGGCCGTGATCCGCACCCGACCCTTCCGGTCGGCCCGCCGGGTGGTCGTCAACAGCACGGCCTCGGCGGCCAGATGGGACGTGACGACCGCCAGCGGCAGCCCGAGCAGCAGCCACTCCACGAACCCGATGCGCTCCCCGGCCTGCTCCCACAGCACCTTCACGGTGATCAGGTGCGCGCCCGCGCCGATCAGCGTGGCGACGGCGGAGAGCAGGATGACGGTCGGGAAGAGCAGCGCCAGCATCACCACGAGGCGGCGCCGCTCGGCCAGCGCGTGGGCGAGCGCCAGGAAGACGGGGAGCGCGAGGGCGGCGCGGCCGGACGTCGCGGGGACCGCGAAGGCCGTGACGAGCAGTGCGGCGGTCGTCAGGTGCGTCAACTGCCGTACGGTACGGGCCCCGGTGACCAGGAACGCGGCCGCGCGCCCCGCGAGCCCGGTCCGCGCGACGGCGGCCGCCAGCACGAACGAGCAGATCAGCAGCCACACCGTCTCGTCGCCCAGCGTCGAGAACAGCGTCTCGCTGCTGATCACTCCGGTGACGGTCAGCGCGAGGCCCGCGCCCAGGGCTATGTAGGTGTCGTCGATCGACGTGCCGATCCAGGCGCAGGTCGCGGCGGTGAACACGGCGAGCGTGAGCCGCCCCTCGCCGCTCAGGCCCGGCGTGGCGCCGGGCACCAGGAGCAGGGCGCAGACCGTGAGCGCGGCACACAGGCCGAGGGCTCGTCGGAGGTTCGGGGTCGCCAGGTTCACACCGAAAGCCTCGCGGGGCGCCGTGAGTCCCTGATGAGCCGTGAATGAAGGGAAGTTCACCTGGGGCGGGCCGGGGGCCCGGCCCTATTCGCTGGGCAGCCGGTACCCCATGCCCCGTACCGTCTCCACGCGCTGCGCGCCCAGCTTCTTGCGCAGCGCGCGGACGTACACGTCGACGATGTTCGAGCCCGGGTCGAAGTCGTACCCCCACACGTGGGAGAGGATCTGCTCGCGCGAGAGCACCTGGCCCGGGTGCCGCAGGAACAGTTCGAGCAGGACGAACTCGCGTGCCGTCAGGTCCACCGTCCTGCCGTCCGCCCGCGCCCGGCGCGTGCGCAGGTCGAGGCCCAGGTCGCCGCAGCGCAGCACCGTCACCTCGGGGGCGCGGGCCGCGGTGCGCAGCCGCAGCCGGATCCTGGCCAGCAGCTCCTCGAAGCGGAACGGCTTGGTCATCCAGTCGTCCGCGCCGCCTTCGAGGCCCGCGACCGTGTCCCGTACGGAGTCCCGCGCCGTCAGCACGATCACCGGCAGCGTCGCCCGCGCCTCGCGCAGCTGGCGCAGCACCGTGAAGCCGTCCCTGCCGGGCAGTCCGATGTCCAGGACCAGCAGGTCGAAGCCGCCGGTCAGGGCGTAGTCGAGGGCGGTGTCGCCGTCGTGCGCGACGGTCGTGGTGAAGCCGTTGGCGCGCAGGCCCTTCTCGACGAAGGAGGCGATGCGCTCCTCGTCCTCGGCGATGAGGATGCGGTTCATGGCAGCTGCTTCCCTTGTCTCTCCGGGGCCGGCAGATCGAGGACGAAGGTGGCCCCGCCGCCCTCCGTCGGGCGCAGTTCGACCTCGCCCCTGTGGCCCTGGGCGATGGCCCTGACGATGGCGAGCCCGAGCCCGGCGCCGCTGGTGCGCGAGCCGCGTCTGGTGGTGCCGCGCCGGAAGCGCTCGAAGATGAGTTCGGCGTCCTCGGCGCGGACGCCCGAGCCGCTGTCGGCGACGTACAGCTCGATGCGGCCGGGCCGCGCCACCCGCGAGCCGATGCGGATCCGCCGGCCGGGCGCGGTGTGCTGCACGGCGTTCTGCGCGAGCTGGACCATCGCCTGGGTGATGCGCTGTGCGTCCAGCTCCACCTCCAGGTCGGCGACGCCGTCCAGCTCCCACGCGCGCTCGCCGAGCGCCCGCGCCTTGACGAAGACGTCCGCCGTGAGTTCGCCGAGCTGGACGGGTCCGGGGGTGACGAAGTCGGGGCGCTCGGCCTTGGCGAGGAGCAGCAGGTCCTCCACGATGCGGCTCATCCGGTCGAGTTCGTCGGTGACCAGGCGTACGGTCTCCTCGCGCTCGGCGGGGTCGTCGCCCATGAGTTCGAGGTGGCCGCGGACGATGGTGATGGGGGTGCGCAGCTCGTGCCCGGCGTCGTCGACGAAGGTCCGCTGCGCGGCGAAGGCCCGCTCCAGGCGGTCCAGCATCGCGTTGAACGTCGCGGCGAGCGCGGCGATGTCGTCGCGGCCCTGGACGGGGATGCGCCGGGTGAGGTCCTGCTCGGTGAGCTGGGCCGCGGTCGTCCGCACGAGGCGCACGGGGGCGAGGATGCGGCCCGCGACGGCCCAGCCGATGCCGGTGGTCATCAGGAGCGCGAGTCCCGAGATGGCCAGCAGGGTGCGGAACGCCTCGTCGGCGACGGCCCGTTCGGCGTCGGCGTGGAAGGCGACGACGAAGGCGGCGGGCGGGGCGGCGCGCCCGGATCCGGTGGTGTCCGGCGTCGCCGTGTCGCCCTTGAGGGTGATGGGCACCTTGGCCCAGCGCACCTCGCCCCGGGGGCGGTCCAGGGTGCCGGACGGGTCGGTGGACTCGAAGATCTCCACGAGCGCGTCGCGGTCCTCGTGGAGCGCCACGTGGGCGGGGATGTCGCGGTTCTGCCGGATCACGTAGGGGGCGGCGCCCGGGGCGTGGTCCCGGCCGGGCGTCAGGCCGAGCAGTTCCTCGTCGGGATCGGCGTACTGGCGCCTGAGGAAGACGTTGAGCAGGGTGCGGGGGTCGGTGAAGCGCTCGCCCGTGCCGGGGTCCCGGCCCTCCTCGACGAAGTTCGCGAACTCCCCGCTCTCCTGGGTGAGCAGGCCGCTGATCCGGTGGTCCACGTCGCGCAGCAGGATCGAGCGGGTGGCCGTGGCCACGGCGGCGAGGGCGACGGCCATCACGAGGAGCAGCCAGAGCAGGATCCGTACGCGGGCGGAGACCACCGGCCTCCTGCGCGGGTCAGTTGTCGTCACCGCGGTCGTCACCGGGGCCTTCACCCCGGTCGTCGGCGTCGTCGTCGCCGGTGGTGGAGGGGCCGGGGACGACCGCGTCGGTGGGGGCGGAGGTGGGCGTGCCCGCCGGGCTCCGGGTCGGGGCCGGGCCCGGGGTCGTCGGGGCCGGGCTGGTGTCCAGCTCCACTTGGGCGGGGACCTCGGGCTTCTCGGGGTCGTCGGTGAGGAGGTAGCTCGTGGCGGCTATGCCGACGGGGATCGCTACGACGGCGGCGAGGGTTGCCAGGCGGTGGGTGAAGGCGGCCATGGCGTCATCGTCGCGGGGCGGGGTGGGGCGCGGGTGAGGAGAAGATGAGGGCTTCTTCATGTCGCCGTGCCCCCGGGGCGCTCCGTCGGGGGCGCGGGGAACTCCGCGACCGGCCGGCCACCGGGCCGCGGGCGGACGCCCGCCGCGCGCGGGACCGGCGCCCCGCGGGGCCCCGCGCCGTCCCGGGCCGCCCGCCGTGCGTCCCGGTCCCCGCGGGCGCGGCCGGCTACGCGTCGAGGCCGATCGCGAACGCCGCCTCCAGGTCGTGCTGGGAGTACGTGCGGAACGCCACGTGCGTGTCCGTGCCCTCCACCCCGGGGATCTTGCTGATCCGGCCCGGGATCACGTCCGCCAGGTCGTCGTGGTTCGCGACCCGGACCATCGCGATCAGGTCGTACGTCCCGGTCACCGAGAACACCTCGCTGACGTTCTCCAGCGCGGCGATCGACTCGGCGATCTCGGGGATGCGGTCCACGCTGGTCCTGATGAGCACGATGGCTGTGATCACGGTTGACTGTCTCCCTCGGTGGCCGACGCTGAAATCCTCACTCTAGCCGCACCCCGGAAACGCCCCCAGGCGAAGAGGAAGCCGATCGCGAAGCCCAGGAGGTGGGCCAGGTACGCCACCCCCGGCCCGCTGCCCGCGCCCCTGGCCGCCAGCCACTGGAGGGCGAACCAGAAGAGCAGCACGATCCACGCGGGGAAGCGCAGGGGCAGGAAGAAGAGGAACGGGAAGAGGCTGGTGACCCGCGCCCTGGGGAAGAGGTAGAGGAACGCGCCGAGCACCCCGGAGATCGCCCCTGACGCGCCGACCAGCGTCTGCTCCGACTCCGCGTTCGCCGCCGCGTAGCCGAGCAGGGCCAGGTAGCCGCAGCCGAGGTAGAAGAGCGAGAACTGGACGCGCCCCATCCGCTCCTCGGTCATGGCGCCGAAAACGTACAGGAAGAGCATGTTGCCGAGCAGATGCAGCCAACTTCCGTGCACGAAGAGTGCGGTGAGGGGAGTGAGCGCGGCGCGCGGCGCGCCCCCGAAGAGGTCGGCCGGGACCACGCCCCAGCGTTCGAAGTAGGTGTTCTGCGCGGCGAGCAGCGCGTCGCCCGTGCCGTACGCCGGATTGAGGCCGGAGACCGGACCGGTCACGAAGAGCAGACAGCACGCTCCGATCAGGCCGTACGTGACCACGGGCCCTTGCGCCGCGACGCCCCGCCAATTGATCATGGACACAGCATGCCGCAATAGGGGCGAAGGGGACAGAGTGCCTCGCCGGGGCGCGGGGTACCCGCAAGGCCGTAGGGTTGCGGGGAGTACATCCGCAGTTCGAGGGCGCACCGCGGCATCCCGTGACGACCGCACGACGAAAGAGGACGCACGATGACGACGGTTCCCCAGCCGACCGCCGAGACCCGGTGGCGCTGCACCCTCTGCGGAAACCTCACCCGTTTCGACGTCACGCGTTCGTCGAAGGTGGTCGAGTACGTCCATCTGGACCTCGCGGGCGAGCCCAGCGTGGAGGAGCGGGAGGTGGTCAGTGAGACCATCGAGTCGGTCCGCTGCCGCTGGTGCAACGCCGTGGACCAGATCGAGCTGGTGGCCCGGCCCGGCGCCGAGGTCTGACCGGCGGGCCGGCCGGGCGGCCGGGGCAGACAGAGACAGACAGCGATGGGGTGACGGATGGTGGAGCAGCCCGCGAGCGGCGCCGAATCGGCCGACGCGGCCGACGGCGTTGCCGAGGCGCTCGACCGGCCCCTGCCCGAGGGCGTGCGGCGCCGGGTCGTCGCCCTCGTCTCGGACGCCTTCGGCGGCCTGACCGTCGGGGAACTCCCGGCGCAGCTGAGGCAGTACGCCCGGTTCACCCCGACCCGCAGGGCGAAGTTCGCGGGCAACGCCATGGCGGCCGCGCTGGAAGGTGACACGCTCTTCCGCCAGCGCATCGCCGAACGGCTCAAGGAGTCCCAGCCCGAGCTGGCCGGGGCGCTCGAAGCGGGCTCGCCGCCCGCCGCCGCCGACCCGGTCGACGTGGCGGCGGCGGCCTACGTGCTGCGCCCGGTCGGCTGGGTCAAGCTGGTGGCCGCGGCGGGCGAGGAGGCCCAGCGGGCCGACGCCGAGCGCGCGGACGAGGCCTCCCAGCGAGAGCTGGAGCGCCTCCGCGAGGAGCTGGCGCAGGCGCGCGCCCACACCAGGAGCGAGACCGAACGGCTGCGTACGGAGCTGGACTCGGCCCGCAAGGAGGCCGAGGCGGCCCAGCGCAAGCTGCGCGGCGCGCTCAGCGACGTCAAGCGCGGCGAGGCAGCGCTGCGCCGCAGGGACTCCGAGACGGACGCGATCAGGGCCGAGGCCCAGGCGCAGGTCTCGGCGGCGGAGAGCGAGACGCGCCGGCTCAAGACGCGGCTCGGCGAGGTCGAGGCCGCCCTGGAGGCCAGTCGCAGGGCCGCCCGCGAGGGGCGCTCGGTCGAGGACATGCGCCTGCGGCTGCTCCTGGACACCGTGCTGGACGCCGCGCAGGGGCTGCGGCGCGAACTGGCGCTGCCGCCCGCCTCGGTGCGGCCCGCCGACACCGTGGACGCGGTCGAGCCGGGGCGCATGTCGCCCAAGGACATCGCGGCGCGCGCCCTGTCGGAGACCGATCCTGCCCTGCTCGACCAACTGCTCGCGCTGCCGCAGGCGCACCTGCTGGTCGACGGCTACAACGTCACCAAGACCGGCTATCCGCAGATGCCGCTGGAGAAGCAGCGGCTGCGGCTGCTCGGCGGGCTCTCGATGCTCGCGGCCCAGACGGGCGCCGAGGTCACCTGCGTCTTCGACGGCGCGGAGCTGGCCGCGCCGGTGCTGCTCGCGCCGCCGCGCGGGGTGCGGGTGCTCTTCTCCAAGGCGGGCGTCACCGCCGACGAACTGATTCGCCAACTGGTGCGCGCCGAACCGCCCGGCAGGCCCGTGGTGGTCGTCTCCACCGACCGCGAGGTCGCCGACGGGGTGGCGAAGGCGGGCGCCAGGCCCGTCGCGTCCCTGCTGCTCCTGAAGCGGCTTTCACGCGTCTCGTAACTCCTGTGTGCAATGCACCTTTTGGGCCTTTCATGGGAAGGCCGGTCGAGACGTACCGTCAAACGGCCATTACTACGCGTGTGATGAAAGTAAAGAATGAGATCCCTGAGCGAGATTTTTCGCATGAGGATTTGAACTGATCACAGACAGGTCACTAGGGTCGGGGCTCGAACCTTCGCGCAGTTGATCACTCATCCGGGGTGGCAGTGGAGGTACCGCCGCGTCCGCAGCAGTTCAGCGGAGCCGGGGAGTCAACCCCCCACAGGCCCGGTAGGCGGCTCTGAGGAAGAAGGAGCTCGCCTTCGTGGCGTCCCACCGTCGTCCCAAGCAGCCGAGCCGCACCCGCGTGACCGTGCTCACCTCCGTCGCCGCCGCAGCGGTCGCCCTGACCTCGCAGGCGGCGCACGCCGACCCGAAGCCGAGCAAGAAGGAGGTCAAGGCCCAGGTCGACGACCTCTACCACGAGGCCGAGGTCGCCAACGAGCAGCACAACGCGGCCAAGGAGAAGCAGGAGAAGCTCTCCAAGCAGGTCGGCACGCTGCAGGACAAGGTGGCCCGCAGCCAGGCCGAGCTGAACAAGATGCGCAACGGCCTCGGCGCGCTCGCCGCGGCGCAGTACCGCAGCGGCGGCATCGACCCGGCCGTGCAGCTCTTCCTCTCCTCCGACCCGGACGGCTTCCTCGACAAGGCGTCCACCGTCGACCAGATCTCCGCCAAGCAGGCCGAGGCCCTGCGCACCGTGCAGGAGAAGCAGCGGGTCCTCGCGCAGCAGCGCAAGGAGGCCCAGGACAAGCTCGCGGAGCTGGAGAAGGTCCGCAAGGAGATGGGCGCCAAGAAGCGCGCCCTGCAGACCAAGCTCGGCGCCGCGCAGAAGCTCCTCAACTCGATGACCGCGCAGGAGCGCGCGGCCATGAAGCAGGAGGAGCAGCGCGCCAGCCGCGCCGCGGGCGACCGCGTCGAGCTGGGCAACGAGGTGCCCGCATCGCAGGTCGGCGCCGCCGCCATGGCCAAGGCCGCCACCCAGGTCGGCAAGCCGTACCGCTCCGGCTTCGAGGGCCCCGACGCCTACGACTGCTCCGGGCTGACCCAGTGGGCCTTCGCCCAGGTCAACGTGCACATATCCCGGGTGACGTACACCCAGCAGAACGACGGCCCGAAGGTCGGCCGCAGCGAACTGCGCCCCGGCGACCTGGTGTTCTTCAACGGCCTGTCGCACGTCGGCTTCTACGCCGGCAACAACCAGGTCCTGCACGCCCCGAAGCCCGGCGCGTCCGTCCGCTACGAGTCCATGGACTACCTGGGCAGCTTCCAGTTCGGCGTCCGCATCGGAGGCTGACACCGCTGTACGGCGCGGCCGCACGAGCCCGCGGGACCACCCCGCGACTTCTGCGCCGCGCCCCGGCCACACCCGCCCATCCGGGCGAATTTCGAGGCCGCAGACTGACTCCCCGCCCCGCCCATGACCTGTTGGTCTGAGGCGGGGCGGCCCTTTTGCCGCAGAACGCGGGCGCCGGTCGTCGTTGGTCGGGGTGTGGTCGCCCGGCTACTGTCTGCCCCTGTCCTGACAGCAGATCAGCGGAAGGGAGTGCGGCTGCCCGTGGCGTCCCATCGTCGTCCCCCCACAGCTTCCGGCCTCACGCAGAGCGCCCGGGTCAAGGTCACCGTCCTGTCCGCCGCGGCGGCCACCGCGGCGGTCTGCGGCACGGCCCCGGCCAACGCGGACCCGCAGGCCGACACCGTCACCACCCAGGCGAAGGTCGACCGGCTCTACGCCGAGGCCGAGAAGGCGACGGAGCGGTACAACAAGGCCGAGGAGAACGCCGACCGGCTGCGCACCCAGGTCGCCGAGGCCCGCGACCGCACCGCGCGGGGCCAGGAGCGCATCAACCGCATGCGCACCGCGCTGGGCGCCATCGCCGGGGCCCAGTACCGGGCGAGCGGCATGGACCCGGCGCTCACCCTGCTGCTGTCCGACGACCCCGACTCCTACCTGGAGAAGGCCGCGGCCCTCGACCGGATCAGCCTGCGCCAGGCGGGCGCCCTGCGCGAGGTGCAGCAGGCCCAGCGCCAACTGGGCCAGGAGCGCGCCGAGGCCGCCCGCAAGCTCGCCGAACTGGAGCGCAGCCGCGCCGAGGTGGCCGGCCAGAAGCGCGCCGTCACCCGCAAGCTCGCCGAGGCGCGGCGCATGCTCAACGCCCTGCCCACCGAGGAGCGCGCGGAGTTCGACCGGGCCTCCCGCTCGGGCCGCGACGCGATGCCCGCGCTCTCCGGCACCCCGTCCTCCTCGCGCGCCGCCGCCGCGGTGACGGCCGCGCGGCAGGCGGTGGGCCGCCCGTACATCTGGGGCGCCAACGGGCCGAGCGGCTTCGACTGCTCGGGGCTCACCCAGTGGTCGTACGCCCAGGCGGGCGTCGGACTGCCGCGCACCTCGCAGGCGCAGCGGTACGCGGGGCGCCAGGTCCCCCTCTCCGAGGCGCAGCCGGGCGACCTCGTGGCCTACCGGGACGACGCCAGCCACATCGGGATGTACATGGGCAACGGCCAGGTCGTGCACGCCCCCTACCCCGGTGCGGCGGTGCGCTACGACCCCGTCGGAATGATGCCGATCTCGTCGGTGACCCGCGTCTGACCCGCACCGCATTCCGTACGATCGGCCCTGTGGCTGGTCACGGAGGCGCGCGAGGTGCGGCGAGGCGCAGGGGCGGTGCGGGACTCGGGGGCGCACTGCTGCTCCTGGCGTCCGCCTGTGGCGCGCCCGGCACGGCCCCCGACACCGTCGCGCGCGACATCCAGCACACCCTGGACGGCCGCGCCGCCGCCGTCCTGGCCCGGGACGCCGACGGCTACCTCGCCGCCGTCGACCCGGGCGCGACGGGGCTGCGGGCGGCGCAGCGCACGGAATTCGCCAACCTCGCGGACGTGCCGCTGAGCTCCTGGGAGTACCGCGTCGCGGGCGTGGAGCGCGAGGGCGGCGACCGGGCCACCGTCCGGGCCGAACTGCGCTACCGCATCACCGGGTACGACAGCGTCCCGGTCACCGCCGAGCGCGAGCTGGAGCTGGGCCGCAGGGACGGGCGGTGGTACGTCACCGCGGACCGGCCCGGCGAGGACGGCGGCCGCCAGCTGTGGCAGCAGGGCGACGTACAGGTGGTGCACGGCGCCCGCAGCCTGGTCCTCGGGGTCGGGCAGAGCCGGGCCAGGCTCAAGGGGATCGCCGGGGACGCCGACCGCGCGGTGCCCGCCGTCAGCGCCGCCTGGCCCGGCGCCTGGGCCCGGCGCGTGGTCGTCCTGGTGCCCGCGTCGCTCGACGGGATGGCGGGCCTCCTCGGGGCCCCCGCGGCCGGCTACCGGGGCATCGCCGCGGTCACCACGGGCGAGGCGGGCGGGTCGGGGACCGCGCCCGCCGACCGGGTGATCGTGAACCCGGAGGCGTACGGCCTGCTCGGCGACTTCGGGCAGCGCGTCGTCCTCACCCACGAGACCGCCCACGTCGCGACCCGTACCCACACCTCGGCGGCCACGCCCATGTGGCTCTCGGAGGGCTTCGCGGACTGGGCGGCGTACCGGGGCACGGGGCGCAGCGCCGCGCAGGCCGCGCCCGAGCTGCGGCGCGCGGTGCTGGGCGGCACCGGGCCCGTCGAGCTGCCGGGCGACGCGGAGTTCGGCTTCGAGGGGGACGCCGAGGACCCCGACCGGCTGGCGCGCGGCTACGAGGGCGGCTGGCTGGCGTGCGAACTGATCGCCGAGGAGTGGGGCGAGGCGAAGCTGACGGCCTTCTACCGGGCGGTCGGCGCGCACCCGAGGCGCGAGGGCGCGGTGGAGAAGGCGATGAACGACGTCCTCGCCACCACGCCCGCGGAGTTCACCGCCCGGTGGCGCGACTACCTGCGGGAGCGGCTGGGCTGACGCGGGGGCGCCCGGTACTGTCGGCGGCGATGCACAAGACCTTGATCGTGACCAATGACTTCCCGCCCCGCCCCGGTGGCATCCAGGCGTTCCTGCACAACATGGCGCTGCGGCTGGACCCGGCCGGGATCGTCGTCTACGCGTCGACGTGGAAGCGGGGCGAGGAGGGCGCCCTGGCGACCGCCGCCTTCGACGCGGAACAGCCCTTCCGGGTGGTGCGGGACCGTACGACGATGCTGCTGCCGACGCCCGGGGTCACCCGGCGCGCCACCGAGCTGCTGCGCGAACACGGCTGCACGTCGGTGTGGTTCGGCGCGGCGGCTCCGCTGGGCCTGATGGCGCCCGCGCTGCGGAAGGCGGGCGCGCGGCGTCTCGTCGCCACGACGCACGGCCACGAGGCGGGGTGGGCGCAGCTGCCCGCGTCCCGGCAGCTGCTGCGGCGGATCGGCGATGCCACGGACACGATCACCTATCTGGGCGAGTACACGCGCTCGCGCATCGCGTCCGCGCTGACGCCGGAGGCGGCCGGGCGGATGGTCCAGCTGCCGCCCGGCGTGGACGAGAAGACCTTCCACCCCGGGTCGGGCGGCGACGCGGTGCGCGCGCGGCTCGGCCTGAGCGAGCGCCCCGTGGTGGTCTGCGTCTCGCGCCTCGTGCCGCGCAAGGGCCAGGACACGCTGATCAGGGCCCTGCCCTCGATCCTGCGGCAGGTGCCGGAGACGGTGCTGCTGATCGTGGGCGGCGGGCCGTACGAGGCGGACCTGCGGCGGCTCGCCGCGGACACCGGGGTCGCGGAGTCCGTGCGCTTCACCGGCGCGGTGCCCTGGGCGGAGCTGCCCGCGCACTACGGGGCGGGCGACGTCTTCGCGATGCCGTGCCGCACGCGGCGCGGCGGGCTCGACGTGGAGGGCCTGGGCATCGTCTACCTGGAGGCGTCCGCGACGGGCCTGCCGGTGGTCGCGGGCGACTCGGGCGGGGCGCCGGACGCGGTGCTGGACGGGGAGACCGGGTGGGTGGTGCGGGGCACCGAGCCCGAGGAGTCGGCGGAGCGGATCGTGGCGCTGCTCCAGGACGCGGAGCTGCGGGCGCGGATGGGGGCGCGGGGGCGGGCGTGGGTGGAGGAGCGCTGGAGGTGGGACCTCCTGGCGGAGAGGCTGCGCGCGCTGCTGTAGCCCCTGGACCCCGGGGTGGCGAGCCCGCTCGCGCGGGGTGGTCACCTGCGGGCCGGTGGAGGGCTGGTCGCGCAGTTCCCCGCGCCCCTGACGGGGCGCCTGTGCTGAACGGCCCCGGTACGACGGACCACCTAGGGGCGCGGGGAACTGCGCGGGAGTGGGGCACACGCCGCGCGTGCCCACCCAGCGCGAGCGGGCTCGCCACGAGCACCCCACCCACCTAGCCCCCGGCAGGGTTTCGGGAAGGGGCGGGGTGGGGTGCCGCCCGCCGCAGGCGAAACGGCGCCCCCCCCCGGGGCACCCGGGTGTACACCCGTGCCCCGGACGTTCTCAGAAGTGACGGTCACTCCGATCTGAGGCGACGTCCACCCTTCGCGGAACCCCGCCCTCCGCCCATGCTCCGCACATGACAAGAAACCTGACGCGTCGTCACCTTCTGGGCCTCGCCGCCCTCCAGACCGCCGCCGCCATCGGCGCGACCCGCATCACCCTCGCCCCCGCCCGAGCGGCCGACGCGGCGACCACGCCCCCCGACCACGCCCCCGCCCTCGTCATAGGCTCCGGCTACGGCGCCTCCGTCGCCGCCCTGCGCCTCGCCGAGGCCGGCGTCCGCACCACCGTCCTGGAGATGGGCCGCCTCTGGAACACCCCCGGCCCCGACGGCAAGGTCTTCTGTCCCATCACCGCCCCCGACCACCGCTCCATGTGGTTCCGCACCCGCACCGAGGCCCCGCTCGCGACCTTCCTCTGGTTCGACATCAACAAGGACATCAACCCCTACCCCGGCGTACTCGACCGGGTGAACTACGGCGACATGTCCGTCTACCTGGGCCGCGGGGTCGGCGGCGGCTCCCTGGTCAACGGCGGCATGTCCGTGGTCCCGTCCCGCGCGTACTTCTCCGAGGTGCTGCCGCGCGTCGACGCCGCCGAGATGTACGCCACCCACTACCCGCGCGCTCTGCGCACCCTCGGCGTCAACACCATGGACCAGGCGTGGTTCGAGTCGACCGAGTGGTACCGCTTCAGCCGCGTCTCCCGCGCGCACGCCCACAACACCGGCCTCAAGACCGTCTTCGTGCCCAACGTGTACGACTTCGGGCACATGCGCCGCGAGGCGGACGGGCAGGCCCCGAGGTCCGCGCTCGGCGGCGAACTGCTCTACGGCAACAACCACGGCAAGCGGAGCCTCGACAAGAGCTACCTCGCCGCCGCCCTCGGCACCGGCCGCGTCACCATCGAGACCCTGCACCGCGCCAGGGCGATCCACCGGGGGCCCGGCGGCACCTACGTCGTCACCGCCGAGGTGACCGACGCGGCGGGCCGGGTCACCGCCGTCCGCGAGATCAGCTGCGACCGGCTCTTCCTCGGCGCGGGCAGCGTCGGCACCACCGAACTCCTCGTACGGGCCAGGGAGACCGGCGCCCTGCCCGCGCTCAGCGAGCGCGTCGGCACCAACTGGGGCACCAACGGCAACGTCATGACCGGCCGCGCCAACCACATCTGGGACACCACGGGCGTCAACCAGTCGACCGTGCCCGTCATGGGCATCGACGACTGGGACAACCCCACCCACCCGGTCTTCGCGGAGATCGCCCCGCTGCCCACCGGCATCGAGACCTGGGCCAGCCTCTACCTCGCGATCACCAAGAACCCCGAGCGCGGCACCTTCCGCTACGACGCGGCCACCGACTCGGCGCGGCTGAACTGGACCGCGTCCCAGAGCGAGCCCTCGGTCACCGCCGCCAAGTCGCTCTTCGACCGCATCAACCGCAAGAACGTCACGATCTACCGGTACGACCTGTTCGGCGACAACAAGCCCTTCCAGGCGAGCTTCACCTACCACCCGCTCGGCGGCTGCGTGCTCGGCGAGGCCACCGACGACTACGGCCGGGTCAAGGGCTGCCCCGGGCTGTACGTCACCGACGGGGCCCTGGTCCCGGGCTCCATCGGCGTCAACCCGCTGGTCACCATCACCGCCCTCGCCGAGCGGACCATGGCGCGCGTCATCGCGGAGGACGTACCGGACGCCTACGCCCGGTAGATCGCCTCGATCTCGTCGGCGAAGTCCTTCGCCACCACGTTGCGCTTCAGCTTCAGGGACGGGGTGATGTGCCCCGCCTCCTCCGTGAACTGGGAGGTGAGCACGCGGAATTTCCGCACCGATTCCGCCTTTGAGACCGCCGCGTTCCCGTCGTCCACCGCCCGCTGCACCTCGGCCAGCAGCTCCGGGTCGTCGCGCAGCGTCGCCGCGTCCGCCCCCGCGGGCTTGCCGTGCTCGACCGCCCAGCGCCCCAGGAACTCCTCGTCCAGCGTGATCAGCGCGCCGACGAACGGCCGCCCGTCGCCGACCACCATGCACTCGCCGACCAGCGCGTGCGCCCTGATCCGGTCCTCGATCACCGCGGGCGCGACGTTCTTGCCGCCCGCCGTCACCAGGATCTCCTTCTTGCGGCCCGTGATCGCGAGGTAGCCGTCCTCGTCCAGGGTGCCGATGTCCCCGGTGTGGAACCAGCCGTCGGCCAGCGCCTCGGCGGTCGCCGCCGGGTTGTTCCAGTAGCCCGTGAACAGGTGCTCGCCGTGCAGCAGCACCTCCCCGTCGTCCGCGATCCGCACCACGGAGCCCGGCAGCGGCTGCCCGACCGTACCGATCTTCTGCCGGTCCCACGGGTTGAACGCGGTCGCCGCGCACGACTCGGTCAGGCCGTAGCCCTCCAGGACCGTGAAGCCGATGCCCCGGAAGAAGTGGCCCAGGCGCTCGCCCAGCGGCGCGCCGCCGGAGATCGCGTACTCGCCGCGCCCGCCGAGCACCGCGCGCAGCTTGGAGAAGACCAGCTTGTCGTAGACCTTGTGCTTGAGCCGCAGCCCGAAGGACGGGCCCGCGGGCGTGGAGATCGCCCGGCTGTACGCGATGGCGGTGTGCGCGGCCCTGTCGAAGATCTTGCCCTTGCCGTCGGCCTGCGCCTTGGCGCGCGCCGAGTTGTAGACCTTCTCGAAGACCCGCGGCACGCCGAGGATCAGCGTCGGCCTGAAGGACGCCAGGTCGTCGGTGAGGTTCTTGATGTCCGGCACGCAGCCCAGCTTGATCGGCGCCATCACCGACGCGACCTCCACCAGCCGCCCGAAGACGTGCGCGGCCGGGAGGAAGAGCAGCACCGAGCACTCGCCCGTACGGAAGAGCGGCTTCAGGCGCTCCACGACGTTGCCGCACTCCGCGAAGAACGAGCGGTGGGTGAGCACGCAGCCCTTCGGGCGGCCCGTCGTGCCCGAGGTGTAGACGATCGTCGCCGGGTCGTCCGCGTGCGCCGAGGACATCCGCTCGTCCAGCAGCGCGTCCGGCACGTCGCCGCCCGCGGCCGTCAGCCGCCGCACCGCGTCGCCCTCCAGCTCCCAGACGCCCTCCAGGGCGGGCAGGGCGCCGCGCACGGACTCCACCGACGCCGCGTGCGCCGCCGACTCCACGACGCACACCCGGGTGCCGGAGTCGCCGAGGATCCACTGGATCTGCTCGGGCGAGCTGGTCTCGTACACCGGCACGGTCACCGCGCCCGCGCTCCAGATCGCGAAGTCGAAGAGCACCCACTCGTAGCGGGTGCGCGACAGCAGGGCGACCCGGTCGCCCGGCTCGACGCCGGAGGCGATCAGGCCCTTGGCGACCCCGCGGACCTCGGCGAGGAACTGCTTGGCGGTGACGTCGGCCCAGGCGCCGGCGACCTTGCGGCTCATCACCGCCACGTCCGGGTGCTGAGAGGCGTTGCGGCGGATGAGATCCGTCAGGTTGCCGTCCGAGGGGACCTCGTACAGGGCCGGAAGGCTGAACTCGCGCAAGACTGCTGCTCCTCATCGGGCGCCGGCGCCACGGCTCTGTGTTCCACCGGCTGCGGTCCAAGGTCGGGCAGGTGCTCAGTGGGGGTAGAGCACGACTGGACTGCCCGGACGTTACCCACCAGTACTCACTTACCGATAGGGGGTCCTGGCCAGATGTTCTCTGCGTCACACGATTGTGGCGGTGCATCGGGAACAGTAGTCGACCCCTTCGGCGACTCGGAAGTAACCGCAGGTCCGGCCCCCTCTATCCAGTCACCCCCGGGCCGCCTAGGGTGATCGGCATGCGAGTGAACGTGGTCAGTGACGTGCACGGGAACGCCGAGGACCTCGCCCGTGCGGGGGACGGCGCCGACGCACTGATCTGTCTGGGCGACCTGGTCCTCTTCCTGGACTACGCCGACCACTCGCGCGGCATCTTCCCCGACCTCTTCGGCACCGAGAACGCCGACCGGCTCGTCGAGCTGCGCACGGCGCGCCGCTTCGACGAGGCCCGTGACCTGGGGCGCGAGCTCTGGGCCGGGCTGACGGCCCGGGGCGTGGAGAAGGCGAGCGCCATCGAGGCGGCCGTCCGCAGGCAGTACGCCGAACTCTTCGCGGCCTTCCCCGCTCCGACGTACGCCACCTACGGCAACGTCGACATGCCGGACCTGTGGCCGGAGTACGCCGCCCCGGGCACCACCGTCCTGGACGGCGAACGCGCCGAGATCGGCGGCCTCGTCTTCGGCTTCGTCGGCGGCGGCCTGCGCACCCCGATGCGCACCCCGTACGAGATCTCCGACGAGGAGTACGCCGCCAAGGTCGAGGCGCTCGGCGAGGTCGACGTCCTGTGCTCGCACATCCCGCCGGACGTCCCCGAACTGACCTACGACACCGTCGCCCGCCGCTTCGAACGCGGCAGCCGCGCCCTCCTGGACGCCGTCCGCCGCACGCGCCCCAGGTACGCGCTCTTCGGCCACGTCCACCAGCCACTCGCCCGCCGCATGCGCATCGGCGCCACGGAGTGCGTGAACGTCGGGCATTTCGCGGCGACCGGACGGCCCTGGGCCCTGGAATGGTGACCCGCGCACACGCGATAGCCTGCACGCTGCACACCCAGCCGCACATCCAGATGCCCAGCGGACGACCGGGCTGGACGACGACCGGACCATGAGGAGCCATGGCGATGGCGGAACACACCAGTTCGAGCATCACGATCGAGGCGGCACCCGCCGACGTCATGGGAGTGATCGCCGACTTCGCGCGCTACCCCGAGTGGACCGGCGAGGTGAAGCTGGCCGAGGTGCTGGCCGCCGACGACCGGGGCCGCGCCGAGAAGGTCAGGCTGGTGCTCGACGCGGGCGCCATCAAGGACGACCACACCCTCGCGTACACCTGGACCGGTGAGAACGAGGTCAGCTGGACCCTGGTCAAGTCCCAGATGCTCCGCTCCCTGGACGGCTCCTACCGGCTCGCGCCCGTCGGCGGCGACCGCACCGAGGTCACCTACCGGCTGACCGTCGACGTCAAGATCCCCATGCTCGGCATGATCAAGCGCAAGGCCGAGAAGGTCATCATCGACCGCGCGCTCGCCGGGCTGAAGAAGCGCGTCGAGTCGGGCCCCAAGCCGGTCGAGTCGGACCCCAGGGCGTAGGGGCCGCACCGATGCGTACGGTCCTGGTCACCGGACTCGGCGGTGCGGGCCGTACCACCCTCGCGGCCGCCACCGCGCTCGCCGCCGCCCGGCGCGGCGAGCGCGTGCTGCTGCTCTGCGCCGACCCCGGCGACTCGCCGGCCGACGTGCTCGCCGTCCCGCTCCCCGGGGCCCAGGACGGGCCCTGGGGCGAACCGGTCGAGGCGGCGCCCGGCCTGTGGGCCGCGCGCATCGACTCCGGCGCCCAGTTCCGCACGGACCTGCTCGCCCTCCAGGAGCGCGGCGCGGCCCTGCTCGACCTGGTCGGCGCCGACCGCCTCGAAGGCGAGGAGCTGACCGAGCTGCCCGGCGCGGACCGGCTCGCCCTGCTGCGCGCCCTGCGGGCCGCCCCCGGCTCGGGCCACGACCTGGTCGTCGTCGACCTGCCGCCGGTCCACGACACCCTCGCCACCCTCGCGCTGCCCGAACAGCTCCGCCGCTACCTGCGCAGGCTGCTGCCGCCCGAGCGGCAGGCCGCGCGCGCCCTGCGCCCGATGCTCGCCCAGCTCGCCGGGGTCCCGATGCCCGCCCAGTGGCTCTACGGGACCGCCGCGCGCTGGGCGGACGAGCTGGCCGCGGTCCAGGCCGTCGTCGAGGCGCCCACCACCTCCCTGCGCCTCGTCGCCGAACCGGGCCCCGCCGCCGCGCGCGCCCTGCGCGCCGCCCGCACCGGCCTCGCCCTGCACGGCCTCGCCGTCGAGGCCGTCCTCGCCAACCGGATGCTGCCGACCGGCTCGCCCGACCCCTGGCTCGCCGGCCTCGCCGCACAGCAGCAGGCGTACGCCAAGGAGCTCGCCGGACCCGTGCACGAGGTGCCGCACCTGGGGCGCGACCCGCGCGGCCCCGAGGACCTGGCGCTCCTCGACCCCGGCGAGCCCGCGCCCGCCGCGCCCGTCCGCTCCACCGTCGAGGACCGGCGCGCCGCCGACGGCCTCCTGGTCTGGCGGATCCCGCTGCCCGGCGCGGTCAAGTCCGACCTCGGCCTGGTCCGCAAGGGCGACGAACTGCTGCTCACCGTCGGCCGCTTCCGCCGAGTCCTGCCGCTGCCGTCCGCGCTGCGCCGCTGCGACGTCGCGGGCGCGGGGCTCGCGGACGGCGTCCTGAGCGTGCGGTTCAGGCCCGACCCCGGGCAGTGGCCCCGTACGCCCTGAACGGCATACGGCCGTTCGGGTAACGTCGGTGGTACGGCCCGCACTCCGCGGGCGACGGCCGCCCGGCCGCGACACGTCCACCGCACACCCGCCGCGCAGGAGCCCGCAATGAGCGAAGCCACCGACCGCCCCGTCGACTCCGACGCCTGGGCCAGCGCCTGCGCCGAGGACCTGGAGGCGGAGAGGGCCAGGCGCCGCGCGCAGTACGGGCCGCCGCCCGGCTCGGCCGCCGAGGAGCTGCGCAAGCTGGCCGAGGCCGTCACGGACAAGCTCGCCGCGTTCCAGTCGAGCCTGCCCGGGATGGCCGCGACGGGCATGGTCAACCAGCTGATCAACCAGGCCAAGTCGGCCGTCGAGCCGGTCGTCAGGCGCAACCCCGAGGTCTTCGACCACCTCGCCCAGGCGGGCGGTGAACTGCTGGCGGCCTACCGCTCGGCCGTCGAGGGGCACGAGCGCCGCTGGACGCAGGGCGAGGAGCGCGCCACGCCCGCCGGCCGGACGGACTCGGCCGCCCCGTCGGCTGACCCGTCCGCCGACCCCTCCGCGGGGAAGGACGAGGGCCAGGGACCGGGCGAGCCCATCGACCTCGACTGAGGCGCGGACTCGGGGCGCCGGTCCCCGAGACGGACCGCGGGAGGGCCCGCTCGCTCGGGTACGGTTGGCCGCAGCGGGGCTCGACCGAAAACTGAGGGACACATGGGACTCACCATCGGCGTCGACATCGGCGGTACGAAGATCGCGGCCGGAGTGGTCGACGAGGAGGGCCGGATCCTCTCCACCCACAAGGTGCCCACCCCGGGAACCCCCGAGGGCATCGTGGACGCGATCTGCACCGCGGTCGCCGGCGCCGGCGACGGCAGTGACATCGAGGCCGTCGGCATCGGCGCGGCGGGCTACGTCGACGACAAGCGCGCGACGGTGCTCTTCGCCCCCAACATCGACTGGCGCCACGAGCCGCTGAAGGACAAGGTCGAGCAGCGCGTCGGCCTCCCCGTCGTGGTGGAGAACGACGCGAACGCCGCGGCCTGGGGCGAGTACAGGTTCGGCGCGGGCCAGGGCCACGACGACGTCATCTGCATCACGCTCGGCACGGGCCTGGGCGGCGGCATCATCATCGGCAACAAGCTGCGGCGCGGGCGCTTCGGCGTCGCGGCGGAGTTCGGGCACGTCCGGGTCGTCCCGGACGGGCTGCTGTGCGGCTGCGGCAGCCAGGGCTGCTGGGAGCAGTACGCGTCGGGGCGCGCCCTCGTGCGGTACGCGAAGCAGCGCGCCCACGCGACGCCGGAGAACGCGGAGATCCTGCTCGGGCTCGGCGACGGCACGCCCGACGGCATCGAGGGCAAGCACGTCTCCGCCGCCGCCCGACAGGGCGACCCGGTGGCCGTCGACTCCTTCCGGGAGCTGGCGCGCTGGGCGGGCGCGGGCCTGGCGGACCTGGCGTCGCTCTTCGACCCGTCGGCGTTCATCGTGGGCGGCGGCGTGTCGGACGAGGGCGAGCTGGTGCTCGATCCGATCCGGAAGTCGTTCCGGCGGTGGCTGATCGGCGGGCAGTGGCGCCCGCACGCGCAGGTCCTGGCGGCGCAGCTCGGCAACAAGGCCGGCCTGGTGGGCGCGGCTGACCTGGCGAGGCAGGGGTAACGGGAGTTCCCCGCGCCCCCTCCCGGGGGCGCGGGGAACCGCGCGGGAGCGGTCCTGACCCGGCACCCGCCCACCGGGCCCGCCCGCGCCGCACCCCCAACTCCCGCCCCGGCGCCGTATCTTGATCCCCATGGTCGCCGCGCACCTTCCTCCGCTGCCCCCTTCCCGCACCGACCCCGACGGCTCCGCGGTCCTGAGGGTCCTCAGCTACAACATCCGCTCGATGCGCGACGACGAGGACGCCATCGCCCGCGTCATCCGCGCCTGCGAACCCGACCTCGTCTTCCTCCAAGAGGCCCCCCGCTTCTTCCGCTGGCGCAAGCACGCCGCCCGCCTCGCCGCCAAGAGCGGCCTCTACGTCCTCACGGGCGGCGCCACCGCCACGGGCCCGATGCTGCTGTGCTCGCTGCGGGTGGGCGTCGAACGCACCGAGGACGTGCTCCTCCCGCTCACCCCCGGCCTGCACCGCCGCGGCTTCGCCACCGCCGTCGTCCGCGTCGCGGGCACCCGCATCGGCCTGCTCAGCTGCCACCTCAGCCTCCAGACCGACGAGCGGTACGCCCAGGCGGGCATGCTGCTCGACCGGCTGGAGGCGCTGGGCACGGAGCACGCGCTCGTCGCGGGCGACCTCAACGAACGGCCCGGCGGCCGCACGTTCCGCCGGCTCGCGGGCGAGCTCCAGGACTGCTGGGCGGTACGCCCCTGGGGCGGCGAGCACACCTCGACCCCAGCCGACCCCCACCAGCGCATCGACGCGGTCCTCGCGACCGGGGGAGTGGAGGTGCTGGGCTGCGGCGTGCCGCACGGCCTGCCCGGCATCTCGGAGGCGGACCTGCGCGCCGCGACGGACCACCTCCCGGTCCTCGCCGCCCTCCGGGTGCCCGCGGCCACCGCGCCCGCAGGCCGATAACCGGATGCGGGCGCGCCGCACGCCACGTACGGTCGACCCCCGTGAAACCGCTCAGCGAGAAGCAGATCCGCGCCTCCTTCGTGAACTCCACGAAGGGCGAGGCGGCCCGCCTGAAACTACCCCTCGACTTCGCCGAACTCCCCTGGGACGACCTGGACTTCCTCGGCTGGATCGACCCGGGCGCGCCGCTGCGCGCGCACCTCGTGCTGGCGGGCCCCGAAGGGCCGCTCGGCATCGGCCTGCGGGTCCCGGGCGCCACCCGCACCAGCGCGGTGAAGTCCAGCATCTGCCAGCTCTGCTACACCGGCCACGCCTCGTCCGGCGTCACCCTCCTCGCGGCCCCGCTCGCGGGCCCCAGGGGCCGCTCGGGCGACACCGTCGGCATCTACGTCTGCGCGGACCTGGCCTGCTCCCTGTACGTACGGGGCAAGCGGCAGCCCAAGCTGCGCACCGGGCGGTACGAGGAGAGCCTGACGACCGAGGAGCGGATCGCCCGCATGCTGGGCAACCTCGAAGCCTTCGTGGCGAAGGTGGTCGGGGGCCGGGACGGGAACGGCGGCGCGGCGGCATGATCGTCCGGCCCGCGGTCGAAGCGGACTTCCCCGGCTTCCTCGCCCTCGCCGCCGAGGTCGAGCACTGGTTCGGCGCCATGGTCGAGGAGCCCGGCTTCCACGACGCGGTGCGCGGGAGCATCCGGGGGTCGGCCGCCCTCGTCGCACAGGAGCCCGGCGCCCGGCCGGGCGCCGGGCTCCTCGGCGGCCTGCTGTTCGGGGCGGACGCGGGCGCGGACGCGGGCGGGGGAGACGGCGGGGGCGAGGGCGAGGGCGCTGCGACGTACCACCTGCACTGGCTGGTCGTCGCCGAGCGGGCGCGCGGCACGGGCGCGGGGCGCGCGCTCGTCGACGACGCCGTGCGCAGGTACGTGACGGGCCCCGCGGTCGTTGAGGTGATCACCTTCGGGGCCGACCACCCCGGCGCGGTGACCAGCGGGGCCCGGGTCTTCTACGAGCGCCTGGGCTTCACCCCGGGCGAGGCGGCCGGGCCCGGCCCCGAGGGCGGCTCGCGCCAGGTCTACCGGCGCACGGTCGTCTGACGCCCGTACGGCGGTGGGCCCGCCCGCCCGGGAAGGGCGGGCGGGCCCGGACACCGGCGCTCAGACCACCGCGCCCCGCCCCGGGTCGTCGTAGTCCTCGTCGTCGTCGCTCTTCATCCGGGCCACCAGCGTCGCGAAGCCGCCCAGGAAGCCGCCGATGCACACCGTGGTCAGCCACCACGTGAGCTCCCAGCGGAACAGCACCGCGAGCAGCATGAGCACCGGTCCGCCGATCACCGCGAGCCAGGCGAACTTCGCCGTGACGTCGGCCTCGGGCAGCGGCGGGGGCTCCGGCGGCACGAAGTGCCCCTCGTCGCTCCCGTCGAGGTCGTCGTCCTTGGGCTGGGCCACCTCGTAGTCGCGCGGCCCGCCCACGCCGGGGGCGAAGACCACCGAGCTGCCGAGCGGCTTCTCCGGCGGCTTCGGGCGGTCCTTCGCCTTCGCGCCCTCCTCGCCGTTCAGCTCGTCCGGCTCCAGCAGCGCCAGGTCCTCCACCGACTTGAACGGCTTCGCGCCCGGCGGGTCCGCGGGCTCCTCGCCGTACCCCGCGACGATCGCGGCCCAGGCCGCGTCCTCGTCGATCGGCTGCGGCTCGGGCCCGCCGCCCACGCCGTCCTTGGCGCCCAGGTCCGCGCCGCCGCCGGTGACGCTCTCCGGCTCGCGCTCCCGCGCGCGCTCCCGGTCCGGTTCGTGCGCGTCGTGCTGCTCAGGCTCAGCCACCGCTCGTGCTCCCCTTCTTCCCGATGCTCGGAGCGAGGCGGCAGATGAACGCGTGGCTCTCGTCGAAAATCCGCTCCGCATCGTGGTCCAACGTCGCGACGTGGTAGCTCTGTTCCAGCACGATCTCCTTGACATCCGACGAGGAGACGCGGCTGAGGACCCGGGCGGTGTCGACCGGCGGCACCACGTGGTCCTGCGGGCTGTGCAGCACCACCATCGGCTGGGTGACCTGCGGCAGCTCGCCGTCGACCAGCCGCAGGAACTGCCGCAGCGAGTGCGCGGCGTGCAGCGGCACCCGGTCGTACCCGACCTCCTCGACGCCCTCCTTGGCGATGTCGCTCGCCACGCCCTTGGTGGTGGGGACCAGATGGCGTACGACGGGCAGGGCGTGCGCCGCCAGGCCGTGCACCTTGTTCGCCGGGTTGACGACCACGATGCCGGAGACCGCTTCGCCGTGCTTGGCCGCCAGCCGCAGGGTCAGCGCCCCGCCCATCGAGAGGCCGAAGACGAAGACCTGCGAGCAGCGCTCCTGGAGGCCGCGCAGCTCGCGGTCGACCTCCGCGTACCAGTCCTGCCAGCCGGTGACGGCCATGTCCTGCCAGCGCGTGCCGTGCCCAGGCAGCAGGGGCAGCGACACGGTCAGACCGCGCTCGGCCAGGTACTCGGCCCAGGGGCGCAGCGACTGCGGGGAACCGGTGAATCCGTGGCAGAGGAGGACGCCGACCTCTCCGCCCTCGTGGCGGTACGGCTCGGCTCCGGGAAGGACCGGCACCGGGGTCTCCTGTTCGTGAGGTGGAACGGCTGGAAGAAGTACGGGAAGGAGGAACTGGGGAAGAAAGGCGAAGCGGGAACCGCGAAGGGAAACAGCAGCGGAAAGCTGTGTCTTCACCGTACGCGAGCGGACTGGCACCGACCAGGCTCCCACCGGCTCGCTGACGTCATCCAAAGGGGGAGCGGGGGCCACGATCGGGTTAAGGTCTGTTCGACGGACCTGAGGAAGGCAAGCGAGTGATCTACGGCGCCATGAAGTTCTCCATCGGAGGGTCGCTGAAGCTTGCCTTCCGCCCCTGGGTGGAGGGCCTGGAGAACGTGCCCGCCGAGGGTCCCGCGATCCTCGCCAGCAACCACCTCTCCTTCTCGGACTCCTTCTTCCTGCCCGCGGTGCTCGACCGCAAGGTCACCTTCATCGCCAAGTCCGAGTACTTCACCTCGCCCGGCGTGAAGGGCAAGCTCACCGCGGCCTTCTTCAAGGGCGTCGGCCAGCTCCCGGTGGACCGCTCCGGCGTCCGCGGCGCGGGCGAGGCGGCCATCCGCGCGGGCATCGAGGTCATCGAGGGCGGCGGGCTCTTCGGCATCTACCCGGAGGGCACCCGCTCGCCCGACGGCCGGCTCTACCGGGGCAAGCCCGGCGGCCTCGCGCGCGTGGCGCTGGCGACCGGGGCGCCGGTCATCCCCGTCGCCATGATCGACACCGAGAAGATCCAGCCGCCCGGCAAGGTCGTCCCGAAGCTGATGCGCCCCGGGATCAAGATCGGCAAGCCGCTGGACTTCAGCCGGTACCACGGCATGGACGGCGACCGCTTCATCCTGCGCTCGGTGACCGACGAGGTCATGTACGAGATCATGAAGCTCTCCGGCCAGGAGTACGTGGACATCTACGCGACCGCGGCCAAGCGCCAGATCGCCGAGGCCGAGAAGGCGGCGAAGGCCGCGGAGAAGGCGGCCAAGGGCGCCGAGGGCACCAAGGACGCCGAGGGTGCCCAGGACGCGGGGGAACGGCCCGCGGCCTGACCGCGTCGCTGTGGGGGTGGGGAGAATGGCGAAGCGCGAGCGCGTCGTGCGCATGTCGGTGGAGCTGCCGCTGTGGCGCGCCCTGGCCGGGTACCGCGTCCTGACGACCGGGTACGCGGTGGTGATCTTCATCCTGCACCGGGAGAAGTTCGAACGGCCCTGGGTGGGCGTCGCGGTGCTCGCGGTGATCGCGGTGTGGACCCTGGCGACCCTCCCCAAGGTCGCGAACGCGGCCGCCTGCACCAAGCGCTTCCTCGGCGTCGACCTGACCATCGCCCTGGTGGGCATCCTGCTCACGCCCGTCGCCGACGTGGACGCCCAGACCTTCGACGGCCCGACGCTGCCGACCATCTGGACCGCCGGGTCCGTGCTGGCCTTCGCCATCAAGGGCGGCTGGCGCTGGGCCGGGTTCGCGTCCTCGCTGGTCGCCGTCGCCAACATCATCGAGCGCGGCGAGCCCAGCAGGGACACCTTCCACAACGTCCTGCTGGTGTGGATCGCCTCCATCGCCATCGGCTACATCGTCGAGGTCGCCCGCGCCTCCGAGCGGACCCTGGCCCGCGCCCTGGAGATCGAGGCGGCGACCCGCGAGCGGGAGCGCCTGGCGCGCGACATCCACGACAGCGTCCTCCAGGTCCTGGCCATGGTGCAGCGCAGGGGCACGGCGCTGGGCGGCGAGGCCGCCGAGCTGGGCCGGATGGCGGGGGAGCAGGAGGTGGCGCTGCGCACCCTGGTCTCCAGCGGCCTGGTGCCCACCTCGCGCACCTCGGAGGACCTCTCGCAGGGCGCGGTGGTCCGCACCGTCGAGGTGGCCGACGAGCACGACGGGCCCGACGGGCACGACGACCCGGCCGCCGCCGGTCCGTGCGACCTGCGCGCGCTGCTCGCCCCGCACGCCGGGGCGAAGGTGACGTTCTCCGAGCCGGGCGCCCCCGTGCTGCTCGCCCCGGCGGCGGCGAAGGAGCTGGCCGCCGCCGTCAGTGCCGCCCTGGACAATGTCCGGGTGCACGCGGGCGAGGAGGCCCGCGCCTGGATCCTGGTCGAGGACTGGCCCGACGAGGTGATCGTGACCGTCAGGGACGACGGCCCCGGCATCCCGGAGGGCAGGCTCGCCCAGGCGGAGGGCGAGGGCCGGATGGGCGTCGCGCTCTCGATCAGGGGCAGGCTGCGCGATCTCGGCGGTACGGCCGAGCTGATCTCGGTCCCGGGCCAGGGCACCGAAGTCGAGTTGAAGGTTCCACGGGGGAAGGCGGTTTCCGGACGATGAGCGGGACGAGCGGCACGGCGGGCGGCGGTACGGGCGTCGGTACGGGTGTGGGTACGGGCGGCGGAGCGGCCGGGGAGGACCGGCCCGCGATCCGGGTGATGGTGGTCGACGACCACCCGATGTGGCGCAACGCGGTGGCCCGCGACCTGGCCGAGGCCGGGTTCGACGTGGTCGCGACGGCGGGCGACGGCCCGCAGGCGGTCCGCAGGGCGACGGCCGTCTCGCCCGACGTGCTGGTCCTCGACCTGAACCTGCCGGGCCTGCCCGGCGTCCAGGTCTGCAAGGAGCTGGTCGGCACCGACCCCCGGCTGCGGGTCCTGGTGCTGTCCGCCAGCGGGGAGCACGCGGACGTCCTGGAGGCGGTGAAGTCGGGCGCCACCGGCTACCTGCTGAAGTCGGCGAGCCCCGAGGAGCTGATCGACGCCGTGCGGCGCACGGCCGTGGGCGACCCCGTCTTCACGCCGGGGCTCGCGGGCCTGGTACTCGGCGAGTACCGCAGGCTCGCCTCCGAGCCCGTGCCCGCGGCCGGCGCCGACGAGCCGAAGGCCCCGCAGCTCACGGACCGGGAGACCGAGGTCCTGCGGCTGGTCGCCAAGGGACTCAGCTACAAGCAGATCGCCGAGCGCCTGGTCATCTCGCACCGCACCGTCCAGAACCACGTGCAGAACACCCTCGGCAAGCTCCAGCTGCACAACCGCGTGGAGCTCGTGCGGTACGCGATCGAGCGCGGCCTGGACGACGCGTAGGCCCGGCGGCCCGCCGCGCGGGACCGCCGATCCCCTTGATCCGCAAGGGAATTCACGGTTCCACCCATCCCGGAGTGACCTGCGTCACCACTAGCGTGGCGACCGTAGGCCACCACGCGAAGGGACGTGATTCCATGCGGGTCGGAGTACTGACCGGAGGCGGCGACTGCCCCGGTCTCAACGCGGTCATCAGAGCCGTCGTCCGCAAGGGCGTACAGGAGTACGGCTACGGGTTCGTCGGATTCCGGGACGGCTGGCGCGGTCCGCTCGAAGGCGACGCCGTGCCGCTCGACATCCCCGCGGTGCGCGGCATCCTGCCGCGCGGCGGCACCATCATCGGCTCCTCGCGCACCAACCCCTTCCAGGCGGAGAACGGGGTGCGCCGGGTCAAGGAGAACCTCGCGAAGTACGAGGTGGACGCGCTGATCACGATCGGCGGCGAGGACACCCTGGGCGTCGCCGCGCGGCTCGGCGCCGAGTGCGGCGTGCCCTGCGTCGGCGTGCCCAAGACCATCGACAACGACCTCTCGGCCACCGACTACACCTTCGGCTTCGACACGGCCGTGGGCATCGCGACCGAGGCCATCGACCGGCTCCACACCACCGCCGAGTCCCACATGCGGGTCCTCGTCGTCGAGGTCATGGGCCGGCACGCCGGATGGATCGCGCTGCACTCCGGGCTCGCGGGCGGCGCCAACGTCATCCTCATCCCCGAGCAGCCCTTCGACCTCGACCGGGTCTGCGCCTGGGTCACCTCGCGCTTCAAGGCCTCGTACGCCCCGATCGTCGTCGTCGCCGAGGGCGCCGTGCCCAAGGGCGGCGCGATGGTCCTCAAGGACGGCTCGACCGACTCCTTCGGCCACGTCAGGCTCTCCGGCGTGGGGGAGTGGCTGGCCGCCGAGATCGAGCGGAGGACCGGCAAGGAGGCCAGGACCACGGTCCTGGGCCACGTCCAGCGCGGCGGCACGCCGAGCGCCTTCGACCGCTGGCTGGCGACCCGCTTCGGGCTGCACGCCATCGACGCGGTCAGGGACGGCGACTTCGGCGCGATGGTCGCGCTGCGCGGCACGGACGTGGTGCGGGTGCCCGTCGCGGAGGCGACGGCGCGGCTGAAGACGGTCGATCCCGCGCTGTACGCCGAGGTCGGAGTGTTCTTCGGCTGACGCGCCCCGGCCCCGCCCGTGCGCGGGCGGGGCCGTCGGCGGACCCGTATATTCGCGGTACCGGGCAGACATCACTTCACGGGCCGGCATCACTTCAGGGGTGAAACGCGTGGAAATCCTGGCATTCGGCGTGCAGACCGACGAGAAGCCCCTGATCGAGAAGGCGTTCGAGGAGCTCCACGAGGCACGCTGTCTGGACGTCTTCCTCACCGAGGACACCGCGCCCATCGCGGCGGGCTACGCGGTGATCTCCACCAGCGTCAACTGCGACCTCGGCGCCCGCGTCCTGCGCATCCTCGCCGCGGGCGGCACGAAGATGGTCGCCCAGCGCTCCACCGGCTTCAACAACATCGACCTCGACGTCGCCCGGCAGCTGGGGCTGACCGTCGCCCGGGTCTCGTACTACTCCCCGTACTCCGTCGCCGAATTCGCCTGGACCCTGGCGATGGCCGTCAACCGCCGCGTCGTCCGCGCCGCGGGCCGCACCCGCGACTTCGACTTCCGCCTCGACGGGCTCCTCGGCCGCGACATGCGCGGCCGGACGGCGGGCGTGCTGGGCACCGGAAAGATCGGCGAGGCGTTCACCCGGATCGCCCACGGCTTCGGCATGGAACTGCTCGGCTGGGACGTCGCCCAGAACCCGGCGTGCGTGGAGCTCGGCATGAAGTACGTCGACAAGGACCGGCTCCTCGCCGAGTCCGACCTGGTCAGCCTGCACGTGCCGCTGCTGCCCGGGACCCGGCACATCATCGACGCGGACGCCCTGCGGTCCATGAAGGACGACGCGATCCTGGTGAACTCCAGCAGGGGCGGGCTGATCGACACGGACGCCCTGGTCACGGAGCTGCGCGCGGGGCGCTTCGCGGGGGTGGGGCTCGACGTGTACGAGGCGGAGGCGGGGCTCTTCTTCCACGACAGGTCGCTGGAGGGCGTCGCGGACGACACGCTGGCGCGGCTGATGACGTTCCCGAACGTGCTGGTCACGTCGCACCAGGCGTACTACACCGTGGACGCGGTGGGCCAGATCGTGGGGACGACGGTGGAGAACGTGACGGACTACCTCGCGGGCCGCCACACGGAGAACGTCCTGGTCCCGGAGGCCCCGGCGAGGTAGGGGCGACCCGCCGGGGCGCGGGGAACCGCGCGGCAGCGGGGCACGCACCGCGCGTACCCCCAGCCGCACCGCCCCGCGCCCCCGCCCCCAGCCCTCACCCCCGCACCGGAGCCACCGCTTCCAGCAGCCCCGCCACGATCTGCGGCCCGCGCAGCGTCAGCACCGACTCCGGATGGAACTGCACCCCGGCGAACCCCGCCCCCCGCAGCGCGTGCACCTCCCCGGTGCGCGGATCCCGGCTCACCTCCACCCCCGACGGCTCCCCGCCCTCGTGGCACACCGCGGTGAAGCTGTTGTAGAAGCCGACCGTCTCCGCGCTCCCGAACAGCTCGATCCGGGTCTGCGCCCCCTGGTACGGCACCTCCTTGCGCACGATCCCGAGCCCCAGCTCCGCCGCGATCAGCTCGTGCCCGAGGCACACGCCCAGCACCCCGTACGCGTGCCCGCGCAGCACCTGCGAGGTCAGTCCGCGCAGCATCCGCATCTTGGGGTCGGCCGCGTCGGACGGATCGCCGGGCCCGGGGCCCAGCACCAGCGGCCCCCGGTGCGCCAGCGCGGCCTCCCGCAGCCCCGGCTCGTCGTACCTCCGCACCGTCACGTCGAGGCCCGATGAGCGCAGCAGGTGCGCCAGCATCGAGGTGAAGGTGTCCTCCGCGTCCACGATCAGCGCGTGACCGCTCAGCCCGCCCGCGCCCACGGGACCCGCGGCCCCCTGCATCCGCAGCCAGAACGGCGAGAGGTCCGCCCGCCGCGCGTCCAGCGCCGCCCGCACCCGGGGATCGTCGGCCAGCCGGGGCCGTACCGCCTCCTCCTCGGGCCGCCCCGGCCGCACGCCCAGCGCGGCCAGCACGCCCGCCGCCTTGGCGTGGGTCTCGGCGACCTCGCCCGCCGGGTCGGAGTGCCGCACCAGCGTCGCCCCGACGGGCACCCGCAGCCGCCCGCCGGGCGAGACGTCGGCCGTGCGGATCAGGATCGGCGAGTCCAGGGTCTGCGCGCCGCCCGCGTCCAGCCCGAGCAGGGCCAGCGCCCCCGCGTAGTACCCCCGCGCCCGCCCGTCCCGCCCCAGCGGCTCGTGGCGCTCGATGACCCGGCAGGCGTTCTGCACCGGCGACCCGGTGACCGTCGCGGCGAACATCGTCTCGCGCAGCACCTCGCGCACGTCGAGCGAGGAGCGCCCGCGCAGCTCGTACTCGGTGTGCGCCAGGTGCGCCATCTCCTTGAGCCTGGGCCCGACGACGACCCCGCCCATGTCCCCGACGGTGCACATCATCTTCAGCTCCTCGTCGACGACCATGGAGAGCTCCTCGGTCTCCTTGCGGTCGCCGAGGAAGGCCAGCAGGTCCTCGGGGGTCGGCCCGTCGGCGGGATAGCGGTACGTCCCGGAGATCGGGTTCATCACGACCGTGCCGCCCGACATCCGCACGTGCACCTCCGGGCTCGCGCCCACCAGCGTGCGGTCGGGCGTGTGCACGACGAAGGTCCAGTACGCCCCGCGCTCACCGGCCAGCAGCCGCCGGAAGAGCGCCAGCGCGTCGGCCCGTCCGAAGCCGGGGACGTCGCCCTCGAAGGTCCGCCGGATGACGAAGTTGGCGCCCTCGCCGCTGCCGATCTCCTCGTCGATCACCCGCCGTACGATCCGGGCGTACTCCTCGTCGGACACGTCGAAGGCGCCGTCCTCGACCCGCACGCCGTGGGCGGGCAGTGCCGCCAGGGCGGAGGCGAGCGGCAGTTCGTGCACCTCGTCGGCGACCAGCACGGCGAGCGGCGTCCCGTCGTCGCGCACGTCGAAGCCGCGTTCCCTGATCTGGCGGAACGGCACCAGGGCGAGCGAGGGCCGCTCGCCGACGGGGATGTCGGCGAGTCTGTCCGCATGGCGGACGTCGCCGATCAACACCTCGACGGTGTCGCGGTCGCGTCCGGGCGTGCGGCGGCGGAGCAGGGCGAAGGGCGGGCAGTCGTCGCCGAGCAGCCGGTCGACGAGCCGGGAGGTCTGGGCGGAGTCGATGAACATTCGGGGTTCCTCTGCGGTAGCTGGGAGGAACGGCCCCGGAAAACACGGAAGGCCGCCCCTCGGGCGGCCTGTGCGTCGGTGTGCGAACGCGCGGATCAGTGGGCCGCCGGATGAGCGGTCCACCACCAGTTCTGGGTCGTCTGCGCGAACATGCCGGGGACTCTACAGCAGTTCGTCGGCTCCGTGGCCGGAAAAGGCATCTGACATATCCACGCGCTCCGGTGTTCTACTGAGCAGCCCCCACTGGACGAAGCACGGCCGAAGTGCGGATCAGGTACGAACCAAGTACGGCCGAGTCTCACCCATTGGGCCAAGTCCTGGACAGCTCCCAGAACCCCGTAATGTTGACGAGGTGACCGTGAACGCCAATACCTCCGTAGCCGGTGGAAACACCTGGCGAGACCTTCCCGCGGCGCAGCAGCCCGAGTACCCCGATGCCGAGGCGCTGCGCGATGTGATCGCGGACCTCGAATCGTATCCGCCGCTCGTCTTCGCGGGCGAGTGCGACCAGCTGCGCGCCCGCCTGGGAGCCGTCGCCAAGGGCGAGGCGTTCCTGCTGCAGGGCGGCGACTGCGCCGAGGCCTTCGACGCCGTGTCCGCCGACCACATCAGGGCCAAGCTCAAGACGCTGCTCCAGATGAGCGCGGTGCTGACCTACGCGGCCTCCGTGCCCGTGGTCAAGGTCGGCCGCATCGCGGGCCAGTACTCCAAGCCGCGCTCCAAGGGCACCGAGACCCGTGACGGCGTGACCCTGCCGACCTACCGGGGCGACTCGGTCAACGGCTTCGCCTTCAACGAGGCCGACCGCATCCCCGACCCCGAGCGCCTGAAGCGGATGTACCACGCGTCGGCCTCCACGCTGAACCTGGTGCGCGCCTTCACCACCGGCGGTTACGCCGACCTGCGCCAGGTGCACGCCTGGAACCAGGACTTCGTGAAGCAGTCGCCCTCCGGCCAGCGCTACGAGCAGCTGGCCCGCGAGATCGACAACGCGCTGAACTTCATGAAGGCCTGCGGCACCGACCCGGCGGAGTTCAAGGCCGTCGAGTTCTTCTCCTCGCACGAGGCGCTGCTGCTCGACTACGAGACCGCGCTGACCCGCGTGGATTCGCGCACCGGCAGCCTCTACGACGTCTCGGGCCACATGCTCTGGATCGGCGAGCGCACCCGGCAGCTGGACCACGCGCACATCGAGTTCGCGTCCAAGGTCCGCAACCCGATCGGGATCAAGCTGGGCCCGACGACCACCGTGGACGAGGCGCTGACGTACGTCGACCGCCTGGACCCGGACCGCGAGCCCGGCCGGCTGACCTTCATCGTCCGCATGGGCGCCGACAAGGTCCGCGACAAGCTGCCCGACCTGGTCGAGAAGGTCACCGCGTCCGGCGCGGTCGTCGCCTGGGTCACCGACCCGATGCACGGCAACACCTTCTCGGCCGCGTCCGGCCACAAGACGCGCCGCTTCGACGACGTGCTCGACGAGGTCAAGGGCTTCTTCGAGGTCCACAAGGGCCTCGGCACCCACCCGGGCGGCATCCACGTGGAGCTGACCGGCGACGACGTCACCGAGTGCGTGGGCGGCGGCGACGAGATCCTCGTCGACGACCTGCACCAGCGCTACGAGACGGCCTGCGACCCGCGGCTCAACCGCAGCCAGTCGCTCGACCTGGCGTTCCTGGTGGCGGAGATGTACCGCGACCAGTGATCCTCCGGTGTGCGTGACGGTGGGGCGCGGATCCTTGTGATCCGCGCCCCACCGGCGTAACGGGGGCTTTTACCGGCCCCGGGAGGCGGGTAAGGTTAGGTTAGCCTCACCGATCAATCGGACGGGCTCTACCTATCGATGCCCGCCAGAGACCCGCCGGGAGGTGAACCGCGTGTACGTCTGCTCCTGCTTCGGAGTCACCGACCAGCAGATCAAGGACCACGCGGCCGCCGGAGCCTGCACGCCGCGCCAGATAGCCTCGGCGTGCAAGGCGGGCACGGACTGCGGCTCCTGCGTGCGGCGCATCCAGGCGCTGCTCGGCCGGGGCGAGTGCCCGCGGCGCGAGCTGGCGGACCGGGGCGAACCGGTGCTCGCCGCGCTCGACGAGGCCGCCTAGACCCCGCGGCCCGGCCCCTCGGTTCAGCTCTCCGGCTGTTCGATCAGCTGGGCGATGTACAGCGGCTCGCCGAGCTTCTCCAGCAGTTCGAGCTGGGTGTCGAGGTAGTCGATGTGGTGCTCCTCGTCCGCCAGGATCGACTCGAAGATGGTGGCCGACGTGATGTCGCCCTTGCCGCGCATCACCTCGATGCCGCGCTTCAGCCGGTCGATCGCCTCGACCTCGACCTGCCGGTCGGCCTGGAACATCTCGCCGACCGTCTGGCCGATCCGCACGTGGAAGAGCCGCTGGTAGTTCGGCAGGCCTTCGAGGAAGAGGATCCGGTCGGTCAGCACCTCCGCGTGCTTCATCTCGTCGATCGACTCGGACCTGGTGAACTTCGCGAGCTTCGTCCAGCCGAAGTTCTCCTGCATCTTGGCGTGCAAGAAGTACTGGTTGATCGCGGTCAGTTCGGCGGTCAGCTGCTCGTTGAGGAATTCGATGACCTCGGGGTCGCCCTGCATCGCAGAGGCTCCTTCCAACAGGTGAACTGGGCAGGTTGCGCGCATCTTTGCATCGCTCTGGGAGCCCGTCCAGTAAGTGCATGCTTAGTAGGAGTTGCCCGAATCGGCGCAGAACTGGTCATGACCACCCCTCCCGGTCTGTCACCATGGAAGGCATGGGTCAGGCGGAGAACGGGGAACACCGGGCAGTGGACAGGTCCGGACTTCCGCCGGGGCAGCGCCTGCAGCGCGGCTGGCCGGTCACCCATTACGGGCCCGTACCGAAGTTCAAGCCGGACCGCTGGGAATTCCGGGTCTTCGGCGCCACCGCCGACGGCGAGAAGCACTGCTGGAACCACGAGGAGTTCTCGGCGCTGCCGTTCTCCACGGTCGTGGCCGATCTGCACTGCGTGACGAAGTTCAGCATGCTGGGCGCGGAGTGGGGCGGGGTGCTCGCCCGTACGGTGCTGGAGCTGGCGCCGCCCGCGCCGGACGTCTCGCACGTCATGGTCTGGGCGGAGTACGGCTTCAGCGCGAACCTGCGGCTCTCCGACTTCACCTCCGAGCGGACCGTCTTCGCGACCCACAAGGGCGGTGAACTGCTCACCGCCGAACACGGCTTCCCGCTGCGCCTCGTCGTCCCCCATCTGTACGCCTGGAAGGGGCCCAAGTGGGTCCGGGGCGTGGAGTACATGACCGCCGACAGGCGCGGCTTCTGGGAGGAGCGCGGCTACCACAACGTCGGCGACCCGTGGACCGAGCAGCGCTACTCCTACCAGGAGGTACCGGGGGACGGCCCGGAGCTCTGAGCCCCGGGCCGCGGGCGGATCACCCGGTCAGCGCAGGGCCTTCAGCCGCGCCACGTCCGCGGCGTGCCCCTCCTTGCCGCCCGGCGTCTCGATGATCAGCGGGACGCCCGCCGTCGCCGGGTGCCGCAGCAGCTCGCGGAAGGGCTCCGCGCCGATGTGGCCCGAGCCGATGTTCTCGTGCCGGTCCTTGTGCGCGCCGACCACGTCCTTGGAGTCGTTGGCGTGGATCAGCTTCAGCCGTCCCTCGCCGACCGTCTCCACCAGCAGGTCCAGCGTCTGCCGCATGCCGTCGGGGCCCGTCAGGTCGTGGCCCGCCGCGTAGACGTGGCAGGTGTCGAGGCAGACGCCCAGCTTGGGGTGGGAGTCCAGCGCCTCGAAGTACGGCGCGAAGTCCCACGTACGGGAGCAGAGCGAGGAGCCCTGGCCCGCCGTGGACTCCAGCAGCAGGAACGGGTCGTCGTCGTGCGTCAGTTCGTCGAGGAGCGGGAGCATGTGCGTACGGACCTGGGCGAGCGCCTCGGCCCTGGGGCGGCCGCCGGTCGCGGAGCCGGTGTGCACGACCACGCCGAGCGCGCCGATCTCCCGGCCCCTGCGCAGGCTGTGCCGCAGCGAATCCACGGACTTCTCGACCGTGGCCGCGGTGTGCGAGCCGAAGTTGATCAGGTACGGGGCGTGCACGTACGCCGGGACCGATTCGGCCTCGCACTCCGCCCGGAACAGTTCGTCCTGGGCCGGGTTCCCGGCGGGCGTCGCCCACCCGCGCGGATTGGCGACGAAGACCTGCACGGCCTCGGCGCCCATCTCGCGGGCGTAGGTCAGCCCGACCTTGGCGAGACCGCCGGCCACCGGGACGTGGCCGCCGACTGGATTGCGCATGTGGTGCTAGAGCCCCTTGGTCTTGATGGTGATGGTGCTGCCCTCGGGGGCCTGGTCGCCGCCGTCGACCGACTGGTCGGCGACGGTGTCGCCGAGGAACGGGAACGCCTTGTCGACCTTGACCTTGAAGCCCGCGTCCTCCAGCGTGCTCTTCGCCTCGTCGACCTTCTTGCCCGTGACGTCCGGGACGTCGATCATGCGCGGGCCCTTGGAGATCGTGAGCGTGACGGTGTCGCCCTCGGCCGCCTCGGTGCCCTCGGCGACGGACTGCCGGGCGACGTGCCCGGCCTCCTCGGGCGAGTCGACCCGCTCCGCCGCGATCTTGACCTTGAAGCCCTCGTCGACGAGCGTGGTGCGCGCCTCGGCCTCGGTCTCGCCCGTGACGTCGGGGACCTCGACGGGGGCGCCCTTGCTGACGGACAGGGCGACGGCGGAGTCCGGGTTGCGCTCGGTTCCGGCGTCCGGGGTCGACTCGATCACCTTGCCCCGGTCCACCTCGCGGCTGAACTCCCTGGTGATCATGCCGGGGACCAGACCGGCCTTCTCCAGCTCCGCCTTCGCCGCCTCCAGCGTCCTGCCGCGCAGCGCCGGGACCTTCACGACCTCGGGGCCGCGCGAGACGACGAGCGTCACCGAGCCGTTGCCCCTGATCCGCGCGCCCGACTTGGGGGCGCTGTCGACGACGGTGCCGCGCTTGACGGTGTCGCTGTACTCCTTCTTGACCGCCTTCACGTCCAGGCCCGCCGAGTCCAGCCGCTTCTTGGCCTCCGCCTCGGTCTGGCCGAGCACCGAGGGCACCCGGGTGAACTGCCCGGAGTTGATGTACCAGATCCCCACGCCGCCGCCCAGCACCAGCAGCACTGCCGTCACCAGCGCGAACAGCCGTCGCCGCGGCGAGAAGCGCGCGCCGGTGCCGCCCCTGCGCCGTCGGCCGGCCCCGGGGTCCGCGGGCTGTGCGGGGGGCGGGGGCAGCGGCGGGGGCATCTCCAGACGGCTGGTGTGCTGGACGCCGTCCTGCCCGGCCTCGGGCGGGAGGGCGCGGGGGATCACGCTCGTACGGTCGTCGGGACCGCCCTGCCCCGGCTCGGCGGATCCCGTGGTGATCGCCTGCGGCGGTACGGCGTCCAGCTGCTCGTCGCCGAGTGCGGCGCGCGCCTCGCGGGTCCGGGCGAGCAGGGCGACCGCGTCGGTCGGGCGGACGTCGGGGTTGCGCGCGGTGGCGCTCGCGACCAGCTCGTCCAGCTCCACGGCGAGCCCGGGAACGTCGGCCGACGGGGCCGGGACGTCGGCGTTGAGGTGCTGGTAGAGGACCTGGGCGGGCGTGTCGCCCGAGTGCGGCTTGCCGCCGGTCAGCATCTCGTACAGCACGACCCCGCAGGCGTACACGTCGACGCGGGTGTCCGCCGTGCCGTGCTCGATCTGCTCGGGCGCGAGGTAGGAGACGGTGCCGAGGACGGAGCCCGTGGTGTTGGTGACCGAGCCCACGGCCCGTACGAGCCCGAAGTCGGCGACCTTGACCCGGCCGTCGTCCCCTATCAGGACGTTCTCCGGCTTCATGTCCCGGTGCACGAACCCGGCGCGGTGCGCGGCGCCGAGCGCGGCGAGCACGGGCTCCAGGATGTCGAGCGCGGCCCGGGGCGCGAGCGCGCCGCGCTCGCGCAGGACGTCGCGCAGGGTGCAGCCCGCGACGTACTCCATCGCGAGGTAGACGTACGCGCCGTCGGCGCCCTGGTCGAAGACCCCCACGACGTTGGGGTGCGAGAGGCGGGCGACGGACTTGGCCTCGCGGATGAAGCGCTCCACGAAGGAGGCGTCGGTGGCCAGCGCGGGGTGCATCACCTTGAGGGCGAGCACCCGGTCGAGACGGGTGTCCACGGCCCGGTAGACCGTGGCCATGCCGCCGACGGCGATGCGCGCATCGACGCGGTAGCGGCTGTCGAGCACGTGCCCGACGAGGGGGTCCTGGAGGGTCGTATCCACGCAGGTGAGTGTACGAGGCGCGGGGCCACCCGGATGGAGTACGGCGGGCGGCTCCGCCGGAATGCAGCCGACCTGTGACGCGGCGCCCCCCGGGCGCGGGGCCCTGCGGGGGTTCCCGTCGCCAGGGGCGCCGTTCTCGCCTGCGGCGGGCGGCACCCCGCCCCGCCCCATTTAGGGGCGCGGGGAACTGCGCGAGGGTGGGGCACACGCGCAACGTGTCCACCGCCCCGCGCAGCGGGGCCCCTCAGAACGCCGGGCGTTCCGGATCCAGGGCCGGCATCCCGCTCACCGGCGACGACGCCTCCGCGAAGTGGCGTCGGGGGATCCGCCCGCCCCGCCACGCGAGCCGTCCCGCCTCCACCCCGTGCCGCATCGCCTCGGCCATCAGCACCGGCTCCCGCGCCCGCGTCACCGCCGACGCCAGCATCACCGCCGCGCACCCCAGCTCCATCGCGAGCGCCGCGTCGGACGCGGTCCCCGCCCCCGCGTCCAGGATCACCGGCACCCCGGCGCGCTCCACGATCAGCTGGAAGTTGTGCGGGTTGCGGATGCCGAGCCCGGACCCGATGGGCGAGCCCAGCGGCATGATCGCCGCGCAGCCCACGTCCTCCAGCTTCCGCGCGAGCACCGGATCGTCGTTGGTGTACGGCAGGACCGTGAAGCCGTCGTCCACCAGGGTCTCCGCCGCGTCCAGCAGCTCCACCCCGTCGGGCAGCAGCGTCCGCTCGTCGGCGACGACCTCCAGCTTGATCCAGTCCGTGCCCAGCGCCTCCCGCGCCAGCCGCGCGGTCAGCACCGCCTCGCCCGCGGTGAAGCAGCCCGCGGTGTTCGGCAGGACCCGGATGCCGAGCCGGTCGAGGACGGAGAGGACCGAGCCCTGCACGGTCGGGTCGAGGCGGCGCATCGCCACCGTCGTCAGCTCCGTGCCGGACGCGGTCAGGGAGCGCTCCAGCACGTCGAGGCTGGGCGCCCCGCCCGTACCCATGATCAGCCGGGAGGCGAACGTGGTGTCCCCGAGGACGAAGGGGTCGTCGGACATCGGTCAGCCTCCCTGTACGGCGGTGAGCACTTCCACGCGGTCGCCGTCCGACAGCGCCGTGCCCGGCCACTGGCTGCGCGGGACGACGGCCTCGTTGACGGCGGCGGCGACCCCGCCCCGCGCGGTGGTGAGCGTCGCGACGAGGGCGTCCAGCGTGGTGCCCGGCGCCAGCTCGCGCACCTCGCCGTTGACGGACACGGTCATGCGGACACCTCCAGGGGGCGCGAGGGGCCGGGGACCCGCGCGAAGCGGCCCGGGGCGAACGGGCGCGCCTCGTCGGGCAGCTCCCCGGTCGCGAGGTACGCCGCCAGCGCGTCGCCGGTGACGGGCGTGAGCAGCACGCCGTTGCGGTAGTGCCCGGTCGCCAGGGCGAGGCCGGGCAGGGCGGTCGGGCCGAGCAGCGGGGCGTTGTCGGGGGAGCCCGGCCGCAGCCCCGCCCTGGTCTCGGTGAGCGGCAGCTCGGTGATGCCGGGCACCAGCTCGTGCGCGTCGCGCAGCAGTTCGTACACCCCGCCCGCCGTGACGGTGGTGTCCCAGCCCAGCTCCTCGCTGGTGGCGCCGACGACCAGCTCGCCGTTCTCGCGCGGCACCAGGTAGACGTGGCTGCCGCGCACCACGGCCCGTACGGTCCGCGACAGGAAGGGCGCGTACGCGCGCGGCACCGTCAGCCGCAGCACCTGCCCCTTGACCGGCCGCACCGGCGGCAGCACGTCGGACGGCACCCCGCCCAGCTCGCCGCTCAGGCTGCCCGCCGCCAGCACCACCTGGTCGGCCGCGAGTTCGGTGCCGTCCACCAGGACGGCTCCGGCGGCCCGGTCCCGCACCACCGAGAGGCGCTCCACCCAGCCGCGCGCGAAGGCCACCCCGGCCCGCTCGCAGGCCGTCAGCAGCGCGGCCGCCAGCCTGCGCGGATCGACCTGGTGGTCGCCCTCGACCTGGAGCCCGCCGCGCACGCCGGGGGCGAGCATCGGCTCCAGGCGGCGGCACTCCCGGCCGGTCAGCCACTGCGACTCCAGGCCCGAGCGGTGCTGGAGGGCGTGGAGTTCGCGCAGGTGGGCGCGGTCGTCGGCGTCCAGCGCGACGGCCAGGGTGCCGCAGGCGCGGTAGCCGACCGACCGGCCGCACGCCTCCTCCAGCTCCGCGACGAAGCCCGGATAGCGGCGCGCGGACTCCAGGTTGAGGCCGAGCAGCGTCTGTTCGCCGTGGTGCAGCTCGGTGACGGCCGCGAGCATTCCGGCCGCGACCTGCGCCGCCCCGCCGCCGGGGTCCGGGTCGGCGACGGTGACCGCGAGGCCCCGTCCCGCCGCCCGCCAGGCCGTGACCAGGCCGATGATGCCGCCCCCGATGACGAGGACGTCGCTTGATCGAGATCGAGACATGGGCGTCCAGCCCCTCCCTTCGCCGGCATGACCCGGATCAGGTTCTTACGGTCGGAGGCCGCCCAGCCTCCCTCTCAGCCCGGTGCGTTCGGGCTCCCGCGAGTGCTTTACCTTGGCCACCCTAAACCCCGGGCTCGACCCTCAGTAAGGGAGCATTCGCCGTGGCACGCACCAGCGCCCCTTCGCTCGACGGACTCGTCCTCGCACCGGTCGCCGACCAGGCGCCGGGCCAGGTCGGTACGCGGACCAGGTTCACCTACCACGAGCGGGACGGCCGGATATGGGCCGAGTACGAGGGCGGTGACGTGGTCCGCGGGCACCTGGTCGGCACCCGGGACGGCGACCGCCTGGACTTCCGCTACGTCCAGTTGAAGCACGACGGGGGAACCTCGTCGGGCCATTGCGTGTCCATGGTCGTGGAGCTGCCCGACGGCCGGGTGCGGCTGGAGGAGACCTGGCGGTGGGAGTCCCAGGAGGGCAGCGGAACCAGCGTGGTCGAGCAATTGTGAGACGGACCGCTACTGACGGACCGTCAGATGAGTAGGGTGGTGCGGATGAGCGAGCAGAAACGAATCGTCGTCGTGGGCGCGGGCATGGCGGGGGCACAGACCGCCGTCGCCCTGCGCGAACAGGGCTTCACCGGGCCGATCACCCTGGTCGGCGCCGAACCCCACCGGCCGTACGACAGGCCGCCGCTGTCCAAGGCGGTCCTGCTCGGCAAGGCGGAAGCGGCCGACGTCGCCTTCGAGATCGACTACGAGGCGCTCTCGGTGGAGCTCGTGCTGGGCCGCGAGGTGACCGGGCTGCGCCCCGGCGACCGCGAGGTCGACACCGCCGAAGGGCCCCTCCCGTACGACGTGCTGGTGCTGGCCACCGGCGCCGAGCCCGTCGTGCTGCGCGGCAGCGAGGACGTCCCCGGCGTCCACCTGCTGCGCACCGTCGAGGACGCCGAGCGGCTGCGCCCCGTCCTCGACGGGCAGCGGGACGTCGTGGTCGTCGGCGCGGGCTGGATCGGCGCCGAGTTCGCCACCGCCGCACGCCAGGCGGGCTGCGCGGTCACCGTCGTGGAGGCCGCCGAGCACCCGCTCGCCGGGGCGCTGCCCGCCGAGGTCGCGGCCCCGATGGCCGCCTGGTACGCGGAGAGCGGCGCCGAACTCCTCACCCGCGCGCGCGTGGCCGCGGTCGAGCCGGGCGCGGTGGTCCTCGCGGACGGCCGCAGGCTCCCGGCGGCCGCCGTGGTCGTGGGCATCGGCGCCCGCCCGGCGACCGGCTGGCTCGCGGGCTCCGGGATCGAGCTCGGCCCCGACGGTTCGGTGACCGCCGACGCGCACCTGCGCACCTCGCTCCCCGACGTGTACGCGGTCGGGGACTGCGCCTCCTTCCCCTCGGCCCGCTCCGGCGCGCGCCTGCTGGTCCACCACTGGGACAACGCCCTCCAGGGGCCCCGTGCGGTCGCGGCCGACATCATCGGCGAGGGCGCCGACGGCGGGCGGGGGAAGGCGTACGACCCCGTCCCGTACTTCTGGTCCGAGCAGTTCGGGCGCTTCGTCCAGTACGCGGGCCACCACGCGCCCGGCGACACGCTGGTGCGGCGCGGCGACCCCGACGGCGCCGCCTGGTCGGTGCTCTGGCTGCGCGAGGGCGCCCTGGCCGCGCTGCTCGCCGTCGGCAGGCCGCGCGACCTGGCGCAGGGCCGCAGACTGATCGAGTCGGGCGTCCCGCTCGACCCGGAGCGCGCCGCCGACCCCGACGTACAGCTGAAAATCGCAGTGCAAAAGCCGTAATCAGGGTCGTTTCGCGGCGTGGCGATTGGCGAACTGTCCCGTTCGCCCGACCCGGCTACCCACTGTCAGTGGGGGATGGCACGCTTGTCCTGTGACCGAGATTGACGCAAACACCGATGCTCTCGTCCCCGCCTGGCTCCACCTCCCCGACATCGCAGAGATGCTCGGCATCGAGGTGACGCGCGTGCGGCAGCTGGTCAAGGAGGGCCAGCTCATCGCCGTGCGCCGTGGGGAGAACCGGACGCTCCAGGTGCCGGCCGCCTTCATCGACGGCGACAAGGTGGTGAAGGGGCTCGTGGGGACCCTGACGCTGCTGAAGGACGACGGCTTCTCCGACGAAGAGATGCTGGAGTGGCTGTTCACTCCGGACGACAGCCTGCCGGGCACGCCCGCGCAGGCCCTCAGCGAGAATCGCGGCACGGAGGTGAAGCGCCGCGCCCAGGCGCTCGCCGTCTGACGACACCGCACGCCGCACACCACGCGCGGTGGTGCGGGGCCGTGTCTCCCACGGCCCCGCACCACCGCCCCATCACGACGGGGGAGTACCACCTGATGCTGTCCGACGCCCGGCTCTACCTCTGCACGGACGCCCGCAAGCGGCAGGGTGACCTCCCCGCGTTCCTCGACGCCGTCCTCTCCTCCGGCGTGGACGTCGTCCAGCTGCGGGACAAGGGCATGGAGGCGGCCGAGGAGCTGGAGCACCTGGCGGTCTTCGCCGACGCCTGCCGCAGGCACGGCAAGCTCCTCGCCGTGAACGACCGGGCCGACGTGGCGCACGCCATCGGCTCCGACGTGCTGCACCTGGGGCAGGGCGACCTGCCGGTCCCCGCGGCGCGCGCCGTCCTGGGACGGCGGGTGCTCATCGGCCGCTCCACGCACGCCGAGGCCGAGGTGGACGCCGCGGCCGCCGAGCCCGGCGTGGACTACTTCTGCACGGGCCCCTGCTGGCCGACGCCCACCAAGCCGGGGCGGTACGCCCCCGGCCTCGGCCTCGTGCGGTACGCCGCCTCGCTCGCCCAGGACCGGCCCTGGTTCGCGATCGGCGGGATCGACGCGGGCAATCTGGACGAGGTGCTCGACGCGGGCGCGCGCCGCATCGTGGTGGTCCGGGCGATCACCGAGGCGGACGACCCCGGGGCGGCGGCCGCCGCCCTCGCGAAGCGCGTCGCCGAGCGGGCCGCGTCGGCGTAGCGGAGGGGGTCGTACCGCCGTACGGTCACAAGTCTGTCCGAGGGGTGGACAACAACCCGGCAAAACCGGCATATCCCATACGCCTGGTTGGGGGACCGGGCTGCCCTGGTTAACCTGCCGGTATGGCCCTTGGTACAGCTTCGACCAGGACAGATCGTGCCCGCACGGTGCGCGAAATGCTTGCGACCGGCAAAACTTCGTATTCCTTCGAATTCCGCGCGCCCAAGACGGAGAAGGGCGAGCGGAACCTCTGGAGCGCGCTACGTCGGGTCGAGGCGGTGGCCCCCAGCTTCGTCTCCGTGACCTACGGAGCGGGCGGTTCCACCCGCGCCGGCACGGTCAAGGCCACGCAGCAGATCGCCGCCGACTCCACGCTCACCCCCGTCGCGCACCTCACGGCCGTCGACCACTCCGTGGCCCAACTGCGCAACATGGTCGGGCAGTACGCCGACGCCGGAATCAGGAACATCCTCGCCGTGCGCGGCGACCCGCCGAACGACCCGATGGGGGAGTGGGTCCAGCACCCCGAGGGCGTGCGGTACGCGGCCGACCTGGTCCGCCTCATCAAGGAGGCCGGGGACTTCTGCGTGGGCGTCGCCGCGTTTCCCGAGATGCATCCGCGCTCGGAAGACTGGGACACCGACGTCCGCCACTTCGTGGACAAGTGCCGGGCGGGCGCCGACTACGCGATCACGCAGATGTTCTTCGACCCCGAAAAGTACCTGCACCTGCGCGACCGGGTCGTTTCGGAGGGCTGCGAGACCCCCATCATTCCCGAGGTCATGCCGGTGACCAGCGTGAAGATGCTGGAGAAGCTCCCCGAACTGAGCAATGCCGTCATCCCGACAGGGCTGAAAGAGCGGATCCTCGCGGTCAAGGACGATCCAGCCGCTGTACGCTCCATTGGCATCGAGTTCGCGACGGAATTCTGCGCGAGGCTGCTTGCCGAGGGCGTCCCCGGTCTGCACTTCATCACGCTGGGCAATTCCACGGCAACGCTCGAAATCTACGACAATCTCGGACTGCACGCGCAGTCGTGACCGGCCGTACCCGCCGACACCCGGGGCGGAGGCCGTAGGAGAGGGGCGGGCATGGGCTGGACGGTCCTCTACATCGCGTTCGGCATCGTCGCGCTGTGGTTGCTGGGCGAGGTGCTGCTCCAGTACAAGGCCCGGCTGCGGTACCGACTGCTGGCGTTCACGGGCTTCGTGGGCGTGGTCATCGGCGTGCTGGTGCCGTCCGTCGTCGTGATCGCGCTCGGCGCGATCATGTTCGCCGTCGGCCAGACGTACGTCACGCTGTCCTTCCGGCGCGGCTTCTCCACGGGCTGGGCGCTCGGCGGCCTGCCCGGCGTGAGCAAGCGGCGCAAGGGCGGGGCCGCGGACCGCGAGCCCGTCCTTGAGGTCTCCGACCTGGAGTACGGGCCGGACGAGCGGGAGCGGCACGAGGCCCCGGCGTTCGAGCCGCAGCCGCTGCCCGACGAGACCGGCCAGTACGGGGTCTACGACGCCACGGCCTACCAGGCGCAGCGCCACGGCGAACAGGGGCTCGGGGAGCAGGGTCTCGGGGAGCGGGGGCAGGGCGAGCAGGGGCAGGGCGAGCAGGGGCAGGGCGTCGGCCACGGCTTCGACCAGGGCTTCGACCAGGGCGGGCTCGGGGCCGAGCCCCAGCCGCAGCACGCCGCGTTCGGCGACGACCCGTTCGGCGGCACGGGCGGCTACGACACCGGCGGCTTCGGCGGTACCGGCCACGCCGGTGACGGGCTCGGCGGCCACGGCGGCCAGCCCGACCACACCGGTCACACCAGCCACTCCGGCCACGACACCTACGCGGGCGCCGGACAGTACGACTACGGCACGTCCCAGCAGTACGCCGCCTACTCCGACCCGTACATCGGCAGCAGCGGCCAGCAGAGCTACGGCTACGACAGCTACGGCGGCCAGCAGCAGTTCGCCGCCGACGCCTACGGCCAGCAGGGGTACGCCGACACCCCGCCCGGCGGCGTCTGGGTCCCGCACCAGCGCGACGGGGAGCAGCAGGTCCCGCCGCCGCAGCCGCACGACCCGTCCGCACAGCACCAGAGCGGCTACGACACGGACTACGGCGACCAGCAGCGGTACCGCTACTGACCACGGTCCCGGAAAGACGGCAGGGCCCCGGAAACCACCGCGTTTCCGGGGCCCTGCCGCCTTTCCGTCCGTAAGGGCCCGTGCCTACTGCGAGCCCTTGAAGCCGTCGCCCTCCACGATCAGCCCCGCGACCAGCGCGCCCGACATCCCCGCGTGCGCGAGCCCGCCGCCCGGGTGCGCCCAGCCGCCGGCCAGGTACAGGCCCGGCAGCCGGGTGCGGTTGCCCGGGTGCAGGTACGCGCCTTCGGCGCCGGCCAGCGAGGGCGCGGCGAGCGGCCCGCCCGCCCGGGGCGCCCGCACCTCGCGCCACAGCTCCCGCTCCCGTACGCCGGGGACGGCTCGCTCCGCCGCGTCGAGCAGCGCCTCGGCCAGGCCCGCCGGGTCGCCGCCGCCGTCCCCGTCCCCGTAGGGCACGGTCGCCGTGACCGTCACCGCCTCGTGGTCCGCGTCGGGCCTGGTGCCCGGGTCGTCGGGGCGCACCACCGCGACCGTCGCCACCGGACCGTCGCCGTGCACCACCGTGCGGTGCGCCGCCCCCGCGTCCCGGCCGCCGCGCAGCGCGAGCAGCACCGAGAACCGCCCGAACGCGCCCGCCGTGCCGCGCGGTCGCACGTCCCCGTCCCGCCAGAGCCCGTCCGGCAGCGGCGCCTGCCCCGGGGCGGCGCCCGCCACCACGTGGGCGGCCTCCGCGACCGTCCCGTCCGCCAGCTCGACGCCCGCAGCGTGGCCGTCCTCCGCCACGATCCGCACGATGTCCGCTTCGAAGACGAACTCCACCTTCCGCGCCAGGCACCGCTCGTACACCGCCCGCGCCAGGGCCCGCATGCCGCCCTTGACGTACCAGGCGCCGAACGACTGCTCCATGTACGGCAGCAGGGCGGCGGACGCGGGGGCCGTGGCGGGGTCGAGGCCGAACTCCGACGCGTAACTGCCCAGCAGCGCCGCGAGCCGGGGGTCGGCCAGCTCCCACGCGCCGATCTCGGCGAGCGTCGACGCCTGCCGCTCGCGCCGCAGCAGCCTGCGCTGCCGCAGCGCCGGATAGGGGTCGCGGCCCAGGACCTGCCAGTCGTCCCTGAGGGGCTCTTCGAGCAGCGGGCGCCGCGTGCGGTCCCAGCACTGTCCCGCCCGGCCGAGGAAGTCGCCCCAGCGCTCGCCCGCCCCCGCGCCCAGCGCGGCGTCCAGCGCCGAGAGCAGCCCGGCCCGGGAGGCGTTCGGCAGGCGCACGTCCGTGCCGTCCGCGAAGAGGTGACGGCTCGCCGGGTCGACCGGGGCCAGGTCGACGCACTGCTCCAGCGGCTCCTTGCCGGTCTTCACGAAGAGGTCGCGCCACACGGCGGGCAGGTGCAGCAGGGCCGGGCCCGTGTCGAACGCGAACCCGTCGCGCTCGAAGAGGCCCACCGCTCCGCCGTAGGTCGACGAGCGTTCGTACACCGTCACCCGGTGGCCCGCAACGGCCAGCCGGGCGGCAGTCGCCATGGCGCCGAGTCCGGCGCCGATCACCGCAATCCGTGCCATGCCAGTGACCTTAACGGCCGCCACCGACAACCCCGCGAACCGGGCGGCCCGTCAGCCGGGCAGTGCCGTCGGCCGGGCGGGCCGTCAGCCGGGCGGGCGGCCCGCTCCCGCGCGGCCGAGGCGTTTCTCCTCGCGGCGCTGCGCCCTGCGCCGCAGGAAACGGCGGATCTTCCGGGCCAGGAAGACCACGACGACGATGCCGATCACCAGCAGCGTCCCGGCGATGACCGAGGCGGCGACCGGATGGAACATGGCGAACGTGATGAGCCCGGCGACGCCCAGGTCCTCCGCCACGCTGACCACGATGTTGCTGAAGGGCTCGGGGGAGGTGTTCACCGCCATCCGCGTGCCCGCCTTCACGAGATGGCTGACCAGGGCGGTCGAACCGCCCACCGCACCGGCCGCCAGCTCGGGCAGCGAGCCGCTCTGGCCCGCGAGCAGGGCGGCGACCACCGCGCCCATGACGGGCCTGATCACCGTGTGGACGGAGTCCCAGGCCGAGTCGACGTACGGGATCTTGTCCGCCACCGCCTCGCAGAGGAAGAGCACGCCGACCACGACCAGTACGTCGGTGCGTTGCAGGGAGGCGGGGACCTCGTCGGAGAGGCCGGTCGCGCCGAAGACGCCGAGGAGCAGGACCACCGCATAGGCGTTGATCCCGCTGGCCCAGCCGCTGGTGAAGACCAAAGGGAGTACGGACACGGACGCGATCGTAACCAGCCGCGCCGCCCGGCGGATGGGGACGAGCACGCGGCCCTGAGTATCCGTACCTAGTGGGTGAGATGAGTAGGTGCGCGGATGGGGGCCGACCTGCGCGGAAGGGAGAGTGGTGCACACGGAAGGGGCGCGGCGCCGGCACCGCCGACACGGGGCGGCGGAACGGTGCGGCCCCCGACGTGACGGGGGGTGGCACGGGGGAAGGGGGATGCGGCGAGGCTCGGGGGGATCGAGCCTCGCCGCATTGCGTTTCCGTGCCGTCAGCGGTGTCCGCTCACCCGGCCGTGCAGCAGCCGCGACAGGGCCGCGTGCACGTCGTCGATGGACCGCTCCCGCTGGAACGCCTGCCAGTCGAGCGCGGCCACCAGCACCATGCCGACCAGTGCGGCGGCGGTCAGCGGGACGTCGATCTCACCGCTCAGCTCGCCGCCCTCGATGGCCTCCCGCAGCACGCCCTCCACGACGGCTACCGCCTCCTGGCGCACCACCATCAGGGTCGACTGCCAGGCCCGGTTGGTGCGCCACAGTTCGGCGACGTACAGCTGGGTGAAAGCCGGGTACCGGTCGATGAAGACCAGGCCGGCCCTGATCATCGCGTCCAGCGCCTCGACCTTGCTGCCGCCCCGCTCCCCGGTCTCCTCGGCCGCCGCCCGCAGGGACGCGGTGAGCAGTCCGACGCCGTGGCGCAGCAGCTCCTCGAAGAGTTCGGTCTTGCTTTTGAAGTTGTAGTAGACCGTGCCCTTGGCGACCCCGGCGCGCTCGGCGATCTCGTCCACGGTGGTGGCGGAGAAGCCCTTTTCCGCGATGAGGGTCACTGCGGCCTCGTAGAGCTTCTGCCGGGTGGCCCCGCGCCGCGTGGTGCTGCTGCTTTCCATGGCAGTGATTCTCACAGGCTCAGCTCGGGGTGGAGGCGGTCCATGGTCCACACCTGCTTGCGCCGGGCCGCCACCGCGGTCAGGGCCAGCGCCCCGAGGGTGAAGGCGACCAGCACGGCACAGCCCTGCCAGACGGGGCCGAGGCCGCCGCCCGTGATGAGCCTGCGCAGCCCGTCGACGATGTAGCTCATCGGCAGGTAGGGGTGGATGGCGTTGAAGAAGCCGGGGCTGGTCTGGACGGGGTAGGTGCCGCCCGCCGAGGTCAGCTGGAGCATCAGGACCGCCAGCACCAGGATCCGGCCCGCCGCGCCGAAGCGGGCGTTGAGCCACTGGACGATCGCCGCGAAGCAGCCGGTCACCAGCACCAGGAAGCCGATCGTGCCCGCGGCCCTGTCCATCTGGAGCCCGAGGCGCCAGTGCAGCACGGCCATCAGGATGCCGACCTGCGCGACGCCGACCGCGGCCACCGGTACCCAGCCCGCCAGCGCGATCCGCCAGGCGGACGCGCCCGCGGCGAGCGCGCGCCGGTTCATCGGCTGGATCAGCATGTAGCCGACCATGGCGCCGACCCACAGGGAGAGCGGGATGAAGTACGGGGCGAACCCGGTGCCGTAGTTGGGCGCCGCGTGCAGCGCCTCGGAGGCCAGCCGCACGGGCTCGGCCATCGCCTCGGCGCGCTTGTCCCGGCCCTGCTCGTCGTAGTCCGGGATCTTGCCCGCCCCGTCGTGCAGGCCCCCGGCCAGCTCGGTCGAGCCGTCCTTGAGCTTGAACAGGCCGCCGTCGAGGCTGGTCGCGCCGTTCTTGAGCTTGCCCACGCCCGTGTCGAGGTCGGCCGCGCCGGTCTGCGCGGTGGCGAGGCCGCCGTACAGCTTGCCCGCGCCGGCCGCGACGTCCTTGGCGCCCCGGTTGAGCGCGTTGACCTTGGCGACCGCGTTCTTCAGGTCCTCGTCGAGGCGCGGGGCGTGCCGGGCGAGGTCCGTGGCGCGCTGGTGCAGGTCGGCCAGCTTGCCGTCGAGCTTCTTGAGGTCGCTGTTCTCGCCCGCGATCAGCGTGTTGACGTCGACGGCGACCTTCGCGGCGTCGGCCGCCGCCAGGTCGGCGCGCTGGAGCGGGCCGCAGACGCGCTGGTCGGGCTCGGGGTCGGTGACGCAGCGCTCCTTGTGCAGGGCGGTCAGGTCGGCGGAGGCCTCCTGGGCGCGGGTCGCTGCGGTGGGCGCCGCCTTCACGAGGAGGGCGAGGTTGTGCCGTACGGCCTGGGAGGAGTCGGCGACCAGCTTCGCGGTGTCCCCGATCGACTTGCCGTTGTCCTTGAGGTAGGGCCGCACGCCGTCGGCGGCCCCGTTGACCTTGTCGGCCAGCAGCTGGGTGCCGTCGGCGACCTGCTGGGCGCCGGTCTTCAGCGTGCCCGCCCCGCCGTGCAGCTTCGCCACGCCGCTGGCCAGGTCGCCGCTGCCGGTCTTGGCGTCCTTGAGGCCGTTGGCCAGGTCCTCGGAGCCCTTCTTCGCCTTGCCGACGCCGTCCTTGAGCTCGTCGGCGCCCTGGGCGGCCTTCACCGTCTTGCCGTGGATGTCGGAGAACGAGATGAAGATCTTGTCGTAGAAGGTGCGCGAGGCGTTGGTCGAAGCGGCCCGCCTGACCTCGGAGAACACCGTCCGCGAGATCTGCCCGACGATGTAGTTGTTGGCGTCGTTCGTACGGACCTGGAGGGCGCCGGTCTCGGGGTTCTCCCCCGGGCTGGACGCGATGCGCGAGCTGAAGTCGCCCGGCATGGTCAGCGAGAGGTAGTACTTGCCGTCCTCGACGCCCTTGCGGGCCTCGGACGCGCTCACCTCGTGCCACTCGAAGGACTTGCTGTCGAGCAGCTTCCTGGTGATCTCGTCGCCCGCGGCGATCTTCTCGCCGTCGACGGTGGCGCCCTTGTCGTCGTTGACGAGCGCGACGGGGATGCGGTCGAGCCTGCCGTACGGGTCCCAGAAGGACCACAGGTACAGCGCGCCGTACAGCAGGGGCAGCAGGAGCAGGGCGACCAGGGCGGCGCGCGGCAGCTTCCCCCTGCCGAACCGCTTCAGCTCAAGCGCGGCCAGTCTCGGCGAACGCATCTGCCGCCCCCTTCTCGTCGTCGTCCTCGTCCCGCGAGGTCTCGTCGGTCTGGTCCTGCGGGTTTTGCGGGTCCTGCGGGTCCTGCCCGGCCGCCGCGCGTGCGGTGGTGGTGCGGACGACGACCGCGTCCTCGGGGGCCTGGCTGCACACCGCGAGCACGGTGGTCCCGCCGGCGGCCAGCGAGCGCAGCAGCTCCCAGGCGGTCTCGCGCTCGGCGTCGGAGAGCTTCATGTCGGCGTCGTCGACGGCGACCAGACCTGGCCGCGCGACCAGGGCGAGGGCCAGCGAGAGCCGCAGGGCCTCAAGCCGCTCCAGGTCCCGTACGGAGGTGCGGCCCCGCTTGGGCAGCGTCCGCGGGTTCAGTCCGACGGCGGCGAGCGCGTCGGCGACGCGGGCCCGGGAGGCGGCGGCGCGCTCGCCGCGCGGTCGCAGGAGGTCGCGCACGGAGCCGCCGAAGCGGCGCTGGAGCAGTGCGCGCTCGCGCAGGTGCTCGTCGACGGTCAGCGAGGGGTCGAGGTCGCTGACGCCGGGCACCGGGCCGAGCGCGGTGGTCCGGCGCACCGCGGTCATCTTGTCCGGCAGCGGCAGCCCGCCGACCGCGGCGCTGCCCTCGGTGGGGCGCATCCGGCCGGTGAGCGCGAGCAGCAGGGAGGTGCGCCCGGAGCCCGAGGGGCCCACGACGGCGATCAGCGAGCCGGGCCCCGCCTCGACGTCCACCCCCCGGAAGGCCCAGCCGCGCGGGCCTTCGAGCCCGAATCCCGCGGCGGACACAGCGGCGCCGCGCGGGCCGTCATGGCGGTCCATGCATCCCCCCACCTTTGAACTGACCAGTCAGTGCAAAAAGTAGCGCGGACCCGTCGCTCCGCGCAAAGCCGCAGCTCAGAGCCGATTGTCAGTGGGTCCCCTCACAGTGGACACATACGGCCACAGCGCCGTCACACGACGACAGGAGGTTCGTCATGGCCAGCACACCCGCAAGCGCCGCCCGTCGGCGCCGCACCAGCGGCCCTGCCCCCTCACTGCCCGGCCCCGCGAGCGACATCCACCCCGTCCTGCGCCGCGCGTCGGCCCCGCCCGCCGCGCTCGACCTGCTCGCCCAGGCCCGCGGCGGCCTGGACGAGGCCGCCCTCCTCGAACTCCCCAACGACCGGTACGCCACGGCCCACCTCGCCGCGCTGCGCACCGCCGCCGCCGTGCTCGCCGCGCGCGGCCGCCCCGAGACCAGCGAGCGCAGGCGCCAGCGCATCCGCAGCGCCTGGGAAGTGCTCCCCGAGATAGCGCCCGAGCTCACCGAGTGGAGCGCCCTGTTCGCCTCGGGCGCCCCGCGCAGGGCGCGGGCGGAGGCGGGCATCCCGGGCGCCGCCAGCACCCGCGACGCCGACGACCTCCTGCGCGACGCGGGCATGTTCCTGCGCATCGTCGAGCGGATGCTCGTCCTCCAGCCCGCCCTGCCCCAGCCCCGGGCCGGGCGCCCGGACGTGGGGTGAGACGAATGTCCGGGTCCGCGGTGCGAGGCAATAGGGTGGTCAGTGCCCGTACCCCCTGCACGCCCTGCACCGCGCCGAGGAGTCATCTGCCGTGTCGGACCCCATGCGCCCCCGCGCCTCCCTCCGTACCGCCGTCGTCTGGGACGTCCTCAAGGACGCCCTCGACGACCAGGTCAAGGCGACAGGCAGCGACGCCCTGGACGTCCTGGACACCGGCGGCGGCACCGGGAACTTCGCGGTGCCCGTCGCCCGCCTCGGCCACCGCGTCACGGTCGTCGACCCCAGCCCCAACGCGCTCTTCGCGCTGGAGCGCAGGGCCGCCGAAGCGGGGGTCGCCGACCGGGTCAGGGGAGTCCAGGGCGACATACACGGCCTCTTCGACGTGGTCGAGCCCGCGGGCTTCGACGCGGTCCTGTGCCACGGCGTCCTGGAGTACGTCGACGACCCGGCCGACGGCGTGCGCAACGCGGCGAAGGCCCTGCGCTCCTCCGGCGCGCTCAGCCTGCTCGCCGCGGGCGTCGGCGGGGCCGTCCTCGCCAGGGCGCTCGCCGGGCACTTCGCGGAGGCGCGCACCGCCCTCACCGACCCGGCGGGCCGCTGGGGCGAGGGGGACCCGGTGCCCCGGCGCTTCACCGCCGAGCAGCTGACCGAGCTGGTCGGCGGGGCCGGAATGGCGGTCTCCGCGGTGCACGGCGTGCGGATCTTCGCCGACCTGGTGCCCGGAGTCCTGGTGGACACCGAGCCCGGTGCCGTCGACGCCCTCCTCAAGCTGGAGGAGGCCGCCGCGGAGCTGCCCGCGTTCCACTCCGTCGCCACCCAGCTGCACGTCCTCGGCTCGAAGCGCCCCTGACCCGCCCCGGTCCACGGGTCTGATCAGCGGCGCAGCCGCAGATGGAGTACGCCACAGGCCCCCCGATCGCGCGCTTCGCCCCGTATGATCGGGGGACACCGTCCGGCATGACGGATCGGTCGTTGGGGAATCTACGCCTCAGCAGCCGAGCCGCCGTGGCGGTCCGGATCGGCTATTTGGCTTTGAGGGCGGGTTTCACGGGGGCGATTCCCTGCCTATCCTGAAAGAGCCGCATAGCGGTCGCCCCCCGCGACCGACGACTAGGAGGACTCCGTGCCGCTCTCGGAGCACGAGCAGCGAATGCTCGAGCAGATGGAGCGAGCGCTGTACGCCGAAGATCCCAAGTTCGCTACAGCGCTTGAGGGAAGCGGGCTGCGTACGTACACCCGGCGACGGGTCTACCAGGCGGTCGCAGGCTTTCTCGTGGGTATCGCGCTCCTCATGGCCGGAATGGCCCTCCAGCAAATCTGGATCGGCGTGGTGGGCTTCCTGGTCATGCTGGGCTGCGCCGTTCTCGCGGTCACCGGCTGGCGCAAGGCGCCCAAGCCCGGGGAACAACAGACCGCCGGAGGACCGGCTGACCGCCGCGGCCCCCGGCAGAAGCGTTCGATGATGGACCGGATCGAGCAGCGCTGGCAGCGCCGCCGCGACGAACAGGGCCACTGAACAACACAGCGTGGAACACGGATGAGGGGCGACCGCCCGAAGGCGGTCGCCCCTCATCCGTGTCCCGGTGCTCCGCATCCGTGTCCCGGTGTCTCCGTGCCTCCGGTGCCCCGCGCCGATCACAGGCGCGGGGCACCGGGGACGCCTACTGCTGGCGCGACGGCCTGCGGACCAGCCCCGCCACCCAGGCGTTCAGCCGCGCCGCGAGCGCCGCCCTGCGGTCGGAGACGGCCCAGGCCACCCGGACGGACGAGCGGGGCGCGAGCAGCGCGTGCAGCTTCGCGCTCCGGCCCGCGCTCGCCGCCAGCCCCTCCCGCACCCGCCGCACGTCCGCGGCGAGCCCGGTCCCGGGCTGCGGCCGCGGCGCGTACAGCACCTGTTCGACCGCGCCCGCCACGCGCCCGACCGCTTCCGCGGCCTCGCCCTCCAGCAGGCCCACCCGCACGATCCGAGCCGCCGCCCTGCGCGGCGTCTCCGACCCGTCGGGCCCGATGCCGTAGTCCCAGGCGGTGTCGGTGATCTCCAGCCAGGCCGCCAGCGTCCGGCTCGCGGCATCGGCCGAGGTGCGCCCGCCGGAGCCGAGCCGCCGCGCCCGCGCCCTGGTCCGCCAGAGCAGCGGCAACAGCGGCACCAGCAGCAGCGCAAGCACCGCGAGCCCCGCGCCGACCACCGTGGACGTCGGGGTCCCCCCGTCCGTCGGCGGCGCGACGCCCTGCTCCACGGGGCCGCCGCACTCGCCCTGGCGCCGCAGTTGCGCCGGGCAGCTGTCCGACGCCGTCGGACCCGCCGACGCGGGCGCCGACGCCTCGGTCGAGGGCTCCGCGGGGCTGGTCGGGCCGTCGGTCGTGGTCTCGGGCCGGGTGTAGTCCGGCACCGAGCCCCGGCTCGGGGTCGGCTCGAAGCGGGTCCAGCCCACCCCGTCGAAGTACAGCTCGGGCCAGGCGTGCGCGTCCTGGAGCCCCACCGACATGGAGCCGTCCGTGCGCGAGGTGCCCGGCGTGAAGCCGACCGCGACCCGCGCCGGGATGCCGAGCGTGCGCGCCATCGCCGCCATCGAGAAGGAGAAGTGGACGCAGAAGCCCTCCTTGTCCTCCAGGAAGCGGACGATGGCCTCCGTGCCCGTGCCCGAGCTGACGCTGGTGTCGTAGGTGAAGCCGCCGCTGGAGGAGAACCAGTCCTGGAGCTTCACCGCGCGCTCGTAGTCGTTGGCCGAGCCCTGGGTGACCCTGGTCGCGGTCTCGCGCACCACGGCGGGCAGCGAGTCGGGGACCTTGGTGTAGGTGCGCTTGACCGCGGTGGGCGGGGGACCGGCGTCGGCGAGCTGCTTCGCGGTCGGCCGCAGCAGCAGGCTCTTGACCGTGTACTGCGCGCCGTTCGTCTTCTGCCCGTCGTCGCCGACCAGGGTGCGGCCCGTGGGCTCGTAACGCCACTTGCCCTTCGCCCTGACCTCGGTCGCCGGGTAGGGCATCGGCAGGTACGACTGCCCGTACCAGCCGGCGGCCGAGATGCTGGTCTCGATCTGCGTCGCGGGCACGTCGGAGTTCAGGCCCTCGGGCGACGGCAGCCGGTCGGGCACGTCCCCGACGCGGCGGTCGGAGGTCTTCCACTCCTGGCCGTTGAACTGGTCGAGCGCCAGGATCCGCAGGTAGAGGTCCTGCGTCGCCGGGGCGTTGGTGCGGTAGCGCAGCGCCTCCTTGTTCTCCGGCTGGTTGAGGTTGTCCTGGAGCGACACGAGGGGGTTCACCGCGGAGATGGTGCCGCCGCCGCGCCCGCCGCCCTCACCCGGGCCCGAACCGCTCAGCAGCCCGCCGTCCAGCGCGGGCAGCGCGGCGGGCACCGCGAGCGCGACGCCCAGCGCCACCACGCCGATGCGCCGCCCCGTGCGGATCGGCGCCAGCGCGGTGCCGCTGCCGCCCTCGAAGCCCGCTGCGGTGCCCTGCGGGCGCCGCGCGCCGCCGAAGACCCGGCCCCACTGGGAGAGCCGGTCCCGGCCCTCGGCCAGCAGGAGCAGCAGATAGCCGGAGGCCGCCAGCAGGAACCAGAGCCAGCTCGCGCCGCCGCCCGACAGCCCCGCGGCCACCGAGTACAGCGCCAGCAGCGGCAGGCCCGCGGGGGCCGCGCTGCGGAACGTCACCGCCAGCGCGTCCACGGCGAGGCCGATCACCAGCACGCCGCCGACCAGCATCAGCTTGATGCCGTCGGAGTCCGGCGCGGGGATCGCGTACCGCGCGACGTCGTCGCCGCCCGCCCGCATCAGGTCCGCGAAGCGCGTCAGCGCCTCGGGCCCCGGCACGATCCCGGCGATCGCCTGCTCCCTGGCGAAGACCAGGGTCACCGCCAGCAGCGAGACCAGCGCCTGGACCAGCACGGTCAGCGGCCGCGCCAGCGGCACCCGCCGGGCGGCCGCGCCGATCCCGCTCTGCAGCGCCACCAGGAAGACGGCCTGGAGGAACCAGGAGGCGGGCGTCACCAGCGGCAGCATCGAGCCCGCCGCCATCAGCGTGGCGGCGAAGGCGCAGAGCGTCAGCCTGCCGTGCCCGCTCACCTGGCCCCCCGCCCGCCGTGCGTACCGTCCGTGACCAGCCCCGTCATGACCATCCCCCCGTCGTGCCCGTACCCGCGCCGCCCGGGGCCCCGGAGAAGGGGGCGCCGGGGAAACCGGCTCCGCCCAGGGCCTGCGACTCGCCGAGCCGGCGCTGTCCCGCCTGCTGCCACAGGCGTGCGAGCGAGGTCCCCGGCGGCACGGTCAGCGCCGTCCACCCCGCCTCGCGCAGCTGCCGCAGCCGGTCCTCGTGCCGGGCGGACGTCCTGCCGCCCGCCCACTCGGCGCTGTCCAGCACGAAGGCGACGGCGCCGCCGCTGCGCTGGCGCATCCGCGCGGCCACGGTCGCCTGCTCCTCGTTCAGATCCCCGAAGAAGGCCACCAGCAGCCCCTCGTTGCCGCCGCGCAGCACGTCGTACGCGCGCGAGAGGCCGCCCCCGTCGGAGTGGTCGACCACCGCCAGGGTGTCCATCATCAGGCCCGCCGAGTCCGCCGACTCCTGGGTCGAGCCCGCGAAGCCGTCCGCGCCCTCGCCCGGCACCGAACTCCCGGTGTCCGTCAGCAGCCGCACGGAGAAGCCCCGCTCCAGCATGTGCACCAGCGCCGACGCCGCGCCCGACACGGCCCACTCGAACGCCGAGTCGGGCCCGGAGCCCTGGTAGCCGACCGCGCGGGTGTCCAGCAGCACCGTGCACCTGGCGCGCTGCGGCTGCTCCTCGCGGCGCACCATCAGCTCGCCGTAGCGCGCGGTGGAGCGCCAGTGCACCCGCCGCAGGTCGTCGCCGTGCCGGTAGCCGCGCGGGATCACGTCGTCCTCGCCGGCCAGCGCCAGCGAGCGCTGCCGCCCGTCGCCGTACCCCGAGGACTCGCCCGCGAGCCGCACCGGCGGCAGCGGCTCGGTCCGCGGGATCACGGTCAGGTTGTCGTACGCGTGGAAGGACCGCGACAGCTCGCACATGCCGAACGGGTCGGTGAGCCGCAGCTGGAGCGGGCCCAGCGGATAGCGGCCGCGCAGGTCCGAGCGGACCCGGTAGGACACCTCGCGCCTGCCGCCCGCCTCGACCCGGTCGAGCACGAAGCGGGGCCGGGGCCCCAGCACGTAAGGGACCCGGTCCTGGAGCATCAGCAGCCCGGTGGGCAGCCGCGAGACGTTGTCCATCCGCAGGTGCACCCGGGCCTCGGCGCCCGCGGGCACCCGGGACGGCGTCAGCCTGCGGCTGCCCGCCACGCGGTAGCGGGTGCGGTACAGCACCACCGTGCACACCAGCGGCAGCACCGCCAGCAGCAGGCCGACCCGCAGCAGGTCGGCCTGGCCCAGGACGTACGCGCAGACGGCCGCGGCGACCCCGGCCGCCAGGAAGGAGCGCCCGCGCGTCGTCAGTCCGCCGAAAGCGGCCCGCAGACCGCCCTTCTCCTCGCGGTCGACGGTCGCCGCGGGCCCCCCGGCCGACATCACAGCCTCGTCGCGTCGGGCCGGCCGTAGGGCGGCGGCGGGGCCTGGGCCGAGCGGTAATCGGCGTTGGGCACGGGAACGCGCTGCATGATCTCCAGCACCACCTGCTCGGAGGTGCGGCGGTTCAGCTGGGCCTGCGCGGTGGGCAGCAGCCGGTGCGCGAGCACCGCGACCGCCAGCGCCTGCACGTCGTCGGGCAGCGCGTACTCGCGCCCGCTGAGCGCGGCCGACGCCTTCGCGGCGCGCAGCAGGTGCAGCGTGGCGCGGGGCGAGGCGCCGAGCCTCAGGTCCGGGTGGTTGCGGGTGGCCGAGACGAGCTCCACCGCGTAGCGCCGCACGGAGTCCGCGACGTGCACCGCGCGCACCGCCTCGATCAGCTTCACGACGTCGTGCGCGTGGGCCACCGGCTGGAGGTCGTCCAGCGGCGAGGCCGAGCCGTGCACGTCGAGCATCTGGAGCTCGGCCTCCGGGCTCGGGTACCCGATGGAGACCCGCGCCATGAAGCGGTCGCGCTGGGCCTCGGGGAGGGGGTACGTGCCCTCCATCTCGACCGGGTTCTGCGTGGCCACCACCATGAACGGGTCGGGCAGTTCGTAGCTCTGCCCGTCGATGGTGACCTGGCGCTCCTCCATGGACTCCAGGAGCGCGGACTGCGTCTTGGGCGACGCGCGGTTGATCTCGTCGCCGATCACGATCTGCGCGAAGATCGCCCCCGGCTTGAACTCGAAGTCCCGTCTCTGCTGGTCGTAGATCGACACACCGGTGATGTCGGACGGCAGCAGGTCGGGCGTGAACTGGATGCGCCGCACCGAGCAGTCGATGGACCGCGCCAGCGCCTTGGCCAGCATGGTCTTGCCCACCCCCGGCACGTCCTCGATGAGGAGGTGCCCCTCGGCCAGCAGCACGGTCAGCGAAAGCCGTACGACCTCCGGCTTGCCCTCGATCACACCCTCCACCGACCTGCGGACACGCTCCGCTGTGGTGGTCAGATCAGTGAGGCTCGCTCGATCGTCATAGGTCGTCACCCGGCCCTCCTCGGCCCGTACTTTCCATCGGGCCGAGTAACGCGACGGTCGGCCCGGCCCTCCCCGATACACAAAACAGCTGACACCGGCTCCGGGGCTTCCGGGCGGATGTCACAGGGGCATTCTTGTTGCCGTTACCGCGTCGTGTCACTCGCCTGTGGACAACTGTGCGGGATATGTCATGGCTTGCCCGTATTCACCCACCCGGAAATGCCGCTCGGCACCGTCCGAACCGGACAGTGCCGAGCAGGTCGTGGAGGCGTCGGGCGCCCCGGCCGGGGCGGCCCGGGGCGATCCGCCTCAGTCGGCGGCGTGGATCTCCCGCAGCAGACCCGTCTTCACGTCGAAGACGAAGCCCCTGACGTCGTCGGTGTGCAGCAGGAACGGCGAGGTGCGCACCCGCTGCATCGACTGCCGCACGTCCTGGTCGACGTCCCGGAACGCCTCGACGGCCCAGGCCGGACGCTGCCCGACCTCGTCCTCCAGCTCGTGCCTGAAGTCCTCGGTCAGCGATTCGAGGCCGCAGGTGGTGTGGTGGACCAGCATCACGCTGCGGGTGCCGAGCGCCCGCTGGCTGATGGTGAGCGAGCGGATGACGTCGTCGGTGACGACGCCGCCCGCGTTGCGGATGGTGTGGCAGTCGCCCAGTTCGAGCCCCAGCGCTGCGTGGAGGTCGAGCCGTGCGTCCATGCAGGCGACCACGGCCACCTTCAGCACGGGCCTGGCGTCCATGCCGGGGTCCGTGAAGTCGGAGGCGTAGCGCTTGTTGGCGGTGACGAGTCGTTCGGTGATCGAGCTGTCCGTGGGGGCGGGGGCGTCCTGGGCGGCCGGTATGGGCGCGGAAGTCGACATGGGGACGACGGTAGTGGTCGCAGACGGTCCAGGCCCGCTGTGGAAGGCAACAAAGAACATCAATATGGCTTGTTGTGAGCTAATCCACAGCCTTGGCCGAATACCGCCGTTCGAGTGGAACGGCGGTCGCGCGACGCGCGGGCGGGCTGATTGATCGGGATCCGATCGGATGGCAGGGTGGACTAAAGTGACGCGAAGTACGCGGGCGGCGAAGGGCGAATTATCGCCCCCATTCGCGGACCGCGGCGGATCCACCCGGATCACCCCGGATCATGACAGGTCGCACGACAGATCGTGACGGACCGGACGGTCCACCCGGAAAGCCGGTCCACACGGAAACCTCCGCGTGTGCGGCGTACGTACGGCCCGGCCTCCTCCCGCTCGGCGGTCGGCCGACGCCACTACCAGGGCGGCGGTCGGCCACTCCCCTTCTTCGGGCGGGTGGGGACCAGACTGTGCGTACGCACGGCACACGCCTGCCTTGAGAGGGCGCATGAACAACAGTCGACACGTTCCGGTGATGCTCCAGCGGTGTCTGGACATGCTGGCCCCGGCCCTTGAGCAGCCGAGCACCGGAAGCCCAGTGGTCGTCGACTGCACCCTCGGCCTCGGCGGGCACAGCGAGGCGCTGCTCACCGCGTTCCCCGAGGCCCGTCTGGTCGCCCTCGACCGCGACAAGGAGGCGCTGCGGCTGTCCGGCGAGCGGCTCGCCCCCTTCGGCGAGCGGGCCACCCTCGTGCACGCCGTCTACGACGAACTGCCCGACGTGCTGGACCGGCTCGGCATCCCCAGCGTCCAGGGCGTCCTGTTCGACCTGGGCGTCTCCTCCATGCAGCTGGACGAGGCGGACCGCGGGTTCGCGTACGCCCAGGACGCCCCGCTCGACATGCGCATGGACCAGACGACCGGGGTCAGCGCGGCGGAGGTGCTGAACACCTACCCGGCGGGCGAACTGGTGCGGATCCTGCGCGCGTACGGCGAGGAGAAGCAGGCCAAGCGGATCGTTTCCGCCGTCGTGCGCGAGCGCGAGAAGGAGCCGTTCACCAACAGCGCCCGGCTCGTCGAGCTGATCCGCGACGCGCTGCCGCAGGCCGCCAAGCGGACCGGCGGCAACCCCGCCAAGCGCACGTTCCAGGCGCTGCGCATCGAGGTGAACGGCGAGCTGTCGGTGCTGGAGCGGGCGATCCCGGCCGCGGTGAAGGCCCTCGCGGTCGGCGGGCGCGTCGCGGTCCTCTCGTACCACTCCCTCGAAGACCGCCTGGTGAAGCAGGTGTTCGCGGCGGGCGCCGCCAACACCGCGCCGCCCGGACTGCCCGTCGTGCCCGAGCGCTTCCAGCCCAAGCTCAAGCTGCTGACCAGGGGCGCCGAGCTGCCCACCGAGGAAGAGGTCGCCGAGAACCGCAGGGCAGCCCCGGCCCGGCTGCGGGGCGCGCAGCGCATCCGGGAGGACAACCTGTGAGCAAACCGGCCAAGCAACTGAAGGGGCGGGCCGGACGGCTCGCCCGGCTGATGCCGTCGGGGCCGAGCAACGCGGCCCGTGCCCCCTTCGTACTGCTGGTCGTGCTCCTCCTCGGCGGCGGGCTGATCGGGCTCCTGCTGCTGAACTCCTCGCTCAACGAAGGCTCCTTCCGGCTCAGCGAACTCAAGAAGCAGACCACCGAGCTGACCGACGAGCAGCAGGCGCTCCAGCGCGACGTCGACGCCCGTTCGGCGCCCGACGCGCTGGAGCGCAGGGCCAGGCAGCTCGGCATGGTCCCGGGCGGCAGCCCGGTCTTCCTCGAACCGGACGGCACGGTGCGCGGCGAGCCCAGCCGCGCCGCCGCGCCCTCGCCCGACCCCGGGCCCATGGAGGCGTCGTCCGCGCCCCGGACCCCGGAGCCCGGCACGCCGCCGCCCTCCCCGAAGGCCTCGCCGTCCCCCGGGGCGTCCCCGAAGGCGTCGCCCGGCGCGGACCCCGCGGCCGGTCCGCGGTCCGCACCCCGGCCGCGGTCCGGGCAGACCGCCCCGCCCCCGCGCACCGCCCAGCAGGGCCCCGCGCGGCAGACCCCCTCGCATTCGACACCCGGCAGGTGACGCAGTGCCTCCCAAGGAACCGGAACCCCCGCGCCGCCGGGTCCCCGCCCCCGGGCGCCGCCCGGCCCCGCGCCCGGCCGCCCCGCGTCCGCCCGCGGCCCGGCGCCCCGCCGCCGGCCGCCCCCGGCAGACGCCGCCCAGGCCGAAGGCGCGCACCATCAGACTCGGCAGCCCGCGCCCCAGGCTGCGGCTCGTCAGCCTCGGCCTGACCCTGGTGATGCTGGTCTTCGTGGTGCGCCTCCTCCAGGTGCAGGCCGTCGACGCCAGCGCGTACGCCGCGAGGGCCGAGAAGAACCGGTACCTCACCCACACCATCGCCGCCGAGCGCGGCGAGATCACCGACCGCACCGGCATCGCGCTGGCCACCAGCGTCGACGCGCACGACATCACCGCCGACCCCAAGCTCTTCACCCCGGCCGAGGCGAAGACCACCGGGGCCCCGCAGCAGGCGGCCCAGCTCCTCGCGCCGATCCTCGGCAAGGACCCGGCCGAGCTGGCGAAGAAGCTCGCCACGCCCAAGAGCCGCTACGTCGTCCTGGCCAGGCGCCAGACCCCGCAGGTCTGGAACCAGATCAAGGACCTCAAGAGCGTGTACGCGCAGAAGGCCGAGGCCGACCGGCGGGCCGGCGGGCCTGGCGCCAACGTCCTCGCGGGCGTCCTCCAGGAGCCCAGCACCAAGCGCGTGTACCCCAACGGGGACCTGGCCGCCGGGATACTGGGCTACGTCAACGCGGAGGGCGCGGGCGCCGCGGGCGTGGAGTCCATGCTCCAGAAGGAGCTCGCGGGCAGGAACGGCGAGGTCTCCTACGCCCAGTCGGGCGGCCGCCGCGTGCCCACCGCAGGCTCCCGCGAGAAGCCCGCGGTCCCCGGCTCCGACATCGAGCTGACGATCGACCGCGACATCCAGTGGGCCGCCCAGAAGGCCATCGCCGAACAGGTGAAGAAGTCCAAGGCGGACCGCGGGTACGTGGTCGTGCAGAACACCAGGACCGGTGAGGTGCTGGCCATGGCCAACGCGCCGGGCTTCAACCCCAACGACCTCTCCCAGGCCAACGCCGCCGCCATGGGCAACGCCGCGCTCCAGGACGCGTACGAGCCCGGCTCCACCGCCAAGGTGATGTCGATGGCCGCCGTCCTGGAGGAGAACAAGGCCACCCCGGCCACCCGCGTCACCATCCCCAACCGGCTGCACCGCGGCGACCGGCTGTTCAAGGACGACGTCGACCACGAGACCTGGTACCTCACGCTCAACGGCGTGCTCGCCAAGTCCAGCAACATCGGCACCATCCTGGCCACCCAGCAGCTCGGCAGGACGCAGCCCGAGGCCAACCGGGTGCTGCACTCCTACCTCCGCAAGTTCGGCGTCGGCTCGCCGACCGGCCTGAACTACCCGGGCGAGACCCCGGGCATCCTCGCCAAGCCGCAGGACTGGTCCACCTCGCAGCAGTTCACGATCCCCTTCGGCCAGGGCCTGTCCCTCAACGCCATGCAGGCGGCCTCCGTCTACTCGACCGTCGCCAACGGCGGCGTACGCGTCGAACCGACGCTCATCAGGGGCACCAAGGGCCCCGACGGCAGGTTCACCGCCGCGCCCGCGCCCCGGCAGTCCCGGGTGATCAGCGAGAAGACCGCCACGACGCTGTCGCGGATGCTGGAGTCGGTCGTCCGCGACCGGGAGGGCACCGGAACCAAGGCGCACATCCCCGGATACCGCGTCGCGGGCAAGACCGGCACGGCCAACCGGGTGGACCCGGTGCGCGGCGGCTACCGCGGCTACACCGCCTCCTTCGCGGGCTTCGCGCCCGCCGACGACCCGCAGGTCACCGTCTACTGCGCCATCCAGAACCCCACCAAGGGGAGCCACTTCGGCGGCCAGATCTGCGGACCCATCTACCAGCAGGTCATGGAGTTCGCCCTGAAGACCCTCCAGGTCGCGCCGACCGGCGCCGAACCACCGCGCATGCCGGTCACGTTCAAGCCCGGCGAATAGCCCGGCGCACCCAGCCGGGCGGACCGTTCCGGCGACGCCCAGAAACGACGCCCAGAAACACTGCGAGACACCGAGTGACGACCATCACCAGCGATTCCGGGAACCGGGGCGGCGATCCCCGTTCCCGGGCCACCTCACTTCGCCCCGAGCCGGGTCAGCCCGGTACGCTCACCGCCGTGCCCCACGCTGATCAGTCCCAAACCACCCAGAAGGACGCCCCTGTGACCTACCCGGGAGCGCCCCGACCGGACCGCCCGCGCCCGACCTCCATCGAGGAGCTGGCCGCGCGCGTGGGGGTCGAGCCACCGGGCCAGGGGGAAGCGACCGGCATCACCCACGACTCGCGGGCGGTACGGCCGGGAGACGTGTACGCCGCCCTGCCCGGCGCCCGCCTCCACGGCGCCGACTTCGCCGCCCAGGCCGCGGGGCTCGGGGCCGTGGCGGTCCTCACCGACCCGACGGGCGCCGAGCGCGCCGCGGCGACCGGGCTGCCCGTCCTGGTGGCGCCCGACCCGCGCGCCGTGATGGGCGAGCTGGCCGCCGACATCTACGGCCGCCCCGGCGCCGACCTGCTCCAGCTGGGCATCACCGGCACCTCGGGCAAGACCACCACCGCGTACCTCGTCGAGGGCGGGCTGCGCGGCGCGGGCCGTGCGACCGGGCTGATCGGCACGGTCGAGACGCGCATCGGCGAGGAGCGCATCAAGTCCGAGCGCACCACCCCCGAGGCCACCGACCTCCAGGCGCTGTTCGCGGTGATGCGCGAGCGCGGCGTCGAGGCGGTCGCCATGGAGGTCTCCAGCCACGCGCTGGTCCTCGGCCGGGTCGACGGCTGCGTCTTCGACGTCGCCGTCTTCAACAACCTCAGCCCGGAGCACATGGAGTTCCACTCCGACATGGAGGACTACTTCCGGGCGAAGGCACAGCTCTTCACCCCGCGGCGGTCCCGCGTCGGCGTCGTCAACTTCGACGACGAGTACGGCCGCAGACTGGTCACCGAGGCGACCGTGCCCGTCACCACCTTCTCCGCCGAGGGCCACCCGGACGCCGACTGGCGGGCCGAGGACGTCGAAGTCGGCCCCACGGGCTCGACCTTCACCGCGATCGGCCCCAAGGACGAGCGGATCCGCGCGGCCTCGCCGCTGCCGGGCCCCTTCAACGTGGCCAACACCCTCGCCGCGATCGTCACGCTCGCGGTGGCCGGAATCGATCCCCAGACCGCCGCCGACGGCATCGCCGCCGTGCCCGGCGTCCCGGGCCGGCTGGAGCGCGTCGACGCGGGCCAGCCGTACCTCGCCGTCGTCGACTACGCCCACAAGACGGACGCCGTCGAGTCGGTCCTGCGCTCCCTGCGCAAGGTCACCAAGGGCAGGCTGCACATCGTCATCGGCTGCGGCGGCGACCGCGACACCACCAAGCGCGGCCCGATGGGCGCCGCCGCCGCGCGGCTCGCCGACACCGCCGTACTGACCTCGGACAACCCCCGCTCCGAGGACCCGCTCGCGATCCTCGCCGCGATGCTCCAGGGCGCCGCCGACGTGCCCGCCCACGAGCGCGGCGACGTCCTGGTCGACGCCGACCGGGCCGCCGCCATCGCCGCGGCCGTGGCGCGCGCCGAGCCCGGCGACACCGTGCTCGTCGCGGGCAAGGGCCACGAGCAGGGCCAGGACGTCGCGGGAGTGGTCCGCGCCTTCGACGACCGCCAGGTCCTGCGCGCCGCCATCGAGAACGCCGACGTCAAGAACACCGACGTCAAGAACGCCGCCCACGAGAACGCCGCCCTCCAGAACGCCGCCCACGAGAACAGCGCCGCCACCGAGAACCCCGGGAAGCAGCAGTGATCGCCCTCTCCCTCGCCGAGATCGCCGAAATCGTCGGCGGGCAGCAGCACGACATACCGGATCCGGCCATCCGGGTCACCGGTCCCGTCGTCATCGACTCCCGCCAGGTCGGCCCCGGCAGCCTCTTCGCCGCCTTCGCGGGCGAGCACGTCGACGGCCACGACTACGCGGAGCGCGCCGTCGCCGCGGGGGCCGCCGCCGTGCTGGCCACCCGCCCCGTCGGCGTCCCCGCGATCGTCGTGCCCGACGTGACCGCCGCGCTCGGCGCGCTGGCCCGCACCGTCGTGGAGCGCCTGGGCGCCGACGTCGTCGCGCTCACCGGCTCCGCCGGCAAGACCTCGACCAAGGACCTGATCGCCCAGCTCCTGGAGCGCAAGGGCCCCACGATCTACCCGGCGGGCAACCTCAACAACGAGATCGGCCTGCCGCTGACCGCGCTGCGCGCCGAGGAGTCCACCCAGCACCTCGTGCTGGAGATGGGCGCCCGCTACGTCGGGGACATCCGCTACCTCACCGGCCTCGTCCCGCCCCGCATCGGCCTCGTGCTCAACGTCGGCACCGCCCACATCGGCGAGTTCGGCGGCCGCGAGAAGATCGCCGAGGCCAAGGGCGAGATGGTCGAGTCGCTCCCCGAGGACGGCGCGGCCGTCCTGAACGCGGACGACCCCCTCGTACGCGCGATGGCCTCCCGCACGAAGGCCCGCGTCGTCCTCTTCGGCGAGTCCGACGAGGCAGACGTACGGGCCGAAAACGTACGCCTCACCGACGACGGACGGCCCGCGTTCCGCCTTCACACACCCACCGGGTGCAGCGACGTGACCATGCGCCTGTACGGTGAGCACCACGTGTCGAACGCGCTCGCCGCGGCCGCCGTCGCCCATGAGGTGGGCCTGTCCGCAGCGGAGATCGCCGAGGCGCTCTCCACAGCGGGTACCCTCTCCCGCTGGCGCATGGAGGTCACCGAGCGCGCGGACGGCGTGACGATCGTCAACGACGCCTACAACGCGAACCCCGAGTCCATGCGAGCCGCACTGCGCGCGCTCGTGGCCATGGGCAGGGCCCCACGGGCCAGGGGGGGACGGACGTGGGCGGTGCTCGGCCACATGGCCGAACTGGGGGACGAGGCGCTCGCCGAGCACGACGCGATCGGGCGGCTCGCCGTCCGGCTCAACGTGAGCAAGCTCGTCGCGGTCGGGGGCAGGGAAGCCTCCTGGCTGCAACTGGGCGCCTATAACGAGGGTTCGTGGGGTGAGGAGTCGGTGCACGTGTCCGACGCGCAGGCGGCGGTCGACCTGTTGCGCAGTGAGCTGCGCCCGGGGGACGTCGTGCTGGTGAAGGCATCCAGGTCGGTCGGCCTGGAAAGGGTCGCAGCGGCACTGCTGGAGAACACGAGCGAGGGTGAGGTCGCCGGCCGATGAGGCAGATCCTCTTCGCGGGAGCCATCGGTCTCTTCCTGACCCTGATCGGCACCCCGCTGCTCATCAAGCTGCTGGCCCGCAAGGGATACGGGCAGTTCATCCGGGACGACGGCCCGCGCGGCCACGCGGGGAAGAAGGGCACGCCCACCATGGGCGGCATCTCCTTCATCCTGGCCACGCTGATCGCCTACGCGCTCGCCAAGGTCATCACCGGTGAGGAGCCCAGCATCTCGGGCCTCCTGGTGCTGTTCCTCTTCGCGGGCATGGGCCTGGTCGGCTTCCTGGACGACTACATCAAGATCGTCAAGCAGCGCTCGCTCGGCCTGCGGGCCAAGGCCAAGATGGCCGGCCAGCTGATCGTCGGCATCGCCTTCGCCGTCCTCGCCCTGCAGTTCGAGGACAAGCGGAACCTCACGCCCGCCTCCGACAAGCTGTCGTTCATCACGGACTTCGGCTGGCGCATCGGCCCGGTGCTCTTCGTGGTCTGGGCGCTGTTCATGATCCTCGCGATGTCGAACGGCGTGAACCTCACCGACGGCCTCGACGGCCTCGCCACCGGCGCCGCCGTGATGGTCTTCGGCGCGTACACCTTCATCGGCGTCTGGCAGTACCAGGAGTCCTGCGTCAACGCCGAGACGCTGACCAACCCCTCAGCCTGTTTCGAGGTCAGAGACCCACTGGACCTGGCCGTCATCGCCTCCGCGCTGATGGGCGCCTGCTTCGGCTTCCTGTGGTGGAACACCTCGCCCGCCAAGATCTTCATGGGCGACACCGGCTCCCTGGCGCTCGGCGGCGCCCTCGCGGGCCTCGCCATCTGCTCCCGCACGGAGCTGCTGGTCGCGGTGCTCGGCGGCCTCTTCGTCCTGATCACCCTCTCCGTGGTCATCCAGGTCGGCTCCTTCAAGATGACCGGCAAGCGGGTCTTCAAGATGGCGCCGCTCCAGCACCACTTCGAACTCAAGGGGTGGTCCGAAGTCCTCGTCGTGGTCCGCTTCTGGATCATCCAGGGCATGTGCGTGATCGTCGGACTCGGCGTCTTCTACGCGGGATGGGCAGCGGACAAGTGAGCTCGAGCGGCTTCGAAGGACAGCACGTCACCGTCGCCGGCCTCGGCGTGAGCGGCATCAGCGCCGCCCGCGCCCTGGCCGGCCTCGGCGCGGTCGTCACCGTCGTGGACGGCGGCGACGGCGAGACCCACCGGGCCCGCGCCGCCGAACTGGAGGCCGCGGGCGTCGCCGTGCGCCTCGGCGACGCGGCCACCCTGCCCGAGGGCACCGAACTGGTCGTCACCTCGCCCGGCTGGAAGCCGCAGAGCCCGCTCTTCGCGGCGGCCGCAGCGGCGGGCGTCGAGGTCGTCGGCGACGTGGAGGTCGCCTGGCGGCTGCGCGGTCTCGGCGGCCGCAACGCCGCCCGCTGGCTCGCCGTCACCGGCACCAACGGCAAGACCACGACCGTCCGCATGCTGGCCTCGATCCTCGAAGCCGCCGGACTGCGCACGGCCGCCGTCGGCAACATCGGCACCCCGATCATCGACGTGGTCCTCGGCGAGCAGGAGTACGACGTCCTCGCCGTCGAGCTCTCCAGCTACCAGCTCCACTGGGCGCCCTCGCTGCGCGCCCACTCGGCGGCCGTCCTCAACCTGGCGCCCGACCACCTCGACTGGCACGGCTCCATGGAGGCCTACGCCGCCGACAAGGGCCGGATCTACGAGGGCAACACCGTCGCCTGCGTCTACAACGCCGCCGACAGCGCCACCGAGGACCTGGTCCGCGAGGCCGACGTGGAGGAGGGCTGCCGCGCCATCGGCTTCACCCTCGGCACGCCGGGCCCCTCGCAGCTCGGCGTCGTCGACGGCATCCTGGTCGACCGCGCCTTCGTGCAGAACCGCCAGAAGAACGCCCAGGAGCTGGCCGAGGTCGCGGACGTGAATCCGCCGGCCCCGCACAACATCGCCAACGCGCTCGCCGCCGCGGCCCTCGCCCGCGCCTTCGGCGTCGAGCCCAAGGCCGTACGGGACGGACTGCGGGCCTTCCGCCCCGACGCGCACCGCATCGAGCACGTCGCGGACGTCGGCTCCGTCGCCTACGTGGACGACTCCAAGGCCACCAACACCCACGCCGCCGAGGCGTCGCTGGCGGCCTATGACCCGATCGTGTGGATCGCGGGCGGCCTCGCCAAGGGCGCCGCGTTCGACGAGCTGGTCAGCAGGTCGGCGCGGCGGCTGCGCGGCGCCGTGCTCATCGGCGCGGACCGCCACCTGATCCGCGAAGCCCTGGCGCGACACGCCCCCGAGGTCCCGGTCGTCGACCTCGACCGGACCGACACTGGGGCGATGCTCGCGGCGGTCCAGGAGGCGGCGGCTCTCGCCGAGCCGGGGGACACGGTGCTGCTGGCCCCGGCCTGCGCCTCGATGGACATGTTCGTGAACTACAACAAGCGAGGCGAGGCGTTCGCGGAAGCGGTCCGCGCACTCGCCGCCGAGCGCGCCTGACGGCCCGGGTCCCGGCCTCCGCCGTTCCGGCCGCGGCCGGGCACGAGCAGTGGAGGGGACAGCGAGAATGCCGCGTACACCCGGCGGAGCCGTACGCAGGAGGCCGACCGTCGCCCGCCGCCCCGCGAGTCCGAGGCCCCGTGCCTCGATCCGCGGTGGCGGTGGCGGCGGCGTGCGGCGGCTCTACGAGCGGGCGCGCCGCGCCTGGGACCGGCCGCTGACCGCGTACTACCTGATCCTCGGCGCGGGGCTGCTGATCACGGTCCTCGGGCTCGTCATGGTGTTCTCCGCCTCGTCCATCAAGGCGCTGGAGCTCTCGCTCCCCTCCTCGTACTTCTTCCGCAAGCAGTTCTTCGCGGCGGCCATCGGCACCGTGCTGCTGCTGACCGCCTCCCGGATGCCCTCCAGGCTCACCCGCGCGCTGGCCTACCCGCTGCTGTTCGGCACCGTCTTCCTGATGGTCCTGGTGCAGGTTCCCGGGATAGGGGTGTCGATCAACGGCAACCAGAACTGGATCTCGCTGGGCGGCCCCTTCATGCTCCAGCCCAGCGAGTTCGGCAAGCTCGCGCTGATCCTGTGGGGCGCCGACCTGCTCGCCCGCAAGCACGACAAGCGGTTGCTGACGCAGTGGAAGCACATGCTGGTGCCGCTCGTCCCGGTCGCCTTCATGCTGCTCGGGCTGATCATGCTCGGCGGCGACATGGGCACCGCGATCATCCTCACCGCGATCCTCTTCGGGCTGCTCTGGCTGGCCGGCGCCCCCACCCGGCTCTTCGTCGGGGTGCTCGCGATCGCGGGCGCGGTCGGGGTGATGCTGATCAAGACGAGCGAGAACCGCATGGCGCGGTTCCAGTGCCTGGGCAAGACCGATCTGAGCCCGGACGGCGGCTGCTGGCAGGCCGTGCACGGCATCTTCGCGCTGGCCTCGGGCGGATGGTTCGGTTCCGGACTCGGTGCGAGTGTGGAAAAATGGGGTCAACTCCCCGAACCGCACACCGACTTCATCTTCGCCATCACCGGGGAGGAACTGGGCCTGGCGGGGACGCTGTCGGTGCTCGCCCTGTTCGCGGCTCTAGGCTATGCGGGTATCCGCGTGGCCGGACGCACGGAGAGCCCCTTCGTGAGGTATGCCGCGGGAGGCGTGACCACCTGGATCACGGCCCAGGCCGTGGTCAACATCGGTGCGGTGCTCGGGCTGCTGCCGATCGCGGGTGTTCCGCTCCCGCTGTTCTCCTACGGGGGTTCGGCCCTGCTGCCGACCATGTTCGCGGTGGGTCTGCTGATCGCCTTCGCACGGGAGGATCCCGCGGCGAAGGCGGCGCTGGCCATGCGGCAGCCCGGATTCGGCAAGCGGGCCAGGGTGAGATGGAAGTCGATGAGACGGCGCGTCAAGAAGCGTCCGTCCGGAGAGCGGTGAATTTCGGTGCATGTCGTACTCGCCGGTGGGGGGACCGCCGGCCACATCGAGCCCGCGCTCGCCCTCGCGGACGCCCTGCGCAGGCAGGACCCCACAGTGGGCATCACGGCGCTCGGTACGGAGAAGGGCCTGGAAACCAGGCTCGTACCCGAGCGCGGCTACGAGTTGGCGCTGATCCCGGCCGTACCGCTGCCGCGCAGGCCCACCCCCGAGCTGATCACCGTCCCGGGCAGGCTGCGCGGCACCATCAAGGCCGCCGAGCAGATCCTGGAGCGCACCAAGGCCGACTGCGTGGTCGGCTTCGGCGGCTACGTGGCGCTGCCCGGCTACCTCGCCGCCAAGCGCCTCGGCGTGCCCATCGTCGTCCACGAGGCCAACGCCCGCCCCGGCCTGGCCAACAAGATCGGCTCGCGGTACGCCGCTGCGGTCGCCGTCTCCACCCCCGACAGCAAGCTGCGCGGCGCCCGCTACGTCGGCATCCCGCTGCGCCGCACCATCGCCACGCTCGACCGCGCCCGGGTGCGCCCCGAGGCGCGCGCCGCCTTCGGCCTCGACCCCAACCTGCCGACGCTGCTGGTCTCCGGCGGCTCGCAGGGCGCCCGCCGCCTCAACGAGGTGGTCCAGCAGGCCGCGCCGATCCTCCAGCGCTCCGGGATCCAGATCCTGCACGCGGTCGGCCCGAAGAACGAACTGCCGCGTGTCGACAACATGCCGGGAATGCCGCCCTACATCCCGGTACCGTACGTGGACCGGATGGATCTCGCGTACGCGGCGGCCGACATGATGCTCTGCCGCGCGGGCGCCATGACCGTCGCCGAACTCTCCGCCGTCGGGCTCCCCGCCGCGTACGTCCCGCTGCCGATCGGCAACGGCGAACAGCGGCTCAACGCCCAGCCGGTGGTCAACGCGGGCGGCGGCCTGCTGGTGGACGACGCCCAGCTCACCCCCGAGTGGGTGGCGAACAACGTCCTGCCGGTGCTCGCGGATCCGCACCGGCTGTACGAGATGTCCCGCGCGGCCTCCGAGTTCGGCCGCAGGGACGCCGACGACCTGCTCGTCGGCATGGTCTACGAGGCGATCGCCGCACGCCGCCAGGCGTAGCGAGGAGGCAGGGGAGCGTGGCCGGACCCAGTACCGCCGAGCGCGGTGCGCGCAAGCCGAAGTCCGGCACGTCCCGCCCCCGTCCGGGCGGGAAGGGCGGGGCGGGCCGCAAGGGGGCCGGGGGCGGCAAGCGCTTCCGGCCGCCCGGCCGGGTCGGGCTGATCGTCGCGGGCGTGCTGGCCCTCGCGCTCGTCTCGGGCGGGATCTGGGTGCTGTACGGCTCCTCCTGGCTGCGCGTCGAACGGGTCAGGACCACCGGCACCGAGGTCCTGACCCCCCGTGAGGTCGAAGCGGTGGCGGACGTTCCGCTCGGGGCGCCGCTGATCTCCGTGGACACCGGCGCGATGGAGCGCAGGCTCCGCGCGAAGCTGCCCCGCATCGACTCGGTGGACGTGGTGCGGTCGTGGCCGCACGGAATCGGTCTGAAGGTGACCGAGAGAAAGCCCGTACTGCTGCTGGAAAAAGGTGCGAAGTTCGTCGAAGTGGACGCGGAGAGTGTGCGTTTCGCCACGGTCGACCGGGCGCCCAAAGGCGTACCCCTCCTTCGGCTGACTCCCGACCGGTCGCCGAGCCTGCGCAGGTTCGGCGCGGACCGGCTGCTTTCCGAAGCTGTGCGCGCGACGGGTGAACTCCCGGAGAAAGTCGCGCGGGAGACCCGCGTCGTCGAGGTGACGTCGTACGACTCCATCACTCTGGGACTGAGCGGCGGGCGCACCGTGCTGTGGGGGAGCGCCGACGAGGGGCCCGCGAAGGCGCGGGCCCTGGTCGCTCTGATGAAGGCGGTGCCCAAAGCCGGGCACTTCGACGTAAGTGCCCCCAGCTCGCCCTCGTCGTCCGGGAGTTGACGGAGAAACACGCTGGCCAGCACCCTGGTTGGTCAGCGCTATGGGTGATCACATAGGGTGAAAAGAAAAACGGGAGGTTCGGCGTGTTCGTTGAACGCGCGCCACTTGTCGACTTAGTGTCCTGTTCGGAGAGTCCAAGAAGCAGACACACTGGTAACCCTAAACTTCAGCGTTAGGGTTTGGGTCGGCGTTCGGACCGTCCCAATCGGCATCGTCACCGCGGCGCGGACCGCGCAGCGGCGACACGTAAATCGAGGCGAGAGGCCTTCGACGTGGCAGCACCGCAGAACTACCTCGCAGTCATCAAGGTCATCGGTGTCGGCGGCGGTGGTGTCAATGCCATCAACCGAATGATCGAGGTCGGCCTCAAGGGCGTCGAGTTCATCGCGATCAACACCGATGCGCAGGCACTGTTGATGAGCGACGCCGACGTCAAGCTCGACGTCGGCCGCGAACTCACCCGCGGCCTTGGCGCCGGCGCCAACCCGGCAGTCGGTCGCAAGGCGGCAGAGGACCACCGCGAGGAGATCGAGGAGGTCCTCAAGGGGGCCGACATGGTCTTCGTGACCGCCGGCGAGGGCGGCGGCACCGGCACCGGCGGCGCACCCGTCGTCGCCAACATCGCGCGCTCGCTCGGCGCCCTGACGATCGGTGTGGTCACCAGGCCGTTCACCTTCGAGGGCCGCCGTCGCGCCAACCAGGCGGAGGACGGCATCGCCGAGCTCCGCGAAGAGGTCGACACCCTCATCGTCATCCCCAACGACCGGCTGCTGTCCATCTCGGATCGCCAGGTCTCGGTCCTCGACGCCTTCAAGTCGGCCGACCAGGTCCTGCTCTCCGGCGTCCAGGGCATCACCGACCTCATCACCACCCCGGGTCTGATCAACCTCGACTTCGCCGACGTCAAGTCGGTCATGTCCGAGGCCGGTTCCGCGCTCATGGGCATCGGCTCGGCGCGCGGCGACGACCGTGCGGTGGCCGCGGCCGAGATGGCGATCTCCTCGCCGCTCCTCGAAGCCTCCATCGACGGCGCCCGCGGTGTGCTGCTCTCCATCTCCGGCGGCTCCGACCTCGGTCTCTTCGAGATCAACGAGGCCGCGCAGCTGGTCAGCGAGGCCGCCCACCCCGAGGCCAACATCATCTTCGGCGCCGTCATCGACGACGCGCTGGGCGACGAGGTCCGGGTCACGGTCATCGCGGCCGGGTTCGACGGCGGTCAGCCGCCGGCCCGCAGGGACAACGTGATCGGCGCGACCTCCACCAAGCGCGAGGAGCCCGCGCCCCCGCCGCGCATCGCCGAGGCGCCGCGCGCCGCGAGCGGGCTCGGCACGGTCCCGCCGCGCGAGGAGCCCGCGGCCCCGGCCCCCGAGCCGGCGCCCGCGGCCAACGAGTCGCCGCTCCAGCCGGTGAGCCCGCCGCACGTCCCGCCGGCCCGCCCGTCCTACGCGGACACCTCGGCCGAAGAGCTGGACGTCCCGGACTTCTTGAAGTGATCCAGAAGTGATAGGGCAGCAGGAACACGCGAACGGCGCGCACTTCGCCTTCACCGACAGGTGGGGCGGGGTGAGCGCCGTTCCGTACGAGGAGCTGAACCTCGGCGGCGCGGTCGGCGACGACCCGGCCGCCGTGCTGGCCAACCGCGAGCTGGCCGCCAAGTCGCTCGGGCTCGACCCGGCGCTCGTCGTCTGGATGAACCAGGTGCACGGCTACGACGTCGAGGTGGTCGAAGGGCCGTGGGGCGACGGCGCGGTCCCGGCGGCCGACGCCGTGGTCACCGCCCGGCGCGGCCTCGCGCTCGCCGTCCTCACCGCCGACTGCGTGCCGGTGCTGCTGGCCGACCCGGTCGCCGGGGTCGTGGGCGCCGCGCACGCGGGGCGCCCCGGCATGGTCGACGGGGTGGTGCCCGCCGCGGTCGCGGCGATGGCGGAACTCGGTGCCGAGCCGTCCCGGATCGTGGCCCGCACCGGGCCCGCGGTCTGCGGACGCTGCTACGAGGTGCCCCAGGAGATGCGCGCCGAGGTCGCCGTCACGGAACCGGCCGCGTTCTCCGAGACCAGCTGGGGCACTCCGGCGGTCGACGTGGCGGCCGGCGTGCACGCACAGCTCGAAGCACTGGGGGTGCGGGACCGGCGCGCGTCGGACGTGTGCACCCTGGAGTCGGGTGACCACTACTCGTACCGTCGCGACCGCACCACCGGGCGGCTCGCCGGGTACGTCTGGCTGGACGGACAGGGGACATGACGGATCGAAGGGCCCAACTCGCCGAGAACCTGGCGCGGGTGGAGGAAAGGATCGTTTCGGCCTGCGCGTCCGCCGGTCGCAAGCGGGACGAAGTGACCCTGATCGTGGTCACCAAGACCTACCCGGCGAGCGACGTCAGGCTCCTGCACGAACTGGGCGTGCGGCACGTCGCGGAGAACCGCGACCAGGACGCGGCGCCGAAGGCCGCGGAGTGTGCGGACCTCGATCTGTCCTGGCACTTCGTGGGTCAGTTGCAGACCAACAAAGTCCGTTCCGTGGTGGGTTATGCCGGTGTGGTGCAGTCGGTCGACCGCGCCAGGCTCGTCACCGGTCTCTCCGCCGCCGCGGAGAAGGCCGGGCGCGAGCTCGGCTGCCTGGTCCAGGTCGCGCTCGACGCGGAGTCGGGCGCGCGCGGGGAGCGCGGCGGCGTCGCGCCGGACGGCGTCGCGGAGTTGGCGGACGCGGTCGCCGCGGCGCCGGGGCTCAGGCTCGACGGTCTGATGACCGTGGCGCCGCTGGCCGGGGAGTACGCGGGTGACCCGAGGGCCGCCTTCGATCGGCTGATGGATTTGTCGACTGCCCTGCGCGTGACCCGTCCGGCTGCCACCATGGTCTCGGCGGGAATGAGCGCGGACCTCGAACAGGCCGTGGCGGCCGGAGCGACACATGTACGCATCGGCAGCGCGGTACTCGGAGACCGCCCCCGGCTCGGGTAACGTCGCGAAGCAAGTCGGACCACAGCAGAAAATATGGTCATCCCCGCCGGAAGGCGGGCGGGCCGAGTGGATCGCGGGCACTTCGTGACGCTACGACCTTTTGACAAGGGCGATCCACCACAGAGCGGAGGACTCAGAGCATGGCCGGCGCGATGCGCAAGATGGCGGTCTACCTCGGCCTCGTGGAGGACGATGGGTACGACGGCCGGGGCTTCGACCCCGATGACGACTTCGAGCCCGAACTGGAGCCCGAGCCCGAGCGGGACCGCCGCAGGCACCAGCCCGCACACCAGGTGGAGCGGGAAAGGGAAGAACCGGTACGAGCGGTACAGCCCCCGGCTCAGCGCGAGCCGGTTCAGCTCCCGGCGGAAAGCGGACGACCCGCACGAATCGCCCCCGTGGCATCCATCACACCTGAACGCCCGAACATGGAGAAGAACGCACCGGTGATCATGCCCAAGGTCGTGTCCGAGCGGGAGCCCTACCGCATCACCACGCTGCACCCCAGGACCTACAACGAGGCCCGTACGATCGGGGAACACTTCCGTGAGGGCACTCCGGTGATCATGAATCTCACGGAGATGGACGACATCGACGCGAAGCGACTTGTCGACTTTGCCGCAGGACTCGTCTTCGGTCTGCATGGCAGCATTGAGCGGGTAACGCAGAAGGTGTTCCTGTTGTCTCCTGCTAACGTCGATGTCACGGCGGAGGACAAGGCCCGTATCGCAGAGGGCGGGTTCTTCAACCAGAGCTGAGAAACGCGACACCGGGAACGACCCCGGCCGGCAGGCCGGAACGACAGAGCAAGGGGAGAGGGAAGCGCGGGATGGGCATCGCACTAACTGTGGTCTACATCGCGCTGACGTGCTTCCTCGTCGTGTTGTTCATCCGGCTGGTCATGGACTACGTCTTGCAGTTCGCCCGGTCGTGGCAGCCCGGCAAGGCGATGGTGGTGCTCCTGGAGGCCACCTACACTGTCACCGATCCACCGCTCAAGCTTCTGCGGCGGTTCATCCCGCCGTTGCGTTTCGGGGGCGTGGCACTCGACCTGTCCTTCTTCGTTCTGATGATCATCGTTTTCATACTGCGACAGTTCGTGAGTTCACTGGCGAGCTCAGTGTGAGCGATACGGTCCTGCCGACTGCCGACGACTACGTAGAGGTGAAGAAGAGATGCCGCTGACCCCCGAGGACGTGCGGAACAAGCAGTTCACGACCGTCCGCCTCCGAGAAGGCTATGACGAGGACGAGGTCGATGCCTTCCTTGACGAGGTCGAGTCGGAGCTGACCCGTCTGCTCCGGGAGAACGAGGACCTGCGCGCCAAGCTGGCCGCCGCCACGCGTGCCGCCGCGCAGAACCAGCAGCAGGGCGGCATGCGCAAGCCCGAGCCCCAGGACGGCCGCGGCGGTCCCGGCGCTCCGGTGCCCGCCGCCATATCCGGACCGCCCGTCCAGCAGCAGCCCCCGCAGATGGGTCCGCCCCAGCTGCCCGGTGGTGCTCCGCAGCTCCCCGCCGGCCCCAGCGGCCACGGTCCGCAGGGCCCGCACGGCCCCGGCCCGCAGGGTCCCCACGGTCCCGGCCCCGGCCAGATGCAGGGCGGCCCCATGGGCGGTCCGATGCAGGGCGGCATGCAGGGCGGCCCCATGCAGGGTGGCCCCATGCAGGGCGGCCCGATGGGCGGACCCATGGGCGGTCACGGCCCGCAGATGCCGCAGCCCGGTCAGGCCCCCGGTGGCGACAGCGCCGCCCGTGTCCTCTCGCTGGCCCAGCAGACCGCCGACCAGGCGATCGCCGAGGCCCGCTCCGAGGCCAACAAGATCGTCGGCGAGGCCCGGTCGCGCGCCGAGGGCCTGGAGCGGGACGCCCGCGCCAAGGCCGACGCGCTGGAGCGGGACGCCCAGGAGAAGCACCGCGTCGCGATGGGCTCCCTGGAGTCCGCGCGCGCCACGCTGGAGCGCAAGGTCGAGGACCTGCGGGGCTTCGAGCGTGAGTACCGCACGCGTCTGAAGTCGTACCTGGAGTCGCAGCTGCGTCAGCTGGAGACCCAGGCGGACGACTCGCTGGCTCCGCCGCGGACGCCGGCGACCGCCTCGCTGCCGCCGTCGCCCTCGATGGCTCCGGCCGGTGCGGGCGCCCCGATGGGCCACACCATGGGCGGCAACCCCTCGATGGGCGGCAACCAGCCCATGGGCACGGGCTCGGCGCCGTCGTACGGCGGGCAGCAGCAGATGTCGCCCGCGATGACGCAGCCGATGGCACCGGTGCGGCCGCAGGCGCCGCAGCCGATGCAGCAGGCGCCTTCGCCGATGCGGGGCTTCCTCATCGACGAGGACGACAACTGAGGGGCCGCGGCGTGATGTAGCCGTCGGCAGGCTGTAGGGCCGGGCCCGGGAGCGGAAGCTCTCCGGGCCCGGCCCTTTTTGGTACGTGGACGCTGGTTCCCGTCGCCCGGGGGAGCCAAAAGACCGCGCAGTTCCCCGCGCCCCATAAAAGGGGCGCGGGGAACTGCGCGAGCGGGGAGGGGCGGCCCCCGTACCCCCTACTGCTTGCGGAGGTGGAACGTGAGGGACAGGCCCTCGTCCTCGAACGCCTCGCCGTACGTCCCGTCCGCCTCGCCCTGCGCGTAGTCCAGCGCCAGCACCTCGTCCGCGATGAGCTCCGCGTGGGCCGTGAGGGCCGAGGAGACCTCCGCGTCCGTGGACCGCCACCGCACCGCGATGCGGTCCGCGACGTCCAGGCCGCTGTTCTTGCGGGCCTCCTGGATCAGCCGGATCGCGTCACGGGCCAGGCCCGCAAGACGCAGCTCCGGGGTGATCTCCAGGTCGAGGGCGACCGTGGCGCCCGCGTCGGAGGCCACCGACCAGCCCTCGCGCGGGGTCTCCGTGATGATGACCTCGTCCGGCGCGAGCAGGATCGTCTCGCCGTTCACCTCCAGCGGGGCCTCGCCCGAGCGCAGGGCCAGGGAGAGCGCCGCCGCGTCCGCGGCCGCGACCGCCTTCGCCACGTCCTGGACGCCCTTGCCGAAGCGCTTGCCCAGCGCGCGGAAGTTCGCCTTGGCGCTCGTGTCGACCAGCGAGCCGCCCACCTCGGAGAGCGAGGCGAGCGAGGAGACGTTCAGCTCCTCGGTGATCTGGGCGTGCAGCTCGGGGGAGAGGGCGTCGAAGCCGCTCGCCGCGACGAGCGCGCGGGACAGCGGCTGACGGGTCTTGACCCCGGACTCGGCGCGCGTCGCACGGCCCAGCTCCACCAGCCGGCGCACCAGCGCCATCTGCGAGGAGAGCGCCGGGTCGATCGCGGCCGGGTCGGCCTTCGGCCACGCGGCGAGGTGCACCGACTCGGGGGCGTCCGGGGCCACCGGAACCACCAGGTCCTGCCACACCCGCTCGGTGATGAACGGGGTGAGCGGGGCCATCAGCCGGGTCACGGTCTCCACGACCTCGTGCAGCGTGCGCAGCGCCGCCTTGTCGCCCTGCCAGAAGCGGCGGCGCGAGCGGCGCACGTACCAGTTGGAGAGGTCGTCGACGAAGGCGGAGAGCAGCTTGCCCGCGCGCTGGGTGTCGTACGCCTCCATGGCCTGCGTCATCTGGTCGACGAGCGCGTGCAGTTCGGAGAGCAGCCAGCGGTCCAGGACCGGGCGGTCCGCGGGGGCCGGGTCGGCCGCCGAGGGGGCCCAGCCGGACGTGCGGGCGTACAGGGCCTGGAAGGCGACCGTGTTCCAGTACGTGAGCAGCGTCTTGCGCACGACCTCCTGGATCGTGCCGTGGCCCACGCGCCGCGCCGCCCACGGGGAGCCGCCCGCCGCCATGAACCAGCGCACCGCGTCCGCGCCGTGCTGGTCCATCAGCGGGATGGGCTGGAGGATGTTGCCCAGGTGCTTGGACATCTTGCGGCCGTCCTCGGCGAGGATGTGGCCGAGGCAGACGACGTTCTCGTAACTCGACTTGTCGAAGACCAGCGTGCCGACCGCCATCAGCGTGTAGAACCAGCCGCGGGTCTGGTCGATGGCCTCGGAGATGAACTGCGCCGGGTAGCGGCTCTCGAACAGCTCCTTGTTCCGGTACGGGTACCCGTACTGCGCGAACGGCATCGAGCCCGAGTCGTACCAGGCGTCGATGACCTCGGGGACGCGCGTCGCCGTGGCCGAGCAGGTCGGGCAGGGGAACGTGACGTCGTCGATGAACGGGCGGTGCGGGTCGAGCTCCGACTGGTCGGTGCCGGTCAGCTCGGTCAGCTCGGCGCGCGAGCCGACGCAGGTGAGGTGGTTCTCCTCGCAGCGCCAGATCGGCAGCGGGGTGCCCCAGTAGCGGTTGCGGGACAGCGCCCAGTCGACGTTGTTGTTCAGCCAGTCGCCGAAGCGGCCGTGCTTGACCGAGTCGGGGAACCAGTTGGTCTTCTCGTTCTCTTCGAGGAGACGCTGCTTGACCTCGGTCGTGCGGATGTACCAGGAGGGCTGCGCGTAGTAGAGGAGCGCGGTGTGGCAGCGCCAGCAGTGCGGGTAGCTGTGCTCGTACGCGATGTGGCGGAAGAGCAGGCCGCGCTCGTCCAGGTCCTTGGTCAGGGCCTCGTCGGCCTTCTTGAAGAAGACGCCGCCGACCAGCGGGACGTCCTCCTCGAAGGTGCCGTCGGGGCGGACCGGGTTCACGACCGGCAGGCCGTACGCGCGGCAGACCGCGAGGTCGTCGGCGCCGAACGCGGGGGACTGGTGGACCAGACCCGTGCCGTCCTCGGTGGTGACGTACTCGGCGTTGACGACGTAGTGCGCCTCCGCGGGGAACTCCACGAGGTCGAAGGGGCGCTGGTAGGTCCAGCGCTCCATCTCGGCGCCGGTGAAGGACTGCCCGGTGGCCTCCCAGCCCTCGCCGAGCGCCTTCTCCAGCAGCGGCTCGGCGACGACGACCTTCTCCGCGCCGTTGGTGGCGACGACGTAGGTGACGCCCGGGTGCGCGGCGACGGCCGTGTTGGAGACCAGCGTCCAGGGGGTCGTCGTCCACACCAGCAGCGCGGCCTCGCCCGCGAGGGGGCCGCCGGTCAGCGGGAAGCGGACGTAGACGGACGGGTCGACGACCGTCTCGTAGCCCTGGGCCAGCTCGTGGTCGGAGAGGCCGGTGCCGCAGCGGGGGCACCAGGGGGCGACGCGGTGGTCCTGGGCGAGCAGGCCCTTGTCGAAGATCTGCTTCAGCGACCACCAGACGGACTCGATGTACTGCGGGTCCATCGTGCGGTACGCGTCGTCGAGGTCGACCCAGTAGCCCATGCGGGTCGTCAGCTCGGCGAAGGCGTCGGTGTGCCGGGTCACGGACTCGCGGCACTTGGCGTTGAACTCGGCGATGCCGTACGCCTCGATGTCCTTCTTGCCGTTGAAGCCGAGCTCCTTCTCGACCGCCAGCTCGACGGGCAGGCCGTGGCAGTCCCAGCCGGCCTTGCGGGCCACGTGGTAGCCCTGCATGGTCCGGAAGCGCGGGAAGACGTCCTTGAAGACGCGGGCCTCGATGTGGTGGGCGCCCGGCATGCCGTTGGCGGTGGGCGGGCCCTCGTAGAACACCCACTCGGGGCGGCCCTCGGACTGCTGAAGGCTCTTGTCGAAGACCTTGGCCTCGCGCCAGAAATCGAGCACGGCGTGCTCAAGGGCGGGCAGGTCGACCTGGGCGGGCACCTGGCGGTACTGCGTCATCGGATCTTCCTCCGGCGGATGCTGCGATTCCGTCCGGAGGGACGAGAGCGTGTGCTGCCTGCTCCCGCGGTACCACCCTCCTTGGCCCCGGGCGCGCCGCCCGTGGCCCCCTCATTGGGGTCGCGATGCCGGGTCTACGGCCCGCCGGGACGCGGCGGGCTTTCTTCCGGCGGCTCAGGGGTGATCTTCACGTCCGCGCTGGCCCCCGGGCTCGCACCGTCCCCGGGTCGCTCCTGGCTGCGTACGGACGCTACTCGTCCCTTCCACGCCTTTCGCTCCGGCCAGTGTAAGGGGCCGTACGGGCGCCCGCCGACCGGTTTCCGAGGGGCGCGGGCGCGGGTGCGCACGTGACCCGAATGGCCACACGGGCCCGCGCGGAGTCCACCGATGCCCGTGCGGCGCGGGCGCGGGGCGCGGAACTGGGCACTCGGGGCGCGCGCGGGGGTCGGGGAGGGGCCGGGCGGGCGTCCGGCGGGCGTTTCGGGCGGCGTGCCCCGTTGCCGCGGGTTCCGGGTCGATTTATCGTCCCAGCACGATTCGCGAGCAAGATCACAATATGTGAAGGGGCCGCGACCATGGTGGCGAAGAAGACCACGGGATCCGCAGGCGCGGTGCCGGAGAAGCCCGGGGAGCCGGCGAAGGGCGCCGTCGCGGACGAGGGCGCCGCGAAGAAGGCGGCTGCCGGGAAGGCGACCGCGAAGGGTCCCGGGAAGAAGGCGGCGGGAAAGCGGGCCGCGGCTGGTTCCGGCGCCGATGCGTCACGCGCGGGCTCCGCGGGTAAGGCGTCACAGACGGCGGAGGGCGACGGCCGGAGCGACGGCGCGCCCCCGAAGAAGGCGGCATCCGCGAAGAGGGCCGCGGCCGGGGAGAAGGCCGCGAAGAAGGCCGCTGCGGCGGCCCAGGGGGCGGCCGAGGCCGCCGGGCAGACGGGAGCCAAGACGGTGGTTGCGAAGAAGACAGCGGGCCGGGCGGCGGCTGCGGGGAAGGGCGCGGCGGCCAAGCCGGTGCCGCAGGCCCGGGTCGCGGTCGTGCCCGGCGAGCTCGCCGTACGGCCGGGTGAGGATCCCTGGACCCCGGACGAGGTGGCCGACGCGCGGGCCGAGCTGGAGAGCGAGATCCTGCGGCTGCGCAGCGAGCTGGCGGTGTCCGAGGAGTCCCTGGCCGGACTGATGCGCGACTCGGGCGACGGCGCGGGCGACGACGAGGCCGACACGGGCACCAAGAACATCGCCCGCGAGCACGAGATGGCGCTCGCCGGGGTCGCCCACGAGATGCTGGAGCAGACCGAGCGGGCCCTGGCGCGGCTGGACGCGGGGACGTACGGACTGTGCGAGGTCTGCGGCAAGCCGATCGGCAAGGCCAGGATGCAGGCGTTCCCGCGGGCCACCCTCTGCGTGGAGGACAAGCAGAAGCAGGAGCGGCGAGGCTGAACCGTACGTGTGTGCCGTACCCTCGTGCACAGTCAGGCACCTAGGTTGAGGGACTCACGTGGCAGAGGCGGAGCGCATCATCGGTACGCCAGATGTTGAGGGAGCCGAGCCCGAGGAGCGGTCCTCGCAGGCGCGCTCCTCCGAGGAGCAGGGCCCGGAGGAACGGTCCGGGGCCGTTGCCGGGTCCGCGCGGGCCGGGCAGGACGGGGCCGCCGCCGCGCCCAGGGGCGGGCGGAAGATCGCGGTGCTCTTCGCCGTCGCCCTCGTCGCCTACCTCCTCGACCTCGGCAGCAAGATGCTCGTGGTGGCCAAGCTGGAGCACCACGAGCCGATCGAGCTGATCGGCGACCTGCTGAAGCTGCACGCGATCCGCAACCCCGGCGCCGCCTTCGGCATGGGCGAGGCGTTCACGATCGTCTTCACCTTCATCGCCGCGACCGTGATCGTGGTGATCGCCAAGCTGGCGCGCAAGCTCTACAGCCTGCCCTGGGCGATCGCGCTCGGCCTGCTGCTGGGCGGGGCGCTCGGCAACCTCACCGACCGCATCTTCCGCTCGCCGGGCGTCTTCGAGGGCGCGGTGGTCGACTTCATCGCCCCGGCCCGCTTCGCGGTCTTCAACCTCGCCGACTCGGCCATCGTCTGCGGCGGGATCCTGATCGTGATCCTGTCGTTCAAGGGCCTGGACCCGGACGGGACCGTCCACAAGGACTAGCGCGGGCCCGCGGCAAGGCATACTCGACGGGTGAGTACGTTTCCGGAAGTCCGCACCCTGCCCGTCCCCGATGGCCTGGAGGGCGAGCGCGTCGACGCCGCCATCTCCCGCATGTTCGGGTTCTCCCGCACCAAGGCCGCCGAGCTGGCCGCGGCGGGGAAGGTGCAGGTCGACGGTGCGGTCGTCGGGAAGTCCGAGCGGGTGCACGGCGGCGCCTGGCTGGAGGTCGAGATGCCCGCCCCCGCCGCGCCCGTGCAGGTCGTGGCGGAGCCCGTCGAGGGCATGGAGATCGTCCACGACGACGACGACATCGTCGTGATCATGAAGCCGGTGGGCGTCGCCGCCCACCCGAGCCCCGGCTGGACCGGCACGACCGTGATCGGCGGGCTCGCCGCCGCCGGGTACCGCATCTCCACCTCGGGCGCCGCCGAGCGCCAGGGCATCGTGCACCGCCTCGACGTGGGCACCTCAGGCCTGATGGTGGTCGCCAAGTCCGAGCGCGCGTACACCTCGCTCAAGCACCAGTTCCGCGAGCGCATCGTGGACAAGCGCTACCACACGCTGGTGCAGGGCCACCCCGACCCGATGAGCGGCACCATCGACGCCCCCATCGGGCGCCACCCCCAGCACGACTACAAGTGGGCCGTGACCGCCGAGGGCAAGCCCTCGGTCACGCACTACGACCTCATCGAGGCGTACCGCGCGGCCTCGCTGCTCGACATCAAGCTGGAGACCGGCCGCACCCACCAGATCCGGGTGCACATGTCGGCCCACCGCCACCCCTGCGTCGGCGACCTCACCTACGGCGCCGACCCGACCCTCGCCAAGCGCCTCGGCCTCACCCGCCAGTGGCTGCACGCCGTGCGGCTCGGCTTCGAGCACCCGGCGGACGGGCAGTGGGTGGAGTTCTCCAGCGAGTACCCCGACGACCTGCGCGTCGCCCTGGAGAAGATCGAGGCGGAGACCAACGGCTGAGCCCGCGGGGCGGTTGGTGACCTCTTGCCACCCAGTGTCCGATTCGTGCGCTCTGCGTGACAGGCTGGTGCCCTGATCGTTTGAGGTACCGCATGCCCGGAGGCCCGCCGTGGACCAGTTGGCGCTGTTGTTGCTGCTCATGCTCGGGGCGGTGGTCACCGTCCCGCTCGGCCAGCGCCTCGGTCTGCCCGCGCCCGTCCTGATGACCCTCTTCGGGATCCTCCTGGCACTGCCCGACTTCATCCCCAACGTCGAGATCCCGCCCGAGTACATCCTGCCGCTGGTGCTGCCGCCGCTGCTCTACGCGGCAGTCCAGCGCACCTCGTGGCGCCAGTTCACCGCCAACATCCGGCCCATCCTGCTGCTCGCCGTCGCCCTGGTCTTCGTGACCACCGCGGCCGTCGCGGCCGTGGCCTCCGCGGTCGTACCCGGCCTGCCGCTGGCCGCCGCCGTGGTGCTCGGCGCGATGATCGCCCCGCCCGACCCGGTCGCCGCGACCGCCGTCGCGGGCTCGCTGGGGCTGCCGCGCCGCCTCGTCTCGATCCTGGAGGGCGAGGGCCTGTTCAACGACGTCACCGCGATCGTGATGTACCACGTGGCGATCGCCGCCGCCGTGAGCGGCACCTTCTCCTGGCCCTCGGCGATCGGCGAGCTGGCGCTCTCCGCGGTGGTCGCCGTCGCCGTCGGCCTCGCGCTCGGCTGGGCCACCAACCGGCTGATGGGCTTCCTCGGCGACGCCACGCTCCAGATCGGCCTCACCCTCCTCGTGCCGTTCGTCGGCTACGTGCTCGCCGAGGAGCTGATGGGCTCGGGCGTCCTCGCCGTCCTGGTCACCGCGCTCTTCCTGGCGCAGTACGCGGTGGACGCCGACGATGTGATGGGCCGCCTCGCCGGGCGCACCTTCTGGGAGGTCGTGGACACGCTCGTCACCGGCATCGCCTTCGGGCTCATCGGCCTCGAACTGCACAACGTCTTCGGCACCGCCGACGGGCGCTGGGCGCAGATGCTGGGCTGGAGCGCCGCCGTGATCGCCGTGGTCGTCGGGGTCCGCCTGGCCTGGCTGGCCCCCGCGACCTGGCTGGCCAAGAAGCTGCACTCGCGGCGCGACTACGACGAGGAGATCCCCACGTCCTGGCGCGAGACCGTGGTCATGTGGTGGTCGGGGATGCGCGGCGTCGCGTCGATCGCGCTGGCCCTGGCCATCCCGGTGACCACGGACGACGGCTCGCCCTTCCCGCTGCGCGACGAGATCGTCTTCATCGCCTTCGCGGTGGTGCTCGCGACCCTCGTGCTCCAGGGGCTGACCCTGCCGTGGCTGGTGCGGCGGCTCGGGGTGAAGGCCGACGCGAACGCCGAGCGCGAGCTGGAGCACGGGCTGGCGCTGCGTGCGGCCAAGGCCGCCAAGCGCCGCCTCAAGGAGATCGAGGAGGTCGAGGAGCTGCCGGAGGAGATCGCCGAGCGGCTGCAGCGCGGCGCGCTCGACATGGGGGCGCGGATCAGCCCGGACCTGCTGGACGAGGAGCGGCGCGAATGGTTCACCAAGCGGGTGGACCGGATCAAGACCGTGCAGCGCGTCCAGCGGGAGATGATGTCGGCCGCGCGGCACGAGGTGCTCGCCGCGCGCGGCGAGCCGGGCGTCGACCCCGAGGTGGTGGACCGGGTGCTGCACCAGCTGGACGTGCGCAGCATGCGCTGATCCGGCCCGGGAGCCCGGCCGAGCACCACCCGGTCCCGGCCGCTCAGCCCCGGCCCGTGCGCGGGTTCCCGCGCTCGCCGTCCCTGTCCCTGTCCCTGACCCGGTCCCGGTCCCTGGCCTCGTCCGGCGGCGGCACCGCGGCGGTCGTCGCGACGCTGGGGAGCGCGTAGGGGTGGTGCTCGTACAGCCAGGCGATCATCTCTTCCCGTACGGCGCAGCGCACCGTCCAGATGTCGTCCGCGTCCTTCGCCGTGACCACGGCCCGCACCACGACGGTGGAGGGCGTGGTGTCGGTGACGGCCAGCGACCAGCTGCGGCCGTCCCAGGCCGGGCAGCCGCGCAGGATGTCCGAAAGCCGCTCCCGCATGGCGGGTACCGGTGCCGAGTGGTCGAGGTGGAAGAAGACCGTGCCGGTCATCTGGACGCCGCCGCGCGACCAGTTCTCGAAGGGCTTGGACGTGAAGTACGACACCGGCATCGTGATCCGGCGCTCGTCCCAGGTGCGTACGGCGAGGAAGGTGAGCGTGATCTCCTCGACCGTGCCCCACTCGCCGTCCACCACCACCGTGTCCCCTATGCGGACCATGTCGCCGAAGGCGATCTGCAGGCCCGCGAAGAGGTTGCCCAGCGTGGACTGGGCGGCGACGCCCGCGACGATGCCGATGATTCCGGCCGACGCCAGCATCGAGGTGCCGACCGTGCGCATCGCGGGGAAGGTCAGCAGCATCGCGGCGACGGCCACCACCCCGACGATCGCGGTCACCACCCGCTGGATCAGCGTCACCTGGGTGCGCACCCTGCGGACCCGGGCGGGGTCGCGGGTGGAGGCGGCGTAGCGGGCGTAGCTCGCCTCGACGACGGCCGTGGCGATGCGGATCACCAGCCAGGCGGACGCCCCGATCAGCACCAGGGAGAGGATCCGGCCGATGCCCGTCTCGTGGTCCTCGATCGCTTCCAGCTCCGTGTGCGTGTAGGACCCTCTGAACAGGGCCGTGCAGAGCACGACCTGCAAGGGGACGCGGCAGCGGCGGAGCAGGCCCCACAGGGGCGTTTCGCGGTGGCGCGCGTCGGCCCGGCGCAGCAGCAGATCGGCCAGCCAGCCGACCACCAGCGTGAGCACGACCGAGCCGCCGACGACGATCAACGGGCGCAGTACGTTCTCCATGCCTCCGACCGTAACTGGCACCATGGCCTCATGAACATCATGCTTTTCCATTCGACGTACGGTCCGCGCCCCGCGGTGCACGCGGCGGCCGACCGGCTGCGGGCCGCTGGGCACGAGGTGTGGGTGCCCGACCTCTTCGAGGGGCGGACCTTCGAGACGGTCGAGGAGGGCATGGACTTCCAGCGGGAGATCGGCCGGGAGGAGCTGCTCAAGCGGGCCGTGCTGGCCGCGGCGCCCTACTCGGACCGCGGCCTGGTCTACGCGGGCTTCTCCTTCGGGGCCTCGGTCGCACAGACCCTCGCGCTGGGCGACGAGAAGGCGCGCGGGCTGCTGATGTTCCACGGGACGTCGGACATCGCCGAGGGGGCGAGCGTGGCCGAGCTGCCGGTGCAGCTGCACGTCGCGGACCCCGATCCGTTCGAGACGCACGACTGGCTGAACACCTGGTACCTCCAGATGCGCCGGGCGGGCGCCGACGTGGAGGTGTACCGCTATCCGGGGGCGGGGCACCTGTTCACCGACCCCGATCTGCCGGACCACGACGGGGAAGCGGCGGAGAAGAGCTGGCGGATCGGGCTGGGCTTCCTGGAGAGCCTGTAGCGGGCCGCGCCCGGCGGCGCGCACCTGCGGACACGTGGTGTCCGGTGCGCGCCGCCGGGCGCGGGTCGGGCGGGCCCCGCTCCGTCACGAGCCAGGGGTGGGGCTCTTCACCGGCGTCGGGCGCCGGAGCCGTGACGGATCGTCACCATGGGGGTGGCCGAGCGGGTCCGCCCGTCCGGCGTCAGCCCGCGCGGTAGGCGGTCCAGTGGTCGTTCATGCGCGTGACCTGGCCCGGGGTGAACTGGGTCATGCAGTTGTCGTACGTGTAGTCCATGAAGTTGTGGATCGGGTCGACGCCGGTCTTGTTGGTGCAGGAGTCGCGGCCCGTCGGGCACTCGTAGGCCGGGGTCTTCTCGGCCGGGGTGTCCGCGACGGAGTCGCCGCTGCCGCTGCAGCCGCCCTGGAAGGTGTGGTACAGGCCCATCCAGTGGCCGACCTCGTGGGTCGCGGTGTCGCCCTCGTTGTAGTTGGCGGCGGAGCCGCCGGGCAGCGAGGAGTCCAGGACGACGACGCCGTCCATCTTCGGGCTGGACTTGTAGGAGCTGGGGAAGGTGGCCCAGCCGAGGAGGCCGCCGCTGAGCTTGGCGGTGTAGAAGTTGAGCGCGTTCGCCCCGCCCTTGCGCAGCGTGTTCTTCATGTTCTTCTCGGCGGTGGAGCCGGAGGCCAGGTTGTACCAGGACGCGTTGTCCGTGTAGTCGGTGCCGGCCAGGGTGAACTGGAAGCCCGTGTCGGTGTTGCCGCTGCCCTGCCCCGCGTACGCGGCGTTGAGGACCGCCAGCTGCTTGGCGATGTCGGTGGCGGTGAGCTTGCCGGTGGCGCCGTCGTGGACGACGTGGAAGTAGACCGGGATGGTGCCGCCGGCGGCCAGGGCGGAGCGGCCGCTCGCGCGCTTCGCCTCCAGTCTCTTCTTCAGGTCGGCGTCCATCGCCTTGGCCTTGGTGGCCGAAACCTCGTTGGGCTCGTTCACGTGGGCGCCGCCGGGGCGGGCCTCGCGGGCGGTGGCCGAGGTCGCGCCTTCGGTGTCGGCACACTCGTCGGCGGTGGCGGCGGCCTTCGCCAGGGGAGCGGTGGAGGACGAGCCGCTGGGGGCGGAGAACGGTGCGAAAGCGAGAGTTCCGGCCACCAGGGCCGTACCGATGGCACGGTGGCGCATACGGGGGGATATCCGGGAGATTCGGGCGAGCACGCGCATGGGGGTCTCCTAGCTGAGGGTCTGGAGGGGAGGAAAACCTCGCCGCCGCCGGGAGATTACGTGGCCATGTCAGGCGCCGTTGAGCAGTGATCAAGCCCAATCATCCGGGGAGCGAATGGGGGCATCGGGAAGAAAATTTCCGGCTGCTTCCGGGGTGTGAGATCTACACGTAACGCAGGCCGATACCACGGCGGGTGGTGTGTCCGGATTCGAACCCCCGGACGACACCACCCGCCGTCACTCTGTGATCTTCCGTTAACAAGGGCCGGGTTGGCTGAAAATCGACCCTGTCATGGCGTCAGGAAAGCGCCAGGACACCGTCAGAGCACCGGCTGGTTCACCCGCTCGACCTTCTGCGTTCCGCTCCGGGTGCGGTACGAACGGCTCCACTTCACCGTCGCGTCCTGCTTCTTCTTGTCCGAGAGCACGTAGTAGTCCATCTGCGAGTGCTCGGCCGTCACGTCCAGCACGCCGTAGCCGTGGGCGTCCATGTCCAGCCACTTCACATGGCGGTTGGCACCCTTGATCGCCGTCTCGGCGACCAGCGACAGCGTGTCGGGCGCGACGTGCAGCAGGTCGTCGAGGTTGTCCGAGGTCACCGACGTGACGACGAACTCGGTCGCGGCCGAGGCCGACAGCGGGTACGTCGCGGCCTTCACCGGCACGTCGTTGGCCCACGCCATGTGGATGTCGCCGGTCAGGAACACCGTGTTGCGGATGCCCCGGTCCGTGAGGTGCTTCAGCAGCTCCTTGCGGTCGTCGGTGTAGCCGTCCCACTGGTCGACGTTGATCGCGAGGCCCTCCTTGGGCAGCCCCAGCAGCTCGGCCAGCGGCTCCAGCAGGTGCGCGGGCAGCGAGCCGAAGGCGACCGGCGAGATCATCACCGAGGTGCCGACCAGCCGCCACGCGGCGTCGGACGAGGCGAGCCCGGCCTTCAGCCAGTCCAGCTGCGCCCGCCCGGTGATGGTGCGCTCCGGGTCGTCCACCGAGCCGTTGCCCGTCTTCGCCTGCTGCGAGCGGAAGGAGCGCAGGTCCAGCAGGTGCAGATCGGCCAGCTTGCCGAAGCGCAGCCTGCGGTAGACCGTGCCCTCGGTGGAGGCGCGGACCGGCATCCACTCGAAGTACGCCTGCTTGGCCGCCGCCGCGCGGGCCGCGTAGTCGCCCTCGGTGCCCGGCGTGTGGTTCTCGGCCCCGCCCGACCAGGCGTCGTTGGCGATCTCGTGGTCGTCCCAGATGGCGATGACCGGATGGACGGCCTGCAGCGCCTGGAGGTCGGGGTCCGTCTTGTAGGTGGCGTGCCGGAGCCGGTAGTCGGCGAGGTTCAGGATCTCGTGCTGCGGCTGGTGCCGGCGCACGGTGTACTTCGCCGCGGGGTAGACGCCGCTCCCGTACTCGTAGATGTAGTCGCCGAGGTGGAGGATCGCGTCCAGGTCGGCGCGGGCCGCGAGGTGGCGGTACGCGGAGAAGTAGCCGGCCTCCCAGTTGGCGCAGGAGACCACGCCGAACCGCACGCCGGGCGTCGCGGCGTCGGGCGCGGGGGCCGTGCGGGTCCGGCCGACGGGGGAGAGGGCGGCGCCGGCCGAGAAGCGGAAGTAGTAGGAGGCGGCCGGGCGCAGGCCCCGCACGTCCGCCTTCACGGTGTGGTCGGACGCGGCCGTGGCGAGGGCGGTGCCGTGCGCGACGACCCGGGTGAACTCCCGGTCCTCGGCGACCTCCCAGCCCACCGCGGCGTCGGGGCCCTGTCCCGAGCCGGGCACCGCGTCGGCGCTGGGCGTGACCCGGGTCCACAGCAGGATCCCGTCGGGCAGCGGGTCGCCGGAGGCGACGCCGTGCTGGAAGACGGGAACTTCGGCGGGGGCGGCGACGGCGGTCGCGGCCGACAGCGGAGCGGCGACGACGGCGGTGGCGGCAGCGGCCTTCACGACCGTGCGGCGGGAAGGCGAAGAATCGTATCGACTGGTCACGCGCGCACAGTACTGACGAGTAGCCAAGAAGGGCAGGGGAACGACGAGATGTTCCCCCGCCCTTTCGGCGGTGTGCCCCGGGGCGTTACTTCTTCAGCGCGGCGGTGATCGCGGTGTTGAAGTCGGCCGGGCTCATCGGCGCGTTCTCGCCGCCGGGCGCGGTGACCGCCTTGCCGTCCATCTTCAGCGTCGGGGTGCCCTGCACGCCGCTGCCGTCGAACTTCGCGGACATCTTCAGCGCCCAGGCGTCGAAGGTGCCGTCCTCGACGGCCTTCTTGAAGTCGGCGTTGCCCTTGAGGGAGGGGACCGTCTCGGCCACCTCGATGAGGTACGAGTCCTTCTTGAACTTGTCGTCGCGCTCCTCCGGGTGCCACTTCGCGGAGTACAGGGCGCCCTTGTATTCCATGAACGCCTCGGGGCTGACGTTGAGCGCGGCGCCGAGCGCGCTCAGCGCGTTGCGCGAGCCCTCGCCGGTGGCCATCCGGTCGATGAAGGTGGCGCCGATGAACTGGATCTTGTACTTGCCGGCGTCGACGTCCTTCTTGATCTGCTCGCCGTTGGCCTGCTCGAAGGTGGAGCAGATCGGGCAGCGCGCGTCCTCGTACAGCTCCAGGGTCTTCTTCGCGGTCGGCTTGCCGATCACGACCGTGGTGCCGTTCTCGCCGGTGGAGTTCTTCGGCTGGACGACCTTGGCGTCCTTGGCCTTCTCCCATGCCTCGGGCTTGTTCATCTCCATGACCAGGAAGCCGATGCCGCCGGCGGCCGCGAGGACACCGACGACGGATGCGGCCACGACTATCTGGCGGCGGGTCTTGTCCTTCTTGGCCTGGATCTCGCGCTCGGCGCGCAGCCGCTCGCGGGCCGCTGCCTTGTTCGCCTGGCTGTTGCGTGCACTCATGATCGTTCTCCGTGTGTGAAAAGTGGGGGTGGGGTACCGCGGTGCTCGGGGCTCACGCGAAGGCGAGCGCCGTACGCGGCGGTCCGCGCCGTCCCACGGAGTGCACGAGGAGCCGGGTGCGCGAGGCGGCCAGCGGGCCGCGCCCGGCGGGCCGCACGGGCCGGAGCCCGGCGCGCCCGACCGTGCCCGCGACGGCCACCGCGATCAGCAGCGGCCGGAAGGCGAAGGCGGCGACCGCGCGCACCAGCCCGGCCAGCGCCGCCTCGCCGCGCCGCAGCCAGGCGGCGGCCAGCAGCCCGACCGACACGTGGGCGGCGAGCAGCAGCCAGGGCACGGCCGGGTCGGGCGAGACGATCAGGGCGGCCGCGGTGCCGTCGCCCGCGGCGACCCCGGCCAACGGGGTGCCGACCGCGGGGCCGCCGTTGCACAGCACGTCGACGCCGACCGCGCGCAGCGAGCCCGCTATCGGCCCCCCTGAGGGGCCGTAGCAGACGTGCTGGCCCGTGGTGAAGACCGTGTCGGCGGCCAGCTCCAGCGGGACGAGCAGCCCGGCGATGGCGCCGAAGCCGCGCTCCCGGCCCGCCAACGCGTACGCGACGGCGAAGACGCCGCCCGCGAGCGCGGCGACCGCGGTCAGCGGCAGCGGGACCTGCGAGAGCAGCACGTGGGAGGCAGCCGAAAGCGTCACGACGAGCGCTGTGAACAGCGCCGCGCGAACCGCCCTGAGCCGAGTCCCTGATATGTCCATCGCGCCAGAGTGTGCCATGCCCGCCTGTGAAGCAGACCTACAGGTGAGAAGTTGACCGCAGACCCGGGATCCGGCCGTTGCGGAACAGGTCCACGAAGATCTGGTGGTCGCGGCGCGCGCGGGCGCCGTACGCGTGCGCGAAGTCGACCAGCAGGTCCCCGAACGCCTCGCCGTCGTCGGAGTCGGCGGCGAGCACCGCGTCGATGGCGCGCTCGGTCGAGAAGGGCACCAGCTCGCTGTGGCCGCTCTCGGCGTCCGCCGCCGCGTGCATCGTGGCCGTGGCCCTGCCGAGGTCGGCGACGACCGAGGCGATCTCCTCCGGGTCGTCGATGTCCGACCAGTCCAGGTCCACCGCGTACGGCGAGACCTCGGCGACCAGCTGCCCCGCGCCGTCCAGTTCCGTCCAGCCCAGCCAGGGGTCGGCGTCCGCCTGGAGCGCCCGCTGGGAGATCACCGTGCGGTGCCCCTCGTGCTGGAAGTAGTCGCGGACGGCGGCATCCGTGACGTGCCGGGAGACGGCCGGGGTCTGCGCCTGCTTGAGGTAGATCACGACGTCGTTCTCCAGGGCGTCGCTGTTGCCCTCCAGGAGGATGTTGTACGAGGGCAGGCCCGCGGACCCTATGCCGATGCCGCGCCGCCCCACGACGTCCTTCACGCGGTAGGAGTCGGGGCGCGACAGGCTGGACTCCGGGAGGGTCTCCAGATAGCCGTCGAAGGCCGCCAGGACCTTGTAGCGCGTCGCCGCGTCCAGGTCGATGGCGCCGCCGCCGGAGGAGAAGCGGCGCTCGAAGTCGCGGATCTCGGTCATCGAGTCCAGCAGCCCGAAGCGGGTGCGCGAGCGGGCCGAGCGCAGGGCGTGCAGCAGCGGGCCCCGGGCGGTGTCCAGCGTGAAGGGCGGCACCTCGTCGTCCTTGGCGCCGGTCGCCAGGTCGTGGATCCGCTCGCGGTAGGCGGCGGCGTAGATCCGCACCAGCTCGGAGATCTGGTCGTCGCTGAGCGCCTTGGCGAGGCCGACCAGGGCCAGGGAGGCGGCGAAGCGCTTGAGGTCCCAGGTGAAGGGGCCGACGTACGCCTCGTCGAAGTCGTTGACGTTGAAGATCAGCCGGCCCTGGGCGTCCATGTACGTGCCGAAGTTCTCGGCGTGCAGGTCGCCGTGGATCCAGACCCGCGAGGTGCGCTCGTCCAGGTAGGGCCCGCCGCGCCGCTCGTCCGCCAGGTCGGCGTAGAACAGGCAGGCGGTGCCCCGGTAGAAGGCGAAGGCGGAACCGGCCATCTTGCGGAACTTGACCCGGAAGGCGGCCGGATCGGCGGCCAGGAGCTCGCCGAAGGCGGTGTCGAAGACGGCGAGGATCTGCTCACCGCGCTCTTCGGCGGTGGGCTGCGGGACCGACATCGCTGGTGCCTCCAGGTGCGCGGACGGGCCGCGCGAGTAGCTGACGCGAGTACATGACAAAAGGGACAGGTTCCTCGTCCCCTCCAACGCGCGACGGTACTCCCGAGTGCCCGTCGTCTGTCAGTCGGCCGACGTAGACTTCCACGCTGTCCCCCCAGACTGCCCGCAGCCAGTCACCCCCCGTTTTCCCGGAGGCACACCACCGTGACCAAGCCGCCCTTCACGCACCTCCACGTCCACACCCAGTACTCGCTGCTGGACGGTGCCGCGCGGCTCAAGGACATGTTCGAGGCGTGCAACGAGATGGGCATGACGCACATCGCCATGTCCGACCACGGCAACCTCCACGGGGCGTACGACTTCTTCCACTCCGCGAAGAAGGCCGGTGTGACGCCCATCATCGGCATCGAGGCGTACGTCGCCCCGGAGTCGCGCAAGCACAAGCGGAAGGTGCTGTGGGGCCAGCCGCACCAGAAGCGCGACGACGTCTCCGGTTCCGGCGGCTACACCCACAAGACGATCTGGGCGGCGAACGCCACGGGGCTGCACAACCTCTTCAAGCTCTCCTCCGACGCGTACGCCGAGGGCTGGCTCCAGAAGTGGCCCCGGATGGACAAGGAGACGATCTCCCAGTGGTCGCAGGGGCTGATCGCCTCCACCGGCTGCCCCTCGGGAGAGCTCCAGACCAGGCTGCGCCTCGGCCAGTTCGACGAGGCCCTCCAGGCGGCGTCGGACTACAAGGACATCTTCGGCGAGGGCCGGTACTTCCTGGAGCTGATGGACCACGGCATCGAGATCGAGCGCCGGGTCCGCGACGGGCTGCTGGAGATCGGCAAGAAGCTGAACATCCCGCCGCTGGTGACGAACGACTCGCACTACACCTACGCCCACGAGGCGACGGCGCACGATGCCCTGCTGTGCATCCAGACCGGCAAGAACCTCTCCGACCCGGACCGCTTCAAGTTCGACGGCACCGGCTACTACCTCAAGACGACCGACGAGATGTACGCCATCGACTCCTCGGACGCCTGGCAGGAGGGCTGCCGCAACACCCTCCTGGTCGCGGAGCAGGTCGACACCGACGGCATGTTCGTCGAGCGCAACCTGATGCCGAAGTTCGACATCCCCGAGGGCTTCACCGAGGTCTCCTGGTTCCGCGAGGAGACCATGCGCGGCATGCACCGCCGCTTCCCCGGCGGGATCCCGGACGACCGCATGAAGCAGGTCGAGTACGAGATGGACACGATCATCTCGATGGGCTTCCCCGGGTACTTCCTCGTGGTCGCCGACTTCATCATGTGGGCCAAGAAGCAGGGCATCGCGGTGGGACCTGGCCGAGGCTCGGCGGCCGGCTCGATCGTCGCGTACGCCATGGGCATCACCGACCTCGACCCGATCCCGCACGGCCTGATCTTCGAGCGGTTCCTGAACCCCGAGCGCATCTCGATGCCCGACGTCGACATCGACTTCGACGAGCGTCGGCGCGTCGAAGTGATCAGGTACGTGACGGAGAAGTACGGCGCCGACAAGGTCGCCATGATCGGCACGTACGGAAAGATCAAGGCGAAGAACGCCATCAAGGACTCCGCGCGCGTGCTGGGCTACCCGTACGCGATGGGCGACCGCCTCACCAAGGCCATGCCCGCCGACGTCCTCGGCAAGGGCATCGACCTCGACGGCATCACCAACCCCAAGCACCCCCGCTACAGCGAGGCGGGCGAGATCCGGGGGATGTACGAGAACGAGCCGGACGTCAAGAAGGTCATCGACACCGCCAAGGGCGTCGAGGGCCTGGTCCGGCAGATGGGCGTGCACGCGGCAGGCGTGATCATGTCCAGCGAGCCGATCGTCGACCACGCCCCGATCTGGGTGCGGCACACCGACGGCGTGACCATCACGCAGTGGGACTACCCCCAGTGCGAGTCGCTCGGCCTGCTGAAGATGGACTTCCTTGGCCTGCGAAACCTCACCATCATGGACGACGCCGTCAAGATGGTGAAGGCCAACAAGGGCATCGAGCTCGACCTGCTGGCGCTGCCGCTCGACGACCCGGCCACCTTCGAGCTGCTCCAGCGCGGCGACACCCTCGGCGTCTTCCAGTTCGACGGCGGCCCCATGCGCTCGCTGCTGCGGCTGATGAAGCCCGACAACTTCGAAGACATCTCCGCCGTGTCGGCCCTGTACCGGCCGGGCCCGATGGGCATGAACTCCCACACGAACTACGCGCTGCGCAAGAACAAGCAGCAGGAGATCACGCCGATCCACCCCGAGCTGGAGAAGCCGCTCGAAGAGGTGCTCGCGGTCACCTACGGCCTGATCGTCTACCAGGAGCAGGTGCAGAAGGCCGCCCAGATCATCGCCGGGTACTCCCTGGGCGAGGCCGACATCCTCCGCCGCGTGATGGGCAAGAAGAAGCCCGAGGAGCTGGCGAAGAACTTCACGATCTTCCAGGCCGGCGCCCGGAAGAACAACTACAGCGACGAGGCCATCCAGTCCCTGTGGGACGTGCTGGTCCCCTTCGCCGGATACGCCTTCAACAAGGCGCACTCCGCCGCGTACGGCCTGGTCTCCTACTGGACCGCGTACCTCAAGGCGAACCACCCCGCCGAGTACATGGCGGGGCTGCTCACCTCGGTCAAGGACGACAAGGACAAGTCGGCCGTCTACCTCAACGAGTGCCGCCGCATGGGCATCAAGGTGCTCCCGCCCAACGTCAACGAGTCCCAGGCCAACTTCGCGGCCCAGGGCGACGACGTGATCCTCTTCGGCCTCACCGCCGTGCGCAACGTCGGCCAGAACGTCGTCGACTCGATCATCAAGTCCCGCAAGGCGAAGGGGAAGTACAGCTCCTTCCCGGACTTCCTCGACAAGGTCGAGGCGGTCGTCTGCAACAAGCGCACCGTCGAGTCCCTGATCAAGGCCGGGGCCTTCGACGAGATGGGCCACACTCGCAAGGGCCTGGTCGCGCACCACGAACCGATGATCGACAACGTGGTCGCGGTGAAGCGCAAGGAGGCCGAGGGCCAGTTCGACCTCTTCGGCGGCATGGGCGAGGAGGAGACCAGCGAGCCGGGCTTCGGCCTCGACGTGGAGTTCTCCGACATCGAGTGGGAGAAGTCCTACCTGCTCGCCCAGGAGCGCGAGATGCTCGGCCTGTACGTCTCCGACCACCCGCTCTTCGGCATCGAGCACGTGCTGAGCGACAAGTCGGACGCCGCGATCTCCCAGCTCACCGGCGGCGAGCACAGCGACGGCGCGGTCGTCACCATCGGCGGCATCATCTCCGGCCTCCAGCGCAAGATGACCAAGCAGGGCAACGCCTGGGCCATCGCCACGGTCGAGGACCTGGCGGGCTCCATCGAGTGCATGTTCTTCCCGGCGACGTACCAGCTCGTCTCCACCCAGCTGGTCGAGGACACGGTCGTCTTCGTCAAGGGCCGCCTCGACAAGCGCGAGGACATCCCGCGCCTGGTCGCGATGGAGCTGATGGTCCCCGACCTGTCGTCGGCGGGCACCAACGCCCCCGTCGTCCTCACCATCCCGACGGTGAAGGTCACCCCGCCCATGGTCAGCCGCCTCGGCGAGATCCTCAGCCACCACAAGGGCAACACCGAGGTGCGGATCAAGCTCCAGGGCCCCCGCAAGACCACCGTTCTCAGGCTCGACCGGCACCGGGTCACGGCCGACCCCGCCCTCTTCGGCGACCTGAAGGTGCTGCTCGGCCCGTCCTGCCTGGCCGGCTGAGCCGACGGGCCGAACGGCCCGGGACACGAGTGAGGGGCGCCCCCGTCGTCACGGGGCGCCCCTCACTTTTCGCGTTTCTCTTCTGCGTTTCCGTTCCTTCAGCCGACTCTTTCGGTCAAGGGCCCTGATCTCAGTTGTGGCCGAAACGCCGCTGGTGCTTGCGGGCGACGTCCGCGGGGCTGCCCTGTGCCTGGGACTGCGCCTGCGACTGCGCCTCCAGCGCGGACGACTTCGAGTCCTGCGGCGGTCCCGCACCGCGGTTGTGCTGGTTGCCCTGCTTGCGGTTCTTGTTCTTGGCCATAGCGGACGCCTCCTGAAGGGGATCTAGGGGCCAGGGCCACGGCCAGACTCACATAGCGGCCGAACCGCCGCATTTTGGATCATCACTCAGCGTGTGCGGCGGATACTTCGGCCGATTCGCCACGCCGATGATCGAGTTCCGGCCGTTAAGCATCGCGCGGTCGGGCAGACTCCAGGGAAACCAATTTTCCGAAGCACTTCCCGTTACCCAATTCCCGGAAGAGGGTGGAGCGCGTGGACCGCTGCGTCGTCCTGGTGGACGCCGGCTACCTGCTGGGCGCCGCCGCGAGCCTGCTCGCAGGAGAGCCTGCCCGTTCCCGCATCACCGTCGACCACGCCGCGCTGATCCAGGGGCTGCGCGAGCGCGCCGAGGCCGACACCGAGCAGCCGCTCCTGCGCATCTACTGGTTCGACGGCGCCCCCGACCGCGTACCGCAGCCCGAGCACCGGCGGCTGCGCGTGATGCCCCGGGTGACCGTCCGCCTCGGCGCCCTGACCCGCTCCGACGGCCGCTGGGCCCAGAAGGGCGTCGACGCGGCCATGCACGCCGAGCTGACCGAGCTGGCCCGCAACCGCGCCTGTTCCGACGTCGTGCTGGTCACCGGCGACGGCGACCTGCTGCCCGGTCTGATGTCGGCGAAGGAGCACGGCGTCGCGGTGCACCTGTGGGCCGTGCAGGCCGCCGACGGCGACTACAACCAGTCCGAGGACCTGGTCGCCGAGGCCGACGAGCGGCGCGTCCTGGACCGCGAGTGGATCACCAAGGCCGTACGGGCCAAGGACCACACGGGCCCCTGCGCCCCGCCCCCCGCGCCCCGCCCCGAGATCGCCGCGATCCTCTCCGCCCCCCTGCCCGAAGCGGCCCTCGCCGCGTCCGCCGAGCGCGCCGCCGAGGCCCAGGCCGCCGCGGTGCGGGCCGGGGCGCCCGCCAGGACGAACGGCACCGCCCCCGCTCCGCAGGCCCCCGCGGCCCCGGTGCCCGGCCCCCCGGGAGCCCCCGGCGGCAAGGGCGTCCCCACGCCCAAGGACCTCGCCGGCCTGCGCGGCCCCGGCGCCCCCGCGGCCCCCCAGCCCCCCAGCACGACCACCCTGCGCTGGTCGTCCGACCGGGGCTGGATCGAGCGCCCCGGCAACGGCGGCGCCCTCGGCGAGCCGCCCGAGACCGCGTCGCTGCCCACCCTCGCCCAGCTCACCAGCGCCGAGCAGCGCTGGGCCGACCGCGAGGAGGACATCACCACGGTGGGCGGCGACCCCTTCGAGGTCGGCCAGGTCTTCGCCCGCCGCTGGATGGAACGCCTGCCGGAAACCGTCCACCTGCAGAAACTGGCGACGATGTATCCGCGCATCCCGCACCGCATCGACGGCGAGCTGCTGCGCTACGCCGCCAGGTTCGGCCTCCTCGCCCACAAGGACGACCAGATCGACGAGCACGACAGGTACGCGATCAGGGCCGGATTCTGGCGCGAGATCGACGTCCGCGCGGCGGCCGAGCACGCCCCCGCGGGGGAGTAGGCCCGGCGAGCGGCGTAGGCTCGTCCCTCGTGAGTACGGTGTGCGTGGTGCGGGATCTGGTCAAGACGTACCCGGCCGCGCGCGGCCGGCGCGGGGCGCCGGGGACGCCCGAGGTGCGGGCCACCGACGGCGTGTCCCTCGACGTGCGCGGCGGTGAGATCTTCGGGCTGCTCGGGCCCAACGGCGCGGGCAAGTCCACGCTGGTGCGCCAGCTGACCGGACTGATGCGCCCCGACTCGGGCACCGTCGACCTGCTCGGCCACGACCTCGTGCGCCATCCGGAGCGCGCGGCGCGGCTCGTCGCCTACCTCGGGCAGGAGTCCACCGCGCTCGACGAGCTGACGGTCGCGCTCGCCGCCGAGACCACCGGGCGGCTGCGCGGGCTCACCGCGCGCGACGCGCGGGCCGAGCGGGACGCAGTCCTGGACGAGCTGGGCATCGGCGAGCTGGCCGCCAGGCCGCTGAAGAAGCTCTCCGGCGGCCAGCGGCGGCTCGCCTGCTTCGCCGCCGCCCTCGTCGGGGAGCGGCCCGTGCTGATCCTCGACGAGCCCACCACCGGGATGGACCCCGTCGCGCGGCGCGCGGTGTGGGCGGCCGTCGACCGGCGGCGGGCCGAGCGCGGCGCGACCGTGCTCCTGGTGACGCACAACGTGATCGAGGCGGAGACCGTGCTGGACCGGGTGGCCGTGCTCGAACGCGGCCGGGTGATCGCCTGCGACACGCCCACCGGGCTCAAGGAACAGGTCGCGGGAGAGGTACGGGTGGAACTGGTGTGGCGCGACAGGGCGCCGCTCGACGTGCCGGAGGTCGCCGCGCTGCGCCCATCGGCGCAGGAGTCGGGGCGGCGCTGGGTGCTGCGGCTGGGCGCGGACGAGGCACGGGCCGCGGTCGCCGCGGTGACCGGGGGAGCGGCGTTCGCGGCGCTGGACGACTTCACCCTGGCGACGCCGAGCCTGGAGGACGTGTACCTGGCGCTGGGCGGGAACGCCGGTGACGCGACGAAGGGTCTGGTGAAGGCGTGAGTGTGGTGCCCGCTGAGGCGGCCTCCACGACGGGGGCGCGGAACGTGACGGGAACTACCGGAAAAGCGGTCGGCGCGGCGCCCGCCGAAGAGGGCCGGGCGCTGCCGGCGCCGCTCGCCCCCGCGGCGCGGCTGCTGCCCGCGCTCGGCGCGGTCTACCGGGCGCAGCTCTCGCGCGCCCGGGTCGCCCGCATCCCGCTGCTCTTCGTGGCGACCTTCCAGTCGATCGGGATCATGATCCTGATGCGCGGGGTCGTGGACGGGGGCAGCGAGGCGCGGGCGGTCGTCGCCGGGTCCGCCGTCCTCGTCGTCGCCTTCGTCGCGCTCAACCTGCTCGCCCAGTACTTCGGGCAGCTGCGGGCCAGCGGCGGCCTCGACCACTACGCGACGCTGCCGGTGCCGCCCGCGGCCGTGGTGCTCGGCGCGGCGGCGGCGTACGCCTCCTTCACCGTGCCCGGCACGGTCGTCACGGCCGTCGTGGGCAGCGTGCTCTTCGACCTGCCGATGGCCCACCTGTGGGTGCTCGCCGCGGTCGTCCCGCTCGCGGGCGCGGCGCTCTCCGGTCTCGGCGCGGCGCTCGGGCTGCTCGCGCCGCGCCAGGAGCTCGCCACGCTGCTGGGCCAGCTGGGCATGTCCGCCGCGCTGCTGCTGGGCGTGCTGCCCGCCGAGCGGATGCCCGCGCCGATCGCGCTCGCCCGCGACCTGCTGCCTTCCACGTACGGGGTCGAGGCCCTGGCCAGGACGTTCGGGCCGAGCCCCGACTGGGCGGCGGTCGGCCTCGACCTCGCGGTCTGCGCGGGCGTGGGCGTGGTCTCCCTGGCGGTGGCGACCTGGGCGTACCGCAGGGCGGCGGTGCGCTGAGAGCCTGTGTCTGAGGCGGTCGCGGCCCGGTGCGGTCGCGCCGGGCGGCGGTCACCGGCCGCCGGTACGGGGACGGGTACGGGGACTGGGCGACGGTCCCGGTCCGGTGAGGCGGCCGTCCTGGGCGCCTGGCACGATGTCAGGGTGACCGCACCCCTGACACCTCCTCACCAGCCCTCCAACGACGACCCCTGGCAGGCGCCGCCCGCCGGGCTGGGCGCCTACGAGCTCGGCCACCAGGGGTGGCCCGGCACCAAGGACGGCGACGAGCGCTTCGACGTCAAGGAAGAGCTGCGGGACTCCCTGCTGGTCATGCTGGCGGTCGCCTTCGCCGGGGTCGTGCTGGGGCTGCTGTGGCTGTGGCTGGCGCCCCGGGTGCCGCTCGTCTCCGACGACCGGGCGGTCTTCCTCAAGGACACCGAGAGCGAGGAGGCGATCGGGGCGGACGGCACGTTCGTGCTGCTCGGCCTCGCCTTCGGCGCGGTGACCGCGGTGGCCGTCTTCCTCTTCCGGCGGCGCGGCGGGGTCGGCGTGGTCGCGGGGCTCGCGCTCGGCGGGCTGCTCGGGTCGCTGCTCGCGTGGTGGCTCGGGGTGTCGCTTGGGCCCACGTCCGACGTCGTCGCGCACGCGCGGGAGGTGGGCAAGGGGGTGGTGTTCGACGCGCCCCTGGAGCTTCGGGCGCGGGGGGCGGTGCTGGCGTGGCCGGTCGCGGCGATGGTGGTGCACCTGGGGGTGACGGCGCTGTTCGGGCCGCGTGATCCCGAGCCCGTGTGGGTGGCTCCGGACCCGGGCCCGGCCCCGGAGGCCCCGAAGGGGTAGGGCGGCTCCCCTTCCGGACCCCGTCGCGCGGGGTGGGTACGTGCGGCATCTGCCCCACCCTCGCGCAGTTCCCCGCGCCCCTTCAGGGGCGCGGGGAACTGCGCGATCAGCCCGCCGCCGGGCCGCAGGGCGCCCCCTTACGCGGGGCGCCTGCCGTGGTTGGCGCGGTTCTTCCTCAGGCGCCACTTCCGCTTGCGGGTCTTCTTGGACATGGGCGGCAACCCCCTCCACGAAACCGGACCGTTCCTACGGTCCTAGCCGAGGGACCCCGCCCCGTCGACCCCCCGCGCGCTACCCGCGCGCGATCGGAGCCAGCGTCGCCCCCGTGAGCGCCGCCAGGTCCGCCGCGGCCAGCTCGACCTCAAGCCCCCTGCGCCCCGCCGACACGCAGATCGTCGCGTGCTCGGCGGCCGACGCGTCCAGCACCGTACGCAGCCGCTTGCGCTGCCCGAGCGGGGAGATGCCGCCCCTGACGTACCCCGTGGTGCGCTCCGCCGCCGCCGGGTCGGCCATCGCCGCGCGCTTGCCGCCGACCGCCGCCGCGAGGGCCTTGAGGTCCAGCTGGCCCGCGACCGGCACGACCGCGACGGTCAGCTGCCCGTCCACGTCGGCCACCAGCGTCTTGAAGACGCGCTCGGGGGTCACGCCGAGGGCGGCCGCGGCCTCGTCGCCGTAGGAGGCGACGGACGGGTCGTGCTCGTAGGCGTGCACGGTGTGCACCACGTTCGCCGCGGTGAGCACCACCGTCGCGGGGGTGCCGTTGGACTGCTGCTTCTGCTTCTTCGCCATGACCACCTGCGTACGGGTTCGGGCTAGTTCGGGCTCGTGGGGGACCTGGTGAGGTCCACCGCGGGGAGCGACGGCAGGTGGCGGATCACCGCCGTCTCCGAGCGCAGCAGCGCGAGCTCCTCGCGCAGCCGCGTCGCGGTGTCCGGCGCCTGGAGCAGCCGCTGCTTGGACGGCGTGTCCAGCACGGTCGTCGCCGCCACCAGGTAGGAGACGACCGACGGGTCGTCGGGCAGCTCCGCACCCGTGGTGAGCGTCTGCTCGCTCGCGCCCGCCAGCCGCTTCTGGTAGTTCCTGAAGGCCCGCAGCACCCCTTCGGAGAGCGCGGACGCGCCCTCGCCCGGCTCCTCGGGCAGCTCTTCGAGCTCGGCCGTGAGGTAGGGGCCGTCCGCGTCGACGGAGAGCAGCTTGACCCGCGTCGTCCCGGTGGCCAGCACCTCGAAGCCGCCGTTGGTCCGCTCGCGGATCGTCGCGGCGTCGGCGACGCAGCCGACCCGGTGGAACGCCTGGATGGGGTCGGGCCCGAAGCCGGCCGCGGGGCCGCGCTCGGGGAGCGCGGTCGGGTCGGGCAGGCCGGGCGCGGTCGTCGCGACCTCGCGGCCGTCGCGGATCGCGACCACGGCGAAGCGGCGCGGCTCGTCGGAGTCCGGGCCCGCGGTCTTCAGCAGATCGCGCATCATCGCGCGGTACCGCTCCTCGAAGACGTTCAGGGGCAGGACGAGACCCGGGAACAGCACCGTGTTCAGCGGGAACAGGGGGAGGCGTGCGGTGGTCACAGCGGTCAAGCGTAATGGCCGCTGGGCCGGTGCCGGGCGGCCCTCCCGCGGAGCGCCATCGCGGACGCGACCCTGAGCCGCACCGCGGTGCGCGCTTCGAGGAACGCGGCGAGCGGATCGTCCGTCACCGACGTCCACGGGAAGGACGTCGCACAGGGCCCGATCCGCTCGAACTGCTCCAGCGCGTCCGCCCAGCGCTCGCGCCGCAGCAGCACCTGCACCAGGACGTTGCGCACCTCGGCGGGCCACGGGTCGCCGGCCGCGTACTCAGCCGACAGCGCGATCGCCAGGTCCGCCGCCTCGTCGATGCGCTCCTGCTGGACGGAGCCGACGGGGCCGTCGCCCGCGAGGTACTGGGCGAAGGCGGCGCGCACCGGCAGCGCCTGGATGAGCGAGCCGGGCAGGGCGTCGTGCGCGGCCTGTTCGGCGAAGTCGAAGCACTCGCGGTGCGAGCCGTACCACTGGGCCGAGAGGTACTTCAGCGCGGCGACGTGGCAGCCGTAGTGGTGCGGGGCGCGGCGGACGGCCTGTTCCCACAGGGTCTCGAAGGCGGTGTGCGTGGCGTGCGTGCCGCGCGCGTGGTCCAGCGCGATGCGCCACGGCACGGGGTCCAGCGGCACCGCTTCGGCCGCCGCGTCGATGAGCGGCGCGATCTCGCGCAGCCGCTCCGCGCGGGCGGGGGAGTCCCAGGCCCTGCGGACGGCCAGCTCCGCCTTGACCAGGAGCGCGTCCGGATCGCGCGGGGCCGCGGCCAGCCAGCCCGCGAGCCAGTCGTCGCGGCACTGGGCGAAGGCGGCGAGGCGGGAGACGTAGCGGTCGCGGTTCTCCCACTCGGCGGCCTCCCTGGTGGCGGCCAGGAGCGCCGCGACGGGGGCGTGGTCGGCGGCCGCCGCGGCGACGAGCGCCGGCGAGAGGCGGGCGTCGGGCGCGTCGAGCAGGACCGCCTCGTCGGGGGTGCCGGAAGCCGGGGCGCCGGCGGTGTCGCCGGTGTTCCGGGAGGGCAGGCCCGAGGCCGGTTCCGGGGTGTGCCATCCGAGCTGTCGCAGTCGCCTCAGGGCGCGGAGGAATGACATGGTGCGGACCATTGAAAACCGCAGGTGAGGGGCGCGCCAGTAGGGATCTGTGAAGCTTTGGTAGGAGGTGGAATGGTTGTACGCCGAAAGGTCAAGAAAGCGTAAAGGCGGCGCGGGATTCTGGCTGAAAGTGATCAGCCCGTTCAGCCGGACGATCAACGGGGGAGCGGGCGCCGTCAGCTCCGCCGCAGCAGTCGCGACGCCCCCGCCGCCACCGTAGTGGCCAAAATCCATCCCAGCAGGATCAGCGCCGTCGAAAGCCACTGCCAGCCGCCGTCCAGCCGCCAGTACGCCTCCTGGCCGAGGTCGATCACCGGGATCAACAGGTCCAGCGCGTACAGCGGCGCGCTCCGCTCCGGCTGTCCGCCCCCCATCGGCGTCCCCGGGTCGTACTGCGAGAAGGCGACCGCCCCCGCCGCCCACAGCACCGCCATCCACACCGCGGCCCGCCCTGGCTTGTAGCCGTACGCCACCGTCCAGTCCTGGACGTACCCCCACAGCTTCGCCGCCGGCGGCAGCGTCTCGCGCCGCCTGCGCTGCTTGGCCAGCAGCACCTCGCGGGCGTCCGCGTCCTCGCCGCTCGCCCGCAGCACCGCCGCCAGCCGCTCGTACGGCTCCGGATTGAACTCCGGCGTCGCCGCGGCCACCCAGTCCAGCCGCCGCGAGAGCGGGAAGTGCCCGTACGGCACCAGGTTCTCGTAGACGAACCCGCCCATCGCGAGCCCGCCGGGGCCGGGCCAGCTCGGCTCCAGGTCCACCAGCGTGACGACCTTGGCGCCGTTCAGCACCACCCGGCCCTCCTCGGGCCGCTCGCCCACGAACCGCAGCTCCGGCGTGACGATCCGGCGCAGCGACAGCTCCTCGCCCGGCGCCAGCACGAACCGCGACTCCAGGAAGTCCACCGCGTCCCCGAACCGCCCGTCGTCCAGCCGCACCCCGCCCCTGCACTCCAGCGGCCGCGTCCTGGCCCTCGGCGTGCCGCGCGCCGGGGTGATCGCGTTGCCGATGCCGTACGGCGGGGTGGCCCCGGCCCGCGCGAAGTCCTCGCCGAGCGCCGCGCCGGTCATGTACAGCGTGCGCTCCACGGTCAGCTGCGGGGCGTTCAGCGCGCGCCGCCCGTCGGACGCGCGCAGCCTGCTGCCGCGCAGGCTCAGCGAACCGCCGACCTTCGCCCCGCGCAGGCTCACCTCGCCGTACGCCTCGATCAGCTCCGCCTGGAGGTCCTGGGCGACGGTCAGCCCGTCGGCCGTGACGGCCTGGCCGCGGCGGCTCGGCCTGATGTCGATCTGGTTGAGCAGCAGGTCGGTGCCGATGTGCGCGTCGTTGAGCCGGATGCCCCGCGCGACCCGGCAGCGCGGCAGGTGCAGGTCGCCCTCGGTGTGCAGCCGCGAGCCCTCGAACCTGGGCAGCGCGCAGGACGCCATCCGCAGCGTCGTGAACCGCGTCTCGGGCATCACCACCTCCTCGTCGAAGCGGCACCCGGTGAACTCCACGTACGGCGCGACCGTGCCGCCCGCCACGTCCAGGCGGCCGGTGATCCGCGCGCCCCGCAGCTTCACCGCCGACACCTTCCCCGAGTCGGCCGGCGGGCCGTCCAGCATCAGCCGGGCGACGGTCAGCGCCCGCACGCTGTGCCCGTCGGGCCACGGCCGGGCCGAGAACGGGTCGTCGAGGACCGGGTCGCCCGTGCGCAGGTCGAGGGTCTCGCCCGCCTTGAACGCCTGCCACATCCGCCGTTCGACGGGGGTCAGGTCCTGCGGCGCCGCGTCGTCGCCGTCCCACGGCAGAATCACCGGGGCCCCCTTCCGCTCCGATGCCCGTACAGGCGTTCTTCCCGCTGGGTGAGCGGCTGAACGCGCGTGGTGACGGGGGTCTTCTGGGGCCCGTATCAGCCACTGGTAGGCGTGTATCAGTGACTGATACGGGCCAACGGCCGGTACCGGCGGTCTGCGAGAATCGACCACGTGATCTCCCGAATCGATCTGCGCGGCGATGCCCTCCCCGAGGGCGGCGCCCTGCGCGACCTGCTGCCCCGTGCCGAGTTCGACGTGGAAGCCGCCCTGGAGAAGGTGCGGCCGATCTGCGAGGACGTGCATCATCGCGGCACGGCGGCGCTCATCGAGTACGCGGAGAAGTTCGACGGCGTGCAGCAGGAGAGCGTCAGGGTTCCGGCCGAGGCGCTGAGCGCCGCGCTGGAACGGCTGGATCCCGCCGTGCGCGAAGCGCTGGAGGAGTCCACCAGGCGCGCCCGCCTCGTCCACCGCGCCCAGCGCCGCACCTCCCACACCACCCAGGTCGTGCCCGGCGGCACGGTCACCGAGAAGTGGGTCCCCGTCGAGCGCGTCGGCCTCTACGTGCCGGGCGGCCGCTCCGTCTACCCCTCGTCCGTCATCATGAACGCGGTCCCGGCCCAGGAGGCGGGCGTCGCCTCGATCGCCCTCGCGTCCCCGCCGCAGGCCGAGTTCGACGGCCTGCCGCACCCCACGATCCTGGCCGCCTGCGCGCTGCTGGGCATCGACGAGGTGTACGCGGTCGGCGGCGCCCAGGCCGTCGCGATGTTCGCGTACGGCACGGACGCCCCAGGCGACCCGGACGGCTGCCCCCCGGCCAACATGGTCACGGGCCCCGGAAACATCTGGGTGGCCGCCGCCAAGCGCTACTTCACCGGCCGCATCGGCATCGACACCGAGGCGGGCCCGACCGAGATCGCCGTCCTCGCCGACGCCACCGCCGACCCGGTGCACGTCGCGGCCGACCTGATCAGCCAGGCCGAGCACGACCCGATGGCCGCCGCCGTCCTGGTCACCGACTCGGCCGAGCTGGCCGACGCGGTCGAGGAGGAGCTGGCCCCGCAGGTCGCGGCCACCAAGCACGTCGAGGACCGGATCCGGCCCGCGCTCACGGGCGAGCAGTCCGCGATCGTGCTCGTCGACTCGATCGAGGACGGGCTGCGCGTCGTCGACGCGTACGGCGCCGAGCACCTGGAGATCCAGACCGCCGACGCCGCCGCCCTCGCCGACCGGGTGAGGAACGCGGGCGCGGTCTTCGTCGGCCCCTGGTCCCCGGTCTCGCTGGGCGACTACTGCGCCGGCTCCAACCACGTGCTGCCCACCGGCGGCTGCGCCTGCCACTCGTCGGGCCTGTCCGTCCAGTCCTTCCTGCGCGGCATCCACATCGTGGACTACACGCGCGACGCCCTGGCCGACGTCACCCACCACGTGGTGACGCTCGCCGAGGCCGAGGACCTGCCCGCGCACGGCGCCGCCCTCAAGGCGAGGTTCGGATGGAAGGTGCCCGGAAAGTGAGCTTCGGCATCGACGACCTGCCCATCAGGGACGAGCTGCGCGGCAAGTCCCCGTACGGCGCGCCCCAGCTCGACGTCCCCGTCCAGCTGAACACCAACGAGAACCCCTACCCGCTGCCCGAACCGCTCGTCGCGCGCATCGCCGAGCGGGTCGCCGAGGCGGCGCGCGGCCTCAACCGCTACCCCGACAGGGACGCGGTCGAGCTGCGCACCGGGCTCGCCGCCTACCTCACCCGTACGGCCGAACACCGCGTCGGCGTCGAGAACGTGTGGGCGGCCAACGGCTCCAACGAGGTCCTCCAGCAGCTGCTCCAGGCATTCGGCGGCCCCGGCCGCACCGCGATCGGCTTCGAGCCCTCGTACTCGATGCACGCCCTGATCTCGCGCGGCACCGGCACCGGCTGGATCTCGGGCCCGCGCCGCGACGACTTCACGATCGACGTCGACGCGGCCCGCGCCGCCGTCGCGGAGCACCGCCCCGACGTCGTCTTCGTCACCTCGCCCAACAACCCCACGGGCACCGCCGTCGAGGCCGAGACGGTCCTCGCGCTGTACGAGGCGGCCCAGGCCGCCAAGCCGTCCCTGGTGGTCGTGGACGAGGCGTACGTGGAATTCAGCCACCGCGCCTCGCTGCTGCCGCTGATCGAGGGCCGCCCGAACCTGGTGGTCTCCCGGACCATGTCCAAGGCGTTCGGCGCCGCGGGCCTGCGCCTGGGCTACCTCGCGGCGCACCCGGCCGTGGTCGACGCCGTACAGCTCGTACGGCTGCCGTACCACCTCTCGGCCGTCACCCAGGCCACCGCGCTCGCCGCGCTCGAACACACCGATACCCTGCTCGGGTACGTCGAACAGCTGAAGGCCGAACGCGACCGGCTCGTCACCGAGCTGCGCGCCATCGGCTACGAGGTCACGGCGTCGGACGCCAACTTCGTGCAGTTCGGCCGCTTCGCCGACGCCCACGGGGCGTGGCGGAAGATCCTCGACAGGGGCGTCCTGGTGCGCGACAACGGCGTACCCGGCTGGCTGCGGGTCACCGCGGGCACGCCCGAAGAGAACGACGCGTTCCTCGATGCGGTGCGCGAACTCAAGAAGGAGCAGAGCTGATGAGCGGCCGCGTCGGACGCGTGGAGCGCACCACCAAGGAGACTTCCGTCCTCGTCGAGATCGACCTCGACGGGACCGGAAAGGTCGACGTGTCGACGGGCGTCGGCTTCTACGACCACATGCTCGACCAGCTCGGCCGCCACGGCCTCTTCGACCTCACGGTCAAGACGGACGGCGACCTGCACATCGACACCCACCACACCATCGAGGACACCGCGCTGGCGCTCGGCGCCGCCTTCAAGCAGGCGCTCGGCGACAAGGTGGGCATCTACCGCTTCGGCAACTGCACGGTTCCGCTGGACGAGTCGCTCGCCCAGGTCACCGTCGACCTCTCGGGCCGCCCCTACCTGGTGCACACCGAGCCGGAGAACATGGCGCCGATGATCGGCGCCTACGACACGACGATGACCCGGCACATCTTCGAGTCCTTCGTCGCCCAGGCCCAGATCGCGCTGCACGTCCACGTCCCGTACGGCCGCAACGCCCACCACATCGTGGAGTGCCAGTTCAAGGCCCTGGCCCGCGCCCTGCGCTACGCCGCCGAGCGCGACCCGCGCGCCGCCGGGATCCTCCCGTCCACGAAGGGCGCGCTGTAACCCCATGAACGGCCTGAACACCATCCTGATCGTCCTCGGTCTCTTCCTCGCGGGCGGCGTGTACTCCTTCATCAAGCAGAAGCAGTCGAAGAACGTCATCGTGCTGCTCTCGATCGCCTCCGCGATGTGCCTGGCGGCGGGCATCCTCCGAGTGGAGTGGTGACCGTGGCCAAGAAGGTCGTCGTCTTCGACTACGGATTCGGCAACGTCCGCTCCGCCGAGCGCGCGCTGGCCCGCGTCGGCGCGGACGTCGAGATCACCCGGGACTACGAGAAGGCCATGAACGCCGACGGGCTCCTCGTCCCCGGCGTCGGCGCCTTCTCCGCCTGCATGACCGGGCTCAAGGAGGCCCGCGGCGACTGGATCGTCGGCCGCAGGCTCTCCGGCGGGCGTCCCGTCATGGGCATCTGCGTCGGCATGCAGATCCTCTTCGAGCGCGGCATCGAGCACGGCGTGGAGAGCGAGGGCCTGGACGAGTGGCCCGGCACGGTCGAGCCGCTGAAGGCCCCGGTCGTCCCGCACATGGGCTGGAACACCGTCGAGGCGCCCGGGGACAGCAGGCTGTTCGCGGGCCTCGACGCCGACGCCCGGTTCTACTTCGTGCACTCCTACGCGGTGCGCGACTGGACCCTGGAAGTCACCAACGCGAACATCCGCGCCCCCCGCGTCTCCTGGGCCACGCACGGCGAGCGCTTCGTCGCCGCCGTCGAGAACAGCGCCCTGTGGGCCACGCAGTTCCACCCCGAGAAGTCCGGCGACGCCGGAGCGCAGCTGCTGACGAACTGGATCGGAACTCTGTGATGACCGCCGTGAACAAGCTCGAACTCCTCCCCGCCGTCGACGTCCGCGACGGCCAGGCCGTGCGCCTCGTCCACGGCGAGTCCGGTTCGGAGACCTCGTACGGCTCCCCGCTGGACGCGGCCCTCGCCTGGCAGCGCGCGGGCGCCGAGTGGCTGCACCTGGTCGACCTCGACGCCGCGTTCGGCACCGGCGACAACCGCGCGCTGATCTCCGAGGTCTGCGCGGCGATGGACATCAAGGTCGAGCTGTCGGGCGGCATCCGCGACGACGCCTCGCTCGCCGCCGCCCTCGCCACCGGCTGCCGCCGCGTCAACCTCGGCACGGCCGCCCTGGAGACCCCCGAGTGGGTCGCCAAGGTCATCGCCGAGCACGGCGACAAGATCGCGGTCGGCCTCGACGTGCGCGGCACCACGCTGCGCGGCCGCGGCTGGACCCGCGACGGCGGCGACCTCTACGAGACGCTGGCCCGCCTCGACTCCGAGGGCTGCGCCCGCTACGTCGTCACCGACATCGCCAAGGACGGCACGCTCCAGGGCCCCAACCTGGAGCTGCTGAAGAACGTCTGCGCCGCGACCGACAAGCCCGTCGTCGCGTCCGGCGGCGTCTCCTCGCTGGACGACCTGCGCGCGATCGCCGGCCTCGTCCCCGAGGGCGTGGAGGGCGCGATCGTCGGCAAGGCGCTGTACGCCGAGGCGTTCACCCTCGAAGAGGCCCTGGCGGCCGTGTCGTGAGCGGCGTGAAGAAGGTCACGACGGGGGCGCCCTGGGAGGAGCAGTTCGGCTACTCCCGCGCGGTGGAACTGCCCGGCGGGCTCGTCCTGGTCTCCGGCTGCACGTCGGTGGTCGACGGCGAGATCGCCGAGGGCTCGCCGTACGAGCAGGCCGTGAACGCCTTCGGCGTCGCCTTCGCGGCGCTGGGGCAGCTCGGCCTGGGCGCCGAGCACGTCGTGCGCACCCGGATGTACCTCACGCACGCCAGGGACGTGGAGGAGGTCGGCCGCGCCCACAAGGAGCTGTTCGACGCCGTGCGTCCCGCGGCGACGATGGTCATCGTCTCCGGCCTGGTCGACCCGCGCCTGGTCGTCGAGGTCGAGGTCGAGGCGCACCGAGGAGAGTCATGACCCTGTCCGTACGCGTGATCCCCTGCCTGGACGTCGACAACGGCCGGGTCGTCAAGGGGGTCAACTTCCAGAACCTGCGGGACGCGGGCGACCCCGTCGAGATGGCGAAGCTGTACGACGCCGAGGGCGCCGACGAGCTGACCTTCCTGGACATCACCGCCTCGTCCGGCGACCGCGAGACCACGTACGACGTGGTGCGGCGCACCGCCGAGCAGGTCTTCATCCCGCTCACGGTCGGCGGCGGCGTGCGCACCGCCGACGACGTGGACAAGCTGCTGCGGGCGGGCGCGGACAAGGTGGGCGTCAACACGGCCGCCATCGCGCGTCCCGAGCTGATCCAGGAGATCGCCGAGCGCTTCGGCCGCCAGGTGCTCGTCCTGTCGGTCGACGCGCGGCGCACGGAGGCGGGCTCCTTCGAGGTGACGACGCACGGCGGCCGCAAGGGCACCGGCATCGACGCCGTCGAGTGGGCGCACCGTGCGGCCGAGCTGGGCGCGGGGGAGATCCTGCTGAACTCGATGGACGCCGACGGCACCAAGGACGGCTACGACATCGAGATGATCACGGCGGTGCGCAAGCACGTGACGGTCCCGGTGATCGCCAGCGGCGGCGCGGGCAGGCTCGCGGACTTCGCGCCCGCCGTGGACGCGGGGGCCGACGCGGTCCTCGCGGCGTCGGTCTTCCACTTCGGCGACCTGCGGATCGGCGAGGTCAAGCGGTCGCTGCGGGAGGCGGGCCACCCGGTTCGCTGAGCGTGCGCCGGTGAAGTCGGCGAAGGGGCCGGGTGGTTTCCACCCGGCCCCTTTTCCGTGCCCGACTGCGCAGGAAAAGTTGCGCAAGAAATATTGTGCAACTTTTCTTTTCCATCTACGGTGACCGCATGCCCAGTGACAACGAACCCCGCAGGGTCACCGACCTCGGCACCCTGAAGGCCATCGGCCACCCCTTGCGCATGAGGCTCTACCGCGCGCTCCACATCGCCCGTACCGCCACCGCGTCCCAACTGGCCGACCAGGTCGACGAGGCGGTCTCGCTGGTCAGCTACCACCTGCGCAAGCTCGCCGACCACGGCCTCATCGAGCAGGCCGAGCAGCAGAGCGCCGACGGCCGCGAGCGGTGGTGGCAGCTCGCCTCGCGGGGGCTGACCTTCCGGGACGCCGACTTCAGCGACTCGCCTGAGAAGGCCGCGGTGCACGCGGCGTTCGGCCGGGTGGCGTTCGAACAGCGCGGCGACCTGTTCCGGAGCTACCTCGACTCCTCGCAGGCGTGGGGCCCCGAGTGGGCGCAGGCCGCCTTCAGCTCCGAGTACCTGCCCGCGCTCACCGCCGCCGAACTCGCCTCGCTGGCCCGCGAGATGCACGACCTGGTCAAGAAGTACGAGGCGGCGGCGCGCGCGGCCCAGGAGGCGGGCGAGGGCGAGGGCCGCGAGCAGGTGGCGCTGCACCTGTACGGGTTCCCCTTCCGCCCCTGACGCCCGACCCCCGGCCCCTGACGCCCGGCCCCGCCCCGCTTCGCGTCCGTTCCCGACAGGAGTACGCCCCATGAGCGCCCCGCACGGCACCCGGCACCCCGAAGCCCACCAGGTCGACTTATCGATACGGGCCGAGCGGCCCGCCCACCGCGACGGCAACGTGCTGCGCTGGCTCGGCGCCTACGCCGCGTCCGCGATCGGCGACAACGTCTACTTCCTGGCCCTCGCCTGGGCCGCCGCCCGCTCCGGCAGCCCCGCCCAGGCCGGATTCGTCCTAGCGGCGGGCTCCGTGCCGCGCGCCGTGCTGATGCTCGGCGGGGGAGTGCTCGCCGACCGGTTCGGCCCGCGCCGCGTGGTCATCGGCAGCGACGCCGTGCGCTGCGCGGTCGTCCTGGGCACCGCGGCTGCCCTGCTGTTCACCGCGCCCGCGCTCTGGCTGCTGGTGACGGTCGCCCTGGTCTTCGGCGCGGTGGACGCCCTCTTCCTGCCCGCTGTCGGCGCCCTGCCGCCCCGCATCACCGCCCCGGGCCAACTCGCCAGGGTCCAGGGCCTGCGCGGGCTCGCGGCGCGCGCCGCGAACGTCGTGGGGGCGCCGCTCGGCGGGCTCGCGGTGGCCGTCGGCGGATCCGCGTCGGCGTTCCTGGCGGCCGGGGCGCTGTTCGCGCTCTCGCTCGGCCTGCTGTGCGCGGTACGGATCGGGCCGCTGTCCGCGGACGAGGCGCGGCGCCCCGCCGCGTCCGCCCGCGCCCAACTCGCCGACGGGCTGCGCCACATCGCGCGCCACCGCGTGCTGGCCCCGCTGGTCGCCGTGATCGCGGTGAGCGAGCTGGGCTTCGTCGGCCCGCTCAACATCGGGCTCACGCTGCTCGCCGACGAGCGCGACTGGGGCGCGTCCGGCATGGGCTGGATCGTCGCCGCATTCGGCACGGGCGCCGCGGCGGCGTCCCTGCTGCTGGCGGTGCGGGGCAGGATCGGCCGCGCGGGCCTGGTGCTGTGCGCGGGCCTGGCGCTGGGCGCGCCCGCCGTCGCCGCGCTCGCCTTCGTGCCGTCCGTCGCGGCCGCGGCCGCCTGCGCGGTGCTGTTCGGGATGCTCGCCGGGGTCAGCGGGGCGCTGTGCGGGGCGCTCGTACAGACGCACGCGGACCCGGCGTACCTGGGCCGGGTCACCTCGGTCACGACGCTCTTCACCCTCGGCATCGCACCGCTGAGCTATCCCGTGACCGGCGCGGCGATCGGGGCGTGGGGGACGGGCCCGGTGTTCGCGGTCAGCGCGGCGGTGTGCGGGGCGGGCGCGGTGATCGGGCTGGCCTCCCGGGGCGTACGGACCGCGGAGCTGCCGCGCTGACCCGCCCGGAGCCCCGGCCGCCACGCCCCCAAAGCCCCAGCCACCCCCAAAGCCCCAGCCGCCCCTAAAGCCCCAGCCGCCCCTCAAGCACCCGCGCCACCGCTTCCTTCTCCCCGTCCAGCTCCACGCGCGCCGCGTCCTGCCGCCCGAACGCGAACAGCACCAGCTCGCCAGGCTCGCCGGTCACGGTCACCACGGGCGCCCCCTTGCGGGCCACCGCCGTCCGGCCGTCCGGCCGCCGCAGCACGAGCCCCACCGGCGACTTCCGCGCCAGCACCCTGGCCATCCGCTCGGTCCGCGCCCACAGCGCGTCCGCGAACACCGGGTCCACCTCGCGCGGGGTCCAGTCGGGCCCGGCGCGCCGCACGTCCTCCGCGTGGACGTAGAACTCCACGGTGTTCGCGCCCTCGTCCACCTGCTTGAGCGCGTACGGGGACAGCCGCGGCGGCCCCGTGCGGACCAGCTGGATCAACTCCTCGTACGGCTTCGCCGCGTACTCCGACTGCACCCGCTCCAGCCGGGAGCGCAGCGCGCCGATCAGGATCCCGCCCGCGGCGTCGGGGCGCCGCTCGCGCACCACCACGTGCGCCGCCAGGTCCCGCGCCTTCCAGCCGGAGCAGAGGGTCGGGGCCTCGGGCCCGGCGGCCTCCAACAGATCGGCGAGGAGCAGGCGTTCACGCTTCGCATGGGTCGACATGCCCGACAGAGTAGGGCCGCCGCACCCGGTCCGCACAGTGGACAGCGCGCGGACGCCCCCCGACCCCACGGCACAATGGGCACATGACCAGCGATCTCGCCCCGGCCGTCGCCGCCCGCCTGAAGCGGAACCCCGACGGCCTCGTCCCCGCCATCGCCCAGCAGTACGACACCGGCGAGGTGCTGATGCTCGGGTGGATGGACGACGAGGCCCTGCGCCGCACCCTCACCACGGGCCGGTGCACCTACTGGTCGCGCAGCCGCGGCGAGTACTGGGTCAAGGGCGACACCTCGGGCCACGTGCAGCACGTGAAGTCGGTCGCCCTCGACTGCGACGGCGACACGCTCCTGGTCAAGGTCGACCAGGTCGGCGCCGCCTGCCACACGGGCGACCGCACCTGCTTCGACGCGGACGTGCTTCCCCTGGGCGACGCGGCCGCCCCGGGCGACGGCACCTCCATCGGCGACGGAAACGAAGGAAAGTAGGGGCAGCGCGCATGCACCGCACGGACACCACCATGGACCTGGACACCTTCCGCAAGCTCGCCGTCGACCGGCGCGTCATCCCGGTCGTCCGCCGCCTCCTCGCGGACGGCGACACGCCCGTCGGGCTGTACCGCAAGCTCGCCGCCGAGCGCCCCGGCACGTTCCTCCTGGAGTCCGCCGAGAACGGCCGCACCTGGTCCCGCTACTCCTTCATCGGCGTGCGCTCCTCCGCCACCCTCACCGCCCGCGAAGGCGCCGCGCACTGGATCGGCACCCCGCCCGTCGGCGTCCCGGTCGACGGCGACCCGCTGGACGCGCTGCGCGCCACCGTCGAGGCCCTGCACACCCCGCGCGACCTCGCGGGCGGCCTGCCGCCGTTCACCGGCGGCATGGTCGGCTACCTGGGCTACGACATCGTGCGGCGCCTGGAGAAGATCGGCGACTCCACCCGGGACGACCTCCACCTGCCCGAGCTGACCATGATGCTCACCAGCGACCTCGCGGTCCTGGACCACTGGGACGGCTCCGTCCTGCTGATCGCCAACGCGATCAACCACAACGACCTCGACTCGGGCGTCGACGAGGCGTACGCCGACGCGGTCGCCCGCCTCGACGCCATGGAGGCCGACCTCACCCGGTCCGTCGACAGCGTCCCCGCCGCCCTGCCGCCCTCCGAGCTCCCGCCGTACACCGCCCTGTGGGGCGGCGAGGCGTACCAGGAGGCGGTCGACGACATCAAGGAGCGCATCCGCGCGGGCGAGGCGTTCCAGGTGGTGCCCTCGCAGCGGTTCGAGACGCCCTGCACGGCGAGCGCCCTGGACGTCTACCGGGTGCTGCGGGCCACCAACCCGTCCCCGTACATGTACCTCCTGCGCTTCGACGGCTTCGACGTCGTCGGCTCCAGCCCCGAGGCGCTGGTCAAGGTCGAGGACGGGCACGCGATGCTGCACCCGATCGCCGGGACCAGGCCGCGCGGCGCGACCCCGCAGGAGGACCAGGAGTACGCCGAGGAGCTGATCGCCGACCCCAAGGAGCGCGCCGAGCACCTGATGCTCGTCGACCTCGGCCGCAACGACCTGGGCCGGGTCTGCGAGCCGGGCTCCGTGGAGGTCGTGGACTTCATGTCCATCGAGCGGTACTCGCACGTGATGCACATCGTCTCCACCGTGACGGGCCGCGTCGCCGAGGGCCGCACCGCCTTCGACGTGCTGACCGCCTGCTTCCCCGCGGGCACCCTCTCCGGCGCGCCCAAGCCGCGCGCGATGCAGATCATCGAGGAGCTGGAGCCCTCCAGGCGCGGACTGTACGGCGGCTGCGTCGGCTACCTCGACTTCGCGGGCGACTCCGACACCGCGATCGCGATCCGCACCGCGCTGCTGCGCGACGGCACCGCGTACGTCCAGGCGGGCGCGGGCGTGGTCGCCGACTCCGACCCGGTCGCCGAGGACACGGAGTGCCGCAACAAGGCCGCCGCCGTGCTCCGCGCGGTGCACACCGCGAACCGGCTGAACGGCTGACCGGAGGGTAGGGGATAGTGGGGTACGTGAGTGCCGTATCCGTACCCCAGTCCCGTGCCGCGGCCGCCGGCGGCCGCCGCAGCATCGCCGCGGCCCTGCTCCTCGGCGCAGTGGGCGCCGCCGTCGTGCTGCTCGCCTCAGGCCAGACCTGGTCCCAGGGCAAGGCGTCCGTGGGCGGCGGGACCCTGTCGCTCAAGGCGTCGGGCGGCGACGTCACCGGCGTGCCCACCGCCCTCGCGATCGTCGGCCTGGCCGCGCTCGTCGCGGTCTTCGCGGTGCGCAGGGCGGGCCGGATGCTCGTCGCCGGGCTGCTCGCGCTCAGCGGCGCGGGCGCGGCACTCGCCGCCTTCCTCGGCGCGTCCGACAGCTCGGCCCTGGACGAGAAGGCCGTGAGGACCACCGGCGACACGTCCGCCACCATCGGCGCGCTCACCCATACGGCCTGGCCGTACGTCACCGCGGCGGCCGGGGTGCTGATACTCCTGGCGGGCCTGCTCGCGCTGCGGTACGGCACGCTGTGGCCCGCCATGTCCGGCCGGTACGAGCGCGACGGCACGCCGCGGCCCCGCGCCGCCAAGGCACCGGCCGACCCGGACAGGCCCGAGGAGCTGTGGAAGGCCATGGACCGCGGCGAGGACCCGACGCGCGAGCGTTGACCCCCAGCTCACCCCGTGCGCGCGCGTGCGGAACAATGGGCGGCGAGTAACCGACTCACCACCGACTTCACCCCTGAGCAACATCAACGAGGAGCAACTCATGGCGGGCAGTAGCCACGGACACACCCCGGCCGCCTGGACCGGTGTCACCATCGCCTTCATCGGTTTCTGCATCTCCGGCGTCTTCACGGTGGCCGCCAACATCCCCGGCTTCTGGGCGGGCATCGCGGTCATCGTCCTCGGCGGTGTCGTCGGCGGCATCATGAAGGCCATGGGCATGGGCATGCCGAAGGAGTCCGCCGAGATGGCGGAGGCCCGTGCGAAGGCCGGCCGGGCGCAGCTCTCCAGCTGAGCGGCCCCGATCGGCGCAACCGACACGAGGCGCAGCCCCACCGGGCTGCGCCTTCTCCCATGAACGGGGACAATCGGCGGGTGGACCCCATGCCGACGCCCCCGAGCCCGCCCCCCGGCACCGCCCCCGCGCCCCCGACGGCGCCGCCGCCCGCGGCAGCCGCCCGCAGGCTCCTGGTCCCCCTCGGGGTGCTCGCCGGAATCGCCGTGTCCTTCGCGTACGTCGGCACGGTCGACCCCAACGAACCGGGGCACTACCCCGTCTGCCCCTTCCTGCGCTTCACCGGCGCCTACTGCCCGGGGTGCGGAGGGCTGCGCAGCGCCTACGCGGTGGCCCACGGCGACATCCCCACCGCGCTCGGCGCCAACGCCCTCGCCGTCGTCGGCTACGCGCTCTTCGCCGCGCTCTGGCTGCTGTGGACGGTCAGGACGGTCCGGGGGCTGCCGGTGCGGGTCAGCCTGGGCCCCGCCTCCTGGTGGGCGCTCGGTGGCCTGATCCTGATCTTCACCGTGGTGCGCAACCTGCCGTTCGGATCGGTTCTCGCCCCGTGAATTCCCATTTGATGAGACGCCCGTCAACCGGATGCGCAGGCCGGGCGCCCCGACGGATACCATCGGCATGGCCGAACCTGGCCCATCATCACCACTGTCCCGGAAGGGGGCCGCTCGCGTGAGTGTGCTCGACGAGATCATCGAGGGCGTGCGCGCCGACCTGGCGGAGCGGCAGGCGCGGGTCGGCCTCGACGAGCTCAAGGAGCGTGTCGCCAAGGCGCCCCAGGCCAAGGACGGGGTCGCCGCGCTGCGCGGCGAAGGCGTCCAGGTCATCTGCGAGGTGAAGCGCTCCAGCCCCTCCAAGGGCGCGCTGGCCGCCATCGCCGACCCCGCGGGGCTCGCCGCCGACTACGAGGCGGGCGGTGCGGCCGTCATCTCCGTACTGACCGAGCAGCGCCGCTTCGGCGGCTCGCTCGCCGACCTGGAGGCCGTCCGCGCCAAGGTCGACATCCCCGTCCTGCGCAAGGACTTCATCGTCACCTCGTACCAGCTCTGGGAGGCCCGTGCGTACGGCGCCGACCTGGCGCTGCTGATCGTCGCCGCGCTGGAGCAGGAGGCCCTGGTCTCGCTGATCGAGCGCGCCGAGTCGATCGGCCTCACCCCGCTGGTCGAGGTCCACGACGAGGCCGAGGTCGAGCGCGCGGTGGACGCGGGCGCGCGGATCATCGGCGTCAACGCGCGGAACCTCAAGACCCTCAAGGTGGACCGCTCCACCTTCGAGCGGGTCGCACCCGAGATCCCCTCGCACATCGTCAAGATCGCCGAGTCCGGCGTCCGCGGCCCGCACGACCTGATCGCCTACGCCAACGCGGGCGCCGACGCGGTGCTCGTCGGCGAGTCCCTGGTGACCGGCCGCGACCCCAAGGCGGCCGTCGCCGACCTGGTCGCCGCGGGCGCCCACCCGGCGCTGCGCCACGGGCGGGGCTGACGCTCCGATGCCCATCTTCCCCAAGCTCTCGGCTTCGCTCGAGCAGGGGATGCCCCATCCCCGTCTGGCCCGCGGCTGTCGGCCGCGCGGCTGCCGTGCGCCCGCTCGGCGGGTGCACGGCCGACGGGTGCGGTACGTGATCGGCAGCGAGCCCGGTCAGGTCAACGGCATGCGATGGCGTCGCTGAGCAGGCAGTACCAGCGCTGACACCCAGCGACAGTCATCACTGATTCACCTCATTCAGCACTGAGGAGATTTGGCATGCCCAGCGAATTCTTCGTACCCGACCCCGACGGTCGGGTCCCGAGCGCCGAGGGGTACTTCGGCGCCTTCGGCGGAAAGTTCATCCCCGAGGCCCTCGTCGCCGCGGTGGACGAGGTCGCCGTCGAGTACGACAAGGCCAAGGGCGACCCCGCCTTCGCGGCCGAGCTCAACGACCTGATGGTCAACTACACCGGGCGCCCCAGCGCCCTCACCGAAGTGCCCCGCTTCGCCGAACACGCGGGCGGCGCACGGGTCTTCCTCAAGCGTGAGGACCTGAACCACACCGGCTCGCACAAGATCAACAACGTGCTCGGCCAGGCCCTGCTCACCAAGCGCATGGGCAAGACCCGGGTCATCGCCGAGACCGGAGCGGGCCAGCACGGCGTCGCCACGGCCACCGCCTGCGCCCTGTTCGGCCTCGAATGCACCGTCTACATGGGCGAGATCGACACCGAGCGCCAGGCGCTCAACGTCGCCCGCATGCGGATGCTCGGCGCCGAGGTCGTCCCCGTGAAGTCCGGCAGCCGCACCCTCAAGGACGCCATCAACGAGGCGTTCCGCGACTGGGTCGCCAACGTGGACCGCACCCACTACCTCTTCGGCACGGTCGCGGGCCCGCACCCCTTCCCCGCGATGGTCCGCGACTTCCACCGCGTCATCGGCGTCGAGGCCCGCCGCCAGATCCTGGAGCGCGCCGGACGGCTGCCCGACGCGGCCGTCGCCTGCGTCGGCGGCGGTTCCAACGCCATCGGCCTCTTCCACGCGTTCGTCCCCGACGAGGGCGTCCGGCTGATCGGCTGCGAGCCCGCGGGCCACGGAGTGGAGACCGGCGAGCACGCCGCGACCCTCACCGCGGGCGAGCCGGGCATCCTGCACGGCTCGCGCTCCTACGTCCTGCAGGACGAGGAGGGCCAGATCACCGAGCCGTACTCCATCTCGGCCGGTCTGGACTACCCGGGCATCGGCCCCGAGCACTCCTACCTCAAGGACAGCGGACGCGGCGAGTACCGCGCCGTCACCGACGACGCCGCCATGCAGGCGCTGCGCCTGCTCTCCCGTACGGAGGGCATCATCCCGGCCATCGAGAGCGCGCACGCGCTGGCCGGGGCCATCGAGGTCGGCAAGGAACTGGGCGGGGACGGCCTGGTGCTGGTCAACCTGTCCGGCAGGGGCGACAAGGACATGGACACGGCCGCCCGTTACTTCGGGCTGTACGGGGCCGCGGAGGGGGACGCGAAGTGAGCGGGAACATTCAGCTGTTGGGCGACACCCTGGCGCGCGCCAAGGCCGAGGACAGGGCCGCACTCGTCGCCTACCTCCCGGCCGGGTTCCCGACCGTGGACGGCGGCATCGAGGCGATCAAGGCCGTGGTCGCGGGCGGCGCCGACGTCGTCGAGGTCGGGCTGCCGCACAGCGACCCGGTCCTCGACGGGCCGATCATCCAGACCGCGGACGACATCGCCCTCAAGGGCGGCGTGAAGATCGCCGACGTGCTGCGCACGGTGCGCGAGGCGCACGAGGCGACCGGCGCGCCGATCCTGGTCATGACGTACTGGAACCCGATCGACCGCTACGGCGTCGAGCGGTTCACCGCCGAGCTGGCCGAGGCGGGCGGCGCGGGCTGCATCCTGCCCGACCTGCCGGTCCAGGAGTCGGCCCTGTGGCGCGAGCACGCCGAGAAGCACGGGCTCGCCACGGTCTTCGTGGTCGCGCCCAGCAGCAAGGACGAGCGCCTGGCCACCATCACGGCGGCGGGCTCCGGCTTCGTCTACGCCGCGTCCCTCATGGGCGTCACCGGCACCCGCGAGTCGGTCGGCGTCGAGGCCAAGGAGCTGGTGCGGCGCACCCGCGCGACCACCGACCTGCCGGTCTGCGTCGGCCTCGGCGTCTCCAACGCCGTGCAGGCCGCCGAGGTCGCGGGCTTCGCGGACGGCGTGATCGTCGGATCGGCCTTCGTCAAGCGGATCCTCGACGCGCCCGACGAGGAGAGCGCCCTCGCCGCCGTACGGGCGCTCGCGGGCGAGCTGGCGGACGGCGTACGCAAGCGCTGAGAAAACCGTACGGGCACGGGAGTCCCGTAGCTCGTACGAGTGGATCTGGGACCGGGGAGGCACATAGCTGCCTCCCCGGTTCGTTTGCGGGACGTGAGCGAGAAGAACCGTGAGGGAAAAAGAGCCGCGCGTGACCGGCTCGTCCAGGAGCGCGAGCAGCAGCGGGCGCGCGAGAAGCGACGGCGCCTGCTGGTCGTCTCGGCAGCCGTGGTCGGCGTGCTCGGGCTCGCCGCCGTGATCGGGGTCGTGGCGGCCAACAGCGGCAAGGACGACGGCCCGTCGGACGCGGGCCCCGCGACGGCCCCCAGGGGCGCGACGGGCAAGGGCGGCCTGGCGATCCCGGCGGGCGCGGCGGACGCCCCTGCCACGCTCACCGTGTGGGAGGACTTCCGCTGCCCGGCCTGCGCCCAGTTCGAGAACGGCTTCCGGGCCACGATCCACGAGCTGGAGGCGAGCGGCCAGCTGAAGGTCGAGTACCACCTGGCGACCCTCATCGACGGCAACATGGGCGGCAGCGGCTCGCTCCGCGCGGCCAACGCGGCGGCGTGCGCACAGGGCCAGGGCAAGTTCACCGCGTACCACGACGTGCTCTTCCAGAACCAGCCGGAGGAGACGAAGGACGCCTTCAGCGACAACAGCCTCCTGCTGGAGCTGGCGGGGAAGGTCCCCGGGCTCGACGTGGCGGGCTTCCGCAGCTGTGTCGAGAAGGGCACCCACGACAGCTGGGTCCGCGAGTCGAACGAGGCCTTCCGCAGCGGCGGCTTCTCCGGCACGCCGACGGTCCAGCTGAACGGCGAGTCGGTCTTCCCGAAGAAGGGCGAGGAGCAGATCAGCCCCGCCAACCTGAAGAAGTGGGTCGTCGAGGCCAACAAGGGCAAGAAGCCGGGCAAGGTCACTGCCTCGCCGAAGGCGGCGGGCTGACCCGAGGGGGACCGGCGGGCGGACCCGTTACTCATACGTTGCCGGGCGGGTTGCGCCGCGTCCCGCCCGGCACGGTAGCGTCGGACCTGCCATGGAATTTGCCTACATCCCCAGTCCGTCGACCGGAGTCATCCACCTAGGACCGATTCCGCTGCGCGGCTACGCCTTCTGCATCATCATCGGTGTCTTCGTCGCCGTCTGGTACGGCAACAAGCGCTGGGTCGCCCGCGGCGGGACGTCGGGCACGGTCGCGGACGTCGCCGTCTGGGCCGTGCCCTTCGGTCTCGTCGGCGGTCGGCTCTACCACGTCATCACCGACTACCAGCTGTACTTCAGCGACGGTGAGGAGTGGACCGACGCCTTCAAGATCTGGGAGGGCGGCCTCGGCATCTGGGGCGCCATCGCGGTCGGCGCGCTCGGTGCCTGGCTCGGCTGTCGCCGCCCCGGAGCGCCGCTGCCCCAGTGGGCGCGGATCGCCAGCGGGGCCGGTGCGCTGGTGTTCGCCGCGTGGGCCGCGGCGAAGTTCGCGGACGTGTCGGTGCCGTCCTGGACCGTCTGGATCGGCCTCGCCGGCCTCGCGGTGACGGCCGCGGCCGGCGTCTGGGCGTGCGCGCGGCGCCGTCCCGGGATCCCGCTGCCCGCCTGGGCCGACGCGCTCGCCCCCGGCATCGCGCTGGCACAGGCCATCGGCCGCTGGGGCAACTGGTTCAACCAGGAGCTGTACGGCAAGGAGACCGACCTGCCGTGGGCGCTGAAGATCTCGGCGGGTGACGGCCGCGAAGAGGGCCTCTACCACCCGACGTTCCTCTACGAGTCGCTCTGGTGCGTCGGCGTCGCGGTGCTGGTCGTCTGGGCGGACCGGCGCTTCAAGCTGGGGCACGGCCGGGCGTTCGCGCTGTACGTCGCGGCGTACTGCGTGGGCCGCGGCTGGATCGAGTACATGCGCGTGGACGAGGCGCACCACGTGCTCGGCCTGCGGCTGAACGTCTGGACGTCGTTCGTCGTCTTCGCGCTGGCCGTGGTCTACATGCTGCTGTCGGCGATGCTGCGGCCGGGCCGCGAGGAGATCGTGGAGCCCGGCGAGGGCGGCGAGGGCGGCGCGAAGGAGTCCGCCGACTCCGCCGACTCCGCCCGGTCCGGCTCCGGGGCGAAGACGAGCCTGGTGAAGGACGGGTCCGGGGCGGACGAGAAGGCGGAGGACGGCCCGAGCGACAGCGCGAACGCGAGCGAGAACGAGAACGAGAACGCGAGCGAGTCGGCCGGGAAGGCCTGAGGCCTGACGTTCGTACGGAAGGGGCCGCCGAACCCGATGGGTTCGGCGGCCCCTTCCGCGTTCCGCGGGCCTATGAGGAAGCCTGGCGGTCGCGCTCGGCGAGCGCGAGGGTACGGCGCGCCGACGCGACGATCGCCGCGTCCACGAACCGCCCGTCCGCGAGCGCCAGCGCCCCCTCGTCGGCGGCCGCGGCCAGCAGGACCTCCTCCGCGGTCTCGACCTCCCGGGGCGTCGGCAGATAGGCCCGCTCGATCACCGGGAGCTGGCGCGGATGGATCGCGGCCCGGCCCAGGAAGCCCAGGTCACGGCCGTGGGAGCAGGACGCGGCGAGCCCGTCCAGGTCGCGGACGTCGGGGAAGACCGACTGGGCGGGCGGCGGCAGCCCGGCGGCGCGGGCGGCCACGACGATCCGGCCGCGCGCCCAGTCGAGGCCGCTGTCGACGCGCACCCCGAGGTCGGCGCGCAGGTCGGCCTCGCCGACGGCCAGGCCGTGGACGGCGGTGTGGGCCGCTGCGATGGCGTGGGCGTGCTCGACCGCCTGCGCGGATTCCAGGAGCGGGAACAGCGGGACGCCGGGCGCCGCCGCCACGGCCCGGTGGATGTCAGTGGCGTGTGTCACCTTGGGAACACGCAGAGCACCGAGGCCGGGCAGGGCGGCCAGGGCCTCGACGTGCTCGGCGCCGTGCCGGTTGTCGATCCGTACGTGTACGGGAAGGGGGTGGTCGGCCGTGCCGAGCAGTTCGACGGTCGCGTCGAGGGCGTACGCCTTGCGGTCGGGGGCGACGGCGTCCTCCAGGTCGACGATGACCACGTCGGCCTCGGACGCCAGGGCCTTGGCGACCCGCTCCGGGCGGTCGCCCGGGACGTACAGCCAGGTGAGGGGGGAGTCCATGAGGGGGGAGCTCATACGGACCCCGAGGCGCGCAGCGCGGTGATCTCGGGGGCGGAGAGGCCCAGCTCGGCGAGGACGGCGTCGGTGTCGGCGCCGTGCGGGCGGCCCGCCCAGCGGATGGCGCCGGGCGTCTCGGAGAGCCGGAAGAGGACGTTCTGCATGCGCAGGGTGCCCAGCTCCGGATCGGAGACCTCGGTGACGGTGTCCAGGGCCCGGTACTGCGGGTCGTCGAGCACGTCGCGGACGTCGTAGACCGGGGCGATCGCGGCCTCGGCCTTCTCGAACGCGGCCATCGCCTCGTCGCGGGTGCGGCGGGCGATCCAGCCGCCGACGGCCTCGTCCAGCACGTCGGCGTGCTCGGCGCGCCCCGAACCGGTGGCGAACCAGGGCTCCTCGACCAGCTCGGGGCGGCCGACCAGGTGCATCACCCGGGTCGCGACGGACTGGGCCGAGGTGGAGACGGCGAGCCAGGAGCCGTCGGCGGTGCGGTAGGTGTTGCGGGGGGCGTTGTTGCGGGAGCGGTTGCCGGTGCGGGGCTGGACGTAGCCGAGCTGGTCGTACCAGAGGGGGTGGGGGCCCAGGACCGTGAGGATCGGCTCGATGATCGCCATGTCGACGACCTGCCCCCGGCCGGTGGCGGTCCTGGCGGTGAGCGCGGTCATCACCGCGTAGGCGGTGGCGAGCGCGGCGATGGAGTCGGCGAGCCCGAAAGGGGGGAGCGTGGGCGGGCCTTCGGGTTCGCCGGTGATGGCGGCGAACCCGCTCATGGCCTCGGCGAGGGTGCCGAAGCCGGGGCGGTGGGCGTACGGGCCGAACTGGCCGAAGCCGGTGACGCGGGCGAGGACGAGCCGGGGGTTGGCGGCGGACAGCTCGGCGGGGCCCAGGCCCCAGCGCTCCAGGGTGCCGGGGCGGAAGTTCTCGACGACCACGTCGGCGGTGGCGGCGAGCTTCAGGAGGGTGTCGCGGCCGCCGGGGGAGGACAGGTCGAGGGTGAGGGTGCGCTTGTTGCGGCCGAGCAGCTTCCACCAGAGGCCGACGCCGTCCTTGGCGGGGCCGTGGCCCCGGGAGGGGTCGGGCTTGCGGGGGTGCTCGACCTTGATGACGTCGGCGCCGAAGTCGCCGAGCATCGTCGCCGCGAGGGGGCCGGCGAAGAGGGTGGCGAGGTCGAGGACGCGCAGGCCGGAGAGGGGCGCGGGCGGGGGAGCGGGGAGCGCGGTGCGTTCGGGGGCGGCCAGGGTCGGTTCGGGGGTGGCCCGGTCCGTTTCTGGGGCGGCCCGGTGCGGTTCTGGGGTGGCCTGGTTCATGAGGCGGCTTCGATCTCCTGGCGGTAGGGCATGGAGGCGGCCGCGCCCGGCTTCTGGACGCAGAGCGCCGCGGCGGTGGAGGCCCAGGCCAGGGCCTCGGTGACGGGGCGGCCCTCGCCGACGGCCACGGCGAGGGTGCCGACGAAGGTGTCGCCCGCGCCCGTGGTGTCCACGGCGGTGACCTTGGGCGCGGGGACGGTGAGCGGGGGCGTGGTGCGGGACGCGTGGAGGCTGCCCGCGGCGCCGAGGGTGATCACGACCTCGGGGACCAGGCGGAGCAGTTCATCGGCCGCCGCGCGCGGGTCGGCGTGGCCGGTGAGCGCCTCGGCCTCGTGCTGGTTGGGGACCAACAGATCTACGCAGGAGAGGAGTTCGGGCGGCAGGGGACGCACGGGAGAGGGCGTGAGGACGGTGCGCACGCCGTGGGCGCGGGCCGCCGCCGCGCCCGCGACGACGACGGAGAGGGGGAGTTCGAGCTGGAGGAGGAGGGTGTCGGCCGCCGCGATGGCGGTGTCCTCGCCCGGACCGAGCGCGGTGAGCGTGCCGTTCGCGCCGGGGATCACCACGATCGCGTTGTCGCCCGCGTCGTCGACGACGATGTGCGCGGTCCCCGACGGGCCCTCGGTGGTGTGGAGCAGATCGGTCTCCACGCCCGCCGATTCCAGCGCGGCGCGGAGCCGGGGGCCGAAGACGTCGGTGCCGACCGCGCCGATCATGACGACGTCGCCCCCGGCGCGGGCCGCGGCGACGGCCTGGTTGGCGCCCTTGCCGCCGGGGGTCGTGCGGAACTCCCGCCCGGTGACGGTCTCGCCGCGCTCCGGGGCGCGGGGGACGTAGGCGACGAGGTCCATGTTGGTGCTGCCGAGCACCACGATGTTGGTCATGGGCGGGTGGCCTCCCTGTGGGTGAGTTCGGCGAGGGTGTCGAACCCGACGCCGTCGAAGGGGGTGATGGAGGTGGACAGCCGGTTCTTGAGGGGGTCGGTCCAGCGGGCGGGGAGCCGGGCGGGGGACCCGGCGAGCAGACCGGCGATCGACCCCGCGGTCGCGCCGTTGGAGTCGGTGTCCCAACCGCCGGACACCGCGCGGCAGATGGAGCCGGTGAAGTCGCCGTCGGCGTGGGTGAGCGCGGCGGCGAGCAGGGCGGCGTTCGGCAGGACGTGCACCCAGTGGTGGTCGCGGTGGACGGAGTGGAGGTGGTCGACCGCGGCGTCGAAGTCGCGGTGGGCGCGCGCGGTCTCGATGCCGAGGCGGACCGCGCGGGCGTAGCGGGAGCGCGGGGGCACGACGCGCAGGGCCGTGCGCAGGCACTCGTGGACGTCGGGGGTGCCGGAGCCCGTGCCGGTGCCGGGTGCGGCGGCGGCGATGGCGGCGGCCGTGAACATCGCGCCGTACACGCCGTTCGCGGTGTGCGTCAGGACCGCGTCCCGGTGGGCCTGTTCGGCGGCGGCCCCGGGGTCGCCGGGGTTGGTCCAGCCGTGCACGTCGGCGCGGATCGCGGCGCCGATCCATTCGCGGAACGGGTTGTGGTGGGTGGCGGTGAGCGGGGGCTCGATGCCGGAGAGGAGGTTGCGGTAGGCGATGCGCTCGGCGGTGAAGGCGCGGCCTGCGGGGAGTTCGGCGAGCCAGAGGTCGGCGAGGTCCGCGGTGGTGAAGGCGCGGCCGTGGCGTTGGAGCAGGAGCAGGCCGAGGAGCGGGTGGTTGAGGTCGTCGTCCTCGGGCATGCCGTCGATGTTCTCGGCGAGCGAGGTCGCGGCGGAACGGCGGTTCCAGGGGTGCGCGGAAAGGAGGTCGCCGGGGACGCCCCGGGCGGTGAACCAGGTGTTCAGGGGCCAGTTGCCGGTGGCGCGGGCGAGGGCCCGGATGGCGTGGAGCGGAAGCTTCTCCACGGGCTTGCCGAGGAGGCAGCCGGCGGCCCGGCCCAGCCAGGAGGCGTGCAGGGCGGGGAGCGAGGCTGCGCCGGGGGAGGCCGCGCCGGGGGAGGCGGCGGCCGGGGGTGCGGTGACGGGGGGCGTGGCGCCGGGGGAGGTCGTCGGCGGCTCGGGCCAGGACGGGCACAGGGCCTTGACCGCCGCGAGGTCCGTGGGCTCGTCGGGGGCCAACGGGCTCGGCAGGAGGGCGAGTTCGTCCAGCAGGCGCAGCGCGAGCGCGCGGAGCTCCGGGGACGCGGGACGCGGGGAGGCGCCCGCTGCCGGGGGCGCTTCGCGGCCGCCCGCCGCCCGCCAGCGCGCGCGGACCGCCGACGCGTCGCGCCCGTCCTCGGCGGCCTGCCGCAGCTCGTGGCCGAGCAGGTCCTCGGGCTGCACCCAGGTGACGCGCAGCGGCTTCACCGGGGGTCCGCGGCGAGCGTGCGGAAGGCCGCCTCGTGCGCGCGGCGCCGCTCGGTGTCCCGTACGAACACCTCCCGGGCGACCTCGGCCAGCGTCCGTGCCGGGGCGTGCAGGTCCAGCCTGCTGGCCTCCGCGACCGTCTTGGACCATGCGGCGGGCACGGCCGACTCGCCGTGCAGCGCCCCGGCGATCGCCCCCGCCATGGTGGCGATGGAGTCGCAGTCGCGGCCGTAGTTGACCGAGCCGAGCACGGCGTGGCGGAAGTCGCCGCGCGCCACGAGCAGCATGCCCAGCGCGACGGGCAGCTCCTCGATCGCGTGGAGGCGGGAGGGGCGGCGGGCGGCCAGGGAGGGGGAGCGGTAGTCGGGGCCGACCGTGTCGAAGGGGGCGACGGCGGCGCGCAGCGGGGCGAGCGCCGACTCGAAGTCCGTGTACCGGGCGGCCGTTTCGGCGACCGCCTCGATCGCGGCGCGCGTGCCGTCCTTGGCGAGGCCGAGCGCGGCGTCGACCACGGACGAGGGCGTCGCGCCCGGGACGCAGGCGGCCGCCACCGCCGCCGCGAAGACGCCCGCCGCCTCGCGGCCGTACGAGGACTGGTGGGGCGCCGCGACGTCCAGCGCCTCGGCGTAGGCGGCGGCCGGGGCCGCCGCGTTGACCAGGCCGACCGGCGCCATGTACATCGCGGCGCCGCAGTTGACGATGTTGCCGCTGCCCGCCTCGCGCGGGTCGACGTGGCCGTAGTGCACCCGGGCGACCAGCCACTTCTCGGCGAGGAAGATCCGCTGGAGCGGCAGGGCCTCGGCCTCCAGCTCGGGGATCCAGCGGGGGGTGGCGATCAGGTCGGGGACCAGGTGGTCGGCGACCGCGTACGCGTCGAGGTGGTCGCGCACGGTGGCGTACACCCTGATCAGGGCGTGCGTCATGAGGGTGTCGTCGGTGACGTGGCCGTCGCCCTTGTGGTACGGCGCGATGGGGCGGGCGGTGCGCCAGTCGTCGCCGTACCAGGGGCCGACGACGCCGTTGATCCGGCCGCCGTGGCGCTCGGTGATCTGCTCGGGCGTCCAGCCCTCAACGGGGCCGCCGAGCGCGTCCCCGACGGCGGCGCCGACGAGGCTGCCGGTGATGCGGTCGTCGAGGGTCGCGCAGGGCGCGGCGGCCGTGTCGGCCGAGGCGGTCGGGTCGGGTGCGGAGGTAGGCGTCATGTCGGAATTGTCTCTCCGGTAAGGGGCGTTGCGTGGGTCAGGAGCTCGGCGAGTTCGACGAGATCGGTGCCCGCGAGGCGGGGGAGCGCGCAGCCCGCGAGCGTCCGGCAGGCGTCGCGCCAGGTGCCGGGGATCGCGGCGGTGCCGCCGAGCGCGCCGGTCAGCGCGCCCGCCAGCGCGGGGGCCGAGTCGGCGACCCGGGACAGGCACGCGGCGGCGGGCACGGCCTGGGTGACGTCGCCGCGCGCCGCGGTGGCCAGCGCGAGGGCGACCGGGACGGTCTCGGCCGCGGCGATGCCGTAGCTGTAGACGTGGTCCACGATCTGGTGCTCCAGCGTGGGCACGAGGGCGAACGCGCCGTCGGGGAGCGCGGCGCGGGCGAGCTTCACGGCGTGGGCGGTGTTGCGGCCGATCTCGGTGGCGCCGGGGAGCTGGGCGAGCGCGGCGTCCACCGCGTCGTCGACGGGCGCGCCGCCGAGCGCCGCCGCGACGGCCGCCGCCATGGCGCGGGCGCCGTGCACCCCGTCGCCGTCCTGGGTGTACCGGGCGTCGAACTCGGCGAGTTCGGCGGCGGCTTCGGGGTCGCCCGGGTGGGCGGTGGCGAGGACGACGGCGCGTACGCAGGCGGCGTCGTCGAAGTAGTGCGGGTTGTCGTGGCCGGTGGCGGGCGGGCGCAGGCCCGCGGCGAGGTTGCCGAGACCGGCGCGCACCGAGATGCGGGCGCGCAGCGGGATGACCGCGGACTCCACCTCGGGCGCGCGGTCGGCGGCCGCTGCGACCTCGGCGGCCAGCGCGTTCCAGGCGCGGGCCAGGGCGGCGGTCAGCGGGGTGCCGGTCCTGGCGGCGGTCAGGACCGTGTGGGCGGTGAACGCCGCCCACTCCGCGTCGTCGGCGGGGCCGAGGCGCAGCGGCTCGGGGGGCTGGTTGAGGGCGATCGGCACGGGGAGGGTGGTGGTGGCGTTCTGCTCCGCGAAGGTGTCGAGTTCGCGGGTGAGGCGGCGGGTCCACTCGGGCATGCGGGCGGCGCGGTGCCGCGCGGCGGGCCAGCCGGCGGCGTCGCCCGACGCGAGGCCCAGGAGGAGGGCCTCGACGGCGCCCGCCCGTCGCACGGCACTCGGCGACGGGCCGGCCGTCCGGTCCCCGCGGGTCGGCAGGAGCGGTGCGGTGCGGAGTCCCGCGGTACGGATCCCGGGGGCGGTGCGCTCCGCGGGGGCGGCGCACTCGGGGCTGGAGGCGGCCGCTCCGGCCGTTCCGGCTGTTCCGGTCGTTCCTGTCGTGCTGATTGCCCCGGCAGGTCCGGTCGTGCCGATTGCCCCGGCAGGCCCGGTCGTTACGGCCGTCCCGGTCGGGAGGGTGCCCGGCTCCCCCGGGAGCGGGCTCGGCGGGGGCTCGTCCTCCGGGGTCAGGAGGTCCGCGATCTCCAGCACGTGGTGCCCCCGCATCTCCGGCAGGCAGCTGCCCCGTACCGGACCGATCGCGGTCGACCACTCCCGGGGGATCGCGCCCGCCCCCGCGGCCGCGCCCGCCAGCGCCCCCGCCACCGCCGCCGTGGTGTCCGCGTCGCGGCCCATGTTGACCGCGGTCAGCACCGACGTACGGAAGTCCGCGCGGGCCGCGGCGAACGCGCCGAACGCCAGGCCGACCGCCTCGGGGGCCAGGTCCGTCCACGGGTAGCCGCCGATGACGACCGCCGAGCGGACCGCGCGCTCGCCGCCGTGCGCGGCCGCGACCGCGCGCCGCAGCGAGCGCGCGGTCCAGGAGTCCATCGGGATGACGGAGAGCGCGGCGGCGATCACCGACGCCACCCCCGCGCCCGTCATCGCCGCGGCCACCCCCGCAGCCACCGCCTGGCCGCCGTAGATGCCCTCGCCGTCGTGGCTCACGCTGCCGTCGATCGCGACGAGCCGCGCCGCCTCGGCCGGGCGGCCCGCGGCGAAGACGCCGAACGGGGCCGCCCGCATGGCGAGTCCGTCGCTCCAGGCGTGCCGGTGCTGCGCCGAGATGGGCGCGGCCAGCCCTCTGCGCAGGTTCTCCAGCGTGCCGCGTTCGCTGAACCCCGCGCCCTTGAACGGGCCTTCGTCGAGATCGGCGATCCAGTGGTGCCAGGCGCGCTCGACGTGCGCGACGGTCAGTGCCGAACCGTGCCGCGCCAGCAGGAGGCCCGAGAAGATGGCGTACTCCGTGTCGTCGGTGCCCGCCGGGTCGTCGCTGACGAAACCCTCGATACGGCCCCACCGGCGGCGGATCTCGGACGGGCGCATGTTCTCGGCGGGCGCGCCCAGCGCGTCCCCCACCGCAAGGCCGAGCAGCGCGCCCCTCGCACGGTCGAGTACGGAGACCGGCTGGAGCGCGTCACGGGCAATCAGATCCATGGCTGGATCTCTGTCACACCAGGCGCCCGCAGCGCGCGCGAAACGCCGACGTCACCCGGTCGAGGCGGGTGAACTACCGCTACTTAGTAAGGCCTTGCTTGCTGGCGCGCCCCTTACATCGAGCGTAGATTCGAGTCAGCGAGAGGGGGGCGGGTCCGTCTGAACCCGCTGCGATTTCCAAGGGGAGAAGCATGTCCATCATCGAAACCGAGGCCACGCTCCACGAGGCCCACCGGGACAACCACACGCACCGCGACGTCAACGGCGGCTGGCTGCGCCCCGCCGTCTTCGGCGCGATGGACGGCCTCGTCTCCAACCTGGCGCTGATGACCGGCGTCGCGGGCGGCGCGGTCTCGCAGCAGACCATCGTCATCACGGGACTCGCCGGACTCGCGGCGGGCGCGTTCTCCATGGCCGCGGGCGAATACACCTCCGTCGCCTCGCAGCGCGAGCTGGTCGAGGCCGAACTGGACATCGAGCGCCGGGAGTTGTGCAAGCACCCGATCGACGAGATGGAGGAGCTGGCCGCGCTGTACGTGGCGCGCGGCGTCGAGCCCGCGCTCGCCCGCGAGGTCGCGATGCAGCTCTCCAGGGACCCCGAGCAGGCGCTGGAGATCCACGCCCGCGAGGAGCTGGGGATCGACCCGGACGACCTGCCGTCGCCGATGGTCGCCGCGGTCTCGTCCTTCGGGGCCTTCGCGCTCGGCGCGCTGCTGCCCGTACTGCCCTATCTGCTGGGCGCGACGGCGCTGTGGCCCGCCGTGCTGCTGGCCCTCGTCGGGCTCTTCGCGTGCGGCGCGGTGGTTTCGAAGGTGACCGCGCGCAGCTGGTGGTACAGCGGTCTGCGGCAGCTCGCCCTGGGTGGTGCGGCGGCGGCCCTGACGTACGGGATTGGCACGCTGATCGGCGCCGCGGTCTAGCGGCGGGCCGGGCCCCGGCCCGGCCGTATACGGCTGCAAGCGCTGAATACGGCTGCAAGCACTGAATGCGGCTGCAAGCGCTGAGGCGCATGTGAATGCTGGGACGAAAGTGAGCGGTGGGACGGGGGAGCGGCCCCTGTCCCACCGCTTCCGTGTGACGTAAGTCCCTCCCCGAGGCGGCCGACTCGATGAGACACTATGCAGCGGAGCACATAAGTAGTCGTTTCCTGTCGGTTTCGCGACCTCGACCGTTGGGCATGAGCCGTAAGCGCTGTGGGCAACGAAGCCTGCTCGCCCGGTCCTGACGGACAGCGATCTGTCCGTCCGAGCCCCTTCCGCCGCCATGAGCGGTGTCCGCATGTTGGAATGAGCTATCCGCTTTCCGAGAAGCACTCCATCATGTAACCTGCACGAAATTTCGCCAGGGCCAACGTCGTCCCTCGGTATCAGCACATGCCACGACGACGACGGGAGAGCCGATGCGTACCCACGCCTGGTCGCCCATGGAGGGTCGCCCCGCCCCGCAGGGCCTGTACGACCCCCGTAACGAACACGACGCCTGCGGTGTCGGGTTCGTGGCCACTCTGACCGGTGTGGCCAGCCATGAGCTGGTCGAGCAGGCGCTGACGGTACTGCGCAACCTCGAACACCGCGGCGCCACCGGCTCCGAGCCCGACTCGGGCGACGGCGCCGGAATCCTGCTCCAGGTGCCCGACGCGTTCCTCCGCGAGGTGGCCGGATTCGAGCTGCCCGCAGCCGGTTCGTACGCCGTCGGCATCGCCTTCCTGCCCGCCGGGGACAGCGGCGAGGCCGTCTCACGGATCGAGACGATCGCGGCCGACGAGGGCGTCACCGTCCTCGGCTGGCGCGACGTCCCCGTCACCCCCGACCTGCTCGGCAACGGCGCCCGCGCCACCATGCCCGCCTTCCGGCAGCTGTTCGTCGCCGCCGAAGGCAGCGAGGGCATCGCCCTGGACCGCAAGGCGTTCGTCGTCCGCAAGCGCGCCGAGCGCGAGGCCGGGGTCTACTTCCCCTCGCTGTCCGCGCGCACCATCGTCTACAAGGGCATGCTGACCACCGGCCAGCTCGAACCCTTCTTCCCCGACCTCTCCGACCGGCGCTTCGCGACCGCCGTGGCCCTCGTCCACTCGCGGTTCTCCACGAACACCTTCCCGAGCTGGCCGCTCGCCCACCCGTACCGCTTCGTCGCCCACAACGGCGAGATCAACACGGTCAAGGGCAACAGGAACTGGATGCGGGCCCGCGAGTCCCAGCTCGCCAGCGACCTCTTCGGCGCCGAGAAGCTGGAGCGGATCTTCCCCGTCTGTACGCCGGACGCCTCCGACTCCGCCTCCTTCGACGAGGTCCTGGAACTGCTCCACCTCGGCGGGCGCTCGCTGCCGCACTCCGTGCTGATGATGGTCCCCGAGGCGTGGGAGAACCACGCCTCCATGGACCCGGCCAGGCGCGCCTTCTACCAGTACCACTCCACGATGATGGAGCCCTGGGACGGCCCCGCCTGCGTCACCTTCACCGACGGCGTCCAGGTCGGCGCGGTCCTGGACCGCAACGGCCTGCGCCCCGGCCGCTACTGGGTCACCGACGACGGCCTCGTCGTCCTCTCCTCCGAGGTCGGCGTCCTCGACATCGACCCCGCCAAGGTCGTCCGCAAGGGCCGCCTCCAGCCCGGCCGGATGTTCCTCGTCGACACCGCCGAGCACCGCATCATCGAGGACGACGAGATCAAGGCCGCCCTCGCCGCCGAGAACCCGTACCAGGAGTGGCTGGAGACCGGCGAGATCGAGCTGGAGGACCTGCCCGAGCGCGAGCACATCGTGCACACGCACGCCTCGGTCACCCGCCGCCAGCAGACCTTCGGCTACACCGAGGAAGAACTGCGCGTCATCCTCGCCCCGATGGCCCGCACCGGCACCGAGCCGATCGGCTCCATGGGCACCGACTCGCCGATCGCCGCGCTCTCCGAGCGCCCCCGGCTGCTCTTCGACTACTTCACCCAGCTCTTCGCGCAGGTCACCAACCCGCCGCTGGACGCCATCCGCGAGGAGCTCGTCACCTCGCTGGTCTCCTCGCTCGGCCCGCAGGGCAACCTCCTGGACCCGACGGCCGCGTCCTGCCGCTCGGTGACCCTGCCCTTCCCGGTCATCGACAACGACGAGCTGGCCAAGCTCATCCACATCAACGCCGACGGCGACATGCCCGGCATGAAGGCCGCCACGCTCTCCGGCCTCTACCGCGTCAGCGGCGGCGGCGACGCGCTGGCCGCCCGCATCGAGGCCGTCTGCGCCGAGGCCGACGCCGCCATCGAGGACGGCGCCCGCCTGATCGTCCTCTCCGACCGGCACTCCGACGCCGAGCACGCGCCGATCCCCTCGCTGCTGCTCACCTCCGCCGTCCACCACCACCTCATCCGCACCAAGCAGCGCACCCAGGTGGGCCTGCTGGTCGAGGCGGGCGACGTCCGCGAGGTCCACCACGTCGCCCTGCTCATCGGCTACGGCGCCGCCGCCGTCAACCCGTACCTCGCGATGGAGTCCGTCGAGGACCTGGTCCGCGCCGGCACCTTCATCGAGGGCACCGAGCCCGAGCTGGCCATCCGCAACCTGATCTACGCGCTGGGCAAGGGCGTCCTGAAGGTCATGTCCAAGATGGGCATCTCCACCGTCGCCTCCTACCGCGGCGCGCAGGTCTTCGAGGCCGTCGGCCTGGAAGACGCCTTCGTCGAGAAGTACTTCAACGGCACCGCCACCAAGATCGGCGGCGCCGGCCTCGAGGTCGTCGCCAAGGAGGTCGCCGCCCGGCACGCCAAGGCGTACCCGGCCAGCGGCATCGCCTCCGCGCACCGCGCGCTGGAGATCGGCGGCGAGTACCAGTGGCGCCGCGAGGGCGAGCCGCACCTCTTCGACCCCGAGACGGTCTTCCGCCTCCAGCACGCCACGCGCTCCAAGCGGTACGACATCTTCAAGCAGTACACGGGCCGGGTGAACGAGCAGTCCGAGCGCCTGATGACGCTGCGCGGCCTCTTCGGCTTCACCTCCGACCGCCCCGCGATCCCCGTCGACGAGGTCGAGCCGGTCTCCGAGATCGTCAAGCGCTTCTCCACCGGCGCCATGTCCTACGGCTCCATCTCGCGCGAGGCCCACGAGACCCTCGCCGTCGCCATGAACCGGCTGGGCGGCAAGTCCAACACCGGCGAGGGCGGCGAGGACCCGGACCGCCTGTACGACCCCGAGCGCCGCTCGTCCATCAAGCAGGTCGCGTCCGGCCGCTTCGGCGTCACCAGCGAGTACCTGGTCAACGCCGACGACATCCAGATCAAGATGGCCCAGGGCGCCAAGCCCGGCGAGGGCGGCCAGCTGCCCGGCCACAAGGTGTACCCGTGGGTCGCCAAGACCCGCCACTCCACCCCGGGCGTCGGTCTCATCTCGCCGCCGCCGCACCACGATATCTACTCCATCGAGGACCTCGCCCAGCTCATCCACGACCTCAAGAACGCCAACCCGGTCGCCCGCATCCACGTGAAGCTGGTCTCCGAGGTCGGCGTCGGCACGGTCGCGGCGGGCGTCTCCAAGGCCCACGCGGACGTCGTCCTCATCTCCGGCCACGACGGCGGCACCGGCGCCTCCCCGCTCACCTCGCTGAAGCACGCGGGCGGCCCCTGGGAGCTGGGCCTCGCCGAGACCCAGCAGACCCTGCTGCTCAACGGCCTGCGCGACCGCATCGTCGTGCAGACCGACGGCCAGCTGAAGACCGGCCGCGACGTCGTCATCGCCGCCCTCCTCGGCGCCGAGGAGTTCGGTTTCGCCACCGCGCCGCTCGTCGTCTCCGGCTGCGTCATGATGCGCGTCTGCCACCTCGACACCTGCCCGGTCGGCATCGCCACGCAGAACCCGGTGCTCCGCGACCGCTTCTCCGGCAAGCCCGAATTCGTGGTGAACTTCTTCGAGTTCATCGCGCAGGAGGTCCGCGAGATCCTCGCCGAGCTGGGCTTCCGCACCATCGAGGAGGCCGTCGGCCACGCCGAACTCCTCGACACCGAGCGGGCCGTCACGCACTGGAAGGCGCAGGGCCTGGACCTGGAGCCGCTGTTCCACGTCCCCGACCTGCCCGAGGGCGCGGTGCGCCACCAGCTCGTCGCGCAGGACCACGGCCTGGAGAAGGCGCTCGACGTCCAGCTGATCAAGCTCGCCGCCGACGCGCTGCACGCCGAGAGCGCCGAGGCCGCCCAGCCGGTCCGCGCCCAGGTCGCGATCCGCAACATCAACAGGACCGTCGGCACCATGCTCGGCCACGAGGTGACGAAGCGGTTCGGCGGCGCGGGCCTGCCCGACGACACCGTCGACATCACCTTCACCGGCTCCGCGGGCCAGTCGTTCGGCGCGTTCGTGCCGCGCGGCGTGACCCTGCGCCTCGAAGGCGACGCCAACGACTACGTCGGCAAGGGCCTGTCCGGCGGCCGCGTGATCGTCCGGCCCGACCGGGGCGCCGACCACCTCGCCGAGTACTCCACCATCGCGGGCAACACCATCGCGTACGGCGCCACCGGCGGCGAGCTGTTCCTGCGCGGCCGCACCGGCGAGCGCTTCTGCGTCCGCAACTCCGGCGCGACCGTCGTCTCCGAGGGCGTGGGCGACCACGGCTGCGAGTACATGACCGGCGGCCACGCGGTCGTGCTCGGCGAGACCGGCCGCAACTTCGCGGCGGGCATGTCGGGCGGCACCGCGTACGTCATCGACCTGAACAGGGACGACGTGAACGCCGGGAACCACGGCGCGATCGAGGCCCTGACGGAGGCCGACGAGCGGTGGCTGCACGACGTCGTGCGCCGCCACCAGGAGGAGACCGGCTCCACGGTCGCCGAGAAGCTGCTCGCCGACTGGCCGGCCGCCGCACGGCGCTTCAGCAAGATCATTCCGTCCGCGTACAAGGCAGTGCTCGCCGCCAAGGAAGCCGCTGAGCTCGCCGGTCTCTCCGAGCGGGAGACCACCGAGAAGATGATGGAGGCGGCGACCAATGGCTGACCCCAAGGGCTTTTTGACCACGGAGCGCGAGGTCGCCAGGACCCGCCCGACGGGCGAGCGCGTCAAGGACTGGAACGAGGTCTACGTCCCCGGCTCCCTGCTGCCGATCATCAGCAAGCAGGCCGGGCGCTGCATGGACTGCGGCATCCCGTTCTGCCACAACGGCTGTCCCCTCGGAAACCTCATCCCCGAGTGGAACGACTACGCCTACCGCGAGGACTGGTCGGCGGCGAGCGAGCGGCTGCACGCCACCAACAACTTCCCGGAGTTCACCGGCCGCCTCTGCCCGGCGCCCTGCGAGGCCGCGTGCGTGCTGGGCATCAACCAGCCCGCCGTGACCATCAAGAACGTCGAGGTCTCGATCATCGACAAGGCGTGGGACAACGGCAGCGTCGCGCCGCAGGTCCCCGAGCGCCTCTCGGGCAAGACCGTCGCCGTGATCGGCTCGGGCCCCGCGGGCCTGGCCGCCGCCCAGCAGCTCACCCGGGCCGGCCACACGGTCGTGGTGTACGAGCGCGCCGACCGCATCGGCGGGCTGCTGCGCTACGGCATCCCCGAGTTCAAGATGGAGAAGCGGCACATCAACCGCCGCATCGAGCAGATGCGCGCGGAGGGCACGAAGTTCCGTACGGGCATCGAGATCGGCCGCGACCTGTCCTCGACGGACCTGCGCAAGCGGTTCGACGCGGTCGTCATCGCGGCGGGCGCCACCACGGCGCGCGACCTGCCCGTCCCCGGCCGCGGGCTGAACGGCATCCACCAGGCGATGGAGTACCTGCCGCTCGCCAACAAGGTGCAGGAGGGCGACTTCGTGACGCCGCCCCTGACCGCCGAGGGCAAGCACGTCGTCGTGATCGGCGGCGGCGACACCGGCGCGGACTGCGTGGGCACCGCCCACCGCCAGGGCGCGGCCTCGGTCACCCAGCTGGAGATCATGCCGCGGCCGGGCGAGGAGCGCGCGGCCGGGCAGCCCTGGCCGACGTTCCCGATGCTCTACAAGGTCACCTCGGCCCACGAGGAGGGCGGCGAGCGGGTCTACTCCGTCTCGACCACGCACTTCGAGGGCGACGAGGACGGGAACGTGCAGTTCCTGCACCTGGTCGAGGTCGAGTTCGTCGACGGCAAGATCGTCCAGAAGGCGGGCACGGAGCGGAAGATCCCGGCGCAGCTGGTGACCCTCGCGATGGGCTTCACCGGTACGGACGTGGAGAACGGCCTCGTCTCGCAGTTCGGACTGGAACTGGACGCGCGCGGCAACATCGCGCGGGACGGCGAATTCGCGACGAACGTCGACGGTGTGTACGTGGCCGGTGACGCCGGGCGAGGCCAGTCCTTGATCGTCTGGGCCATCGCGGAGGGCCGTTCGGCAGCACGTGGTGTAGACCGGTATCTTACTGGGGCGAGCGAGCTTCCCGCCCCGATCAGGCCGACTGACCGGGCGCTGACGGTGTAGCCCCGCTCCCCGAATCGTCCCGTACAGCGTCGTACGGAACACAGACGCGGCGACCGCCCCTGTCCCCGACCGGACTCATGGGCGGCGCCGCGTCGCTTTTTGTCTGCCTACTCCTGCGTGCCTGCCTGCTTCTGTCCGCCTGCTTCTGTCCGCCGCGTCACGACGCGGGAGGGGTCTTCGGCGGCGCGAGGTCGAAGAGGCGGGCCCAGCGGGTCAGGCGCTCGTGGACCTCCCGGGGCGTCAGGTCGGTCTCCTCGGAGCGGAGCAGGACGTCGTCCGGGGTGAGCGTGCCGTGGAGCGCGGGGGCGCGGCCGGTCAGCTGCTCGGTGAGGATGACGACGTCGCGCCAGTCGGGGGCGTACGCGGCCTCTTCGGGAGTGGGCTCGCGGACGGCGACGGCGAGCCCGAGGTGACGGAAGGGCGCGTAGCGCTCGTACGCCTGGCCGATCGTCCAGCTGAAGCGGCCCGCGACGAGCACGAGTTCAAGGGGGCCGAGTGTGCCGGGGCCCAGAAGGCCCGCGTCGAACGCGGCGAGGTCGAAGCGGGTGGGGCGCAGGAAGAGGAGGGGCTCGGCGCCCGGGGCGGTGAGGTCGCCGGGCGGGGGCGGGGCGCCCAGGAGGACGTACTCGGCCAGCCGGGTGTGTGCGGTACCCAGGGTGCGGCGGTCCAGGTAGGCGCACCGCAGGACGTCGGCGATGCTCACGCACCGGAAGCGTCGCCTTCCGTCGTGGGGTACTTCGGTGATGGCGTGGACCTCCGCGGTGGTGGGCTCCAGGTGGCCCGCTCCCCAGGGGACTTCCGCGATGTCCAGGGGAAGGGTGGGCCGTTCCTCCGCCAGCTTGCCGACGAACTCTTCCAGGGAGGAATTGTTGGTGCTCGCTTGGGCGAGCAGGGCGGGCAGGGAGAGGTGGAGAGATCCGTCGGTGATCGTCGCGGCCTCTTCGGCGAGGAAGTAGGCATCGATGGGACTGGCACTGAGCGCGACGGCCTGCTCCGTTACGGCTGACAGGGGCAACGGTGTCTCGACTGCCAGCAGACCACAGGCAATGAGCATCTGTGCGTGGTGCTCCATCTCTTCCACCTGGGGCGTCTGCCCGTACCAGTTCACGTAGCAAGCGAACTGCCAAGGTGTGAGGGGAGTGGGGTCCTGTTCTTCGACGAAGGGGGTGCCGAGCCAATGGGGCGGTGTCCAGGTGTGTGCGTCGGAGGGGACGGCGGGGCCGGACAGTCCGGTTTTCGCCCGCGACTTCTCGATCTGCTCCAGGACGTCGCCGACCGTGGCATTGAGATCCGCGGCGGCCCGCAGCACATCCGTCAGGAGCAGGTCTCGGGTGCGCCACGACGGTTGGCCGTCGGACCTGACGGAGAACAGACGCCTCTCGTTGGGCGTCAAACCCTCGTACGCGCTCTGCTCGTCGCCCGGCTCGGGGCAGAGGGAGAACCCCAGCGGGGCCAGCTGGCGAATCCGACTCACCAATTGCCGCTCCGACAGGAGCGGACCTGTCCGGCTGAGCCGGTCCACCCGGCACAGGGCACCCGCGTTCCATGCGCCGGACGTTCTCCTGGCGAGGAATTCGGCTTCAGCGGTGGTGAAGCTCTGAGCCATGAGCTCTTCGTCCAGGCGCGGCGCCGCCGGCAGGGCCGCATCGATGGCGAGGAGACGGTCCAGTTGCTGCGCCGCCTCGCCCAGAGTGATGTCGTGCACGGCGGAGGTCCACACCAATGGCGCGTGTACGGCCGGCGGCTGCGGATCATCGACCAGAGGCGATCCGGCCACCTCCGTATACCCCTGGTAGAGGTGGGTCATGACCGGTGTGGGACGTACGGTGCGCAGGGACCTGGGGTCGTCGGCAGCGGGGACATGGAGCCCGGCGATGGCGTGTCTGCGCAGCGCACGTACGGCGTCGGCCAGCGGGACCGAGGCGAGAGCAGCCGTTTGCAAGGCGCTTCCCCAGTCTTCCCGGGGAAGGCCGGAGTGGAAGAGCAGTGCGTCGATGGCGCTCGGTGCGGCGTAGCTCGCCGGGACGAACGGCTCGTCCTTCGCGAAGGCCAGGCCGAGGCGAGACCGTTGCCACGCCCTCAGCAGGCCGTCCTCGTGCTCCCTGCCCGGACGGTGCAACGGCGGGCTGTCCCTTTCTGACTCGGACTGATCGAAGGGCAGGCACCCCACCAGGGCCAGGGGCATGCGCTTGTGCAGCAGCCGGCGGCTCAGCTCTCCCGACTGCAACACCGCCACGACGTCGGGCCTCAGCGCGCTCAGCAGCGCGACCACGAGCCGGGGTTCTCGCTTCGCCAGCACCCAGAGGTGCGACAGCTGCACCTCTGGCCAGCCCTTCGCCGCCTCCGGAACGGCGTCGAGCAGCTCCGCCAGCGCCAGGCCCTCGTCGTAGGACAGCATCTGGTTGCGGTCCACGCTCGGCACCGGCCGGTGCCGAGCCCGTAGGTTCACCACCCGCCCGTACGGCTTCTCCGCGTGGCCCACCACCACACCGTCCAGCAGGACCCGCCCCTCCCCCTGGACCAGCCAGGCGTCGCCGCCCGCCGGGAGGGGGCCGCCGTCCCAGGAGGCGGACGCCGTCAGCTCGCCAGGTTCCCAGGCGGCCGCGCGCACCACGCGCTCCGGGGCGTCCTGCGCGCACTCCGTCGCCGTCACCCGGTGATCGCTCACCCAGAGCGTCGACCGCAACGTCTCCACCAGCGAGGGAAGCTCCCCGTCGTCCGTCGACAGGTACAGCCGCACCCGCGTGCCGCCCCCCGGCGGGGCCTTCTCCGTGTGGCGGACCTGGACCAGGCCGGAGCCCGCCTGGATCTCGGCCCGTACGCCCCGGTCGCCCACCGGGATGCCGAGGAGGTTCACCGGGCGGGTCCACACGACGACCTCGTCGGCGAGCATGAAGTAGCTGAACACCCCGATGCCGAAACGGCTGTTGAGGTCCAGGTCCGCCAGGCCCGCCCGCCGCCAGTTCCTACGCTCCTGCACGAAGTCCGGGTCCTGTTCGTACCGCCTGCCCGCGCGCGCGAACATCGAGACGAGCTTCTCGCGCGACATGCCGGTGCCGTTGTCCTGGCACTCGATGTACGGGCGGCCTTCGTCCCAGCCCTGGGTGAACGAGATGTGCGCCCGCCAGTCCGCGTCGGGCGTGCCGCGCCGCTGGGCGTAGCCCACGCGCATGGTCCGGTGGCGGCAGGCGTCCAGCGCGTTCTGGTACAGCTCGCGCACCGCCAGCATGCGGTCGCCGTACAGCTGGGTGCCCATCAGGAGCGGGCGGATCTCGTCCTCGGAGAGCTGGAAGCGCTCCAACGGCTGCTGGTACGCGTCGTCCAGCGCGTACAGGTGCTCGGCGGTGACGCGGTCGGGGAGTCCGCGCAGCAAGGGGGCGGTGTCGCCCCGGGCCGAGGACAACGTGTCGTTGACCCTGGCGACCAGCCCTTCGACGGCGAAGTGCAGTGCGGGGTGCGGGCAGGGGAAGTGCACGGAGAGCGCGTACGGGCCGCCCTTGCCGTCCTTGGTGCCCTTGCCGTTCTTGGTGCCTTGGCCGTTCTTGGTGCTCGCACCCTCCCCGCTGCTCGCGTCCTCCCTGCCGTCCTTGTCGACCGGCTCCAGGTGGAAGCCCGCCGCGAGGGCCGCCACCGTCTCGCGCGGGCGCAGCGCGGAGTGCGCGCCCAGGTGGTCCACGACCACGCCGGACAGCAGGCGCGGATCGACGGCCAGCAGCCCCGCCGTCCACAGGAGCTGGGCCAGCTCCCGGCCGCGCCACTGGTTCCCCGGCCCCGGAGGGCGGGTGCTCCAGCCGTCCGTGTGGTCCGACTCGTTGATCCGGGGGCTCGCGGCGGGGCGTACGGTCAGGTGGCCCGCGACCTGGCGGATCTGGTGCTTGATCCGGTCTGGCGCGGGAGAGGGGGCGGGCGCGAGGGCGGGCGCGGACTCCTCCTGCCCCGGGAGCGTGAACGCGGCGGTGATCGCGTCCGCCGCCGTACGAATCAGCCCGTCGATCGACCGGTACGCGTCGTTGCGCTCCCAGGGGCGGTCCCAGCCGGCGATGAACCGGTGGCGCAGCCACAGCTCTGCGGCGTGCGCGGCCTCGTGGAGTCCCCGCCGACGCAGGGTGTCCAGGGTGCGCTGGGTCTGCGAATGGGCCCTGCGCACGTCGTCCGCCGCGCCGCGCACCTGCCTCAGGTGTTCGGGGAGGGCGTCGGTCGATGTCGATGCGGAGACCGTGTGCAGTTCGTTGAGGACGAGGACCACGACCGCCTCGTGCAGCAGGGGAGCCGCGAGCAGCACCGCGGTCTCCGCGGGGGAGAGCCGCTGCCTGCCGTCCAGCCCGGCCCTTTCCACCAGTAGGGCGAGGCGGTCCATCACGCGTTCCGGATGGCCGGGATCGTCCCAGGGGTCGTCGTGGTGGGTGCCTCGGCCCGCGCGCTGGGCGGCGACCCGGCGGGCCAGCTCCACGAGGCGGTCCTTGACCCGCTCGTGGGTCGCTTCGTCGCCCGACGTGTGGCGCCAGAGACCGGATTCGGTCACCGCCGTGCTCCAGCGCCGGGTCTCCTGCGAACCCCGGCACAGCTTCAGCTCGGCGGCGGCCGCGCGGTGGGCGGGAGCGAGGGCCCAGTCCAGGTCGGGCGGCGGGTGGGGGAGGTCGGCCGAGAGGCGGCGCAGCGCGGCGCGGGTGTGTTCGACGATCGCGTCGAAGGTGGTGGGCGGGGAGGTGGGGGCGATCGCCTCGGCGAGGGCCTGGCCGAAGTGGCTGCCGTCCGTGCGGTGGGCGTGGGCGGCCTGCCCCGGGCTCGACGCGAAGAGCCAGAAGATCCGCTCCTTGTCGGAGACCTCGAAGCGCACGGGGCGGCCGGGCGGCGAACCCTCCTCGTCCGTACGGCACATGTCGAGGCAGACCGTGACGGTCACCCCGGGCCGCAGCCCCGTGAGCAGGGTGCCCGGATCGGCGGGCACGAGGCTGTCCGCGAGCAGTTCCCTGGTGCCGTCGGCGGCGAGGTCCCCCGGCTGGGCGTCGGCGGGGACGAGGAAGTCCCGGTCGCCCAGGCGCACCCCGTGGCAGGAGAGGTAGACGAAGGCGGTGTCGCCGGGCGCGCACGATCGGAAGAAGCCGCGCAGCCGCCGCAGCAGTACGTTCCGCAGGAGTTCCCCGTCCTCCGGGTCGGGCGCGGTCACCTCGTACCCGGACTGGGTCAGCGCCGTGCTGACGCGCCGCACGTCGCGCTCGACGAAACCGAGCCCGGGGTACCGCTCGTCGAGATCGGGGTCGCGGCGCAGGAAGCGGGTCTCGGACACGCCCATGACCAGGGCCCGTCGGAACGCCTCCCATGACCCCTGTGTGTTCTCTGCTCCCATGGAACCTTCGAACCCCCTTGTCCGAACCGCCTCCCACATCTTCACAGAGACGACTGACATCGGGGCCCGGAACGCCCGTCACACCCGTGCGGGGGACTCGGTGGGGACGGGCTCGGTGGGGCGGGACTCGGTGGCGACGGGCTCGGCGGGGCCGGGCTCGGTGGCCGGTGCGGGCCGCGCGTCCCGCACCGGCCGCAGCAGGTGCCGTACGAGGAGCGCCGCCAGGGTCAGGACGGCCGCCGCCGTCCAGGCGACCCACTCCCACGCCCCGGTGAACGGGCCCGCCAGGTCCGGGCGTTGCCCCGCGGTGACCGTCGCTGCCACGGCCTCGTCGTGCACGTCCAGGGCGACCAGGCCGGTGAGGGCCGCGCCCACGCCCGCCAGGACCAGGGCCCCCGCCCCGCCGCGCGCGGTGTTCAGCAGGCCCGACGCGAGGCCGACGCGCTCCTGCTCGACCAGGCTCATCGCCTGGGCGTCGATCTGGCCGAGGCCGAGGCCGTTCGCGCTGCCGATGAGGACCAGGGGCAGGGCGAGCGAGAGGGCGCTCGCGCCCGGGGCGAGCGCCAGGGCCAGCCACGCGTTGCCGGCCGCCGACAGGAGCAGTGCCGTGACCAGCAGGCGGCGCGGCGCGAAGCCGTGGTTCACCAGCCAGCCGCCGACGGAGGGGAAGGCGAAGATCGGCGCGGTCGCCGCCAGCAGGATCAGCCCCGCCTGCTGGGCACCGAACCCGGCACCGCCCTGGAGGTAGGTCGGGAAGAAGACCAGCACCCCGGTCGCGCCCGACGAAACGGCCATGGCGCCGAGCACCCACCCCATGAAACGCCTGTTTCGGATCAGCGAGAAGTCCAGCACGGGGTGGTCGCTGCGGCGTTCCACCGCCACGAACAGGGCGAGCACCACGAGTCCGGCCAGCGACGGGACGAGCGACGCCTGTGTCACTCCGTACATCAGCAGCGCGAGGCCGGTGACGAAGGTGACGACGCCGGGCCGGTCGACCTTCGGGCGCTCGGCCGCCCGGGAGTCGGGAGCCAGGAAGGACGCGGCGAAGACCAGCGTGGCGGTGGTGCCGAAGACGAGGAACGTCGCGCGCCACCCGAAGCCGCTCACCAGCCAGCCCGAGAGCGTGGGGCCCGCCGCCATGCCGATCCCGGCGACCGTGCCGACGGCGGCGAACACCCTTGTGCGGGACGGGCCTTGGAAGACGCTGGCGAGCAGGGAACCGCCGCCCGCCATGACCCCGGCGGCGCCGATCCCGGTGAGCGTTCTGGCCGCGTCCAGGACCAGGATGTTCTGCGCGCCCGCCGCCGCGTAGGTGCCCAGGGCGTAGACGCCGGCCCCGGTCGCGTACACCTTCCTGCGGCCGAACATGTCGCCGAGCGAGCCCGCGACCAGCATCACCGACGAGGCGGTGAGGACGTAACCGGTGACGACCCATTGGAGCGGGGTGCCGGACGCGTCGAGGTCGCGGCCTATCTCGGGCAGCGCGAGTGCGGTGCCGGTCATCCCCATGGGGAAGGTGAGATAGCCGATGAGTACGACGAGGAGGGTGATCGCGGGGCGGGAGAGGCGTGGTGTGGTCATGTGCGCCAGGCTCCTACCTCAAGTTTGGTCGAGGTCAAGGGGTGTTGGCGCTGTGTTCGGCGAGGCCTCTGGTCCGGCCTCCGGTGTGGCCTTTCGCGTTGACCCCCGTGGCGTAATCTCGACAGTCACTCGCCGTTCGTCGTACCACCTGTGGATCGGGGTCAGCCATGGCGGCCGCCATCAGCCTGCGCAAGGTCGAGGAGACCGCGCCCGCACTCGTCAGCCTCTACAAGAGCGCGGGTGCCAGCCTGCACAGGCACGGGCTCGGCGAGGAGCGCGCCGCCGTGTACCTGGTGCTCGACTACTCGGGCTCCATGCGCGAGTACTACCGGGACGGCGTCGTGCAGGACTTCGCCGACCGGGTGCTTGGCCTGTCGGCCAACCTCGACGACGACGGGCGGGTGCCGGTCGTCTTCTTCTCCACGGACGTGGACGCGGTCACCGACATCACCCTGGAGAACCACGGGGGCCGGGTGGCGGAGATCGTCGCGGGCCTCGGCCACATGGGCAGGACCAGCTACCACCTGGCGATGGACGCGGTCATCGACCACTACCTGGACAGCGGTTCGACCGCGCCCGCGCTCGTCGTCTTCCAGACGGACGGCGGGCCGATCAGCAAGCCCGCTGCCGAGCGCTATCTGTGCAAGGCCGCGCGGCTGCCGCTGTTCTGGCAGTTCGTGGGCTTCGGCAACAAGCGCAGCACGCAGTTCGACTTCCTGCGCAAGCTCGACGAACTCGCGGTGCCACGGCACCGCGTCGTGGACAACGCCGGTTTCTTCCACGCCGGACTCGATCCGCGCAAGATCTCCGACGACGAGCTGTACGACCGGCTGGTCGCGGAGTTCCCGACGTGGCTGCGGGCGGCGCGGGCTCAGGGGATCGTGCGATGACCGCCGAGCGCGTACGGGTGTTGAGGGCCGCGGACCGCGTGGCCGTGCCGTGGAAGAACGGCGGCGGGGTGACCCGCGAGATCGCCTGCTTCCCCGAGGGCGCGGGCACGGACGACTTCCGCTGGCGGGTGAGCCTCGCTGACGTCGCGGCGGACGGGCCGTTCTCCGCGTTCGACGGGGTGGACCGGATCCTGACTGTCGTGGAGGGCGCGGGGATGGACCTCTCGGTGGGCGGTCAACAGGTGTTGGCCGACGAGAGGTTCGCCCCACACGCCTTCCGCGGCGACGTGCCGACCGAAGGGCGCCTGCTGGACGGTCCGGTGGTCAACCTGAACGTGATGCACCGCAGGGACAGCGGCCACACGGCGGCCCTCGTCTCGGTCGTACGGGGCGGCCTGCCGATCGTCGTCCCCTCCGCGAGTTCCGTACTGGTCGTCGCCCTGACCGGCGAGGCCCGCCTGCCGAGCGAGGGCGTGACCCTCGGCCCGCTCGACGCCGCGCTCGTCACCGACTGGCCCGGTGTCCTGACGACCGACGGACACGCGGCGGTCATCACGATCCGGCACGTGTGAGCGCCACCAGCGGCACCCGGCGCCCCGCCCCCTCGGCCCGCTCCCGGAACTGCGCGAACTTCGGCTCCACCGCGATCTGCCGCCGCCACAGCTCCTCGTACTCCACGGGATCGGCCACCTCCACCGGCCTGGCGCGGTAGGTCTCGGTGCCCACCTCGACCGTGAGGTCGCCGGGGTGGGCGACCAGGTTGTGGTACCAGGCGGGCGACGCGGGGTCGCCGCCGTTCAGGGCGAACACCACCTCGGTGTCGCCGTGCGCCAGGCGCACCAGCGGGGTGGTGCGGGGCAGCCCCGAGCGGGCGCCCCTGGTGGTCAGGAGCAGCAGGTCGGTGCCCTCGAAGGGGTCGCCCACGGTGCCGCCGGACGCGCGGAACTCCGCGATGACACGCTCGTTGAAGGCGCTCATGCCCGGTTCTCCCCTTCGGTGTTCGCCCCGCGGGCGCTCTCCGCGTCGATGCGCGCGAACTGCTCGGCGGTCAGGGAGACGTGCAGCGCCTCCAGGTTCTCCTTGAGGTGGAGCTCGGAGGACGTGCCGGGGATCGGCACGATGTTGGGTGCGCGGTGCAGCAGCCAGGCGAGTGCCGTCTGGGACGGGGTGGCCCCGATCTCCTCGGCCACGGCGGCGAGCGGGCTGTCGGGCCCCGCGTGCCCGCCCATCGCGATGGGGAAGAACGGCACGAAGGCGATGCCGCGTTCCGCGGTGTGGTCAACAACCGTTTCGTGGTCGCGGGACGCGAGGTTGTAGAGGTTCTGCACGGCGGCGATCGGTGCGACTTCCCCGGCCGCGTCCAACTGCTCGACGGACAGCTCGGATATGCCGATGTGGCGGACCTTGCCCTCCTCCTGGAGCTGCTTCAGAGCGCCGATCTGATCGGCCAACGGGTACTCGGGGTCGATGCGGTGCAGGTAGAGCAGGTCGATGCGCTCGGCCCGCAGCCTGCGCAGGCTCAGCTCGGCCTGCTGGCGGAGGTAGGCGGGGTGACCGAGCGGCACCCACTCGGTGGGCGAGGGGCGCACCACCCCGACCTTGGTCGCGATGCTGACGCGGTCGCGGTAGGGGGCGAGTGCTTCCGCGAGCAGCTCCTCGTTGGTGCCCAGCGCGTAGGCGTCGGCGGTGTCGAAGAGGTCCACGCCGCTCTCCGCCGCCGTACGCAGCAGGGCGATCGCCCGGTCCCGGTCGGTGGGTGCGGTCCAGATGGGGGCGCCGCCGCCGGAACGCTCACCGGGGGCACCGGCCAGGCGCATCGCGCCGTATCCGATGCGGTGGACGGGCAGGTCGCCGCCGATGGAGAAAATGGGGGAGCGGTTGCTGGCGCTGTTGCTGCCGCCGCTGTTGTTGTTCGTCATGAGGGGAACGCTAGGAGCTCACACCGGTGTGAGCTTCAAGGGTCTGTGAGGGGGATCACGTTGAAGATCGGTGAGCTGTCGAGAGTGAGCGGGGTCAGCGTCCGGCTGCTGCGCTACTACGAGGAGCAGGGACTGCTGGACGCCGAGCGCACGGCCGGGGGGCAACGCGTGTACGGCGAGGACGCGCCGCACGTCGTGCGCAGGATCAGGGCGTTCCTCGAAGCGGGCCTGCCGACGCGGGTGATCCGCGAGGTGCTGGACTGCGTCTGCGGCAGCGAACAGGAGGTCGAACCCTGCCTGAGCGGAATGCTCGTGGAGCGTCTGACGGAGATCGAAGAACGCATCGCGGAACTCCAGGGAACGCGGGCGTCACTGGCGTCTCTGGTGGCGAAGACGGAGGGGCGGGGACTGGCCGCGGTGGCGTAGAGGGGGCGGGTTCGTGGTCGATGGCGCGGCTCCGCCGCGTGGGCGCGAGCACCGGGTGTCCCTTCGGGGGCGCGGGGAACTGCGCGAGCGGGCCGTCACCGGCCCGCAGGCGATCGCCGAGCGCGGGCGGGCTCGCCACCCCCGCCCGCCCGTCCCGGGGCGCGGCCACCCCCCTACGCCCTCCGCTCACCCGGCCACGTACCCGTCCGGGCGGACCAGCAGGGTGTCCTGCCGCCCGCTGGCCCAGTGCGCCAGAACCGTCCGCCCGTCGCTCCCTGTGCCGACGGTGCCCGTCCTGGTGTTCTCCGTTCCGTCGCTCCCCGTGCCGGCGGTCGCCCGAGGGACGATGCGTACGTACGCGCCCGCGCGCAGCACCTCGTACAACCGCCCCTCCACCAACCGGACGTCCGGCACGCGCGTGCCGATGCGGCTCCCGCGCGGTCCGTATGCGTAACCGATCGCGGTGACCTGCCCCAGCGCCCGGCGCCGCACCGGGCGCACGCCACCGACGACCCGCGCCAGCACCGCACGCAGGACGCGCTGCGAAAGCGTCCCCGCCATGGCGAGCCGGACGATCGCACCGCTGCTGCGCAGCACCGCGCGCCCGACGGGCCACCGCTCCGCCTCGTACGTGTCGAGCAGTGCCTCGGGCGCCTCGCCCCTGAGTACCGCCGCGAGCTTCCAGCCGAGGTTCGCGGCGTCCTGAAGCCCGGTGTTCATGCCCTGCCCGCCTGCGGGGGAGTGGGTGTGCGCGGCGTCCCCCGCGAGCAGGACCCGGCCCACCCGGTACGCGGGGACCTGCCGCTCGTCGCTGTGGAAGCGCGAGATCCACCGCACGTCGTACATCCCGAAGTCCGTGCCGAACGCGCGCCGCGCGATCGCGCGCAACTCGTCGAGCTCCACGGGCTCCGCGTCGGAGACCTCGCCGCGCGAACGGTCCCACCCGCCGATGCGCCAGTAGCCGTCGCCGAACGGGATGACGAAGCCGAAGGCGTTGCCCACGCCGTTGACGGTCACCGTGCTCCGCGGTTCCTCGGCGAGCCGTACGTCCGCCAGGACGATCGACCTGATGACGGACCGGCCGGGGAACGGCAGGCCGAGCGCTTCACGGACCGTGCTGCGCGTGCCGTCCGCGCCCACCGCGTAGGCGGCGCGCAGCACGGCCGTGCCGCCGTCCTCTGTACGGACCCGGACGGTCACGCCCTCCCGGCCCGGCTCGCCGTTCTGCCCGCCGCTCCGCCCGGTGCCCTGCTCACCGGCTCGCTCACCGCCCTGCTCCACGTCGGTGACCAGCGCGCCGTGCAGGAACCGCACGCCGTGCTCCTCGGCGCGGCGCAGCAGCAGCCGCTCCACCTCGTACTGCGGAGTGATCAGCATGTACGGGAAGCGGGAGGGCAGCTCGGACAGGTCGAGCGCGAGCGACCCGAAGAGCCGCAGTTCGGTGACGGCCCTGCCGGTCTTCACGAGTTCGTCCGCGAGCCCCCGGGCGTCCAGTTGCTCCAGGGTCCTGGCGTGCACGCCGAACGCGCGGCTGAGGTTGCTGATCCCGGCGGGCCGTTTCTCGACGACGGTGACGGCGACTCCCGCCGCCGCGAGGTCTCCCGCGAGCAGCAGCCCGGTCGGGCCGGAACCGACCACGACGACGGACGTGTCGTAGGTGTTGTCGAGGGGCGCGTCGTGCATGGCGGATGAGCTGTTCATGGCGAACTCCCGGATCGTCAACGCTTGTTGGTAAACGTAGAACCGGGTTCGAGATGATGTCAACGCTTGTTGGCCAACGATTGTTGGTCTACGGTTGTTGGCATGACTGAAACGCAGACGCCCCGGCGCTCCGAAACCACCCGTGCGGCCATCCTCGCCGCGGCCCGCGAGCGCTTCGCCGCCGACGGCTACGAGCGGGCCACCATCAGAGCCATCGCCAGGGACGCGGCCATCGACCCTTCGATGGTGATGCGCTACTTCGGCAACAAGGAGGGCCTGTTCGCGGCGGCCTGCGAGTTCGACCTGAGGCTCCCCGACCTGACCGACGTCCCGAGGCAGGACATCGGCCGCACCCTCGTGCTGCACTTCCTCGACCGCTGGGAGCAGGACGACGTCCTCGTCGCCCTGCTCAGGACCGGTGTCACCAACCCGGTGGGTGCCGAGCGGATGCAGGAGGTCCTCAAGAAGCAGCTCTTCGTGCTGGCCGCCCGGGTCTGCCCCTACCCCACCCAGGCGCCCGTCCGCACCGCCCTGGTCGCCTCGCAGATCCTGGGCATGGCGCTCTCCCGCTTCGTGCTGCGCTTCCCCGTCGCCGTCGAGATGGACCGCGAACAGATCGCGGACTGGCTCGGCCCCACGGTGCAGCGCTATCTGACCGCCGAACGCCCCTGAGCGTCCCGTTCGGCGGCGTCCCAGTCGATCGCGTAGAACCGCATCCCGCCGTCCCGGGCGACCAGCCGCATGCCGACCGACAGCATCACCCGCTGGGAGGCGATGTTGTCGTCGTCGGTGTCGCCCTTCACGGCGGTGATGCCGCGCTCCCGCGCGAAGCGCAGCAACTCGCGCAGTGCCTCCGTCGCGTAGCCGCGGCCGCGCGCGGACGGCACCAGGCCGTAGCCGACGGTCACGGTCAGATCGGCGTCGGGCGGCCGGTTGAAGCCGAGGCTCCCGATCGTCAGACCGTCGTCGCGGCGCCGGATCTCGTAGTCCCCGAACGGCCGCGGATCGCCGGTGCTGGCACAGCGGTTGAGGAAGTCGGCGGCCGACTCCATGTCGCCGTCGGTCGGATAGCCGGGAGCCCAAAGGTCGTTGGCACCAGGCTCGCCCGCGACCACCCGCTCGGCCAGCGCGATGCCCATCGGGTGGAGCACCAGCCGCTCGGTGGCCAGATCGGCGTGCGTCGCGTCGCCCGGGTGCCCCGGGTGCCCCGGGTGCCCCGGGAGCTGCGGGAGCTGCGGGAGCTGCGGGAGCGGCGGCAGCGGAGGGCGCGAGGACTCGGGGGTGGGCCGGGGGCCCGGGGGTCTGCCCATGCCTCAGCCCCGCACCAGGCAGAAGGGGTGCCCCGCCGGATCCGCGTAGACCCGCCAGCCGCGTTCCCCTCCGCCGCCCTGGCCGTCCCCGTCCGCTGCCTCGCTCCCGTCGTCCAGCAGCCGTGCGCCGATGTCCAGCACCGCCCGGTGCGCCGTGTCGAGGTCCCGGACGGTGAGGTCCAGATGGAACTGCTGGGGCAGCTCGGGGTCGGGCCAGTCGGGGGCGCGGAAGTCGGCCGCCCGCTGGAAGGGCAGCACGGTGCCCGACGAGTCGGATCCCGAGTGGAGCGTCACCCAGTCGTCGTCCGTCGACCAGCGGGGATCGGGCTTGTTGACCGTGCCGCCCAGCAGGCGCCGGTAGAAGTCGGCCAGTTCGAGGGGATCGGGGCAGTCGAGTGCCACGCATTCGAGTTCGGCGATCATGGGTGGGACGATACGGATGCCGCGGATCTCCCATCAATCAGGACACGGGGTGTCCGGACGGCGGCCGGCGTCGGCGTCAGACGGCGAGCACGCGCGCGCGGCACTGCGACGGGGTTCCCCAGGCGTCGCGCAGCGGCCGCGCCTTGCGCAGCCACAGGGAGAGGTCCAGCTCCTCGGTGTAGCCGACGGCGCCGTGCAGTTGCAGCGCGGTCCGGGCCGCCGCGTACGCCGCCTCGCCCGCCGCGACCTTGGCCGCCGCGATGTCGGCGGGACGCAGGGACAGTGCCGCGCCGAACAGCAGCGGCCGGGCGAACTCCAGCGCGAGCAGGGTGTCCGCGAGGCGGTGCTTGACCGCCTGGAAGGACCCGATGGCAGTGCCGAACTGGGTGCGCTGCTTGACGTATCCGACGGTACGGCTCAGCAGCGTCTCGCCCACCCCGAGCGACTGTGCGGCGGTGACGAGCCGGGCGACGTCCACGGCGTGCGCGGCGGCCTCGGCGACGTGCGGCCCCGCCGCCAGGAGCTCACCCCCTTCAGCGGGCGCGGCGTGCCGCCGCGCGGGATCGGCGCAGGACCGTACGGGGCCGTGGGCGGGGGCCGCGTACAGTGCGCCGCCCGCCACGACCAGCGTCAGGTCGGCGCTGTCGGCGTCCAGCGCTAGGGGCACCGCTGTGAGGGGTGCCGCCGTGAGGGGCGCCGCCGTGAGGGGCGCCGCGCCTTCCAGCGGTCCGTGCTCCAGCACCGCGAGCGTCACGGACAGTTCGCCGGACGCCATGCCGGGCAGCAGCCGCTTGGCGAGGTCCGCGTCCCCCGTGCGGGCCACGAGGGCGGCGGCCGCCACGGTCTCGACCACCGGACCCGGTACGGCGTGCCGCCCCAACTCCACGAAGGCCACCACCAGTTCCACGGGCAGCAGCCCCGTGCCACCGTGCGTTTCGGGGACGGCGAGCGCGAAGACACCGGCGTCGGCGACCCGGGCGAGCAGCGCGCGGCCCGCCGACGGATCGCCCGCCGCCCAGGAGCGCACGGCGGCCGGGGTGCCGGCCGCGGCCAGCATCGCGTCGAGCGAGCGCGCGAAGGCGTGCTGTTCGTCGGTGAGCGGGAACTTCACGGCAGTGCCCTCCGTCGGTGCGGGGAAGCGGGCGGTGAGGGGGTGCGGGTGGTGAGAGGGACGCGGGCGGCGGTCAACGGCCGCGGGGGAGCCCCAGCAGGCGCTCGGCGATGATGTCGCGCTGGATCTCGTTCGTCCCCGCGTAGATCGGACCCGCGAGCGAGAAGACGTATCCCTCCGCCCACTCCGCCGCCGCGCCGTCCGTCAACACGCCCTCCGGGCCCAGCAGTTCCAGGGCCGTCTCGTGCAGTGCGATGTCGTACTCCGACCAGAAGACCTTGTTGAGGCTCGACTCGGCGCCGATCGTCCCGCCCGCCGCGAAGCGCGCGGCGCCGGCGCGGGTGAACAGTTGGTACGCGCGAGCGCCGATCACCGCGTCCGCCACCCTGTCCCGCAGCCCCCGGTCCTCACCCGTTTCGCGCCACAGCCGCACGAGCCGGTCGGCGGCGGCGAGGAAGCGGCCGGGGGAGCGAAGGGTGAGCCCGCGCTCGTTGCCCGTGGTCGACATGGCGATCCGCCAGCCCTGCCCCGGCTCCCCGATCACGTCCGCGTCCGGCACGAAGACCTCGTCCAGGAAGAGCTCGGCGAAGGCGGGCTTGCCGTCGAGCCTGCCGATGGGGCGGACGGTCACTCCGGGCGCGGCGAGGTCGAACATCAGATACGTCAGCCCCCGGTGCGGCCGGTCCGCGTCCGGGTCGGAGCGGAAGATCCCGAAGGCGCGGTCGGCGAAGGCGGCCCGTGACGACCAGGTCTTCTGCCCCGTCAGCAGCCAGCCGCCGTCCGTCCGCACCGCCCGCGAGGTCAACGACGCGAGGTCCGAGCCCGCCTCGGGCTCCGACCACGCCTGGGCCCAGATCACCTCACCGCTCGCCATCGAGGGCAGCACGCGGGCGCGCTGCTCATCGGTCCCGTGGTCGAAGAGGGTGGGCGCGAGGAGGCTGATGCCGTTCTGCGAGACCCGGCCGGGCGCGCCAGCCGCGTAGTACTCCTCCTCGAAGGCCAGCCACTCGAAGATGCCGACGCCCCGGCCGCCGTACCGCTCGGGCCAGGAGACGGCCGCCCAGCGGTCCGCGTGCAGCCGCGCCTCCCACTCCCGGTGCGCGGCGAAGCCAACGGCCGTTTCGAGGGAGGGCAGCGGAGCGGAGGGGACGTTGGCCGCCAGCCAGGCGCGCGCCTCGGCCCGGAAGGCGTTCTCCTCGTCGGTATGCGTCAGGTCCATCGCGCGCGTCCGCCTCCTCCCCCGCAGGTTCCCTAACAAGTGTTTGGTAGGTTAACGTACGCCCACGAACGGCGTCGAGAAGCCGGAAGGGGTACGGACGTGGGGGAAGCACCCGCATACGTCCCGGGGCACGGCCTGCTCAAGGGCCGCACCGCGGTCGTCACCGCCGCGGCCGGAACCGGCATCGGCGGGGCGGTCGCGCGCAGGTTCCTGGAGGAGGGCGCCCGGGTCCTGGTCAGCGATGCCCACGCCCGTAGGCTCGGCGAGAGCGCCGCCGCGCTGGCCGCGGAGTTCGGCGCCGACGCGGTGGCCGCGCTGCCGTGCGACGTCACCGACGAGGAACAGGTGCGGGCGCTCTTCGACACGGCCGTCCGGGAGCACGGCGGGCTCGACGTCGTCGTCAACAACGCGGGCCTCGGCGGCACCTCGACGCTCGTCGACATGACCGACGAGCAGTGGGCCAGAGTGCTGGACGTGACGCTCGGCGGCACCTTCCGGTGCACCAGGGCCGCGCTGCGGCTCTTCAAGGACGCGGGCACGGGCGGCGTCGTCGTCAACAACGCCTCCGTCGTGGGCTGGCGCGCCCAGGCCGGCCAGGCCCACTACGCCGCGGCCAAGGCCGGGGTCATGGCCCTCACCCGGTGCGCGGCGGTCGAGGCCGCCGCGTTCGGCGTACGGGTCAACGCCGTCGCGCCCAGCCTCGCCATGCACCCGCACCTGGTGAAGGTCACCACGCCCGAACTGCTGGCCGAGCTCACCGAGCGCGAGGCGTTCGGCCGCTGGGCCGAGCCTTGGGAAGTCGCCAACACCGTCGTCTTCCTGGCGAGCGACTACTCCTCCTACATGACCGGCGAAGTCGTATCGGTCAGCGGCCAACATGCGTAGGCGCAGAATGGCGAGGTGCCTACCAAGAAGAACAGCCAGGTGACGGGCGTGCCCGAGCGCCGGCGCGAACTCCTCGACACGGCGGCCGAGGTGTTCGCCGCACAGGGCTACAACGCCACCACCGTCCGCAAGATCGCCGACGCCGCCGGAATGCTCGCGGGCAGCCTCTACTACCACTTCGACTCCAAGGAGTCGATGCTCGACGAGATCCTCTCGACCTTCCTCACCGAGCTGTGGGACGGCTACGACGCCGTGCTCGCCGCCGGACTCGGCCCCAGGGAGACCATCGAAGCGCTCGTCACCGAGTCCTTCCGGGAGATCGACCGGCACCGCGCCGCCGTCGCGATCTACCAGAAGGAGGCCCGCCACCTGTCCGTACAGCCGCGCTTCCAGTACCTCGCCGACTCGCAGGAGAAGTTCGAGAAGGCGTGGCTCGGGACGCTGGAACGGGGCGTCGCGGCCGAGGTCTTCCGCGCGGACCTGGACGTCAGACTGACCTACCGCTTCGTGCGCGACACGGTGTGGGTCGCCGCGTCCTGGTACCGGCCGGGCGGACAGCACAGCCCGGACGAGATCGCCCGCCAGTACCTGTCGATGGTCCTGGACGGCATCGCCGTACGCACCTGAACCCACCCACGGAGGGACCGCCATGCCCGAGGCATACGTCGTCGAAGCGGTGCGCACCCCGGTCGGCAGGCGCGGGGGCGGCCTCGGCGCCGTCCACCCCGCCGACCTCGGCGCACACGTCCTCACCGCCCTGGTCGAGCGCGCCGGCCTCGACCCCGCGGCCGTCGACGACGTGGTCTTCGGCTGTCTGGACGCCGTGGGCCCGCAGGCCGGTGACATCGCGCGTACGGCATGGCTGGCCGCCGGCCTTCCCGAAGAGGTGCCCGGCGTGACCGTCGACCGGCAGTGCGGCTCCTCCCAGCAGGCCGTGCACTTCGCGGCCCAGGCCGTCCTGTCCGGCACCCAGGACCTGGTGGTCGCGGGCGGCACCCAGAACATGACCATGATCCCGATCGCCTTCGCCTCGCGGCAGGCCGCCGAACCCCTCGGACTCGTCGAAGGGCCGTTCGCGGGCAGCGCGGGCTGGCGCGCACGGTACGGCGCCGCGCCGGTGAACCAGTTCCACGGCGCCCAGCTGATCGCCGAGAAGTGGGGCATCTCGCGCGAGGACATGGAACGCTTCGCCCTCCGCTCCCACCGGCGTGCCGTCCGCGCGCTCGACGAGGGCCGCTTCGCGCGCGAGACGGTGCCGTACGGCACCGTGCGCGTCGACGAGGGCCCGCGCCGAGACACCGACCTGGCCAAGATGGCCGCCCTCAAGCCGGTGGTGGAGGGCGGCACGATCACGGCGGCCTGCTCCTCGCAGGTCTCCGACGGCGCTGCGGCGATGCTCCTCGCGTCCGAGCGGGCCGTGCGCGACCACGGCCTCACGCCCCGCGCCCGCATCCACCACCTGTCCGTACGGGGCGAGGATCCCGTACGGATGCTGTCGGCGCCGATCCCCGCGACCGCGCACGCCCTCAAGAAGACCGGCATGTCCATCGACGACATCGACCTGGTCGAGATCAACGAGGCGTTCGCACCCGTCGTCCTCGCCTGGCTGAAGGAGACCGGCGCGGACCCGGAGCGGGTCAACGTCAACGGCGGCGCCATCGCGCTGGGCCACCCGCTGGGGGCCACCGGCGTGCGGCTCATGACCACGCTGCTGCACGAGCTGGAACGCACCGGGGGCAGGTACGGCCTGCAGACCATGTGCGAGGGCGGCGGCCAGGCCAACGTCACCGTCGTCGAGCGCCTCTGAAACGGCCGTGGGCACGTGTGAGCGGTACGACACACGCTGATCTACCATGCGCTCTCGGAGCGTGCGTGGTAGGCTGGACGAGTTGCAGTTTTGGTACCCATAGACTTTATGTGCGCCTGACGGAATGCTTCGTCAGGCGCATTATTTGTTTCCGGAATTCTCCGGTGTGGGGCTCAATGCGGCGACTGAGGAATTCACGAGGTGTGAATTTCCGGCACTGCCCCAAGTTTTAGGAGAATGACATGGCCACCGGTACCGTGAAGTGGTTCAACTCGGAAAAGGGCTTCGGCTTCATCGAGCAGGACGGCGGCGGCGCCGACGTCTTCGCCCACTACTCCAACATCGCGACCTCCGGCTTCCGTGAGCTGCACGAGGGCCAGAAGGTCACCTTCGACGTCACGCAGGGCCAGAAGGGCCCGCAGGCGGAGAACATCCTCCCCGCCTAATTCGGCGACGAGGACGCGTTAGCTCGCAGAGCCGGGGCCCGCACCGCACAGGTGCGGGTCCCGGCTTGTGCTGTCCCCAGGAGGGCAAACCCGTATGACCCGCTCCGAACGCCAGGACCGGCCTGTTCGCAACCGCCCGCCCCGAGGGCGCGGCACGGCCCCGGGCAAGACCCGCACCGGCGCCGGTTCCGGTGCCGGAAAGGCCACGGGCCGCCGAAAGGCCGCACCGCCGCAGGGTGATTTCACGCTGCCGGAATCCATCACCCCCGCACTGCCCGCAGTCGAGTCGTTCGCCGAGCTCGACATGGACGAGGCGCTGCTGAAGACGCTCGCCGAGCAGGGCGTCACCGCGCCCTTCCCGATCCAGGCCGCGACCCTGCCGAACTCCCTCGCGGGCCGCGACATCCTCGGCCGCGGTCGTACGGGATCGGGCAAGACCCTCGCCTTCGGGCTCGCGCTCCTCGCCAGGACGGCGGGACGGCGCGCCGAACCCAAGGCGCCGCTCGCGCTCGTCCTCGTCCCCACGCGCGAACTGGCGCAGCAGGTGCACGACGCGCTCGCGCCGTACGCGGGTGCGCTGCGGCTGCGCGTCGCGACGGCCGTCGGCGGGCTGTCCATCACCAAGCAGGCCGGTTCGCTGCGGCGCGGCGTGGAAGTCCTCGTCGCCACCCCGGGGCGGCTCAAGGACCTCATAGAGCGCGGCGACTGCTCCCTGGAGCAGGTTTCCATCACGGTCCTCGACGAGGCCGACCAGATGACCGACATGGGCTTCATGCCGCAGGTCGTGGCGCTGCTGAAGCAGGTGGAGCCGGACGGTCAACGCATGTTGTTCTCCGCGACGCTGGACAAGAACATCGACCGGTTGGTGCGGATGTTCCTCCAGGACGCGGTCGTCCACTCCGTCGACCCGTCGGCGGGCGCCGTGACGACGATGGAGCACCACGTGCTGTACGTGGCGGACGAGACCGACAAGAAGGCCGTCGCCACCCGGATCGCCGCGCGCGACGGGCGGGTCATCCTCTTCGTCGACACCAAGCGTGCCGCCGACCGCTTCGCCAAGCGGCTGCTGTCCAGCGGGGTGCGGGCCGCGGCGCTGCACGGCGGCCGGTCGCAGCCGCAGCGCAACCGCACGCTGGACCAGTTCAAGAACGGGCAGGTCACCGCACTCGTCGCGACGAACGTCGCGGCGCGCGGCATCCACGTCGACGACCTCGACCTCGTCGTGAACGTCGACCCGCCCATGGACCACAAGGACTACCTGCACCGCGGCGGGCGCACCGCCCGTGCCGGTGAGTCCGGCAGCGTGGTCACCCTCGTGCTCCCCGAGGAGAAGCGGGAGATGACCCGGCTGATGAGCGACGCGGGCATCTCGCCGCGCGCCGTGCGGATCAAGTCGAGCGACGAGGAACTGGCGACGCTCACGGGCGCGCGGGAGCCGTCCGGCGTGGCGGTCGTCATAGAGGCTCCGCCCGCGCCGACCCCGCCCTCCAAGCGCCCCGAGTCCTCGGGCCGCCGCAGGCGCGGCCGCGGGTCGCGGGGCGGCAACGGAGGCGGCGGGACCGGCACGGGTACGTCGGCCGGTTCGCGCGGTGCCGGTTCGTCGGCAGGTTCGCGTGGCACGGGTTCGTCGGCGGGTTCGCGCGGCGCCGGTGCTTCGGCCGGTTCGCGCGGTTCCGGTGCGGCGCGCGGCACTGGTGCCTCGGGCGGCGGTGCGCGGTCCGGCGCACGTCGGTCCGGCGGCGGTGGCGGGCGCAGGGCTGCGGCGTAGCCGACAGCACCCCACTCCCGCGGGGGGGGGGGGGGGGGGCGCGGCCGGGGCGGGGCCCCCCGCCCGGGGGGGGGGCCCCCCCCGCGGGGGGGGGCCCCCGCCCCGCCCCCCCCCCCCCCCCCCCCCCCCCCCCCGGGCGGGGCGGGGGGGGGGGGGGGGGGGGGGGGGGGGGGGGGGGGGGGGCCCCCCCCCCCCCCCCCCCGCGGGGGGGGGCCCGCGCCCCGGTGCGGGGGCGCCCCCCCCCCCGCGCGGTCTTTTACGCCCCGCCAGGGTTTCGGGAACGCCCCGCGCAGCGGAACCCCCGCCACCCCGCCGTGCCCCCTACTCCACCAACTTCGCGCGCAGCGCGACCAGCACCTGCGGCTCCAGCCCGAGCCCCTTCGTCAGGTAGCCCCCGAACCCTCCGTACAGCCGCTCGACCTCCGCGAGCGCCCCCGCCAGATACTCGTCCCGCACTTCCTGAAGCGGGATGATCAGATCCGGGTTCTGCATCAGGCCCGCCTGCTTCAGCCCCTCCCGCACCTTCGCGTCGTACGCGGCCCGGTAGCCGTTCGACGCCAGATAGTCCCGCTCTGCGGTCGCCGCGGGCACGCCCACCGCGCGCAGCAGGACGTAACTCAGCCAGCCCGTACGGTCCTTGCCCGCCGTGCAGTGGAACAGCACGGCACGCCCGCCGGCCGCCACGTCGCGCACGGTCGCCGCGAACCGCTCCCGGTTCGCCGGGTCGTTCACGAACGCCGGATAGACGGCGCGCATGAATGCCGCCGCCCTCCCGCCGCCCAGCATCTCCTCCTGCCTCACCGGGTCCCTGGACCCGATCGCCGCGTACAGCTGCTGGTAGAGCCCGTTGTCCGTGACGGGGCGGGGGACGGGGATGACGCCGGGCGGCAGCCTGTCCTGACCGTCCTGCTGGACTTCGAGCGGGATGCGGAAGTCCACCGCCTTCCCCAGGCGGAGCCCCGCGAGCGTCGCGACGTCGGCCTCGGTGAGCCTGCCGAGCGCGTCCGCCCGGTAGGCGACGCCGTAGCGCGTGCGCTTGCCGTCGTACGTGAGGTGACCGCCCAGGTCACGGACGTTGACCGCGCCCTGGAGCGGGATCTGGCGGGCGCCCTCCCCGGCCACCGCGCCCGTGGGCCCCGTGGAAACGGCACCCGCGGGTGCGACCGGCAGCAGGGCCAGCGTCAGGGCGGTCAGTACCGCCGCCGCCCTCGGGCGCACTCGCGTACGGCTCGTGCTCATCTCTCGGCTCCTTCTACGTAGGAGGTGGAAGGGTGCGGAGTACGTGCTGTGCCTCGGACATGACGCGGTGGATCAGTTCCTCGCAGGTGGGCAGCGAGTCGATGACCCCCGCGACCTGCCCGGAGGCCATCACGCCCAGATCGGTGCGGCCGTCGACCATGGAGGCCCTGAGCAGCATGGGCGTGTTGGCGGCCAGGAGGACCTGGCTCCAGGTCAGGTCCTTGCCGTGCCTCATGGCGAGCCCGTCCTTGACCATCCGGGACCAGCTCAGACCGGAGACCTTCCTGAAGCCGAAGGCGTGCCGGACGGCGTGGGCCAACGCCCGTGTGCGCCCGGCCCGTTCCAGCGACGCGACGAACTCCGTGCGCAGCATGCGGTGCGGCAGCCCGTCAACAGCCGTTGTCACGGTGACGTCCTTGACCGTCGCCGCGAGGTACGCGGCCTTCACCGCGTCCGGCACCGTCGAGTCCGAGGTGAGCAGGAAGCGGGTGCCCATGGCGATGCCCGCCGCCCCGTAGGCGAGCGCCGCCACGAGGCCGCGCCCGTCGTGGAAGCCGCCCGCCGCGACGACAGGGACGTCCACCGCGTCCACCACCTGGGGCAGCAGCACCGACGTGGCCACCTCCCCGGTGTGGCCGCCGCCCTCGGAACCCTGCACCACCACCGCGTCCGCGCCCCAGGCGGCGACCTTCTCGGCGTGGCGGCGGGCGCCGACGGACGGCATGACCACCACGCCCGCGTCCTTCAGTTCGGCGATCAGCTCCCGCGAGGGGGCGAGCGCGAACGACGCGACCCGCACCCCCTCGTCGACGACGATCCGCACCCGCTCGCGGGCGTCCGCCGCGTCGGCCCGGAGGTTGACTCCGAAGGGCGCGTCCGTACGGGACTTGACTTCGCGCACCGCCCGGCGCAGTTCGTCCGCCGTCATCGTCGCCGACGCCAGGATGCCGAGCCCGCCCGCGTTGGCGGTCGCCGACACGAGGCGCGGCCCCGACACCCACCCCATGCCGGTCTGGACGATGGGGTGCCTGACCCCGACCAGCTCGGTCAGTGCCGTCTCCAGCGCGTACCGCGCCGGGTCATCAGGCGTTGTCTCCCGCGCGCCCTCCCTCACGCCGGGACCTCGCGCTCCCGGGTCGCCGCCGGGTCGATGACCTCACGGATCAGCCGGAGGTCAACGTCCGTGGGCTCCCGGGTGAACGGCACCTCGGCGGGGATCACCAGCGGGAAGCCCGTGGCCGCCCGCACCTCGTCGACCGTGACGCCCGGGTGGAGCGACGCCAGCCGCATCGAGCGGTCGGGCGTGTCGAAGTCGAAGACGCCGAGGTCGGAGACGACCCGGGGGATGCGGTGGAAGCGGCTCGCGGACGGCCCGGCCGCCGCCGCGGAGTCGTAGCCCACCCCGCAGACCATGTCGACCTTCTCCACGAAGACGCGGGGGGAGTGCTTCGGCACCCAGTAACTGACCGGGTTGTTGAGGGTGTTGGCCGGTGCGCCGCGCACTCCGAGGAGCTGCCGGGCGGGCTGCCGCCAGTCGCCGATGCAGGAGATGTTCTGGTTGCCGTACCGGTCGATCTGGCTGGCGCCCATCATCACGTGCCGCCTTCCGCCGGTCACCACCGTCAGGTGCCTGCGGTACGGCAGCCAGCCCTCGGCCGCGCCGTCCGGGCCGACGAGCGTCGCCTCGCCGTCGGTGAGCAGCAGATCGGGTGCGAAGGTGCGCCGGGCGAGCCGGGCGCCCACGGCGGGCACCAGTCCCATCGGGCTGGCCAGCACCTCTCCGTTGTCGCGCCACGCCTCGGCGCAGGCGATCACGCAGTACTCGGCCCGGGTGACAACGCCCGTTGACCGGGGCATCGGGTGCGGGGTCACTGTTGCTCCTCGTGCCAGGCCTGGACGGCGGACTGGTAGGACTTCTCGTCGGGCCCGGCCAGGAAGCGCGCGGCGAACTCGGGCCAGGGGGTCGTCGCGTACGCCTTCTGGAAGGGTTCGTCGCGGCCGTAGTCGGGTGCGCACGAGGTGAAGTGCGCGCCGTTCGGGGTCTCGGTCACACCGGCCACCGACGAGCGGCTGACGAGCAGGGTCTGCGGCGGCGCGTCGCCGAAGCCGTCGACGAGCCGTTCGCAGGAGACGTACGCCGCGTCCGCCGCCTCGCAGAAGAGGTCGTCGAAGTACGGGTCGGGGCCCAGGTACTGGCCGTTGCCCAGCCGGTCGGCGCGGTTCAGGTGGACCAGGGCCGCGTCCAGCCGCAGCGCGGGCATCGCGACCAGCGTCTCCCCGTCCTCGTACGGTGAGGTGACCGTACGCAGGCCGGGGTTGACCCGCATCACGTCCGAGCCGATGCCCGCGCGCACGGGCATGAAGGGCAGCCGGTTGGCGGCCGCGTGCAGCCCCCACATGAACATCGCCTCGTCGACCTCCGTCAGTTCGAAGGCGCCGCGCTCGCGGGCCGCGCGGAAGCGCGGTTCCAGGGGGATCGAGTCCAGCGTCACGAAGGCCGTCACCAGCTTGCGGACGCGGCCCGCCGCCGCGAGGAGGCCGACGTCGGGGCCGCCGTACGAGACGACGGTGAGGTCGGTGAGGCCGGAGCGCAGGATCGCGCGCACCAGGGCCATCGGCTTGCGGCGCGAACCCCAGCCGCCGATGCCGATCGTCATGCCGCTGCTGAGGCGGGAGACGACCTCGTCGGGGGACATCACCTTGTCGGTCACGAGCGCTCCCTGGTGCCGAAAGAGGCGCGGACGCGGTCCGCGACCCCGCCGAGGTTCGCCTCGAAGGTGAACCCCTGTTCGTAGCGGTAGCTGCGGCGCACGTCGACGGGGTCGATGCCGTTGATGGCCGCCTTCGCCAGCCGGATGAGGCCGCCGTCCTTGCGGGCGATCTCGCGCGCCAGCTCCAGTGCGGCGGAGGTCAGTTCGGTGCGGGGCACCACCCGCCAGACCGAGCCGTGGGCGTGCAGTTCATCGGCCGTCGCGGTGCGCGAGGTGTAGTACAGCGCGCGCATCAGGTGCTGCGGCACCAGCCGCGCCAGGTGCGTCGCCGCTCCCAGCGCGCCCCGGTCCAGCTCGGGCAGGCCGAAGGTCGCGTCGTCCGACGCCACGATCGCGTCGGCGTTGCCGACCAGACCGATGCCGCCGCCGAGGCAGAAGCCGCCGACGGCCGCGACGACCGGGACCTCGCACTCGTACACGGCGGCGAACGCCTCGGCGCAGCCCCGGTTGACGCCGATCAACGCCTGGTGGCCCGCATCGCGCTGGAGTTCCTTGATGTCGACGCCCGCGTTGAACCCGCGGCCTTCGGCGGTGAGCACGACGCAGCGGACGTCCTGGTCCCGGCCGGCCGCGCGGACGGCGTCGGCCAGGTCGTACCAGCCCTGGACGGGGAGCGCGTTGACGGGCGGGAAGTCGACCGTGACGAAGCGGACGCCCTTCTCGGGGCTTGTGGTGGAGACACCCATGAGTGGATCAGCTACCTTTCCACCAAACGTTTGTTAGGTGCGTTGGGTCAGGAAGGTAGCAGCGAATGGAACTGGACGGGAGGGTCGCGGTCGTCACCGGCGGCACCCGGGGCGTCGGCGCCGGCATCGCGCGGGCGTTCCTGGGCGCCGGGGCGCGGGTGGTCGTGTGCGCCCGCAGGCCCCCGGACGAACCGATCGCGGCAGCCGGCCGGAACGCCGAGTTCAGCGCGCTCGACCTGCGGATGCCAACGGCCGTTGATGAATTCTTCACGGAGGTCGTGGCGGCCTGCGGACGGCTGGACGTGCTGGTCAACAACGCGGGCGGCACGCCCTACCGGCCGTTGGCGCAGGGCGGCGCCGCGCGGCACGCGCGTGTGGTCGAGCTGAACCTGTTGGCCCCGCTGACCGCGTCGGTCGCCGCGTACGAGCACCTGCGCGCGAGCCGGGGCTCGATCGTGATGGTCGGCAGCGTCAGCGGCACCCGCCCCTCGCCGGGAACCGCCGCCTACGGCGCGGCGAAGGCGGGACTGGAGAACCTGGCCCGTTCCATGGCGGTGGAGTGGGCACCTGAGGTCCGGGTCAACACGCTCGTCCCCGGCATGGTCCGCACGGAGCTGTCCCATCTCCACTACGGCGACGAGGCGGGGCTCGCCGCCGTCGGCTCGACGGTCCCGCTCGGCCGCCTCGCCGAGCCCGCCGACATCGGCGAGGCCGCCGTCTTCCTCGCCTCGCCCAGGGCCTCGTACGTCAGCGGGGCGTCGCTGCTGGTCCACGGGGGCGGAGAGCGCCCCGCCTTCCTGGCAGCGGCGAACGCCAACAACCAGCCTGCGGAAGCAGTGGAAGGGGAAACGGCATGACGGGAGACAGCGTGTCGGGGAACGGCGTGACAGGGAACGGTGCGACGGGGCTCTGCGAGGGCCGCGTGGTCGTTGTGACGGGCGCGGGCCGCGGCCTCGGCCGCGCCCACGCGCTCGCCTTCGCCGCGGAGGGCGCCGAGGTGGTCGTCAACGACCTCGGCGTCGGACCCGCGGGCGACGGAACCAGCGCCGCGCCCGCGCAGCGGGTCGCCGACGAGATCGTCGCGCTCGGCGGCCGGGCGGTGGCCCACGGCGGCGACATCGCCACGGCGGACGGCGCGGCCTCACTGGTCGATACGGCCCTGGAGACGTTCGGGCGCCTCGACACGCTCGTCAACAACGCGGGATTCCTGCGCGACCGGATGCTCGTCAACCTCGAAGAGGACGACTGGGACGCCGTGATGCGGGTGCACCTCAAGGGGCACTTCCTCCCGCTGAAACACGCGGCGGCACACTGGCGGGCCGAGGCCAAGGCGGGGCGGCGGACCGAGGCCAGGGTGGTCAACACCAGTTCCGGGGCCGGGCTGCTCGGCAGCGTGGGTCAGGGCAACTACGCGGCGGCCAAAGCCGGGATCGTAGGCCTGACGCTGGTCGCGGCGGCCGAGATGGGGCGGTACGGAGTCCAGGTCAACGCCATCGCCCCGGCGGCCCGCACCCGGATGACCGAGCAGACCTTCGCCGGGACGATGGCGGCGCCCGGCGCGGGCGCCTTCGACGCGATGGCCCCCGAGAACGTCTCCCCGCTCGTCGTCTGGCTCGGCTCGGCCGACAGCGCGGGCGTCACCGGCCGGGTCTTCGAGGCCGAGGCCGGGCGGATCACCGTCATGGAGGGCTGGCGCCCCGGTCCCACCGCGGACAAGGGCGCCCGCTGGACCCCGGCCGCCGCGGGCGCCGCCGCCCGCGACCTGTTGGCACGGTCCGACGAGCCGCGACCGGTGTACGGAACGCGCTGAGGCCGGGCTCCGGGCAGGGCATCGAAAAGAGGTTGGCGAAGCGGTCGGGGGCCGTGCTGGGATGGCGCGATGCGCGATGAAACAGCCGTGGACACCGGAGCGGCCGCCGCCCCGGGCACCGATCTGCCCGTCGAGTACGGCGACTACGCCGACGTCCCGACCCCGTGGAACCGCCCCGCCTGGCGGGACGCCCTGCTGTCCTGGGCGGAACAGGCGTTGACCGCGCACGGGCTTCGCGAGACCGGCGGGCGCACCGTGCGCCTACGCCCGTGGTCCGTCCTGGTCAGGATGCCCGTCGAAGGGCGCGAGCCCGTGTGGTGCAAGGCGAACCCGGCCGCCTCCGCCTTCGAGGCCGGACTCGGCGAAGCCCTCGCCCGCTGGGTGCCGGACCACGTGCTGCGCCCGATCGCGGTCGACGCCGCACACGGCTGGTCCCTCCTCCCGCACGGCGGTGAACTCCTCGCCGACCGGCTCGACACCGGAGAGGCGGGTCTCGACGACTGGGCGGAGGCCATGCGGCAGTACGCGCTGGCGCAGCGCGCCCTGGCCCCGTACGCCGACGAGATCGAGGCGCTGGGCGTGCCGGGCGCCCGCACCGCCCAACTGCCCGGCCTCCTCGACGGGCTCGTGGAGTCCAACACGTCGCTCGGCGACGGTGACCGCAAGGCGCTCGACCTGCTGCGCCCGCGCATCCTGGAGTGGTGCCAGGAACTCGACGCGCTCGGCGTCCCCGACACACTCGACCATTCCGACCTGCACGAGAACCAGATCCTCAGCCCCGCGCCCGGCCGCTACACCTTCTTCGACTGGGGCGACGCGGCCGTCGCGCACCCCTTCACGACGATGCTCGTCACCGCCCGCACGGCCCGCGTGCGGTTCGGTACCGAAGCGCTGCCCCGGCTCCGCGACGCCTACCTCGAACCGTGGACGGCGGACGGCCGCTCGCCGCGCGAGCTGCGCCGCGCCGTGAGCCTCGCCTGCCGCCTCGGCGCGCTCAACCGGGCCCGCTCCTGGGGCCGGCTGTTCCCCGAGGCGCTGAGCGGCAGCCTCGCGGGAGCGGGCGACGCAGATGTGGCGCGGTGGCTGCGAAGACTGCACGACGAACCGCCGCTGTAGCGGTAGGGCGGTAGGGCGGTACGGCGGTACGGCGGTACGGGAGTCCGTACGCCCCGTAGCCCCGCGGCATCCCTCACCGCCCCCGCGGACGGCCGTCCAGCTCCGCCGCCAGGAGCGACGCGTCGTCCCGCAGGCGCCCGCCCGCATGCCGCAGCAGGTCAGTGGCCACCTCCTCCACGAACGCGTCCAGCGGACGGTCGACCAGGGGCGCGGCGCACTCCGCCAGGGGGTAGGCGGTCCCGGCGGCGTCCGTGGCGTCGCTGACCCCGTCGGTGTAGAGCAGCAGCCGGTCCCACGCCCCCGCGGGTATGCAGCCCGCCGCGCACCACCCGTCGTCCAGGTCCAGCAGACCCAGCGGCGGCGCGGGCGCGGGGACCGCCGCGCACACCGCCGAGCGGCCGCGCATCAGGAGGGGCGGCGGATGCCCGCAGCACACCAGGTCGCCGGTGCCGTCCGGCCTGATGCCGACCAGCGTGGCGGTCACGAACCGGTCGGGTTCGGCCGAAGAGGCGATCAGGGAGTGCAGCCGTACCGCGACCCCTTCCAGCGTTTCCTCGTGCGCGGCGAGATCACGCCAGGCCCGCAGAACGGTCGCGGCCCGTCCGGCGGTTCCCGGGCCGTGGCCCATCACGTCCCCCATGACTAATCGCGCACCGAAGGGGGTGTCGACGGCCCCGTACAGATCGCCGCCCGCCCGTCCAGGCCGACCCCGAGGTCCGATGCGGCGCGTCCGGACGCGGAGCACGCCGACGGTCTCGGTCAGGGGGTGCAGCGAGCGGTGTTCGGCGGGCATCAGGGCCTTCCGGGCTGGTGCCGGCAGCGGCCCGACGGCTGTCCGGCCAGGATGGTCTGCGCGGTCTGCCGGAAGAGTATTCAGCCACGCGTGCCTGTGATGTTCTTTTGCCGAAAGGCGTCGTACCGGCCCGTACGGGTGTACCAGCCCCCTATCGGGGCCGGATGTACCCACCCTCAACAAGGGCTCCGCTACTCCTCCCTGCCCGCGAGCCACGCGAGGTGCCGCGCCCTTATGGTCGAGCTCTCCCCGAGCGCGTGCAGCCGCGCCGCGCCGTACGTGCGGACCGTCACCGGCAGCCAGAACTTCTCCGCGCGGCCGGTCAGCAGCGAGGACTCGGCGAGACTGGCCAGCCGTCCGGGAACGTCGGCCAGCGCCGCGTCCCCGCACACCGCCACGGCGTCATCGGAGGTGAACCCCGTCACGAACACGGAGAGCCGCGCCCACAGCAACCGGTCCGCCGGTGCGCACAGTTCGTGACTTCGGCCGAGCGCCGTGCACAGGGACCGGTGGTGGTGCGGGCTGACCGGCGCGGCGGTGGGGCGGTGCAGATCGCGGCCCATGTCGAGGTCGTGGTCCAGCTCTTCGACCGTGCGGTGCTGGAGCTGGGACGCGGCCAGCTCCAGGGCGAGCGGCAGGCAGTCGAGGCGGCGGCAGATGCCCCGCACCAACTGCTCGTCGTGCCCGTCGGCCACGAACGAGGGGTCGTTCGCGCGGGCGTACCGGGTGAACACGGCCACCGCCTCGCTCTCCGTCAGCGGCGCCACGCTCAACATGCGTTCCGCGGCGACGCGCAGCGGCGTACGGCTGGTGACCAGGAGCGCGACACCCGGACAGGAGCGCAGGAGGTCGGCGGCGAACCGGGCGCACGACGCCACCAGGTGTTCGCAGTTGTCGAGCACGAGCAGCAGGCCGCTGCCGCCCAGCGCGTCGAACAGCGCCTCGGGCATGGGGCGTTCGGTAGTCGTCGGTACACCGACGGCGGCCGCCACCGTATGGGGCAGGAGCCGTCCGTCGCGCAGCCCGGCCAGGTCGACCACGTGCGTGGCGCTCCGGCGCGCCCCCTCCCGGCCCCTCCGTGCCACCCTGGTGGCCGTCTCCCTGGCCAGGCGCGACTTGCCGACGCCGGGCAGCCCGGTCAGGGTGACCACCCGGCCACCTTCCAGCAGCCGCTCGATCCCGTCGAGCAGCAGTGCCCTCCCGATCAACGCCCCGCTCGCGTCGCGTCCGCTGTGCATGGCGCCGCTCCCGTCCGCCGTGCCGGTTCCCCGCTCACTGCACAGCCTCCCGCGCGGACCTCTCGCGCCGCGTCGGCACGATGCCCGATGCGCGTACGGGCGTTGACCGGGCGCGGGGTACCTAGAGCGTGCGGCGGGGCGGTCTCGGTAGGCGCGAGGCGCTCTCGGTAGGCCTCGTCGGCGCACTGGGCATACCGAGGGGGCGGCCCCGCTGTACGGAGGGAGGGCCCCGGCGGAGGCGACGCGGAAGCCCGAACACAGCGGAAGCTCCAAAGACAGCGGAAACTCCGAAGACAGCGGAAGCCCGAAAACAGGCGTGGTCCGAACCGGATCATGAGCCCGCCGGACGCGACCGGGGTGATTATCCCAGGAACTCGCCCCCAACGAGTGGTTCTCCGGCGAATCAGCGGTGCCCGTACGGGCAGGCCACTAGCCTGCGCCGCATCCGTGGACCATCCGCCGACCACCTGGAGCGCCCTCCCCTCATGAGCCCCCACCCCGCCCGTCGCGCGGCCGGAGAGCTGCCCGCCGAGACGACGAACTTCATCGGCCGACGCCGTGAGCTGGCCCAACTCGCCGATGTGCTGGGACGGGCCCGGCTCGTCACGCTCCACGGTCCCGGCGGGGTCGGCAAGACACGGACGGCGATCCGCGCCGCCCACCAGGCCAAGGAGGGTTTCCCCGGAGGCGTCCACCTGGTGCCGCTGTCGGCGCTCGCGGACCCCGAACTGCTGGCGAACACCGTCGCCACCGCACTGGACCTGCCCGAGCAGTCCGCGCGGCCCGCCATCGAGATCGTCGCGGACCATCTGGAGGACAAGGAAGTCCTGCTCATCCTGGACACCTGCGAGCACCTGGTCGACGCGTGCGCACTGCTCTGCGACGAACTGCTGCGCGCCGCGCCCAAACTGCGCATCCTCGCGACGAGCAGGCAGCCGCTCGACGTGCCGGGCGAGCACGTGCTGCCCGTGCCGCCGATGGAGGTGCCGGACGAACTGCCGGGCGCCGCACAGAGCGAACCCTCGGACGCGGTGCTGCTGTTCGCCGACCGGGCCGTGGCGGCCGTCCCCGGCTTCGCGCTCGGCGACGACAACCGCGCCGACGTACTCGCCCTGTGCCGCCGCCTCGACGGCATCCCGCTCGCCATCGAACTGGCCGTGTCGCGGTTGCGCGTCCTGTCGCTCGACGAGATGCTGGCCCGTCTCGACCACCGGTTCCGCACCCTCAACGGAGGGCGGCGCACCTCCGTGCCCCGGCACCAGACGCTGCGCACCGCGATCGCGTGGAGCCACGACCTGTCCACGGAGCCGGAGCGCGTGCTGTGGGCCCGGCTTGCCGTCTTCGCGGGGGAACTGACCCTCAAGTCCGCGGAGGCGGTCTGCGCGGACGAGGAGCTTCCCGTGGAGGAGGTGCTCGAATCCCTCATCGGGCTGGTCGAGAAGTCCGTCGTCCTGCGCGTGGAGACCCCCGACGGCACCCGGTACCGCATGCTCGACACCATCCGCGAGTTCGGCCTCGAACAGCTTGCGGAAGCGGGCGACGAGGAGCGGACCAGGCAGCGGCACCTGGCGCACTTCCTCGACACGGCCCGCGAGTTCGACCTGCTGTGGACGACCGACGCCCAGCTGCCGCTCCTGCGCAACCTGGTGCGCGACAAGGCCAACCTCCGTACGGCGCTGGAGTACTGCACGGCGGCCCCTGCGCAGGGCAGCCCCGTTCCCGTGTCCGGCCCGGTGCCGAGCGGGGCCGGTCCGGAGGGTTCGGGGGACGCCCCGGTGCCCGGGGGCGCGGGGCTGGAGATGGCGACGGCCCTGTGGGGCTTCTGGCACTGCACCGGTCTGCTCACCGAGGGGCGCTACTGGCTGCGCAGGGCCCTGGACAGGTACCCCGAGGACTCGCCCGCCCGGGTCAGGGCCCTCTGGCTGACCAGCTGGTACATGGACATCCAGGGCGAGCGCGGCAACAACGAGGGCCTGCTGCGGGAGGCCGAGGGGATCGCCGACCGCATCGGGGACGATTCGGGCCGGGCGTGGACCCTGTCCTTCCAGGCCCACCGCCGCTACTTCACGGGCGACCTGGAGGGCTGCGCCGACGACTTCGACCAGGTGCGCGCCCAGCTCATGGCGCTCGGCGACGAACGCGGCCTGATAATGATCGGGTTCTACGCGGGGTTCATGCTCTTCATGGAGGACAACCTCGACAAGGGCATCGCGTGGTGCGACGACTCGCTGTCCCGCAACGAGGTGCACCCCGCGGAGTCCTGGTCGCGGAGCTGGGCGCTGTGGGTCAAGAGCGTCGGCCTGTGGCTCCAGGGCAACGCGGAGGCTTCCGTCGAGTGCGTCCGCGAGGCGATGCGCCACAAGGCGGCCCTGCGGGACGTGATGGGCGTGGCCCACTGCCTGGAGGGACTCGCCTGGTACGCGGCGACCCTGCGGCACTTCGAACGGGTGGCCGTTCTCCAGGGAGCCGCGGACGCCCTGTGGCGCCGTGCTGTGAAGGAGGCCAGGTTCGGCGTTCCCTTCCTGCACGATCTGCACGACACGGCGGCGCGGGAGGCGCGCGCCGCGCTGGGCGCCGACGGGTACCACGCCTCGCACACGGAGGGCGGGCTGCTGACGCTCGACGCGGCGGTGGAGGCGGCGCTGGCCCAGGACACGGCGACCGCGCCCGAGGTGCCGTCCCAGCGCTCGGGCCCGGCCGACGGGCTCACGCCCCGCGAGCGGCAGGTCGCCGCACTGGTCAGCGAGGGGCTGACGAACCGCGAGATCGCGGGCAAGCTCGTCGTCTCCAAGCGGACCGTCGACTCCCACGTCGAGCACATCCTCACCAAACTGGGCTTCACCTCGCGCTCCCAGATCGCGGCACTGCACGGCGCGGCCCCGCGGAGCGCGCCGGTCCCGCAGCGGGGCGAACCGCACCGGGGTCCCTCGGAGGTCTGACCCCGGCCCTTTCCGGCCCGGCCCATCCAGGCCGTCCAGCCCGTCCCTTCCGGAGGTTTAATCCCGCGACCGCCGCGCCCTTCCTCGGTATCTTGTGCGAAACCTAGGGGTCCTAGGTTTTGGTGCGCGACGGTACGGGGGGCGACGGCGGATGGCGCGTGCGGGGCTCAACGCGGACCGCGTGGCCGAGGCGGCCGCGGACATGGCCGACGAGATCGGCTTCGACAGCATCACCATGTCCGCGCTCGCCCGGCACTTCGGGGTCCGGGACGCGAGCCTGTACTCGCACGTCAAGAGCGTGCGGGAGCTGCGCACCCGGGTCGCGCTGATCGCCACCCGCGACCTGGTCGACCGGATTGAGGCCGCCATGGCGGACCGGGCGGGACGGCCCGCGCTGGCGGCGTTCGCGGGCGCGTACCGCGACTTCGCCCACGAGCGCCCGGGGCGCTACGCGGCGACCCAGATCCAGCTCGACCCAGCGGTCGCCGCGTCGTCCGACGCCGTGCGCCGCACCCTTGAACTGATCGACGGAATGCTGCGCTCGTACGGCTTGGGCGACCCCGACCGGACCGACGCGGTACGGCTGTTGCGCTCGGCCTTCCACGGCTACGTCAGCCTGGAGGCGATCGGCGGCTTCGGCCATCCGCGCGCCGTATCCGAATCCTGGGACCGGATCGTCGAGTCGCTGCACTTCCTGTTGACCAACTGGCCGTCGGAGGCCGGGAAAGAGCCGGGGGCGCCCGAACCGGGGAAGTGCGGGGCGCCCGAACCGAAGGAGAACGAGGATGCCTGAGCTGAAGGTGGACGGTGCGACCCTGCACTACGAGGTGCGCGGAACCGGGCCCGTCCTGCTGCTGATACCCGGGGGCGGCGGCGAAGCGGCCGTGTTCGACCGGCTGGCCGCCGGGCTCACCGACCGTTTCACCGTGGTCGCCCACGATCCGCGCGGCCACTCCCGCAGCGCGCTCGAAGGGCCGGTCGCCGACCAGCGCGTCGAGGAGCACAGCGAGGACGTGCACCGGCTGATCGAGGAGGTCGCCCCCGACGGGGAGCCGGTCAGCGTGCTGGGCGCCAGCTCGGGCGCGATCGTGGCGCTCGACCTGCTGGCCAGGCACCCCGAGCGGCTGCGCACGGTCGTCGCGCACGAGCCCCAGACCGTGGGCGTGCTGCCGGACGCCGAGCGGCACGAGGCGCTGTTCGCCCGGGTCGTGGCCGCCTACCGGAAGGACGGGCTCGGCGCGGCGATGACGGTGATGGGCGCGGGCGTCGGGGCGGAACTGCCGGCCACGGACCGGGAACTCGGGGAGGGGGAGCTGCCCTACCCGCCCGAGGTGATGGAGCGGGTCATGGCCAACATGCCGTTCTTCCTGGAGCGCGAACTGCGGCAGTTCTCCGCGTACGTCCCCGACACGGCGGCGCTCGCCGCGGGCCCGGCGCGCCTCGTCCTCGCGGGCGGGCGCGACTCCAAGGAGCAGACGCTCCGGCGCCCGGTCGAGGAACTGGCGCGGCTGCTCGGCACGGAGACGGTGGTCTTCCCCGGCGGCCACACGGGCACGAGCAGCCATCCCGCCGCGTTCGCGCGGAAGCTGGTGGAGGTGCTCAACGGGCGTTGACCTGATGCCTCAGGCGAGTCCTGCGGTGTTCCCGGTGTTCCCGGTGCCCTCGGCCGGCTTCCTGGCCATCAGGTACGCCTGGGGCGTCGACTCCAGCAGCGCCGGTTCGCCCTCGCGTACCGCCCTGGTGTGCGGGGCGAGCCCGGCGCCGCGCAGCAGCTCGGCGATGTGGTCGGGCCGGAGCCTGTGGAAGTCGAGCGAGACGGGGTGGCCGAACGGCTCCGCGACGCGCAGGGGTTCGTCGCCGACCTGGAAGGCGACGAGCAGTTCGCCGCCGGGTGCCAACAGGCGTTGGAATTCGGCGAAGAGGGCAGGCAGCCGGTCCTGTGGCGTGTGGATGACGGAGTACCAGGCCACGATCGCGCCGAGCGCCCCGTCCGGCAGGTCGAGGTCCGTCATCGAACCGACCTCGTAGCGCACCTCGGGGTGGTCCCGGCGTGCCAGCGCCACCATCTCCGGCGACAGGTCGACCCCGAACACCGGAAGGCCCAGCGCGTGGAGATGGGCCGTCACCTCGCCCGGTCCGCAGCCCAGTTCCGCCGTGGGGCCGAGGTCCGCCGCCAGCACCGTCTCGGCGAAGCCGGTGAGCAGCGCCCGGTCGAAGGGCCTGTCCTTGAGCACGTTCCGGTAGCGGTCGGCGTAGTCGGTCGCCACCGTGGAGTAGAAGGTCCGGGTGGCGCGCAGGAAGTCCGGTTCGATCATGGTCCCGAACCCTACGCCCGGTGTGGGAGGCGGGGCGAACGCGCGGGGGAGAGTGCCCGGAGGCGGGTGAACGCCGGGACGAGGTCCCGTTAAGCGGGATAGGGGCGGAGTTAACAGGCAGAGAACTCAAGGGAGTTGCCTTGACCTGGACATGTCTACGCGCGTCATGATGGTGCGCATGCGGATCCCCCCACGTATCTCAGCCATCGGCTCGATCGCGGCCCTCGCCGCCACCCTCCTCGTCGGCGGCCCCGTCGCCGCCGCCGGTGCGGCCCCCGCGAACCACGCCCCCACGGCCTCCCTCACCGTCGCGGTCAAGGCGGTCGGCAACGTCTGCTACTCGGCACTGCCGCCCCAGGCCCACGACACGCTCGACCTCATCGAGTCCGGCGGCCCCTTCCCGTACGACCAGGACGGCACGGTCTTCAGGAACCGCGAAGGCGTCCTGCCGGGCCAGTCCTCCGGCTACTACCACGAGTACACCGTCATCACCCCCGGCTCGCCCACGCGCGGCGCGCGGCGCATCGTCACCGGCCAGCGGGTCCAGGAGGACTACTACACCGCCGACCACTACGCCTCGTTCCGCCTCGTGAACCACGGCTGCTGAGCGACCGGCCCGCTCGGGCGCGGCGGAAAGCCCCGCGCCCCTGTCCGGGCCTTCCGCCGCGTCCCTCCGCCGCGCCCCTCCGCCCCGCCGTCAGTACGACCGGCCGATCCTCGGCAAGGTCCGCTCCAGCCACCGCCTGACCTTCTCGTCCGCCAGGTGCGACACCGCCTCCAGCGCGGTGTCCCTGGCGTATCCCTCCGGTTCGCCGTCGGCCAGGATCCGCGCCAGCGCGTCCACCGCGCGCGGGTCCTGCCGCATCGCGAGCCCCCGCGCGGCCTCCGCGGCGGTGTCCGCGTGCCGGTCCTCCAGCCGCTCCGCCAGCGCCTCGCGGATCAGCGGCGTGTCGGCGTCCACCCCGGCCAGCGCCATGGTCGCCCAGTCCCGCACGGAGGTGTCCCCGTCCCGGGTGAGCGCCACCAGCGCCCCGATCGCCTCGGTCCCGTCGCCCGGCACGAGGCCCGCGAGGGCGACGGCCACCCGGACCCGCACCTCCGCGTCGGGATGGTCCGCGTGGCGCAGGATGTCGGGGATCGCCGACGGATCGCACTGGTGGCCGAGCGCCGCGACGACCGCCTCGGTCAGCTCCCGCACCCCGGGCTCGCGCGCCAGCTCGCGCAGCACCGGAAGGGCGCGCGCGGCGAACGGCCGCTCCCCGCCGAGCATGCCCAGCTGTGCCAGCACGTCCACGCCGAACGCCTGCCGCAGCGGATCGTCGCTCGCGCACCAGGCGACCGCTGCCTGGAACGTCTCCTCGTCCCCGCGCTGCCACAGCGTGTCCACGGACTCCGCCCAGCAGTCGACGTCGGGGTCCCCGAGGCTCAGGGCGCGCGAGGCGAGCTCCTCGTACGGAGTCTGGGTGCCCGTCTCGCGTTCCAGGACGGTTGCGATGGCTCCGTGCCCCGTCTGCTGTTCATTTCCGGCCAAAGGCTCGCCGTCCCGCAGAACTTCCACCACGACGGTCACTCCGCCGCACTCCTGGACCCGCCGCGTCACCGTCGTGAAGGCCGGATCGCCCCCGTACTGCTCCAGGAGCCCGCGCCGCAGCTCCGCCTCGACGTCCGCCCCGATCCACCGCCGCGCCTCGGCCAGCGCCTCGCTCCTGGACCTCGCGCCGTGCCGCAGCAGTGCCTGTACGGAGCCCAGGGAACCGCGCCGTGCGGCCAGCACCAGGGGCGGTACGCCGCTGTGTGCCAGGTTCGGATCGGCGCCGTACTCCAAAAGGGCCTCCACCACGCCCGTGTGCCCCAGCTGGGTCGCCCACGCCATGGCGGTGAAACCGAACCCTTCCCGCCGGTCGGGGCGGGCGCCGGCCGCGAGCAGCGCCCGTACGGCGGCGGTGTGTCCGCCGACGGCCGCGGCGCACAGCGGCAGGTCGTCGGCCTCGGGGCCGCACAGCAGGTCGGGGTCGGCGCCCGACGCCAGCAGCAGCCGTACGATGCCGGGCCGGTCGGCGAGCGCCGCGTGGTAGAGCGCGGTGTGCCCCTCGTCGTCCGCGGCGCTCGCGGACACGCCCGTGCGCAGGAGCCGCACCACCTCGTCCTCGTCGCCCGTGCGCACCGCTTCGAACAGGAGGGAGACATCCGTTTCGCGCAACTCGTCCATGACCGGACCCTACGCGCGGCACCTCGGGCGCCGCAGTTCCAATACGCGGGGCCCACAGCCGTTGGCACGGCAGCCGGGACGGCGGCGACAGGCCTGGGCGCCGCACTCCAGTACCGCCGGGCCTGGGCGCCGCGCTCCAGCACCGCCAGGCCTAGGTGTCGCACTCCAGCACCGTGCGGCACAGCCCGCAGCGCGCCCGCACCCGTCCGCGCACCGGGATCCTGATGCGCTGGTGGCAGGTGGGACAGGGGAAGGAGACCCGCAGCCCGCCGCGTCCGTTCTCGAAGCCGTACGGCGTGCCGCTCGCCGCGCCCGGCCGCTCCTGCGCGCAGCGCCGCTCCCGCGCGTAGCGCCGCCGTCCGGCCCAGCCCGCCGCTGCGAGCGGCGGCTGCTGGGCGTCCCTGCGGGCCATCGCCAGGCCCTTGGTGTACGCCGTGTACGCCTGGGGGCTGGTGAACCAGATCGAGGGGTCCTCGTCGAACAGCACGGCACGCTTGGCCAGCACGTACCCGAACTCCTCCGGCGTCAGGTAGCCGAGCTTCTGGCTGGAGTGGGCGTCCTCCCGGTAGGCGTCCAGCAGCAGCCAGCCCGCGCCGAGGTAGGTGGTCACCGTGTCGGTCAGGATCTCGTTGGCGCGGGTGCCGGGGAAGGCCAGCCCGAGCCGGTGCAGCAGGACGTGCGTCACCTCGTGGGCCAGCGCGGCGCCGATGTCCCTGCGGTGCGTGCGGAAACGGTCGTTGAGCTCGATGAAGTACTCGGGCCCCGCGGCGAGTTCGACGCTCGCCGCGTGCTCCATCCCGCGGAAGCTGACGATCATTCGGGCGTCCGGAAGGCCCAGGTGCTGGACCATCGCGCGCGCCACGCGCTGGGCGCCCAGGTGCAGGTCGTCGGTGTCCGCGAAGGCCACGTCGGCGGGCGGGACGCTGCTCCCGAAACGGGCGACGCCGTCGGGGGAGAGGCGCCGGTAGAGGGCGGTGACGGCGGACCGCACGGTGTCGAGGTGCGGGAACCCGTGTGCGACCGTGCTGCTCGACGTCACGCCCCGACCCCCTGTGCGAACCGACCGGATCCTCTGCGCGATTCTCCAACCAGCGCTCACTCTACGGGTGTTGGCGTCGACCCTGAGAATGCCGCCCCCGCTGCCGACCCCCGGTGAATGGCCGAAATCTGATCCTTGTGACCCCGGCCACCCCTTCCCGATAATCCGGATCACGTCTTGTCGGGCACATGTCACTCGTTCGAGTGGTGCGTGTTTGACGACGTGTCAGCCCACCCCCCACGAGAGGCGGAAACGCATGAACAGCAAGGCCGTACGTGCGCTCAAGAGATGTGCCGCAGCCGGGACCGTGATAGCCGCGGCGCTCGGACTCCAGGCCGGCTCCGCCACCGCCGCGCCCCACGCCGACCACGTCAAGCCCGTGGCCCAGGCGGCCGTCCCCGCGCCGCCGCCGGTCGTCGGCGGCACCCGCGCTGCCCAGGGCGAGTTCCCGTTCATGGTCCGGCTCTCCATGGGCTGCGGCGGCTCCCTCTACGCCAAGGACATCGTCCTGACCGCCGCGCACTGCGTGAGCGGCTCCGGGAACAACACCAGCATCACCGCCACCGCGGGCGTGGTGGACCTGCAGAGCTCCAGCGCCATCAAGGTCCGCTCCACCAAGGTGCTCCAGGCCCCCGGCTACAACGGCTCGGGCAAGGACTGGGCGCTCATCAAGCTCGCCAAGCCGATCGACCTGCCCACGCTGAACATCGCCGACACCACCGCGTACAACAGCGGCACCTTCACCGTCGCGGGCTGGGGCGCCAACCGCGAGGGCGGCAGCCAGCAGCGCTACCTCCTCAAGGCCCAGGTGCCGTTCGTCTCCGACGCGAGCTGCAAGAGCTCCTACTCCGACCTGATCCCGGGCGAGGAGATCTGCGCCGGCTACACCGCGGGCGGGGTCGACACCTGCCAGGGCGACTCCGGCGGCCCGATGTTCCGCAAGGACAACGCCAACGCCTGGATCCAGGTCGGCATCGTGAGCTGGGGCAACGGCTGCGCCCGCCCCAACTACCCCGGTGTCTACACCGAGGTCTCCACCTTCGCCTCGGCCATCAGGTCCGCGGCGAGCACCCTCTGACGAGGCCGTACACGACGGCGGCGCCGGGCCCCAGCTCCTGAACGACCGGGGTCGGCGCCGCCCCTGACGGCCGCGTCCGGAACATCGTTGCGACACGGGAGGGGCGGGTGCCCCGGACCGGGCCCCCGCGGCCCAAAGTCCAAGACCCGCCCCTCCTTTGTCCATGGGCGCCCTCGCCCCGCCCGACGCATCTTGACGTGCACGGAAACCCGTGAGGCACCCGGCACGAGCGAGGAGCGAGCGTGGACGCGAACGAACAGGACGACCAGCGGCGCGGACCCGGCCGTCGGACGGTGGTCGCCGCCACCGCGCTCGCCGGAGCGGGCATGGCGCTCGGGGCCCCGGGCACCTCCCTCGCGGCCCCCGGCACCGCCGCCGCCCGGACCCTGCTGCGGTCCACGGCGCTCGACGTACGGGTCGACCCCCGCTTCCCGCGGATCGTCTCGTACACCGAGCGCGCCACCGGGGCCGTCCTGCACGGCCAGGAGGAGACGGTCACCACCGTCCTGATCGACGACGTCCCGCACGTCCCGGAGGTCACCGCACGCGCCGGGCGCGACCGGATCGCGTACGTCCTCGCCTTCGACGGCGGCACCGAGATCCACGTCGAGATCCGGGTCACGGGCCACCGCACCGACTGGCGGGTCACCCGCGTCGCCGACACCCCCGCACTGCGCGTGGGCACCCTCCGGATCCCCGGCCTCGCCTTCCTCTCCGTCCGCAGCGACCAGCCGGGCGCGGCCCTGCTCGCCGCCCGCATCGAGCTGGACAAGGCCAAGAGCGGCGACACCCTGGTGCGGCCCACCCCCGCCACCCCCGCGGAGGCGGACAAGGGCTGCGCCTACGCCGTCGTCGCCCACGACCGGCTCGGCGGCGCGGTCGAGACCAACACCGTCTGGGACAAGCCCACCACGGCGGCGGGCACCACCTGGGAGAACGGCCGCCTCTGGCGCCGTACGACCGTCGCGGACGGCTACGTCAAGGCGGAGCTCTCCTGCGGCCAGTGGACCCACCGCGCGGCCACGTCCCCGGTCGGGGCCACCGAACCCCTGCCGTACGCCACCGTCGTCGTCACCGGGGACCGCAACGGCGACGGCGTCGTGGACTGGCAGGACGCGGCGATCGCCTTCCGCGACATCATGGTCAACGCCCGTGGGGCCGACGAGCAGCACCTGCGCGTCGTGCCGCACATCCCCTTCAACTTCGCCTCACAGGCCACGAACCCCTTCCTCGCCACCCTCGACGAGGTCAAGCGGATCTCCCTCGCCACGGACGGGCTGCGCCAGTACACCCTCCTCAAGGGCTACCAGTCCGAGGGCCACGACTCCGCCCACCCCGACTACGCGGGCAACTACAACGAGCGCGCGGGCGGCCTCGAAGACCTCAACACCCTGGTCCGCGAGGGCCGGAAGTGGAACAGCGACTTCGGCGTGCACGTCAACGTCACCGAGTCGTACCCGGTCGCCAACGCCTTCTCCGAAACGCTCGTTGACAAGGCCAACGAACAGTGGGACTGGCTGGACCAGAGCTACCGCATCGACCAGCGCCGCGACCTGGTGTCCGGCGACGTCATCAAGCGTTTCGCGGACCTGCGCGCACAGACCGACCCCGCCCTGAACACCCTCTACATCGACGTCTTCCGCGAGTCCGGCTGGACCTCCGACCGCCTCCAGCGGGCCCTGCGCGAACAGGGCTGGACGATCACCACCGAGTGGGGCCACGGCCTGGAGCGCTCGGCCGTCTGGGCGCACTGGGCGACGGAGACCGACTACGGCCCCGACACCTCGCGCGGCATCAACTCCCAGCTGATCCGCTTCGTCCGCAACCACCAGAAGGACGTCTTCGCCGACAAGTGGCCCACCCTGCTGGGCATCGGGCGCACCGGCAACTACGAGGGCTGGGTGGGCAAGACCGACTGGACCACCTTCCACACCCTCATCTGGACCGAGTCGCTGCCCGCGAAGTACCTCCAGGCGTACCCGATCAAGCGCTGGACCGACCACGAGATCACCTTCTTCGGGCCCGTGCCCACAGCCGTTTCGGACGCGACGGGCAGCCGCCGCATCACCACCGACGGCAGGGTCGTGTACGAAGCGGGCAGCTACCTCCTGCCCTGGGAGCCGCGCAGGGCCACCGACCCGGCGAAGCTCTACCACTACAACCCGAAGGGCGGCCGGACGGCCTGGCGACTGCCCAGGGGCTGGTCGGGCCTCGGCACGGTGGCGCTCTACCGCCTCACCGACCAGGGCCGGGTGTACGAGGGGCGGCTGCCCGTCCGGGCCGGCCGCGTGAGCATCGAGGCGAAGGCGGGACAGCCCTACGTCGTCCATCGCGACCGGGTCCGCAGCGCCCCCGACCCGGACTGGGGCCAGGCCACCCCGCTGCACGACCCCGGCTTCAACTCCGGCTCCTTGGACGGCTGGGCCGCGACGGGTCCCGCCGAGGTCGTCCGCAGCGCGCTCGGCGACCACGAACTCGTCGTGGGAGCCGGCGGAGCGGCGGCCGTCAGTCAGCGCCTCACGCGCCTGGCACCCGGCAGCTACGCCGCGTCCGTACAGGTCGAGGTCGGCGCGGAACCGGGCGAGCGGCGCAGGGCCGCCCTGGAGGTCCGTACCGCCGACGGCGTGACGGCCGCCAACTGGACCGACACCTCCACCGCGGGGAACCACGTCGCGGCCGACCGCAAGCACGGCACCCGGTTCCAACGCGTGTTCACCCGCTTCACCGTCCCCGAGGGCGGCGGCCCCGTCACCCTCACGCTGCGCGCGGCGGCCGGGGAGGCGCGGGTGCGTTTCGACAACGTCCGTGTCGTGGCGGCGGCGCCGCCGGTCAACAGGCCAGGCGTCCTCGCCCACGAGGACTTCGAGCACGTCCCCCAGGGGTGGGGCGTCTTCGTCAAGGGCGATGCGGGCGGCGCCACCGACCCGCGCACCCACATCGCCCAGCGGCACGCGCCGTACACCCAGCGCGGCTGGAACGGCAAGGCGATCGACGACGTGATCGACGGCACTGAGTCGCTGAAGTCGCGCGGCGAGAACGACGGCCTCGTGTACCGCACCGTCCCGCACACGGTGCGCTTCGCGGCGGGACGCCGCTACCGGGTCTCCTTCCGCTACGAGAACGAGAAGGCGGGACAGTACGCCTGGATCACGGCGGTGGACGAACCGGGCGCGCGCGAGCTGTCGCGGCAACCGCTGCCGGTGGCGACCGCGCCGACGGTCCTGAGCTACGAGTTCACCGCGCCCGACCGGGGCGAGGCGTGGGTGGGACTGCGCAAGACGGGCGACGACGGAACGGCGGAGTTCGTCCTCGACGCGTTCGAGGTGCGCGAAGCGTGACGCCGTACGGAACGTGACGCGGGGCGGCCCGGGGCGCGGTGCCCCGGGCCGCCCCGCGTCACTTCGGATACGGATCGGATCGTGTGCGGATCAGACGTTCGACGATTCGTTCGCGATCGTCTCGTGGTGCCGGATGACCTCGGCGATGATGAAGTTCAACAACTTCTCCGCGAACGCCGGATCCAGGTTCGCGCTCTCCGCCAGCTCCCGCAGCCGGGTGATCTGCCGCGCCTCCCGTGCCGGGTCGGCGGGCGGAAGGTGGTGCTCCGCCTTGAGGTGACCGACCTGCTGGGTGCACTTGAAGCGCTCGGCCAGCATGTGCACGACGGCCGCGTCGATGTTGTCGATGCTCTCGCGGAGCCTGGTCAGCTCGGCTCGTACCGATGCGTCGATGTCGGGGGTGCTCATGGTCAGCGAGCTTACGTCGGTCACGTGGCGATCGTGGGAGGGTGCTCCGGATCGGGGACCTGCGTCGACCAGCCGCCCGGCACCGTCCGCCCCTGCTGCTCGCGGAACCGCACCGGGGCGGTCCCGACCCGCCGCGTGAAGAGCCGCGAGAAGTACGCCGGGTCGTCGTAGCCGACGCGCCGCGCCACCGCCGCGACCGGCAGCTCGGTCGCGACCAGCAGCTCCTTGGCGCGGCCGAGCCGGATCCCCAGGAGGTAGTCCTTGGGGCTGCACCCGGCGCCCCTGCGCACCGCCGCCCGCAGCTCGGCCGGCGTCATCGAGTGCCGCGCCGCGTGCTCGGCGACGGACAGCGGCTGGAAGGCGTCGCGTGCCAACGCCTGGAGGACGGGGTCGCCGTCCGGGCTGACGTCGGCGCGGGCGCGGCGCAGGGCGACCAGCAGCTCGTGCACGGCCGCGCCCGTCTCGACCTCCAGGAGCGGGTTCCCGCGCCGCGCGGCACGCGCGATGCGCCCCACGGCGGCACGGGCCGCGGCGGTGTCGGAGAGCGGGACGACGGGCCTGTCGGGCTCGATGTAGCCCAGCTCGGTGTAGGTGGCGGCGGCCGGGCCGCCGAAGTCCACGAAGCACTCGTCCCAGCCGGTCCCCGGATCGGGGGCGTAGTGGTGGGTCCTGCCCGGCGTCAGCCAGATCAGCGCGGGGGCCGTGACGGTCGTGCGCCGCCCGTCCGCGTCCTTGAACCAGCCGCTGCCCGAACTGATGACGACGGCGACGTGGTGGTCGAGGGTGCGGGGCCCCACGGTCGGCAGCGCGCCGTGCTGGAGCCCGACACCGAGGCAGACCAGACCGAGGCGCTGGTGGAGCGGGCTGGGAGTGAAATACCGCATCCAGGTGTGATACATCCCTTTTCTTCCTCCCCTGCCCGTCGGCCGTGCACGCCAACGACCGTTGGCCACTTCTTTGTGTCCAAACAGAACCGATCTTTGTCCATGGACCGCGTCTCTCGCCAGAGGCCAGGGTGGCGCAGAACGTACGGGGCGAGAGCACGGGGCAGAAAAGGGGCGGGACGTGGCCGAGTTCACGGTCGGGGACCAGGACTTCCTCCTGGACGGACAGCCGGTGCGCCTGCTGTCGGGGGCGCTGCACTACTTCCGGGTGCACGAGGAGCAGTGGGACCACCGCCTCGCGATGCTCCGCGCGATGGGCCTCAACTGCGTCGAGACCTACGTCCCCTGGAACCTCCACGAACCCGCCCCCGGACACCACGCCGACGTCGAAGCCCTCGGCCGCTTCCTGGACGCCGCGCGGGCGGCGGGACTGTTCGCGATCGTGCGTCCGGGCCCGTACATCTGCGCGGAGTGGGAGAACGGCGGCCTGCCGCACTGGCTCACCGGCGAGCTGGGACACCGCGTCCGCACCCGCGACGCCGTCTACCTGGGCCACGTCGAGCGTTGGTTCCGCAGACTGCTGCCCCAGGTCGTCGCCCGCCAGCTCGGCAACGGCGGCCCCGTGATCATGGTGCAGGTCGAGAACGAGTACGGCAGCTACGGATCCGACCGGGTCTACCTGCGCGAACTGACCGCACTGCTGCGCTCCTGCGGCGTCACCGTCCCGCTGTTCACCTCCGACGGCCCCGAGGACCACATGCTCACCGGCGGCTCCGTCCCCGGCCTCCTCGCCACCGCCAACTTCGGCTCGGGAGCCGCCGAAGCCTTCGACGTCCTGCGGCGCCACCAGCCCAAGGGCCCGCTGATGTGCATGGAGTTCTGGTGCGGCTGGTTCGACCACTGGGGCGAGGAGCACGTCGTGCGCGACGCCGCCGACGCCGCGCGCTCGCTCCGCGAGATCCTCGCGGCCGGGGCGTCGGTCAACATCTACATGGCCCACGGCGGCACCAACCACGCGGGCTGGGCGGGCGCCAACCGCGCGGGCGACCTCCACGACGGCCCCCTGGAACCCACCGTCACTTCCTACGACTACGACGCCCCGATCGACGAGCGCGGCAGGCCCACCGAGAAGTTCTGGCTCTTCCGCGCGGCACTGGCCGACACCCTCGCCGAGTACGGCGCCGAACCCGCCGAGCTGCCCCCGGCCCCCGCCGCGCTCGCCGCCCCCGTGCGGATCCCCCTCACCGACCGGGCGCCACTGGCCGCCGTCATGGACGCGCTCGGCGGCCCCGAGACCGAGACGGGCACCCCGCCCACCTTCGAGGACCTGGGCGTCGATCGGGGCCTGGTCCGCTACCTGGTGGACGTCCCGGGCCCCCGCAAGCCCTACCCGCTCGGCGTCGTCGGCCTGAGGGACCTCGCGGTCGTGTACGTGGACGGCAAGCGCGCGGGAACCCTGAGCGGTGCGGACGGCGCCATCGGCGCCGCGCTCGACACTCCCGTCGCCGGCCCCGCCCGCGTCGAGCTGTGGGTGGAGTCGCTGGGCCGGGTCAACTACGGCCCCTTCGTCGGCGAACGCAAGGGCATCACCGGCGGCATCCGCCACGAACGCCAGTACCTGCACGGCGTACGGGCCCAGGGCCTGCGGCTCGACGCACTGGACGAGGCCGCGGAGACCGTGGACTGCCTGCCGTACGGACCGGCCGCGGGGGAGCCGGGACTCTACCGGGCCCGGTTCGACGTCCCGGCGGGCGGCGCGGGCGACTGCGGGCTGCGCCTGCCCGGCTGGACCCGCGGATTCGCCTGGGTCAACGGGCGTTGTCTCGGCCGCTACTGGGCGGCGGGACCGCAGGAGACGCTGTACGTGCCGGGCCCGGTCCTGCGGGAGGGCGCCAACGACCTCTGGATCCTGGAGCTGGAGGAGGCGGGGGAGCACGCGGAACTGGCCGAGTGACGGCTTCCGCGGCCGCCCGGCCGCCCGGCCGCTGGCGGGGCGAGGGCCCCGTCACCCGGGGGCACCGCCTTTCGCCTGCGGCGGAGTGGGTACGCGCGGCGTCTGCCCCGCACTCGCGCAGTTCCCCGCGCTCCTTTGAAGGGCCGCGGGGAACGGCGCGAATCCTTTGGCGCCCCCGGCAGGTTTCCGGGAAGGGGCGGGGGACGCCCCCGCGCAGCGGCCCCCACCGGCCCGCAGGTGGGCCCCCGACCCCGCACCCGCCCCATACGCCCCGCACCCCGCGCCCCGTCCCGCACCCGTCCCGCACCCCGCGCCCGCAGCACCGCACCCGCCCCCTCCCGCGCCTTCCGCCGCCCGCGAACGCTTCGATTCGGCCAGGGACCCCCATGTACCGGCCGTACCCCATCAGGCAGCATGTCCCCATGTCCGTACTGACGCGCGACGAAGCGCAGACCCGAGCCCGAATCCTCGACGTGCACCGCTACGAGGTCTCCCTCGACCTCACCCGCGGCGACGAGACCTTCGCCTCCACCACCCGCATCCACTTCACCGCCCGTACCGCCGGGGACACCTTCGTCGAGCTCAAGCCCGCCACGCTGCACACCATCACGCTCGACGGACAGCCCCTCGACCCCGAAGCGCTGACCGAGAACCGCTACCCCCTCCCCGGCCTCGCCGAGGGCCCCCACGAGCTGCACGTCCACACCGACATGCGCTACTCGCGCACCGGTGAGGGCATGCACCGCTTCACCGACCCCACCGACGGCGAGACGTACGTCTACACCCAGCTCTTCATGGAGGACGTCCAGCGCGTCTTCGCCGCCTTCGACCAGCCCGACCTCAAGGCGGTCTTCGAGCTGTCGGTCACCGCCCCCGAGGCGTGGACCGTCCTCACCAACGCCGTCGCCACCCGCACCGCCCCCGGACAGTGGCAGGCCGCCCCCACCCCCCTGATCTCCACCTACCTGGTCGCCGTCGCCGCCGGCCCCTGGCACTCGATCACCACCGAGCACGCCGGACTGCCCTTCGGCATCCACTGCCGCCGCTCGCTCGCCCCGTACATGGACGCCGACGCCGAGGAACTCCTCTCCGTCACCCGCGACTGCTACGACCGGTACCACGAGAAGTTCGAGGAGCCGTACCCCTTCGACTCCTACGACCAGGCCTTCGTCCCCGAGTTCAACGCGGGCGCCATGGAGAACCCCGGACTCGTCACCTTCCGCGACGAGTTCGTCTACCGCTCCGCCGTCACCGAGACCGAGCGCCAGACCCGCGCCATGGTCATCGCCCACGAGATGGCCCACATGTGGTTCGGCGACCTGGTCACCCTCCAGTGGTGGGACGACATCTGGCTCAACGAGTCCTTCGCGGAGTACATGGGCTACCAGACCCTCACCGAGGCGACCCGCTTCACCGACACCTGGACCGACTTCGCCATCGTCCGCAAGGCCTGGGGCTACGACGCCGACCAGCGCCCCTCGACACACCCGGTGGCCCCCGACCCGGACGCCGTCCCCGACACCGCCTCCGCGCTCCTCAACTTCGACGGCATCTCCTACGCCAAGGGCGCGTCCGCCCTGCGCCAGCTCGTCACCTGGCTCGGCGAGAAGGACTTCCTCGCGGGCATCAACGCCCACTTCGCCCGGCACAAGTTCGGCAACGCCACCCTCGCCGACTTCATCGACAACCTCGCGTCCGCCACCGACCGCGACGTCCACGCCTGGGCCGAGCGGTGGCTGAGGACAACAGGCGTTGACACCCTCACCGCGGACGTCACCGGCGACACCGCGTGGACGCTCTCCGTCGACCAGGACGGCAGCCGCCCGCACCGCATCGCCGTCGCCGCCTTCGACCCCGACCCGGTCGACCCCGACCGGCTCGCCGAACGCGACCGCTTCGAGATCGACGTGCCCCAGCAGGCGCCCGTGACCCGCCCCGGCCGCCGCCCCGCCCTGGTCGTCCTCAACGACGGCGACCACACCTACGCCAAGGTCCGTCTCGACGCGGACTCCTTCAAGACGGCCGTGCGCGCCCTGTCCGCCGTCCCCACGCCGCTGACCCGCGCCGTCGTCTGGAACAGCGCCCGCGACATGGTCCGCGACGGCGACCTCGCCCCCACCGCCTACCTGGCGGCCGCCCGCGCCCACCTCCCGCTCGAATCCGACCTGGCGATCGTCCAGGGCGTCCTCGCCTTCGCCCACGGTCAGATCGCCGACCGCTACCTCGACGCCCAGGACCGGCCCGCCGCCCTCGCCCTCCTCACCGACCTCACCCGCGACCTGCTGCGCCGCACCGAGGACGGCAACAACCCGGGCCTGCGCCTGACCGCCGTACGCCACTTCATCGACGCCGCGGCCCAGCCCGACACCATCGCCACCTGGCTCTCCGAAGGCACCGTCACCGGCGGCCCCGAACTCGACCCCGAGCTGCGCTGGCGCATCCTCGCCCGGCTCGCCGTCCTCGGCGCCACCGACGAGCGGGCCATCGCCGCCGAACTCGACCGCGACCGCAGCGCCACCGGCGAGGAAGGCGCCGCACGCTGCCGCGCCGCACTCCCCACCCCCGAGGCCAAGGCCGCCGCCTGGCAGGCGATGTTCGCCGGCGACGACCTCTCCAACTACCTGCTCACCGCCACGGCCCAGGGCTTCTGGCAGCCCGAACAGGCCGACCTGGTACGGGAGTACGTGACCCGCTTCTACCCCGACGCCGTCGCGCTCGCCGCCCGCAGGGGCCCCGCGATCGCCGAGGCGGTGGGCCGCCACGCGTTCCCCGTCCACGCGGCCGACGCCGAGAGCCTGGCCCTGGGCGAGAGCTGTCTGGCCGAGACCGACATGATCCCCGCCCTGCGCCGCAAGCTCGTCGACCAGCTCGACGACCTGCGCCGCGCGTCGAGCGTCCGCGAGGGCTGACCCCGACCGGCGGGGACAGGACCGGGGACGGGACCGGGGACAGGGCCGGGGACGGGACCGGGAACGGTCGAACAGGGGACGGTCGAACAGGTGCCGGTCGCGGCGCCATAGCACGTACGCACGACCGTACGGGCGCCGCGACACGGCAGTACCACTTTCGGGTCGGGATCGTTGAGCACGGCGAACACGCCGCCCGAACCCTGTACAGGCTGATCCCATGAGCACCCCGCCCCTCGCCGGAGGAACCGCAGGCCCCGCCGCGCTCCGCCCCCTCCTCACCGCGGCCGTCGACGCACTCGCCGTCGGCGCCGCGGAACGCGGCGGGCCCCTCCCGGCGGGCGGACCCGACGCCGTCACGGCCCGGGTCCGCGCCGCCCTCGGCGAGGCGCTCCCCGACAAGGGCACGGGCCCCGAAGAAGCCCTGCGCACCCTCGTGAGCGTGCTCGCCGCAGGCGCCGCCGACCCCGCCGACCCGCTCTGCGCGGCCCACCTCCACACCCCGCCGCTCGCCCTCGCCGTCGCCGCCGACCTCGCCGCGAGCGCCCTCAACCCCTCCATGGACTCCTGGGACCAGGCCCCCGCCGCGTCCGCCCTGGAAGCCGCCACCACCCGCGCCCTCGCCGCCGAGGTCTACCCCGCGGCGGCCGCCCCCGACGCCCTCGTCACCACCGGCGGCACGGAGTCCAACCAGCTCGCCCTGCTGCTGGCCCGCGAGCGCCACGGCACCGTACGGCTCGTCCACGGCGCGAACGCCCACCACTCACTGGCCCGCGCCGCCTGGCTCCTCGGCCTCCCCGAACCCGTCACCGTCCCCGCCCCCAGCGGCACCCTCGACCTCGCCGCCCTCGACGAAGCCATCACCGACCTGCACCGCCCCCACTCGCCCGTCCTCGTCGCCGCCACCGCGGGCACCACCGACGCCGGACTGATCGACCCGCTCCCCGACATCGCCGACCTCTGCGAGCGGCACGGCGCCGAACTGCACGTCGACGCGGCCTACGGCGGGCCGCTCCTGTTCAGCGACACCCACAAGGGCCTCCTGCACGGACTCGACCGCGCCCGCTCGGTCACGCTCGACCTGCACAAACTCGGCTGGCAGCCCGTCGCGGCCGGACTCCTCGCCGTCCCCGACCGCGCTCTGCTCGCCCCGCTCGGCCTGCGCGCCGACTACCTCAACGCCGACGACGACACCGAGGCCGGCCTCCCCGACCTGCTCGGCCGTTCGCTCCGCACGACCCGCCGCCCCGACGTCCTCAAGATCGCCGTCACCCTCCGGGCACTGGGCCGCGACGGACTCGCCGACCTCGTCGACCGCGTCCACGCCGCCGCACAGCAACTCGCCGACCTCGTCGAAGCCGCACCCGCGCTCGAACTCCACCGGCGCCCCACCCTCACCACTGTCCTCTTCCGCCCCGTCGGCGCCGACGACGCCCGCATCGCCGACGTCCGCCGAACCCTCCTCACCACGGGCCGCGCCGTCCTCGGCCGCGCCCGCGCCGACGGCAGGCTCTGGCTGAAGGCCACCCTCCTCAACCCGCACACCACGCCCGAAGACCTCACCGCACTGCTCAACGCACTGCTCACCGCGCTGAGCACCGTCCTGGAAGGCAGCACCGTCCGATGACCGAAGAGACGCCCCCCGCCCCGGCCGGCCAACCCGACCAGCACGACCAGCCCCACGACCTGGTCGGCATCGGCATCGGCCCCTTCAACCTCTCCCTGGCCGCCCTCGCCGACGGCGTCCCCGGTGGAATCGCCGCGACCTTCTTCGAACAGCGCCCCGCCTTCCACTGGCACCCCGGCATGCTCATCGAGGGCGCCAGCCTCCAAGTCCCCTTCCTGGCCGACCTGGTGACCCTCGCCGACCCCGCGAGCCCCTGGTCCTTCCTCAGCTACCTGCGCAGCCGCGAGAGGCTCTTCCCCTTCTACTTCTCCGAGCGCTTCCACATCCAGCGCGCCGAGTACGACGCCTACTGCCGCTGGGTCAGCGGCCGCCTCGCCGGACTCCACTTCGGCCACCAGGTCGACGCCGTCCGCTGGAACCCCGAACGCTCCCTGTTCGAGGTCGATTTCACCCAGCTCGACACCGAGGGCGAGGCCGAGGCACTCGGCCGCGCCTACACCCGCAACGTGGTGCTCGGCGTCGGCACCGAACCCTTCGTCCCCGAGCCCCTGAAGCCGCTGGCCGAGGCGCCCACCGTCCCCGTCATCCACTCCGCCGACTACCTGGAGAACCGCCAACGCCTGTTGGCGGCCGAACACGTCACGGTCATCGGCTCGGGACAGTCCGGCGCCGAGATCTTCCTCGACCTGCTCCGCTCCCGCCCCGCCGGCCGGGAGAAGATCCACTGGCTGGCCCGCACCGAGGCCTTCGCGCCCATGGAGTACTCCAAGCTCGGCCTCGAACACTTCACCCCGGACTACAGCCGCTACTTCCACGCGCTCCCGGAGTCCGTGCGCGACGAACTCGTCCCCCGGCAGTGGCAGTTGCACAAGGGCATCGACGCCGAGACCATCACCGCCATCCACGACGAGCTCTACCGCCGCACCCTGCACGGCGGCTGGCCCGACGCCGTCCTCACCCCCGGGGTCTCCGTCCGCACGGCGGGCCGCGTCGCCACCACCAAGGTCGAGCTCCACCTCGAACACCGCCAGCAGGCCACCCGCTCCCGCCTCACCACCGACGCGGTCGTCCTCGCCACCGGATACCGCGAGCGCCCCCTCGACCGCATGCTCGCCGGGCTCGACCCGTACATGCGCCGCGACGCCTCGACCCGCCCCCGCGTCGACGAGCAGTACCGGCTGATCCTCGACCCGTCCGTCACCGGCACCGGCTGCAACGTCTACGTACAGAACGCCGAGCGGCACACCCACGGCGTCGGCGCCCCCGACCTCGGTCTCGCCGCCTGGCGCAGCGCGACCATCCTCAACGACCTCACGGGCAAGGAGGTCTACCCGCTCCCGGCCCGCACCGCCTTCACCACCTTCGGCCTCGAACGACCGCAGACCCTCCCGCGCCAGCAGAGCGCGCGGAAGGGCCTGGTGCCTCTGGTCGAAAGGACCTGAGAAGAGGTTTGGAACGAAAACCGGTCAGAAGACGGGCACGCCGTCCCGGGTCAGCTTCCAGTCCACCGAGGCGAACAGGGCCGGGTCGACCGTGCCCTTCGCCTGCACCCAGCGGATGATCGTGTTGCGGATCTCGTCCGAGTCCGCCCACAGCTGCTTCGCGGCGGCGACGTGCGGGAACGCGCCGCCGCCACTGGCCCGGTAGTTGTTGACCGCCAGCACGAACTGCGCGTTCGGGTCGATCTCCTTGCCCCCGAACGACAGCTTCACGATCCGCGAACCGACCGGCTTGGCGATGTCGATCTCGTACGTCAGCCCGGACACGGCGTCGTAGTTGTAGTCGGGGGTGTTCTCGGCGTTCGTCAGCTTCGACGTGTCGACCGGACCGCCGGCCGGGGTCCGCACGTAGTACTTCGCCGAGTACTCCAGGTACTCCTTGAGCTGCTTGCCGGTCAGCAGGCGCGCCTCAAGGGTGTTCTCGAACGGGTACAGACCGGCCGCGTCCTTGATGGTCACCTGGCCGGACGGGATGCGGGCCGTGCGCGAGAAGCAGGACGCCTGCGACAGCACCGGCAGCGCCGCGTACTGGCCGCCGGCCAGCGCCGCCTTCACGGTCTCCGCCTGCACGTGGTTGATCAGGTCGATGATCGGCTCGTCCTTCCACGGCGCGTCCGCCGTGGTCATCGCCGCGGTCGAGGTGCCGATGACCTGGTTGACGTAGGCCACGACCTTCTTGTGCTCGTCGCCGAGCAGCCGGGTGATCTTCGGGTCCTCGGCGACGGTGTTGGAGTTCAGCACCTGTGCCGAGACCTTCTCCACCGTCCAACGGCCCTTGCTCCACACCAGGTCGAAGTCGAAGAGCGTGAGGCGCTGGCCCCACTTCAGCGGCTCGGACAGCACGACGTCCTTGCCGGTCTCCTTGTTCTTCACCCGGTACTCGGGGATCTCCGTGTGCGCGTGCCCGACCAGGATCGCGTCGATCCCCGGCACCTGCTCCGCCACCAGACCCGCCGCGTTCTCGATGTGCGGGAGCTGGTCACCGTAGGAGGACGTGCCGCTCGAACCGGAGTGCGCCGAGACGATCACCACGTCGGCACCCATCGAACGCAGCCGCGGCACGTACTTCGCCGCCTGCTCCTCCAGACCGGGGAAGGTCATCTTGCCCTGGACGTTCGCCTTGTCCCAGATCGCGATGCCCGGGTTCGTCAGCCCGAGGACCGCCACCTTCACGTCACGGCCGAACGGGGTCCGCACGCGCTTGATGAAGTACGGGGGGAACGCGGGGCGCAGCGTCTTCGCGTCCAGCGCGTTCGCGCCGAGCAGCGGGAAGTCGCACTGCTCCTCGAACTTGCGCAGCACCGGGATGCCGTAGTTGAACTCGTGGTTGCCGAGCGCGGCGGCGTCGTAGCCGATCGCGTTCATGGCCTGCGCCATCGGGTGGACCGGACCGCGCCTGGCGGTGATCGGGTCGATCTTGGCGTAGTAGTACGAGAGCTGGGTGCCCTGGATCGTGTCGCCCGCGTCGATGAGGAGGGTGTTGCGGCGGCCCTTCTCCTCGCGCACCTGGTTGACGAGCGTGGAGATCTTCGCCAGGCCCACGTCGTTGTGGGCCTTGTCGTCGAACTCCTTGTCCGTGAAGTAGTCCCAGTTGAAGACGTTGCCGTGCAGGTCGGTCGTCCCCATCACCGTGAAGGAGTAGCGCTTCGGCGGACGCCCGTGGCCGTGTCCGTGGCCGGGGCCGTGGGCCTCGGCCGGTACGGCGGCCGCGCCCGCGACGGCCACACCGGCACCCGCCGCGGCCGACCGCTCCAGGAACTTCCGACGATTAAAGGGCATTTCCACTCCTTTGTGACAGTGCGCATGGTGCACAACGCGCGTAGATTCTGACCTGTACACCCCACGCCCCGACACCCCCTCAGGGTTGCGATCTGGTGACTGCCGAATGTCGGACCGGGATGCGAGAGTGGACGGAACCACGCGCCCGGTACCCGTGCCGGGGGCCGTTCGACCAGGCCGGACCCGGACAGGGACCGCGCACCAGGCCGCACCACGCCGTACGAGGGAGCCCGCCGTGACCACCGCCGACACCCAGCCCGCCGCCCCGTACGGCACCCCTGAGACCCCGCGCGTCGCCGTGCGCGGCGAAGCGCGGCTCGAAGTCGACCCCGAGATCGCCCGCATCGGCATCACCGTCAGCGCGCGCGGCACCGACCGCCGCTCGGCACTGGAGGACCTCACCCGCCGCAACGCCGAGGCCGTCGACCTCGTCAAGACGTACGGCGAGGCGGTGGAGAAGCTGGAGACCGGGGCGTTCTCCATCGCGCCCGAGCTCACCAAACGGGGCAAGGGGGAGCGGGTCCGCACCTACCACGGCTCGGTCCACCTCACCGCGGAGCTCTCCGACTTCACCGCGCTCGGCGAGCTCACCACCCGGCTGGCCGACCTCGAACTGACCCGGGTCGACGGCCCCTGGTGGGCGCTGCGCCCCGACTCCCCGGCACACGGCGAGGCCCGCCGCCAGGCCGTGCGGGAAGCGGTCCAGCGCGCCCGCGAGTACGCCGAGGCGCTGGGCGCGGGGCTCGCGGCGCTCGTCGAACTGGCGGATCTGGGCGCGGAGCGCGCCGAGGCGTACGGGATGCCGATGGCGGGGGGCATGCGGATGGCTGCGTACGGCGGCGGGGCTGTGGAGGAGGGGGTGCCCGTGCTGAATCTGGAGCCCGAGCGGCAGGTGGTGCTCGCTCAGGTCAACGCGCGTTTCACCATGACGCCCCCGGATTTGTCCGCGTAGCGGGGGCGGGTGCGGCGGGGGCCTGGGGCGTGCGGTCCCCGGAGGTCCCGTTGCCCGGGGCTGGGGCCTGGGCCGGGTGCGAACCTGCGGCCCGGTGGTGGCTTGCTCGCGCAGTTCCCCGCGCCCCTGACGGGGCGCGCCTGTGCTGGACGGGCCCGTTCGGCACAGCCCACCTAGGGGCGCGGGGAACTGCGCGACCAGCCACCCACCGGGCCGCAGGTTCGCACCTGCCCCCGGCGAGGCTTCGGGGAGGGACACCGCCCGCCGCAGGCGAGACGTCCGCCCGGGGGTGCGGCGCCCCTTCCGTCCCGTACCCCTCCGTCCCGTACCCCTACTCCGCGAACAGCGGCTCCAGCAGCGCGAACACCCGCCGCGCCTCCTCCTCGTGCGCCACCGCGATCTCCGCGTTCGACGCTCCCGACAGCGTCCGCTCCAGCAGTCGCCCGAACAGCAGCCGCAGCGCCGCCCCCAGCTGCGCGGCCACGGCGGCCGACGTGATGCCGTCCGAAGGCGCCCCGCCGCCCCCCGCCCCCGCCCCCGTCTCGGCCTCCGCCAGCACCCGCGCCACCGCCGCCTCCCGTTCCTCGTGGAAGACCCGCAGGCGCGCCAGCAGCGCAGGGCTCTCCACGATCATCCGGGCGAACGGCTCCCCGGAGAACCCGATCACGGGATCGTGCCGCTCCACCGCCGCCAGGTAGTGCTCCCGCAGCGACACCAGGGGACTCACGCCCCCCACGAGCCCCTCGGCCACCACACGCGCGGGGCCGGAGACGAAGACCTCACTCAAATCGAGTACCAGATCCTCCTTGCGGGGGAAGTAGTTGGTCACCGTCATCTTCGCCACGCCAGCCGCCGCCGCCACCTCAGCGATCGTCACCCGGTCGAAGCCGCGCTCGATGAACAGACCCGTCGCGGCGTCCGAGATCACCTGCCGGGTCTGTTGCTTCTTCTGCTCACGCAGGGTCTGTGCACTCATGGGAACCACCCTCTCATAGGTCGGACCTAAATTTATGCTTGACCTAGTCACTAGGTCCAGCATAAGTTTAGGTCCGTCACAAGATCTCGACCGAAAGGCACCGCCTTGCCCACCACCCACGCTGCCGCCACCACCGCCACCGCCGTCGCCCGCAAGGCGACCCCCGCCGCCCCCGCCGTCGACCCCGCGGGCGACTACCTCAAGCGGATCGGCCGCATCCCCCTCCTCACCGCCGAACAGGAAGTGACCCTCGGCCAGCGCGTCCAGGCCGGCATCCGCGCCGAAGAGGAGATAGCCGCCACCGGAAACCCCACCCCCGAGCTGGAACGCCTCTCGCTCGACGGCCGCCGCGCCAAGAACCACATGCTCGAAGCCAACCTCCGGCTCGTCGTCTCCATCGCCAAGCGCTACACCGGCCGCGGCATGCTCTTCCTCGACCTCGTCCAGGAGGGCAACCTCGGACTCATCCGCGCCATCGAGAAGTTCGACCCCACCAAGGGCTTCAAGCTCTCCACGTACGCGACGTGGTGGATCAAGCAGGCCGTCGGCCGCGCCCTGGCCGACCAGGCCCGCACCATCCGCGTACCCGTGCACATGGTCGAGGAGATCAACCGCCTCGCCCGCACGCGCCGCGAACTCGCCACCACCCTCGACCGCGAGCCGACCTCCGACGAACTCGCCGCCGCACTCGACATCACCCCCGAGCGCGTCGCCCGCATCCAGGGCTACGACCGCACGCCCATCTCCCTGCACACCCCGCTCGGCGACTCCGCGGGCGACTCCGAACTCGGCGACGTCATCGAGGACACCAGCACCCCCGCCCCCGACGAGACGGTCGCGGCGGGACTGCTCAGCGCCCACATCCGCGCCGTGCTCGACACGTTCACCGAGCGCGAGGCGGGCGTCATCACCCTCCGGTACGGACTCGACGGCGGCGACCCCCGCACCCTCGACGAGATCGGCAAGTACTACGGCGTCACCCGCGAACGCATCCGGCAGATCGAGGCCAAGACCATGGCCAAGCTCCGCCTCCCCACCCGCGCCAACAGCCTCCGCGGCTACCTCGGCTGACCGCGCCGACGGTTCCGAGGGCCCCTAGGGCCCCGCCGGAACACCCCGTTCAACTGCTCATCGGAGCAGCACCCCGCACACTTCAACAGTTGTCAATAACCCTTCACGCAAAGGTTGTTGAGTAGTCATGCCGAGCTGATTTTCTACCCACCGGTAAGCCCTAGGGTCGAACCATGCGCCGAGCGAAAATCGTCTGTACCCTGGGCCCAGCCACCGACTCGTACGACCAGATCAAGCAACTGGTCGAAGCCGGAATGGACGTCGCCCGCTTCAACCTCAGCCACGGCAGCTACGCCGAGCACGAGGCGCGTTACCAGCACGTCCGCCAGGCATCCAGCGAGACGGGTCGCAGCGTCGGCGTCCTCGCCGACCTTCAAGGTCCGAAGATCCGCCTCGGCCGATTCCGCGAAGGACCCGTACTCCTTGAACGCGGCGACGACTTCACCATCACCGTCGAACCCGTGGAAGGCGACCGCCACACCTGCGGCACCACCTACGCCGGTCTGCACACCGACGTCACACCGGGTGAACGCATCCTCGTCGACGACGGCCGCGTCGCCCTCGAAGTCACCTCCGTCGACGGACCCCGCGTCCACACCACCGTCGTCGAAGGAGGCATGGTCTCCGACCACAAGGGCCTCAACCTCCCCGGCGTCGCGGTCTCCGTCCCCGCCCTCTCCGAGAAGGACGTCGACGACCTGCGCTGGGCCCTGCGCACCGGCGCCGACATCATCGCCCTCTCCTTCGTCCGCAGCGGACGCGACATCGAGGACGTCCACCGCATCATGGACGAGGAGGGCCACCGCCTCCCCGTCATCGCCAAGGTCGAGAAGCCCCAGGCCGTCGAGAACATCGACGACATCGTCGCCGCCTTCGACGGCATCATGGTCGCCCGCGGCGACCTCGGCGTCGAAATGCCCCTGGAGCAGGTCCCGATCGTCCAGAAGCGCGCGATCAAGCTCGCCAAGCGCAACGCCAAGCCGGTCATCGTCGCCACGCAGATGCTCGACTCGATGATCGACAACTCCCGGCCCACCCGCGCCGAGGCCAGCGACGTCGCCAACGCCGTCATCGACGGCACCGACGCCGTGATGCTCTCCGGCGAGACGAGCGTGGGCAAGCACCCCGTCGAGACCGTGCGCACCATGGCCCGCATCGTCGAGGCGGCCGAGGAGGACATCCTCGCCAAGGGCCTGCCCCCGCTCACCGAGCGGAACAAGCCCCGCACCCAGGGCGGCGCGGTCGCCCGCGCGGCGGCCGAGATGGGCGACTTCCTCGGCGCGAAGTTCCTCGTCGCGTTCACGCAGTCCGGCGACACCGTCAAGCGCCTCTCGCGCTACCGCTCGCCGATCCCGCTGCTCGCCTTCACCCCCGACCCGGCGACCCGCTCGCAGCTCAACCTCACCTGGGGCGTGGAGACCTTCCTCGGGCCGCACGTGGAGTCCACCGACGCGATGGTGGCCCAGGTCGACGAGCTGCTGCTGAAGTTCGGCCGCTGCGAGCGGGGCGACATCGTGGTCATCACGGCGGGCTCCCCGCCCGGGGTGCCCGGCTCGACGAACCTGGTGCGGGTGCACCACATCGGCGAGGACGACTGCCCCAAGTAGCCCGTACGGGGTGTGACTTCCGGGCCCCGGGCGGTTCAGTGCTTGGGGCCCACGTGGAGGTCCATCAGAGCGACGGACGCGCGCTTGGCGACGGAGACGTTGCACCTGTTGGCGCGCTTCCACTCCACACCCAGTTTGTCGAGGGTGTCGGTGTAGAGCCGCCGGATGTCGTCGGAGACGTTGGTGAAGAAGTACCGGGGGTACTCGTAGCGCTTGCGCACGCCCCCGACGACGCGGGTGGTCCAGTTGACGTTCCGGCAGCCGTCGGAGTGGATGAGGCCGCGGACGAAGTCCCAGGGGTGGGCGTCCACGATCTCCTGCTGCCAGGGTTCGAGGGCGATCGTGCGCTCGTGCTTCTTGCCGGGGCCGTGCTGGGGGAAGAGGCACGGCAGGTGGGTGGAGTACACCTTCACGTTGCGGCAGCCGGTTCGGCGTACTTGGCAGACGCGGTTACCAGGGAAGATGCGACGCATCGATGCGTCTGCTTCGGCTATCAGTCCGGGGTGGGCTTCCGCGCAGGTGATCATCAAGCTGGGCGCTCGGTGTCCTGCGTAGTGGCTCACGTGCCCGTCGCCGAGATAGAGGCCGAGTAGGTAGGCGTAGGCGGCGGTGTCGAGTTCCGCGCCGTCGCAACGAGGACATTGAGGCCGTCGGGCCCCTGGGCATTCGCCGCGCTGTGCCCGATCGGAGTGCTTCCAGTAGCTGATGGTGCCGACAGGGACTCCGAGTTGGCGGGCGACGTCGGAGTTCTTCGTCCCGTCGCGTAGGAGCGTCAGCGCTCTTTGCCGTACTTGTGTGCCATGAAGCTGCATATGGGCAGTCTGCGGTGCTGTGTGCGAGGTCGAGTGCTCAAGTGGATCGATTCACGAGAACGGGATCATCCGCTTCTTGCCCGTGACCTTGGAATCTTAGGAAAAGTACCCCGGGTCGGATTCGAACCGACACTGGATGGGTTTTGAATCCATTGTCTCTAACCAGTTGGACTACCGGGGCTCGCAGAATCTAAGGTTTCCCTGATCCCGCCGCGCGTACACCATACCTCAGCTAGGTACGCTCATGGGAAGCAGTGCCGCCCTGTATCGAGGAGCATCCCGTGACCGCCCCCGAGTCGCCCACGCCCGCCGACGTCGACGCCGACGTCGTCGACTCCGCGCACGTTCCCCCGCTGACGACCCGCGTCGTCATCGCCGAGGACGAGGCCCTCATCCGCCTCGACCTCAAAGAGATGCTCGAAGAAGAGGGCTACACGGTCGTCGGCGAGGCCGGTGACGGGCAGAGGGCCGTCGAGCTCGCCCGGGAGCACCGGCCCGACCTCGTCATCCTCGACGTGAAGATGCCCGTCCTGGACGGGATCTCCGCCGCCGAGCAGATCGCCGCCGAGTCCATCGCCCCCGTGCTGATGCTGACCGCGTTCTCGCAGCGCGACCTCGTCGAGCGGGCCAGGGACGCCGGGGCCATGGCGTACCTGGTGAAGCCGTTCAGCAAGAGCGACGTGGTGCCGGCCATCGAGATGGCCGTCTCGCGGTTCGCGGAGCTGAAGACGCTGGAGCGGGAGGTCGCCGACCTCACGCAGCGGCTGGAGACGCGCAAGCTGGTGGACCGGGCCAAGTCGATCCTGCAGACGCAGTACGGGCTGACCGAGCCCGCCGCGTTCCGCTGGATCCAGAAGACGTCGATGGACCGGCGGCTTTCGATGCAGCAGGTCGCCGAGGCGGTCATCGAGGACGCCGAGGAGAAGAAGGCGGCGAAGGGGCAGTAGCCCGCTGTCCATACGGTACGCGAGAGGGCCCCGCACCTGGCGAAGGTGCGGGGCCCTCTCGCGTGAGCCGTACGGCGTCTCAGTCCTCGCCGAGGTACGTCTTGCGGACGTTCTCGTCGTGGAGCAGGTCCTGGCCCGTGCCGGTGAGCTTGATCTCGCCGACCTCCATGACGTGGCCCTGGTCCGCGAGGGAGAGCGCCGCCTGGGCGTTCTGTTCGATCAGGAGGATCGTCATTCCCTCGCGCTTCAGCTCGACGATGGTCTCCATGATCTTCTGCATCATGATCGGCGAGAGTCCCATGGACGGTTCGTCGAGCATCAGCAGCTTCGGCCGGGACATCAGCGCGCGCCCCATCGCGAGCATCTGCTGCTCGCCGCCGGAGAGGGTGCCCGCCGCCTGCTTCCGGCGCTCGCCCAGGATCGGGAAGAGGTCGTAGGCGCGCTGGACGTCCTTCTCGATGCCCGCGGTGTCCTTCCGGAGGAACGCTCCGAGCTGGAGGTTCTCGTAGATGGACAGGCGGGGGAAGATGTGGCGGCCCTCGGGGGAGTGGGCCAGGCCCAGCGCGACGATCTTGTGCGCGGGGATGCCCGAGAGGGGCTTGCCGTCGAAGGTGATCCGGCCGCCCGTCGGCTTCAGGAGTCCCGAGAGGGTGCGCAGGGTGGTGGTCTTGCCGGCGCCGTTGGTGCCGATCAGGGTGACGACCTGGCCCGCTTCCACCGAGAAGCTGATGCCCTTGACGGCTTCGATCTTGCCGTAGGCGACCCGGAGGTCCTCGACTTCGAGGAGGGCGGTCACTGGGTGTCTCCTGTCTGTGCGTCCTCTGCCTGCGCGTCCTGCGCCTGGGCCTCCTCGGCCGCCTGGACCTCGGCGGCCTCCGCCGCGCCCGGGGCGCCTTCGTAGGGGGTGCCGAGGTAGGCGGCGACGACGCGTTCGTCGCTCTGGACGACGTCGCTGGTGCCTTCGACGAGCTTCTCGCCCTGGACGAGGCAGGCGACGCGGTCGCAGAGGTTGAAGATGAAGCGCATGTCGTGCTCGATGACGAGCACGGCGATGCCCTTGTCGCGGATGGCGAAGACGAGTTCTTCCGTCGCCCGGGTCTCCTGCGGGTTCATTCCCGCGGTCGGCTCGTCGAGGAGCAGCAGGCCGGGCTCGCTCGCCAGGGCGCGGGCGATCTCCAGCTTGCGCTGTTCGCCGTAGGGGAGGTTCCTGGAGAGGTGGTCCGCCTTGTGGGCGAGTCCGATGAACTCCAGGAGTTCCATGGCGCGTTCGCGGCTGGCGGCTTCGGCCTTCTTGAAGCCGGGGCCGCGCAGGAGGGCCGACCAGAGGCCTTCCTTGGTCCTGGTGTGGCGTCCGACGAGGACGTTCTCCAGGACGGTCATGTTGGCGAAGAGCCGGATGTTCTGGAAGGTGCGGGCGATGCCGGCCTGGGTGACCAGGTGGGGCTTGGGCGGCAGGACGGTGCCCTTGTAGGAGACCGTGCCTTCGGTGGGGACGTAGAGGCCGGTGAGGCAGTTGAAGAAAGTGGTCTTGCCTGCGCCGTTGGGGCCGATGAGGCCGACGATCTCACCGCTGTTGACGGTGAGGTCGACGTCGCGCACGGCGGTGAGGCCGCCGAAGCGCATGGTGACGCCCGATGCGTCGAGCACGGTGGAGGTGGTGGTCGCGGTGGTCATCGTGGTCACGCCTCCGCCTTGGTCACGCCGACGCCGCCTTCTGGCAGGCTCTGGTCGGGTACGTCGGCCTGTTCGTCGGTGTCGTGGAACTCCAGTTGGCGGCGCCGGTCGGCGATGACGCCCTCGGGCCGGAAGCGCATCAGCAGGATGAGGGCGACGCCGAAGGCCAGGAGCTCGTACTCCTTGAGGAAGGAGAGCTTCTCCGGGATGAGGTAGAGCAGGGAGGCGCCGAGGATGGGTCCGGCGACGGTGCCCATGCCGCCGATGACGACGGCGGCGAGCAGGAACGCGGAGTTGGGCGGGGCCGCTCCGGCGAACTGGTACGGCGTGGGGACGACGCTGTAGGTGACGTGGGCGAAGACGGTGCCGGCGAGGCCGGCGAGCGCGGCGCCGAGGGCGAAGGCGATGAGCTTCACGCGGAAGCCGTTGATGCCCATGGCGGTGGCGGCGGTCTCGTCCTCGCGGATGGCGACCCAGGAGCGGCCGATGCGGGAGTCGGCGGCGCGGCTGAAGACCAGGACGACGAAGGCGGTGATCAGCAGCATCAGCAGGAAGTAGTTGGAGAACCTGCCGAGGGTGAAGCTGCCGATGTCGTGGGCCTCGCCCATGTTGAACCCGAAGAGTTCGAGGTCGGGGATGTTGGCGATGCCGTTGGGGCCGTTGGTGATGTTGGGGCCCGAGGAGCCGTCGAGGTTGTTGACGGCGATGCGGAAGATCTCTCCGAAGCCGAGGGTGACGATGGCGAGGTAGTCGCCGCGCAGTCGCAGGGTCGGTGCGCCGATGAGGACGCCGAAGACGAGCGAGGCGGCCATGCCGGTCAACGCGGCGGCCCAGAAGGGGAACTGGACGCCGGAGAAGCGGGAGAACTCGGAGCCGGAGACCAGGGCCGCGGCGTAGGCGCCGACGCCGAGGAAGGCGACGTATCCGAGGTCGAGGAGGCCGGTGAGGCCGACGACGATGTTGAGGCCGAGGGCGACGGTGCCGAAGATCAGGATGTTGACGCCGAGGTTGGCCTTGTGGTCGTCGCTCTGGGTGAACGGGAAGACCGCGGCGGCGACGAAGGCCAGCGTGACGGCGAATCCGCGGTGGCGTGCGGTGATCTGGGTGTAGCGCTGGGCGAGGCCCGAGGTGATCAGTGCCCAGGAACCGAAGGCGACCAGCAGGATGAAGCCGACGAAGAGTTCGGCGTACTCGGTGCCGATGCCGTAGGTGAAGGTCTGCAGGACGGCCGCGGTGACCAGGGTGATGACGATCCGCTGGACGGCCGCGGGCTGCGGGGCGGCCTTGGGCAGTCGCGCGGGCTTGGCGAAGTGGTCCTTGGGCGTTTCCGCGGTGCGGGGCAGGGCGAGGGCGCCCAGTACGGGGAGGAGTGCGGCGACGGCCGCGATCCAGCCGCCGGGTTCGAGGTTGGCGAGGCCTTCCAGTTCCCAGGCGATGGCGATGACGGTGTACCAGACGATGGTGAATCCGGCGAGCGCGCTCATCAGGACGGGGTTGGAGGTGCCGCCGGGGTTGAGCCAGCGCAGTCCTCGTACGTCCCAGAGGGTGAGGCCGAAGAGGAGGGTGAGCGCGCCGGATATGAGGGCGAGGACCTGGAGGCCGCCGGGGTAGCCGGTGACGGTGAGGTCGCCGGGGAAGCTGGCGGTCCACGTCCAGGCGAGGAAGGTGGCGGCGATGGTGGCGACGGCGCCGCCCGCGACGAGGAGGCGGGCCGCGGAGGCCGGGAGGGGGAGGTACCCCTGCTGGGTGGTGGTCTTTTCCATGGTTCTCACGCCCTGTCCGCGACGCGTTCGCCGAGTAGCCCTTGTGGCCTGAAGAGCAGGACCAGGATGAGGACGACGAAGGCCCAGACGCCGGACCAGGCGGTGCCGCCGAGCTGCTGCATGCCCGGGATGTCGGCGACGTAGGCGATGGCCATGGCTTCGATGAGGCCGAGGGCGAGGCCGCCGAGCATGGCGCCGTAGATGTTGCCGATGCCGCCGAGGACGGCCGCGGTGAACGCCTTGAGGCCGGTGAGGAAGCCCATGTCGTAGTTGATGCTGTTGGTCTTCAGGCCGAAGGCGACGGCTCCGATGGCGGCGAAGAGGCCGCCGATGGCGAAGGCCACCATGATGATGCGGTTGGTGTCGATGCCCATGAGCTGGGCGGTGTCCGGGTCCTGGGCGGTGGCCTGCATGGCGCGGCCGGTGCGGGACATGCGGACGAACAGGGCGAGCGCGGCCATCGAGATGGGGGCCGCGATCAGGACGAAGAGTTCGTCCGTGGAGATGTCGACGGAGCCGAAGGAGAGGCCGGAGCCGGGCAGGTCGGGGAAGGCGCGCGCGTTGCGGGCGTCGGGGTACCAGTTGAAGACGGCCTGCTGGAGGGCGAGGGAGAGGCCGATGGCGGTGATGAGTGGTGCTAGTCGTGGTGCTCCGCGTAGGGGTCGGTAGGCGAAGCGTTCCGCCCCGACCGCGATGAGGACGGCGACGATGGCGCCGCCGACGAGCATCGCCGGGAGGGCCAGCCACATGGACACGCCGTCTGGCAGGAGCAGGTAGACCGTGAGGGCGCCGAAGCCTCCGGTCATGAAGATCTCGCCGTGGGCGAAGTTGATGAGCTGGACGATGCCGTACACCATCGTGTAGCCGATGGCGATCAGGCCGTACATCGAGCCGAGTATCAGCCCGTTGGCCAGCTGTTGCGGCAGGGTGTTCACCGCATGGCCTCCATGTGGGTGCGGAGTGAGCAAGGGGTAGTAAGCGGGCCGCGCGGTGACGGGTGGTCGTGGCCGCGCGGCCCTGGGTGCTACGGGGTGCTACTGCGGTGCGGTGGTGCTCAGCTCTCCTTGGCGGTGCCGCTCTCCACGGCCTCCCACTTGCCCTTCTTGACCTGGTAGACGGTGAGCTGCTTGTTGGTGGTGTCGCCGTACTCGTCGAAGGCGACGGGGCCGGAGATGCCTTCGAACCGGGACTTCTGGACCTCGTCGACGATCTTGGCGCGGGCGTCGTCGGGGATCTTGCCGTCCTTGACGACCTTGCCGATGGCCTGGATCAGGGCGGTGGCGGCGTCGTAGGAGTAGCCGCCGTAGGTGCCGTAGTCGCCGGGGTACTTCTTGGCCTTGTACTTGGCGATGAAGTCCTTGGCGGCGGGCTGCTGGTCCAGGGGCGCGCCGACGGAGGTGACGAGGTCGCCCTCGGCGGAGGCGCCGGCGGTCTCGATGTAGGTCGGGGTGAACATGCCGTCGCCGCCGAAGAGCGGGATCTTGGCGCCCTTCTCCTTGAGCTGCTTGGTCAGGATCTGCGACTCGTCGTACTGGCCGCCGTAGTAGAGCAGGTCGGCGCCGGAGTTCTTGACCTGGGTGGCGAGCGCGGAGAAGTCCTTCTCGCCGACGTTGACGTGGTCCTCGCCCGCGATGCTGCCGCCGAGCTTGGTGAAGCCCTGCTTGAAGAGCTTGGAGAGGCCGGCGCCGTAGGTCTGCTTGTCGTCGACGACGAAGACCTTCTTCTTCTTGAGCTTGTTGTAGGCGTAGTCCGCCGCGAAGCCGCCCTGGAGGGCGTCGGTGGTCGCGGTGCGGAAGTACGTCTTGAAGCCGCGCTTCTTGTTGCCGGCCGCCCAGTTCTTGCCCTGGGTGAGCTCGGGGGCGGTGTTCGAGGGGGAGATCTGCGCGAGGTTGGCGGTGGCGAAGACCTGCTGCATGGTCTGGGCGACGCCGGAGTTGAGCGGGCCGATGACGCCGAGGACCTTCTTGTCGCCGACGAAGGCGGTGGCGTTCTGCTGGCCGGTGGGCGGCAGGGCCTTGTCGTCCTTGGCCTCGACCTTGAATTTGACGCCGGGGACGAGTTTCTTCTCGTTGGCGTCGTCGACGGCGATCTGCACGCCGTACTGGATGCCGAGGCCGGTGGCGGAGTTCTGGCCGGTCAGGGGGGCGTCCACGCCGATGACGACGGTTACTTCGCCCCCGTCGGCCTTGTCCTTCTTGTCGTCGTCGCGCGAGCCGCAGGCGGTGAGCGTGAGTGCTCCGGTGGTGAGCACGCTGGTGAGTATGAGCAAGGAACGGTTTCGCACGATCAATCCTCTCCCTGGCGCGGCGCCCTCGCCATGAGGGGCCGTGTGTCTCGCCGGGCCGTACTTGGTTGGTACAGAGCCGTGCTGTGTGACGCGCCCGGCGGCGCGGTGACTGGCCGTGACTCTAAGGGCAGGTTGCGAGGGCGGGGAGCGGTGCAGACAGGCTGTGACTGTCTTGTTATGACGAGGGGGAGGTCTGGTGGGAGCAGTGTGGACAGATGGGGATTTTGAGCCCTCCGTTCCGCTGACCACATGCTGAGAACTCGCAGTTCCGCTAAGGAGCTTGAGCTGATCATGGTGCTGTCACGAGTGGATCTTGAGGTGGGGCGGCGGGCGACTCGGGAGGTGATTCGGAGGGGCCCGGGTGTCCGCTGAGCGAACTTCGTGGTTGCTGCACGTATATTACTGTGCGTAATGGTCGCGGCGGTACGTCCACCTGTGGATCATGCGTCGCGCCGCCCTGCGCGGCGCACTCCGCGGCCGCCTGACGGTCTATCAACTTCGCCGCCGCGAAAGCCCCGTGGCGCTCGCGTTCGACGCGGGCCGCGGCGACGATCCGTTCGTGGACGAGGTGCTGTGCCTCGGTGAGCCCCTTCTGCTCCCAGTCGAGGCCGGACCAGCGTTCGCCGTTGAGTGACTTGCGGGCCCAGTAGGCGATGCGCTCGACGCAGTCCGCGACGAGCGGCGAGACGCTGGTGGAGGCCGTGGCGCCGGGCGCCGCCGAAGGGCCGGACTCCGCGGGCGAGCCCCGGGTGCAGCCCGCCGCCGCGGCGGCGGCGAGCAGCACGCAGGCGGCACTCCCGGTCCAGGTGCGGTGCGCCGAAGGGGCCATGCAGGCACGTTAGGGGCTCGCGGGTGGGCTTTCAACGGTCGGTCCGCCGCAGGCCGCGCGCAGCAGACGGGCGAGGTCGCGCGGGTACGCCCCGCCGAAGAGGAAGCTGTGCTGCTGTCTGATGCGGCTGTTGCGCAGGGTCATCTCCAGGTGCGGATAGTCGATCTCCCGGGGCATTTCGGTGCATTGGTCTACGGAGGTCCGTACGACGATGCGCAGACTCCGGCCGGGGGAGACCCGCAACGGCGGTGCGGGCGTCGTGACGGCGGACAGGCCGGGCAGGCCGTGGCGCAGCGCTTCGACGGTCACCGGCTCTCCGTACCGCACGGCGACGGTGAAGCGGAAGTCGGCGGACTGGTTTGCGGGGGACGGCGGCCGGGCGGGCCCGGGGCCCTCGTAGTCGAGTGCGGTCGACTGGGCGGGCCAGGGCGACAGCGGCCGGGGCGGCGGCGCGGGCGGCCGCTCGCCGGAGCCGGAGGGCGAGGGGCGCAGGAGTACGAGGAGGGCGGCGGCCGCGGCGACGGCGGCCACGGCCTTGGCGAGCAGCCTGCGGCGCGGCGGCAGTTCGCGCCAGCGGTCCGAGACCCGGGGCGGATCCGGGCCGATGACGTCGACGGGCCCGGGTGCGCGGACGCGGAAGTCGCGGCCGGGGGGCTCGGGTTCGACGGGGCCGATGGTGCTCATCGCGGCGGCCTCATGTCCGCACGGTAGGGCGGGCCGACGGGGGCGGCAACGGGCGGGGGAGCGGCGGAGCCGACCGGAGCCGACCGGAGTCGACCCGAGTCGCTCCGGTCGCCCTCTGGTGCGGGAGGGGTGCGGGGGGATGGAATGTGTGCGCGCTCCACGCGTGATCGTCCCCCGGTTCTTGATTCACGGTTCTTGGAGGCAGGCACGATGGCGAGACCCACCGGCACACCCACGCCGGGCACGTCGGAGACATCCCGTACGGCAGGCGCGTCCTGTGCCGCGCCGACCGCGCGCGCGGCGCGCCGGGCAGGGGCGCGGGCCGCGCGCAGGTTCGGGCTCGCGGCCCTCGCCGTGTCCCTGGCCGCGGTGCTCCCCGCACCCGCGGCGGGGGCCGACGAGCGGCCCGCACTGAAGATCGTCGGCAACGAGACCCAGCCGGTCTTCTCCCGCGCCGACGCCGTCTACCAGCAGGTGGACATCGAGACCGAGGCGGACAGCGACCGCGACGGCAGGCGGGACACCGTGCGCATGCGGATCCTGCGCCCCAAGGAGACCGACGCGGGGCTGAAGGTCGCCACCATCATCGAGGCGAGCCCCTACTGGGGCGGCGGCAACGACGTCCCCTTCCACGAGGTCGACGTCGACGAGGACGGGCTGCCCCTGGCCGGGCGGCTCGGGCTCGGCAGGCAGACCAGGCTCCCCGGGCTGATCGGTCCCTCCGTGCCGTACTCCGGCTACTACGACAACTACTACCTGCCGCGCGGCTACGCGGTGGCCCAGCTCGACAGCGTCGGCACGGGCGGCTCGACGGGCTGCCCCACGTCGGGCGACCGCAGCGAGACCCTGGGCGCCAAGGCGGCCGTGGACTGGCTGAACGGCCGGGCCAAGGGCTGGGACCTGGCCGGGAAGCCGATCGGCGCGGCCTGGTCGACCGGGAACGCGGCCATGATGGGCATCTCCTACAACGGGACGCTGCCGATCGCCGCCGCGACGACCGGCGTCAAGGGCCTCAAGGCGATCGTCCCGATCTCCGGCATCTCCTCCTGGTACGACTACTACCGCGCGAACGGCGGGGTCGTGGCGCCCGGCGGCTACCAGGGCGAGGACGCCGACGTCCTCGCCAAGGCCGTCTACAGCCGCACCGACCGGGAGGTCTGCAAGCCGGTGCTGGACGCGCTGACGGCCGAACAGGACCGCAGGACCGGTGACTTCACGCCGTTCTGGAAGGAACGCGACTACCTGAAGGACGTCGGGAAGATCAAGGCGGGCGTCTTCGTCGTCCACGGCCTCAACGACTGGAACGTGAAGACGCGGCACACCGGGCAGCTGTGGGAGGCGCTCGGCAAGAACCGGGTGCCGCGCAAGATGTGGCTGCACCAGGCCGGACACAGCAACCCCATGCCGCTGCGCATGGAGGAGTGGCTGCGCCAGACCCACCAGTGGTTCGACTACTGGCTCTACGGGCTGAAGAACGGCGCCCTGGACGAGCCCAAGGTCGACGTGGAGCAGTCCGACTTCAGCTGGAAGCGCCAGTCCGACTGGCCCGCCAAGGGCACCCGCGACCTGACGCTGCGGCTGAACGGGGGCGGCCTCTCGCCGCTGCCCGGTCTTCCCGGCAGGCGCACCCTGACCGACGCGGGGCGCACCCTGACCGCGGAGCAGCTGGTCGCGGCGCCCGACGCGGCGAACCCGAACCGGCTGGCGTACACGACGGGGGCGCTCCCCGGCGACGTGCGGGTCAACGGCGCGCCCGAGGTGTCGGTGCGGGCCTCGCTCAAGGGCACCTCGCCCTACGTGACGGCGCTGCTCGTGGACTACGGCACGGACACCCGCTCGACGGCCGGGCTCTACCAGGACACCTCGCAGCAGATCTGCTACGGGCAGGGCATCCCCGGTGACACCGGCTGCACGTACCGCACCAGGCACCGCACCGAGACGGCGGACTTCAAGATCGTGTCGCGCGGCTGGCTGGACGCCAGGAACAGGGTGACGCCGGAGCGCCAGACCAAGCTGGTGGAGGGGCGCGAGTACCGGCTGCGGTGGGGGATGCAGCCGCAGGACTACGTCTTCAAGAAGGGCCACCGGCTGGGCGTGGTCCTGATCTCCACCGACCACGACTACACGCTGCGCCACCCGGCGGGCACGGAGCTGTCCGTCAGGTCGGGCGTCAGCTCGGTGACGCTGCCGGTCGCCCGGTAGTCCGACCGGAGGGGAGGGGCCCGCCGGTCGGTGGGCCCCTCCTTCCCGTGCGTCAGGCCGTCTCGGCGGGGACGTCGCGCAGCAGGCAGGTCAGCCGGGCGGTGCAGACCCGCTTGTCCTGCTCGTCGGTGATGACGATCTCGTACGTCGCGGTGGAACGGCCCCGGTGGACGGGGGTGGCGACCCCGGTGACCAGGCCGCTGCGGGCGCCGCGGTGGTGCGTGCAGTTGAGGTCGACGCCGACGGCGATCTTCTTGATGCCGCCGTGCAGCATGGAGCCGACCGAGCCCAGCGTCTCGGCGAGCACCGCGGACGCCCCGCCGTGCAGGAGCCCGTACGGCTGGGTGTTGCCCTCGACCGGCATGGTGCCGACGACGCGCTCGGCCGACGCCTCGACGATCCGCACGCCCATGCGCTCGCCGAGGTGCCCGGCGGAGAAGAGCGCGGGCAGGTCGATGCCCTGGGAGGCGTACTCCTCGATGACCTCCGGCGGGAACTTCACTGTGGACTGCTCACCCATGGCCCGGCTCCGTTCGCGGTGTTCCGTCGTGTCGTGCCGGTTCCTCCGGCACGCACACGCGTCTAAGCGAACGCTTAGACGGTGGGTGATTGTTCCAGACGCACGATCACGGACTTGCTGGCGGGGGTGTTGCTGACGTCCGCCGTGGAGTCCAGCGGCACCAGCACGTTCGTCTCCGGGTAGTACGCCGCAGCGCAGCCGCGCGCGGTCGGGTAGTGCACCACGCGGAAGCCGGGGGCCCGCCGCTCCACCCCGTCCCGCCACTCGCCGACGAGGTCGGCGTACGAACCGTCGGCCAGGCCCAGCTCGCGGGCGTCGTCGGGGTTGACCATGACGACGCGGCGGCCGCCCTTGATGCCCCGGTAGCGGTCGTCCAGGCCGTAGACGGTGGTGTTGTACTGGTCGTGGGAGCGCAGCGTCTGCAGGAGCAGCCGCCCCTCGGGCACCTTCGGGTACTCCACGGGGGCCGCGGTGAAGTTGGCCCGGCCCGTGGCGGTGGGGAAGCGGCGCTCGTCGCGCGGGGCGTGCGGCAGGGTGAAGCCGCCGGGCCGGGCCACGCGCGCGTTGAAGTCCTCGAAGCCGGGGACGACGCGCGAGATGCGGTCGCGGATGGTCGCGTAGTCCCGCTCGAACTCCTCCCATTCCGTACGGGACTTCTCGCCGAGCACCGCGCGGGCGAGCCGGGCGACGATCGCGGGCTCGGAGAGCAGCCGGTCGCCCGCGGGCGCCAGGTTGCCGCGCGAGGAGTGGACCATGCCCATGGAGTCCTCGACGGTGACGAACTGCCTGCCCGACGCCTGCACGTCCTTGTCGGTGCGGCCGAGGGTGGGCAGGATCAGCGCGCGCCTGCCCGTGACGGCGTGCGAGCGGTTGAGCTTGGTCGAGACGTGGACGGTCAGGCGGGCGCGGCGCATCGCGGCCTCGGTCACGTCCGTGTCGGGCGTCGCGCCGACGAAGTTGCCGCCCATGGCGAAGAAGACCTTCGCCCTGCCGTCGCGCAGCGCCTCGATGGAACGCACCACGTCCAGGCCGTGGTGGCGCGGCGGGGCGAAGCCGAACTCCTTCTCCAGGGCGTCCAGGAAGGCGGGCGCGGGCCGCTCGAAGATGCCCATCGTGCGGTCGCCCTGCACGTTGGAGTGGCCGCGCACGGGGCAGACGCCCGCGCCGGGACGGCCGATGTTGCCGCGCAGCAGCAGGAAGTTGACGACCTCGCGGATCGTGGGCACGGAGTGCTTGTGCTGGGTGAGGCCCATCGCCCAGCAGACGATGGTGCGCTTCGACGCCAGGACCAGGCCGAGGGTCTGCTCGATCTCGGCGCGGGTCAGGCCCGTGGCGGCCAGCGTCTCGTCCCAGTCGGCGGCGCGGGCGGCGGCCGCGAACTCCTCGAAGCTGTGCGTGTGCTCCCGTACGAAGTCCTCGTCGACCGCGCCCGCGGTCTCCAGCACCAGCTTGTTGAGGAGGCGGAAGAGCGCCTGGTCGCCGCCGATGCGGATCTGGAGGTGGAGGTCGGTGAGCGCGGTGCCCCTGAGGACGCCGATCGGCTTCTGGGGGTTCATGAACCGCTCCAGGCCCGCCTCGGGCAGCGGGTTCACCGAAACGATCTTCGCGCCCGCCTCCTTGGCCTTCTCCAGCGCGGAGAGCATGCGCGGGTGGTTCGTCCCCGGGTTCTGCCCCGCGACCACGATCAGGTCGGCCCGGTGCAGGTCCTCCAGGTGGACGCTGCCCTTGCCGATGCCGATCGTCTCGGTCAGCGCCGAACCCGACGACTCGTGGCACATGTTGGAGCAGTCGGGGAGGTTGTTCGTGCCGAACTCGCGGGCGAACAGCTGGAGCAGGAACGCCGCCTCGTTGCTGGTGCGGCCCGAGGTGTAGAACAGCGCCTCGTCGGGGGAGGCCAGGGCGGTCAGCTCCTCCGCGATGATCGAGAAGGCCCGCTCCCAGCTCACCTCCTCGTACGCCTCCGCGCCCTCCGCCAGGTACACGGGGCGGGTGATCCGGCCCTGCTGGCCCAGCCAGTAGCCGCTGCGGGTCGCCAGGTCGGCCACGGGGTGCGCGGCGAAGAAGTCGGGGGTGACCCGGCGCAGGGTCGCCTCCTCGGCGACGGCCTTCGCGCCGTTCTCGCAGAACTCCGCCACGTGCCGCTTCTCGCCCTCGGGCCAGGCGCAGCCGGGGCAGTCGAAGCCGTTCTTCTGGTTCACCCTGAGCAGCGTGCGCGCCGTGCGGGCCAGCCCCATCTGCTCCTGGGAGACGCGCAGCGTGTGCACCACGGCCGGGAGGCCGGCCGCGGCGTGCTGCGGCGGCGTGACCTGTGGCGCGTCCTGGACCGGGTCACCTGCGGGCGGCTTGCTGGCCATCGTGCTCCCCTTCGAGCCTGAGGCGGGTGCGAGTGTGCGATCGCGTGTGCATCCGATCCTGTCACGCGTCACTGACACGGGGTCCCGGGAGGTCTTGCCGGTCGGGATTGTCAGTGGTCCGTGGCAGGATCGGGGACGTGGCTGAGAAAGCGTCGAAGAAGACCGTAGACAACCGACCGCGCCTGCTCCTGATGGACGGGCACTCCCTGGCGTACCGGGCGTTCTTCGCGCTGCCCGCGGAGAACTTCACGACCGCGACCGGCCAGCCGACCAATGCCGTCTACGGCTTCGCGTCGATGCTGGCGAACACCCTGCGCGACGAGGCGCCCACGCACTTCGCGGTGGCGTTCGACGTGTCGCGCAAGACGTGGCGCGCCGAGGAGTTCCCGGAGTACAAGGCGAACCGCTCCAAGACCCCCGACGAGTTCAAGGGGCAGGTCGAGCTGATCGGCGAGCTGCTGGACGCGATGCACGCCGACCGCTTCGCCGTCGAGCGGTACGAGGCGGACGACATCATCGCCACGCTCGCCACGCAGGCGGAGGCGGCCGGGTTCGAGGTGCTGATCGTCACCGGCGACCGCGACTCCTTCCAGCTGATCACCGAGAACATCACCGTGCTGTACCCGACCAAGGGCGTCTCGGAGCTGACCCGCTTCACGCCGGAGAAGGTCGAGGAGAAGTACGGACTGACCCCGCAGCAGTACCCGGACTTCGCCGCGCTGCGCGGCGACCCGTCCGACAACCTCCCCGGCATCCCCGGCGTCGGCGAGAAGACCGCCGCGAAGTGGATCAACCAGTTCGGCTCGTTCGCCGAGCTGGTGGAGCGCGCCGACGAGGTCAAGGGCAAGGCCGGGCAGAACTTCCGGGACCACCTGGACGCCGTCAAGCTCAACCGCACGCTCACCGAGATGGTGCGCGACGTCGAGCTGCCCAAGGGCCCCGCCGAGCTGGAGCGCGCCCCCTACGACCGGGCGGCCGTCACCGGCGTGCTGGACGTGCTGGAGATCCGCAACCCCTCGCTGCGCGAGCGCCTCCTCGCCGTCGACCCCGGCGGCAGTGCCGAGGAGGCCGCGGCGCCCGAGGCGGGCGTGGAGGTCGACGGGACGGTCATCGGCGCCGACGAGCTGGCGCCGTGGCTCTCCGAGCACGGCGGGCAGCCGCTCGGCGTGGTCACAGGCGACACCTGGGCGCTGGGCGCGGGCAGCGTCACCGAGGTCGCCCTCGCGGCGGCGGACGGCGCCGCGGCCTGGTTCGACCCGGCCGAGCTGACCGAGGGGGACGACAAGGCGTTCGCCGCCTGGATCGCGGACCCCGAGCGGCCCAAGGTGATGCACAACGCCAAGGGCGCCATGCGGGTCTTCCCCGAGCAGGGCTGGAGCGTCGCGGGCGTCACGATGGACACCGCGCTCGCCGCGTACCTGGTGAAGCCCGGCCGCCGCTCCTTCGCGCTGGACGCGCTCTCGGTCGAGTACCTGGGCCGTGAGCTGGCCCCGGCCGCCGCGGCCGACGGGCAGCTCGCCTTCGGCTCCGACGACCAGGCCGAGGCCGACGCGCTGATGACGCAGGCGCGCGCGGTGCTCGACCTCGGGGACGCCTTCCACGAGCGGCTCCAGGAGGTCGGCGCGGCGCAGCTGCTGCACGACGTGGAGCTCCCGACGTCCGAGCTGCTGGCCCGGCTGGAGCGGCACGGCATCGCGGCCGACCGGGGGCACCTGGAGTCCATGGAGCAGCAGTTCGCTGCCGCCGTGCAGCAGGCGGTGAAGGAGGCGCACGCGGCGGCGGGCCACGAGTTCAACCTCGGCTCGCCCAAGCAGCTCCAGGAAGTGCTGTTCGGCGAGCTGAACCTGCCCAAGACCAAGAAGACCAAGACCGGCTACACCACGGACGCGGACGCGCTGGCCTGGCTGGCGTCCCAGACCGAGAACGAACTGCCGGTCGTCATGCTCCGCCACCGCGAGCAGGCGAAGCTGCGCGTCACGGTCGAGGGCCTGATCAAGACCGTCGCGACGGACGGCCGCATCCACACGACCTTCAACCAGACGGTCGCCGCGACCGGCCGCCTCTCCTCCACGGACCCCAACCTCCAGAACATCCCGGTCCGCACCGACGAGGGCCGGGCCATCCGGCGCGGCTTCGTGGTCGGCGAGGGCTTCGAGTCGCTGATGACCGCGGACTACAGCCAGATCGAGCTGCGCGTGATGGCGCACCTCTCCGAGGACGCGGGCCTCATCGAGGCGTTCACCTCGGGCGAGGACCTGCACACCACGGTCGCCTCGCAGGTCTTCGCCGTCGACAAGTCGGCCGTCGACGCGGAGATGCGGCGCAAGATCAAGGCGATGTCGTACGGCCTGGCGTACGGGCTCTCCGCCTTCGGCCTCTCGCAGCAGCTGAACATCGAGGCGGCGGAGGCGCGCGGCCTGATGGACACCTACTTCGAGCGGTTCGGCGGCGTACGGGACTACCTGCGCCGGGTCGTCGACGAGGCGCGGGCGACGGGGTACACGGAGACGGTGCTCGGCCGCCGCCGCTACCTCCCCGACCTGAACAGCGACAACCGCCAGCGGCGCGAGATGGCGGAGCGGATGGCGCTCAACGCGCCGATCCAGGGCACGGCGGCGGACATCGTGAAGGTCGCGATGCTCAACGTCGACCGGGCGCTGCGGGAGGCGGAGCTGGGCTCCCGGATGCTGCTCCAGGTCCACGACGAAATCGTTCTGGAGATCGCTCCGGGGGAGCGGGAGCGGGTGGAGGAGCTGGTGCGCCGCGAGATGTCGGGGGCGGTGGAGCTCCGGGCGCCGCTCGACGTGTCCGTCGGGGTCGGCGCGGACTGGGAGTCCGCGGCGCACTAGCCCCCTGCCGGGGGCGGTCCTGCCCACGCGGGGCAGGTGCGTGCGGCGCGTGCCCCGCCCCCGCGCGGTTCCCCGCGCCCCTTTCGGGGCGCGGGGCCGTGTCGACGTGCGGCGCCGCCGTGTCGACGTGGGGCTCAGCCGCGTGGGCGCGGGCGGGCCGCCCCCCCCGGGGCGGGGGGGGGCCCCCCCCGCCCCGGGGGGCCCCCCCCCCCGCCCCCGCCCCGCCCCCCGGCCCCCCCGCCCCCCCCCCCCCTGGGGCCGCCCCCCCCACCCCCACGGCCGCCCCGCCCCCCCCCAGGGCGCCGG
>NZ_JBITHO010000008.1:17659-231215 GCF_044458065.1 Streptomyces sp. NPDC050504 | reverse complement strand
CGGGGGGGCCGGGGGGGGGGGGGGGGGCGGCGGGGGGGGGGGGGGGGGGCCCCCCCCCCGGGGGGGGGGGGGGCCCCCCCCCGGCCCGGGGGGGCCCGCCGTCCCGTATTCCGCACGTCCCGTATTCCGCACGTCCGCACCGCCAGATGGCGCAGCACCCCCATCCCTCTCGGCGACCGCGCTCCCAGACTGGGCGCATGCGTCACCTCACCTGTGCCGTCACCCTCCTCGCCGCCACCCTCACCCTCCCGGTCACCCTTCCCACCGCCACCGCCACCGCCACCGCCACCGCCACCGCCACCGCCACCGCCACCGCCACCGCCACCGCCACCGCCACCGCCCCGGCCCACGCCGTGTCCCGGGGCCGCCCCGCACCCCTCTGCACCTCCGCGCAGGACCCCGATCTCGCCGCGCGTCTCGCGCGCGACATCCGGAGGGCGCTCAAGGGCCGCGCGGGCACCGTTTCCGTGGCCGTGCACGACACCCGCCGCGGTCTGCGCTGCGGGCTCCTCGCCGACCGGCGCTACGACGCCGCCAGCATCGCCAAGGTGCTGATCCTTCAGGGCGCCCTGCGCCGCGCCCAGACCGGACACCGCCCCCTCACGGCCCGCGAGAAGCGCCGCGCGCACGCGATGATCACCCGCTCCGACAACCGCGCGGCGTCCGCGTTCTGGTGGAGCCTGGGCCGCGACCGCCTGCGCACGGTCCTGCGGCTGACCCGCGCCCACGACACGTCCCTCGGCCACCGCGGCTACTGGGGCCTCACCCGCACCACCGCCCGCGACCAGCTCCGCCTGCTCTCCGCGCTGACGTCGTCCAAGAGCCCCGTGCTCGACAAGGCGCACCGCGCCTACGGCCTCAGGCTGATGGGCGCGGTCGTGCCGGGCCAGGCGTGGGGCGTGTCGGCCGGAGTGCCGCAGGGCGTCGGTGTCCACCTCAAGAACGGCTGGCTCAAGCGCGCCACGCACGGCTGGCGCGTCCACAGCGTCGGCGCCTTCACCGGCAGGCCCCGGGCCGGCGGGTCCAAGACGGGCGGGCCCCCGGCCGGGAAGGCCCAGGACTACCGGATCGCCGTCCTCAGCCAGGGCAACCCCTCCATGGGCCACGGCGTACGCACGGTGGAGCGCGTCGCCCACGCCGTGCACCGCAACCTCAACACCGGCAGGTCGGTGGCGCGGGGCTTCACCCCGGTCGGCTCGATCAGCGAGAGGTCCGACGGGAGCGCCCCGCACGAGAACGTCCCGTCCGACGGTCCGGCCCGGGACCCGCTGCCGACACCTGTCGCCCCGACCCCGACCTCGACCCCGACCCCGTTCCGTACCGCTGCCGCATGGCCAACCCGTACAGGATGAGCCCCTGCGCGAGCCCCGCTCCCGCCCCGAAGCATGCCGTGGGAACGATGTCGAGCGGGGTCTCGATCCGGCCCCAGTAGTCGTACCAGCGCAGGCAGCGGTGCACGACGCCCAGCAGTACGCACAGCGCGATGAAGCCGATCGACAGCCGGCGGGTACGGACCGACAGCCGGGGCACCCCGGGAGGCGGCGCCCCCGCCGAGCCGCCCGCGGCCCCCGCCGCGTCAGCCGGATCCGCCGGGTCCGCCGGGTTCGCCGGGTTCGCCTGGTCCGCCGGCGTCCGGCGCAGCAGTGACGCCGTGAACCACGCCAGCCCCGCCAGGGCCACCGCCGAGCTCCCGTACTGCGCGAACAGGTACAGCGGGAAGCCCGCCACCGTCTCGTCGAGCACCGGAAGCAGCCTGGTGCCCCACCGGTCGAGGTGCGTGAAGGCGTCCCACACGACGTGCGTCAGCGCGCCGATCACCGCCGAGACGTAGAAGCGCGCGAGCAGCGGCCCCACCGGCACGTCCCGCCACCTGGCGCCCCGCACCACCGCGTACACCCGCCCCTGCCACCCGCCGGGCAGCAGCGCCACCAGCGGCTCGCGCACCAGCAGCCAGAGACCCACCAGGGCCGCCGTGACCAGCACGTCCACCGTGAAGAGCCCCACAGGCGCGTGCGTGACGTCACCGAACTCCATCGCCCCGGGCAGCATCGAGTCGGCGAAGTACGTCATGTCGGGCGCGAACGACCCCGCGACGAGCGCGGAGACGCAGAGCGGCCCGCGCGCGGTGCCGTCCCTGCGTATCGCGGGCAGCACGGCGGCCGCGTGGCTGAGCGTGAACGGCATGGTGTGGCGATCCCCTCCCGGTGCGGTGCCGTTCAGTATGCGGGACTCCTGGATTCCGGGATTTGGGCAACGGTTAGGTGATGAACACATGAAAATAGGGCTGGGCGCGCTGTGCTCGGGCCATCGGTTGACGTAATGTCGCCTGAGTCTTCGCGCTGGGGAGTGCGGGGAGCGTAGATGGGGAGGGTTCAGAGGTATGGCAGCGCAATTCGGCCGTCGGCTGCGCAGGGGGGCGACCACCACCGCCGTGGCAGCGCTCGCCGTCGCGGCGCTCACCGCGTCCCAGGCACCGGGCGCCCCGCTCGCTCAGCAGACCACCGACGACGGCCACTCGGCCGCCGACACCACGCCCTCGCCGGACACCCCGGTCAGCGGAAACTCCCCGTACTACACGGACCTGCCGCCGCTGCACACCCCGAACCCGCCGGGCAACACGGTGACCAACACCCCGATCGGCACGGGCGCGGCCGAGGCGGGCCTGCCGGCCACGGTCCTCGCCGCGTACAAGCAGGCCGAGCTGACCGTCCAGGCGGAGGACCCCGCCTGCCGCCTGCCGTGGCAGCTGCTCGCCGCGATCGGCAAGGTCGAGTCGGGCCAGGCGCGCGGCGGTGCCGTCGACGCCAACGGCACCACGCTGACCCCGATACTCGGCCCCGTCCTCAACGGCGTCGGCTTCGCGAACATCAGCGACACCGACAACGGACAGTACGACGGCGACACGACGCACGACCGTGCCGTCGGGCCGATGCAGTTCATCCCCTCGACCTGGGCGACCTGGGGCCAGGACGGGAACGGCGACGGCGCCAAGGACCCGAACAACATCTACGACGCGGCCCTCGCCGCGGGCAAGTACCTCTGCGCGGGCGGCCGCGACCTGACCGTGCAGGCGGACCTGGACAAGGCGATCCTGGGCTACAACCAGTCGCAGGAGTACCTGCGCACGGTCCTCGACTGGTTCGAGTACTACAAGAAGGGGACGCACGAGGTGCCGGACGGCTCCGGCGTGCTCCCCGACACCCGGACGCCCGACTCCCTGCCGACGCACCCCGGCCCCGTGCCGAAGCCGAGGCCGACTCCCAAGCCCCACCCGTCGAAGCCCGCGCCCAAGCCGACCCCCGACCCGCCGAAGCCGAACCCCGACCCGACCAGGCCCACGCCCAAGCCGACGCCGACCCTGCGGGTGCACCACATCGAGGACGCGGGCTCCGGCACGCTGTCCGCGACCGCGGGCGAGGAGTTCGGCGGCAGGGCGAAGGTCCGCGCGGAGAACTCGCGGGGCGCGGTCGTGCCCGGCGCCCACATCCGGTTCGAGATCATCGGCGCCACCGACGCCCGCTTCAACGGCGGCGTCAGGCTGGCCACGATCATCACCGGCGCCTCGGGCACGGCCACGGCACCGGTCCTGAAGGCCGGCGAGACGACCGGGAAGTTCACCGTGCGCGCCACGGTCCTCGGCCGTGACGTGCGGGCCGTCGACGTCGCCGCGGCGGTCACCGCGCGGGTGGCCGACACCCTCACCCGTACCGACTCGGACGCGCTGACGGCCAAGGCGGGCGAGAAGTTCGCGAACCGGGCCACGGTCAGGACCACGTACAAGGGCGTGGCGGTCGGCGACACCGCCGTGACCGCGACGATGGTCGCGTCCGCCGACGCGACCGAGGCCAACACCAAGGGTCCGTCCTTCAAGGTCGCGGGCAAGACGGCCTACAGCTTGAACCTGACGACCGGCGCGGACGGCACGCTCCAGCTGCCGGAGATGTACGCGGACGGCGAGACGGGCACGTTCTTCCTGCGGCTCACCACGGCGAGCGGCGCGGTCCTGACGATCGAGCTCAAGGTCGAGGCCGCCCCGACGACCACGCCCAGCCCGTCGTCGAGCCCGTCGTCGAGCCCGTCCCCCTCGGCTTCCGCCTCCGCCTCGCCGGGCGCGTAAGCGAGCACGGAAGCACCAGAACCTCGAACCGCCCCTGACCCCCTCCGGGACAGGGGCGGTTCGGCGTGTTCCCACCGCCGCGTCCGGCCCGTTCCCACCGTCGCGCCCGGCCTGTTCTCATCTCGCGCCGCCGTTGCTACGGTGCCCCAACCCACCTGACGAAGCATCAGATCCAGGTTCCAGGGAGGCCGAGCATGCGCGCCCTCATCGCCGCCGCCGTCGGAATGGCCGCAGCCCTCGCCCTCGTCCTCACGGTCACGGCCATCGGGGCACCCTCCGGCGAAACCTCGCCCAAACCCCTGCTGACGACCGTCCCGGGCCCCAAGAAGTAACCGGCCGCAGCCCCCTGGCCCGTGGAACGCCCGGGGAAACAACCGAAGGGACGGCCGGTCATGCGCCGCAGAGCCAGCCTCGTACTCCTCGCCCTCGCCTTCTTCTTCGCCGCCATGGCGCCGCTGCTGCGCTGGTACGCCTTCCCCCGGCTCGCCAAGGTCCCGCCCGGCCAGTACCAGGAGGTCGTCCTCGAAGCGAAGGACGCGACCCTCCTCGACTACTACGGGGGCATGAAGGCCAAGAAGGTCCCCAAGGTCACCATCGTGCAGACCCTCAAGGGCGACGTCGCGGCGTCGGAGGAGATCGAGAAGAGCGCGGGGCGCGACGTCGTCGTCTGGAACACCCTCACCCACATCGTCGACGACAAGGGCCGGATGGTCTCCCAGATCCCCGAGCGCTACATCTTCGACGCCCACAGCCAGGCCCCCGTCCACGCCACGGGGGAGTCGGTCGACGGCGCCCCGGTCAGGCGCGAGGGCATCGAGTTCAAGTGGCCCTTCCTCACCGAGAAGCGCGACTACGAATACTTCGACGCGCAGGCCCGCATCACCGCGCCCATCCACTACAAGGGCACCAGGAAGTTCCGCGGCCTGGAGGTCTACTACTTCGAACAGACCGTCCCCTGGCGGCAGGTCCCGATGCCCAGGAAGATGCCCATTCCCGACATCAGCGCCGAGGCCGTCACCAAGACCGGCATGACCCGCTGGTACACCACCAAGCGGATGTTCTGGGTCGAGCCCGTCACCGGAGCCCCCGTCAACGGCGAGGAGATCATCGACACCGAGCTGCGCGACGCGAGGAAGATGGGCCTGTCCGAGGACACCGTCACCGCCTTCGCCGGGCACGTGAAGATGCGCGAGGACTACATCGCGCACACCGTCGACCTGGTCAAGTCCCAGCGCACCCTGGTCCTCCTGCTGACCAGCCACCTCCCACGGGGCTTCGGCGTGCTCGCCGCCCTGCTCATCGCGCTCTCCCTCTGGCTGGAGGCCCGCTCCCGCCGCCCCCGGAGCCCCGCGGCCGAGCCGCAACCGGAGCTCGCGGCCAACTCCTGAGCGGGCCGGGCCAGTTGTACGATCCCACCGAGTGCAACGGCCCGGCGGGGGGAGCGCGCGATGGCGGCGATCGTGGTCGTCCACGGAATCGGCAAGCAGTACCTGGGCGCGCGGACCCAGCACGACACCCTCGCGGCCCCGCTGATCGACGGCATCGTCCACGCGGGCGGAGCCCCGCCGGACCCGGCCGACGTCCTGATCGCGCACTACGGGCACTGGTTCAGGCCGCCCGGCGCCCCGGCCAAGGGCGAACGGGCCTGGACCTACCGCGACGTCGCCGAAGGCCCGGAGCGGGAACTGCTGTACGCGATGTGGGCCGAGGCCCACCGCACGGACCCGGCCCGCGTCGAACCGCCGGGCCCCGCCCCCGGCACCAAGGCGATCACCCCCGTCACCGTGCAGCGCGCGCTGTACGTGCTCGGCGGGCTGCTGCCCGCCAGGTTCACCGACCGGTTCCTGATCGGCGTGCTCAAACAGGTCGTGGGGTACCTCACCGACGACGCCGTCCGCGCCCGCGTCCAGCAGGAGGTCGCCGCGGTCGTCGGCCCCGACACCCGGGTGCTCGTCGGCCACTCGCTGGGCAGCGTCGTCGCGTACGAGGCGCTGTGCGCCCACCCCCGGTGGCCGGTGCGGACCCTGGTCACGCTCGGCTCGCCGCTCGGCGCGCCCACCGTGGTCTTCGACAGGCTGCGGCCCGCCCCCGACCCCGCGTCCGGTCGGGGCGCCTGGCCCGGCGGCGTGCGCTCCTGGACCAACCTCTGCGCCCGGGGCGACATGGTGGCGCTCGCCAAGGAACTCGCGCCGCGCTTCGGAGCGGGGCGCGGCACGGAGCCGTACGTACGCGACGTGCTCCTCGACAACGGCTGGGCGACCCACGACCTCGTCCGGCACCTCACCGCCCCCGAGACGGGCGCGGCGATCGCGGCGGGACTGCGGCGATGACCGCACCCGAAGCCGTCCGCAGGGTCCTCGTCGTCAGCGGCACGGCCCGCTACGACCACGAGGACGAACTCCCCGAACTCCCCGGCGTCGACGCCGACCTGTCGACCGTCGCGGACGTCTTCGGCCGCATCGGCTACGCCGCGTCGCACCGCCTCCTGGACCCCACGGCCGAACAGCTCAGACGCGGACTCGCCCACTGGGCGTCCCTGGAGGACCGCACGGACGACGTCGTCGCCGTCTACGTCAGCGGCCACGGCGACCGCGACGCCAAGGGCCACTTCCTGATGTGCCGCGACAGCGTCCCCGGCCAACTGCGCAGCTCCGCCGTCGAATCCGAACGGGTCGTGGAGATCCTCGTCGAGAACGGCTTCAGCCGCATCCTCCTGCTCATCGACACCTGCTACGCGGGCCAGGGCGCCGTCGACGCGCTGCGCTCGCTGGCCGACGACCTGATCAGCCGCCGCTCCCTGGACGAACAGCGGCTCGACGCCTTCTCCGTCATCGCCGCCACCCGCCCCCAGGAACTGGCCGCGGACGGCGCGTTCGCCGCGGCCCTGCGCGAGGCCGTCGACGGGCTGCTGCTCGGCGGCAACCAACAGCCCAAGCTGTACCTCGAAGCGATCGTCGACCGGGTCAACCAACTCCTCGACCGGCGCGGCACCCGCCAGCGCGCCACCCTCGCCATGCTCGCGGGCGACGGCTTCCCGTTCGTCCCCAACCCGCGCTACGACCCCGACCTCCACCCGGGCGAACTCGACCTGGCCGAACAGCGCACGTGGATCAGCGCCCCGGCGCGCGCGGCCCGCGCCCGGCGCGACCCCCGCCAGCAGCGCGAACTCGACAGTCACTTCGGCCCGCGCGGCCGGGGCAGCGACGCGCTCCCGGGCCGCGCCTCCTACTTCACCGGCCGCACGAGCGCCATCGGCGAACTGGCCGCCTGGCTCGACGGCGACCCGGCGGGACCCGGCAGCGCCGTCCTGGTCACCGGAGGCGGCGGCGTCGGCAAGTCCGCGCTGCTCGGCCGCCTCGTCCTGCTCGCCGACCCGGCCCTGCGGACCGCGCTCGACGACATCGACCCCGCCGTACGGCTGCCCCTGTGCCCCGTCGACGCCCACGTCCACGCGCGGCACCTGCGGCTCGACGAGATCGTGGCCGCCGTCGCCGATGCCGCGGGGCACCCGGGCGCGGACGTCCCCCGCCTCCTCGCCGCGCTCCGCGAGCGCACCGAGCCGTTCAGCCTCGTCGTGGACGCGCTCGACGAGGCGGGCGCGGTCGGCGGCGCCGAGGAACCCCGGCTCGTCGCGACCACGTTCCTCCGGGAACTGGCCCGGGTCCCCCGCGTACGGCTCCTGGTCGGCGCCCGCCGCTCCGTGGACGCCGCGCTCGGCCCCGACTTCACCCGCATCGACCTCGACGACCCCCGCTGGCTCGGCCCCGACGACATCCGCCGCTACGCCCTGAAGCTGCTGCACGCGCCCGACGGCGAGGGCTCGACGGGCCTGTACGGCCCCGACGCCGAGGCGCTCGCGCGGCACGTGGCCGACTGGGCGGGCGACAACTTCCTCGCGGCCCGCCTGGTCGCCAGGGAACTGGGGCGCGACAGGGGCCGGGGGACCCCGAGCCCCCTGCCCGGCGAATCCGGCACGCGCACTCCGGTGGCGGACGCCTTCCGCTGGGCGCTGCGCCAACGGCTCGGCGCGCGCACCGACTTCGGCCGCGCCCTCCTCACCCCGCTCGCCTTCGCCGAGGGAGCGGGACTGCCCAGCGGCGGCGTCTGGCAGGCGATGGCGACGGCGGTGCTGGAACACGACGTGCGGCCGGAGGACCTGGAGTGGCTGCTCGCCGAGGCGGGCGCGCACATCGTCGAGTCCACCGTCGACAACCGCGCGGGCGAGCCGGTCTCCGTCTACCGCCTCTACCACGAGTCCCTCACCGCGGAACTGCGCGCGGAGGCCGACGAGGGGCTGCCCGAGCGGCTGGCCCGCGCACTGGTCGCCACCGTGCCCCTCGACCCCGGCACCGGCGTCCGCGACTGGGCCGCCGCCGATCCCTACGTACACGCCCACGTGGCGACGCACGCGGCCGCCGCCGGACTGCTGGCCGAACTGCTGGGGGACCCGCACTTCCTGCTCCACGCCGAACCCGCCGCGCTCTCGGCGGCCCTGGCCGAGGGCGGCCCGTTCGACGAGGACGTGGCGGCCACCGCGGCCGCGTGGCAGCGCTGCGCCCCCGACCTGCGCCCGGAGATCCCCCTCCCCGAGCGCGCCGCACGCCTGCGCCTCGCCGCGTTCCCCGCGGGAGCCGACGAACTGGCCCGACGGTTGGGCGAAGCGGTCCCCGCACTGCCGTGGGACGTGCGCTGGGCCGACGTACGGCCCACCGATCCGTACCGCGCGCTCGGCACCTTCGACCGGGCGGTCAAACACGTCGCCGTACTGCACCGCGAGGAGCGGACGCTGATCGCGACGGCGGAGGAGGGGAACAGGGTCCTGCTGTGGGACTTCGACACCGGGCACCTGGTGCGCGAGATCACCGGCCTGCCCGAGGGCCGGGTGTGTGGGCTGGCCGCCTGCCCGGTGTCCGATCCGCCCCGTCTGCTGGTGCGGAGCGGTCACGGGGCCCGCCGCGGCGGGGTGGAACACCTGACCCTCTGGGACGTGACGACGGGTACCCCGCAGGGGCCGGGGTTCACCACCGAAGCGGTCCACGCGGCACTGACCGAAGCGGGGGGCACCCCCGTCGCGGTGGTCCTGGCTCCGGACGCGACGGTCGAGGTGGTGGACCTGCGGTCGGGGGAGGTGCGCGCCGAACTCACGGACCTCGCCGGGACGCCGGGCAAGGTCCAGGCGCTGGACTGCTGCGTGGACGACGGGATGCTGGTCGTCGTCGCCGCCGTGGGGCACGACCGTCAGGACCGCCAGCGCGCGGCCGTCGCCCGCTGGACCCTGGATCCGCGGCACGGCTGGAGCGCCGTGCGGTTCGGCACCTCCCGGCTGACGGACCCGTCGGTCTGCGCGCTCCGGGCCACGGCGGGGGCGACGGACGCGGTCACCGTCGGCGATTCCAGGCCTCCCGGCGTCCAGGAGGCCGCCCCGCCGGACGGCCGCCCGCTCTTCGAATGGCGGCTCGACGTCCTGGAGGACCCGGCAGGGTTCGCGACAGCCGAAGGAGGCGCCCCGGTCCTGGTCCTCACCGACCGCCGCGGCCTGGTGGCGCACTGGGGCGGCGACGCACCGCACCGCGTCGACGTCGCCGCGCGCGAGGAGGGCACCGGCAGACTGGCCCTGGCCCGCGCGCACGACGGCCTGGCGGAGCTCGTCTCGGCGACCACGGGCGGCGAACCGCTCGCGGCGTGGACGGTCCGGCTCGACGGCCGGGACCGTCCGGCCCGCCGGGAACCCGGCACCGGGATGGCGTCCAGCGGCGACCTGGCCATGACGGCCGGGCGGGTGGCGGGCCACGAGGTGCTCGTGATCAAAAAGCCCCTCCAGGTGTATCCGGACACCTACACCGTCGGCACGGGCAGGAAGCGCACCCACCGGGGCGTGTACGGAAAGCTGGTCGAGGGCCGCGTCGACCAGCCGCTCCTGGTCTTCGACTGGGAGTACATCCCGTTCACCCAGTCCCTGCGCAAGGGCAGCATCCGACGGATCGAAGAGGGAGGACGGGCGCGGGAGGTGAAGCTGCGCCGCTACCCCCTGGACTCGCTGACCGTCCTCGCCAGGGCCGGCACCCACGAGGGCGCCCCGCTCGTCGCGGCGCTCAGCGAACGCGCCGCCCACGTGTGGCACGCGGAGACCGGCGCCAAGGTCGGCGGCTGGCGCATGCCGTTCTGCTACGCGCACGAGAGGGTCCTGCACGTCGTACAGGACGGCCCGCACCCCCTGCTCGGCGTCGGCCAGTACTCGCGGCACACCTTCCGGGTGTTCCGGCTCCCCGACGGCAAGGAGCGCCGCACGCTGCGCCTGCCCCACCACCAGCGCGACCGGTACTGGTACGACTTCCGCCCCGTCTGCGCGCTCGGCACCTGGCCGGACGGCCCCGTCGCGGGCTACGAGTCCGCCGACGGGCAGATCGCCGTCCACTGGATCGACGAACCCGACCGCACCCTCACCTGGCACACGCCGGGCGGCCAGCACGTCGCCTGGCTCTGGCTCATGACCTCAGGACGGCGCCCGGCCCTCCTGGCGCTCCTCCACGACCACAGCCTGGTCCTCGCCGCGATGGACGACCTGAACGCGGAGCCGTACCGCATCCCCCTGCGCTCCCCGGTCCTCGGCGTCGTCCCGGTCGGGGAGGACACCGTCGGGATCCGTACGGCGGCGGGCGTCCTGTGCCTGCGGATCCCGGTCCTGGGCCCCGCCGGGCAGCACCCCCTCAGCCCCGGCCCCGCCGCGCGTTGGTGAACCGCGTCGCCGCCACCGTCGAAGGGTCCTCCGGCCACGGATGCTTCGGGTAGCGGCCCCGCAGCTCCGCCCGTACGGCGCGGTACCCGTCCCGCCAGAACGACGCCAGGTCCGCCGTCACGGCGGCGGGCCGCCCGGCCGGCGACAGCAGGTGCACCAGCACCGGGACCCCCGCCACCCTGGGCGTCTCGGCGAGACCGAACATCTCCTGGAGCTTCACCGCGAGGATCGGCTGTCCACCGCCGTACTCCACCCGGATCCGCGAACCGCTCGGCACCTCGATCCGCTCCGGCGCCAGCTCGTCCAGCCGTGCCGCGTCCCCGCTCGCCCACGGCAGCAGCCGGTTCAGCGCCTGGCCCGCGTCGATCCGCCCCAGGTCGGCCGCGCGCCGCGCCCGCGACAGCTCGGGCTCCAGCCACTCGTCGGCACGCTCCAGCAGGGCACCGTCCGACACGTCGGGCCAGGGCCCGCCCACCTCGCGGTGCAGGAAGGCCAGCCGCTCGCGCAGCGCCCGCGCGTCCCCGGACCACCGCAGCAGCGCAAGCCCCGAGCCCCGCAGCCCGTCCAGCAGGGCGTCGCGTACGAGACCGGGGTCGGCGTCCCGCAGCGGGCGCGCCGCCAGCTCCACCGCGCCCAGCCGCTCCACGGACCGCGCGACGACGTCACCGCCCTCCCAGCGGACCTCGTCCCCGGCGGCGTACAGGTGCCCGGCCGCCAGCCGCGCCGTCTCCTCGTCCAGCACCGCGGCGAGCCGCACCCGCGCCGACGCGGAGTGCGCGGGCCGGTCCGCGACGGCCACCGCCAGCCACGGCGCACTGCGCAGCCGCGACCCGTCCCCGAGCCCGGCGCCCGTCCCCGACGCCATCAGGAAGGAGCCCTCGCCACGCGCGCGTGCCACCCGTTCGGGGAACGCCAGCGCGGCCACCAGGCCCGCCGCGTGGTCGTCCGGCGCCGCGCCCGGCCCGCCCGTCCGGCCTGCCCCCTCGGGCAGCCCCCGCTCCAGCCGCCGCGCCTCCGCCTTCCACCGAGCCCCGTACGCGTCGGCGCCCCTGCGCGCCGCCCGCCAGGCACCCGCGAGGTCGTCCCCGTACTCCCGCGGCGGCTCCTCGCTCAACAGCGCCACCACCTCGGCGGCCCGCCGCGCCCCCACCTCGGGGGCGCCGTCCAGCAGCGCCCGCGCCAGCCTCGGGTGCACGCCGAGGCGCGACAGCCTGCCGCCGCGCTCCGTGGCCCGCCCCTCGCCGTCCACCGCGCCGATCGCCGCCAGCACCTCGCGCGCCGCCGCCATGGCGCCCGCGGGAGGCGCGTCCAGCAGCGCCAGCGAAGCCGCCGACGCATCGCCCCAGCAGGCCGCCTGGAGCGCGAACGCCGTCAGGTCGGCCACCGAGATCTCCGGCGAGGGGAACGCGGGCAGCCGCCCGTCCTCGGCCTCGTCCCAGCAGCGGTAGACCGTGCCCGGCGCCTCGCGCCCGGCCCGCCCCGCCCGCTGCCGCCCGGCGGCCCGCGAAGCCCGTACGGTCGTCAGGGCGCTCAGCCCCCGGGCATGGTCCACGCGCGGCTCCCTGGCGAGCCCCGAGTCCACGACCACCCGCACCCCCGGCACCGTCAGCGAGGACTCGGCCACCGAAGTCGCCAGCACCACCCGCCGCCGCTCGCCCGCACTGAGCACCGCGTCCTGCACGGCCGCCGGAGCCCGCCCGTGCACCTGGAGCACGTCCACGTCCGGCACGCCCAACTGCCCGGCCACGCGCGCGATCTCCCCCACGCCCGGCAGGAAGCACAGCACGTCCCCGTCCTGCTCGCGCAGCGCCCGCCGCACCACGGACGCGACGTGCGACAGCAGCGCCGGATCGACCCGCATCCCGTGCGGCGGCCGTACGGTCGCGGACGGCGGCGCCCACACGGTCCGCACCGGATGGGCGATTCCCCCGGTCTCCACCACGGGCGCACCGCCCAGCAGTCGCGCCCAGCCCGCCGCGTCCGTCGTGGCCGACGCGGCGATCAGCTTCAGCTCGGGCCGCAGGGCCGCCCGTACGTCCAGCAGGAACGCGGCGGCCGTGTCCGCGTCCAGGTGCCGTTCGTGGCACTCGTCGATGACCACCACGTCGACGCCGGACAGTTCCTGGTCCCGCTGGAGGCGCTGGAGCAGCACACCCGTGGTGACCACCTCGACGACCGTCCCGCCGGACACCACGCGCTCGCCGCGCACGGTGTACCCGACGCGCCCGCCGACCCGCTCGCCGAGCAGCCACGCCATGCGCCGCGCCGCGGCGCGCGCCGCGATCCTGCGGGGCTCGGCGACCAGCACCCGAGCCCCGGACTCGGCCAGCGCCAACGGCACCAGGGTCGTCTTGCCGGTCCCAGGCGGCGCGCACAGCACCGCCGCCCCGTGCCCCTCCAGGGCGTCCCGGAGCGCGGGCAGGGCGGCGCGCACCGGCAGGGCCAGCCCCTCGGCACGGATCGTGGTCATGGCTTCACTCCCGTACGCGGCACAGTTCTCGGTCCCGTCCCAGTCCCGTACGGTCGGATCAGTCCCGTACGCAGACGAAGATCGCCGTCCCCGGGATCAGGTTCCCGCGCAACGGGGACCAGCCGCCCCACTCCTGGCTGTTCCACGCGGGCCACTCCGGCTCGACCAGGTCCACCAGCCGGAAGCCGCCCGCGACCACGTCCCGCACCCGGTCGCCGACCGTCCTGTGGTGCTCCACGTACAGGGCCCTGCCCTCCTCGTCCTGCTCGACGTAGGGCGTGCGGTCGAAGTACGAGGCGGCCACGCTCAGCCCCTCGGGGCCCGGCTCGTCCGGGAACGCCCAGCGGATGGGGTGGGTGACCGAGAAGACCCAGCGCCCGCCGGGCCGCAGCACGCGGCGCACCTCGCGGAACACCCGCACCGGATCGGCGACGAACGGCACCGCGCCGTACGCCGAGCACGCCAGGTCGAAGGAGCCGTCGGCGAAGGGCAGGGCGCCCGCGTCGGCCTCCACGAGCGGCACGTCGCCCTCGCCGATCCGCAGGGCGTGCTGCAGCTGGCGGTGCGAGAGGTCCAGCGCCACCGGCCTGGCGCCCCGCGCGGCCAGCCAGCGGGAGCACTGCGCGGCGCCCGCGCCGATCTCCAGCACGTCGAGCCCCGCCACCTCGCCCAGGAGTCCCGCGTCCGCCTCGTCGAGGCCCTCGGGGCCCCAGACGAAGCGGTCGTCCCCGAGGAAGGCGCCGTGCTCGCTCTGGTACTCGTCCGCGTTGCTGTCCCACCAGCCCCTGCTGGCCCGGCTGCTCTCCGCGTCGCCCGCGTCGCGCCGCGTGGCCTCCGTGTCCGCGTCGGCGCCCGCCAGGGTCCCTGCCGCGTCTTCGGCCCCATTGATGTCTTGGCTCATCGTGCCCATCGTTGTAGTTTGCGGGAAGCCGCGGTTCCGCGGGGCGGTCGGGGTCCTCCCGGGGTGTCCGCGGGTTCTTCGGGGGCTGCCGGCGGGCCGTCCGCGGATTTTTCGAGGGCCGTCCGGGGCGTGCCCGCGGAGCGCTTCCGGGTCCATCGTGGCCTCGTAGAACACGAGTTGTGCCGGGTATGGGGCGTTCCGCCCCCGGTGTGCACCTTCGCGCATTGACCCTGTCCGGCTGCCCCCGTATGCTAAAGGTTGCGCTGCGAGCCTGCGCGCCTCAGACGTAGCAGGACGCGCTCGCATCTGTGTATGTCCCCTCGGTTGTCGAGGCGCCACCGGCAGTGTTGCAGAACACCGCCCGGGTAGGCGCTTCCCAGGCTGTCCGGTTTCTCAGAGGCGATAACGGGTTCATGGCGCGGCAGTACCTACGACTTCAATGTCCGCCGGAGCCCTTTCCCACATGACGAGCAGCACCGAGACCACCGCCACCACTCCGCAGGTTGCGGTCAACGACATCGGTGACGAGGAAGCTTTCCTCGCCGCAATCGACGAGACGATCAAGTACTTCAACGACGGTGACATCGTCGATGGCGTGATCGTCAAGGTTGACCGGGACGAGGTTCTCCTCGACATCGGTTACAAGACCGAAGGTGTCATCCCGAGCCGCGAGCTCTCGATCAAGCACGACGTCGACCCGAACGAGGTCGTCAAGGTCGGCGACGAGATCGAGGCCCTGGTTCTCCAGAAGGAGGACAAGGAAGGCCGCCTGATCCTCTCGAAGAAGCGCGCTCAGTACGAGCGTGCCTGGGGCACCATCGAGAAGATCAAGGAAGAGGACGGCATCGTCACCGGCACCGTCATCGAGGTCGTCAAGGGTGGTCTCATCCTCGACATCGGCCTCCGTGGCTTCCTGCCGGCGTCCCTCGTCGAGATGCGCCGCGTCCGCGACCTCCAGCCCTACGTGGGCAAGGAGCTCGAGGCGAAGATCATCGAGCTGGACAAGAACCGCAACAACGTGGTCCTGTCCCGCCGTGCCTGGCTGGAGCAGACCCAGTCCGAGGTCCGCCAGACCTTCCTCACGACCCTCCAGAAGGGTCAGGTCCGCTCCGGCGTCGTGTCCTCGATCGTCAACTTCGGTGCCTTCGTGGACCTGGGTGGCGTCGACGGTCTCGTGCACGTCTCCGAGCTCTCCTGGAAGCACATCGACCACCCCTCCGAGGTTGTCGAGGTCGGCCAGGAAGTCACCGTCGAGGTCCTCGACGTCGACATGGACCGCGAGCGCGTCTCCCTGTCGCTCAAGGCGACGCAGGAAGACCCGTGGCAGCAGTTCGCCCGTACGCACCAGATCGGTCAGGTCGTCCCGGGTAAGGTCACGAAGCTCGTTCCGTTCGGTGCGTTCGTCCGCGTGGACGAGGGCATCGAGGGTCTGGTCCACATCTCCGAGCTGGCCGAGCGCCACGTGGAGATCCCGGAGCAGGTCGTCCAGGTCAACGACGAGATCTTCGTCAAGGTCATCGACATCGACCTCGAGCGCCGTCGCATCAGCCTCTCGCTGAAGCAGGCCAACGAGTCCTTCGGTGCCGACCCGGCCTCGGTCGAGTTCGACCCGACCCTGTACGGCATGGCCGCGTCCTACGACGACCAGGGCAACTACATCTACCCCGAGGGCTTCGACCCCGAGACCAACGACTGGCTCGAGGGCTACGAGACCCAGCGCGAGGCCTGGGAGACCCAGTACGCCGAGGCGCAGCAGCGCTTCGAGCAGCACCAGGCTCAGGTCATCAAGTCCCGCGAGGCCGACGAGGCCGCCGCTGCCGAGGGTGCTGCCGCCCCGGCCGCCGGCGCCCCGGCTGCCGCCACGGGCGGTGGCTCGTACTCCTCGGAGTCCGCGGACAACTCCGGCGCCCTGGCGTCGGACGAGGCCCTGGCTGCCCTGCGCGAGAAGCTGGCGGGCGGCCAGAGCTGAAGCTCTGACCGGCGTTAGCCAGTAGTAGTACGTAGTCGGGTAAGGCCCGCTCCCCCTGGGGAGCGGGCCTTACCTGTTGTCCGCGGCAGCGCCCCGTGTTGCCGCGGTGTGACGGCGGTGCTTCAGCCGCGAGTGACCGGCGCGAGCGGGAATGCCCGGCCCCCAACTGCGCGTTCTTCCCTGTGAACACGAGGAGGAGCGGTAATCGTGCTTGATCCGCAGGGTTTGTACGAATGGGAGCCGAAGGGGCTCGCGGTCGTCGACATGGCGCTCGCGCAGGAGTCCGCCGGCCTGGTCATGCTCTACCACTTCGACGGATACATCGACGCGGGCGAAACCGGCGAGCAGATCGTCGGCGGCCTGCTGGACGCGCTGCCCCACCAGGTGGTCGCCAGGTTCGACCACGACCGGCTCGTGGACTACCGCGCGCGCCGCCCCCTGCTGACGTTCCGGCGCGACCGCTGGGCGGGGTACGAGACCCCGACGATCGACGTGCGCCTCGTCCAGGACGCCACGGGCGCGCCGTTCCTGCTCCTCTCGGGACCCGAGCCGGACGTGGAGTGGGAGAGGTTCGCCGCGGCCGTACGACAGATCGTGGAGCGGCTCGGAGTGCGCCTGGCCGTCAACTTCCACGGCATCCCCATGGGCGTGCCGCACACCCGCCCCGTGGGCCTCACCCCGCACGGCAACCGCACCGACCTGATGCCGGGCCACAAGAGCCCCTTCGACGAGGCCCAGGTGCCGGGCAGCGCCGAATCGCTCGTGGAGTACCGCCTCATGGAGGCCGGTCACGACGTGCTGGGCGTCGCCACGCACGTCCCGCACTACGTCGCCCGCTCCGCCTACCCCGACGCCGCCCTGACCGCCCTGGAGGCGATCACCGCGGCGACCGGCCTGGTCCTGCCGACCGTCGCGCACAGCCTGCGCAGCGCCGCGCACCGCACCCAGACGGAGATCGAGCGCCAGATCGGCGAGGGCGACGAGGAACTGGTCGCCCTGGTCCAGGGACTTGAACACCAGTACGACGCGATGGCGGGAGCCGAGAGCCGCGGCAACCTCGTCGCGGAACCGGTCGACCTGCCCTCCGCCGACGAACTGGGCCGCGAGTTCGAACGGTTCCTCGCCGAACGCGAGGGAGATGCCTAGGGGCCAGTGGTGCTCCGCCGGACAGGCCCTAAGCTTCCGCTCATGCTGAGAGTGGGTCTGACCGGCGGAATCGGTGCCGGCAAGAGCGAAGTGTCACGGCTCCTCGCCTCGTACGGCGCGGTGCTCATCGACGCCGACAAGATCGCGCGTGAGGTCGTCGAGCCGGGTACTCCCGGGCTCGCGGCCGTGGTGGCCGCGTTCGGGGAGGACGTGCTCACCCCGGAGGGGACGCTCGACCGGCCCCGGCTGGGTTCGATCGTCTTCGCCGACCCCGAGCGCCTGGCGGTGCTCAACGGGATCGTGCACCCGCTGGTCAGGGACCGCTCAGCCGAACTGGAGGCGGCGGCGGGCGAAGGCTCCGTGGTGGTCCAGGACGTGCCGCTGCTCACCGAGAACGGCCTCGCGCCGCTCTACGACCTGGTGCTCGTCGTGGACGCGTCCCCCGAGACCCAGCTGGACCGGCTCGTCCGGCTCAGGGGCATGGAGCCGGACGAGGCGCGGGCGCGGATGGCGGCGCAGGCCGACCGGGCGCAGCGGCTCGCCGTGGCCGATCTGGTGATCGACAACGACGGACCGCTCGAAGCGCTCGAACCACAGGTCCGCAAGGTCTGGGAGGAGCTGCGCGCGCGGCTCGGCCAGCAGAGCTGAACGACAGGAAGGGACGGGACCGTGCCCGAGTACACGCCGGAAACGCACGTCATCGACTACCGGGCGGCCGAGCGGCTGCTGGACGCCCGCGACCCGCAGGGCGCGGTCAAACTGCTCGACTCGGTCATCGCCGCGCACCCGGAGAACACCGCGGCCCGGCTGCTGCGCGCCCGCGCCTTCTTCGCCTCGGCGCAACTGCGCCCGGCCGAGCTGGAGTTCGAGCTGGTCCTGGAGCGCGAGCCGGACAACGCCTTCGCGCACTTCGCGCTGGCCCGCACCTTCGAGCGGCGCGGTCAGCCGGAGCAGGCGAAGCGCCACTTCCGGCTGGCGGCGGCGCTCGACCCGAAGCCGGAGTACCTGGCGGCGGCGCGCTTCGAGCAGTGAGCCGCGTCCCCGGAGCGGTGATCGGTGAGCGGCTGGCGGCGGGCGGCGCGCTTGGCGCGGTGGACCTTGAGCGGCGCGCTTCGGGCGGTGGGCGTGGCGCGGCCGGCCGAGGGGCGTGCCGTCAGCCGGGCCTTTGGGGCGGGCGCCCGTCCGGGGGTTCGTACGGGGGCACGTCCCGGCGCGGCTGGTAGTGCGGGCCCTGTCGGATGTGCCGCACGACCAGCAGCAGGTCCGTCGCGACCAGTAGCGCCAGCGCCCCGCACGCCAGTGCCCATCCCGTGCCCCCGGCCAGGGCGAAGACCACGACGCCGCACACGCTCCACGCCAGGCCCCACACGCTCAGCCACAACCGCAGGCGCAGGGCACTGCGCGCGGTCACCGGTTCACTTCCCGTACGCATGGCGAACCATCTCCTACTGAAGGGATACCCGTTCGACGGGCCCGTCCCTCACCTCTCCCTCACTCGTCCCCCGTCCGTCCCCCCCCGCTCGTTCCCGTCCGTCCCCCGCCCGTTCCTCACCCGATGCGAACGTGATACGAGTGGGGTCATGCTGGACGCACTGCGCATGGCGGAACTGCCGGAAGCGCTGCTGGACCTCGCGGTCCCGCACGAGGACGTCAACGAACTGCTCGCCCTGAGACCCGCGCTGCTGCGCGACCCCGCCCTCGTACGGACCCTGGAAGGCGCCGTGCGGGAGCTGGTGCGGGACGTGGGGGAAGTGTCCGAGAAGGGGTCGGGGCCCGAGCTGGGGGAGTGGCCCGAGCCCTTCGGTCGCTGCCTGCCGGTGTTCCTGTACGCCGCCGCCCTGCCGTACGCCCGCGCCTACCACCAGGAGCGCGACATCCCGGACGGGATCTCCCGGCGCACCCTCGCGGACCTCGGGCGCAACATGGCGGTGCACCGCAGGAAGCACGGCACGGGCGGGCTGATCGCGGCGGACTGGCCCAGGCTCCACTTCCGGGGCGAGCTCTACCAGTTGGGGCGGCTGCAGTTCCAGCGGGCCAGGCTCGGCGGGCGCATGGGCCGGGCGGTCGCCGACGCGGGGACGGGGCTCGGGCCCGGCGACCCCTGCCTGGAGCTGCACATACCCGACTTCAGCGGGCCGCTCTCGCCCGCCGAGTGCGGCCGTTCGCTGGAGCTCGCGCGGGAGTTCTTCGCGCGGTACTTCCCCGAGGAGACGTACCGCGTCGCGGTGTGCAGTTCCTGGCTGCTCGATCCGCAGCTGCGCACCTACCTCCCCGAAGGCTCCAACATCCTGTCGTTCCAGGACCGGTTCCGCTCCGGGTACCCGCAGGGCGAGCCCGCCGACACCGAGCCCGTGCACTTCGTCTTCGGCGACCGCGACCTCGCGCCCGCCGAACTGTCCAGGCGCACCGCGGTGGAGCGGGCGATCGCCGACCACCTGCTCGCGGGACGCCACTGGTACGGCGGGAACGGCTGGTTCGAGTGGTGAAACGGCAGGCGGGAAGCGGGAGTTGACCTCACTGCGGGAACCGGTGTCCGGAGCCCGGCGTTGAGTGGGGCATGAGCGGACAGATGCGTACGGGACACAAGGGAACGGGACCCGGGGCCATTGCTCCGGACGGCTGTGCCGTCGAACTGTGGGCGCGGATGGTGGCGAACGACGAGCCGGACGTCGTCCAGGGCGCGGTGCCCGCCGGTTCCTCGATCCTCGAACTGGGCAGCGGCGCGGGGCGGGTGACGCATCCGCTGGTCGAGCGGGGCTTCGCCGTGACGGCCGTCGACGAGTCGCCCGAGATGCTGGAGCGGATCAGCGGGGCGCGCACGGTGCGCAGCACCATCGAGGGACTGGACCTCGGCGACGAGAAGTTCGACGTGGTGCTGCTGGCGTCGTTCCTGGTGCACATCGCCGACGAGAAGGTGCGGGACGGCCTGCTGCGGACCTGCCGGCGGTACGTCAGGGACGGCGGCCAGGTGCTGATCCAGCGCGAGGACGAGGGGCGGCACGACGGCCTCCCGAGGGAGCGGCGGCACCCGGCGGGCTACACCGTGCGGGTCGTGTCGTCCGAGCCGGTCGGGGACGGCGTGCGTTCCGTGCACGTCGAGGTCCGGTTCGACGACGCGACGTGGACGCAGACCTTCCTGTCGCGCCCGATGACCAAGGAGCGGTTCGAGGCGCACCTGGACGCGGCGGGCCTCGCGGTCGACGAGTACCTGACGGACGACGGGATCTGGGTGCGCGCGGTGCCCAAGGTGCCCTGACGGCCGTCGTCGCGCGTCCGGATCTTCGTTGCTCCGGGAGCGATGAGTTTCGCGGACGGGTGCGGTCTACCTCTTTGAAAGCACGAGGAACACCCTTCTGAGGAGCACGAGATGACCGCGCCCACCGCTTCCGCCGCAGCCCTCCCCACCGCCGTCGGCGCCCCCTCCCGCCGCACCCACCTCGCCGTGCGCGGACTCCAGGTCCTGCTGGCGCTGTTCTTCGCCGTCCCCAGCGCCTCCCCGAAGCTGGTCGGGCACTCGTCGGCGGTCGAGTCCTTCGACCGGATCGGCTGGGGCGACTGGCTGATGTACGCGGTCGGCGGCGTGGAACTGGCGGGCGCCGTGGCCCTGCTGGTCCCGGCGCTCGCGGGGGCGGCGGCCATCGGCCTCATAGCGCTGATGGCGGGTGCCTTCGTGATGCAGCTGACGGTCCTCGACCCGCCGCTCGCGGTGACCCCGCTGGTCTTCGCGGTGCTGCTCGCGGTCGTCGCGCGGGTGCGGCGCCGGGAGACGGCGGAGCTGATCGCGCGGGTGCGGGGCCGCGCGGCCTGAGGCGGGGGAACGGCACCGTGGCGTCGTACGGCGGGGAGCGGGCTTCAGGGGGCGTCGTACGGGCGGGGCGCGGACCCGCCACACGGAGCACGCGCGCGGCACCGTACGGACGCTCCTTCCCCCTCCCGTACGCAGCCTCCGGCGGTACGGACGGTTCCGCCCCGACCATGGGAGCGACCCGCACCACCGACTCTTCCGGGGGAGTTCATGAAACGCCTCACCCGCGCCTGTGCGGCGGTGGCCGCAGCGCTCACCGTGGCCTCCTGCGTCACGTCCGCCCCCGGTGCGTCGGGCGCCGACGGCCCGCCGGGATCCGGAGCGCCGCGCACCGCCGGACGGCCCGCACTCACCGACCCCCGCCCCTGCCCCGGACAGTCCGGCGCGACCTGCTCCGACCTGACCGTCCCGCTGGACCGTACGGGAGAGCTGCGCGGCACCCTGAAGCTCCGGGTCGCGACGGTCGGTGACGCCGACGCCCCGCGCGGCACCCTGCTCTTCCTGACCGGCGGCCCCGGACAGCCGGGCGTCCCGTTCGTCGGCACCGTCCGCAAGCGCCTGGCCAAGGCCCTTGCCGCGTACCGCCTGGTGATGATCGACCAGCGCGGCACCGGCGGTACGGCCGTCGACTGTCCGCGCCTCCAGAAGGAGGTAGGCAGCAGCGACACCGTCCCGCCCAGCGCCGAAGCGGTGCGCGAGTGCGCCGACGGGCTCGGCGACCTGAGGGGCCGTTACACCACGGCCGACACCGTCGCCGACCTGGAGGACCTGCGGGCCGCCCTGGGGGTGCGGCAGTGGGGCGCGGTCGACGGGGTCTCGTACGGCACCTACACCGCGGGCCAGTACGCACGCAGCCACCCGGACCGTACGAAGCGGCTGATCCTCGACTCGGTGGTGCCGCTGGACGGGGCGGGCGCGCTCTACGAGGAGTCGCTGGGCCGGGCGGGCCCGGTGCTGCGCACCGCCTGCGCCGAACAGTCCTGCGGCTACGACCCGGCGGCCGACGCGGCCGATGTGGTGCGGCGGGACGGAAACGGCACGGGACTGTTCAACCTGCTGGTCGTCGCCAGCATCATCGACCCCCGGCTGACCAACGGGGAGTTGGGCATCCTCCCCGCCCTCCACGCATCGGCGCAGGGGGACCCCGGGCGCCTCGACGGACTGATCGCACAGTTCGGCGGTTCCGACGGGGCCTCGCCCGCCGAGTTCAGCTCGGGCCTGCACGCGGCGACCCTGTGCGCGGACACCTCCTGGCCGTGGGGGGACTCGGCCGCACCGCCCGACGGCAGGGCGGAGGCGCTGCGCAGGGCGGTGAACGCCATCGAACCGCGTACGGTCTGGCCCTTCCAGCGCGAGACCGCGGGCGCACAGGGGCTGCCGCGGACCTGTCTGCCGTGGCCCGTGACCCGCCCGAACAGGGCGGCGCCCGCCAGGCCCCTCACCATGCCCGTACTGCTGCTCGCGGGAGACCGAGACCTGTCCACCCCGCTCGCCTGGGCCGAAGCCGTCGCCCGCCGCACACCGAGCGCCCGACTGGTCGTCCTGAAGGGCGCGGGACACTCCACGCAGAGCAGGTCCGTCGCGGGAGCGAGGGAGGCCGAGAAGTTCCTGCTGAAGTAGCGGGCGGCAGCGGATACCGTGGGTCTGGAGCCAACCGGTGCGCGCGCAACTGGTCGTACGCAACCGGACGTACGCGAACGGAACGGTGAAGGGGGCCCGATGGACGGCGAGTTGGTGGCGCTGGCGTCGACAGGCGGAGCGGCGCTCGTGCAGCACATGGTGTCCGAGGGCTGGGCGCAGGCCAGGGGGCTGATCGCCCGGTTCATCGCGCGCACCAGCGGGGCGGACGAGGAGGCGGTCGAGGCCGAGCTGGAGGCGTCCAGGGAGGACCTGACCGCTGCTCGGGCCACCGGGAACGAGCAGACGGCCGAGCTGATCTCGTCCGAGGTGCGGACCGAGTGGGGCAAGCGGATGCGCAACGCGCTGATCGCCAACCCGGCGGCCGCGGCCGACCTCCGCGCCATTCTGGACGAACTGGACCCGCGGTCCCGCGCGCAGCAGATCGTGTACAACAACACGGTCAACGGGGGGACGCACGCCTCGGTGATCCAGGTGGGCCGGGTGGGGACGCTGAACCAGGGCGGTGCCGCGCCCCCCGCGCCGCGAGGACCCGAGGGGCCGTGACGCGGGCGCCCGGGGCACGGCGGTGCGGTGGCCCCGGGCTCAGTGAACCGTCGTGAAGCTGCGCCACGGGAGGCTGCGCGGCGCGATGACGTTGCTGGCCGCCGAGGCCACGTACGTCGTGTCGCCTCCCGTGCAGTCGGCGGTGCGGTACAGCACGATGTCGACGAGCGTGCGGTTCTCGATCTCCTTCGCACCGGCCGGGGCGAGCCGGTGACAGCCCTTGACCGAAGGGCTGGTGACCGTGACGTGGTGGTCCTCGCCGGTCTTGTACGAGAGCGTCCCCACCATGGTGCGGTCGAGCCCGGAACAGCCCGCGACGGTGACGGCCAGGAGCGCGGCTCCGGTGGCGACGGCGAGCTTCCGGCGCCGGCTCCGGTGCTGGGTGACGGTCATGGGCGATCGTCCTTGTCTCGCTGCGTGGGGAAACGTACTGGTCGATGACACCTTGCCGGGTCCCGTACGGCACGGCATCCGGTGCGCGGCCAGTCAGGCGAAACGGTCGGACGGAAGGAGCACGTGGTGGCGGGTGTCGAGGTGGCGGGCGTCCATGGACGTCCGGTGTGCACGACCCGGCACGGCAAGGTCGAAGGGCGGGTCTCGGCGGACGGTACGGCGTCGTTCCTGGGCATCCCCTACGCCGCACCTCCGTACGGAGGGCTGCGGTTTTGCCCGCCCGTCGCGCCGGAGGGATGGGCGGGAGTGAAAGAGGCGGTGCGGTTCGGCCCGACGGCCCCCAAGTCCCCGTACGAACCGCCGCTGGACGCGCTCATCCCGGAGGAGAACCGGGACGGCGAGGACTGTCTGAACCTCAACGTCTGGACCCCGTCGCCCGGCCCCGGCGCGCGGCTGCCCGTGATGGTGTGGCTGCACGGCGGCGGTTTCGCCAACGGCTCGGGCGGCGCCTGCGCGTACGACGGCAGTGCCTTCGCCCGGGACGGCGTGGTCTTCGTGAGCGTCAACTACCGGCTGGGCGCGGACGGGTTCCTGCACCTGGAAGGGGTGCCGGACAACCGCGGGCTGCTGGACCAGATCGCCGCACTGGAGTGGGTGCGGGACAACATCGCGCGGTTCGGCGGGGACCCGGACAGGGTGACCGTCTTCGGGGAGTCCGCGGGCGCCATGGGCATCGGCGTCCTGCTCACCGTGGAGCGGGCGCGCGGCCTCTTCCACCGGGCGGTCCTCCAGAGCGGCGCCTGCCACCACTGGCTGCGCCCCGCATCGGCCCGGCTGGTCACCGCGCACCTCGCCCGAAAGCTGGGCGTCGAGCCGACGGCCGACGCCTTCGCCGCCGTACCGATGGCCGCGCTGCTGCGCGCACAGGGCGAACTGAGGGCCGAGATCGGCCGCCGACCCGAGCGCGAACTGTGGGGCGAGGTCGCGGTCAACGTGATGCCGTTCGAACCGGTGACCGGCGACGACGGGCTGCCGATGCCGGGCCCCGACTGCGGGGTGGACATCCTGGTCGGCAGCAACCGCGAGGAGTACCGCCTCTTCCTCGTGCCCGTCGGCCGCATCGACGCACTGTCCGGACGGAAACTGCGCGCCATGGCCGCCGCGTACGGGCTCGACCCGCAGAAGGGGCCCGACACCTACCGCGAGGCGCGGCCCGGTGCCTCGGACGGCGAGATCCTGGACGCGCTCGCGACGGACTGGTTCTACCGGATCCCGGCGATCCGACTGGCCGAGGCGGTACCGGGGACACGGGTGTACGAGTTCGCCTGGCGCTCCCCGAGGTTCGAGGGGCGCCTGGGCGCCTGCCACGGCGCGGAACTGGGCTTCGTCTTCGACCGGGTCGACGACCCCGCGTACGTCCCGGTGATCGGCGACGCGGCGCCCCGGGACGTGGCGGACGCGATGCACGGCGCGTGGGTGGCGTTCGCGAGGACCGGCGACCCGGGCTGGGAGCCGTACGACACGGGGACGCGGGCGACCAGGGTGTTCGGCGGCGGTGACGGCGGCGCCGAGGACGGCACGGTGGCGCACGACCCGAGGAGCCGGGAACGGCTGCTGTGGGAGGGCGTGCGCTGAGCGCGGGACGCTGCCGACGGTCCTGGGTGCGTCAGGCGGCCGCGCGCTGGTAGCTGCCGCCGTCCCTGGTGCGGGCCAGCTGGCCGCCCGTGATCAGGTAGCGGCGGAGCGCGGCGCAGTCCTCGTGGACGGTGAGCAGCGCCTCGTTCACCTCGCGCTCGGTGTAGGCGCGGCCCGGTTCGAAGAGCGTGCTGGCGAGGTGGCCGAGCAACTGCTCGCGGCGGGCCGTCTTGCGCGGGATGGCCGTGAGGCGGCCGTCGCGGAAGAGGGCGGCCACGGAGCGCGCGGTGGCGGCGGGGGCTTCGGGGGCGGCGTGCGCCGCTGAGCTGAGGACGTCGTCGGTCACGCCGGGAGCGTCGCGCACCGGCGGCGGCATGAGCAACGCATTTTTGCGCTGACCGCTCTGACCTGCGAGAACGATGAGGTGCGGGCCGTTGTCAGACCCCCGGCCTAGACTCGCCGAGTCGAGTTGATCACGGCTGTCGGCCCGGAACGGGCCCCGTGCGGGAAGGGAGGGTTGGCGCGCGATGTCGGAATCGGATGCCGGCCGGGCCGCACCGGCCTCGCTGACCCGCTGCGCCGCGGTCTTCCTGCCCGCCGCGCTGCCCCGGGAGGGGCGGGTCGCCTTCTGGTCCCCGGACGGCCTCGCGCCGACCGGTGGGACCTCTGAACTGACGGTCGTGCGCGCGCACGGCGCCGCGGGCGTCAGAAGGCGCACCGTGCCCGCCGTACTGCTGCCCCTGACCGAGGCCGTCCCCCTGCTGGTCCGCGCCCGGCACGACCCCGCCGCTCATCCGGCCGCCCGCTGCTGGGGCGCGGCGACGCTGCACGCGCTGCACCTGATCGCGCGCGGTCGGCTGCTGCCGGGCCTGACCGACGACGACCACGACGCGTGGCGGGCCGGGCCCCGCGACGCGGAGGACGCGGCGCACCTGAGGGCGATCGCGGCCGCGCTGCCCCCTGAGGGGTACGCGGTACCGGTCGGCCCCGCAGCACGCCGGACACCCGGCGTCGAGCCGGGCTCTGCGTCCGGCCTCGCGTCCGGCTCCGCGTCCGGCCGTGCGGGCTCCGCGCTCCGGCTGCCCGACCCGGAGGCGCTGGTGAGCGCGTACGTCGACGCGGTCGCCGACTCCCGGCCGCGTACGCCCGCCGCGGCCTTCGCCGTGGGCGCGCCGTTCGCGGCCCGTGAGGCGCAGCGCCTGCCGGGCGCGCGCGAGTGGGCGATCGAGGTCGCGGCGGGCGCGGACGCGGGCGTGGGGGTGTCGCTGCGCCTGGACCTGTCGGCGTTCACGCTCTTCGACGCGGCGGACGACCCCGGGGCGCGGCACGCGGCGGCGGCCGTCGTCCAGGTGCACAGCCTCGCCGACCCCACGTACGTCATCGACGCGGCCGCGCTGTGGCAGGGCGGGGGCGGCGAACAGTTCGGCCCGCGCGCCCAGATCGACGCGGTGCTCGCCCTGCGCAGGGCCGCCCGGGTCTGGCCGCCCCTGGAACGCCTGCTGGGCCAGCCGGTCCCCGACGTCCTCGCCGTCACCGAGGACGAGCTGTACGAACTGCTGGGCGACGCGGCTCCGCGCCTCGCGGCGGCGGGCGTCGCGGTGCACTGGCCGAAGGAACTGGCCCGCTCGCTGACGGCGACGGCCGTGGTCCGCCCGGCCCCCGGATCGGCCACGGACGGCACGCCCTTCTTCGACGCCGAACGGCTGTTCGCCTTCAACTGGCAGCTGTCGCTGGGCGGCGAACCGCTGACGGACGGAGAGATGGACGCACTGGCGGAGGCGCATCGCCCCGTGGTGCGGCTGCGCGACCAGTGGGTGGTGGTCGACCCGGCTCTCGTGCGCAAGGCGCGCAAACGAGAGTTGGGGCTGCTCCAGCCGGTCGACGCGCTGGCGGCCGCGCTCGGCGGAACCGCGGACGTCGAGGGCGCGAGCGTGCCGGTCGTCCCGGTGGGGGCGCTCGCCGACCTCAGGGAGCGGCTGACGGGGGAGGCCGCCGCGCTCGCCCAGCCGCCCGCCCTCGCGGCCACCCTCAGGGACTACCAACTCCGCGGCCTGGCCTGGCTGGACCGCATGACGTCGCTCGGCCTCGGCGGCTGTCTCGCCGACGACATGGGCCTGGGCAAGACGATCACGGTCATCGCCCTGCACCTGCACCGCGACCACCCCGCGCCCACGCTGGTCGTCTGCCCGGCTTCGCTGCTCGGCAACTGGCACCGGGAGATCACCCGGTTCGCCCCGGGCGTCCCGGTGACCCGCTTCCACGGCCCGGACCGCGCGCTGCCGGGGGCCGACGGAGGGCCCGGAAGCACGGGCGCGGGCACGGGTGCGGGGCCGGGCGGCAAGGCGCAGGGCGTCACGGAACTCGTTCTCCCAGGCCTCGACCTCCCGGGGCCCGGCTCCACCGAACCTGGTTCCGTCGGCCCCGGCTCCACCGACCCGGGCTCCGTCGGCCCCCGCTCCGTCGGTACGGGCTCCACGGGCGATACGGGCTCCACGGGCCCCGGTCCCGTCGCGGGGCGGGCCGGCTTCGTCCTCACCACCTACGGCACGATGCGCACCAGCGCCGCCGAACTGGCCGCCCACCCCTGGGGCCTGGTGATCGCGGACGAGGCGCAGCACGTCAAGAACCCGAACGCGACCACGGCCAAGGCGCTCCGCACGATCCCGTCCCCCGCGCGCGTGGCGCTGACCGGCACTCCGGTGGAGAACAACCTCTCCGAGCTCTGGGCCCTCCTCGACTGGACCACCCCCGGCCTCCTCGGCCCGCTCAAGTCGTTCCGCGCGCTGCACGCCCGCGCGGTGGAGAACGGCGCGGAGGACGAGGGCGACGAGGCGGTGGCGCGGCTCGCGCGCCTGGTCCGCCCGTTCCTGCTGCGCCGCAAGAAGTCGGACCCCGGCATCGCGCCCGAGCTGCCGCCCAAGACGGAGACCGACCACCCGGTGCTGCTCACCCGCGAGCAGGTCACGCTCTACGAGGCGGCGGTGCGCGAGACGATGACGCAGATCGAGGCCGCCGAGGGCATCGCGCGCCGCGGCCTGATCATGAAGCTGCTCGGAGCGCTCAAACAGATCTGCAACCACCCCGCGCAGTACCTCAAGGAGCAGCCCACCCGGCTGCACGGCCGCTCCGGCAAGCTGGCCCTGCTGGACGAGCTGCTGGACACGATCATCGCCGAGGGCGACTCCGTCCTGATCTTCACCCAGTACGTGACGATGGCCAGGCTGCTCTCGGCGCACCTCACCGCGCGCGCCGTCCCCTCCCAACTCCTGCACGGCGGCACGCCCGTCGCCGAGCGCGAGCGCATGGTGGACCGCTTCCAGTCGGGCGACGTCCCCGTCTTCCTCCTGTCGCTCAAGGCCGCGGGCACCGGTCTGAACCTCACCAGGGCGTCCCACGTCATCCATTACGACCGCTGGTGGAACCCGGCGGTCGAGGAGCAGGCCACGGACCGTGCGTACCGCATCGGACAGACCCAGCCGGTCCAGGTCCACCGGCTGATCGCCGAGGGCACCGTGGAGGACCGCATCGCCGAGATGATCGCGGCCAAGCGGGCCCTGGCCGAGGCGGTGCTCGGCTCGGGCGAGGCCGCCCTGACCGAGCTGACCGACCGTGAACTGGCGGACCTGGTGACGCTGCGGAGGCCGACGTGACGCGGTACGTGGACGACCGCCGACGCACTTTCGAGAGCGCGCCGCAGGGACCGGAGACCTGGTGGGGCACCGCCTGGAGGGCCGCGCTCGAAGCGCTCTCGCTCGACCCGCGGCGGCTCGCCAGGGGCAGTGCCTACGCCGACGAGGGCAACGTCGCGGCGATCACGGTCACGCCCGGCCGGGTCATCGCCTATGTGCACGGCAGCCGCCCCCGCCCGTACCGCACGGAGATCCGCCTGCGCACCCTCTCCGACGAACAGTGGGAGACCTTCCTCGACGACGCGGCCGCCCACCCCGCACAGCTGGCCGCCCTCCTCGACAAGGACATGCCGCAGGCCCTGGCGGACACGGCGGAGGTCCCGCTGCTGCCAGGCCCCGGCGACCTGCTGCCCCACTGCACCTGCCCGGACCAAGGGCGCCCCTGCAAACACACGGCGGCCCTCTGCTACCGCACCGCCCGGCTGCTGGACGCCGATCCCTTCGTCCTGCTCCTGATGCGGGGCAGGGGCGAGCGCGAGATCCTCGACGAACTCTCCCGCCGCAACGCCTCGCTGGCCGCCCGCGAGCGCCCGGACGCGCCCGCGATGCCCACGGTCCTGGCGCGCGAGGCACTGGCGGTACGCACTCTGCCGCCCCTGCCGCCACCGCTCCCGCTCCCCCCGCACCCGGGCCAGCCACCGGCGTACCCGACACCGGCGGCGCCCGCTGGCGGTCGGCACCCCGGCGGCGCGGCCTCCGGCGGCGCGATGCCCGATCCGCTCTCGCTGGACCAGTTGGCCATGGACGCGGCGGCCGCCGCCCACGCCTTCCTGGCCACCGGCGAGGACCCGACCGCAGGCCTCACGGTCTGGCAGGACGCGGTCCGGCTGGCCGCCGCCCGCCCCACGGCGGGCCTGACGGCCACCACCCGCGGGCTCTACCGCGAGCTGGCGTTCGCCACCCGTCGTACCCCCACCGACCTGGCCCGCGCGGTCGCCGCCTGGCGGCAGGGCGGGCGCGAGGGGCTCGCGGTGCTGGAGGAGCCGTGGGACCCGCCCGCGGGCCCCTTCGACCGGGCCCGCCCTGCCCTGGCCGCAGCGGGTCACCAGAACTTCCGCCCCTGGCGCAACCGTTACACGGGAGGCAGCCACCAGCTCAGACTCGGCCGCGACGCGCGCTGGTACGGCTACGAGTCGGACGCGGACGAGACGACCGGGGGAACCGAAGAGTGGTGGCCCAGGGGAGTGCCCGACGCGGACCCGGTGGCCGTGCTGAGGGCCCTGCGGGACGGCTGACCCGAACGGTCCCGGACCTTCCCCGGGAACCTTCTCCGGGAACCTCTCCCGGAACCGTTCCAGGTCCCCGCCCGGCCTTTTCCCTTGCCGCGCCCGGCTCTTCGGCGCCTGACGAGCCCAACTTCCCCCGGTAGCCTGCTCCTCGGCAGTGCGGACGGACCGACCGGACAGGCCGGACGGACCGACCGAGAGGGACGGGGGCGCGGAGTTGGGCGGCAGGAACGACCTCGGCGGCACGGTCAACGGCCCGGCCGTCCAGGCCCAGAGCATCGGCGCGCTGACCATCAACCACGCGCCGCCCGGGGCACAGGCCACGGCCGTGCCCTTCGCCGTCCCCGGCTGGCCGCCCCCGCGCCTGCTGCCCGCCCCCACCCGCCACTTCACCGACCGTACGACCGAACGGGCGAGACTTTCGGCGCTCGCCGCGGAGTCGCCGGACGCCCCGAACGTCCTGGTCATCTCGGGACCCGGCGGCATCGGCAAGTCGGCGATGGCCGCGCACGCGGCCGCAGCCCTGGCAGCCGACTACGACGACGCCCAACTCCACGCCGACCTGCGGGGCGACGCCGCCGCCACCGCGCTCACCCCCTCCGTCGTACTGACGCGATTCCTGCGCGCCCTCGGAGTGGCCCCGCAGTGGATCCCGTCGGACGAGGAGGAACAGTCGAGCCTGTTCCGCAGCCTCACGGCGGGCCGCCGCGTCCTCACCGTCCTCGACAACGCGCACTCCGTGGGTCAGGTGCTCCCGCTGATTCCCACGGCGCCCGGTTCCCTCACCCTGGTCACCAGCCGTCACAGACTCTCCCGGCTGATCAACGAGCGCGGCGCGCACCACATCGAACTCGGCCCGCTCGACCCGCCCGACGCCGAGCGGTTGCTCGCCCGGATCGCACGGGGCCGCGACATGGCGGGCGCGGGCGCGGTGGCGCGCCGCTGTGCGGGACAGCCGCTGGCGCTGTGCCTGGCAGCCGAACGGGTGGCCGTGCGCGAGCACCTGACCTGGAAGAGGCTGGAGCGGGAGTTGACCGCGGACCGCGCATCCGACGCCGGCTCCCCGCAGAACGCCGTCGCCGACACCTCGTACGCCGATCTCGCCCCCGACGCGGCCCGTCTCTACCGGCTCCTGGCGCTGCGCCCCTGGCCCACGGCGACCCCGGCGAGTGCCGCCGCGCTCACCGGTCTGCCGGAGCGCGACGCAACCCGCCTCCTCGAAGACCTCGCCGAGATCCACCTCGTCGAGGAGGTCGCCCACGGCCGCTACCGCTTCCACGACCTGATCAGGGCACACGCCGAGCAGCGCGCCCTGCACGAGGAGGGCCCGGCGCGCTCGGCTGCGGCGGTGCGCCGACTGCTGCGCTGGTACGCGGGAGCGGCAGCGGCGGCCGACGCCTGCGTGATGCCGGGCCGCTGGCACATCGGCCCGGCCTACGAGCGGCTCGGCCCACCCGCGTACGACACCCCGGCCGAGGCCCTGGAGTGGCTGCTCGCGGAGCGCGAGAACCTCACGGAGGCGGTGCGGGCCGCGGCCGACTACGGCGACGACGACCTCACCTGGCAGCTCTGCGAGACCCTCTGGTCCGTCCATCTGCGCTGCGGTTTCCACCAGGACTGGATCGCCACGCACCGGCTCGGCGTCGAAGCGGCGGAGAACTGCCCCGACGCGCCCATGGCGCTCGGCCGCATGCACGCCCAACTGGGCTTCGCCCACCTAGGGCTCGGCAGGCTCGACGAGGCCGAGGCCGCGTTCGGGGCGGCGGCCGACGCGGATCGCGCGGCCGGGCACTCCCGGGGCGAGGCCACGGCGGTGGAGTCGCTGGGCCTGCTCAGGCTGAGGCAGCGGCGGTACGCGGAGGCGGCCGACTGCTTCCGGCGCGCCCGTTCCCTCACGGACGACCCGCGCGCGACCGCCCTGCTCGAACACCATCTGGGCCGCGCGCTGTCGGGGCAGGAGGAGTACGGCGATGCGGTCGTCCAACTGGAGCGGGCCCGTGATCTGTTGAGGAGGCTTGAGGTCCCCGACCCGTACAACGAGGCCCGTGTCCTGACCAGTCTCGGTGAGACCGCCCTCGCGGCGGGCGACGCGCGGCGTGCGGAGCAGTGGCTGGCCGAGGCCGCGGAGCGGATGGCGCGGGAGAAGGCGACCGTGCAGCAGGCGGCCGTGGCCGAGCTGCGGGCCGAGGCCGCAGATACCCCGGCGGAGCGGCGCCGACACCTCCAAGAGGCGCTGCGGTTCCACGAGGCGACGGGGGCTCCGGGAGCGGCTCGGGTCAGGGAGCGTCTGGTCGGGCTTCCGGAGGGATGACCGCGACGTCCACGTGGTGAACGGTACGGCCGGTCCGTACGCGCAGCAGCCCGCCGAGCTCTTCGAGGGTCTTGCCGCTCGACAGCCAGGCGTACAGGGCGGAAGCGTAGGCGCCGGGATCGCACGGATCGTCGAACCCGCCGTTCGATCCGACCTCGGTCGAGCCAGCGGGTTCCGAACCGGCGGGCCGTGCGGCCAGTTCGACCGCCGTTCCGTCCCGCAGCGTCGCGACGGCACGCGTTTCGGAGCCGAGGACGCATGCCGACAGAGCGGCGTTCGGGCACCGCCGCAGCACCTCGTGCGCCCGCGCGCGGGCCGCCCGCGCTCCCTCGCCCTCGACCCCGTGCAGCAGCACCACATCGGCCAGCGCGAGCCGCCCCTCGTCCCGGCACTTCTCGGGTACGGCGGTGTGGGCGTCGTCGGCCTCGGGAAGGGCGGGCTCGTGCAGCGGGTCCGCGTACCTGGTCACCTCGACCTCGCCGGGCCCCAGGACGGACGTGAGGACCCGCAGCGGCACCTCGACCGCCCGGTCGAACCCCCGCACGTCGTCGAGCCGCTCAAGCGCTGCGGGCCGGGCGGGCTCGGGCGCGCCGCTGATCCCGTGGAACACGCGCCGCAGCAGGCCGGCGGACTCCAGGGGAGCGGACGTGGTCTGGGCCCCGACCCCGTCGTACCGCCCCGGGGCGTACCCCTTGATGGTCCGCTCGATCTGCCGCCGCAGGGGCCGCCCCAAGCGCAGCCGGGGCGCGATCCGCCCCAGCTCGGCCACGGGGGACGCCGGGTCGAGCTCCCCTTCGGGGAAGGCGCCCAGCAGTACGGGCCTGCCCAGCGCGGCGGCGTAGAACGTGACGGAACCGTGGTCGCCGATGACGAGGTCGGCGGCGATGAGCGCCTGCCGCCAGCCGTCGAGCGGCGGCACGAGCACGACCCCGGACCTACGGGCCCGGTCGAGCCACCGCCGCACCTGGCCCGGTCCGTGCCCGTACCAGATGTTGGGGTGCAGGACGGCGCAGATCCGGTACTCGTCGACGGGCAGGGTCCCCGTCAGTTCCTCCAGCAGCCAGGGCAGTTCCGCGCTGCCGAACAGCGAGTGCGGTCCCCAGGTCGAGTTGAGCACGACGAGCCGTCGGCCGTCCTCGACGCCGAACCCGCGCCGGAAGCCGGCACGGCGCCCTTGCGCCGCGAGCATCCGGTCGAAACAGGGGTCACCGGCGAGTACGGCGGTTCCGGCGGCCTCGGGGCATGCGGCGCGGAGCCGTTCGAACTGCTCGGGGTGGGAGAGCACGGTCGCGGTGGCGAGGGGCTCGCCGTCATGCAACAGCCACTCGGGCCCGAGGCCGAAGACGGGGCGGGATTCCGGTCCGGGGCGTCCCGGCGCTTCCGCCTTCTCGCCGACCCGGTGTCCGGTGTCCGGTGTCCGGTGTCCGGTGTCCGGTGTCCGGTGTCCGGTGTCCGGTGTCCGGTGAGGCAAGCCTCTTATTGTATCCAACGCCGTGCGAAAGGACGGCCAACCTCCCCTGGAACGCCTCCAGTTCACCGCCGTAGCTGGCGCTCACCACCAGGTCGAAGTCCAGCTCCTTGGCCTGCTCCCAGGGCAGTACGGGCAGCTCGACCCGGGCGAACAGCTCGTCCACCCCGGCCAGGAACGGCGACGACCCGGTGCACGTGGCCAGGCACTGCGTTCCCAGTTGGTCGTCGAAGAGCGGCAGTACGTCCAGCAGGCGCGTCGCCGAGGTCACGTTGTGCGCGACGAACAGCACGGTTTGGCCCTCGCCCCGGGTCCTCCACCGTCCGGCGTCCGGTCCCACCGGCACCCGCAGCTACTCGCCACCCACGGTCCACCCCCTCGCCGCGCCACCCTAACCCCGCGGTGGCCTTCTACGGCGCCGAAGCGGCTCCGGGCAGCACCGCGTCGACGACCGTCGCGGAGAAGCCCGGCGGGACCGGTTCGCCGCGCAGCAGGACGCGCACCCAGACGGCGCCCGCGATCAGGTCCACGACCAGCTTGGGATCGGTGCCGGGCCGCAGCTCGCCCCGGGCCGCCGCGCGGCTGAAGACCGGCTGCTCGCGGGCCAGGCGGTCGGCGAAGAAGTCGCGGGTGAGGGGGTCCAGTTCCGCGTCGCCGGACGCGAGCAGCGCGCGGGCGACGGGCCCGGTGCGGGGCGCGGTGACGAGGGTGGCGATCCGGTCGGTGAGGGCGATCAGGTCGCCGCGCAGCGTGCCGGTGTCGGGGACGTCGATGTCGAGCACGCGCGCGTGGAGGAGCGCCGCGCGCAGGAGGGCCGGTTTGGAGGGGTACCAGCGGTAGATCGTCGTCTTGTTCACGCCGGACTGCTCGGCGACCGCTTCGATGGTCAGCCGCGCGTAGCCGCGGTCCGCCAGGAGCCGGAGCGTCGCGTCGAAGATCGCCTCGGCCGCTCGGGGGCCTTTGCCGGGGCGGCGCTGGGGGGTGGCGGGCATGGGCGGGCTCCGGGAGGGCGTGAGGCGGGTGCGGGGTGGGTGCGGGGCGGGCGGTTCGACGCGACGCGACGTTGCGTTGTGTTGCGTTTGTGGATTGTGGCACAGGGGGAGGGCGGGCTAAGGTCCAGAAATACAACGCAACGTTGCGTTGCATTATAGGGCTGTCGGGAGGGCGCGTGCGGAACGCGAAAGCAGAAGCGGCGGTAGCGGGAACAGGGGCGGGGGTGGGTCCGGCAGTCACCTGGGGGCTCTTCGCCGCCTGGGCGGTCCACGACGCGGAGGAACTGGCCACCATGGCGCGCTGGATCGAGCGCGCCCGCCCCGGTCTCCAGGAACGTTTCCCCCGGGTCCCCGCCGCGGTGTGGGAGCGGACGGAGATCTCCCAGCGGGAGGTGAACGTCGCGATCGGCGCCATGGCCGGGGTCTTCGCCGCCGCGTCGGCCGCCGGGGCGCGGACGGGCGGGCGCAGCCGGTTCTTCCGGACGGTACTGGTCGGGTTCGGCCTGCACGGCGCCGTACACCTGGCGCAGGCCGCCCTGTACCGGGGTTACACGCCGGGAGTGCTCACGTCCCCCACCGTCGTCGTCCCGTACGCCCTGTGGGCCGTGCGGCGGCTGCGGGCGGCCGGCGTCGAAGTGGAGACGGTGCGGTCGGCGGCCGGCGGGCTCGTGTACTTCCCGGTCGCGGTCGCGGGGGTGCACGCACTCGCCCGGAGGACTCGGAACGTCCGGAGGGCCGGGGACCCTCGGGAGGCCGGTCACAGCGCGGCGGCCCACCGCGTCAGTTCCGCGAAGTCGGACTCGCGCAGCCCCCGGCCGGGGTGGATGCGCAGCAGGAGCGCGGGGGCGTCGTGATGGGCCGTCACGTGGGCGGTGTCCAGGTCCGTGATCATGTCGTCCACCCAGGCGAACGGCCGGCCCGCCGCCCAGGTGAGCAGATGACGGGTCTTCCAGTACAGGCCGTCGGGGTCGTGGCCGAACAGTTCGGGCCATTCGATGACGGGGAGCGTCCCGGGCAGGCCGATGACCGGGGCGATCATCTCGTTCGCCTGGTGCATCCAGGTGGTGGCCCAGGCGAGTTCGTAGGGGAGTGCGGTGAGGCGGGCGCCGTGGGCGGGGTTGAGGCGGACGGCGAGACCGCGGCGCAGGGCGCGCGATCCCGGGGTCTGCCGGGCCGACCAGTTGGCCGGGCGGAAACGGTGCGTGGTGTAGCCGCGCAGGCGCGGAAGGTGTGCCGCGTACGGATTGAGGGGGCCGTCGACGTCCAGGAGCAGCAGCGGGCGATCCGTCATGGGGGAGGGATACCCAGGGGAAGCGGCGGGTAGGTGCGGCGGCTTCCGGCCCGTACGGGAGCCCCCTCCCGCCCCCTTCCCGTCCCCCTCCCCGTCACTCCCGCCCGTCGCCCGTCACTCCGTATCTCCCCGCCACCGCGCCAGCACCGCCCCGATCCGTGCCGCGACCCGCTCGCGGGCCCGGAACCTCGGCACCCCCGCCATCAGCAGTGCGTCGTACTCCGTGTCGTCGTGCCGCACCGCCGCCCGTACCGCGGCCGTGACCGCCGACTCGTCCAGTGCCCGGCCTGCGGCCGTGCGGCCCACCCGGCCGCTGCCGCGCACCGAGGCGTGCGCGGCGATCACGCGGGCGCGCTCCTGGGGGCAGTGAGGGAAGAGCCGCAGGATCTCGGCGGTGAGCGCCGCCGTGGTGCGCACGTCATGTTCGGCGCGGCGGGCCGCGTCGCGGACCCTGCGCCGCGCCCGGGACTCGGCGTCCGCGAGGCAGGCCGCCTCGGCGAGGACCAGGGCCGCTTCCTCGACCAGGATGCCCTGGCGCTCGTACCGGGTGCGGCGCCTGTTGTGCCGTACGACCACTGCCGACAGCGCGCTCGCCTCGCGCGCCCGCCTGGTGAGGGCGGCGTTGCCGCGCGGCAGGTAGACGAGGTGGGCGAGGTCGGCGCAGGCCAGACAGACGGGCGCGTTGAACTCGACGACGTGCAGGACGAGCGGGCCCCGACGGCACTCCGAACAGTGGCGCTGCTTGCGTGGCTCGATGACCACGAGGTTCATGCGAGGGGGATACCGCCGGGAGCGCACCAGGAAACCCGCGCCCCAGGAGCGCCGGGCGAAAACGCTGGTTTGGGAACGGCACCGCCCCTAAGCCGGGGAGTACGCCCTCCGGACGGGGAGACGTCCTCAAGCCGGGAAGTACGTCCTCAAGCCTGGGCGTACCCGCCGAGCGAGACCCCGCGTCCCGCGAAGTACCTGCCGAAGTCGGCCAGCGGAAGGTCCGCGGCCCTGGTGTCGGCCGTCGTGCCCGACGGATTGTGGAAGTGGACCGTGTCGCGCGTACGGGCCGTCAGCAGCACCAGGTGGCCGCCGCGCGAGGGCGGCTCGCGGTCCGGCGTGCGGATCGCGTGGTGCACGGACGCCATGACCGTCCGGCCCGCGTCGAGCAGCGCGGGGATCTCGTCGAGCGCCAGCTCCCGGTGCACCGTCGCGTCGACGCCGTGCACCTCGCGGGCGTACTCGGCGAACGGCGCGTAGATCAGCCCCCGGATGTTCCCCTCGGCGTCCTCCGTGTACGCGCCGTACTTCCGCGCCCCGTCGCGCAGTTCGAAGAGGGACGGGGCGGAAGGGCCGAGCGCCATCTGGAAGCACGTCACCCCGCACAGGTGGTCGCTCCACCGCGCGTAGTCCTCGACGGACTCCGCACCCGACTCCGCCCACGCCGGATCCTTCGCCGCGTCCAGCCGGCCGTTCACGATCGCGTCGACCAGCCCGGGGGAGGCGAACTGCGTGTGGACGGGTGTCCGGCAGGTGGTGCACGGGGTCACTGGCGGTATCCACTCAGGAAGCGGCCGATCCGGCTGATCGCGGCGTCGAGGTCGTCAGCGTACGGGAGGGTGAGGATGCGGAAGTGGTCGGGGCGCGGCCAGTTGAAGCCCGTGCCCTGCACGACCTGGATCTTCTCGCGCAGCAGCAGGTCCAGGACGAACTTCTCGTCGTCGTGGATGGGGTGCACCTTCGGGTCGAGGCGCGGGAACGCGTACAGCGCGCCCTTCGGCTTCACGCAGGAGACTCCGGGGATCTCGTTCAGCTTCTCCCAGGCGCGGTCGCGCTGTTCGTACAGCCGGCCGCCGGGGGCGGTCAGCTCGTGGATGGACTGGCGTCCGCCGAGCGCCGCCTGGATGGCGTACTGCGCGGGGGCGTTGGGGCACAGCCGCATGGAGGCGAGCATCGTCAGGCCCTCCAGATAGCTGCGGGCGTGCTGCTTGGGGCCCGACACCACCAGCCAGCCGGAGCGGAAACCGGCCACCCGGTGCGTCTTGGACAGTCCGCTGAACGTGAGGACGACCAGGTCGGGGGCGAGCGACGCGACCGGGTGGTGGACCTCTCCGTCGTACAGGATCTGGTCGTAGATCTCGTCGGCGAAGACCAGCAGGCCGTGGCGGCGGGCGAGATCGAGGATCGCTTCGAGCACCTCGCGCGGATAGACCGCGCCGGTGGGATTGTTGGGGTTGATGATGACGACGGCCTTGGTGCGGTCGGTGATCTTCGACGCCATGTCGTCGACGTCCGGGTTCCAGTCCGCGGCCTCGTCGCAGACGTAGTGCACCGCCTTGCCGCCGGAGAGCGTGGTGACGGCGGTCCACAGCGGGAAGTCGGGCGCCGGGATGAGGATCTCGTCGCCGTCCTCGACCAGCGCCTGCACGGCCATGGAGACCAGCTCGGACACGCCGTTGCCCAGGTAGATGTCGTCCACGTCGACGTCGTCGAGCCCCATCGCCTGGTAGCGCTGGGCGACGGCGCGGCGGGCGGAGAGGACACCGCGCGAGTCGGTGTAGCCGTGCGCCTGCGGGAGCATCCGGATCATGTCCTGGACGATCTCCTCGGGGGCCTCGAAACCGAAGAGCGCGGGGTTGCCGGTGTTGAGCCGCAGCACGCTGTGCCCGGCCTCCTCCAGGGCGTTGGCGTGCTCGATGACCGGGCCGCGGATCTCGTAACAGACCTCGCTGAGCTTGCTCGACTGCCGGAACTCCATGCCGTGGCCTCCCCAGAAGTGGTGTTGCTTGGTTTTACCAAGCTCACGCTTGGAAAGTCCAACAACATGGCTAGACTGCGTGCCATGTCACCTCGCCAGACGACTGCTCGCCCGCCTCGTCCGACGCCCCGACGCGGCCGCAGCTACGACCAGTTCTGTGCCGCGGCCCGCGCCCTCGACGCGGTCGGCGACCGCTGGACGCTGCTGGTCGTACGGGAGCTGCTGGCCGGACCCAGGCGCTACACCGACCTCCACGCCGACCTCCCCGGCGTGTCGACGGACGTGCTCGCCTCGCGCCTGAAGGACATGGAGCGGGACGGCATCGCCACGCGCCGCCGCCTGCCGCCGCCCGCGGCCGCCTCCGTGTACGAACTGACGCGGCGGGGTCGCGAGTTGCTGCCGGTGCTCACGGCGCTCGCGACCTGGGGCGCGCCGGCCCTCGCGGAACGGCGCCCGACGGACGCGGTGCGGGCGCACTGGTTCGCGGTACCGCTGCTGCGGCAACTGGAGGCGGTGGTGCGTGGGGCGGGTGCGGTGAGCGCGGCCGGAACGGTGAGTGCGGCCGGTACGGCGGAGGGCGCGGGTACTGGTGTGGAGGGGACGGGGGTTGTGGAGGTGCGGCTCGACGAGGGGGTTTTCCACGTACGGGTCGGGGAAGGCGGCGACGCGTCCGGGGCGGGCGCGGGCCCGGACGGGGCAGTGGGCGCGTCCGTGTACGGCGACGGTCCCGTCGTCGACGGAGTGCCGGACGCCCGCATCGCCCTGAGCGCGGAGACGTGCGTCGCGTTGAGCCGCGGCGAGCTGACTCTGGCCCAGGGCGTCGCGGACGGCGCCGTGGAAGTGACGGGCGAGGGGCCGCTGGCGGTCGCGCTGCGGGGATGAGCGGGACCCGCGGCCGATGAGGCGGGGCCCGAGGCGCTACTCGCAGCCCACGCCGTCGCCGTCGCGGTCGAGGTGCCGTCCGTACCCCGGGTCGCCCCTGCGCACCGGCGCGGCTCCGGCGGCGCGGGCCGCGGCGCAATTGGCGTAGTGCGCGGACCTGCTGTCGTCGCTCCCGGTGTCGGAGCCGCCGCCGTTCGCGCTGCCGCTTCCGTCGTCGACCGGGTCGGGCTCGGTGGTCACGGTCGCGGTGGCCGTCACCGTCACCGTGACGGTCGGTGCCGGAGCGGGTTGCGCGGCCGGGGTCGCGGAGGCTTTCTGCGCGGGCGCGGGCGCGGCCGCGGGAGTGGCGGTCACGGTGACGGTGGGCCGGACCGCCGGTGCGGCGCGGTCCTCTTTGCCGCTGTCGCCGTTCCCCCCTTCGCCCGACGTGCCGATGCCCACGCCGAGGAACAGCGCGATCAGGAGCGCGGGTATCGCCACGCGCTTCCGCGCCCAGCGGGGACGTGGTGGGAGTGCCGGGGGCTGTGGCTGCATGGCCCCCTCCTTCGTTGCCGATGCCAATGGGACGACCGGGGGGATCGAAGGGGGCCAGTCTGCTCCGGTGTGAGGATGTGGTGAAGAGCAACTGGTGGGTAACGTGGGGCTGTTCCGGCAGCCGGTTTCGTGAGTGCAGAGCCCGAGCGGCCGAGGGGGCAGGCAGCCGTGCGGCCGCGTGGGCAGAACCCGGGCGGCCGGACGGCCGTGTGGGCAGGCGGGTGAGTGGCCGTGCGGGGGAGTGGTTGGTGCGGGGCGGTCGGCGATGATGGGTCGGTGCGACTCGAACCGATCACCTGGGAACGCCTGGCCGACGCCCTCGCCGCGCGTGCCGACGCGCTGACCCCGTCGGACGGCGGCCCCTGTCCCAGGCTCGCGGTCGACGGCGCGCCCGCCGCGGCCACCGGGCAGCTCGCGGACGCCGTGGCGCAAGCGCTGCGGGCGCGGCACGGCCGAGCGGTCCTCGTCGTCTCCACGGAGGGCTTCCTGCGGCCCGCCTCACTGCGGTTCGAGTACGGCAAGGAGGACCCCGACTCGTACTTCGGCAGCTGGTTCGACACGGGCGCCCTGTGGCGCGAGGTCTTCGGCCCCCTGGAGCCCGGCGGCAGCGGACGCGTACTGCCCGACCTGTGGGACCCGGCGAAGGACCGGGCGACCCGGAGTCCGTACCGGCAACTGCCCGAAGGCGCCGTACTGATCGTCCACGGGCCGTTCCTCCAGGGGCACTGGTTCCCCTTCGACCTCACCGTCCACGTCCGGCTCTCCCCGGGGGCCCTGCACCGGCGCACCCCCGAGCCCGAACGCTGGACACTGCCCGCCTTCCAGCGGTACGAGGACGAGGCCGCCCCCGCCGACAGCGCGGACGTGGTCGTACGCGCCGACGACCCCCACCACCCCGCCTGGGCTGCCCGTACGCACTGACCCGGTCACCCTTCCCGCGCCACCGGTCACCCTTCCCGCGCCACCGGCCGCCCTCCCACGATCCCCACCGCTTCCGCCCCCGCCGCACAGCCCGCCGCGACGGCCCCCGCCCCGTCCGCGCCCGCCAGCCGGGCCGCCAGGAAGCCCCCGGTGAACGCGTCCCCGGCCCCCGTCGAGTCCACCGCGACCACCGCGGGAGCCGCCGCCCGCACGGCCACCGCGCCGTCCGCCGCCAACAGCGCGCCCCCGGCCCCGAGCGTGACCGCGACCAGCGGGAACCGCCTGCTCAACTCCACCGCGGCTTCCTCCGGTTCGGCCGCCCCCGTCAGCAGGCACGCCTCGTCCGCGTTGGGCAGCAGTACGTCCACCCCGTCCACCGCCGCCAGGAACCGTCCCGCGCCCCATCCCGCGATGAACCCCGCCGACGCCGGGTCCACGCTCACCGTGACCCCGCGCTCCCGGGCGGCCCGCGCCGCCAGCAGCGCCGTCTCCCGGCTGCTGTCGGCGAACAGCAGGTACCCGGAGAGGTGCAGATGGGAGATGCCGTCGAGCAGCGCGGGCGACCAGTCGTCCGGATCCAGCCGCAGTACGGCCCCGCTGTCCGTGAGGAACGTCCGCTCCGCGCGCCCGTCCTCCTCGTCCACGAGCGCGACGACCGTGCCCGTCGGAGCCCGCTCGTCGACCACGAGCAGCGGCCGCACCCCTGCCCGCCGCAACCGCTCCTCGTGCCACGCGGCCGAGTCCGCGCCCACCCGGGCCAGCAGCCGCACCTCGCGCCCGCCACCGGCTCCGCGACGCGCCGCCCAGCACGCGACGTTGGCCCCCGCCCCGCCCGGCACCGTCCTGATCCTGGCGGCCGTGTCCGTGCCCCGTGAGAGCGGGCCCCGGTGCCGCGCCACCACATCGGTCACCACGTCCCCGACGACCAACAACCCCCCACCCGAGCCGCCCCCGCTCCAGCCGTCGCCACCCGAGCCGCCCCCGCTCAATCTCGTCCCCGTCCCCGTCCCCGTCCCCGGCCCCGACCTCGCCTCCGACCTCGCCCCCTGTCCGCGCTCCCCGTTCACCCCCGCCCCCTCACAGCGCCACCGCGATCCGCGCCGCGAGCCGGACGTTCCCCCGCACCGCCGCCAAGTTGGCCTCCAGGGAAGCCCCTTCGGTGTGCCGCACCAGATGGTCAAGCAGGAACGGCGTCACCGCCTGCCCCGTGATCCCCCGCCTCTCGCACTCGGCCAGCCCGTGCTCCAGCACCCGGTCGTGCAGCGCCGGATCCAACTGTTCCTCCTCCGCCACCGGACGGGCGACGATCAGCCCCGCGTCCGGCCCGCCGAGCGCGTCCTGCGCCCGGATCACCTCCGCGGCCTCCTCCGGAGTCCGCACCGTCCAGTCGACGGGCTCGCCCGAACTGCTCAGGTAGAAACCGGGGAAGAACTCCGTCCCGTACCCGATCACCCCCACTCCCAGCGTCTCCAGCCGCTGCAACGTCGCCGGCACGTCGAGGATCGACTTCACCCCCGCGCAGACCACCGCGATCCTGGTCGAGGCGAGCAGTCGCAGGTCGGCCGACTCGTCCTGGCTCTGCTCCCACGCGCGGTGCACACCCCCGAGCCCGCCCGTCGCGAAGATCCGGATGCCGGCCCCGGCCGCCAGGAAGGCCGTGCCGGACACGGTCGTCGCTCCGCTCGCCCGCGTCGCCACGGCCGGGGCCAGGTCGCGGTGGCCGAGCTTCCGCATGCCCGGATCCTCCGCGATCCGCTCCAACTGCTCCTTCCCCAGGCCCACATGGGGCCGTCCGTCCAGTACGGCGACGGTGGCGGGCACGGCGCCCCGCGACCGTACGAGCGATTCCAGCTCCTCGGCTACGGCGAGGTTGCGGGGTCGGGGCAGTCCGTGGGCGATGATCGTCGACTCCAGGGCGACGACGGGGCGGCCCTCGGCGAGTGCGTCACGCACCTCTTCGGCGAGCATCGGCTTCTGCGTCTGTGGCATGCCCCAATCACTGGCGCACGGGACACCCCGGCAAACCTCGCGCCCCGCGCCCGGCCCGCACCTTCCCCCGCGCCGCGCTCAGACCAGCCGCCTGATCTCCCCGCGCACCCGGTAGAACCCGCCCGACGCGCCGTGCAGCGCGTCCACCACGTAACGGGCCCCGGCCTGCCGTATCGCCCGGGGGAACTGGACGTTCCAGGACGGTTCGTAGCCGTCCGAGAGCACGTGCACCCGCAGTCGGCCGTTCTCCTGTACGCACTCCACGACCACGCCGCTCCCCGGCGCGGGCACGGCGCTGATCGTGGCGACCGCGGCGGGCGTGGCCGGGGGCACGTACGTCGGCAGCGCGGCGGCCAGCTTGATGTCCTGGGCGACCGGGACCGTGCCCGACTGGGCCGCGGCGATCGCCGCTTCGCTCGCGTCGACGCAGGCCAGCGAGCCGTCGGTGCTGACGAGGTACAGCTTCTCCGCGTGGTACTGCATGGAGAGCGCCGAGCCGCCGCCCGTGCCGAGCTTCCACAGCCGGGTGCCGTCCGAGGTGAAGCAGTAGACGGACGAGGCGGAGTCGCCCGCGAAGACGTACTGGCCGCCGGGCGAGGTCGCGCAGGAGTAGACCGCCGCGTCACAGGTGAAGGCCGCCTCGATCCGCCCGGTCGACTTGTCGATGCGCTGGACGACGCGGCGGCCCGTCCCGGCGTACACGGCGTGCTCCTCCTGCCAGCCGAACAGGACGTTGCCCGTGGTGGTCGTGTGCCACAGCTGTCCGGTCCCGTCGGCCGCGTAGGCCGTCACTCCCTGGCTGTGGCCGTGGTAGACCGCGCGGTCGTCGGCCCGCACCATCCAGCCGCTGTTCCCCGCGGAGTTGCGCGACCACTGGAACTCGTCCTCGTGGTCGATCACCGTCAGACCGCCGTTGCGGTCGGAGACGTTCAGCACGCCCTCGTGGATGTCCAGCCAGAAGATGTCCACGTCCTCCGCGATCTCGTACGCGGCGAACGGGACCTTCGACGACAGGTCGTACACCTTGCCGTCGTCGCATCCCGCGTAGATCCAGAAGTCGTCGGCGACCAGGCACTTGACGCCGTCGGGGAGGGAGAACCGGGAGAGCACCTCGCCGTCGTGGCCCAGGGTGTAGACGTCGCCCCGCTGGTTGCCCACCCAGCAGTGCTCCTCGTCCACGTGGATCCCGAACGCCGAGTCGCCCGTACGGAAGCGCCACAGCACCGGGGCCGTGGCCCGCGCGGTGGACGGCGCCGACGTGACCTGACGGCGCGTCACGGCGCGGGCGGCGCGCTGGCCCTGGACCGCGGGCGCGTACCCCTTGCGCACCTTCTCGCCGACCTTCTTGGCCGCCGCGGCCCGCGCCTTCTCCACGGTCGGGAAGGAGGAGGTCTGACGCTGTCCGTCGGCGCCGATCCGGCCGTACCGCACGTGCACGGTCGTGCCGTCGACGGTCACCTCGTAGAACTTGTGCGCGCCGCCGTCGTCCTGGGACAGCTCCAGATAAGTCGTGTTCCGTCCCTGCGCAGCGGACATGGCGCACCTCTCCCCAACCCGGTCGGCCCCTGCGGCCGATCCCCAGTGATCCCAAGCTAGACGCGACCACTGACAATCGCCGAGCCGGACCGCGGGACCGCACGTCAGGGGCCTGACCGGGGCAGGTTAGGGTGCCCGCCATGACGACACTCGACCAGACTCCCGCCTCCTTCGCCGTGCACATTCCGGACGCCGATCTCGAAGTGGAGCCCCTCGACCCCGAGCAGATCGTCTCGGGCGACCCGGTGGTGACCGGCAAGGTGCTGTGGGAGTCCACCGACGGCAAGCAGCTGCGCGGCATCTGGCAGATCACCCCGGGCGTGGTGACCGACACCGAGGCCAACGAGCTGTTCGTGGTCGTCAGCGGGCGCGCCACGATCGAGGTGGAGGGCGGCGACACCCTTCAGGTCGGGCCCGGCGACGCCTGTGTGCTGCGCGAGGGCGACCGGACGACCTGGACCGTCCACGAGACTCTGCGTAAGGCGTACCACATCACCCTGCCGTAACAGCGGCTCAGCGGCCCAGCGGCACCGGGGTTCCGGCGGCACCTGCGGGCGGAGGTCAGGCCTTGCGGGGCCGGCCGACCGCCCGCAGCAGCGCGAGCGCGGCCATCGGCAGCAGCAGGCAGGCGCCGATGGCGTTGAGCCAGCCGTAGCTCGCCCGCGCGACGACCAGTCCGGCGACCGCGCCGCCGATGCCCGCCGCCGCGTTCATGGTCAGGTCGGAGAGGCCCTGCACGGCGGCGCGGGCCGACTGCGGCACCGAGTCGGTGAGCAGCGCGGAGCCGGACACCAGCCCCGCCGACCAGCCGAGACCGAGGACGAAGAGACCGGCGGCGCTCTGTGCGTGGCTGGGTCCCGCCGTGCCCGCGAGCAGCGCGGCGCAGCACAGCAGCCCGACCGCCAGGCCGATCACCGAGAGCCGTCCGAACCTGTCGGCCAGCCAGCCCATCACCGGCGAGAAGGCGTACATGCCCGCGATGTGGCCGCTGATGACCAGGCCGACGAGTTGCAGGTCCGCCCCGTGGTGCCCCAGGTCGACCGGGGTCATCACCATGATCGAGACCATGACGGTGTGCGAGACGGTCACCGTCACCAGGGCGAGCCGGGCCATCGGCGACGCCGCCACCGCGGCGAGCCCGGCCCGCAGCGAACCGCTCCGCGCCGCCTGCTCGTCCCGCGGGGCCAGCGCGCGGGCGGTCAGCAGCGGGTCGGGGCGCAGCAGGACGGCGACGACGGCCGCGGCCACGGTGAAGATCCCGCCGGCGAAGACGAAGGGCCCCGCCGCCTCGGGTATCGCGGTGCCGGAGAAGAGGCGGCTGGTGGGCGCGGCGATGTTCGGTCCGAGGACCGAGCCGATCGTGGTGGCCCAGATGACCGTGGAGATCGCCCGGCCGCGCCGGTCGGGCTCGGCCAGGTCGGCGGCGGCGAACCGTGCCTGGAGGGTGGCGAACGACCCCGCGCCGAAGCCCGCCATGCCGAGCAGCAGCAGCGGGAAGCTCTCGACGACCGCGGCCAGGACCACCAGGGCCGCGCCGAGCGCGCCGATCGCGTACGCCAGCACCAGGCCGGGGCGGCGGCCGCGCGAGGCCATCAGCGCGGCCAGCGGCAGTGACAGCAGGGCGGTGCCCGCCACCGAAGCGGTGGGCGCGAGGCCGGACAGCGCCTCCGTGCCGCTCACCTCGGTCGCCAGGACCGGCGCCAGGGCGATGCCGATCGGGACGCCGAGCCCGCCGAGGATCTGGCTGGCGATCAGTACCGCCGTGGTGCGGCGGCGCAGCGCGGGCAGTTCCTCCGGCGCGGGTATGTGGGCGGCGTCAACGGTCGAGGTCACGGACGCAGTGTGCCAGCCGTTTCGCACGCGCGAAACATCGTTGTCACACCCCGTGGCCTGCTGGAAGGTCACGGACGGGCCTCCCCGCGGCGCCCGGTGGTTCCGCACCCGGCCCGGACGTCAGAACAGCGGCTGCGGCAGCACTCCCTCCAGCGCCAGCAGCTGCCGCTTGGTCTCCAGGCCGCCGCCGAAGCCGCCCAGGCCCCCGTCGCTCTCCACCACGCGGTGGCACGGCACCACCACCGGCAGCGGGTTGGCGCCCATCGCCGCACCGACCGCCTGCGCCGCGCGCGGCTGCCCCGCACGGTCGGCCAGCTCGCCGTAGTTCACCACCGTCCCGTACGGCACCCCGATCGCGAGCTCGCGCAGCACCTGGCGGTTGAAACCGGACACGAGCGTCCAGTCGAGCTCCAGGGCGAAGTCCCGTCGCCCGCCCGCGAAGTACTCCGCGAGCTGGCGTATCGGCTCGGCGAGCCGGGCGGAGCCGGGCGCCTCGACCGGCTCGGCGCCCAGCCGCGAGCGCAGCCGGTCCAGGGCCCGCTCCCGCACCGCGGGCGTGGCGTGGAAGCCCACGGTCACCAGCCCGCCGCGGGTGGCGGCGAGCAGCAGGGGACCGATGTCGCTCGCGACGACGGTCCACTCCAGGGAGTGCTCGGACTCAGTCATACGCACACGGTAGGCCCCGCCACTGACAATGCGGGTCCCGTCCGCCCGATGACGGTGCCCGGCGCGGGTTCGAGCTCAGCGGCCGGTGGCGTCCCGCACGACGTCGGGGTTGTTGGTGATGATCCCGTCGACGCCGTACCCCTGCACGCGCCGCGCGTTCGCCGCGTCGTTGACGGTCCAGGTGTTCACCCGCAGCCGCTTGCCGTGGGCGCCCTTCAGAGCGTGGACGGCCCGGACGTACTCCGCCGAGATCGTCGTGTTCGACGGGTTGATCTGGTCGGTGTACGCCGCGTACGAAGGCAGGTCGGCGATCGCGGGAGTGCCGAGGAAGCCGGTGGTGACGTCGGGCCGCTGCTGGTGCACGGCCCGCACGCTGGCCGCGCTGAAGCTCTGCACGACCAGCCGGTGCTTGACGTGCCCGCGCTTGAGCCAGCCCGCCTCGCGCAGCACCCGCAGGGTGTCGCGCTCGATGCCCGGGTACAGCTCGGGGGCCTTGATCTCCAGGAGCAGCTTCTGGTGGTTGGCGTCCACGCCCCGCAGGTACTGCTTGAGCGTCGGCACGCGCGCGCCCGCGAAGGCGGGGCCGAACCAGCTGCCCGCGTCCAGCCGGGCCATCTCGGCCGCGGTGAAGTCCTTGACCTTCCAGGGGGCACGGTCGGGGAAGACCTGCTCGACGTCGGTGGTGCGCTTCAGGTCGGTGTCGTGGACGACCACCAGTTCGCCGTCCTTGGTGCGCTGGACGTCGTTCTCGACCCAGTCGAAGCCCAGGTCGTCGGCCTTGTCGATGGCCGCGATGGTGTTCTCGGGGGCGTACGCGGAGGCGCCCCTGTGGGCGAAGACGGTCGGCGCCCCGCGGTGGCCCGCGGGAGCGGCCGCACCGGCCGACGGGTCGGGCGCCCCCGCGGAGCGGTCGGCGGCCTGTGCGGTGCCCGGCAGGAGCAGTGCGGTCGCGGAGAGCAGAGCGGCGGACGCGACGGCTGCGGCGCGTGTGTTCACAGGGGGACTCCTCGACTCAAGAGATCGTGGACGGGCCGAGGCTCGCAGCCCGCGACCAACGGCGAACAGGCGAAGGACGGCCACGAAGTGAACGGCGCCGTCCGGTGGCCGCCGCTTGGCGTTCCGGCCGGTGGGGCCCGTACCGGCGGCTTCGTGCCGAAGAATTACCGCTCGCATATTTGCTGGCCGCGCGTCTCGCCTTAAAGTCACCCAGAACCAGGGCTTCCGCGGAGGGCTAACCAGGATGCATGGAACTGTCGACGGGTTCAGCTACGGCCTCGTCACCCCGGTGGCGGCCTACCTGATGGCCTGTCTGGGCGGCGCGCTGGGGCTGCGCTGCACCCTTCGGTCCCTGCGCGCGGGCGGCTCGTTCAGATCGGGCTGGCTGGCACTGGGCGCGGTCGCGATCGGCTCCGGCATCTGGACCATGCACTTCATCGCCATGACGGGCTTCACCGTCGAGGAGAGCCCGGTCGGCTACGACCGGCCGGTCACCTTCGCCAGCCTGGGCGTCGCGATCGTCATGGTCGGCATCGGGATCTTCATCGTCGGCCACCGGGGCGCCACACCGCTGGCCCTGATCACCGGCGGCACCATCACCGGCCTCGGCATCGCGTCCATGCACTACCTCGGCATGGCCGGAATGCGGCTGCACGGCCGCCTGGAGTACGACTCGCCGACCGTCGCGCTCTCCGTGGTGATCGCGGTGGTCGCCGCGACCACCGCGCTCTGGGCCGCCGTCTCCGTCAGCGGCTTCCTGGCGAGCCTGGGCGCCAGCCTGGTGATGGGGGTCGCGGTGAGCGGCATGCACTACACGGGCATGGCGGCGGTGAGCGTACGGCTCCACGCGGGGCAGGACGCGGCCCCCGCGGGGGACGGCCCCGTCTCGGTCCTGATCCCGATGCTGATCGGTCCCGCCGTCTTCCTGCTCCTCGCGGGCGTCGTGGTGATGCTCGACCCGCTCGTGGTGCTCGGCGGCCAGGACAAGGAGCGCGCGGCGCGGAACGCACCGGGCATACCGGCCCAGCGGCGCCGCGCCCCGGCCGACTGGCAGGCCGCAGGACACGACGTCTGGAACAGCACCTGGCCCGCCGACCGGACGGCCCAGCGGCCCCCGCGGAAGCGGTGAAGCACCCCGGTTGTCAGTGGGGGGCCGTACGGTGGTTCCATGCGGCCCGTTTCCAAGATCGAACGTTCGGTGGCGCCCATTGAGGTCGTCAGCCCCTTCCAGCCCAGCGGTGACCAGCCCGCGGCCATCGCCGAGCTGGAGCGCCGCATTCGTGCGGGTGAGAAGGACGTCGTCCTCCTCGGTGCGACCGGCACCGGAAAGTCGGCGACCACGGCCTGGATGATCGAGAAGCTCCAGCGCCCGACCCTGGTGATGGCGCCGAACAAGACCCTCGCGGCCCAGCTGGCCAACGAGTTCCGGGAGCTCCTGCCGAACAACGCGGTCGAGTACTTCGTCTCGTACTACGACTACTACCAGCCCGAGGCGTACGTCCCGCAGTCGGACACCTACATCGAGAAGGACTCCTCGATCAACGAGGAGGTCGAGCGGCTGCGCCACTCCGCGACGAACTCCCTGCTCACCCGGCGCGACGTCGTCGTGGTCGCCTCCGTCTCCTGCATCTACGGCCTCGGCACGCCCCAGGAGTACGTCGACCGCATGGTGCCGCTCAAGGTCGGCCAGGAGTACGACCGCGACGCCCTGCTGCGCCGCTTCGTCGACATCCAGTACACCCGCAACGACCTGGCGTTCACCCGCGGCACCTTCCGGGTCAGGGGCGACACCGTCGAGATCTTCCCGGTCTACGAGGAACTGGCCGTCCGGATCGAGATGTTCGGCGACGAGATCGAGGCGCTCTCCACGCTCCACCCGATCACCGGCGAGGTGATCAGCGAGGACCAGGAGCTGTACGTCTTCCCCGCCAGCCACTACGTCGCGGGCCCCGAGCGCCTGGAGAAGGCGGTCAACGGCATCGAGAAGGAGCTGGAGGAGCGCCTGGCCGAGCTGGACAAGCAGGGCAAGGTCCTGGAGTCCCAGCGGCTGCGGATGCGCACCACCTACGACATCGAGATGCTCCGCCAGATCGGCTCCTGCTCGGGCATCGAGAACTACTCGATGCACTTCGACGACCGCGAGCCCGGCAGCGCCCCCAACACCCTCCTCGACTACTTCCCCGAGGACTTCCTGCTCGTCATCGACGAGTCGCACGTCACGGTGCCGCAGATCGGCGCGATGTACGAGGGCGACGCCTCCCGCAAGCGGACCCTGGTCGACCACGGCTTCCGGCTGCCGTCCGCGCTCGACAACCGCCCGCTGAAGTGGGAGGAGTTCCAGGAGCGCATCGGCCAGACCGTCTACCTCTCGGCGACCCCCGGCAAGTACGAACTCTCCCGGGGCGACGGCTTCGTGGAGCAGATCATCCGCCCCACGGGACTGGTCGACCCCGAGGTCGTGGTCAAGCCCACCGAGGGCCAGATCGACGACCTGGTGCACGAGATCCGCACCCGCACCGAGAAGGACGAGCGCGTCCTGGTCACCACCCTCACCAAGAAGATGGCGGAGGACCTCACCGACTACTTCCTGGAGCTCGGCATCCAGGTCCGCTACCTGCACAGCGACGTCGACACGCTGCGCCGCATCGAGCTGCTGCGCGAGCTGCGCGCGGGCGAGTACGACGTACTGGTCGGCATCAACCTCCTGCGCGAGGGCCTGGACCTCCCCGAGGTCTCCCTGGTCGCCATCCTCGACGCCGACAAGCAGGGCTTCCTGCGCTCGGGCACCTCACTGATCCAGACCATCGGCCGCGCGGCGCGCAACGTCTCCGGCCAGGTCCACATGTACGCCGACACCGTCACCCCGGCCATGGCCCAGGCCATCGACGAGACCAACCGCCGCCGGGAGAAGCAGGTCGCGTACAACAAGGAGAAGGGGATCGACCCGCAGCCCCTGCGCAAGAAGATCAACGACATCGTCGCCACCATCGCGCGCGAGGAGGTCGACACCGAGGAACTGCTCGGCACCGACTACCGCAGGCCGGCGAAGGGCGAGAAGGGCGCCAAGGCCCCGGTCCCCGCGCTCGGCAAGGTGGGCAAGACGGCGGGCAGGGGCAAGGGCGCCAAGGCCGGCGAGCTGGTCACCGACCGGCCCGCGACCGAACTGGCCGGGATCATCGAGGAGATGACGGACCGCATGCGCGCCGCCGCCGCGGACCTGCAGTTCGAGGTGGCCGCCAGGTTGCGCGACGAGGTGGGCGAGTTGAAGAAGGAACTACGGCAGATGCGTGAGGCGGGGCTCGCCTGACGCGGCGCACCTGCTGTGTTGCAAGACCGACACAAAAACGGCCCCACGGTGCTGCGCGGTGGACGGGACTGCGTAGGGTGCGGGACAACCGCACTCACCGACGGTGTGCGGGGCATGACGGGAGAGGGGACAGCGCGTGACGGTCAACATGACCAAGGGTCAGGCCATCAGCCTGCAGAAGAGCGACGGGGGGACCCTGACGGCGGTGCGGATGGGTCTCGGCTGGCAGGCGGCTCCGCGTCGCGGCCTGTTCGGTTCGCGCACCCGTGAGATCGACCTGGACGCCTCGGCCGTGCTGTTCGCCGACAAGCAGCCGGTGGACGTGGTGTTCTTCCGCCACCTCACCAGCGACGACGGCTCGGTGCGGCACACCGGCGACAACCTGGTCGGCGGCGCCGGACAGGGCGGCGACGACGAGGCGATCCTGGTGGACCTCCAGCGGGTCCCGGTCCACATCGACCAGATCGTCTTCACGGTGAACTCCTTCACCGGCCAGACGTTCCAAGAGGTGCAGAACGCCTTCTGCCGCATCGTCGACGAGACCAACGGCCAGGAGCTGGCCCGCTACACGCTCGACGGCGGCGGCCAGTACACCGCCCAGATCATGGCGAAGGTCCACCGCGCGGGCAGCGGCTGGCAGATGACGGCCCTCGGCAACCCCGCCAACGGCCGCACCTTCCAGGACCTGATGCCGTCGATCCTGCCGCACCTGTAGGCGGATTCCGCGCGCCCGCGAACACAGCAGGGTCCACGGGCGGCGGACGGCACGGGCAACAGAAGCAGTACGTGCAGCTCCCGGAGGCGATGCGCCGCCGGGAGCTGCACCGCATCGCAGTACCGCACGTACGGCACACGGCGACCGCACCGCGCACACGGCGACGAGGGGACAGGGCAATGACGGCCGAGCTGGTCCGGGGGCAGAACCACACCTTGCCCCAGACCCGTCTGGAGATCCGGGTATCGGCCGGCAAGCCGGTCGTGGCCGGGGCCACCCTCGGCGACGAGACGGGCCTGGTGCGCTCCGCGGAGTGGATCGCCCACCCCGCGTCGCCCCAACTGCCCGGACTCGAGGTCTCCAAGCAGGCCGCGGCCGACCACCGCCTCGCCGTCGACCTGGACGCGCTGCCCGCGGACGTGCACCGGGTGACCGTGCTCCTCGCGCTCCCGACCGGCGTGGGCGGCCCCGCCAGGTTCGGCGCCGTCGCCGCGCCCTTCGTCGCCGTCACGGGGCTCGACGGCTCCGAGGTCGCCAGCTACACGATCACCGGCCTCGACAGCGAGTCCGCGGTGACCGCCCTGGAGCTCTACCGCAGGCAGGGAGCCTGGAAGGTGCGCGCCGTGGGCCAGGGGTACGCGGGCGGTCTCGCCGAGATGCTCGCCGACCGCGGCCTGGAGCGGGCGGGTGAACTCGCCGGGACCATCCAGGAGGCCGTCGCCCGGGGCATGGCCCGCTCGGTCTCCGCGCCCCCGCCGCGCACCCAGGACGGTGACCGGGTCCGCCACACCGCCCCGACGGGCCACCACCCGGCCGCGGCCCCGCAGCCCCCCTCCCCCCAGCCGACGCCCCCGCAACCGACGCCCCCGCAGCCCTCCGCCACCCAGCCCGCGCCCCCGCCCACGGCGTCGACGTCCCCGGGAACGCCCCCGCAGGGCCCGCACACGGCGCCCACCGCCCCGGCCACCCCACCGACGAGCCCCGGCGCGGGCCCCGGCACCGGCGGCCCGGTCAACTACGCGCACCCCCGCCGCCAGACCTCCGCGCCCCCGCCGCCGCCCCCGGCCGCGCCGCCCGGCCAGCACCCCACCCCCGTCGCCGGTGACGCCACCGGCTGGTCCATGGAGGAGCGGCTGTACAACCAGGTCTGGGGGATGTTCGAGGACCTGGCCCGCTCCGTCGCCGCGTACCGCAGTGCCGTCGACTTCGCCGAGTCGCGGATGGACCAGGAGCTCGACCGGGTCCTCTCCGACCCGCGCAGCCGCATCGGCGGCACGGGCGACCAGGCGCGCGAGGCCGCCCGCACCAAGCGCGACCAGCTGGTCGACCAGGCGCGCGCCTCGCTCGACCGGGACGCCGCCCAGCTCGTGGCGGAGGTCGGCGTCGTGGAGCCCGCGCTGCCCGCCCCGTACGCCCGCTGGGACAACCCCGTCTGGCACGGCTACCGCGTCCCGATGGACAACCCCATGGCCCTGCGCGTCGGCGACCTGCACCTGCCCGAGCGTGCCGACCTGCGGATCCCCATGCTGATCCGGCTGCCTCTGGAGCGCGGCCTGTGGATCGACAGCGGGCGCACGGCGTCCGAGGCCGCGGCCATGCTGGACGAGGGCGGGCTGCGCACCCTGGCGATGGAGACCGCCGTCGCCCTCGCGGCCCGGCTGCTCGCCGCGTACCCGCCCGGGGAGTTCACCGTCCACGTCATCGACCCGGCCGGTTCGGCGGCCCCGGCGCTGGCGCCGCTGGTCCGGTCGGGGGTGCTCGACGCGCCGCCCGCGACCGGCGCGGGGGGAGTGGCCTCGGTCCTCGCCCGGCTCACGCAGCGGGTGGACCTGGTCCAGATGGCGATCCGCGGGCGCGCCTCCGACGCGCTCCCGCCCGATCTGGACACCGCCGAGCAGCTGCTCGTCGTCAACGACTTCCCGCACGGCTTCGACGACCGGGCGGTGACCCAGCTGCGGTACCTCGCGGACGAGGGTCCCGCCGTCGGCGTGCACCTGCTGATGGTGGCGGACCGGGAGGACGCGAGCGCGTACGGGCCCGTGCTCGACCCGCTGTGGCGTTCGCTGCTGCGCATCACGCCCGTCGCCGACGACCACCTCGCCGACCCGTGGGTCGGGCACGCCTGGACGTTCGAGCCCGCGCTCGTGCCGCAGGGCAGCGAGGTGCTGTGGCAGGTGTTGCGCCAGGTGGCGGACGCCCGGCGCACGTGGCGGCGCTGACCTGCGCACTTGAAGTTCGCTTTACCATTTCCTTTACCTTTCTTTGGGAGTTCCTGTACTCTCCTTTGTGCGGAGGGGAGTACTCCCGTGTGCGGCGACCCCGTCAGTACGGACCGTTCGGTCCCGGGGCGTCGGCCCGGCGCGCAGCCAGCGCGCTCGGGTGGAAGAGACCTCCGGCAGCGACGACGCTGATCAGTAGCCGTAGCGAATTGCCGGAGGCAAAGTGGACGTTTCTATGACCCTGTGGGTGCTGACCGTGGTCGGTCTGTGCGCCCTGATCGCGGTCGACTTCTTCATCGGGCGAAAGCCCCATGACGTGTCGATCAAGGAGGCGGGCATCTGGACGGTCGTCTGGATCGCCCTCGCCGTCCTCTTCGGCCTCGGCTTGCTGATCTTCGGCAACAGCCAGGCGTCAGGCGAGTTCTTCGCCGGATTCATCACCGAGAAGTCGCTCAGCGTCGACAACCTCTTCGTCTTCATCCTGATCATGGCGAAGTTCTCGGTGCCCTCGCACCTCCAGCAGCGCGTGCTGCTCTTCGGCGTGCTGATCGCGCTCGTGCTGCGGGCGATCTTCATCGCCGCCGGCGCCGCGATCATCTCCAGCTTCTCCTGGGTCTTCTACATCTTCGGCGCGTTCCTGATCTACACCGCCTGGAAGCTCATCCAGGAGGCGCGGGCCGACGAGGAGGAAGAGGACTGGGAGGAGAACCGAATCCTCAAGTCCATCGAGAAGAAGTTCGGCGTCGCCGACAAGTACCACGGCACGAAGCTCTTCGTCGTGGAGCACGGCAAGAAGATCATGACGCCGCTGTTCGTCGTCATGCTCGCCATCGGCATGACCGACGTGCTCTTCGCGATGGACTCGATCCCCGCGATCTTCGGCCTCACCCAGGACCCGTACATCGTCTTCACGGCCAACGCGTTCGCCCTGATGGGTCTGCGCCAGCTGTACTTCCTGATCGGCGGGCTCCTCAGGAAGCTGGTCCACCTCAGCTACGGCCTGTCGGTGATCCTCGGCTTCATCGGCGTGAAGCTGGTGCTGCACGCCCTGCACGAGAACGGCGTGAACGTCCCGGAGATCTCCATCCCGGTCTCGCTCGCCGTCATCTGCGGTGTCCTCGTGATCACCACGATCACCAGCCTCATCGCCTCCAAGAAGCAGGCGCAGGCGGAGCAGGACGAGAAGAAGGACAGCGTCGAGGCCTGAGCCCGGGGCCGAGCCCGGCGCGTGAAGCACTGACGACGGGGTCGCCACGACCCCGTGCACCGGTCGGAGCGGTGCGGCCCATTGCCGCCCGCCCCGGCCGGTGCTTGTTTGTACGGTGAGCGCGCCCCGAGCAGCGGGAGCGCGGCGGACCGGGGGAGGGCCCCGTGAAGTTCGCGCAGATCATCGACTTCGAGACCGACCGCATCGACGAGATGCGGGCTCTCATCCAGCAGTTCGACGAGAGCCACGCGGGACAGCCGGGCGGACCGACGCACCGCCTCGTCCTCCAGGACCGGAACCAGCCCCGCCGCTACCTCATCCTCATCGAGTTCGAGTCGCCCGAGGAGGCCGCGCGCAACGACGCGGCCCCCGACACCGTGCGGCTGGCCGAGCAGCTGACCGCCATGTGCACGCGGCAGCCGCTCTTCACGAACTGCGACGTCCGCGAGGCGACCGAGCTGAAGTAGCGCCGCGGGCCGCCCCGGGCCGCCCTGGGCCACCCCGGGCGGCCCCGCCGGGTTCAGGCGGTCGCCGCCGCGGCCGCCGTCCGCGCGGGCAGCGTCTCGGGCAGCAGGGCGAAGCAGCCGAGGCTCAGCAGCGCGATCCCGGTCAGATACGCGGCGACGCCCCACGGCGGCCCCGAACCGCCGGACACGGCCGTCGCCACGATCGGGGTCAGCGCGCCGCCGAGCACCCCCGCGAGGTTGTAGCCGACGGCCGCGCCCGTGCAGCGCACGCGGGGCTCGTACAGCTCCGGAAGATAGGCGGCGACCACCGAGAACATGCACATGAAGGCGGTCAGCGCGCCGACGAAGCCCAGGAACATCAGCAGCGGCTGGGCGGTCTCCAGCAGCGCCACCATCGGGAACGTCCACAGCGCGGACGCGGCGCACCCGATCAGACAGAGCGGGCGCCGCCCGTAGCGGTCGCCGAGCAGGGCGAAGACGGGGGTCGTCGCGGCCTTGCAGGCCACGGCCGCCATGATGCAGCTCAGCATGACGGTACGGCTCACTCCGAGCCGCTCGGTCCCGTAGGCGAGCGCCCACGTCGACACGGTGTAGAAGACCGCGTAGCCGACCGCCAGGGCGCCCGCCGTCAGCAGCACCAGCCGCCAGTGCCCGCGCACGACCTCGGCGAGCGGGACCTCTGCGGGCTCCTCGATCTCCTGGAAGCGCGGGGACTCCGCCAGCGAGCCGCGCAGCAGCAGCCCGCCCGCCGCGAGCAGCCCCGCCGCCCAGAACGGCACCCGCCAGCCCCACTCCCGGAACTGCGCGTCGGACAGTCCGGCGGAGAGCGCCAGCATCACCCCGTTGGCCAGCAGGAAGCCGACGGCCGGGCCGATCTGCGGGAAGCTCGCCCACAGCCCGCGCCGCCCCTCGGGCGCGTGCTCGGCGGTGAGCAGCACGGCGCCGCCCCACTCGCCGCCGAGCCCGAGCCCCTGGAGGAAGCGCAGCACCAGCAGCAGTACGGGGGCGGCGATGCCGATCGAGTCGTACGAGGGGACGCAGCCGACCGCGACGGTCGCGAGGCCGGTCAGCAACAGCGAGAGGAGGAGCACCGGGCGCCGCCCGTGCCGGTCACCGATGTGACCGAACAGGACAGAGCCGAGCGGACGTGAGATGAAACCGATCGCGAACGTGCCGAAAGCGGCGAGGGTCCCGGCGACCGGCGAGAACGTGGGGAAGAAGAGCGGACCCAGGACGAGCGCGGCCGCCGTCCCGTACACGAAGAAGTCGTAGAACTCGACGGCCGTCCCGGCGAGCGCGGCGGCGGCGAGCCGCGCCATGTTGACGGGACGGGCGGCATCGGGCGAGGTCGGGGCGGTGTCACTGGAGTGCATGGAGCGCCAACTACCCGGAACGGCGGCCGGTTACGGGAGCGCGCGGAAGCACATGATCGGCGCCCGAAAACTCCCGTACGTCACCATGTGGCGCAGTACGTCGTGCGCCTCGGCGCGCCGCCCGCCTCAGTACGTCACGGTGATGCGGCGACCCGGCCCGTCCACCCGAACCGCCCCACCGTACGGGACGACCACCTGGGGGTCGGTGTGTCCGAGGTCCACGTTCAGTACGGCGAGGTGCGGTGCGGCTACCAGCCGCGCTCGCGCCACTCCGGGAGGTGCGGCCGCTCCTTGCCGAGGGTGGTGTCGTCGCCGTGGCCCGGGTAGACCCAGGTCTCGTCGGGCAACTGGTCGAAGAGCTTGGTCTCGACGTCGTGCAGAAGGCTGGCGAACGCCTCCGCGTCCTTCCAGGTGTTGCCGACCCCGCCGGGGAACAGGCAGTCGCCGGTGAACAGGTGGGGGTGGCCGTGCGGGTCGTCGTAGACCAGCGCGATGGAGCCCGGAGTGTGGCCCACCAAGTGGCGGGCCGTCAGCTCGACCCGGCCGACGCGGACCGTGTCGCCGTCCTCGACGAGCACGTCGGTGGCCACCGGGATGCCCTCGGCGTCGTGCGCGCCCGCGTACGTACGGGCGCCGGTCGCGGCGACCACCTCGGCGAGGGCCTGCCAGTGGTCGCCGTGGCGGTGGGTGGTCACGACGGAGGCGATGCCGTCGTCGCCGATCAGGGTGAGCAGCGTCGGTGCGTCGCTCGCCGCGTCGATGAGGAGTTGGGCGCCGGTCGCCCGGCAGCGCAGGAGGTAGGCGTTGTTGTTCATCGGGCCGACCGCGACCTTGGAGATCATCAGGTCCGCCAGTTCGTGGACATCCGCAGGACCGCCGACCGAGACTGCTCCGCTGTACGTCATGGGGGTCAGTCTAGGACGGAGGCCCGTTGCCCAGGGCGCGGCTACAGCGGCGGGAGCTTCGGCAGAGAGCCGGACTCCGTGTGCAGGGCCGTGCCGTCCCGGCGGCCCGACAGCCAGGACATGAGGTCAGGGGCCGAGCCCGAGACCCGGACCGGGTCTCCCTCCGGCGTCCCCGGCGTCCCAGTCGTCCAGGTGTCGCCCTCCAGCGACGTGAGCACCGTCGCGGGGACGGTCGCGTTCCCCGTGAAGCGCTGCGCCAGGAAGTCGATCTCGCGCAGGACGAAGTCCCGCGGCAGGTCCTCCGGCTCGTAGCCGACGCCGAGGTCCACGTGGTGCAGCTCGACCTCGACGAGGCGGCGGAAGGGGATGCGGGACGCCGAGTCGGTCACGCCGTTGCGCAGCTCGACCGTGCGGGACCAGTCGGCGGGCGCCGCGGCCGTCGCGCGGAAGCGCTCGTCGCTCGCGCGGAGGTCGTCGAGCTGCGCGGCGAGCGGCCGGGGGGCGTCGCGCTCGATGTCGGAGTCCCTGGCCTCGGCGCTCACGTACATGGGGCGGCCTTCGAGGACGTTCACGAGGGCGTCCGCGTTGCGGGAGAGGTGGGCGAGGACGTGACCCCTGCTCCAACCGGGGAGCCGTGACGCTTCGGCGACGGCGGCGTTGTCCAGTTTTGCGGTTGCCGCCAGCAGCCGTTCGGTAGCTTCGCGGAGTGAGGCCAGGTCACGCTCGTGATCGATCATGGGGCCGACCCTAGCGCCGCCACTCGATCGGGTGAAGGTGTCTTGCCGAAGCCGTAAATCGAATGCACGTGCTATACGCTCGGAGCGGACTTCATCTACGACCTACGACATGCACTGGCCCCCCATACCCTGGACAGGGGGCCGCATGGGATGCGTTTCCCCGCTTCTCTCCAGAAAGGTGCGGACCGGCGTGACTGACCGTCTCATCGTCCGTGGCGCTCGTGAGCACAATCTCAAGAACGTCTCGCTCGACCTCCCGCGTGACTCCCTGATCGTCTTCACCGGGCTCTCCGGGTCGGGCAAGTCGTCGCTCGCGTTCGACACGATCTTCGCCGAGGGCCAGCGGCGGTACGTGGAGTCGCTCTCCTCGTACGCCCGCCAGTTCCTCGGCCAGATGGACAAGCCGGACGTCGACTTCATCGAGGGGCTCTCCCCGGCCGTCTCCATCGACCAGAAGTCGACCTCGCGCAACCCGCGCTCGACGGTCGGCACGATCACCGAGGTCTACGACTACCTCCGGCTGCTCTTCGCCCGCATCGGCAAGCCGCACTGCCCCGAGTGCGGCCGCCCGATCGCCCGCCAGTCGCCGCAGGCCATCGTCGACAAGGTCCTCGAACTGCCCGAGGGCAGCCGCTTCCAGGTCCTTTCGCCGCTCGTGCGCGAGCGCAAGGGCGAGTTCGTCGACCTCTTCGCCGACCTCCAGACCAAGGGGTACAGCAGGGCGCGCGTCGACGGGCAGACGATCCAGCTCTCCGAGCCGCCCAAGCTGAAGAAGCAGGAGAAGCACACCATCGAGGTGGTCATCGACCGCCTCACGGTCAAGGAGAGCGCCAAGCGCCGCCTCACCGACTCCGTGGAGACGGCCCTCGGCCTCTCCGGCGGCATGGTCGTGCTCGACTTCGTCGACCTCGCCGAGGACGACCCCGAGCGCGAGCGGATGTACAGCGAGCACCTGTACTGCCCGCACGACGACCTCTCCTTCGAGGAGCTGGAGCCCCGCTCCTTCTCCTTCAACTCCCCCTTCGGCGCCTGCCCCGACTGCACCGGCATCGGCACGCGCATGGAGGTCGACCCGGAGCTGATCGTCCCCGACGAGGAGAAGTCCCTCGACGAGGGCGCCATCCACCCGTGGTCCCACGGCCACACCAAGGAGTACTTCGGCCGACTGATCGGCGCCCTCGCCCAGGCCCTCGGGTTCCGTACGGACATCCCCTGGGCGGGCCTGCCGCAGCGCGCCAAGAAGGCCCTGCTGTACGGGCACAAGATCCAGACCGAGGTGCGGTACCGCAACAGGTACGGCAGGGAGCGCGCGTACACCACCCCCGCCTTCGAAGGCGCCGTGCAGTTCGTCAAGCGGCGGCACTCCGAGGCCGAGAGCGACTCCAGCAGGGAGCGCTTCGAGGGGTACATGCGTGAGGTCCCCTGCCCGACCTGTGAGGGCACGCGCCTCAAGCCGCTGATCCTCGCGGTCACGGTCATGGGCAGGTCCATCGCCGAGGTCTCCTCGATGTCGATCAGCGAGTGCGCGGACTTCCTCGCCGAGCTGACGCTCAACGACCGCGACAAGAAGATCGCCGAGCGGGTCCTCAAGGAGGTCAACGAGCGGCTGCGCTTCCTCGTCGACGTCGGCCTCGACTACCTCTCGCTCAACCGCGCGGCCGGCACCCTCTCCGGCGGCGAGGCCCAGCGCATCCGGCTCGCCACCCAGATCGGCTCGGGCCTGGTCGGCGTGCTGTACGTACTGGACGAGCCGTCCATCGGACTGCACCAGCGCGACAACCACCGCCTCATCGAGACCCTGGTGCGCCTGCGCGACATGGGCAACACCCTGATCGTGGTGGAGCACGACGAGGACACCATCAAGGTCTCCGACTGGGTCGTGGACATCGGCCCCGGCGCGGGCGAGCACGGCGGCAAGGTCGTGCACAGCGGCCCGTTGAAGGAACTCCTCACCAACGAGGAGTCGATGACCGGGCAGTACCTCTCGGGCAAGCGGTCCATCGCCCTGCCCGACGTGCGCCGTCCGATCGACCCGGGCCGTCGGCTCACCGTGCACGGCGCCCGTGAGAACAACCTCCAGGACATCGACGTGTCCTTCCCGCTCGGCGTGCTCACGGCCGTCACGGGCGTCTCGGGCTCGGGCAAGTCGACCCTGGTCAACGACATCCTCTACACCCACCTGGCGCGCGAGCTGAACGGCGCCAAGTCGGTGCCGGGGCGGCACACGCGCGTGGACGGCGACGACCTCGTCGACAAGGTCGTGCACGTCGACCAGTCGCCCATCGGCCGCACGCCGCGCTCCAACCCGGCGACGTACACCGGCGTCTTCGACCACGTCCGCAAGCTCTTCGCGGAGACCATGGAGGCGAAGGTCCGCGGGTACCTCCCCGGGCGCTTCTCCTTCAACGTCAAGGGCGGCCGCTGCGAGAACTGCTCGGGCGACGGCACCATCAAGATCGAGATGAACTTCCTGCCGGACGTCTACGTCCCGTGCGAGGTCTGCCACGGGGCGCGGTACAACCGGGAGACCCTGGAGGTCCACTACAAGGGCAAGTCCATCGCCGAGGTGCTGGACATGCCGATCGAGGAGGCCCTGGGCTTCTTCGAGGCGGTGCCCACGATCGCGCGGCACCTGAAGACGCTCAACGAGGTGGGGCTCGGGTACGTCCGCCTCGGGCAGTCCGCCCCGACGCTCTCGGGCGGCGAGGCGCAGCGCGTGAAGCTGGCGAGCGAGCTCCAGAAGCGCTCGACCGGACGGACCGTGTACGTCCTGGACGAACCGACCACGGGTCTGCACTTCGAGGACATCTCGAAGCTGATCAAGGTGCTGTCCGGGCTGGTCGACAAGGGCAACTCGGTGATCGTCATCGAGCACAACCTGGACGTCATCAAGACCGCGGACTGGGTCGTCGACATGGGCCCCGAGGGCGGCAGCGGCGGCGGCCTGGTGGTCGCCGAGGGCACGCCCGAGGAGGTCGCGGCGGTCCCGGCGAGCCACACCGGCAAGTTCCTCAGGGAGATCCTGGGGGACCGGGTCAGCGACGCGGCGGTGCCCGCGGCGCGCAAGCCCGCGAAGCGCACGGCGGCGGCGAAGAAGGCGCCCGCCAAGGCGCCCGCCAAGACAGCCGCCAAGAAGGCCGCGGCGACGAAGGCCACGGCCGCCAAGACGGTCGCGAAGAAGGCCGCGCCCGCCAAGAAGACGGCCGCGAAGAAGGCGGTGCGCAAGGCGTAGCGCGAGGGCCGGACGCGCGCGTGGCGCGGGGACGGGCCGTGCGGCACGGACAGCCGGACGGGCGGTGGGTTCCACGGGGGCCCACCGCCCGTCCGGCGTCCGCCACGAGGTGCGGCCGCGCACGGGCCCGGCGCCGCGGAGCACGCTCAGGAAGGCGCGGACGGCGCCGGGCGAGCCCGGACGCGGGGCGCGGGATCTCCGCCGGTATCGTCACTTCTGTCACCTCAGAGCCTGTGCCTGAACCCCCGCGCGTACCACTGGAGCTCCCATGTCCGCCCAGCCCACTCCCCGCCGCACCGTGCTGAAGGGTGCCGCTCTCGCCGGAGCCGCCGGGATGGGGGTCGCCGCCTGCTCGACCGAATCCAAGCTGGGCCACGCGGAGAGCCCCACCCCGACCGCGCCTGTGACGCTCGGCTCGCCCGACGAGGTCCCCGTCGGCGGCGCCAAGCTCTACCGCGAGGAGCGCGTCATGGTGAGCTGCCCCGCCAAGGGGCAGTACAAGGCGTTCAGCGCCCAGTGCACCCACGCGGGCTGCGCCCTGGACAAGATCGTGGAGGGCCACGGCAACTGCCCCTGCCACGGCAGCCGCTTCGACGTGATGACCGGCAAGGCCGTGAAGGGCCCGGCGACCGTCCCGCTGCCGGCCGTGCCGGTCCGGGTCGAGGGCGGCAAGCTCGTCGCGGGCCCCGAGAAGGCGGAGCCCGAGAAGAAGGCGTAGCCGACGGCGGGGCAGGCGCCGTACCCCGCCCTGCCCCCGCCGAGTGCCCCTGCCTCCGCCGAGGCCCCTGCCCTTCGTCGGGCGCCCCTCACTCCCAGGCCCACTCGATCCCCAGGATCCCCGGCCGCACCCCCTGTTCGACCAGGTGCACGGTGCGGTGCAGACCGCTCAGCGTCAGATCGGCGCGCGCCCCGCGCGGCGCCACCGTCGACGCCTGGGCGAAGCGCCTGCACCGCATCGGCAGCGCGCCCTCGTCGAACGCCACCTGGAGCACGTACTGCCCGCCCGCGAAGGTGAACCCGCGTACGTACTCCCCGCTGGCCCCGCCCGTGCCGTCGTCGAAGCCGTACGCGAAGAGGTACGTGTCCCCGGCCCGCAGCCGCGCGTCGAACAGCAGCTCCGCCACGACGACCCCCGTCGCCCGGTGCCTGCGCACCCGTCCCGCCCGGCAGTTCTCGCCCGCCCGCACCTGCACGCGCGCCGGATCGCACCCGGGGTCGCCGCGGTGGATCGCCAGGTACCGGTCGACGCCGTTGCGGTGGGCCCGTACGACCTGCTGCGAATCGCGGGTCAGCAGCTCGCGCTCCGGGCCGATGCGCACCCGCTCGTGGTGCCCCACGGTGTGCAGACCGCCGTCGCTCGGCGTCTCCAGGTCCGCGAACAGCTCCTCGATCGCGCCCGAGGCCTCCAGCAGGGAACGGTACGAGCGGGCGGCCGGCCGCTCCACGTCGACGCGGCCCGCCCCACCGCCCGCCAACAGCCTGATCAGGGAGTTCCCCGGCAGGTCCAGGACCTCCTCCAGGGCGCGCACCGCGCGCAGCGACTCGGGGCGCTGGGGCCGCCGCGCGCCCTGCTGCCAGTAACTGAGGCTGGTCACGCCGACCTTGACGCCCCGGTGGGCGAGATGGTGCTGCACCCGCTGGAGCGGCAGCCCGCGCACCGCGAGCGCGGTGCGCAGCGCCAGGTGGAACGGGCCGGTGTGCAGCACCTGTGCGAGATCGGCCTCGGTGTGCGGCATGAGGGCTCCCTCAGAGACGTCTCAGTGAACGTTCACGTCCGTGCGGCGGGCCGGTGGGCCGTGGACGGCGGGTGACCAGGTAGGGGAGTGCGGAGCATTCACACCCGGGCCACCTCGTTCACATCCGCCCGTCACCCCGCATTGAAGCGTGTTGACCTGGTCCCGACAACACCCGATGCTCCTCCACAAGCGTCCGGACGCGCTCCTCCGACCACCCCCCGCCAGGGAGGAACGCGATGCGCCCCCACCACAACCGAAAGATCCGGCCGAGACGACTGGCTCTCACCGCCGTCGCGGCCGCGGCCCTGTTCGCCATCCCCACGAACACGGCCACCGCAGCCCCCGCTCCCACTCCTGCTCCCGCTCCCGTCGCCGCCGCCGCGGACCAGTCCGCCGACGGCCCCTCGCTGCTCGCCGCCAAGCGCCTCAACATCACCATGCAGGCGCAGCTGAAGAGCAACTGGTGCTGGGCGGCGTCGGGCAACACCATCGCCACGTACTACGGCAGGAACTACTCCCAGAACCAGTTCTGCAACGCCTCGTTCAACCGCAGCCAGAACACCGAGTGCCCCAACAACCAGGCCACCCTCGGCAACGTCCAGACGGGTCTGAGCTGGGCGGGCATCAACCCCGGCTCGTACGTCACCGGCTGGCTCCGCTACCCCACGGTGCAGACCGAGATCAACGCCAACCGGCCGATAGAGACCCGCATCCAGTGGTCGAGCGGCGGCGGCCACATGCACGTGATCTACGGGTACGACGACGCCAACAGCTGGGTCTACTGGGGCGACCCGTGGCCCTCCAGCGACCGCTACAACTGGGCCTCCCACGCCTGGTACGTGAACAACAACGAGTTCTCCTGGACCCACTCGCTCTACCGGATCGGGGCGTGACACCGATGACCAGACGACACGTCGCGGCGACCGCCGTCGTCACCGGGGCCCTGGCCACGGTCCTGCTCGGCGTCGCCCCGCAGGCCGAGGCCGCCGAACCCCCGGTCGCCCCCACCCCCGAGGCCGCCGCTTCCGCGCCGGGCACGCTCGACACCCTCTCGCGCTTCTTCGCCAGGGACGGCGGGGACGCCGGGAGCCTCGGGAACAGCGCCCCGGCCCGCTCCGCGGCGAAGCCGCGCATCGCGGGCAAGACCGTCGCCGTCCGCACGCTCTCGCCCGCCTTCGTCGCGGGCAAGGCGGGGGCGCCGGTCGCCACCGTGCAGTTCCACGCCAGTACGGCGGTCGCGGCGGACGGCCGGAAGGCGTCCCTGTGGACGGTCCGACAGGGCGGCGGTTGGCAGGTCGTGAACATCGCCACCGGCGACGACGAGACGCGCTACGCGGCGCTCGGCGCGGCGAAGCTGCCCGGCGGCACGGTCTTCCGCGAGCCGCAGATCAACGCCTGGTACGTCGCCAAGGGCGCCGAGGTCCTGCCGCTCGACGAGGACGCGGTGCGCGCCGTCGGCAAGAACGGCACCACGCTCGCCGCGTACCGCACGCGGGTCGCCGAGGCGTACGGCGACAAGCTCCCGGGCTCCGGCTACGCGGGGTCGGGCAAGGCCGGCGGCTACGGCCAGGCGCCCGGGGCCCAGGCGGCGAAGGACGCCGCCGCACCGAAGACCGCCCCCCGGGCGTCGGACGCGGACACCCCGGTCACCGTCGCATCCGCCACCGCGGGCCTCGGCGCACTCGCCGCCCTCGCCCTCTGCGGCTTCACGGCGGCCCGCCTGCGCCGCCGCACCGCCGACGAGGCGTAACGGTCCGCCCGTCCGCACCGGCGCCCCGCCCCGCACCCGGCGAATTCCAGGGGGCGGGGCGCCGCTCCGTACGGACGATCACCCGGCGCCCCGTACGGACGATCACCCGCCGCTCCGTACGGACGGGCACCCGGCCCTTCCGTAAGGGCAACCGATCCTTCCCGTACGAACGCCCCGCCGGGTGCCCCGCCGCGCCCGCGCTGTCGGTCCCCGCCAGTAGGGTGAAGCCATGGCCGACCCCTCCAGCTACCGCCCGAAGCCGGGACAGATCCCCGACTCGCCGGGGGTCTACAAATTCCGTGACGAGCACCGCCGGGTGATCTACGTGGGCAAGGCGAAGAGCCTGCGCCCGCGCCTCTCCTCGTACTTCCAGGACCTGGCGAACCTCCACCCCCGTACGCGCACGATGGTGACCACCGCCGCGTCCGTCGAGTGGACCGTCGTCTCCACCGAGGTCGAGGCGCTCCAGCTGGAGTACACCTGGATCAAGGAGTTCGACCCCCGCTTCAACGTCAAGTACCGCGACGACAAGAGCTATCCGTACCTCGCGGTGACGATGAACGAGGAGTTCCCGCGCGTGCAGGTGATGCGCGGGGCGAAGAAGAAGGGCGTGCGGTACTTCGGTCCCTACGGACACGCCTGGGCGATCCGCGAGACCGTCGACCTGATGCTCCGCGTCTTCCCCGTCCGCACCTGCTCCGCCGGGGTGTTCAAGAACGCCGCCCGCACCGGCCGCCCCTGCCTGCTCGGCTACATCGGCAAGTGCTCGGCGCCCTGCGTCGGCCGCGTCACCCCCGAGGAGCACCGCGAACTGGCCGACGACTTCTGCGACTTCATGACCGGTCGCACGGGCACGTACATCCGCCGTCTGGAGAAGGACATGACGGCGGCGGCCGAGGAGATGGAGTACGAGCGGGCCGCGCGGCTGCGCGACGACATAGAGGCCCTGAAGCGGGCCATGGAGAAGAGCGCGGTGGTCCTCGCCGACGCCACCGACGCGGACCTCGTCGCGCTGGCCGAGGACGAACTGGAGGCCGCCGTACAGATCTTCCACGTCCGCGGCGGCCGGGTGCGCGGCCAGCGCGGCTGGGTCACCGACAAGGTCGAGAACGTCGACACGGCGGGCCTGGTCGAGCACGCGCTCCAGCAGCTGTACGGCGAGGAGAGCGGCGACGCGGTCCCCAAGGAGGTCCTGGTCCCCGCCCTGCCCGAGGACGCCGAGGCGGTCGGGCAGTGGCTCGCGGAGCGCCGCGGCTCGCAGGTCAGCCTGCGCGTCCCGCAGCGCGGCGACAAGAAGGACCTGATGGAGACGGTCCACCGCAACGCCCAGCAGTCCCTCGTGCTGCACAAGACCAGGCGCGCCAGCGACCTCACCACCCGCTCCCGGGCCCTGGAGGAGATCGCGGCCGCGCTCGGCCTGGACGCGGCGCCGCTGCGCATCGAGTGCTTCGACATCTCGCACCTCCAGGGCGACGACGTCGTGGCGTCGATGGTCGTCTTCGAGGACGGGCTGGCCAGGAAGAGCGAGTACCGCCGCTTCCAGATCAAGGGCTTCGAGGGCCAGGACGACGTCCGCTCGATGCACGAGGTGATCGGCCGCCGCTTCAAGCGCTACCTCGCCGAGAAGGAGAAGACGGGGGAGTGGGCCGATGACGGGGCCGTCCCGGAGCCGGAGGACGACGGGCGCCCCAAGCGCTTCGCCTATCCGCCGCAGCTCGTCGTCGTGGACGGCGGCCAGCCGCAGGTCGCGGCGGCCAAGCGGGCGCTCGACGAGCTGGGCATCGACGACGTCGCCGTGTGCGGCCTCGCCAAGCGCCTGGAGGAGGTCTGGCTGCCGGACGACGACGACCCCGTCGTCCTGCCCCGCTCCAGCGAAGGGCTCTACCTCCTTCAGCGGGTACGTGACGAGGCTCACCGCTTCGCCATCACCTACCAGCGGGTCAAGCGCGCCAAGCGCCTGAAATCGGGGCCGCTGGACGCGGTGCCGGGTCTGGGGGAGACCCGCAAGCAGGCGTTGATCAAACACTTCGGGTCGGTGAAACGGCTGAAGCAGGCGACAATCGACCAGATCTGCGAGGTGCCGGGGATAGGCCGCAAGACGGCCGAGACGGTGGCGGCGGCCCTCGCCGCGGCCGCCCCCGCCGCACCGGCCGTGAACACGGCCACAGGAGAGATCATCGAAGAGGACGACGGGGGCAGTACGACATGACCAGTGAGAACGCGGGAAACGGAGCGGCACACGTGAGTACGGGCACGATCGAGGCGGGCGAAGCGGCCGAGGCGGCCATCCCCGAACTCGTGATCATCTCCGGGATGTCCGGCGCCGGGCGCAGCACCGCCGCCAAGTGCCTGGAGGACCTCGGCTGGTTCGTCGTCGACAACCTGCCGCCCGCGCTGATCCCCACGATGGTGGAGCTCGGCGCCCGCTCCCAGGGCAACGTCGCCCGCATCGCCGTCGTCGTCGACGTCCGCGGCCGCCGCTTCTTCGACAACCTCCGCGAGTCGCTGGCCGACCTGGAGACCAAGCACGTCACCCGCCGCATCGTCTTCCTGGAGTCGTCCGACGACGCGCTGGTCCGCCGCTTCGAGTCGGTGCGCCGCCCGCACCCGCTCCAGGGCGACGGCCGCATCGTCGACGGCATCGCCGCCGAGCGCGACCTGCTGCGCGAGCTGCGCGGCGACGCCGACCTGGTGATCGACACCTCCAGCCTCAACGTGCACGAGCTGCGCGCCAAGATGGACGCGCAGTTCGCGGGCGACGAGGAGCCGGGGCTGCGCGCCACCGTCATGTCCTTCGGCTACAAGTACGGCCTGCCGGTCGACGCCGACCTGGTCGTCGACTGCCGCTTCCTGCCGAACCCGCACTGGGTGCCCGAGCTGCGTCCGTACACCGGCCTCAACGAGGAGGTGTCGGGCTACGTCTTCGACCAGCCCGGCGCCAAGGAGTTCCTCAACCAGTACACCGAGCTGCTCCAGCTGATCGCGACGGGCTACCGCCGCGAGGGCAAGCGGTACGTCACCATCGCGGTCGGCTGCACCGGCGGCAAGCACCGCTCCGTGGCCATGTCCGAGAAGCTGGCCGCGCGGCTCTCCTCCGAAGGCGTCGAGACGGTCGTCGTACACAGGGACATGGGGCGCGAGTGAAGGTGTACAGACGGCGCACGAGCGGTCCCGTGCTCCGCACGGGCCGCAAGCGCGGCGCGCAGCCCAAGGTCGTCGCCCTCGGCGGCGGCATGGGCCTGTCCGCGTCGCTCGCCGCGCTGCGCCGGATCACCGGCGACCTCACGGCCGTCGTCACCGTCGCCGACGACGGCGGCTCAAGCGGCAGGCTGCGCGAGGAGCTGGGCGTGCTGCCGCCGGGCGACCTGCGCAAGGCGCTCGCCGCGCTGTGCGGCGACGACGACTGGGGCCAGACCTGGGCCCGGGTCATCCAGCACCGCTTCCAGTCCAAGGGCGACCTGCACGAGCACGCGGTGGGCAACCTGCTGATCGTCGCCCTGTGGGAGCAGCTGGGCGACCACGTGCAGGCGCTGGACCTGGTCGGCAAGCTGCTCGGCGCGCAGGGCCGCGTCCTGCCCATGTCGGCGGTGCCGCTGGAGCTCCAGGCGCTGGTCAAGGGCCACGACCCGGAGCGCCCCGACGACGTCGACACGGTGCGCGGCCAGGCGACGGTCGCGCTCACGCCCGGCGAGGTGCAGTCGGTGCACCTGGTGCCGCACGACCCGCCCGCCGTGCCCGAGGCGGTCGCCGCGGTGCTGGACGCGGACTGGGTGGTGCTCGGCCCCGGCTCCTGGTTCTCCTCGGTGATCCCGCACCTGCTGGTGCCCGAGCTGCTGGACGCGCTGTGCGAGACCAAGGCCAGGCGGGTCCTCTCGTTGAACCTCGCGCCGCAGCCCGGCGAAACCGATGGCTTCTCTCCGCAGCGTCATTTGGAGGTTTTGGGACGACACGCCCCTAAACTCGCCCTGGACGTGGTGCTGGCCGACGAGGCCGCCGTGCCCGACCGCGAGTCCCTGTCCGATGCTGCCAAACGCCTCGGTGCCGCGGTCGAGCTGGCCCCGGTGGCCAGGACCGACGGCTCCCCGAAGCACGATACGGAGCTGTTGGCCGCCGCGTACGACCGTATTTTTCGGATGCATGGAAGGATCGGCCCATGGCGATGACGCCCGCGGTGAAGGATGAGATCTCCCGCCTGCCAGTCACCCGGACCTGTTGCAGGAAGGCCGAGGTCTCGGCGATTCTCCGGTTCGCGGGCGGGCTGCACCTGGTGAGCGGCCGCATCGTGATCGAGGCCGAGCTGGACACCGGCATCGCGGCGCGCCGGCTGCGCAAGGACATCCTGGAGATCTTCGGCCACTCCTCCGACCTGGTGGTGATGGCCCCCGGCGGCCTGCGGCGCGGCAGCCGTTACGTCGTACGGGTGGTGGCGGGCGGCGACCAGCTGGCCCGCCAGACCGGTCTGGTCGACGGCCGCGGCCGTCCCATCCGCGGGCTTCCGCCGCAGGTGGTCTCGGGGGCCACCTGCGACGCCGAGGCCGCCTGGCGCGGGGCGTTCCTGGCGCACGGCTCGCTGACCGAGCCCGGCCGCTCCTCCTCCCTGGAGGTCACCTGCCCGGGGCCCGAGGCCGCGCTGGCGCTGGTCGGCGCCGCCCGCAGGCTCTCCATCGCGGCCAAGGCCCGCGAGGTGCGGGGCGTGGACCGGGTGGTGGTGCGGGACGGCGACGCGATCGGCGCCCTGCTGACCCGGCTCGGCGCGCACGAGTCGGTGCTGGCCTGGGAGGAGCGGCGGATGCGCCGCGAGGTCCGGGCCACCGCCAACCGCCTGGCCAACTTCGACGACGCCAACCTGCGCCGCTCGGCGCGCGCCGCCGTCGCCGCCGGAGCCCGGGTGCAGCGCGCCCTGGAGATCCTGGGCGAGGAGGTGCCCGAGCACCTGGCGGCCGCGGGACGGCTGCGCATGGAGCACAAGCAGGCGTCGCTGGAGGAGCTGGGCGCGCTCGCCGACCCGCCGCTCACCAAGGACGCGGTCGCCGGCCGCATCCGCCGCCTGCTGGCCATGGCCGACAAGCGGGCCCAGGACCTGGGCATCCCCGGCACGGAGTCCAACCTCTCCGAGGCCGACGAGCTGGACGACAGCCTGGTCGGCTGATTCGCGCCGTAGCGCGCGGCGTGACGAGCCGCTGCCGACGCCCCCCGGAGGGCATCGGCAGCGGCTCACGCGTAGACGGATGCGTAGGGATGCGTAGAGATGGCCGTACCTCGTCGGTGTACTCGCCCGTTCTATTGACATGATCATGAGGCGTCGTGAGCCTGTCGACTGTCCTTTTTTGAGACAGGCATCTGCAAGGGGGGCTCATGAGACACAGAGCGCGAGCGATGCTCGCCGCGGCTTCGCTGCTCATGGCGGGGCTCGCGGTGGCACCGGCCGCCGAAGCCGACCAGGGGGGCGGCGGGGGCGACGGACTCTCGGTCTGGCACGCGAAGGTCACCAAGGAACAGCTGCCGGTGCTCCTGGAGTCGGGCGCCGACAGCCACGAACTGAGCGAGCAGGTCCCGGCGAAGGGGACCGCGACCGTCGAGCTGTACCTCACCGCGGACCAGGCCCGCGAACTGCGCGGCCAGGGCATCGAGATCTCCGAGCACAAGCTCTCCGCCGGGGCGCGGGCCCGGGTGAAGGCCGCGGGCGACGGCGTCTTCCGCCCGTACGGCGGCCCGAACGGACTCAAGCAGGAGATCCTGGCGACGGCGCAGGCCAACCCGTCCCTCACCAAGGTCGTCTCCCTCGGCAAGACCGTCAAGGGCCAGGACATCCTCGCCCTCAAGCTCTCCAAGGGCGCGAAGAAGTCCAAGGACGGCACCAAGCCCGCCACGCTCTACATGTCCAACCAGCACGCCCGCGAGTGGATCACCCCGGAGATGAACCGGCGGCTGCTCCACCACTACCTCGCGGGCTACGGCAAGGACCCGCGCATCACGAAGATCGTCGACACCACCGAGCTGTGGTTCGTGCTCTCGGCCAACCCCGACGGCTACGACTACACGCACTCCGCCGGCGGCGACCGGCAGTGGCGCAAGAACCTCCGCGACAACAACGGCGACGGGAAGACGACCCCGGGCGACGGCGTCGACCTCAACCGCAACTTCTCCTACAAGTGGGGCTACGACAACGAGGGTTCGTCCCCCGACCCGGCGGACGAGACCTACCGCGGCCCGAGCGCCATGTCCGAGCCCGAGACCACGGCCGTCGACCGCTTCCAGAAGCGCATCGGCTTCCAGTTCGGCATCAACTACCACTCCGCCGCGCAGCTGATCCTGTACGGGGTCGGCTGGCAGGTCGCCACGGACACCCCGGACGACGTCGTCCTCAAGTCCCTCGCCGGCACCCCGGCCAAGTCCGCGGTCCCCGGCTACCGTCCGCAGGTCTCGTCCGAGCTGTACACCACCAACGGCGAGGCCGACGGGCACGCGGCGAACGTCAACGGCATGCAGATGTTCACCCCCGAGATGTCCACCTGCGCCACCGCGTCCCGCGTCGACCCGAACGACGAGTGGGATCCGGCCGACTGCGGCTCGGTCTTCAACTTCCCGGACTCCGAGAAGCTGATCCAGCAGGAGTTCGCCAAGAACGTCCCGTTCGCGCTGGCCGTCGCCGAGACCTCGGCCCACCCCGACGAGCCGGTCTCCGTGACCGGCCAGGCGGCCCCCGACTTCAACCCGAACGCCTTCGCCACCTCCTACGCGCGCGGCGCCGACCAGGAGGTCTCCGTCGTCGCCCGCAAGTCCGTGCGGAACAAGGAGCTGAAGTACCGGGTCAACGGCGGCCGTACGCACGGCCAGGCGCTGCGGCCCTGGAAGGGCGGCGAGACCTTCGGCGGCGAGGACAACATCTACTTCGACGAGTACCGCGCGAAGGTCCGGGGCGCGGAGCCCGGCGACAAGGTCGAGGTCTGGTACACCGGCCGCACCCGCGACGGGAGGGCGACCACCAGCACCCCGTTCACGTACACCGTCGCCGACCGGCCCGCGGGCGACACGCTCGTCGTCGCCGACGAGGGCGCCGCGGCCCGGCACGCGGGCCTCTACACCAAGGCGCTCGCCGACAACAAGCGGCGCAGCGCGGTCTGGGACGTCGCCACCCAGGGCACCCCGCACGCGCTCGGCGTGCTCGGCCACTTCGAGAACGTCGTCTGGTACACGGGCGGCAAGCGCCCCGCCATCGCCACCCTGCTCGCCGCGCGCGCCTACCTCAACGAGGGCGGCAAGCTGATCAACACCGGTGAGGAGGCGGGCGGCCTGGTCGACCTCGGGCGCGGCACGCTCTCCAACGACTTCGGCCAGTACTACCTCGGCGCGTACCACCGCGCGGGGCTGAAGTCCCCGAAGACCTTCCAGGGCGCGGGCGCGTTCGACGGCACGACGGCGGGCCTCGCCGACGCGCCGGACAACCCGCTGGACAACGCGGGCGCGTACACCGTCACCTCCGACACGCTGAAGCCGGACGAGTTCCCGCAGTTCAAGAGCGCCACCGCGGGCGACTATCCGGGTCTGCGCACCCCGTTCGAGCCCGCCGAGGGCAGCTACTTCGCGGCGGCCGGGCACCAGGACGACGCCTGGATGCGGCTGTCGCGCACCGTCGACCTGACCTCCGTGCCCGCCGCCGTCAAGCCGAGCCTGCAGTTCCAGCTCAGCTACGACACCGAGCCCGGCTACGACAACGTGGTCGTCGAGGCGCACACCGTCGGCCAGGACGACTGGACCACGCTGCCCGACACCAACGGCGGCACCTCCACCACCGTCCCCGTCCAGTGCGAGGAGGGCTTCTACGTCCGGGGCCACCCCTTCCTGAGCCACTACCTCACCGTCGGCCAGGAGGCCTGCGCGCCGACCGGCACCACCGGCGCCTGGAACGCCTTCACCGGACCGTCCAACGGCTGGCGCCAGGTCGCCTTCGACCTCGCCGCCTACGCGGGCAAGCAGGTCGAGCTGTCCATCAGCTACGTCTCCGACGGCGGCACCGGCGAGATGGGCGCCTTCGTCGACGACACGAGGCTGGTCACCGGCGCCACCACGCAGAGCGAGGGCTTCGAGACCTCGCTGGGCGCCTGGACCGTCCCCGGACCTCCGGCGGGCAGCCCCGGCAACATCGGCGACTGGGCGCGCTCGGCCGCGCTCTTCCACTCCGGCGCGGGCGTCACCACGCGCGACAGCGTGCTGCTGGGCTTCGGCCTGGAGCACGTGGCGTCCGCCGCCGACCGCAAGGCGGTGATCGGCCGGGCGCTGCGGGCCCTTCGTCACTGACCGGCGGGACCTAAGGCACGGCGGTTCGTACCCTACTGGCGGGTACGGACCGCTCTGCCGTGTCCGGCCCCGTTCGATGTCACCTACCGGGCTCCGTAGAGGTAGGGTCGAAGACGGTCGGGGACATCCCAAAAATCAAAACTTCGCCGGCGCTCACGGGACCGGCGTACCAACGAGGAGATCGGTTCGTGACGATCCGCGTAGGCATCAACGGCTTTGGCCGTATCGGTCGTAACTACTTCCGCGCGCTCCTGGAGCAGGGTGCCGACATCGAGATCGTGGCTGTCAACGACCTGGGTGACACCGCGACCACTGCCCACCTGCTCAAGTACGACACGATCCTGGGCCGTCTCAAGGCCGAGGTCAGCCACACCGCCGACACCATCACGGTCGACGGCCACACCATCAAGGTGCTCTCCGAGCGCAACCCCACCGACATCCCGTGGGGCGAGCTGGGCGTCGACATCGTCATCGAGTCGACCGGCATCTTCACCAAGAAGGCCGACGCCGAGAAGCACATCGCGGGCGGCGCCAAGAAGGTCCTCATCTCGGCTCCGGCCAAGGACGAGGACATCACCATCGTGATGGGCGTCAACCAGGACAAGTACGACGCGGCCAACCACCACGTCATCTCCAACGCCTCCTGCACCACCAACTGCGTGGCGCCGATGGCCAAGGTCCTCGACGAGAACTTCGGCCTGGTCAAGGGCCTGATGACGACGGTCCACGCGTACACCAACGACCAGCGCATCCTGGACTTCCCGCACTCCGACCTGCGCCGCGCCCGCGCCGCCGCGGAGAACATCATCCCGACGACGACCGGCGCCGCCAAGGCCACCGCCCTGGTCCTGCCGCAGCTCAAGGGCAAGCTCGACGGCATCGCGATGCGCGTCCCGGTCCCCACCGGCTCCGCCACCGACCTGGTCGTCGAGCTGGAGCGCGAGGTCACCAAGGACGAGGTCAACGCCGCGTTCAAGAAGGCCGCGGACGGCGAGCTCAAGGGCATCCTGTACTACACCGAGGACCCGATCGTCTCCTCGGACATCGTCAGCGACCCGGCGTCCTGCACCTTCGACTCCTCCCTGACGATGGTCCAGGAGGGCAAGACCGTTAAGATCCTGGGCTGGTACGACAACGAGTGGGGCTACTCCAACCGTCTCGTCGACCTGACCGTCTTCGTCGGCGGCCAGCTCTGAGCCTGACCGGCACGAGGACAGGCACAGGCACCTCGATGTGAACACCGGGGCTCGGACAGCGCGACGCGGCGCTGTCCGAGCCCCGGTGCACGTGTGTGACGCTTCCTAGGAGTTGCAGCAAGCAATGAAGACGATCGACGAACTTCTCGCCGAAGGGGTCGCCGGCAAGCGGGTCTTCGTCCGCGCCGACCTCAACGTGCCGCTCGACGGCACCGCCATCACCGACGACGGCCGCATCCGCGCCGTGCTCCCCACCGTCAAGGCGCTCACCGCCGCCGGTGCCCGCGTGGTCGTCGCCTCGCACCTCGGCCGCCCCAAGGGCGCCCCGGACCCGGCCTTCTCGCTGGCGCCCGCCGCCGCGCGCCTGGGCGAGCTGCTCGGCACCGACGTGGCGTTCGCGACCGACACGGTCGGCGAGTCCGCCAAGGCCGCGGTCGCGGGCCTGACCGACGGACAGGTGGCCGTCGTCGAGAACCTCCGCTTCAACGCGGGCGAGACCGCCAAGGACGACGCCGAGCGCGGCGCCTTCGCCGACGAGCTGGCCGCGCTCGCCGACGTCTACGTGGGCGACGGCTTCGGCGCCGTGCACCGCAAGCACGCCTCGGTCTTCGACCTCCCGGCGCGCCTGCCGCACTACGCCGGCTACCTCATCGCCACCGAGGTCGGCGTCCTGAAGAAGCTCACCGAGGAGGTCGAGCGCCCCTACGCCGTCGTGCTCGGCGGCGCCAAGGTCTCCGACAAGCTCGGCGTCATCGACCACCTCCTGGAGAGGGCCGACCGCATCCTGATCGGCGGCGGCATGGCGTACACCTTCCTCAAGGCCCAGGGCCACGAGGTCGGCATCTCGCTGCTCCAGGAGGACCAGATCCCCGCCGTGCTCGACTACCTCGCGCGGGGCGAGGAGAAGGGCGTGGAGTTCGTCCTCCCCGTCGACGTACTGGTCGCCCCGGAGTTCCCCGACCTCAAGACCAAGGCACCGGCCGACCCGACCACGGTCGCGGCCGACGCCATCCCCGCGGACCAGGAGGGCCTGGACATCGGCCCCGAGACCCGCAAGCTGTACGCATCGAAGCTCGCCGACGCGGCCACCGTCTTCTGGAACGGCCCGATGGGCGTCTTCGAGCACCCCGACTACGCCGAGGGCACCAGGGCCGTCGCCCAGGCGCTCGTCGACTCCGCGGCCTTCTCCGTGGTCGGCGGTGGCGACTCCGCCGCCGCCGTGCGGATCCTGGGCTTCGACGAGAAGGCATTCGGCCACATTTCGACCGGCGGCGGCGCGAGCCTCGAATACCTCGAAGGCAAGACGCTTCCCGGCCTCGCCGCACTGGAGGACTGACCTCAATGACCACCCGTACCCCGCTGATGGCGGGCAACTGGAAGATGAACCTCAACCACCTCGAGGCCATCGCGCACGTCCAGAAGCTCGCCTTCGCCCTCGCCGACAAGGACTACGACGCGGTCGAGGTCGCGGTCCTGCCGCCCTTCACCGACCTGCGTTCCGTGCAGACCCTGGTCGACGGCGACAAGCTCAAGATCAAGTTCGGCGCCCAGGACATCTCGGCGCACGACTCGGGCGCGTACACCGGCGAGATCTCCGGCCTCATGCTCGCGAAGCTGAAGTGCGCCTACGTGGCCGTCGGCCACAGCGAGCGCCGCCAGTACCACGGCGAGAACGACGAGATCTGCAACGCCAAGGTGAAGGCCGCGTACAAGCACGGCATCACCCCGATCCTCTGCGTCGGCGAGGAGCTGGAGGTCCGCGAGGCGGGCAACGCGGTTCCCCACACGCTGGCCCAGGTCGAGGGCGGCCTCAAGGACGTGCCCGCCGAGCAGGCCGAGACGATCGTCATCGCCTACGAGCCCGTGTGGGCGATCGGCACCGGCAAGGTCTGCGGCGCGGACGACGCGCAGGAGGTCTGCGCGGCGATCCGCGGCAAGCTCGCCGAGCTGTACTCGCAGGACGTCGCCGACAAGGTCCGCATCCAGTACGGCGGCTCCGTGAAGTCCGGGAACGTCGCCGAGATCATGGCGAAGCCGGACATCGACGGCGCGCTGGTGGGCGGTGCCTCGCTCGACTCCGACGAGTTCGTCAAGATCGTTCGCTTCCGCGACCAGTGAGTATGCGGTAGGGCGGATCCGTCGTACCCTTGCGGGGCCGGGTGGCTGACCACCCGGCCCCGCTGTCCATAAAGTTCCGAGGAAGTTGGTCCAGCCGTGATTGTCGGGTTCTCTATTGCCCTGATCGTCTTCAGCCTGCTGCTGATGATGCTGGTGCTGATGCACAAGGGGAAGGGCGGCGGCCTCTCCGACATGTTCGGTGGCGGTATGCAGTCGTCCGTCGGCGGCTCCTCGGTCGCCGAGCGCAACCTCGACCGGATCACCGTGGTGATCGGTCTGCTGTGGTTCGCGTGCATTGTCGTACTCGGTCTGCTGCTGAAGCTCGACAACTGAGCTTCCGCGTGACCAGCCGTTCCTCCGCGTCCGGTGAGCGGGTGTAACTCCAATCACTGGACGCGCGTTGGGCCTTACGTAGACTGGGGCATCCTCGAGCACCATCACGCAGGGAGTTACGACCGTGGCAAGTGGCAACGCGATCCGGGGAAGCCGGGTCGGAGCGGGGCCGATGGGGGAGGCCGAGCGGGGCGAGTCCGCGCCGCGCCTCCGCATCTCCTTCTGGTGCTCGAACGGGCACGAGACGCAGCCGAGCTTCGCAAGTGACGCACAGGTTCCCGACACCTGGGACTGCCCGCGCTGCGGGTTCCCGGCTGGCCAGGACCGCGACAACCCACCGGACCCGCCGCGCACCGAGCCGTACAAGACGCACCTCGCGTACGTCAGGGAGCGGCGCAGCGACGCCGACGGCGAGGCGATCCTGGCGGAGGCGCTGGCGAAGCTGCGCGGCGAGATCTGAGGCGCCGCGCCTTCTGAAGTAACGTGATTTCCAAGGGCCTTGCCCGCGAGCCTCATTCGCGAGCGGGGCCCTTTCGTTGTGTCCGGGGCCGGGCCCGCTCCCCGCTTCGGGGGCGTTGTCAGCGGTGGGGGCTACCGTGCTCGGGGTCAGGGGGATCCGGGTGGCACCAGGGGGCGGCGTGACGACGGCACAACGGGCGGGCGCGGTCGGGGACGGGCGCACCGCGCCCGCGTGGCGCGGCGGCTTCGGGCGCCTGTGGACCGCCGCCGTCGTCTCCAAGTTCGGCGACTCCCTGCGCACCGCGGCCATGCCCCTGCTCGCCGCGTCCCTCACCACCGACCCCCTCCTCATCGCCTCCGTCACGGCCTGCGGCTACCTCCCCTGGCTGCTCTTCGGCCTCCTCGGCGGGGCGCTCGCCGACCGCGTCGACCAGCGCCGCGCCATGTGGGCGGTGGACGTCGTCCGCGCCGTGCTGATGGCCGCCTTCGCCGCCGCCGTCGCCCTCGGGCACGCCTCCATCGCCCTCCTCCTCGCGCTCGCCTTCCTGCTCACCGCCCTCCAGACCCTCTTCGACAACGCCGCCACCGCCCTGCTGCCCTCCCTCGTGCCGCCCGCGGCCCTGGGCAGCGCCAACGCGCGCCTCATGACGGGCCAACAGATCGCGGGCGGCTTCCTCGCCGCGCCCCTGGTGCCCGTGCTCCTGATGGCCGGGACGGCCGTCCCGTACGCCGCCGACGCCGGCACCTACCTGCTCGCCGCGCTGCTCGTCGTCTCGCTGCGCGCCGACACGCCCGACAAGCCGCCCCGCCCGCCTGGCAGCACCCTGCGCGGCGAGATGGCACAAGGGCTGCGCGCGCTGTGGCGCGACCGCGTGCTGCGCGGTCTCTGCGTCGCCACGACGCTGTGCAACATCGGCATGGGCGCCCTGATCGCGACCCTGGTCCTGCACGTGACGGACTGGCTCGACGGCGGCGACGTCGGCTACGCCGCGGCCGTCACCGGCTACGCCGCGGGCAGCATGGCGGGCGGACTGATCGCCGCGCGCCTGGCCCGCCGCACCGGCCGGGTGCGCGGCGTGCTCCTGGCGGGTGCCGTACAGCTGGCGGCGCTCGTGGTGCTCGGATCGGTCCGCGAGCTGTGGGTAACGATCGCGGCCATGGCGGTGTTCGGACTGATGGGGATGGTGTGGAACGTCAACCAGGTGACGCTGACGCAGGAGCGGTCCCCGGACGGGATGCTGGGCCGGATCAGCTCCGCGTTCCGCACCCTGGGGGTCGCGGGCGCCCCGTTCGGCGCACTGCTCGGCGGGGCCGCTGCCGCCGCCTGGGGACCGAACACACCCGCCCTGCTGGCGGCGGGCCTGTTCGCGCTCGCCGTCGCGTCGCTGATACCCCAGATCAATTAGGTTGGGGAACGCAGCGGGGTTACGCACGCGGGTACGCAAGTACCGCGCAGGTACGCACGTACGAGAAGAAGTGGGCTGATGTCCGAGATGAACGCAGAAGGCCGCACCAGGCTCAATCAGTTGCCGGAGTGGACCGCTCTGGCCAAGCACCGGGAGCAGCTGGGGCAGACGCATCTGCGGGAGCTGTTCGCCACCGACCCGGCGCGCGGCACCGAATACGCCCTGCGGGTCGGTGACCTCTATCTCGACTATTCCAAGCACCTGGTCACCGACGAGACGCTGCGGCTGCTCAGGGACCTGGCCGCGGCGACCGGGGTCGCGGGGCTGCGGGACGCGATGTTCCGCGGCGAGAAGATCAACACCACCGAGGACCGGGCCGTGCTGCACACCGCGCTGCGCGCCCCGCGCGACGCGGTGGTCGAGGTGGACGGCGAGAACGTGGTGCCCGGGGTGCACGCGGTGCTCGACAAGATGGCCTCCTTCGCCGCCCGGGTCAGGTCGGGCGAGTGGACCGGCCACACCGGCAGGCCCATCAAGAACGTGGTGAACGTCGGCATCGGCGGCTCCGACCTGGGCCCCGCCATGGCGTACGAGGCGCTCAGGTCCTTCACCGACCGCGAGCTCACCGTCCGCTTCGTGTCCAACGTCGACGGGGCCGACCTGCACGAGGCGGTGCGGGACCTGGACCCGGCCGAGACGCTGTTCGTCATCGCGTCCAAGACCTTCACCACCATCGAGACCATCACCAACGCCACCTCCGCGCGCGATTGGCTTCTGACCGGGATGAGGGCCGGTCAGGAGGCAGTGGCGAAGCACTTCGTGGCGCTGTCGACCAACGCCGAGAAGGTCGCCGACTTCGGCATCGACACGGCCAACATGTTCGAGTTCTGGGACTGGGTCGGCGGACGGTACTCCTACGACTCGGCGATCGGCCTCTCGCTGATGATCGCCATCGGACCCGACCGCTTCCGCGAGATGCTCGACGGCTTCCACCTGGTCGACGAGCACTTCCGCACGGCGCCCCCCGAGGAGAACGCGCCGCTGCTGCTGGGCCTGCTCGGCGTCTGGTACGGCGCGTTCTTCGACGCGCAGTCGCACGCCGTGCTGCCGTACTCGCACTACCTCTCCAAGTTCACCGCCTACCTCCAGCAGCTCGACATGGAGTCCAACGGCAAGTCCGTGGACCGCGCGGGCGACCCCGTCGACTGGCAGACGGGCCCGGTGGTCTGGGGCACGCCGGGCACCAACGGGCAGCACGCCTACTACCAGTTGATCCACCAGGGCACGAAGGTGATCCCGGCGGACTTCATCGGCTTCGCCCGGCCCGTCGAGGACCTCCGTCCCGGCCTGGTCGCCCAGCACGACCTGCTGATGGCCAACTTCTTCGCGCAGACCCAGGCACTGGCCTTCGGCAAGACCCCGGACGAGGTGCGGGCCGAGGGCGTCCCCGAGGAACTGGTGCCGCACAAGACGTTCCAGGGCAACCACCCGACCACCACCGTCCTCGCGGACGCGCTCACCCCGTCCGTGCTCGGACAGCTGATCGCGCTCTACGAGCACAAGGTGTTCGTCCAGGGCGCCGTCTGGAACATCGACTCCTTCGACCAGTGGGGCGTGGAGCTCGGCAAGGTGCTCGCCAAGAAGATCGAGCCGGTGCTCACCGGGGGAGCGGGGGGCGAGGAGCTGGACGGCTCCACCGCCGGACTGGTCGCCAAGTACCGCGAGCTGCGGGGGCGTTGATCCCGTGGGGCAGGAGGGGATACGGCTCAGGCCACCGCGCAACAGCCTGGACCGGCGGGCGGTCGGCTGGTGGCGCACGCAGTGGCTGCTCGTCACGGCGCCGCCCGTGGTGGTCCTCGCGGTGCTCGGCGCGCTCATCGAGCCCGCGCGGACGTGGCTGCTGCTGCCCGCCGCGGCCCTGGCCGCGGTGGGCCTGGCCTGCGCCGCCCTCCTGCCGCGCTGGTGGTACCGCGTGCACCGCTGGGAGGTCACGGACGAGGCGGTGTACGTCCTGACCGGGTTCTTCCTGCGGGAGTGGCGGATCGCGCCGATGTCCCGGATCCAGACCGTCGACACCGTGCGCGGCCCGCTGGAGCAGGCGTACGGGCTGGCGACGGTGACGGTCACCACCGCCTCGTCCCGGGGCGCTATCCGCCTCGCGGGCCTGGACCACGAGACGGCGGCCGAGCTGGCGGGCCGCCTCACCGAGATCACCCGGGCCACGCCGGGGGACGCGACGTGACGACGCCCGGGGAGCGGCCCGCCGAGCGGGGCGGAGCCCCGAAGGCCGCGGCCCGGGACCCGCTCCCCGGCGCGGCCCCGTGGCTGCGGCTCGACCGGCGCACCGTGCTGGTCACCGCCGCGCTCACCGCGAGCGTGCTGGGCGGCATCTGCCTGCCGGTCCTCATCGGGCTCTCCGGCGGGGCCTGGTTCGGCCGCGGTCCCCGGTACGCCGTCGCGATCGCCCTGCTGCTCACCGGCGCCGCCCTGGTGGTGCTGGCGGCGGCGGGCGTCGAGTACGTCCGCTGGAACCGCACCCGCTACCGCGTCGGCGCCGAGCGCGTCGAACTCCACACCGGCCTCGTCCTGCTCAAGCGCCGCTCGCTGCCCCGCGAGCGGATCCGCACCGTCGACCTCACCGCCAACCCGCTGCTGCGCGTCCTCGGCCTGGTCAACGTCCGGATCGGCACCGGGGAGAACGCCGGGTCGGGCGAGTCCGCGCTGGAGCTCAAGTCCGTCGCCCGCGCGGAGGGCGAGCGGCTGCGCACGGCGCTGCTGGCCCGCGCGCACGCCCCCGCGGGGCACCGGGACGGCGAGCTGGCCTCCCTGGACCCGCGCTGGATCCGTTACGCCCCGCTGTCCTTCGTCGCGCCGCTGCTCGGCGGCGCGGCGGCCGGTGCGGTGATGCAGGTCAGCGAGTGGTTCGGGGCCCAGCGGCAGGTCATCGACTGGGTCGGCGACCGCTTCGAGGACTTCTCGGTCGTCGGGATGATCGTCACGCTCGTCGCCGCGGCCCTGGTCGCGGGCCTGGTGGGGGCGCTCGGCCTCTGGGTCGAGATGTGGTGGAACTACCGCCTCGAACGCGAGCCGGGCGGCACGCTGCGGGTGCGGCGCGGACTGTTCACCTCGCGCTCGGTCTCGCTCGAGGAGGCCAGGCTGCGCGGCGTCGAGCTGGTCGAGCCGCTCGGCGTGCGGCTCGCCGGGGCGGCCCGGGTGGACGCCGTCGCCACGGGCCTGGCCGGTGGCGGCGACGAGGAGAAGGGCGGCGACCACAAGACGCTGCTGCCGGCCGCGCCGCGCGAGCTGGCGGACCGGGTCGCGGCCCAGGTGCTGCGCGAGGACGCGCCGCCGACCGGTGCGCCCCTGGTGGCGCACCCGCCCGCGGCGCGCGGGCGACGGCTGCGCCGGGCACTGGGGGCGGTGCTGGTCCCGGTGCTCGTCCTGGCGGTGCTCGGCGCGTTGCTGACGCCCGTGCTGCTGTACGTGGCGGGGGGCGTGGCGCTGGTGGGCCTGCCGGTCGCCGCGGCGCTGGCGCGGGACGCCTACCGGGCCCTGGGGCACGCGGTGAGCGGCGGCTACCTGGTCGCGCGCTCGGGGAGCGTACGGCGTACGACCGTCGCGCTCCAGCGGGGCGGGGTCATCGGCTGGACGGTCAAGCAGTCGGTCTTCCAGCGGCGGGCGGGCCTGCTGACGGTGACCGCGACGACGGCGGCGGGATCGGGGGCGTACGCGGTGTACGACGTGGCCGAAGGCGAGGGCCTGGAGTTCGCGGCGGACGCGGTGCCCGGCCTGCTGGAGCCGTTCCTGGAGAGGTAGGCGGGGACGGCGAGGGGCCCGGCCCACCGTGGGGTGGACCGGGCCCCTCGTCGTACGGACCGAGCGGTCAGGGCGAAGCGGGCGGGTACAGGCCGCGCGGCAGCTGCGAGGCCGCCGCCGCGTCCAGCAGCCACAGCGTGCGGGACCGCCCGTACGCACCGGCGGCCGGAGCCTGGATCTCGCCCGCGCCGGACAGCGCGATGGCCGCGGCCTTCGCCTTGTCCTCGCCCGCCGCGAGCAGCCAGACCTCGCGGGCGGCGCGGATCGCGGGCAGCGTGAGCGAGATCCGGGTCGGCGGCGGCTTGGGCGCGCCGCGCACCCCGACCACCGTCCGCTCGGTCTCGCGCACCGCGGGCAGCTCGGGGAAGAGCGACGCCACGTGCGTGTCGGGCCCGACGCCCAGCATCAGCACGTCGAAGGTGGGCACCGCGCCGTGGTCCTCGGGACCCGCGGCGGCGGCCAGCTCCCGCGCGTACGCCGCGGCGGCCGCGTCCGCGTCGCTGCCCCACTCGCCGCCCGCCGCGGGCATGGAGTGCACCCGCTTCGGGTCGAGCGGCACCGAGGAGAGCAGCGCCTCGTACGCCTGGGTGTCGTTGCGCTCCGGGTCCCCGGCGGGCAGGAACCGCTCGTCGCCCCACCACAGGTCCAGACGGCCCCAGTCGATCGCGTCCCGCGCGGGGGCCGCGGCGAGTGCGGCCAGCAGGCCGTTGCCGTTGCGGCCCCCGGTCAGGACGACGGACGCGGAGCCGCGCGCGGCCTGGGCGTCCACCACCTTCGTGATCAGCCGGGCCGCCGCGGCCTGCGCCATCAGCTCCTTGTCGCGGTGGACGACGAGCTGCGGAGCCGTACTCACTTCGCGGCCGCCTTCTTCGCGGGGGCGGCCTTCTTGGCGGAGGCGGCCGGCTTGGCACCGCCGTCCTCCTTCGCCCCGTCCTCGCCCTTGGCCTCCTGGGCCTCCGGCGCGGTCTTCTGCGCCACAGGGGCCACGGGCTCGCCCAGCCGGTCCACGCCGAAGCGCAGCGCCGACGCGTAGGTGTCGTCCGGGTCGAGCCGCCGCAGCTCCTCCGCGATCAGCTCGGCCGTCTCGCGGCGCTTGAGCGCCACGGCACGGTCGGGCTGCCCCTGGATGGAGAGCGTCGCCAGCGAGCCGTCGGCGCGGTCCAGGACGATCGGGCCGCAGGTGGTCTCCATGCGCACGGCGGTCAGGCCGGGGCCGGCCGAGAGCGTGCGCTTGACCGGGACGCCGAGGCGGTCGGCCAGCCACATGGCCAGCAGCTCGCAGCTCGGGTTGAACTCCTCGCCCTCCACCTCGACCGCGGTGACCTCGCAGCTGACCTGGTCGAGCGCGGCGGCGAGCATCGAGCGCCACGGGGTGATGCGGGACCAGGACAGGTCCGTGTCGCCCGGGGCGTAGTGCTCGGCGCGCGCCTGGAGCTCGTGGATGGGCTGCTCGGCGGCGTATGTGTCCGTGACGCGGCGCTGGGCGAGCGCGCCCAGCGGGTCCTTGGACGGGTTGACCGGCGAGTTCACCGGCCACCAGACGACCACGGGGGCGTCGGGCAGCAGCAGCGGCAGGACCACCGACTGGGCGTGGTTGATGACCTCGCCGTACAGCCGCAGCACAACCGTTTCGCCGGTGGACGCGTCCGCGCCCAGGCGGACCTCGGCGTCGAGCCGCGACTTGGTGCGGTCGCGCGGGGAGCGCGAGACGCGCTTGATGACCACGAGGGTGCGCGAGGGGTGCTCGCGGGACGCCTCGTTGGCCGCCTTGAGCGCGTCGTAGGCGTTCTCCTCGTCGGTGACGATGACCAGGGTCATCACCATGCCGATGGCGGGCGTGCCGATGGCGCGGCGGCCGAGCACGAGCGCCTTGTTGATCTTGCTGGACGTGGTGTCCGTCAGGTCGGTCTTCATGGCCTGCGCCAGCTCCGTCCGTCTCGTGCGAGCATCTCGTCCGCCTCGACCGGGCCCCAGGTGCCGGACGGGTACTGCGCGGGCTTGCCGTGCTCGTCCCAGTACTGCTCGATCGGGTCGAGGATCTTCCAGGACAGCTCGACCTCCTCGACGCGCGGGAAGAGGTTCGAGTCGCCGAGCAGGACGTCGAGGATCAGCCGTTCGTACGCCTCGGGGCTGGACTCGGTGAAGGACTCGCCGTACGCGAAGTCCATCGACACGTCCCGGACCTCCATGGAGGTGCCCGGCACCTTGGAGCCGAACCGCAGCGTCACGCCCTCGTCCGGCTGGACCCGGATGACCAGGGCGTTCTGCCCCAGTTCCTCGGTCGCCGTGCGGTCGAAGGGGGAGTGCGGGGCGCGCTGGAAGACGACCGCGATCTCGGTGACGCGGCGGCCGAGGCGCTTGCCGGTGCGCAGGTAGAACGGCACGCCGGCCCAGCGGCGGTTGTCGATCTCCAGCTTGATCGCGGCGTACGTGTCGGTCTTCGACTGCGGGTCGATGCCGTCTTCCTGGAGGTAGCCGACGGCCTTCTCGCCGCCCTGCCAGCCCGCCGCGTACTGCGCGCGCACGGTGTCCTTGCCGAGATCCTTGGGGATCTTGACGGCGCCGAGCACCTTGACCTTCTCGGCCGCGAGCGCGTCCGCGTCGAAGGCCGCGGGCTCCTCCATCGCGGTCAGCGCGAGGAGCTGGAGGAGGTGGTTCTGGATGACGTCACGGGCGGCGCCGATGCCGTCGTAGTACCCGGCGCGGCCGCCGATGCCGATGTCCTCGGCCATGGTGATCTGGATGTGGTCGACGTACGACCGGTTCCAGAGCGGCTCGAAGAGGGTGTTGGCGAAGCGGAGCGCCAGGATGTTCTGGACGGTCTCCTTGCCCAGGTAGTGGTCGATCCGGAAGACCTCGTTGGGCGGGAAGACCTCGTGGACGACCTCGTTGAGCTCCTTGGCCGACACCAGGTCGTGGCCGAACGGCTTCTCGATGACCGCGCGGCGCCAGGAGCCCTCCTTCTGGTCGGCCAGCCCGTGCTTCTTGAGCTGCTGGACGACCTTGGGGAAGAACTTCGGCGGCACGGAGAGGTAGAAGGCGAAGTTGCCGCCCGTGCCCTGTGCCTTGTCCAGCTCCTGGATCGTGGCCTTGAGCTGCTCGAAGGCGTCGTCGTCGTCGAAGTCGCCCTGGACGAAGCGCATCCCCTGGATGAGCTGCTGCCAGACCTCCTCGCGGAAGGGGGTGCGCGAGTGCGCCTTGACGGCGTCGTGCACCACCTGGGCGAAATCCTCGTCCTGCCACTCGCGGCGGGCGAAGCCGATGAGCGAGAAGCCCGGCGGGAGCAGACCCCGGTTGGCGAGGTCGTAGACGGCGGGCATCAGCTTTTTACGGGACAAATCGCCCGTGACACCGAAGATCACCAGGCCCGACGGCCCCGCGATGCGCGGGAGCCGTCGGTCTGCGGCGTCACGGAGCGGATTGGCCCCATGAGAACCAGACAAGGGTCTTACGCCTCCGAAGGTGCGAGGCGCTTCAGCTCCGCCTCGGTGGACTTGAGCAGGTCGTTCCAGGACGCCTCGAACTTCTCGACTCCCTCGTCCTCAAGGAGCTGCACCACGTCGTCGTAGGCGATGCCCAGCTTCTCGACGGCGTCCAGCTCGGCGCGGGACTGCTCGTAGGTGCCGCGCACGGTGTCGCCCGCGACCTCGCCGTGGTCGGCGGTGGCCTCCAGCGTGGCCTCCGGCATGGTGTTCACCGTGCCGGGAGCGACCAGGTCCACCACGTACAGGGTGTCCTTGTACGCCGGGTCCTTGACGCCCGTCGAGGCCCACAGCGGGCGCTGCTTGTTGGCCTGCGCCTTGTCGAGGGCGGTCCAGCGGTCGGAGGAGAAGACCTCCTCGTACGCCTCGTAGGCCAGGCGCGCGTTGGCGAGGGCCGCCTTGCCCTTGAGGGCCTTGGCCTCGTCGGTGCCGATGCCGTCCAGGCGCTTGTCGATCTCGGTGTCCACGCGGGACACGAAGAAGGACGCCACCGAGTGGATCTTCGCCAGGTCCAGGCCGCGCTCCTTGGCCTTCTCCAGGCCCGCCAGGTAGGCGTCCATGACCGCGCGGTAGCGCTCCAGCGAGAAGATCAGCGTGACGTTGACGCTGATGCCAAGGCCGATGACCTCGGTGATCGCGGGCAGGCCCGCCTTCGTCGCCGGGATCTTGATGAGGGTGTTCGGCCGGTCCACCAGCCACGCCAGCTGCTTGGCCTCGGCGACGGTGGCGACGGTGTTGTGCGCCAGGCGCGGGTCGACCTCGATGGAGACCCGGCCGTCCTGGCCCTGCGTCGCGTCGAAGACGGGCCGCAGGATGTCGGCGGCGTCCCTCACGTCAGCCGTCGTGATCATACGGATGGCCTCGTCGACGGTGACCTCGCGGGCGGCGAGGTCGGCGAGCTGCTGCTCGTAGCCGTCGCCGCTGCTGATCGCCTTCTGGAAGATCGACGGGTTGGTGGTGACACCCACCACGTGCTGCTGGTCGATCAGCTCGGCGAGGTTGCCCGACGTGATCCGCTTGCGCGACAGGTCGTCGAGCCAGATCGCGACGCCTTCGTCGGAGAGGCGCTTGAGTGCGTCCGTCATGAGAGTTGCATCTCCTACTAGTTCGTGTACCGGCGTCAGCGCGCTGCGGCGGCGAGAGATTCCCGGGCGGCGGCGGCGACCGCTTCGGCAGTGAAGCCGAACTCGCGGAAGAGCACCTTGCCGTCGGCCGAAGCCCCGAAGTGCTCCAGCGAAACGATGCGCCCGGCGTCGCCCACGTACTTGTGCCAGGTGAGCCCGATGCCCGCCTCGACGGCCACGCGCGCCTTCACCGCGGGCGGCAGCACCGAGTCCCGGTACCCCTGCTCCTGCTCCTCGAACCACTCGACCGACGGCATCGAGACGACCCGGGTGGCCACGCCCTCGGCCTCCAGCGCCTCGCGCGCCTCCACGGCGAGCTGCACCTCGGAACCGGTGGCGACCAGAACCAGGTCCGGCGTCTCCTTGGACGCCTCGACCAGCACGTAGCCGCCCCTGGCCGCGCCCTCGGTGACCGCGCGGTCGTACGTCGGCACGCCCTGGCGGGTCAGCACGATGCCGTGCGGGGCGCCCTTGCCGAACACCTTCGTGTAGCGCTTGAGGATCTCGCGCCAGGCGACGGCCGTCTCGTTGGCGTCCGCGGGGCGGACCACGTTCAGACCGGGGATCGCGCGCAGCGACGCCAGGTGCTCGACCGGCTGGTGCGTCGGGCCGTCCTCGCCGAGGCCGATGGAGTCGTGCGTCCACACGTACGTCACCGGCAGGTGCATCAGCGCGGACAGCCGCACCGCGTTGCGCATGTAGTCGGAGAACACCAGGAAGGTGCCGCCGTAGACGCGGGTGCCGCCGTGCAGCGCGATGCCGTTCATCTCGGCGGCCATCGAGTGCTCGCGGATGCCGTAGTGGATCGTGCGGCCGTACGGGTCGGCCTCCGGCAGCGGGTTGCCCTCGGGGAGGAAGGACGACGTCTTGTCGATCGTCGTGTTGTTCGAGCCCGCGAGGTCGGCGGAGCCGCCCCACAGCTCGGGGACCACGGCGCCGAGCGCCTGGAGGACCTTGCCGGACGCGGCGCGCGTCGCGACGCCCTTGCCGGTCTCGAACTCCGGCAGGTGCGCCTCCCAGCCCTCGGGCAGCTCGCCGGCGGTGATCCGGTCGAAGAGGGCGGAGCGCTCCGGGTTGGCGGTGCGCCAGGCCGCGAGGGCCTTGTCCCACTCGGCGCGGGCCTCGCGGCCGCGGTCGCCGAGCGCGCGGGTGTGCGCGAAGACCTCGTCGGAGACCTCGAAGGTCTGCTCGGGGTCGAAGCCCAGCACGCGCTTGGTGGCGGCCACCTCGTCGTCGCCGAGCGCCGAGCCGTGCGAGGCCTCGGTGTTCTGGGCGTTCGGCGCGGGCCAGGCGATGATCGAGCGCATCGCGATGAACGACGGCCTGTCGGTCACGGCCTTCGCGGCCTCGATCGCGGCGAAGAGCCCGGCCGGGTCCAGGTCGCCGTTCTCCTTGGGCTGCACGCGCTGGACGTGCCAGCCGTACGACTCGTACCGCAGGCAGGTGTCCTCGGAGACCGCGGTCTCCGTGTCGCCCTCGATGGAGATGTGGTTGTCGTCCCAGAGCAGGACCAGGTTGCCCAGCTTCTGGTGGCCCGCGAGGGAGGACGCCTCGGCGGAGATGCCCTCCTGGAGGCAGCCGTCACCGGCGACGGCGTACACGAAGTGGTCGAACGGGCTGGTGCCCGCCGGGGCCTCGGGGTCGAACAGGCCGCGCTCGTAGCGGGCGGCCATCGCCATGCCCACGGCGTTGGCGACGCCCTGGCCGAGCGGCCCGGTCGTCGTCTCCACGCCCGCGGTGTGGCCGTACTCCGGGTGGCCCGGGGTCTTGCTGCCCCAGGTGCGGAACGCCTTCAGGTCGTCCAGCTCCAGGCCGAAGCCGCCCAGGTACAGCTGTACGTACAGCGTCAGGGACGAGTGCCCGGCGGACAGGACGAACCGGTCGCGGCCGGCCCACTCCGGGTCGGCCGGGTCGTGGCGCATCACCTTCTGGAAGAGGGTGTACGCGGCCGGGGACAGGCTCATCGCCGTGCCGGGATGGCCGTTGCCGACCTTCTGTACGGCATCGGCAGCCAGGACGCGGCCGGTGTCAACGGCCCGCTGGTCCAGTTCGGTCCAGGCGAGGTCTGTGATGGTCGGCTTGGTGCTCACCCTGAGTCAGGGCTCCTCTCCACATGCTTCACATGTCGAATCCCGGTGACTGGTGGGCGTACCGGGCGCTGTCGAGCCTACCCCCGCACGCACATGCGTCTTTCCCGTGATTCCAGAGTGCGGTCAGTCGCCGGGGCCCGCCTCCCGAAGGTTCCGTACCTCCTTTGAGGCACCACTCCCAACACGACCCCACCCCCGCGAAGGTCGGCCCGTGGGCAACGTCTACAGTGGTCGGGTTCGCGCAAGTCTTTACCGGGCCTTCATCACCCGGAGCTTGCCTGGTATTTCTCTGTCAGGGGTGTGCGTGACGGCCGTCGAGTCCCGACCCGCAGGGGTCGCCTTGACTCCGAGCCCGGGGGGCCATCGGCCGTTCGGGGCCCGCATCAAGGCATTCGTGGCGCTGACCAAGCCGCGGATCATCGAGCTGCTGTTGATCACCACCGTTCCGGTGATGTTCCTTGCACAGCAGGGTGTCCCGAACCTGTGGCTGGTCTTCGTCACGTGCCTCGGCGGCTATCTGTCGGCGGGCGGCGCCAACGCGCTGAACATGTGGTACGACCGCGACATCGACGCCCTCATGGACCGCACGTCGCAGCGTCCACTGGTCACCGGCATGGTCTCGCCGCGCGAGTGCCTGGTCTTCGGCATCACGCTCGCCGTGGTCTCCACGCTCTGGTTCGGCCTGCTGGTCAACTGGCTCTCGGCCTGGCTCTCGCTGGGCGCACTGCTGTTCTACGTGGTCGTCTACACGATGATCCTCAAGCGGCGCACCACCCAGAACATCGTCTGGGGCGGCATCGCGGGCTGCATGCCGGTGCTGATCGGCTGGTCGTCGGTGACCAACTCGATGTCCTGGGCCGCCGTGATCCTCTTCATGGTGATCTTCTTCTGGACGCCGCCGCACTACTGGCCGCTGTCGATGAAGGTCAAGGACGACTACGAGCGCGTGGGCGTGCCCATGCTCCCGGTCGTCGCGGGCAACAAGGTGGTCGCCCGGCAGATCGTCCTCTACAGCTGGGTGATGGTCGCCGTCTCGCTGCTGCTCACCCCGCTGGGCTACACCGGCTGGTTCTACACGGCGGTCGCGCTGCTGACCGGCGGCTGGTGGCTCTGGGAGGCGCACGCGCTCCAGACGCGCGCCAAGGCGGGCGCGACGGGCGGCAAGCTCAAGGAGATGCGCCTGTTCCACTGGTCCATCACCTACGTGTCGCTGCTCTTCGTCGCGGTCGCGGTGGACCCCTTCCTGCGGTAGTCCCGACGTACGCGAGACGGGCGGGGCACGTGGTCCAGGCCACGTGCCCCGCCCGTCGCCGTATCCACTACCCGTCGGTAGCATCTTGCGCATGGCAGAGACGGCACAGACTCAGGTGAACCCCAAGCAGGCGGCCCGCGCCGAGCGCCGCGCGCACAAGCTCGCCCGGCAGATCGGCGCCTTCGCGGACAAGCACAACGGCGCCGAGGGCCAGATCGCGTACATCGGGCGGATCGGCACCCGCATCGTCCTCGTCGGCAAGGACGGCGGCTGGGGCGACCTCGTGGCGCCCAGCTACGACGTCGCCGAGCGGGCCGTGCAGATCTCCGGCATCACCCGCCACGACGAGTTCGACGGCGAGTTCGCCGCCCGCGTGCGCACCGGGCACTACGAGTGGAAGCGCATGGCGGGCATCCAGCTCGGCGGCCCGAGCAACATCCCGACCAACGCCTGACGGCACGGCCCGGGGGCCGAAAACCGGGCACGGTCGGCGCCCGGCCACACCTGACGCGGTGTTCGCGCGTTAGTACGGTGTGATGGAAACGCCGTCCCTGGTGGACCAGTACTGCCACGGAGTGCTCCGCACGGAACTGGGCCTCGGCACGTTCGAGGCCCACCTCGGGCGCACCGGCGGCCCGCCCGCGCCCGGCACGACCTTCTTCGACACCCGGACGGGGTTCGCCGTACGGCGCTGGTGCCCGCCGCTCCTCGGGCTCGAACCGCACTGCCCGCCGGCCCGCTACCTGGCGCGCCGCAGGGAACTGGGCGTCATGGAGGCCGGGCGGCGGCTGCTGACCGGCAGCGGCGTCTCCACGTACCTCGTGGACACCGGGCTGCCCGACGACCTCACGGGGCCCGCCGAGCTCGCGGCGGCGGGCGCCGCGTCCGCGCGCGAGATCGTCCGCGTCGAACTGCTCGCCCAGCACGTCGCGGACACCTCGGGGACCGTGGACGCCCTGCTGGCCAACCTCGCGGAGGCCGTGCACGACACGGCCGCGTCCGACACCGTCGCCTTCTCGTCCGTCACCGGCGTGCGCACCGGGCTCGCGCTCACCCCCGACCCGCCGGGACCCGGCGAGGTGCGCGGGGCCGCGGGCCGCTGGCTGGCGCGCCGCCAGGCCGGGGGAGCGCTGGACGACCCCGTACTGCTGCGGCACCTGCTGTGGAGCGCGGTCGCCTCGGGCCTGCCGCTCCAGCTGCACGCGCGGGGCGGCGACCCGGCCCCGCTGGCGGACTTCGCCGCGGCGACGGCCGGGCTCGGCACGGACCTGGTGCTGCTCGGCACCCATCCGCACCACCGCGCGGCCGCCGAGCTGGCGGGCGTCCACTCCCACGTGTACGCCGACGTGGGGCCGTCGACGGCCGCCGAGCTGGCCCGGATGCTGGACGTCGCGCCCTTCGGGAAGCTGCTGTTCTCCAGCGGCGCGCGGGCGCTGCCCGAACTGCACGTGATCGGCGTGCGCGGGTTCCACGAGGCGCTGTGGCGGGTCCTGGACGGCTGGTCCGTGGACGGCGTCTGCTCGCGCGGGGACGCGGAGCGGGTGGCGCGGATGCTGGCCGCGGAGAACGCGCGGCGCGTGTACGGGCTCGAATGACCTGCCCTGCCTGCCCTGCCTGCTACGGAAAGGGGGCGGGAACCGTGGTGCGGCCCCGCCCCCGTCCGGAATGCGTGCGTCAGACCGGCGACAGCTCGCTGTCCGACTGGGCCGGGATCGCGGGCCTGCCGTCCGTGCGCTCGCGCAGGCTCAGGGCGAGGCGGATCACCGCGATCCACATCAGCGACGAGCCCAGCATGTGCGCCGCGACCAGCAGCTCGGGGACGTCCGTGAAGTACTGCACGTAACCGATGCCGCCCTGGAGCAGCAGCACGACCAGCAGGTCGCGGGCCCGCGCCCGGGTGTCGTCCGGGGCGTCCACCACCCGCAGCACCAGCCACATCGCGACGGCCAGCGCGCACACCAGCCACGCGGCGATCGCGTGGACGTGCGCCGCGACCGTCCAGTCCCACGGCATGCGCGGCACGTCGCTGCTGTCGCCCGCGTGCTTGCCCGAACCCGTCACCGTCGTACCGAACACGATTACCGCGACCGAGGCCGCCATCAGCGCCCAGGACAGCTTGCGCACCGGGCGCGGCACGCGCGGCTTCGGCGCGGCGTCGCCCTCCTTGGTGGCGCGGTGCCAGGTGACCACGGCGACCGCGAGGAGCGCGTTCGCGGTCAGGAAGTGTCCGGCGACCGTCCACGGGTTGAGCCCCGCCCAGACGGTGATGCCGCCGAGGATGGCGTTGGAGAAGACGATCCAGAACTGGACCCAGGCGAGCCGCGTCAGACCGACCCGGCGCGGCTTCAGCGAGCGCACCGCGATGATCGCCCAGCCGACCGCGGCCGACAGGACGTACGTCAGCATGCGGTTGCCGAACTCGATCGCCCCGTGCAGGCCCTGCTCCGGCGTGGCGAGCAGGCTGTCGTCGGTGCACTTGGGCCAGGTGTCGCAGCCCAGTCCCGAGCCGGTCAGCCGGACCGCGCCACCGGTCACGATGATCAGCACGGACATGACGACGGCGGCGAGCGTCGCACGCCTCAGGGCCCGGGGTGAGGGGGTCCAGCGGTCCGCGACGAAGGCGAGCGGGTTTCGCGCGAATTGAGCGACTTCGGCTCGGGTCAGCTTTGGCACGCGCCCTATCGTAGGCGGACGCTTGTGCAAGCTTTCACGAGGGGCGGGGCGACACGGAACGCGTTCGCCCGGTCACTCCCGCCCGCCGCGCCCTGCTCACTCCCAGCGGAAGAACCTCGCCGCCGCGCCGAGGCCGAGCACCGCCCACACCGCGAGGATCCCGAGGTTCCCCCACGGCACGCCCGCGCCGTGCTGCAGCACGTCCCGCAGGCCGTCCGAGAGCGCCGAGATCGGCAGCAGGCCCAGCACCGATCGGACCGCGTCCGGGAACTTGTCCAGCGGCACGATCACCCCGCCGCCCACCAGGAGCAGCAGGAAGACGAGGTTCGCGGCCGCCAGCGTCGCCTCCGCCTTGAGCGTGCCCGCCATCAGCAGGCCGAGCCCGGAGAAGGCGGCGGTGCCGAGCAGCAGCAGGAGCAGCACGGAGAGCGGGTTGCCGTGCGGCGACCAGCCGAGGCCGAACGCGATCGCCGTGAGCAGGGCGACCTGGAGCACCTCGGTGACCAGGACGGAGAGGGTCTTGGCGCACATCAGCGCCCAGCGGGGCAGCGGCGACGCGCCGAGCCGCTTGAGCACCCCGTACCGCCGCTCGAAGCCGGTCGCGATGGCCTGTCCCGTGAAGGCCGTGGACATCACGGCGAGCGCGAGGACACCGGGCGCCAGGAAGTCGACCGCGTCGCCCTCGCCGGTGTCGATGATGTCGACGGTGCCGAAGAGGACGAGGAGGAGGGAGGGGATGATCACGGTGAGCAGCAGCTGCTCGCCGTTGCGCAGCAGCATCCTGGTCTCCAGGGCCGTCTGCGCGGCGATCATCCGGGGGAGCGGGGCCGCGCCGGGGCGAGGGGTGTAGGTACCGCTGCTCATGCGCGGAGCTCCTTGCCGGTCAGTTCCAGGAAGACGTCCTCAAGGGTGTGCCGTTCGACCGAGATGCCGTCGGGCATCACGCCGTGCTGGGCGCACCACGAGGTGACGGTCGCCAGCAGCTGCGGGTCCACGTTCCCGGTGATCAGGTACGCGCCCGCGCCGGTCTCGGCGGCCTGGGTGCCGTCGGGCAGCGCCTTCAGGAGCGAGCCGACGTCCAGCCCGGGGCGGCCCGTGAAGCGCAGCGTGTTCTCGGCGCCGCCGCGGCACAGCTGCTCGGGGGAGCCCTGGGCGACGACCCGGCCCGCGTCGACGATCGCGACGTCGTCCGCCAGCTCCTCGGCCTCGTCCATGAAGTGCGTGGTGAGGACGACGGACACGCCGTCGGCGCGCAGCTCCCGCACGAGGTCCCAGGTGGAGCGGCGGGCCTGCGGGTCGAGGCCGGCGGTCGGCTCGTCGAGGAAGACCAGCTCGGGGCGGCCGACGACGGCGAGCGCCAGGGCGAGGCGCTGCTGCTGGCCGCCGGAGAGGCGGCGGTAGGCGGTGCGGCCGCAGGAGCCGAGGCCCAGGCGCTCGATCAGCGCGGTCACGTCCAGCGGGTGGGCGTGCAGCTTCGCCACGTGGCGCAGCATCTCGTCGGCGCGGGCGCCCGAGTAGACGCCGCCCGACTGGAGCATCACGCCGATGCGGGGGCGCAGGGCCGCGGCCTCGGTCACCGGGTCGAGGCCCAGGACGCGGACGGTGCCCGCGTCGGGCCTGCGGTAGCCCTCGCACGTCTCGACCGTGGTGGTCTTGCCCGCGCCGTTCGGGCCCAGGACGGCGGTCACGGCGCCCGCGCGGACGTCGAGATCGAGGCCGTCCACCGCGGTTTTGTCTCCGTACCGCTTGACCAGGCCCCGGACCTGGACGACGGACTCATTTCCCATGCGGGGAAGTCTAGGCAGCCGCCGGACGGGCCGGTGCACGGGTCCCCGGGACGCGGCACGCGTCCCCGCGCCGGTGCGCGGGGGCCCCGCGCACCGGCGCGGGGAACGTTTTCCGTCATTCCCCCCGGGGTCCCGCGCCTGCCGGGAAACGCCTTTGGCCGGTTCTCGTCACCAGGCCCCCTGTCGCAACTCCCGCTCCTGCTCCACCATCTCTCTTCGAGCCGCGAGAAGGGGGAGGCGGGTGCCTCCCGCCGCGCGTACCGGACGACCGAAAGGGCCGATCCGGCCCCCTGACCCCCACGGGATCGGAACCGGCCGCGCCGCACCGGCCGTCAGTCGGTGCGGCGCGGCCGGTGCGCGGGAGGGGTCCGGCGGTGCGCGGGACGGGGTCGGCGGTGCGCGGGACGGTCCGGCCGGTCGGCCGTGTCAGTGGACGACGCCCGGCCGGTGCTCGGGCAGCCAGGTCCCGGCGAACGCCACCGCGTCCGCCAGCGGGAAGAGCCGCGTCGCCGCCGCGCCCACCCTGCCCGGCGAGACCGACGCCGGGCGGGCCGCCTCGAAGGCCGCGCCCAGCTCGTCGAACCGCTCCTCGCTGATCGCCGGCTCCCGCACCGTCAGCCACTTCCTGCCCTCCGGCGTCATCACCGCGAAGGAGTTCTCGACGAGGGGCGAGGGGATCCGGTACTCCGCGAGGTGGAACGCCGTACAGCTGTCGTACCCCGCGCCCAGCAGCAGCACCCGCGCGCCCGCCTCCTCCAGACGCGCCAGCGGGCTCGACTCGCCGAGCCGGTCGTCCACCCGGTGCCCCGCGGTCAGCTCCGCCGCACGGGGTCCGACCGCCGCGAACGAGGTCTGCGGATGTGCGCTGCGCACCGCGCCCGGCCAATTGCGTACGGTCTCCGGGACGACGCCCATGCCGCGCGTAGGAGACGTACGCGGATCGTAGGCGGGCATGGTCGCGCGGATGGTCGGCCACCAGCTCTCTGGGACGGGCGGACTGCCCCATTCCGAGGGGTCGGAATTGCCCCCGGAGTGTGCCGGGACGACCAGCGTGCCGTCGTCGCCCAGCGCGTCGAGAAGGGCCTGGACGAGCGCTTCCGCACCTCCGCAGACCCAGCCGAGCGCGGACAGCGAGGTGTGGACGAGAAGGGTCTCACCAGGGCGGATGCCGATGCCGCGAAGATCGCTCGCGATCGATTCGCGGGTGCAGAGCGGGCCTGTGCCAGGGGTCTCGGGCATGGTCCGGAGTGTGCCCGACGCGGTGCGGTCCGACCACCGAATTTGATCATTTCCGCAGGTCAACTTAGGTGTGCCTAAGTGATGCACCCCACCGGATCTTGCTCCGGGCGCGGCTTGTCGCCGTCCAGGGAATTACGCAACAATGGCGTTGTGAAAAACGTCGGCGAGGCTCCGCAGGAGGAGACCGCGACGGGATCTCGGGCGGACCAGTCCACCCGCGACCGCGTCGCGCGCTCCATCCTGCACCACGGCCCGTCCACCGTGGCCGACCTCGCGGGACGCCTCGGTCTGACCCAGGCGGCGGTCCGCCGCCACCTCGACGCACTCGCTCTGGACGGCGTCGTCGAACCCCGCGAACAGCGGGTCTACGGCGCGCGCACGAGGGGCAGGCCCGCCAAGGTCTTCGCGCTCACCGACTGCGGTCGGGACGCCTTCGACCAGAGCTACGACAAGCTCGCCGTCGACGCGCTGCGCTGGATCGCCGAGACCGCGGGGGACGAGGCGGTCGCCGCGTTCGCCCGTGCCAGGATCGGCGTCCAGGCCGAGGCGTACCGCGCGGCCATCGCCGCCGCCGGCCCCGACGAGCGGACCCAGGCACTGGCAAGGGCCTTGTCCGCAGACGGGTACGCTGCTACGGCGCGCACCGCGCCCTCCCCGCGCAGGGGGGAGCAGCTCTGCCAGCACCACTGCCCGGTCGCCCACGTCGCCGAGCAGTTCCCACAGCTGTGCGAGGCGGAGACCGAGATCTTCTCGGCGCTCCTGGGGACTCATGTCCAGCGCCTGGCCACGATCGCCCACGGCGACGGGGTCTGCACGACCTACATCCCAGAAACCATGACGTCAGCATCTGCAAGCAAGGCCGGGAGGAACCCCGCATGACTCTCCCCATCGAGGAGACTGCTCACCCTGAGCTCGAAGGGCTGGGCAAGTACGAGTACGGCTGGGCCGACTCCGACGCGGCGGGCGCCGCCGCCAAGCGCGGTCTCAGCGAGGACGTCGTACGCGACATCTCCGCGAAGAAGAACGAGCCCGAGTGGATGCTGAAGCTGCGGCTCAAGGGCCTGCGGCTCTTCGACAAGAAGCCCATGCCTAACTGGGGCTCCGACCTGTCGGGCATCGACTTCGACAACATCAAGTACTTCGTGCGGTCCACCGAGAAGCAGGCCGAGTCCTGGGAGGACCTGCCGGAGGACATCAAGAACACGTACGACAAGCTCGGCATCCCGGAGGCGGAGAAGCAGCGCCTCGTCGCGGGCGTCGCGGCCCAGTACGAGTCCGAGGTCGTCTACCACCAGATCCGCGAGGACCTGGAGGAGCAGGGCGTCGTCTTCGTCGACACCGACACCGCGCTGAAGGAGCACGAGGAGCTCTTCAAGGAGTACTTCGGCACCGTCATCCCGGTCGGCGACAACAAGTTCGCCTCGCTGAACACCGCCGTGTGGTCGGGCGGCTCCTTCATCTACGTGCCGAAGGGCGTGCACGTGGAGATCCCGCTCCAGGCCTACTTCCGGATCAACACCGAGAACATGGGCCAGTTCGAGCGGACGCTGATCATCGTCGACGAGGACGCCTACGTCCACTACGTCGAGGGCTGCACCGCGCCGATCTACTCCTCGGACTCGCTGCACAGCGCCGTCGTCGAGATCATCGTGAAGAAGGGCGGCCGCTGCCGCTACACGACGATCCAGAACTGGTCGAACAACGTCTACAACCTGGTCACCAAGCGCGCCGTCGCCTACGAGGGCGCGACCATGGAGTGGGTCGACGGCAACATCGGCTCCAAGGTGACCATGAAGTACCCGGCCGTCTACCTGATGGGCGAGCACGCCAAGGGCGAGACGCTGTCCATCGCCTTCGCGGGCGAGGGCCAGCACCAGGACGCCGGTGCCAAGATGGTCCACCTGGCGCCGAACACCTCCTCCAACATCGTCTCCAAGTCGGTGGCGCGGGGCGGCGGCCGCACCTCCTACCGCGGCCTCATCGAGATCGGCGAGGGCGCCCCCGGCGCCAAGTCGAACGTGCTCTGCGACGCCCTGCTCGTCGACACGATCTCCCGCTCCGACACGTACCCCTACGTGGACGTGCGCGAGGACGACGTGTCCATGGGCCACGAGGCGACCGTCTCCAAGGTCTCCGAGGACCAGCTCTTCTACCTGATGAGCCGCGGCATGACCGAGTTCGAGGCGATGGCCATGATCGTGCGCGGCTTCGTCGAGCCGATCGCCAAGGAGCTGCCCATGGAGTACGCCCTGGAGCTCAACCGGCTGATCGAGCTGCAGATGGAGGGTTCGGTCGGCTAAGGCCCCGCACCCCCGCAGCGACTGACTTCTTGACCCAGAGAGAGAGCATCACGACAGCCATGGCCCAGCAGAACATCCCGGCGGGTGCCACCACCTCCGGCTCGATCGCGGTGGCCGCCGAGTCGACCGTCGCCACGCGCATGAGCGCGCCGCCGTCCTTCGACGTCGCGGACTTCCCCGTCCCGCACGGCCGCGAGGAGGAATGGCGCTTCACCCCGCTGGAGCGGCTGCGCGGCCTGCACGACGGCACCGCCACCGCGACCGGCGACGGCGTACGGGTCGACGTGACGGCCCCCGACGGCGTCACCGTCGAGACCGTCGGCCGCGACGACGCCCGGCTCGGCAGGGCCGGCACGCCGGTCGACCGGGTCGCGGCCCAGGCGTACAGCTCCTTCGAGAAGGCCTCGGTCGTCACCGTCCCCAAGGAGACGGTGCTGACCGAGCCGATCCGGATCGCCGTGCACGGCGAGGGCGGCGTCGCCTACGGCCACCAGGTCGTCCAGCTCGGTGCCTTCGCCGAGGCCGTCGTGGTCATCGACCACACCGGCGACGCGGTGCTCGCCGCCAACGTCGACTACGTGCTGGGCGACGGCGCCAAGCTCACCGTGGTCTCCGTCCAGGACTGGGACGACAAGGCCGTCCACGTCGGCCAGCACAACGCGCTGGTCGGCCGCGACGCCTCGTTCAAGTCCGTCGTCGTCACCTTCGGCGGCGACCTGGTCCGCATCCACCCGCGCGTCGAGTACGCCGGGCCAGGCGGCGAGGCCGAGGTCTTCGGCCTGTACTTCACCGACCAGGGGCAGCACCAGGAGCACCGCCTCCTGGTCGACCACAACACCCCGCACTGCAAGTCCAACGTCGTCTTCAAGGGCGCGCTGCAGGGCAACGAGGCGCACGCCGTCTGGATCGGCGACGTGCTCATCCGCGCCGCCGCCGAGGGCACCGACACCTACGAGATGAACCGCAACCTGGTTCTGACCGACGGCGCCCGCGTCGACTCCGTGCCGAACCTGGAGATCGAGACCGGCGAGATCGCCGGCGCCGGTCACGCCTCGGCCACCGGACGCTTCGACGACGAGCAGCTCTTCTACCTGATGGCGCGCGGCATCCCGGCCGACGAGGCCCGTCGCCTGGTCGTCCGCGGCTTCTTCGCCGAGCTGGTCCAGCAGATCGGCCTCCCGGACGTCGAGGAGCGGCTGCTCGCCAAGATCGACGCCGAGCTGGAGGCGTCCGTCTGATGGCCGACTTCGTCCGCGTCTGCGCGCTGAGCGAGCTGGAGGACGACACCCCCAAGCGGGTGGAGGTCGGCTCCGTGCCCGTCTCGGTCGTGCGCACCGAGGGGGAGGTGTTCGCGGTCAACGACATCTGCTCGCACGCGAACGTCTCGCTCTCCGAGGGCGAGGTGGAGAACTGCGCCATCGAGTGCTGGCTGCACGGCTCCAGCTTCGACCTGCGCACCGGCAAGCCGTCCGGCCTTCCCGCGACGCGCCCCGTCCCCGTATACCCCGTACAGATCCAAGGGGACGATGTGCTCGTCTCCGTCACCCAGGAGTCCTGAGTCACCCATGGCAACGCTTGAAATCCACGACCTGCACGTCTCCGTCGAGGCGGAGAACGGAGCCCGCGAGATCCTCAAGGGCGTCGACCTGACCGTCAAGCAGGGCGAGACCCACGCGATCATGGGTCCCAACGGCTCGGGCAAGTCGACCCTGGCGTACTCGCTGGCCGGTCACCCGAAGTACACGATCACCGGCGGCACCGTCACCCTCGACGGCGAGGACGTCCTGGAGATGTCCGTCGACGAGCGCGCCCGCGCCGGCGTCTTCCTCGCCATGCAGTACCCGGTCGAGGTCCCCGGCGTCTCCGTGTCGAACTTCCTCCGCACCTCCGCCACCGCCATCCGCGGCGAGGCCCCCAAGCTGCGCACCTGGGTGAAGGAGGTCAGGGAGACGATGGAGCGGCTCCAGATGGACCCCGCCTTCGCCGAGCGCAACGTCAACGAGGGCTTCTCCGGCGGTGAGAAGAAGCGCCACGAGATCCTCCAGATGGAGCTCCTCAAGCCGAAGATCGCGATCCTCGACGAGACGGACTCCGGCCTGGACGTCGACGCCCTGCGCGTCGTCTCCGAGGGCGTCAACCGCGTCCGCGAGACCGGTGAGGTCGGCACCCTGCTGATCACGCACTACACGCGGATCCTCCGCTACATCAAGCCCGACTTCGTGCACGTCTTCGCCAACGGCAGGATCGCCGAGTCCGGCGGCGCCGAGCTGGCCGACAAGCTGGAGAACGAGGGCTACGAGGCGTACGTGAAGGGTGGCGCATCTTCGTGACACAGCTGCCGGGCCTCCTCGACACCGAGGCGATCCGCAAGGACTTCCCGATCCTCGACCGGGTGCTCCACGACGGAAAGAAGCTCGTCTACCTGGACAACGCGGCGACCTCGCAGAAGCCGCGCCAGGTGATCGACGCGATCAGCCAGTACTACGAACAGCACAACGCCAACGTCCACCGCGGCGTGCACGTGCTGGCCGAGGAGGCCACGGCGCTGTACGAGGGGGCGCGCGACAAGGTCGCCGCCTTCATCAACGCGCCGAGCCGCGACGAGGTGATCTTCACCAAGAACGCCTCGGAGTCGCTCAACCTGGTCGCCAACATGCTGGGCTGGGCCGACGAGCCCTACCGCGTGGACCGCGAGACCGAGATCGTCATCACGGAGATGGAGCACCACTCCAACATCGTGCCGTGGCAGCTGCTCTCGCAGCGCACGGGCGCGAAGCTGAAGTGGTTCGGCCTCACCGACGACGGCCGCCTCGACCTCTCCAACATCGAGGAGGTCATCACCGAGAAGACGAAGATCGTCTCCTTCGTGCTGGTCTCCAACATCCTGGGCACCGTCAACCCGGTCGAGGCCATCGTGCGCCGCGCCCAGGAGGTCGGCGCGCTGGTCCTGATCGACGCCTCGCAGGCGGCGCCGCACGCGGTGCTCGACGTGCAGGCGCTCCAGGCCGACTTCGTGGCCTTCACCGGCCACAAGATGTGCGGCCCGACGGGCATCGGCGTCCTCTGGGGCCGCCAGGAGCTGCTGGAGGACCTGCCGCCGTTCCTCGGCGGCGGCGAGATGATCGAGACCGTCTCGATGCACTCCTCGACGTACGCCCCGGCGCCGCACAAGTTCGAGGCGGGCACGCCGCCGATCGCGGGGGCCGTGGGCCTCGGCGCGGCCGTGGACTACCTGAACTCGATCGGCATGGAGAACATCGCGCGCCACGAGCACGCGATCACCGAGTACGCGGTCAAGCGCCTCCTGGAGGTGCCCGACCTGCGGATCATCGGCCCGGAAACGGCCGAGGACCGCGGCGCCGCGATCTCCTTCACCCTGGGCGACATCCACCCGCACGACGTGGGCCAGGTCCTGGACGAGCTGGGCATCGCGGTGCGCGTGGGCCACCACTGCGCGCGGCCGGTCTGCCTGCGGTACGGAATTCCCGCGACCACGCGGGCGTCGTTCTATCTGTACTCCACCCCGGCCGAGGTCGACGCCCTGGTCGCGGGTCTGGAGCACGTCCGCAACTTCTTCGGATGAGGGGCTGACGACGCGTGAAGCTGGATTCGATGTACCAGGACGTCATCCTGGACCACTACAAGCACCCGCACGGCCGGGGCTTGCGGGACGGCGACGCCGAGGTGCACCACGTCAACCCGACGTGCGGCGACGAGATCACGCTGCGCGTGAAGTACGAGGGCGAGCGCATCGCCGACGTCAGCTACGAGGGCCAGGGCTGCTCCATCAGCCAGGCCTCGGCGTCCGTACTGAACGAGCTGCTGGTCGGCAAGGAGCTCTCCGAGGCGCAGAAGATCCAGGACGCGTTCCTGGAGCTGATGCAGTCCAAGGGCAAGCTGGAGCCCGACGAGGCCATGGAGGAGGTGCTGGAGGACGCGGTCGCGTTCGCCGGCGTCTCCAAGTACCCGGCCCGGGTGAAGTGTGCTCTGCTGAGCTGGATGGCATGGAAGGACGCGACGGCGCAGGCGCTGTCCGAAGGGAAGACGGCATGAGCGAGAACGCTGCCACGATGAAGCCGGCCTCCGAGGAGGAGGTCCGCGAGGCGCTGTACGACGTGGTCGACCCCGAGCTGGGCATCGACGTCGTCAACCTCGGCCTGATCTACGGCATCCACATCGACGACTCCAACGTCGCGACGCTGGACATGACGCTGACGTCGGCGGCCTGCCCGCTGACGGACGTGATCGAGGACCAGGCGAAGTCCGCGACGGACGGGATCGTCAGCGAGCTGAAGATCAACTGGGTCTGGATGCCGCCGTGGGGCCCGGACAAGATCACCGACGACGGCCGCGAGCAGCTGCGCGCGCTCGGCTTCAACGTCTGAGGTTCCCCACCGCGGAAGCGGTTCGCGAAGGGCCCCGGTGCATCGAGCACCGGGGCCCTTCCGCATGGGCGGAAGATTCCTGTGTACAGGTGTACGCATCGATGCGTACACTCGTACACATGGGATATGGACTGCTGGCCGCGGCCATCGCGGCGGAGGTGGCCGGGACCACGGCCATGAAGTACAGCGAGGGGTTCAGCAGGCTCTGGCCCTCGCTGATCACGGTCGTCGGGTACGTCGTCGCCTTCGCGCTGCTCGCGCAGACGCTGAAGACGCTCCAGGTGGGGACCGCGTACGCGATCTGGGCCGGGGTGGGGACCGCCGCCGTCGCCGGGATCGGGATGGTGTTCCTGGGGGAGACCGTGAGCCTCGCGAAGCTGGCGGGGGTCGGGCTGGTCATCGCGGGGGTCGTGGTGCTGAACCTGGGCGGGGCACACTGATGGTCCGGCGGTACGACCCCGAGCGGCGGCAGCGGATCGTCGACGCGGCGCTGCGGGTCGCGGGTGAGAAGGGGATCGCCGGGCTCAGCCACCGGTCCGTCGCGGCCGAGGCCGACGTGCCGCTCGGGTCGACCACCTACCACTTCAAGACGCTCGACGACCTCCTCGTGGCCGCGCTGCGGCAGGCCAACGAGGGGTTCGCGTCGCTCGTGCGCGAGCGGGCCGAGGGCTGGGGGGTCGGCGCCGACCTCGCCGACGGGCTCGCGGCGCTGCTCGGGGAGTGGGCCGCCCGGGGGCGCGAAGGGGCCGAGCTGGAGTACGAGCTGTACCTCGCCGCGCTGCGCCGCCCCGCGCTGCGGCCGGTCGCCGCCGAGTGGTGCGCGGGGATCGGCGAGGAGCTGCGGGGGCGGACGGATCCCGTCACCGCGCGCGGGCTGGTCGCGCTGATGGACGGGATCTGCCTCCAGGTGCTGCTCACGGGCGGCGAGTACGACGAGGCGTACACCCGGGACATGCTCCGCAGGGTGCTCGTCAACTCCGCGGCCGACTGAGGGACCGGACCGTCCGCAGGGCCTCCTCGACGCTCGCCGCGACGTCCGTGACCGGGTACTGGACGTTCCGTACGACCCGGTCCGCGTCCACGATCAGGGTGAGCCGCTTGAGGTGGCTCGCCCCCGCCGTGCGGAACGTCGGCAGCCGCAGCGCCGCCGTCAGTTCCAGCTCCGCGTCCGAGAGCAGCGGGAAGCGAAGCCGCTCCTTCTCGGCGAACGCCCGCTGGTCGTCCGGGCGCTGCGTCGAGAGGCCGTGCACCGTCGCGCCCGCGGCAGTGAACTCCGCCAGCTGATCGCGGTACGTGCAGGACTCCAGCGTGCAGCCCCGCGCGCCGGGGATCCCGGACCAGCCCGGCGGGTAGGCGTCCTGGCGGGCGTACGCGCCGGGGAAGCAGTACAGGACCGTGAAGGGCGTGTCGGGCGACACCGGGTCGCGCGGGGCGCCCCCGCTGCCCGGCAGCGTCAGCGCGGGGAGCGCGGTGCCCACCAGGGCCCGTACCCGCTCCGCCTCCGGGGACGGCTCGGTCGTCGTGGCCATCGTCTCTCCGTCTCCCAGGACCCAGGTGTCCCCCCAGTCCTGAAGCGCGATCAGTACGGGAAGCAGGGCGCGGCCGCGCGCGGTCAGCCGGTACTCGAAGCGCGGCGGCCTCTCCTGGTACGGCTCCCGCGCCAGCACGCCCGTCGCCACCAGGAGCTTCAGCCGCTCCGCCAAGACCTTGCGCGACAGGCCGAGCTCCCGTTGCAGCGCGTCGAAGCGGTGCACGCCGCGCGCCGCGTCGCGCACGATCAGCAGCGTCCATCCGTCGCCGACCACGTCGAGCGCACGGGCGATCGCGCAGGTGTCGTCGGTGGGGCGGTCGCGTGGGGGCACGGGCGTCCTGCTTCTCGTCGGTTCTCTCGTCTGCTATCTCGTCGGCCCGTCCGTCCGGGCCGTGGCGACGATGCTGCCATAGTGAGTTCCTAAAAGGAACTCAGCTGGTCAGGTAGGTTCCTGTGGTCGCGTGAACTCGAATCGGGGCAGCGGGTGAGTAGAGGCGTGAGAAGCAGACGTGAGAACGTGGGGGCCGCATGAGCGACCTGCCCGTCCCCGATGACGACGCGGCCGTCATCGCCCGGTCCCTGAAGCAGCCCGAGCTGTTCGCCGAGCTGTACACGCGGTACGCGGCCGACATCCACCGCTACGCAGCGCGCCGACTGGGCGACGCGGCCGCCGACGACATCACGGCCGACACCTTCCTCGCCGCGTTCCGCGTGCGCGGGCGGTACGACCTGTCCCGGGGCAACGCCAGGCCCTGGCTGTACGGCATCGCCGCGAACCTCATCGGCAAGCACCGGCGCAGCGAGGTGCGGGCGCTCAGGGCGCTCGCCCGCACCGGACACGACCCCGTCGCCGAGTCCTGGTCCGACCGGGCGGACGCCCGGGTCGCCGCGAAGGCCGCGTACGGGCCCGTGGCGAAGGCGCTCGCGGGCCTCTCCGCGGGTGACCGGCACGCGCTGCTCCTCGTCGCGTGGGCGGACCTCAGCTACCAGGAGGTCGCCGACGCGCTCTCCATACCGGTCGGGACGGTCCGCTCCCGGCTCAACCGCGCGAGGAAGAAGATGCGGGCGGCCCTCGGGGACGCCGATCCCGCGAGCGAGAACGAGTTCACGGTGGAGGCGGTCGGCCATGGATGAGATGGACGTGGTGCGCGGGATGCGCGCGGACGCCCCTGCCCCCGACCGGGCCAGGCTCGCACCGGGGCGGCAGCGGCTGCTGGAGGCGGCGGCGCGCGGCGGGCACGCACGGCGGCTGCCCGGGGGCCGGATGCTCGCGGCGGTGGCCACCGTCGCTGCCGTGACCGGGATCGTGGTGCTCGCGGCGCAGCTCACGGGGCCGGAGAAGTCGGAACCCGCGGAGGTCGTGTCGGAGTTCGAGAAGGCGGCGCGCTCGGTCGAGAAGCCGGCGGGCAGTGTCGCGGCGGCCCGTCCGGTGGCCGGGGAAGCGCCGCGCGGCTGGACGTACCGGAAGTACGTCGAGTTCAACTCCAGCCTGTTCTACCGGGGGATGAACAAGGCCCTGTACACGGGCGGCGATGACGTCGTGTGGTCCACCAGGACCTCCGAGGTCTGGAACCGCGCCGACATCCGCGACACCTACGAGAAGAACGCCTACACCGACGACAAGCTCAAGAAGTATTCGGCGACCGGCAGGAACCGCGTCCCTTCCGGGTGGCAGATCGACTGCGGGCAGTGGGGCACGCCGGACCGGTTGCGGCGGAAGATCTCCGGGATCTCCACCGACCCGAAGCGGTTGAGGGAGGACCTGCGGCTCGCGATGCTCCCGGCCGAGGGCACCAGCATGGGCAGCCACTACAACCGCATCCACACAGTGCTGAAGTGCGTGGAGGACATCCCCGCGCCGGTGCACGGCGCGCTGTTCCGGGCGTTGGAGCTGATGCCGGGCGCAACGCTTTCGAAGAAGCCGGTCAAGGACCAGGCGGGCCGCTCCGTGCTGACCCTGAGCTGGCCGGACAGCAACAGCCTCAAGTACAACAACATCCGCGAGGAGATCCTGCTCGATCCGCGCACCTACGCGTACCTGGGCGAGCGCAGCGTCTACCGGGCGGGGGGCACCATCGACGGCAAGAAGAACACCGCGGACGTGCTCTACAGCAGTGAGCTGATGACCCGGATCGCGGTGGTGAAGGCGCCGGGACGCGAGCGCTGAGCCCCGGGGACCGCGCCCCGGACCTCCGGGGCGCGGGTCCCGGATCCCGCGGGGTGCGCCGGCACGGGGGTCCGGCGCACCCCGCGGCCACGGGCGGACCGGTCCCGCACGACGAGACCGGTTCGCCCTCGCCCGCCCCCGCCGGTTAGGTTTCCTGGCATGACCGACACCACTGCTTCACGCTCCACCGGCGCCGTCGCCGCCGGACTCGCCACCATCGCGGGCGACGGCACCGTGCTCGACACCTGGTTCCCCGCCCCCGAGCTGACCGAAGAGCCCGGCCCCGCCGGAACCACCCGCCTGACCGCCGACGAGGCCCTGAACGCGCTGGGCAACAGCGCCCCCAAGGCCCTCGGCGTGGACGCCCGCCGCGGCGTCGAGATCGTCGCCGTCCGCACGGTCATCGGCTCGCTGGACGACAAGCCGCTCGACGCGCACGACGCGTACCTCCGCCTGCACCTGCTCAGCCACCGGCTGGTCGAGCCGCACGGCCAGAACCTGGACGGGGTCTTCGGACTCCTCGCCAACGTCGCCTGGACCTCGCTGGGCCCGGTCGCCGTCGACGACGTCGAGCAGGTGCGCCTCAACGCCCGCGCCGAGGGCCTGCACCTCCAGGTCACCTCGATCGACAAGTTCCCGCGCATGACGGACTACGTCGCGCCCAAGGGCGTGCGCATCGCCGACGCCGACCGCGTCCGCCTCGGCGCGCACCTCGCGGCGGGCACCACCGTGATGCACGAGGGCTTCGTCAACTTCAACGCGGGCACGCTGGGCACCTCCATGGTCGAGGGCCGCATCTCCGCGGGCGTCGTCGTCGGCGACGGCTCCGACATCGGCGGCGGCGCCTCCACCATGGGCACCCTCTCCGGCGGCGGCAACGTCATCATCAAGATCGGTGAGCGCTGCCTGATCGGCGCCGAGGCGGGCGTCGGCATCCCGCTCGGCGACGAGGTCGTCGTCGAGGCCGGTCTGTACGTCACCGCGGGCACCCTCGTCACCCTGCCCGACGGCCAGGTCGTCAAGGCCCGCGAGCTGTCCGGCGCGAGCAACATCCTCTTCCGCCGCAACTCGGTGACCGGCACCGTCGAGGCCCGCCCGAACAACGCGGTCTGGGGCGGCCTCAACGAGGTCCTGCACAGCCACAACTGACGGCCGCCGCACCGCAACCTGTCCGTACGGGCGCGCGTTGAACAGCGCGGCGAACGGGTGAACCGGCACGGTCGGCGAACCGTCGTACGGACAGGCGAGGTGGGGAACGGACATGAGGATCACGCAGGTCGTTCTGGGCGCGCTCGCGGCGGTGCTGCTGCCCGTCGGGGCGGCGCACGCCGACGAGACGCACCAGGGGTCGCACAACGCCCCGCGCGTCACGCTGCTGAGCGTGGGGCAGATCGACGATCCGCTGGAGGACGTGCTGGAGCACGCCACGGTCCTCGGCCGCACCCAGCTGATCGAGGGACCCGAGGCGCAGGACGCGCCCTGACCCGTCAGGCGGGGTTCCCGGCCCCTTCGAGTTCCGCCAGCGCCGCCCGCAGCCCGTCGACCGCCTCCCGGTCGGCGGGCTGCAGCGGTTCGCGCACCGGCTGTCCCAGCAGCGCCTTCACCGTGACCGTGCCCGGCAGGCCGGAGGACATCATCAGCTCCGCGAGCGGCAGCGTCAGCCCGTTCAGCCGCGCCGCCCCTGCCGTGTCGCCCGCGTCGAAGGCGTCGAGGACCGCGCGCATCGCGGCCGGCGCGACGTTCGCCACCGTACTGACGTAGCCCGCGCCGCCCACCGCGTACAGCGGCAGGTTCAGCTCCTCGCAGCCCGAGTAGTACGCGAGCGACGTACGGGCGATCACCTTCGCCGAGCCCAGCAGGTCGTACGCGCAGTCCTTCACCGCCACCACGCGCGGATGCTCCGCGAGGCGCAGCATCGTCTCCGGCTCGATCCGCACGCCCGTGCGCCCCGGGATGTCGTAGACCATCACCGGCAGTTCCGTCGCGTCCGCGACCCGCAGCAGGTGCGCCTCGACCGCGGCCTGCGGCGGGCGGCTGTAGTACGGGGCCGTCACCAGCAGGCCGTCCGCGCCCGCCGCCTCGGCCTGCCGCGCCAGTTCGACAGTGTGCCGAGTGTCGGCGGTGCCGACGCCCGCGACCAGCGGGACGCCGGGGCCGACCGCCTCGCGCACCGCCCGCACCAGCGCGGCCTTCTCCGCGTCGCTCGTGGTCGGCGACTCGCCCGTGGTGCCGTTCAGCACCAGCCCGTCGCAGCCCCGCTCGACGAGCCGGGCGGCGAGGGCGCGGGCGCCGTCGGGGTCCAGGTCGAGCCCGGCGGTGAACGGGGTGGTCATCGCGCAGAGCGCGCGGCCGAAAGGGCGTGCGGTGGTGGTCATGAGGGGTAGTCTCGGACGCCCCGACCATGAAGGTCCACTTAGATCTTCTTGTGGTGTCGGGTAAGCAGAGCTAAAGAGTCACCACAGGTCGCGCCGGGTCCACGTCGGATCGCCGACGTACGGGTCGAGCGCGTCGAGGTTGTCCACCGCCGGATGCGCCCGCCCGGCGGGACCCGCCGCGAACGCCCGCAGCAGGTTCTCCGTCACGCGCGAGGTGAAGGCGGCGGTGCGGGCGTCGATGCCGTGCCCGCCGCGCCCCGCGATCGAGCCCACCCAGCGCATCGTGCCGGTGGCGAAGACCCCGGCGCCGCCCGCCGTCGTGTAGTACGCCGAGTCCGCGAACGAGCGCACGCCCCGGCAGGTCAGCGGCGAGTGGGCGATCACCTCGATGGGCCGGGGCGTGGAGTCCGAGCCGTTGACCCGGTCGTACTCGGGGCCCACGAGACCGGGGAAGGACGTGCCGCGCGCCACGCCGGTCCCGGCGAACAGCCAGTGGCCCGGCGAGGTGACGACGTAGTCGGCGGTCGTCGGGTTCGACTCGTACAGCGCCCCGGTCAGGGCGTCCTCGGGCTGGGCGTGCGGCGGCTCGCGGAAGCTGGTGGTCGGCGGCCCGCCCGCCCGGCGGTCCGGATCCTTCGGCCAGTCGTCGCGCCAGCAGACGACCCTGCGGCGCGCGCCGAGCGAGGTCGGTTCCAGGCGCACGCGGCGGAAGCTCGCGTTGGCGCCCAGGAACGCGATGTTGGTGCCCGCGTCGCGGGCCGCCCGCACCCGCTCGAACACCGACTGCGTCCAGTACTCGTCGTGCCCCAGCGTGATCACCGCCGTCGCGCCGCGCAGCAGCGCGGGGTCCCGCTCCACGTCCATGGTCGTGACGTACGCCGGGGCCAGGCCGAGCCGTTCGGCGAGCGCGATCGCGGGCCGCTCGTGGACGAGGAAGAGGCCGGCGCCGTCCCCCGGGTCGTCCGGGTCCGCGCCGGTCCGTCCGCCGTACGGGCGGTCGCAGCTCACCTCCCGCGAGCGGTTCCCGCCGTCGCCCTTGCCGCCGGGCCCGTGGTACAGGCTGTGGCCGCCCCAGGTGTTGTACGCCTGCCAGGTCGCGACCGCGTTCACCAGCACCAGGCGCCCGCGCGTCGACGCCGAGCGCACGGTGAGCGGCACGTACCGCTGCGCGCCGCCGTCGGCGGTGAGCCGGATCAGGTACGCGCCCTCGGGCCACCCCGCCGCCCCGACCTCGGCCGACGCCTCCCAGGGCGCGGAGACCGTGTACGTCGCCCGGTCGATCACCGGGCCCGGCTGGCGCGTGCCCCGCAGGGTCGGCGACTCCCACACCTTGCGGGCCAGCGCCCCGCCGTACCAGCCCATCCGGAACGCCTCGGCCCTGAACGAGCGCGCCGCGCAGCTCACGTGGAGCCGGAAGGCCTCGCCGGTCGTGACGCTCACCCGGTCGGCGAACCCCTCGATGCCCGGCAGCGCGCGCCCGTCGCCCGCGGTGCGCAGCCGCCAGTCGGCGTGGCCCGGCCGGTCGTGCTCGGCGCGCGGCGCGCGCCGCTCGGGGGCGGCGGCGCCCGGGGCCCGGCCGGGGTCCCGGCGCGGTCCGTCGGACGGCCCGCAGCCCGTGGCGAGCGCGCCCGCCGTGCCCGCCGCGCCCGCGGCCCCGAGGAAGGCACGGCGGCTCCAGGCGGCCCGGCGCCCGTCCTGTTCGGCGTCCCCTGTCATGCGCTGCTCCGTTCTCGTGCCCGTTCTCGTGCCCGTGCCCGTGCGACGGTCTCGACGTTTGGGGAAGTCTGGCGCCGGGGCGGGCCGCGAGCGGGGACGTCCCGCGGGGCCGGGCGCGGCGCGAGGCGCTTGACCTCAAGTGCGGTTGAGGTCGGAGCATGGGTCCTGTTCGGCGCACCGCGGTACGGACGGGGCGCCAGAGGAGGGGGAGCAGAGCCATGAGCGTGACGAACCACCACCTGCCCGACGCGGGACGCACCGACGTCGGACTGACCTTCGCGAGCACCTGGGACGTGGGCACGCCCGAGCGTCAGCGGGCCGCCGTCGCGGTCATCGAGGAGACGTGGACCGGCCGGGAGTGGCCGTCGGCCGACCTGTACTCGTACAGCGTGTTCGCGGGGGAGGACGGGCGGACGCTCGCCCACTACTCGCAGTGGTCGGGCGAGGAGGCCTACCAGCGGTACTTCCGGGAGAAGCGCGACGAGCGCAACGCCGTGGTCGACGCGGCCGTGCCCGGCGTCGAGCGCCTGGCCCTGCACCGCTACACGCACTACCGGAGCACCGGCGCCCCCGCGGCGGTCCCGCCGGGCTGCGTGGTGCTCACCGACGTCGAGTTCGACGGTCCCGACCCCGAGCGGGCCCGCGCCTGGGTGGACGCTGCGGTCGCGGCGGACGGGAGCGGCGCGGCGGGCCTGGGCACCCGGCACTTCCACGTCTCGCTCGACGGCTCCCGCGTCCTCGTGTACGCCCTGTGGGAGAGCGCGGAGCACCACGCGGCGGCGCCCGGGGAACCGGGCGGACCGGGCCCCGCCGTCTCCGTACGGCGCTACGCGCCCGCGCTCAGCCTGAGCGCGGGCGCGTAGCGGGGGAGGACCCGGGGCGGCCGCTTACGGGCGGAAGCGGATGACCTGCGGGTCGTGGTCGCTGTTCTGGTCCGCGAACTCCGCGTTGATGTGCACGCTGTCGTAGTCGAAGTGCCGGATCGAGGGCGACGTCAGGATCTGGTCCAGGACCTGGCTGTTGCCCTGGAAGACGTACGAGTAGCGCTCCGACCTCGGGAGGGACTTGACGGCCGGGTAGAGGGCGCCGCCCGCCGTCAGGGCCTTCGTGGTGGCGGAGAACTCGAAGTCGTTGATGTCGCCGAGCACCAGCACGTCCGCGTTCTTCTGCGCCGCGAGCACCTGCTTCACGAAGGCGTTGACCGCCTGCGCCTGCTGGAGCCGCTTGGCCTCGGACGAGCGGACCGGCGGCTGGTGGTGCGAGGTCAGGGCCTCGTCGCCGCCCTTGGAGCCGAAGTGGTTGGCGACCACGATCACCGGGCGGCCCCGGAAGCGGAACTCGCCCGCCAGCGGCTTGCGGCTGTTCTCCCAGGCGGCGTTCGCCGGGTCGATCCGGCCGGGGGAGCGGGTGAGGGCGGCCTTGCCGCGCTCGCGCACCACACCGGTCGCGGTCGTCGCGTCGCCCGCCGCGCGGTCGGTGAAGGAGACCCGCTCGGGGTTGAAGAGGAAGACCTGGCGGATGTTGCCGCCGGGCTCGCCGCCGTCCTTGTTGTTCTCCGGGTCGACCGAGCGCCACTCGTAGGCCGGGCCGCCGGCGGCGACGATCGCGTCGGTGAACTTCTTCAGCGTCGCCGCGGCCGAGACCGTGCCGTCGTTCTTCGCGCCGTTGTCGTCCTGGATCTCCTCCAGGGCGACGACGTCGGGCGAGGCCAGGTTGTTCACCACGGCCGCGGCCAGCGCGTCGAACTTCTCCTGCGGGTCGGTCGGGTCGAGGTTCTCCACGTTGTACGTGGCCACCGCGAGCTCGCCGGAGCGCTGCGGGCGGGTCGCCTCGCGCTTCAGGCCGCGGTCCACGACCGTGCCCAGCGTGCGGGCGGTCAGCGTGTAGCCGCCGTACTGGTTGAAGTCCAGCGGGCCCTCGGTCGCGCCCGTCAGCAGGTCGCCGACGTTCGCCTTCGGGAAGGGCTGCTGGGCCAGCGGGACCAGCGACTGGATCTGGATGCGGCCGGTGTTCTGCGAGGCGTACGAGCCGTAGACCGCGCCGCCGCGCCGGTTGTCGTTCTCGTGCGGCTTGACCGTCACCCACAGCTCGGCGTGCGCGTCGGTGGCGCCGACCACGCGCGAGGTGTTCACGCGGACGTTGGTGCCCTCGAGGGACTCGTAGTAGTCCAGCGCGTAGCGCGCGGGGTTCAGCGGCAGGGCGTTGATCGAGCCGCCGGCCGCCGGGTCGCCCTCGGGGGCGTACGCGGAGGGCACCGACCGGGCGGTGACGGTGACGGGCGCGGGCACCGGGTTGCCCTTCGAGACCACGGTCACGGTCGGCTTGGAGATCTGGGTCAGCGACTGGTTGCCGGAGTTCAGGCCGCCCGGGACGTACTCGGTGACCAGGCCGGAGACGGTGATCGCGTCGCCGACGGCGACGGTCGGCGCCGAGCTGGTGAAGACGAAGATCCCCTCGCTGGTCGCGGGGTTCCCGTCGCCCTCGGGGTCCTGGAACCAGAAGCCCTTCGAGCCGTAGGTGCGCACGCCCGTGACGATGCCCGGGACGTTGCTCACCTGCTGGCCCGCCAGCGGGGACGTGCGGGTCGCGCCCTGGATGTCGTGGATCTTGACCTCGGCGGCCGACGCGGAGCCGGAGGAGGCGGCGATCAGCCCGGCGGCGAGTGCGGCGGCGACGGCGGCGGACATGGCGGCCGATCTGGGTGCGACAGGCATGGGGGTACTCCGAATGAAGGGGGATCCGGCAGCGGGATCCGGGTGAGGAGGGGTTCTACGCGCGTCAATCTCTTCGGTGTGCCCAGGAGTTGTCAAGGGTCGCCGGGTGGACGGCCGCTGTCCGGTACGTGAACGAGATGGAGGGGGGTGAATTGCGTCTACGCTGGGTGCCTCCGGGACCACGCACGCACCGAGGAGAACCGCCAGATGTCCGCAGACCGCCCCACCCTGCCGCCGGTGCGGCTGCACTCCGAGCCGGAACTGGCGAAGGACGCCCTCGCCAGCCCGCTGCTCTCGCGCGCGGTGAAGCTCGCCCGCTGGGCGGGGCCCGAGACCAGGGTCGGCGCCGGCGGCGAACTCGTCGACGAGCAGCTGCCGCTGGCCGCCGCCGAGCTGGGCCTCGCGCCCGACGAGGACGGCGCGGCCTACGCGAGCGAGGCCTGGCGGTTCGCCGTCGACACCGGCCTCGTCGACGTCGAGGACCCGGCCGAGGAGCTCGACGGCGGCGACGGCCTCGGCGGCGCGGCCGAGGGCACCGCACAGGCGGGCGAGAACCTCGCGCTGCTCACCGGCGGCGCCCCGCAGGACGTCCTCGCGATCTGGCTCGACGGCCTCGACGCCGTCCACGCCGACGCCACCGCCCCGGTCTTCGACGACTTCTCCGAGCTCGTCGGCGAGGACGGCTCCATCGACTTCGACCGGCTCGACTGGGACCCGGAGGCGGAGGCGGAGTTCCTGGACGGCGTCCTCGGCAACCTCTACCTGCTGTCCGTCACCGACGGCGGCCCCGGCGAAGGGCCCGTGCCGCTGCCCGCGCTCGCCGCCTCGATGATCGTCCCCGACGACATGGGCGAGCCCACCGACGACGTCCTGGAGCAGGTGTCGGACGCGATGATGCGCCTCGACGACCAGTTCCGGGTCCTGGAGCCGATGGGCCTCGTGGAGTACCAGCCGGTCGACGAGGCGCTGATGGTCGAGGAGGGCGAGCAGGGCTCGGGCAGGGACGACCTGGACGACGAGGACGTCTCGCGGTACGGCATGGTCCGGCTCACCCCGCTGGGCCTGTACGGCGTGCGGGCCCGGATGCTGGAGGCGGGCGTGGACGCCCCCGCCGTCGGTGACCTCGCCGACAAGGGCGCGGACGTGCTCCTCGACGGCATCGCCCACTTCCCCGAGTCGGCGGCCCGCGCCGAGACCGAGCAGTGGCTGGCCGGGCGCGCCCCGCGCGAGGCCGCCGCCGAACTGCTCGCCGCCGCGCGCGGCGCCGACGAGGGCGGCCCGCTGCGCCGCCTGCACGGCCAGCAGGCGCTCTCGCTGCTCGGCGACGAGGCGGAGCCCGCGGTGCGCGGGGTGCTCGACGACGCCGAGCTGGGCGGGCTCGCCCGGGTCTGGCTGGCCGAGCGCGGCGCGTCGGACGTGCCCCCGCCGCCGGAGTCCATGATCTTCTGGCTGGCGGTCGACACCATCGCCGCGCAGCTCGCCACGGACGGCGACCCGGAGGAGCTGCGGGACCTCGTCGAGGGCCTGACCGGGCAGCACGGCAGCTTCTTCGAGGCGGCCTGGCGGGTGAACCACCCGGCGACCGCGGACGTCCTGGAGGCGATGGGGCGGCTGCACGGCGACAAGAAGGCCGCCAAGGAGGCCCGCAAGGCCGCGTTCAAGGCGCGCTCGGCCTCGTGACCTCGTAGACCCCGTAGGTCTCGTAGACCCGTAGCGCACATGCCGTACGGAAGCCGTGCGGCGCGCGTACGCACGGGAGGGGACCGGCGCCCACGGGCACCGGTCCCCCGCGTACGTCAGCGGTTGCTCAACACTCGTACCTGGTGGTGTGCTTGAACGAGGACGCGGCCCCGTCGAAGCCGTACGTCCCCCGGTAGGCCGGCGGGTTCTGGAACTCGCCGACGATCGTGATGGTGTTGGCGCACGAACCCTGCCCCGCCCGCTTCGCGTCGAGCCTGATCTGCTCGCCGAGGAAGCCGCCCGTGATGTCCCACGGGGCGCCGCAGATGCCGGACGTGATCTGACCGCCGGTCACCACGTGCGGATAGGTGTTGGGGTTGTACTTCACCACCATCTCGAAGGTCGTCGTGCCGTTGTGCAGCGTCAGCTTCGCCTCCGTCTGCACGGCCTCGGCCGTGACGTCCAGCTGCTGGGCCGCGGCGAACGCCTCGTCGCGCGTCTTGACCTCGGCGCCCTGCGGGTTGAGGTAGCGGTGCTCCGCGCGCGACTGGCCCTTCTGCTTCCGTGCCTGAGTGGTCATGGTGTCTCCTCCCTCCTGACCTGTCCCTAGGCCAGCTGCTCGGCGATCTCGACGCGCAGCAGCGAGCGCACGTTCTCGATGTGGTTGACGACCGTCACCGTCGAGGACCCGGCGAAGAGCAGGCCGAGCGCCACGTTGTCGGGGGACGTGACCAGCGAGCCCGAGTCGCCGCCCGCCGAGATGTTCGTGGTGAGGATCTGGTCCTTGAAGCGGGCCGTGCCCGCCGTCCCGTAGTTGACGTCGATCGTCGCGTCGACCGAGACGATCCGGCCGAAGCTGATGTTCGTCGTCCGCCCGGACTTCTTCACCAGGTCCCCGACGGCCACGTTGGCCTTGCGCCGCCAGGCGCGCGGCGCGCCGCTGAAGTACTGCTCGCGGGTGGCGTCCTGGAACTCCACGACCCCCAGCGCCGCGTCGACGATGTTGTTCTGGTTGGCGAGCGGGATCTGCGGGGCGAACTGGATGGTCACGAACCGGTCCAGCGTCGCGATCCGGTCCGCCGGGTCCGTACCGCCGTCGAAGACGCCGGGCTGCACGATCGGCGAGCCGAGCTGCGCGCGGTTGGAGTCGGCGAGCACGTGGTTGTTGGAGAGGACGTAGAACTTCGCGGGCACGCCGAGACCGGCGGCCGGCGGGTCGACCGTGGCGCCGGGCAGCAGGTCGTACACCACGCTGCCGAGCGTGCCCGCCGTCACCCGCACGTTGCCCACCGAGAAGCCGGACGGGCACGGGCGCATGCGGCGCTTGAGGATCTGCGGCTCCAGCGTCCCCATCTCGCGCAGCTCTTCGAGCAGCGGCTGGGAGAGGTGCGCGAGCTGTTCGGCGACGCCGCCGTCGGGGCGGTACGTCACGTCCTGCGGCGCCGTGGAGCGCGACTGGCGCTGCTGCTGGCGCTGGGCGGACACGTGGCCGACGGCCAGTACGTCGGTCGGGGTGCCGTCGTCCATCTGGCGCGGGATCACGTCCCGCTCGGGGAGCATGGACTCGGGCACCTTCTGGGTCACGAAGACCAGGACGGCCTGCTCGCCCGTGGGCCTGCCGTCCGTCCACTTCACGCCGCTGCCGAAGCCGACGACGTTGGACATCTGCTCCTGCGGACGCAGGAACTCGGAGTACGCCTGCTGACGGGCGCTGTCTGTCAGCTGCCCGCCGGTGGGTCCCCGCATCATCTCGGGCCGGCTCGTCACGCCAGACCACCTCTTCCCCTCGGAACGAAGGGGTTCCTCCGGAGCCGCAGGGCCTACCCGTCCTGGGCCGTGACGTCGCCGACCGCGCGTACGCGCACCGGTACGCCTTCGAGCTCCTCTGGAACCACGTCTTCGACTCGGAGCCGGTCACGGGGCACTTTCCGGGTGACGAGGACGACGATCACGTCCGCGCCCGAGTGCTCGTCCCTCCCGGTGCCGACACCGGTCACATTGGCCAGCCGCATGAGCCGGCCCTCATGGAGACCGCGGGCCGTCCGTGCGTCCACGTGGCTCGCCTCCCCTCGGGTGGTGCCGCAAGCAGTACGGCTCTGTCTATTGCGGCGCTCACCCAAGGTCAAGGAGTTGCGCACGAAATCTTGCTATCCAGGGCTTTGGTCAGCCGATGACCTTCTTTACGAAGATTCCGCACCCGTGCGCGGTGGTACGGAGATCGGCCACTGGCCGGATTCATGAGGGAAGGTGCCTCTGTCCGTCGTACGGAGTTCAACTCCCGTTCGTACGGCAGCGGGAACGTATGGCCGACATCGGCCGAGCACTGGAGAAAGCCATGCCGCTCACCCGCAGAGAATTCGCCAAGCAGTCCGCAGCCACCGGCGCGGGCGTCGCCCTCACCGGCGCCGTCGGGGTCCTCGCCACGGCCCCCGAGGCCCTGGCCGACGAGACCGTGGAGGCGGAGCGCAAGGGCAAGGAGATCGGATACGGCCCGCTGCTCCCCGACCCCAGGGGCATACTCGCGCTGCCCGCCGGATTCTCGTACCGGATCATCACCCACAGCGGTGTGACCCGACTGGAGAGCGGCGAGATCACCCCCTCCAACCACGACGGCACCGCCACCTTCGACGGCCCGCGCGGCACCACGCTGCTGGTCAACAACCACGAGCTGGCCGGCCCCCGCACCAAGTGGGAGCACCCCGTCCCGCTCACCGAGGGCCTGGTCTACGACCCGGCGGCGGCCGGCGGCTGCACCGTCGTCGAGGTCCCCCGGCACGGCGAGGTCTCCGAGTGGGTCGGCATCGCCGGCACCGCCACCAACTGCGCGGGCGGCCGCACCCCTTGGGGCACCTGGCTGACCTGTGAGGAGACCGAGGACAAGGCCGGCTCCAACGGCATGACCAAGGACCACGGCTACGTGTTCGAGGTCGACCCCTACGACGCGCGCGCCAACCGCAACCCCAAGCCCGTCAAGGCGTTCGGCCGCTACGCCCACGAGGCCGTCGTCATCGACCCGCGCCGCGGCCACGCCTACCTCACCGAGGACGCGGGCGGCCCCAACGGCCTGCTCTACCGCTGGGTCCCGCCGCACGGCTTCAAGCACGGCCGCGGCCAGCTGCGCCGCCTCGCCGACGACGCGGGCAAGCTCCAGGCGCCCAAGTGCTTCGACTCGGCCGGCCAGTTCGTCGACGACCTCTCCCGCGCCACCGAGATCGGCACGGTCTACGGGGTCGACTGGGTGGACGTGCCCGACCGCGACGCCCGCACGACGTCCGTGCGCAAGCAGTTCGGCGCCAAGGACATCACCCGCGCCCGCAAGCTGGAGGGCATGTGGTGGGGCGACGGCGGCGCGTACGTCGTCTCCTCGTTCGCCCGCAAGGAGAGCCCCGGCGTCCCGCACGACGGCCAGGTCTGGTTCTACGACCCCAAGCGCCGCACCCTCACCCTCAAGGTGCTGCTGGGCGTGAACCCGGACCCGTCCAAGGACGGCGCGTTCGACGGCCCCGACAACATCACCGTCTCGCCGTACGGCGGCCTGGTCATCGCCGAGGACGGCGACGGCGTGCAGCACCTCTTCGGCGCGACCGAGAGCGGCCGCACCTACCCGATCGCGCGCAACGAGCTGAACGCGGGCACCGAAGAGGACCCGGAGTACAGCGAGTTCACCGGCGTGACCTTCTCGCCCGACGGGCGCACCCTGTTCGCGAACATCCAGACGCCCGGCATCATGCTCGCCATCCGCGGCCCCTGGAAGCGCCAGCCCCGCCGATAATTCCTTGGCGCCGGGCCCGCGGCCCCTCCTAAAGTGGAACCCGTCCAGGTGCGACAGGCAGGACCTACTTCCACTCTTAATGGGGAGGCCGCGGGTTCGAGTCCCGCCACCGGTTCTCGAACCGGTGTAGCTCAGTCGGTAGAGCACCACGTGGTTCCGCCGCCTTCGATCTCTGGACGCCCAGAACTCCAAGCACCTCCCGGTGCGCTTCGCTCAATCTCGGGGGGCCGGTTTGGAGCGTGCCCGGTGCGCAGGCGACGGATACTTCGGGGATCAGCGGGTTGCGGGTTCGAATCCCGCCCGGCCACGGCCGGTAGCTCAATCGGGTAGAGCAGCCGACAATAAGCCCGTCACCGCTTCTGATCTCGGGCACGCTCCTTTCCGTTCCCCCGTTCTTCATGAACTGATGAATTCGGGGGAATTCGCCATGGCGCGGTTCAACATCCGCAGGAACAGGGGCGCGACGGCCACCTCGCCCGTGAGGTCGACCGGCCGCACGGTCCGCACCCACCAGGGCGGCAAGGGCGCCGAGCGCGACCCGCGCTCGGAGCTGTTCCTGCTGGCGGTCGCCAACTTCGTCTCCCAGCAGGCCTTCTACGAGAACGGCGTCGTCCGCGACAGGCGCTTCGCCGCGCTCGTACGGCGGTTCGCCGTCGAGGACCCCCAGTGGACGGCCGGGCTGATCGGCTGGCTGCGCGGCGAGGCCAACCTGCGCACGGCGTCCACCGTGGCCGCCGCCGAGTACGTCAGGGCGCGCCTGGAGGCGGGCGTCACGCACGGCCCGTCGAACCGCCGGGTCGTCGACTCGGTCCTGCTGCGCGCGGACGAGCCGGGCGAACTCCTCGGCTACTGGACGCAGGCGTACGGCCGCAACGTCCCCAAGCCCGTCAAGCGCGGCGTCGCCGACGCGGTGCGGCGGCTGTACGGCGGCCGGTCCCTGCTGAAGTACGACACCGCGTCCAAGGGCTACCGCTTCGGCGACGTGCTCAACGTGGTGCACGCCTCGCCCGACCCCGACAAGCCGTGGCAGGGCGAGCTGTTCCAGTATGCGCTGGACCGCCGCCACCACCCCGAGACGGCCGTCGCGCCCGCCTCGATCCGCGTCCTCACCGCCCACCGGGCGCTGATGGAGCTGCCGGTCGCCGAGCGGCGCGCCGCGGCCACGGGTCCCGGCGGCGCCGAGCGCCTGGCCGCGGCCGGGATGACCTGGGAGGCGCTGGCGGGCTGGCTCCAGGGCCCGATGGACGCGGCCGCCTGGGAGGCGGTCATCCCGTCCATGGGCGTCATGGCGCTCCTGCGCAACCTGCGCAACTTCGACCAGGCCGGCGTGAGCGACGAGGTCGCCGAGCGGGTCGCCGCGAAGATCGCGGACCCCGAAGCGGTCGCCGCCTCGCGGCAGTTCCCCTTCCGGTACCTCGCCGCGTACCAGCACGCGCCCTCGCTGCGCTGGTCGTACGCGCTGGAGCGGGCGCTCGGGCACTCGCTGGCGAACGTGCCCGTGCTGCCCGGCCGCACCCTCGTCCTGGTCGACCGCTCCGGCTCGATGTGGGTGCCGCTCTCGGACCGCTCCAAGCTCAACAGGGCGGACGCCGCGGCGATCTTCGGCACGGCGCTGGCGATGCGGGCCGAGAAGGCGGACCTGGTGCAGTTCGGCACGACGAGCGCGCCGGTCAAGCACCGCGCGGGCGAGTCGGTGCTGAAGGTCCTGGGGCGCTTCGGCGACCTCGGCGGCACCGACACCACGGAGGCGGTGCGGCGCCACTACAAGGACCACGACCGGGTGCTGATCGTGACCGACGAGCAGGCGGCGTACCACTACGCGGGCGACCCGACCGAGCAGGTCCCGGACGACGTCCCGGTCTACACCTGGAACCTGGCGGGCTACCGCACGGGCCACGCCCCGTCGGGCACCGCCAACCGCCACACCTTCGGCGGCCTCACCGACGCGGCGTTCCGCATGGTGCCGCTGCTGGAGCGGGGGCGGTCGGCCGACTGGCCGTGGCTGTCCTGAGCCACCCCGGCAGGGGAGGAGGCACGGCGGCGGACGCGGAGGGACGGGGGTCCACCGCGCCCGCCGCCGTGCGAAACGGCCCTCTCCCCGCGCGACCGCGCGGGGAGAGGGCCGTTTTCGTACGTCACGCCGTGCGTGTCACGTCTTGCGCGTCACGCCGTGCGTGTCACGTCTTGAGGGTCACAGCGCCCGCGCCGCGTCCTTCACCATGCCGCGCACCGTGCGGGACTTCGCGAACTCGCCCATCGCCGTCATCTCCCACTCGCCGGAGAACTGGCGGATCAGCTTCGCCATCATCACGCCCGTCTGCGGCTCCGCGTTCGTGAGGTCGAAGCGGACCAGCTCCTCGCCGCTCGCCGCGTCGAGCAGACGGCAGTACGCCTTGGCCACGTCCGTGAACTTCTGGCCCGAGAAGGAGTTCACCGTGAAGACCAGGCCCGTCACCTCCGCCGGCAGGCGGCCGAGGTCGACCGCGATGACCTCGTCGTCGCCCGCGCCGTCGCCCGTGAGGTTGTCGCCCGAGTGCTTGATCGCGCCGTTCAGGATCACCAGGTTGCCGAAGTAGCAGTTGTCGATGTGGTTGCGGCTCGGGCCGAAGGCCATCACCGACGCGTCGAGGTCGATGTCCTTGCCGCGGAACGCGGGCTCCCAGCCGAGGCCCATCTTGACCTGGGAGAGCAGCGGGCGGCCGCCCTTGACCAGGGAGACGGTCTGGTTCTTCTGGAGGTTGACGCGGCCCTTGTCCAGGTTGATCTTGCCCGTGCCGGGCGCGGGCGCCTGGGGCGCGGCCGGGGCCGACGGCGGGTTCGCCATCGCCGCGCGCGGGTCCCAGGACGGGGGCGAGGCGGGCGGGGCCGCGGGCGGGGCCGGAGGCACCGGGGCCGCGGGCGCCGCCGGGGCGGGCTGCGGGGCCGGGGGCGCGGCCTGCGGCTCCTCCGCCACCGACACGCCGAAGTCCGTCGCGATGCCCGCCAGGCCGTTGCTGTACCCCTGGCCCACCGCGCGCGCCTTCCACGCTCCGTTCCGCCGGTAGACCTCGATGACCACCAGCGCGGTCTCGGCCCCCAGCTGGGGCGGGGTGAACGTGGCGAGCGGGGTGCCGTCGTCCGCGTTGCGGACCGTGGCCGTGGGCTCCACGCCCTGGAACGTCTGGCCCGCCGCGTCGGGGCTCGCCGTCACGACGATCTTCTCGATGTCGGCCGGGACGGCCGCCGTGTCCACGGAGATCGCGTCCGGGGCCGCGCCGCCGCCGGAGCGGTAGCTCACACCGGGGCCCTGGGGCTGGTTGTAGAAGATGAAGTCGTCGTCGGAGCGCACCTTGCCGTCGGCGGTGAGCAGCAGGCCCGATACGTCGAGCCGCACGGGAGCGGCGACGTCCACCGTCACGCGGGCGGCGGAGAGAGGGATGTTCGAGCCGGGGGTCATAGCTGTCATGCAAGGAGTAACGAACGACTCCGCTTTACCGTTCCCTTACCCTCGGCCCGGCCCGTTTCCTTAACCCCGGGCCCGGCCCGTTCCGCTACCCGCGGCCCGCCCCGCCCCGGGCATTGCGCGGGTGATTGCGCGCCTGCCGTTCGTTGCCGAACTTGTACGCCCCCGTCCAGCGCGCCATCACCAGCTGGGCGTCCCCCGACTCCACCTCGGCCACGAACCGGGCGGCACGGTCGCCGCGCAGCGTGCCGGCGGCCCGCCCCCTGTGCGTGATCAGGACGGTACCGTCGCCGCGCTGTTCGTAACTGAATCCGTAAGGTCTTGGCATGCGGCACATAATCCCCGCCGCCCGCCCGTCCGGCACCCGAATATCCTGCTCGCTGTGGGTGGAGGATTCTTCGAATTCAGCACGGCGGACGTGGACGAGGCCCGGGAGGAACTGGGGGACAAGTTCTACGCGAACTTCATGGACCTCGTCGACCGCGACCGGCCGCTGCGCGCGCACTACCGGACGGTCCGGCTCGGCCCGCTGACCGTCGGGGACCTGAACTGCGGGGCCGACGTGCGGATGCGCTTCGGGGAGCTGGGCGCCTACCACGTGAACCTCGCCAGGACGGGGCGCCTGGACTGGCGCCAGGGCAGCTCGCCCACGCAGGTCGTCACGGGCATGACCGCCGGGATACTCGACCCGTCGGGCGTGACGACGGTGGACCGGTGGACGGGCGAGTGCGACCTGCTCGCCGTCAAGATCGAGGCGGCGGCGCTGCGGGAGCACCTGGAGCGGCTGCTGGGCCGCGCGCCGAAGGCCGGGCTGGTCTTCGACCGGCAGTTCGACGTCTCCCGGGGCGCGGGCCTCGGCTGGGTCAGGCTGGTGCGGCGGATCGCGTCCGAGGCCGCCGAGCCCGACAGCCTGGCCTGCCACCCGCTGGTCGCCGCGCCCCTCCAGGAGGCGGTGCTGAACGGGCTGCTGCTCGCGGCCGGGCACGCCTACCGCGAGGACCTGGAGCAGCAGGGCACCGGGCTGCGCCCCGGGCCCGTCAAGCGCGTGATGGACGCGGTCCAGGAGCGCCCCGAGCACCCCTTCACGACGAGCGAGCTGGCGGAGATAGGGCGGGTGAGCGCGCGCCGGCTCCAGGAGTCGTTCCGGCAGTACGTCGGAATGTCCCCGATGGCGTACGTGCGGGACGTGCGCCTGGCCCGGGTGCACGAGGAGCTGCGGGCCGGTGACCCGGGCACGGTCAGCGTCGGCGACGCGGCCTGGCGCTGGGGGTTCACGCACCTGGGGCGGTTCGCGGGGCGCTACCGGGAGCGGTTCGGCGAGACCCCGACGCAGACCCTGCGATCGGCCCGGGGGGCCTGAGGCGGGAGGAGCGCGGCGGTCCTCCCGGGGGCCGTGCGGCGGCTCGCCCGGGGCGTGCGGCGGACGTCCGCGCAGGCCGCCGCGTTTTGTGGACAGCGGCCGCGCGCAGCGGATCGAGGTCTCCGCGGAGCGCTGCCTACAGTGCTCACGGCACGGGCGGCCGGTTCTCTGAGTACGTCGGTGTGACTCAGGGGTCCCCTCCCCATCCGTGCCGCAGGACCCGGTCGCTATCCCCGCAACGTAACGACCGGGTCCTCTCGTGCGCGGCCCGGCCCGGCCCCGTCAGTAGGGCCACATCGGCGGGTCGGTGCAGAAGGCGCCGCCGAGGTTCGCCTGGCCCGGGTCGTCCGGGTCGAGTTCCCCCTGGGCCTCGACGAGCTTCCGCGCGTACTGCTCCGAGTCGTCCTGCGGGTCGAAGCCGATGGCCCGCGCCGTCGAGAGGTCCCACCACAGCCGGGTGTTGGCGGACGAGCCGTAGACGACGGTGTGCCCGACGGAATCGGCGGTCAGCGCCGCGTGGAACAGCCGCGCGCCGTCCCCGGGGCTCAGCCAGATCGACAGCATCCGCACCGAGCTGGGCTCCATGTAGCAGGAGCCGATCCGCACCGAGACGGTCTCGATGCCGTGCAGGTCCCAGTAGAGCTGGGCCAGGTCCTCGCCGAAGCACTTGGACAGGCCGTAGAAGGTGTCCGGCCTGCGCGGGGTGTCGATCGGGACGGCGCCCGAGCCGTCGGCGGGGCGCGGGGTGAAGCCGACGGTGTGGTTGGACGAGGCGAAGACGATCCGCCCGACGCCCTCCTCGCGGGCCGCCTCGTAGAGGTTGTACGTCCCCTCGACGTTGGCGCGCAGCACCTTGTCGAACGACGCCTCCAGCGAGATCCCCGCGAGGTGCACGACCGCGTCCACGCCCCGTACGGCCGCGCGCAGCGCCTCCTTGTCGCCGAGGTCGGCGGTGACGGCGTCCGGTTCGCCCTCGATCGGGGTCACGTCGAAGAGCCGCAGCTCGTAGCCGTACGCGGGAAGCAGGCCCCGCATCAGGGTGCCCAGTCCGCCGGCGGCGCCGGTGAGCAGGACGGTGCGGGGTGCGGGCATGGCGGGACTCCTCGGTCGGATCGGGGCGGGTCGGGGCGGGGCGGGGCGGGGCTAGGCGGGTCGGTCGGGACACGTACGCGGACACGGTTCAGATGACTGGCCAAGCTAGGAAGGGGCGGCGATCGCCGTCAAGTCTCGCGCGGAGCGCGGGAATCCGCCCCGGGAACGCGGTTTCCCGTCTTGACCGGCGGTCGGCCGCTGCCCTAGCGTGACGGCGTTCACGAATATAAACAGCGATCAGACTTGTGTACACACAGGGAGCGTCCGTGACTTCAGCGAGCCCAGCCCCGCACACTGCCCCCGTCCCCGCCGCGCCCGCCGCGTCATCCGTGTCCTGCGCCGCACCGCTCGCCGCGCGCCTCACGGCCGTCAGCGGCCCGCTGTTCTTCCCCGTCACCCCCTACGGCCCGGACGGCGAGGTCGCCGTCGACGTCCTGCGCACCCACGTCGCCGCCGGGGTCGAAGCGGGCGCCGCCGCCGTCTTCGTCTGCTGCGGCACGGGCGAGTTCCACGCCCTGGCCCCCGAGGAGTTCGCTGACTGCGTCCGGGCCGCCGTCGAGGCGGCCGCGGGCCGGGTGCCGGTGGTCGCCGGGACCGGATACGGCACGGCGCTCGCGATCCGCTACGCGCGGCTCGCCGAGGAGGCGGGCGCCGACGGACTGCTCGCCCTGCCCCCGTACCTCGTCGTCGCCGGCCAGGAGGGGCTGCTGCGCCACTACACCGCGCTGGCCGCCGCCACCTCGCTCGACGTCGTCGTCTACCAGCGCGACAACGCCGTGTTCACGCCGGAGACCGTCGCCGCGCTCGCCGCCACGGACGGGATCGTCGGCCTCAAGGACGGGTACGGCGACCTGGAGCTGATGCAGCGCACCGTCAGCGCGGTGCGCACCCGCGAGGGCGCCGGGGCGGGCGGGGACTTCCTCTTCTTCAACGGGCTGCCCACGGCCGAACTCACCGGCCCCGCCTACCTGGGCGTCGGCGTCGGCCTCTACTCCTCCGCCGTCTTCTGCTTCGCCCCCGAGATCGCCGTCGCCTTCCACCGCGCGCTGACCGACGGCGACCGCGCCACCGTGGACCGGCTGATCGACGGCTTCTACCGGCCGCTGGTCGAACTGCGCTCCCAGGGCAAGGGGTACGCCGTCTCGCTGGTCAAGGCCGGGGTGCGGATGCGGGGCCTGGACGTCGGCGGGGTGCGCCCGCCGCTCGCCGAGCCCGCGCCCGAGCACGTGAAGCTGCTCGCCGGGCTGATCGAGCGCGGCCGCGCGCTGCTGGCCGGGTGAGGGCCGTGCGCGCCTCCGCCTTCCTCTACCCCTGGGACGTCATCGGGGACCCGGACGCCCCGGCCCGCGTCGCCGACCTCGGCGTCCAGCAGGTCACGCTGGCCTCCGCGTACCACTCCACCCGGGCGCTCACCCCGCGCCACCCGCGCCACCGCGTGGTGAGCGCCGAGCACGCCGCCGTGTACTACGCGCCGGACGAGCGCCGCTGGGCCGGGCGCACCCTGCGGCCGTACCCGGCGGGCCCGTGGGCGCCGGGCGAGGCGTACGCGCGGGCGGCCGACGCGCTCGCCGCCGCCGGGCTCGACGTGCACAGCTGGGTCGTCCTCGCGCACAACTCCCGCCTCGGCGCCGAGCACCCGGACACCTCCGTGGTGAACGCCTACGGCGACCGCTACCCCTGGGCGCCCTGCGTCGCCCGGCCCGACGTCCGCGAACTGCTGGTCGACCTGGCGGCCGAGGCGGCGGCGCGGCCCGGCGCGGGCGGCACCGAGCTGGAGTCCTGCGGGTGGTACGGCTTCGCGCACCTGCACGCCCACGACAAGACCGGCGGGGTCGCGCTCGGGGACCGCGCGCAGTACTTGATGTCGCTCTGCTTCTGCCCCCACTGCCGGGCGGGGTACGCGGAGCGCGGCCTCGACCCGCGGGAGCTGGCCGCGTCCGTGCGGGCCGCGCTCGCGCCCGTGTGGCGCGGCGGCGGGGGCGAGCCGGGCGAACTGCCGGACGCCGGGGCCGTCCTGGACTTCCGTACGGGCGTGGCGCGCGGCCTCCAGGAGGCGGCCGTCGCCGCCGTGCGCGCCGCCGCGCCCGCGGGCTTCCGGGTGCTGCTGCACGCGGACCCGGTGGCGCACCGCTGCGGGGCGAACACCGGGGTCGACCCGGAGCACGTGATGGGCGTGGCGGACGGGGTCGTCGTGCCGTGCACGGGAGGGGCCGACGCGCTGAAGGCGTTCGCGCCGTACCCGGGCGTGCGGGCCGCGAACCTCACCGTGGTCGGCGGCATGGGCGGCAGCCCCGGGACCCTGGAGCGGGACGCGGCGCGGGCGGTGGAACTGGGCGCCACCGAACTGCGGCTGTATCACGCCGGGCTGGCGTCCGACCCGGACCTCGCCGCGGTCGCGTCCGCGCTCGGCCGGCTTTCCTGAAGCGGCGGTGCGGTGCGGTGCGCGGCGGCGAGCGCCAGCGCCACGGCGACGGCCGCGCCGCCGATCGCCAGCAGGGCCGGGACCACGTCCAGCACCGCGACCAGCCCGGCACCCGCGGCGAGCGCCACCGCGTTGGGCACGAAGACCAGGGTGTTCGCGGTCGCGGCGGTACGGCCCAGGTACGCGCCGGGCGTCTCGCGCTGCACCGCCGTGAGCGCGGCGATCAGCACGCACGGCAGGCCGGCGCCCGCCAGGACGGACGCGGTCAGCGCCACCGCGTCCGACGGCACCGCGCGCAGCAGCACCGAGGCGCCGAAGAGCGCGATGCCCGCCGCCGCGAAGCCCCGCTCCGACAGGCGCCGCATCAGGGGCCCCGCGAGCAGCCCGACCACGACGGTGCCCGCGCCCTGCGCGGTGTACAGCACGCCCACGAAGGCGGGGGAGCGGCCGAGCACCTCGTCGATCACCGCGTACCAGAGCGAGCTCGCCAGTCCGGCCAGCAGCATCATCGCGGCGCCCGCGAGGACCAGGGGGCGCAGCACGGGCGAGGTGTTCAGGAAGCGGGCGCCTTCGGCGAGGTCGCGGCGCCAGTCGCCGACGGGCTCGGGGCGGGGCTCCTCGACCCGCATCGCCGCGTAGAGCGCGGCGGCCAGTGCGCAGGTGACGGCGTCGATCAGGACGACGGGCGCGGCGCCGTAGCGGGCGTAGAGCCCGGCGGCGGCGAGCGGGGCGAGCAGCTTCATCGACTCGTTGGCCGTCATGCGCAGGCCGTTGAAGTCCCCGACGAGCTCCTCGTCGACGGCGGCGGGGACGAGGGCGGCCTCGGCGGCGTCGTGGACGACGCCGCTCGCGCCGTAGAACAGCAGCAGGACGAAGACCAGCCAGACGCGGTCCTCGCCGTCGACGAGCAGCAGCAGCGGCAGCAGGGCCGCCGTCGTGAGGGAGAGGGCCACCAGGAGGGGCTTGCGCCGCACCCGGTCCGCGATCCCGCCGAGGACAGGGCCGACGAGGGTCGGCGCCCACATCGCGAAGGCGGTGAGCGCGGCGAGGCCGTTGGAGCCGGTGAGCGACTTGACCCAGATGCCCGCGGTGAGCCAGAGCGCGGTGGTGCCGAAGCCGGAGACGAGGACGCCCAGGAGGTAGAGGGCTGCGTTGCGGTCGCGGAGGACCCTTTTCGGTACCCAGTTCATGGCGCTCAGCGTGCGGACTGAGGCGGGGGCGCGGCATGGGGCGGATGCCTAATACACGAATCGGGGCGCCTCAGACGATCACAAAGGGCCGAAAACCGCGTAGCATCCCGCGCAACGTGCTCACACCTTCCGCACCGAGGAGAAACACATCGTGCGCAACAAGGGGATATCCGCGCTGGTTTGTGCGGGACTGATGTCCGGTACCGCGGTCCTGGCCGGAATCAGCCCCGCGGCGGCCGCCGCTCCGACGGCCCAGGCCGCCGCCGCGGCTCCCGTCGTGGAGGACGTCAGGGCGCAGCTGGAGAAGATCCCGGGCATGACGGTCGTCTCCGTCACGCAGAAGGAGGGCTACCCCTTCTACAACCTGACGTTCGCCCAGCCCGTCGACCACAAGCGCCCGTGGAAGGGCACCTTCACCCAGCGCCTCACCCTCTGGCACAAGGCGGCCGACAAGCCGACCGTGCGCTACACCGGCGGCTACACCCTCGCGTCGGGCACCACCCAGATCACCCGGCTCCTCGACGCCAACCAGGTCTCCATCGAGCACCGCTACTTCGCCGAGTCCCGGCCCAAGGGCGCCGCGGGCGACGACTGGTCGAAGATGACCGTCTGGCAGGAGGCGAGCGACGAGAACCGCATCGTCAAGGCGCTGCGCACGATCGAGAAGGGCAAGTGGATCGGGACCGGCGCCAGCAAGGGCGGCATGACCACCGCCTACCTGGAGCGCCACTACCCCGACGCGCTGGACGCGGTCGTCGCCTTCGTGGCGCCCAACGACGCCAACAACCGGGACGACTCGACGTACGAGCGGTTCTTCAAGACCGTCGGGACCAAGGAGTGCCGCGACGCGCTCAACGCCGTGCAGCGCGAGATGCTGGTGCGCCGCGCTGCGCTGCTGCCGAAGTTCGAGGCCGACGCGGTCAAGAACGGCGACACCTTCGAGGAGACCCTCGGCACCACCGACCGCGCCTACGAGTTCGCGGTCCTGGACCAGGTGTGGAACTTCTGGCAGTCGGGCACCGCGGCCGACTGCCCGACGGTCCCCGACGCCAAGAAGGTCTCCGACGACGAGCTCTACGAGTGGTCCAAGGGGCACGGCTTCTCCGTCTACCAGGACGAGACCCTGGGGACGAACGGCACCGGGCCCTACTACCGGCAGGCCGCGACCCAGCTCGGCTGGGCGGACCTGAAGTTCAAGCACCTCAAGGGCGTCCGCCACTACCCGGACATCTACCAGCCCAACTCCGTGCTGCCCGCCGCCATGCGCGGCTCGTACAGCAACAAGGCGATCGCCGACGTGGACCGCTGGGTGAAGACCAGGGGCCAGCGGATGATGTTCGTCTACGGCCAGAACGACCCGTGGAGCGCGGAGCAGTTCACCCCGAGCCGCCACGACTCGTACAGCTACGTGGTGCCGGGCTCCAACCACGGCGCGCAGATCGCGAAGCTGCCGGAGCCGGAGCAGTCGCAGGCCGTCGCCACGATCAAGCGCTGGGCCGGCGTGAAGTAAGGACGCGCCGGGTGCGCGGGCCCTCCGCCACGGTCCGCGCACCCGGTTCCCGCAACAACAGGGCCACCGCCGCGCCCGCCACCGAGACCGCGGCCCCGAGCCAGCCCGCCGTGCGCAGGTTCGCCACGACGTCGGACGCGGGCGAGGCACCGGTGAGCCCGGCGTTGGCCACCGCGATCAGCAGCGCGAGGCCCACCGCGCCGCCGATCTGCTGGGCCGTGGCGGCGAGGCCCGACGCCACGCCCTGCTCGGCGGGCGCCGCCCCGGTGCCCGCCGCCGCGAACATCGTGACGTAGGTGAAGCCGCCGAAGAGCCCCCACACCGCGGTGCCCGGCAGCAGCGCCCAGAACGATCCGTCGAGCGTCATGCCCGCGAAGAACAGCGCCTGGCCCGCGCCCGATCCGAGCATGCCGACGGCCAGGGTCCTGCGCACGCCCCAGCGCCCGATGAGCGCGGGCGCGATCCGGCCCGCCGCGACCATGGAGAAGACGGTCAGGGGGAGGAAGGCCAGGCCCGCTTCCAGCGCGCTGTGCCCGCGCACCGGCTGGAGGTAGGTGGTGAAGAGGTAGTACCCGCCGCCGAGCGCGCTCTGGAAGGCGAGGATCACCGTCATGGAGACGGCCAGCTGCCGGCTGCCCAGGAGCCCGAGCGGGGCCAGCGGGCTGCGGCCGCGCGCCTCGGTGAGGACGAACAGGGCGAGCAGTGCGGCTCCGGCCGCGACGGCGCCCAGCGCGCGGGCCGAGGCCCAGCCCGCCTCGGGGCCGCTCACCAGACCGAAGACGACCAGCGACGAGCCCGCGGTGGCGAGCAGCGCGCCGAGCACGTCGAAGCCGCCCCGGTCGGCGTCCGGCCGCGGGTCGGCGGCCAGCAGCTTCGGCGCGGCCAGCGCGGCCAGCAGCGCGAGCGGGACGTTGACGTAGAACACCCAGGACCAGCCCCAGGCGTCGGTGAGGACGCCGCCGAGCAGCGCGCCCGCCGCGAGGCCCGAGCTGCCGGCCGTGCCCCAGACGCCGAGCGCCTTGTTGCGGGGCGCGCCCTCCTCGAAGGTGCGGAAGACCAGGGCGAGGGTCGCCGGGCTGAGCAGGGCGCCGCCGATGCCCTGGACGACGCGGGCGGCGACGAGCGGCCCGGGTCCTTCGGCGAGCCCGCCGACGAGCGAGGAGATTCCGTACAGGGTCAGGCCCGCGACGAACATCCGGCGCGCGCCGAGCCGGTCGACGGCCCGCCCGCCGAGCAGTAGGAAGCCGCCGAGGCCGACGGCGTAGGCGGAGACGACCCACTGCAACGACTGGGCGGAGAAGCCGAGTTCGCGACCGATGTCGGGCAGGGCCACGTACACGATGTTGTAGTCGAGGGCCACGATGAGCTGGGAGAACGCGAGGAGCGCGAGGGTCGGGCCGAAGACCCGTGAACTGCGTGGGGGCATGCGGGAGGACGCCTGTTCTCTCTGCCGCGCAAAAACTACACGGCGTTCAGTAAGTGTGCGGCGTACAGTATCGCAACGCTGTAGGGTGTCAACCATGGGAGCAGCAGCCGCACCGCAGCAGAGCCGCCGCGCACGTCTGAGGGCCGAGACGTCCGCCGAGATCAAGGCGGTCGCGCTCCGACTGCTGGGCGAGGGAGGGCCCGACGCGATATCGCTGCGCGCCATCGCCCGCGAGATGGGCATGACGGCGGGGGCGATCTACGGCTACTACGACAGCCGCGACACGCTGGTGACCGCGCTGATCGGCGACGTGTACGGCTCGCTGCTCACCGCGGTCGAGGCCGCGCGCGACGCGGTGCCCGCCGACGACCCGGCCGGGCGCATCGTGGCCTGGGGCCTGGCCCTGCGCGCCTGGGCGCTCGAAAACCCCGAGGGCTTCCGCCTCGTCTACGGCGATCCGGTGCCCGGCTACCGCGCCCCGGAGGACAGCCCGGCGGCCGAGGCCAACCACCGGGCCTGCGCCGGGCTCACCGGACTGGTCGCGGCGGCGTGGCCCCGGGCGGGGGAGGTGCAGCCGGGCACGGCGGAGTGGTCGGACTTCGACGACGCGCTGGTGCGGCAGGTCCAGGCGGAGTTCCCCGGGCTGCCGCCCGGGGCCGTCGCGCTGTCGCTGCGCGTCTGGGCGCGGATGCACGGGCCGGTGGCCCTTGAGGTGTACGGGCACCTCGGGCGCCAGGCGCGGGACCCGGAGGCGCTCTACCGGGCGGAGCTCGGCGATCTGGTGCGGTCCCTGGGGCTGGCGGGGGCGTAGGGCAGGGCCACCGCCGCGCGGCGGGGACCTGCGGAAATGCCGTGGCGCCCCGAAACGGCCCTCCCGTAGGGTGCGGCAGCATGAACCAGGATTCACGCCCCGCGGTACGCCCGGTACGCGCCGACGAGTGGCCCGGGGTGAAGGAGCTGCGGCTCGCGGCGCTCAAGGATCCGGCGGCCGGGATCGCCTTCCTCGAAACGTACGAGCAGGCGGTCGCGGAGCCGGATTCCTTCTGGCGGGGGCGGGCCGAGAGGGCGGCCGACGGGGCGCGGGCGCGGCAGTTCGTGGCCGAGGGCCGGGACGGGGTCTGGAGCGGCACGGTGACCGCGCTCGTCGAGGACGCGGGCAGCGGTGACGTGTTCGGCGCGACCGTGGAGCGGCGCCAGGCGCACCTCGTCGGCGTCTTCGTCCGCCCCGAACACCGGGGGACCGGCGTGGTCGACGCGCTCTTCGAAGCGGCCGTGGAGTGGGCGTGGTCGGTCGCGGACGTCGCACGGGTGCGCCTGTACGTCCACGAGGACAACGCACGGGCCGAAGGCTTCTACCGGCGGTACGGATTCGTGCGCTCCGGAGGGACCGCCCCCGTGCAGGGCGACCCTTCCAAGCTGGAGCGCGAGATGGTCCTCGACAGGCCCGGGGCGCTGTCCGGCGCCTCGTGAGTGCGGCCGGGGCCGGGGGAGGCCGAGGGGGGCGCCGCGGCGCCCCCCTCGAAGAGGAGCCTCAGCCGGTCACCCGGCGCGGCACCCCGAGCGGATTGCCGTCCCTCAGCTCGGGCGGCAGCATCCCCTCCGGCACCCCCTGGTACGCCACGGGCCGCAGCCACCGCTCCACCGCCGTCGCCCCCACCGACGTGGACGTCGACGTCGTCGCCGGGTACGGCCCCCCGTGGTGCTGCGCGGGCGCCACGGCCACCCCGGTCGGCCAGCCGTTCACCAGCACGCGGCCCGCCAGCGGCGTCACCTCGGCCAGCAGCTCGGCGGCCCCTTCCTCCCCCTCCGCGATCTGCAGCGTCGCGGTGAGGTTGCCTGGCAGCCGTCCGAGGACGGCCGAGACCTCGTCGGACGAGGCGTACCTGGCCACCACCGTCACGGGGCCGAAGCACTCCTCCAGGAGCAGGTCGTGGTCCCCGTCCGAGGTCAGCCGGCTCGCGGGCACCGTGAGGAACCCCGCGGCGACGGTGTGCTCCCCGCCCGCCCCCGGCGCGATCGGCGCCTCGACGTCCGGCAGCGCGGTCCGCTCTCCGACCCCCGCGAGGAACGCGTCGCGCATCCGGTGGTCCAGCATCACCCCGGGCTCGGTCCCGCCGATCGCGGCGGTCAGCGACTTGACGAGCGCGTCGCCCGCCGCCCCCGAAGGCGCCAGCACGAACCCGGGCTTGACGCAGAACTGCCCCTCGCCCAGCGTCATCGACCCGGCGAGCCCCGCCCCCAGCTGCTCGGCGCGCTCGGCGGCCGCCGCCTCGGTGATCACGACCGGGTTGAGGGAGCCCAGCTCCCCGTGGAAGGGGATGGGCACGGGACGCGCGGCCGCCGCGTCGTAGAGCGCCCTGCCGCCCCGTACCGAACCGGTGAAGCCCGCGGCGGACACGAGCGGGTGGTGGACCAGCTCCACGCCCGCGTCGAAGCCGTGCACCACCGCCACCACGTCCTGCGGCAGCCCGACCCGCGCCGCCGCGCGGCGCAGCAGGGAGACGCAGAGCTCGGAGGTGGCGGGGTGGTCGGGGTGGGCCTTGACGACGACCGGGCAGCCGGCCGCGAGCGCGCTCGCGGTGTCGCCGCCCGGCACGGAGAAGGCGAGCGGGAAGTTGGACGCCGAGTAGACGGCGACCACGCCGAGCGGGATCTTCCAGCGGCGCAGATCGGGCCGGGGCGGGGTGAGCGAGGGGTCGGCGCGGTCGATCCGCACGTCGAGGAAGGAGCCCTCGTCCACGACGTCGGCGAACGCCCGCAACTGCCCGGTGGTCCTGGCGAGTTCACCGGTCAGCCGGGTGGGGCCGAGCGCGGTCTCGGCGTCGGCGACCTCCACGACGGGCCCCGCGGCCTCGTCCAGCAGGTCGGCCGCCGCGCGCAGCAGCGCGGCCCGCGCGACCCTGTCGGCGAGCGCGGAACGGACCGCGTGGGCGGCGCGCACCGCGCGGTCGACGTCGCCGGGACCGGCCTCCACGGCAACCTGCTCGCGCGGCTTCCCGGTTCGGGGGTCCACACTCCACACTGGTACCGCTGCCGTCATGACTTCCTCCCCGAAGCCGTTCGCTATTCTGAACGGCGTTCCTGTCGATGAACTGTGGGGACTCTATTTCCGGGCTTTCGAAGGGGTCAAGAGCGATGGCGGCTGCTGATCAGGGTGGGGCTCAGGTCAAGTCCGCGGTGAGAACGGTGGAGTTGCTGGAGTACTTCGCGGGGAGCCCCGGGATGCACTCGCTCGCCGCCGTGCAGGAGACCGTCGGGTACCCCAAGTCCAGCCTCTACATGCTGCTGCGCACGCTGGTGGAGCTCGGCTGGGTGGAGACGGACGCGACGGGCACGCGGTACGGCATCGGCGTACGCGCCCTGCTGGTCGGCACCTCCTACATCGACGGCGACGAGGTCGTCGCCGCCGCCAGGCCCACGCTCGACCGGCTCTCCGACGACACGGCCGAGACCATCCACCTCGCGCGCCTCGACGGCACCAACGTCGTCTACCTGGCGACCCGCCAGTCCCAGCACTACCTGCGCCCCTTCACCCGGGTCGGCCGCAGGCTGCCCGCCCACTCCACCTCCCTGGGCAAGGCGCTGCTCGCCACCCACAGCGACGAGCAGGTGCGGGCGCTGCTCCCGGCGACGCTCCAGCCGCTCACCGAACACACGGTCACCGACCGCGAAGAGCTCATCGCCGAACTGGCCGCCATCCGCGAGCAGGGCCTCGCCGTGGACCGCGAGGAGAACACCCTGGGCCTGCGCTGCTTCGGCGTGGCGATCCCCTACCGCACCCCGGCGCGCGACGCGATCAGCTGCTCGGTGCCGGTGGCCCGGCTGACCCCGGGGCACGAACAGCTCATCAAGGACGCGCTGTTCGACGCCCGCGACCGGCTGATGCTCGCCACGCGCAGGCTCTGAGGCGGCGCGCTCCGTGACACGTTCCGTCACCCGGGCCCTGTTCGGCAGGCGGGCCGCGCTGCGCTGGGTCCACCTGGTGCTCGGCGGCGCGCTGCTGATGCCGTACTGGCTGCTGAGCGCGGTGCTGCTCTCGGTCGTCCGGGAGTCGCAGACGCTGTTCGGCGACAGCCTCTCGACGCAGTTCATCGCGTTCGCCGCCGCGCTGCCCGCGGCCGCGCTCACCGCGCTCTTCCCGCTGACCAGGCCGCTGGTCTCGGCGGCGGCCCGGCCGCTGTGCGGGGTCCCCTTCGACCGGTACGCCGAGGGCCCGGCACGCACCCGGGCCGCCCGGGTGCGCACGGCGGGCTGGTTCACGCTCCACCTGGCGCTCGGCGGGCTGGTCAGCGGGGCGACCCTGGCGCTGACGCCGCTGGCGGTGGTCCTCGTCGTGCTGCCGCCCGTCAGCTACGTCACGGGCACGTCGGGGCGGTACGAGAAGTACGCGGTGCTGGACGGCCCGTGGGCGCTGCTGCTCGGGCCGCTCGGCGGGGCCGCCGTGCTGGTGCTGGTCGCGGCGGCGTCGGCGGGCGCGGGCGCGCTGCTCGCCCGGCAGGTGCCCGCGCTGCTCGGCCCGACGCCCGCCGACAAGCTGGCCGCGGCCGAGCGCAGGGCGGCCGACCTGGCGGTGCGCAACCGGCTCGCCAGGGAGCTGCACGACTCGGTGGGCCACGCGCTCAGCGCCGTGACGCTCCAGGCGAGCGCGGCGCGCAGGGTCCTGGACGCCGACCCGGAGTTCGTACGGGAGGCACTGGCCGCCATCGAGGAGACCACGCGGCGCACGGTGGGGGAGCTGGACGCGGTGCTGGGCATCCTGCGGAAGGACGACGACGCCGAGGACACCGGCGCCGTCGGACCGGCGGGCCCCACCCTGGCGCTCCTGGACGACCTGCTGGCCCGCTGCGGGGTGCCGGTGGAGTGCGAGCGGCGCGGGGACCCCGCGGCCGTGCCGGACCCGGTGTCCCGGGAGGCGTACCGCATCGTGCAGGAGGGCCTGACCAACGCCCTGCGGCACAACGGCGGCGCACCGGTGTCCCTGTCGATCACCGTGCACGAGGAAGAGGTGGAGATCACGATGGAGAACCCCTTGTCGGAGAGGGCGGCCGTGGTGCGCCCCGGCGGCGGCCGGGGGCTGCGCGGCATGGCGGAGCGGGCGACCCTGCTGGGCGGCTCGGCCGCCGCGGGACCGCGCGGCGACGTGTGGCGGCTGGACGTGCGGCTGCCGCTGGGAGGAGGGCGATGAGCGGCCCGAAGGACGCGGGCGGCACGCCGGTCAGGGTGGTGCTCGCCGACGACGAGCGCATGGTCCGCACCGCGCTGCGCGTCATCCTCGACGCCGAGCCCGACCTCCACGTCGTCGGCGAGGCCGCGACGGGCGCCGAGGCGGTGTCGGTGGTGCGCGAGCTGCGCCCCGACGTGGTGCTGATGGACGTGCGGATGCCGGAGATCGACGGGATCAGGGCGACCGAGCAGATCCTGGCCACGCTGGACGGGCCGCCGCGGATCGTCGTCGTCACGACCTTCGAGAACGACTCCTACGTGTACGACGCGCTGCGCGCGGGCGCGTCGGGCTTCCTGCTGAAGCGGGCGGACGCCGACGAGCTGGTGCAGGCGGTGCGGCTGGTGGCGCGCAGCGACTCGCTGCTCTTCCCCGCCGCGGTGCGCGGTCTCGCCGCCGAGCACGGCAGGCGACGGGCGACGGCGCAGGCCCCGTGGGTGCGCAGGCTCACCGACCGGGAGGGCGACGTGCTGCGGCTCATGGCGGCGGGGATGACCAACGCGGAGATCGCGGGGCGGCTGACGGTCGGCCCCGCGACGGTGAAGACGCACGTGGCGTCGGTGCTGGCGAAGACGGGGGCGCGGGACCGCACGCAGGCGGTGATCGCCGCGTACGAGTCGGGTTTCATCACGCCGGGCTGAGGGCCCGTGTTCGGACGCGGCCCCCGGACCCGGGCCCCGGACCCGGGCGCCGCATGAGGAAAGCCTGAGAAGCCGGGCGGACAGGAACGATCCGCCCGGCCCCGTACGTCCCCGTAGCAGGATGAACAAGACGATCAGGCACGCCGCCGTCTTCAGCCTCCTGCTGGTCCTCGCCCTTCTGGTGCGGGCCACCTGGGTACAGGCTTTCGAAGGCAAGGCCCTCGCAGACAACGAACACAACCGGCGGAACACCATCGCGCGCTACGCGCAGCCGCTCGGCAACATCGTCGTGGCCGGGAAGCCGGTCACCGGATCGAAGAGAACGGACGAAGGCGACTACGCGTACCGGCGCACGTACCAGGACGGCCCGCTGTACGCGGCCGTGACGGGCTACGGCTCCCAGGCGTACGGCGCCACGCAGCTCGAAGGCATCTACCGCGACGTGCTCGACGGCTCGGACTCCCGGCTGAAGAACCCGCTCGACACGGTCACCGGCAGGTCCGCCGAGCCCGGCAGCGTGGTCACCACCATCGACCCGGCCGTGCAGAAGGCGGCGTACGGGGCCCTGGGGTCGAAGAAGGGCGCGGCGGTCGCGCTCGACCCGAAGAGCGGCGCGGTCCTCGGGATGGTCTCGACGCCCTCGTACGACCCGGCGGAGATCGCGGGCGCCTCGGACGGCGAGGCATGGAAGAAGCTGCTCGCCGACGAGGACCAGCCGCTGCTCAACCGGGCGCTGCGGCAGCCGGTGCCGCCGGGCTCGACGTTCAAGCTGGTGGTCGCGGCCGCGGCGCTGGAGGACGGGCTGTACGAGTCGGTCGACGCGCGGACCGCGAGCCCCGACCCGTACACGCTGCCCGGGACCAGGACGGTGCTGCACAACGAGAACAGGTCCGCGCCGTGCGAGAACGCCACGATCCGCACCGCGCTCCAGTACTCCTGCAACAACGTCTTCGCCAAGATGGCCGCCGACCTGGGCAAGGAGAAGGTGCGGGCGCAGGCGGAGGAGTTCGGCTTCAACGAGGCGAAGAGGGACGTGCCGGTGCGGGCGTCGGAGAGCGTCTACCCCCGGGAGATGGACGGGGCGCAGACGGCGCTCACCGGCATCGGGCAGTTCGAGGTGACGGCGACGCCGTTGCAGGTCTCCATGGTGTCGGCGGCGCTCGCGAACGGCGGGGTGCTGAAGGATCCCCACATGGTGTCGAAGGTGACGGACGGGGACGGGGACGCCCTGCGGACGTACGACGGCGGGGACGGCCGCCGGGTCGTCTCCGAGAGGACGGCCGGGCAGCTGCGCGACGCGATGGTGACGGTCGTCGAGGACGGCACCGGCACGAACGCGCGGATCGGCGGCGGGGTCGAGGTCGGCGGCAAGACCGGTACGGCCCAGCACGGCGTGGACAACAGCGGGACGCCGTACGCGTGGTTCACCTCGTACGCGAAGGACCCGTCCGGCGGGAAGGAGGTGGCGGTCGCGGTGCTGGTGGAGGACTCCGGGGCGGCGCGCTCCGAGGTCAGCGGGAACGGGCTGGCGGCGCCGATCGCCAAGGCGATGATGAGGGCCGCGCTGCGGTAGGAGGGGCGGGGGAGTCGCGCGGGAGCGGGGCACGTGCCGGGCGTACCCATCACCCTCACTGCCCCCGCCCCCACCCCCGCCTCACGCCCTCCGCAAGGTGAACGTCGCCGTCAGCGTGCCCGCCAGCAGCACGACCCCGATCAGCAACGACCCCCGAATGCCGGAGGCCCCCGCGCCCAGCGCGCCGAACACCGCGATCCCGAGCGCCCCCGACACCTGCCGCGCCGCGTTCAGGACGCCCGCCGCGATCCCCGCCCGCTCCGCGGGCACCGCCTCCATCATCGCCGCCGTCAGCGGCGGCAGCGCGAACCCGCACCCCAGCGACATCGGCACCAGCAGCAGCGACGTCACCAGCGGCGGCACCCCGGGATCCACCCCCACCGCGAGCACCAGCAGCAGGCCGGCCACCGAAACCGACTGCCCGACGAGCATCGGCACCCGGGGCCCGTACCGGTTGGCGACCTTGCTGGACAGCACGTTCACCACCGACAGCAGCCCGGTCATGGGCAGGAACACCAGCCCCGTCGCCAGCGGCGAGAGGTCCAGCTCCTGCTGGAAGTAGAGGCTGAAGACGAAGAGCGAGCCGTAGAAGACCACGCTGATCGCCGAGCCCGCGGCGACCGCGACCGCCACCGTGCGGTCCCGGAACAGCCCGAACGGCACCACCGGATGCGCCTGCCGCCGCTCGATCCGGACGAACGCGCCCAGTGCCACGACCGCGACGCCCCCGGCGATCCACCCCGTGGTCCCGCGCTCGATGACCGCGAGGACCAGCGCGGTCAGCCCCACCGCGGCGGCGGCCTGCCCCGGCAGGTCCAGCGGCGCGGGCCGCCGGGGCGAGCGCGGGACCCGGGCCCCGAGCGCCAGCGCCGCCAGCCCGAGCGGCAGGTTGATGAAGAAGATCGCCCGCCAGTCCAGTACGGAGGTCAGGGCGCCGCCCGCGACGGGACCGAGCGCCGCCGCGACCATCCCGCCCGCCGCCCACAGCGACACCGCACGGGTGCGCCGCGCCGGGTCCGCGTACGCCTGCCGCACCAGCGCCAGCGTCGTCGGCAGCACGATCGACGCCGCGACGCCCTGGGCGATCCGCGCCCCGATCAGCACCGGCAGGCTCGGCGCGAGCCCGCAGGCGACGGAGGCCGCGGTGAACAGCGCGATCCCGATGCCGTACGCGCGACCTGCGCCGATCCGGTCGGTGAGCGCGCCCGTGGAGAGCAGCAGCGCGGCGAAGGCGAGCGTGTAGGCGTCGACGACCCACTGGAGCCCGGTCATCCCGCCGCCGAGCGCGGCGCCGATCGGCGGCAGGGCGACGTTCACCACCGAGCCGTCGAGCATGATCAGCCCGAAGCCGAGCACGGCCGCGACGAGCGAGACCGTGGGGGAGGGGGAGGGGGAGGGAGCGGTGGCGGCGAGGGAGGCGGGGGCGGATTTCGTTCGTGGCATGGGCCAAGACTGTCGAGCCCGTTCCGCGTACAGTAGTGGCTCGAATGCCATACCTCCGGAGGTTCTGGCCATGGCCGTCGCGCAGCCGCCCGCACCACAGCCCGTGTCGCAGCCCGTGTCACAGCCCGCACCACCGTCCGTGCCCGCTCCGCTGAACGTCGCCGTGATCGCCGCGCCGCCGGTCGTCTCGATGTTCAACCTGGCCATCCCCGAGATGCTGTTCTCCAAGGCCGAGGTGGACGGCGCGCCCGGCTACCGGGTCACCGCCTGTACGCCGGATCCCGGACCCCTCACCACGACCGGCGGCCTCGACGTGCTGGTCGGCCGGGGGCTGGACGCCGTCGACGAGGCCGACGTCGTGATCGTCGCGGGCACCGGATCGCGCGAGGAGCCCGACGCGCGCATCGTCGCGGCGGTGCGCCGCGCCGCGGCCGCGGGCAAGCGCATCGCCTCCATCTGCACGGGCGCCTTCGTCCTCGCCGAGGCCGGGCTGCTCGACGGGCGGGCCGCGACGACCTACTGGGCGTACACCCGCGAACTGGGCGACCGCTACCCGGCGGTCGACCTCCAGCAGGACGTGCTCTTCGTGCAGGACGGCCCCTTCCTCACCTCGTCCGGGTACGCGGCGGGGATCGACCTCTGCCTCCAGATCATCCGCACCGACTACGGCGCCGCCGTCGCCAACTCCGTCGCCCGCCTCGCCCTCGTCGCGCCCGTGCGGCCCGGCGGCCAGACCCAGTTCACCGACACCCCGCTGCCGCCCGAGCGCGGCGTCTCCTTCGCCGATACCCGCGCCTGGGCCATGCGCCACCTCGACGAGCCGCTGACCCTCACCGACCTCGCCCGCAACGCCGGGGTCTCGATCCGCACGCTCTCCCGGCGCTTCCACGCCGAGACCGGGCTCAGCCCGTTGCAGTGGCTGCTCCACCAGCGCATCGAGCGCGCCCGCGAGCTCCTGGAGACCACCGCGCTGCCGATGGACCAGGTCGCCCGCGCCAGCGGTCTGGGCAGCGCGGACTCGCTGCGCCAGCACGTGCAGCGGCGCCTGGGCCTGACCCCGAGCGCCTACCGCGCCTCGTTCTCCCGCCTCGCAACCAGCGGCTGAGCGATGAGCGTCCACCAGACCATGATCCGAACAGCGACCGCCGACGACCTCGACGCCATAGCCGCCCTGCACACGGCGGCCCGCGCCACGTACTACCGGGGCCACATCCCCGAGGACGCCTACGCCGGCCCCGCCGAGCTGGCCCGCACCCGCGACGGCTGGCAGCGCGCGGTGGAGGGCGGCCACGTGCTGTGCGCGGAGCGGGACGGCGAGGTGGTCGGCGTCGCGGCGCACCGCGAGGTCGGGGGAGTGATGACGCTCACCCAGCTCCACGTGCGGCCCGACCGCTGGAGCGGCGGCATCGGCGGCGCGCTGCACGGCGCGTGCGTCGCGCGGTGGCGCGCGGCGGGCGTGAGCGCGGTGCGTCTTGAGGTGTACGAGCACAACGTCCGCGCCCAGGAGTTCTACGCGCGCCACGGCTGGCGCCCGGATCCGGCCGAGCCGCGCGTCGGCCACCACCTGGCGCTGTGGCTCGTGCTGGGTCCGGCGTCGGGCCGGTAGCGGGACCCGGGCACGGACCCGGACCCGGACACGGACCCGGTGGCCGGGAATGATCCGGGCAAACCGTATGTTGAAGATGCAAGTAAACCCCCGGAACCGGAGAGAAGAGAAGCTGAGACATGCGCGTCGAGATCTGGAGCGACATCGCCTGCCCGTGGTGCTACATCGGCAAGGCCCGCTTCGAGCAGGCCCTCGCGGCCTTCCCGCACCGCGACGGCGTCGAGGTGGTGCACCGCTCCTTCGAGCTCGACCCGAACACGCCCAGGGGCACGACGGCGCCGGTCGTCGAGATGCTCGCGGCGAAGTACGGCCGCACCCTGGACGAGGCCCGCTCCATGGAGGCCAACGTCGCGTCCAACGCGCACGGCGAGGGGCTCGGATACGTCCTCGAAGGCCGTGACCACGGCAACACGTTCGACATCCACCGGCTGCTGCACCTGGCGAAGGCGCGCGGCGTCCAGGACGCGCTCCTGGACCTCGCCTACCGCACCAACTTCGCGGACGAGCGCTCCGTCTTCGACCCCGAGGTGCTGATCGGCCTCGCCGTGGAGGCGGGCCTCGACGAGACCGAGGCACGGGCGGTCCTCGCGGACGAGGACGCGTACGCGGACGAGGTCCGCGCGGACGAGCGCGAGGCGGCGGAACTGGGGGCGAACGCGGTGCCGTTCTTCGTCCTCGACCGGAGGTACGGGGTGTCGGGCGGACAACCGGCGGAGGTCTTCGCCCAGGCGCTGGAGCAGGCCTGGAAGGACCGGGCGCCGCTGGCGCCGGTGAGCGGTGCGGCGGAGGGCGCGACGTGCGCCCCTGACGGCACCTGCGCGTAAGGGGCACGCGGGGTCGGGGGCGCGGTCTCCCGCGCGGAGGTGCTTCTGCCCGGCGGGCAGGAGCACCTCCGCCCCCGCCTCCCCCGCGCCCCGCGGGGTTGCGGCAGGCTGAGGCCCATGGACACCCTGATACGTACCGAGTTCGCGGTCGAGACCACCTACCTCAACACCGCCTCCTGCGGCCTCCTGCCCCGCCGCGCGGTCACCGCCGTCACCTCCCTCGCGGAGCGCATTGCCGCCGGGCGCAACGAGGGGTCGGGCAGCTTCGCGTCCGTGGAGGCCGCCCGCGCCTCCTTCGCGCGGCTCGCGAACGTCCCCGCCGACCGCGTCGCCATCGGCGGCTCCGTCACCGCGCACACCGCGGTCATCGCCGCCTCCCTCCCCACGGGCTCCGAAGTCCTCGTCCCCGAGGGCGACTTCAGCTCCGTCGTGATGCCCTTCGCGCGCCGCCGCGACCTCAAGCTGCGGCAGGTGCCGCTCGCGGACCTCGCGGGCGCCGTGCGCCCCGACACCGCGCTCGTCTCGTTCTCGACCGTCCAGTCGGCCGACGGCCGCACCGCCGACCTCGGGGCCGTACGCGAGGCCGCCGCCGCGCACGGGGCCCGCACCCTCGTCGACGCCACCCAGTCCATGGGCTGGCTGCCCTGGTCGGCGGCCGACTGGGACTACACGGTCGTCGGCGGCTTCAAGTACCTGCTCTGCCCGCGCGGCACCTCCTTCCTCACCGTCGCCGAGGAGGCCCAGGACGCCCTCGTGCCCGCCCAGGCGGGCTGGTACGCCGCCGCCGACCAGGAGGCGTCCGTCTACGGCCCCGGCGGCGAACTCGCCCCGGACGCGAGGCGGTTCGACGTGCCGCCCGCGTTCCTCCAGTACCACGCGGCCGAGCAGTCCCTCGCGCTGCTCGAAGAGGTCGGCACCGAAGCGGTGCACGCCCACGTCACCGCGCTCGCCGCCCGCCTCCGCTCCGGCCTCGCCGGGCTCGGCCACGCGGTCGTGCCCGGCACCTCCGCGATCGTCGCGCTGCCCGGCCTCGCGCACCGCGGCCCCGAGCTGGCCGCCGCCGGCGTCGTGCACTCCGCGCGCGCGGGCAACCTCCGCCTCTCCTGCCACCTCTACAACTCCACTGCCGATGTGGACAGAGTGCTGGACGTGCTGTCCGTCTGAGGGCTAGGAAGGGCACCACGAGGTGGTGCCGGTGGTGGAAACCGATCTCCATCAACGACTCGTGTACGGAGACGAGTCCGCGCTGGCCGAGGCGTACGACGCCTTCGGCGGGCTGGTCCACCACGTCGCGCTGCGCGTGACCCGCTCGCCCGCCGCGGCCGAGGACGTCGCGCAGGAGGTCTTCACGCACCTCTGGTCCCGCCCCTACGCCTTCGACCCGCGCCGCGGCACGCTGCGCACCTGGCTCTCGATGCTCGCGCACCGGCGGGCCGTGGACTGGGTGCGCGGCGAGGAGCGGCACCGCAAGGCGGCCCACACCCTGTCCGCCGAGCCCCGGCAGGAGGCCACGCCCGCCGACCCGGACATCGAGCGGTCGCTGCTCCTGCACGCCGCCCTCGCCGAACTCCCGCTCCCGCAGCGTCAGATCGTCCACCTGGCATACTTCGCGGGCCGCACCTACCGGCAGGCCGCGGCCGAGCTGGGCATTCCCGAGGGCACGGCCAAGACCAGGCTCCGCGCCGCGCTCCACAAGCTGGCCGACCTGCTGGCCGACCCGCCGGGCACCGCCGTGGAAAGGGGCGTCTGATGGCCGAAGGGCACGAGGAGCTGCGGGACCTGGTGGCGGCGCTGGCCGTGGGCGCGGCGCTGCCGGGCGACGCGTCACGGGTCGGCGACCACCTCGCGGAGTGCGCCCAGTGCGCCGCCGATTCCGCGCGGCTGCGCGAGACGGTGCGCCTGATGGCGGGGGCGGGCGGCGGCCCCCGCGGCAACGGCGCACCCCGAGGCAACGGCGGCCCGTACGGCAACGGCCCGTACGGCAGCGGCCCGTACGGCAACGGGGCGTCGGGGCGGGCGCCCATGGCCCGCGACGCCGTCGTCCGCGCCGCACTGCGCACCAGGGGCGGCGCCCCGGCGGTCGCCGCGCACGCCGCCCCGTACGCCGCGGCCGTCGCCGGACTGGACGCGCTGCTGCGGGAGCTGGACGACCTCGGGGCGTGGGGGACGCCCGTGGCGAACGGCTGGGACGCGCACGGCACCGTCGCGCACCTGATCGCCGCCGACGAGCCGCTCGCCGTGCGCCTCGGGCACCCCGCGCGGATCCCGCCCGTGGACGTGCCGCTCGGCGGCGGCTGGCGGGAGGCCTGGGCGGCACGCACCGCGGCGGCCCTCGCCCACGAGGGCCCGCGCACGCCCGCCGAGACGAGGGCGAGCTGGTACGCGCAGACCAGGGCGCTGCTGACGGATCCGGCCGCGTACGACGCGGAGCTCGCCGCCCGCGCGACCGAGCTGATGGGCGTCCGGCTGCCCGTCGCCGACCACTTCCTGATCAGGGCGTTCGAGACCTGGGTGCACACGGACGACATCGGCCGCGCGATCGGCCGCACCGTACCGCCGCCGCCCGACCCCCAGCTGCGCCGCCTCGTCGGTCTCGCGGTGCGCATCCTGAACATGGCGCTGGGGCAGGACGCGGCGCCCGTCCTGCTGACCGTCGAGTGGTCCGACGGTACGGCCCAGGAGTGGGTGCTGGGCTCGGAGGAGGAGCCGGTGGCGGCGCAACTGGTGCTGCATCCGGTGGACTTCTGCCTGCTGATAGGGGGCCGCTATCCGGTGGCGGAGGTGCCCCGGGGCACGTCGGGGGACCCGGGGGCGGCCCAGCACGCCCTGGAGCGGGCGGCGGCGTTGGCGTGGCTGTAGGGGAGTGTGCGGCGTGTGCCCCACCCTCGCGCAGTTCCCCGCGCCCCTAGGCGGTCCGCCGTACCGGACTCCGTTCAGCACAGGCGCCCCTTTAGGGGCGCGGGGAACTGCGCGAGCAAGCCACCACCGGCCCGCAGGGCACCACCCACCCCCGGCGAAAACGGCGCCCCCGGGCAACGGTCCCCCTAACACCCGCCCCCGCCCGCACCCCCACCCTCCGGCCCGCACCCCGACGCCCGCACCAGATTCCCCTCCACCTTCCCCAGCAGCCGCGCCAACTCCGCCCGCTCCCCCTCGTCGAGCCCGTCGAGGGTGTACTCCTCAAGCCGCAGCCACGCCTCCTGCACCGCGTACCGCAGCGCGCAGCTCTGCTCCGTGGCCTCCACGAGCACCGCGCGCCGGTCGGCCGGGTCGGGGCTGCGCCGTACGAGACCCGTCTGCTCCAGCCGCTGGAGCATCTTGGTGACCGTCGACGGATCGAGCGCGACGGCCTTGATCAGCTCGGACTGCCGGGCCGGACCCTCCGCCCACAGGTGCAGCATCAAGAACTCCTGCCCGGGATAGATCCCGGCGCTCTTGAGCAGCTTGCCCGCGGTCACCCGGTGCATCCGGGCGACGCGGGAAACGGCGTTGCTCACGGGCGCGCAACTGTCCGAAGCGCCGACCGCCACCGCCTCCCCGGCGCAGGGCGGCGCACCCGCCTCCGTACAGACGGGCTCGGCCGGGGTCTCGGGCTTCATCGGGTCCTCCAGGGTGTCGCGGCGGGGCGGGTTCCGAGTGCCGGGCCCTCCGGGACCCAGGATCTCCCAAGGTCACCGATCACCCGACCGCCCCGTACCCAGATTTTACCTTGGTCGACCAAGTAATTGGGCTACAGTGGCTCGCGACGGAAATGTTTGGTCGACCACATAAATTTTGGGAGCCCGCCATGACCACTGCATTCGACCCCGTGGACCTCGCGGGCACACCGCTCGCCAACCGCATCGCGATGGCCCCCATGACCCGCAGCCGCGCCAACCCCGACGGCCACACCGCCACCGGCTCGATGGTCGAGTACTACGCCCAGCGGGCCTCCGCCGGGCTGATCGTCTCGGAGGGCATCCAGCCCTCCGTCGTCGGCCAGGGCTACCCCGGCACGCCTGGACTGCACTCCCGCGAACAGGTCGCGTCGTGGCGCGGGGTCACCGACGCCGTGCACGCGAAGGGCGGGCGCATCGTCGCCCAGATCATGCACGCGGGCCGCATCGGCCACCCCGACGTCTGGCCCGGACAGGACCTGCGCAGCGTCGCCCCCTCCGCCGTCACCCCGGCGGGGCAGCTCTACACGGCCCAGGGCATGAAGGACTTCGTCGCCCCGCACGAGCTGACCGGCGACGAGGTCCTGGCGACCGTCGACGACTACGTGGCCGCGTCCCGCAACGCGATCGAGGCCGGTTTCGACGGCGTCGAGCTCCACGGCGCCAACGGCTACCTCATCCACCAGTTCATCGCCGCCAACACCAACCTGCGCACCGACGAGTGGGGCGGCTCGATCGAGAAGCGCAACCGCTTCGCCGTCGAGGTCGCCAGGGCGGTCGCGGCGGAGATCGGCGGCGCCCGCACCGGCATCCGCCTCTCGCCGGGCAACCCGTACAACGACATCGCGGAGACCGACGTCGAGGAGACGTACACCGCGCTCGTGGACGCGCTGGAGCCGCTGGGCCTCGGCTTCCTGCACGTCGTCGAGATGGTGCCCGGCTTCCGGGACGTCACGCTGGAGCTGCGCAAGCGCTACACCGGCACGTTCGTGCTGAACCCGGCGACCGAAGGCCCCACCGACCACCGCGCGCTCGGGCTGATCGAGGACGGCACGGCGGACGTCCTGGCCTTCGGCCAGCTCTTCCTCGCCAACCCCGACCTGCCCGCCCGGCTCAAGGCCGAAGGCCCGTACAACGAGGCGGACAAGGCGACGTTCTTCGCGCCGGGCGACGAGGGGTACATCGACTACCCGACCCTGTGAGATGAGCTGCGTAAGGGGCGCCCCGCCGGGGAGGGCGCCCCTTACGCGTACGCGCTCACCCGCGTACGCGTGCGTTCGCTCGCGCACGTCCGCGTTCACTCGCGCGCCTCCGCGCTCACCGCACCGGCGTGAAGTCCCGCGCCCCGATGAACTCCGGGCGCCTGACCGGTGCCGCGAACGGCTCGACCGCCGCGTTCTCCACGCTGTTGAAGACGATGAAGACGTTGCTGCGCGGATACGGCGTGATGTTGTCGCCCGACCCGTGCATGCAGTTGCAGTCGAACCACGTCGCCGCCCCCGCCCGGCCGGTGAACAGCCGGATGCCGTGCGCGTCGGCCAGCTTCGTCAGCGCCTCGTCGGACGGCGTGCCCGCGTCCTGCATCTGGAGCGACTTCTTGTAGTTGTCGGTCGGCGTCGCGCCCGCGCAGCCCAGGAACGACAGGTGCGAGCCCGGCATGATCATGAGGCCGCCGTTGGTGCTGTAGTTCTCGGTCAGCGCGATCGAGACCGACACGGTCCGCATGTTCGGCAGCCCGTCCTCGGCGTGCCAGGTCTCGAAGTCGGAGTGCCAGTAGAACCCCGAGGCCCCGAAGCCGGGCTTCACGTTGACGCGCGACTGGTGGACGTACACGTCCGAGCCGAGGATCTGCCGGGCCCGGCCCACCAGCCGCTCGTCGCGCACCAGGCCCGCGAAGACCTCGCTGAGCCGGTGCACCTCGAAGACCGAGCGGACGTTCCCGGACGAGCGCTCGACGATCGAGCGCTCGTCGGCCCGCACGGCGGGATCGGCGATCAGCCGCTCCAGCTCGGTGCGGTAGAGCGCCACCTCGTCGTCGGAGAGCAGCCCGGGATCGGCGAGGAAGCCGTCGCGCTCGTACGACTCCAGACCCGTCGGGTCGCCCCAGACCACCGGGTCCTGGCGCGGGGTGGTCACCTCGGCGGCGCCGCGCGTGGGGTAGAGGTCGGCAACGGTGGTCATGGTTCAGCCCTCCTCGGTGAGCAGCGGGTAGACGCCGTTCTCGTCGTGGTCCTCCCGTCCGGTGACGGGCGGGTTGAAGACGCAGACGCAGCGGAAGTCCGTCTTGGGCCGCAGCGTGTGGCGCTCGTGGCCGTCCAGCAGGTACATCGTGCCGGGGGATATCCAGTGCGTCGCGCCGGTCTCGTGGTCGGTCAGCTCTGCCTCGCCCTCCACGCAGAGCACGGCCTCGATGTGGTTGGCGTACCACATGGAGGTCTCCGTGCCCGCGTAGAGCACCGTCTCGTGCAGCGAGAAGCCGACCCTCTCCTTGGCGAGCACGATGCGCTTGCTCTCCCAGGTCCCCGACGCGGCCTTCACGTGGCGGTCGGTGTTCTCGATGTCCCGGAGCGATCGGACGATCACGGTGGTGCAACTCCCTCGGTCGTACGGGTGGTTCGGACGCGGGTTCTCAGGCGGTCTCGCGGACGGAACGGGCCAGCGTGCGCAGCCCCTCGTCCAGTTCGTCGGGCGTCACGGTGAGCGGCGGCAGCAGCTTGACCACCTCGCTCCGCGGCCCCGAGGTCTCCAGCAGCAGCCCCAGTTCGAAGGCGCGCGCGCAGACCGCGGACGCGCGCCGCCCGTCGTCGAACTCCAGGCCCCAGACCAGGCCCCGGCCGCGGTAGCGCGCACCGAGCCCGGCGTGCTCGTCGCAGACCGCCAGCAGCGCCTGCTCGACCTGCTCGCCGCGCGCGAGGGTCTGCTTCTCCATCTGTCCGTCGGCCCAGTAGGCGTCGAGCGCGGCGGCCGCCGTCACGAAGGCCGGGTTGTTGCCGCGGAAGGTGCCGTTGTGCTCGCCCGGCTCCCAGATGTCCAGCTCCGGCTTGAACAGGCAGAGCGACATGGGCAGTCCGTAGCCGCTGATGGACTTCGACAGCGTCACGATGTCCGGGGTGATGCCCGCCTCCTCGAAGGAGAAGAAGGCGCCGGTGCGGCCGCAGCCCATCTGGATGTCGTCGACGATCAGCAGCATGTCGCGGCGCCGGCAGAGACCGGCCAGCGCGCGCAGCCACTCGGGGCGCGCGACGTTGATGCCGCCCTCGCCCTGCACCGTCTCGACGATCACCGCGGCGGGCTGGTTGAGCCCCGAGCCCTGGTCCTCAAGGAGCCGCTCGAACCAGAGGAAGTCCGGCGTGCGGCCCTCCAGGTAGTTGTCGAACGGCATCGGCGTGCCGTGCACCAGCGGAATTCCGGCCCCGGCCCGTTTGAAGGCGTTGCCGGTGACCGCGAGCGAGCCCAGCGACATGCCGTGGAACGCGTTGGTGAACGACACGATCGACTCGCGGCCCTTCACCTTGCGGGCCAGCTTCAGCGCCGCCTCGACGGCGTTGGTGCCGGTCGGGCCGGGGAACATCACCTTGTACGGCAGGTCGCGCGGGCGCAGCACCACGTTCTGGAACGACTCCAGGAAGGCGCGCTTGGCGGTCGTCGCCATGTCGAGGCCGTGCGTGATGCCGTCGCGCTCGATGTAGTCGATCAACGCCCGTTTCAGTACGGGGTTGTTGTGGCCGTAGTTGAGCGATCCGGCCCCGGCGAAGAAGTCCAGGTACTCGTGGCCGTCCTCGTCGGTCAGGCGGGCGCCCTGCGCGCGGTCGAACACGGCGGGCCAACCGCGGCAGTAGCTCCGCACCTCGGACTCAAGGGTCTCGAAGACGCTCAGGGCGGGCGGGGTGATGGTCACTTCGTGTCTCCCGTGAGGTGGAGGGGGCCGATGCGGTACAGCACCTCGGGCTGGTGCGCCCCGTCGGGGAACAGCCCGCCGTCGAAGAGGACTTCGCGGCTGAGCAGGGCGCCGTGGCGCCGCGCGTAAGAGGCGAAGAGGCGGTCGGACGCGGTGTTGTCGGGCGTCACCGTGGTCTCGACCGCACGCAGCCCGCGCTCGCGCGCCACGCGCCGCGTCAACTCCTCCAGCAGGGCGCCGGCCAGGCCCGCGCCCCGGTGGCCGCGGTCCACGGCCACCTGCCAGACGACCAGCGTGCCGGGGCGCTCGGGCCGTACGTAGCCGGTGATGAAGGCGACGGGCGTGCCGTTTGCGCCGCGCGCCACGACGGAGGTCGCGGCGAAGTCGCGGCACCACAGCAGATAGCTGTACGAGGAGTTGAGGTCGAGCACTTCGGAGTCACGGGCGATGCGCCAGATCTCGGCGCCGTCCTCCACCCGTGGGCTTTCGAAAACGATGGCTGCTTGTGCGGCGGTCATGTCGGTCGTCCCTACCCAGGGAAATCGAAGTATTCCTGTGGGGCGGGTGCGTGGAAGGGGATCGGGCTGTGTTATTCGCGCGGGCGTGAACTCGATTCCATTGCGCCTTTTCATCCCGAAAAATCCGGGCAATTCGCCGGAGTTGTGGTGTCGATCACAGCGGGGGAGGGGTTCGGCGCCGATGGAATTCAGATGTTTGCGCCCGGCGAACGGGGGCAGCAGAAAGCGGGGTCCTGCCTTTCATGGGGCGGGACCCCGCTCGGGGAACGCGAATGGAATGGCCGGTGAATTACCGGCCCGTGCGAACGGGTCCTACTTCCAGGACTCCGTCACCGCGCGGCGGGCCGCCTCCAGGTCGACCTGCGCGCCGAACTCGCTCAGTGCCGCGCCGAGCGCGGCCAGCGAGGACTGCACGGCGCCGCGCGTGGCGTCGACCCCGTAGTGGTTCACCCGGACCATCTCCTTGGCGAGCGCGCCGCCGCCCGCGATCAGCGGCAGCGAGGGGTCGGCCGCCAGCGCCCGCGCCACCAGCTCGGAGGCGTCCACCCCGGCGGGGGAGCGCAGCGTCGTCGCCACGGGCGCCGCGTCCTTCGCCTCGTACACGTACGGCTCCAGGCCCCCGCCGAGCGCCACCGCGCCCGCGCGGGTCGCCGCCGCTGCCGCCGCGTGCCGGGCCATCAGGGCCTCCAGGCCCTCCGCCTCGATGCGCTCCACGCACGCTTCGAGCGCGAGCATCTCCAGCTGCGCGGGCGCGTGCAGCAGCGCCTTCCTGCCGCCGTCGATCCACCGCTCCTTCCAGTCCAGCAGGGAGAGGTACGAGCGCCGGGGCGCGGCCGGGTTGGCGGCGAACCGCTCCCACGCGCGCTCGCTCACCGACACCGCCGAGACCCCGGCGGGCCCGCCCATCGCCTTCTGCGCGCCGATGATGCACATGTCCACGCCCCACGCGTCGGGCAGCACCGGCTCGGCGCCGATCGAGGCGACCGCGTCCAGGTAGAACAGCGCGCCGTGCGCCCGTACGACCTCGCCGATCTCCGCGACCGGGTTGGTGTTGCCGGTCGCGGCCTCCGCGTGCACCAGCGAGACGAAGTCGATCTCCGGGTGCTCGGCGAGCGCCCGCTCGACCTGCTCGGCGGTGACCGCCGTGTGGAACGGCACCTCCAGGTCGACGACGGTCGCGCCGCAGTCCCGCAGCCAGTTGCCGAAGGTCTGCCCGTACGGGCCAGTGACGACGTTCAGCGCGGTCGAACCGGCCCGCGCGCCGCTGCGGATGCAGCCTTCGAGCGGCAGCAGCGCCTCGCCCTGCGTGATCACCACGTCCTGCTCCGTGCCGAGCAGCCGGGCGACGCGGCGCTCGATGTCCGCGAAGTGCGCGGCGCTCAGCGGGGCCAGGTCGAGGAGGGGGTGCGTCAGGGTCACGGTCGTGCTCTCTTCGCTTCGAATCGGTGTTCTCGGGCTCTGCCGTTTGAGGGTACCCAGGGCGCCGTACTGTGCTGGACATGAGCGATCACACGGTGCTGCACGTGAAGGGGCGGGTGCTCACGGGCCCCGACGAGGTCAGGGACGAACTCTGGGTGGTCGGGGGCCGGATCACCTTCGAGCGCCCGCGCGCCGCCGCGGTCACGGTCGAGGGCTGGGCGCTGCCCGGCCTGGTCGACGCGCACTGCCACGTCGGGCTCGACCGGCACGGCGCGGTGGACGACGCCACGAGCGAGAAGCAGGCGGTGGCGGACCGGGACGCGGGGACGCTGCTCATCAGGGACGCGGGCTCGGCGGCCGACACCCGCTGGATCGACGACCGCGCGGACCTCCCGAAGATCATCAGGGCGGGCCGGCACATCGCCCGCACCCGCCGCTACATCCGCAACTACGCGCACGAGATCGAGCCGGGCGACCTCGCCGCGTACGTCGCGCGCGAGGCGCGGCGCGGCGACGGCTGGGTCAAGCTCGTCGGCGACTGGATCGACCGCGGCGAGGGCGACCTCGCGCCCTGCTGGCCGCGGTGGGCCCTGGAGGAGGCGATGGAGGCGGCGCACCGGCACGGGGCGCGGGTGACGGCCCACTGCTTCGCCGAGTCCTCGCTGCGGGACCTGGTGGAGGCGGGCATCGACTGCGTCGAGCACGCGACGGGGCTCACCGAGGAGACGATCCCGCTGTTCGCCGAGCGGGGCGTGGCGATCGTCCCGACACTGGTCAACATCGCGACGTTCCCGCACCTCGCGGACGGCGGCGAGGCGAAGTTCCCGGCGTGGTCGGCGCACATGCGGCGGCTGCACGAGCGGCGCTACGACACGGTGCGGGCCGCGTACGACGCGGGCGTCCCGGTCTTCGTCGGCACCGACGCGGGCGGCTCGCTGGGGCACGGCCTGGTGGCGGCGGAGGTCGAGGAGCTGACGAAGGCGGGCATCCCGCCGGTGGCCGCCCTGTCGGCGACGACCTGGGGTGCGCGGTCCTGGCTGGGCCGCCCGTCCCTGGAGGAGGGGGCGCCGGGGGACCTGGTGGTCTACGCACAGGACCCGAGGACGGACGTCCGCGTCCTGGCGGCACCGAGCAGAGTGGTCCTGAACGGGACGGTGATCGGCTGAGGGGGCGCGGGGCGCGCGGGTGCGGGTTCGAGGGGGTCCCGTTGCCCGGGGTGCGGGTTCCGCTGCGCGGGGCGGTCCCCTCCCCGCCCCGTTAGGGGCGCGGGGAACTGCGCGAGGGTGGGGCACATGCCGCGCGTACCCACCCAGCCCCGCAGGGCCCCCGGAGGGTTTCGGGAAGGGACGGGGTGGGGTGCCGCCCGCCGCAGGCGAAACGCGCCCCCCCCGCGGGCAGCGGGGGCATCTGGGGCGCCCGAGACGACAGTTCCGAACGGACATACGGCAACCCCACGATGGGGTGAACTCACGGCAGGTGACTGTCACTTCACTCATTGTGCGTAAAGATTCCGGAGTCGCAGCCGCCACGCCCCCCGCGATGTCCCCCATCGGCGGAGCGCGCGCGGCCACCGTTTCTCTCGTGGGGGTTCCACCACCTTGAACAGCAACACCTTCCGCAACGGCGCTCTCCTCACCTCCGTCGCGACGGTCGCCGCGGCGACCGCCGTCACCGTGGCCACCGCCCTCCCCGCCCGCGCCACCGAGGCGAGCGACGGCGAGGCGAGCGCCGTGGTGCTCCGCGCGGGGCTCGACGTGTCCCTGCTCCAGAACGCCGTCCAGGTCCCGCTGAAGGCCGAGCTCAACGCGGTGCGCGCGCCCAAGGGCGACCGCACGAGCGCGGGCAGGACCACGCTCACCGTCGACCTCGACGGCGTCGACGGGGGCAAGCCGTTCAGCCTGCTGCGCGCGGACGTCGCGAAGGCCACGGCCAAGGCCGACGCGCGCGGCGCGGAGGGACACGCCAACCTCGTACGCGCGAAGCTGCACGTGCCGGGGCTGCCGCTGCTCTCCCTCGTGGAGGTCGAGCAGGTCACCTCCAAGGCGATCTGCGCGGCGGGCGAGAAGCCCGTCGCCGAGTCCAACCTCCTCGGCGGCATCACGGTCCTGGGCAAGCGGATCACGCTCACCGCGGGCGGCACCACGCGCGTCGCGGTGCCGGGCGTCGGCGAGGTGAGCGTCGACTACTCCAGGACGGAGACCACCTCGCGCACCGCCGCTGCCGCCGCGCTCCGGCTCAGGGTGTCCGTCAACCCGCTCGAACTCAACGTCGCGAAGGTGACCGGCGAGGTCACTCTGGCCGAGGCGACGTGCCGGACGCCCACGATCCGCAAGGCGCCCGCGCCCGCCAAGCCCGACGTCAGGCCGCAGACCGGCACCGACCCCGTCGAGGCGAAGGACCCGAAGCCGGTGCCGCGGGCCGACAACCTCGCGGAGACGGGGGGCAGTTCCACCACCCCGTACCTCGCGGGCGGCGCCCTCCTGCTGCTCGTCGCGGGCGGCGCCACGGTCGCCGTCGCGCGCTCCAGGCGCGGCTGACGCCACGGGGGCCTGCCCCGCCCGCGCGCGGGGACGCGCGCGGGGCAGGCCCCCGCCTGTCGCCGCTAGCGCCTGACCAGCGTCAACGCCTGGTCCAGCGCCTGGAGGAAGCGGTTGGTCGTCGCCCTGTCCCGGACGGCCAACCGCAGCCAGTCCGCCCCGAGCCCCGGAAACGTGTCCCCGCGCCGCGCCGCGAACCCCAGCGCCCGCAGCCGCTCCCGCACCGCCGCCGCGTCGTCCGTCCGCACCAGCACGAACGGCCCCTCGGCCGGTTCCACGGCCCGCACCTCGTCGAACTCCGCGAGTCCCGCCAGCAGATGGGCCCTGTCCTGCGCGATCCGCCGCGCCGCGGCCGCCGCCTCCGCCACCGCGCGCGGCTCCACGCACGCCTCGGCCGCCGCCAGCGCGGGCGACGAAACCGGCCACAGCGGCTGCGCCCGGGAGAGCGCGCCGATCGTCGCCGGGTCGGCCAGCACGTACCCGATCCGCAGCCCCGCGAGTCCCCAGGTCTTGGTGAGGCTGCGCAGCACCACCAGGCCCGGCACGTCCGTGCGCGAGGCCAGCGACTCCCGCTCGCCCGGCACCGCGTCCATGAACGCCTCGTCCACCACCAGCACCCGCCCGGGGCGGGCCAGCTTCTCCAGGGCGCCCGCCGGGTGCAGCACCGAGGTCGGGTTCGTCGGATTGCCGACCACCACCAGGTCCGCCCCGTCGGGCACGGCCCCCGGATCGAGCCGGAAGCCGTCCGCGGCGCCCAGCAGCACCCGCCCCACCGCGTGCCCGGCGTCCCGCAGCGCCGCCTCGGGCTCGGTGAACTGCGGATGCACGACGACCGGCCGCCGTACCCGCAGCGCGCGGGCGATCAGTACGAACGCCTCGGCCGCGCCCGCCGTCAGCAGCACCCGCTCCACCGGCACCCCGTGGTGCGCGGCGACGGCGGCGCGCGCCGCAGTGCCGTCCGGATAGGCGGCGAGCCCGCAGAGGGATTCGGCTATGCGCTCGCGCAGCCAGTGCGGGGGAGTGCCGCCGCGGACGTTGACCGCGAGATCGGTGAGACCGCCGCCGCGCACTTCCGCGTCCCCGTGGTGGCGCAGGTCGTGGGCGTCGGGATCAGGGTGCGTATACATGGGCCGTCGCAGGGGTCGAAACGTGGAGACGGCCGGAGCGCCCGTTCGCCTAGCACTCTCGACTGTCTCTTGGATGGTCTGTGTCAGCAGATGGCCGAATGACTCGGTCCGAGCGATCACTTAAGGCCGCCCGTACCCCCATCCCCGGCGACGGGTCCCGCCAATCCCCGGCAGCCACACCGGCCACGGCACACGTCGCCTGCGCCGGCCGTCCCCGCGGAGCCGACTTCCGCTTGGGTACGAGCAGGGGGCCGCCCCCAAGGGCCCCCGAGAACCCCGCCGCCTCCGCGAACCCGGCCGCCCCCGCGAACCCCGCCGCCCCCGCGAGCGCCGCCGCCTCCGCCACCGACGGCGTGCCGATCACCGAAGCGGCCCGCGCCGAAGGGTGCGGCACCGCGACGCGCGCCAGCTCCCCCGCCCCGTACGAGAGCACCGGCACGCCGAACCGCGCCGCCGCCCCCACGATCCCCGGCTCGTCGGCCTTCACGTCCACCGTCGCGAACGCCACCACGTCGGACGCGCGCAGCCCGGCGTCCCGCAGCGCGTCCGCGACCAGCTCCGCCACCTCGTCCACCGGGGTGTCGCGGCACGCGCCCACCCCGACGACGAGTCCGGCGCGTTCGGCGGGCGCCGCCGCGGAACCTGGGTTAGCAAGGGGCATGGCGGTCTTCGTGGCAATCGGCGCGTTCCTGATGACGCTCTTCGGCGGCTGGACCGCCCAGCGCGTCACCGACCGGCGCCACCTGGTGCTCGGCCTCGCGGGCGGACTGATGCTCGGCGTCGTCGGCCTCGAACTGCTGCCCGAGGCGCTGGAGGCCGCGGGCGAGGAGCGCTTCGGCGTGCCGCAGGCGCTGCTGCTGTTCGTGGCCGGTTTCCTCGCGGCCCACCTGCTGGAGCGGCTGCTCGCGGTCCGCCAGGCGGCGCACGGAGCCGCGCCGGGCGAGCGCGTGCCGCAGGTCGGCATGACGGCCGCCGCGGCGATGGTCGGCCACAGCCTGATGGACGGCATCGCGATCGGCGCGGCGTTCCAGGTGGGCGGCGGGATGGGGCTGGCCGTGGCGCTCGCGGTCATCACGCACGACTTCGCGGACGGCTTCAACACGTACACGCTGACCAGCCTGTACGGGAACGCGCGCCGCAAGGCCGTGCTGATGCTGATCGCCGACGCGCTCGCGCCCGTCGTCGGCGCGGCCTCCACGCTGCTCTTCACCCTGCCGGAGGAACTGCTCGGCAGCTATCTCGGCTTCTTCGGCGGCGCCCTGCTCTACCTGGCGGCGGCGGAGATCCTTCCCGAGGCGCACCACGACCACCCCGCCCGCTCGACCCTGCTGTGCACGGTCGCGGGCGTGGCGTTCGTCTGGCTCGTGGTGGGCCTCGCGGGCTGACCGCATCAGAAGGCCACGCACCGCTCGACGAACCGCCGCGCGATGCCCGGCGACGCCGCCCAGTGGGTGTGCAGGTAACTGGCGTGCACCCCGCCCTGCACGAAGCCCTCGACGCGCTTGTGCGGCAGGTGCATGCCCCACGCGGGCGCGGCCCCCGCCCCCGGCTCGACCACGGTCCGGTGGAACTCGTGCCCGCGCATCCGGGACCCGGCGGCCAGCAGGGCGCTGTCGCTGACGGCCACCGCCTCGCGGTAGCCGAGCGTCAGCTTCTCCGACATCCGCGCCTCGGCGTCGATCACCCCGCACATCGGCTGCCCGTCGAGCGACCCGCACAGGTACAGCAGCCCCGCGCACTCGGCGGCGACCGGCGCCCCGGTGCGGGCGAGCGCGGCGACGGCCTCGCGCAGCGGCGCGTTGGCGGACAGGTCGGAGGCGTACACCTCGGGGAAGCCGCCCCCGATGACGATCCCGCGCGTCCCGTCGGGCAGCTTCTCGTCCCGCAGTGGGTCGAACGGCACGACCTCGGCCCCGGCGGCCGCGAGCAGCTCGGAGTGCTCGGCGTACGAGAAGGAGAACGCGGCCCCGCTGGCGACGGCGACCCGCACCCCGGCCCCGGCCTCAGCCCCGCCCCCTGCCCCGCCCTCGGACCCGACGCCGGTCCCGGCCCCGGTCCCGGTCCCGGAAGCGGCCCCGGAAGCGACCCCCGGGTCCCACGCCTCCGCGCCCAGCTCGGGCGCCGACCGCGCGAGCGCCAGCAGCCCCTCCAGGTCGCACCCGCGCCGCACCTGCTCGGCCAGCGCCGCGACCGCGTCGACCGCCTCGGCCTGCCGCTCCACGGCCGGTACGAGCCCCAGGTGCCGCGACGGCGTCCGCACCTGCCGCTCGCGCCGCAGCGCGCCCAGCACCGGCACGCCCGACCCGTCCAGCGCCTCGCGCAGCAGCTCCTCGTGCCGGTCGGAGCCGACCTTGTTGAGGATCACGCCCCCGATCCGCACCTCGGGGTCCCAGGACGCGAACCCGTGCACCAGCGCGGCGACCGACCGCGACTGCGACGACGCGTCGACGACCAGCACGACCGGCGCCCTCAGCAGCTTGGCGACCTGCGCCGTGGAACCCGTCTCGCCCTGCCCCGCGGCCCCGTCGTACAGCCCCATCACGCCCTCGACCACGGCGAGGTCGCACCCGGCGGACCCGTGCGCGAACAGCGGCCCGACCAGTCCCGGGCCGCACAGGTACGCGTCGAGGTTCCGCCCCGGGCGGCCGGTGGCCAGCGCGTGGTAGCCGGGGTCGATGTAGTCGGGCCCCACCTTGTGCGGGGACACGGCGAGCCCGGCCGCCGAGAACGCGGCCATCAGGCCGGTCGCGACGGTGGTCTTGCCGCTCCCCGAGGACGGCGCGGCGAGGACGAGACGTGCTACCACTCGATGCCCCTCTGCCCCTTCTGGCCCGCGTCCATCGGGTGCTTCACCTTCGACATGTCCGTCACGAGGTCGGCGAACCCGCACAGCTCGGCGGGCGCGTTGCGCCCCGTGATCACCACGTGCTGCGTGCCGGGCCGCTCCCGCAGCACCGAGACGACCTCGGCGACGTCGATCCACCCCCAGTGCAGCGGGTACGCGAACTCGTCGAGGACGTAGAACTTGTACGTCTCGTCGGCCAGGCAGCGCTTGACCTGCTCCCAGCCCTCGCGCGCCTTGTCCTCGTTGGACATCTCGCCGTCGCGCTGGATCCACGACCAGCCCTCGCCCATCTTGTGCCAGTCGACGCTCCCGCCCTCGCCGGAGGCGCCCAGCACCTTGAGCGCGTTCTCCTCGCCGACCTTCCACTTCGCGGACTTGACGAACTGGAACACCCCGACGGGCCAGCCCTGGTTCCAGGCGCGCAGCGCCATCCCGAAGGCGGCCGTCGACTTGCCCTTGCCGATGCCCGTGTGGACCATCGTCAGCGGCCTGTTGCGCCGCTGACGCGTCGTCAGCCCGTCCTGCGGTACTACGCTCGGCTGTCCCTGCGGCATTAAGCGGCCCTCCTCGAAGATCCCTGCACACCCTGTACGTCCCTGACCAGACCGGCGATCGAGTCGGCCCGCAGCTCGTCCAACGTGACGGCCGTGCCGCCCAGTTGACCGGCCAGCTCGCGGGCGAGCCCGAGCCGTACGATCCCCGACTCGCAGTCCACGACCACCGACGCCACGCCCTCGCCCTCGTGCAGCCGCGCGGCCCGCGCCGCGAGCGCCACCGGGTCGGGGCCGCCGGTCGCCCGGCCGTCGGTCACCACGACCAGCAGCGGACGCCTGGCCGGATCGCGCAGCCGCTCCACGCGCAGCACCTCGTGCGCCTTGAGCAGCCCGGCCGCCAGCGGGGTGCGCCCGCCCGTCGGCAGCGTCTCCAGGCGGGCGGCCGCCGCGTCCACCGACGAGGTCGGCGGCAGCGCCACCTCGGCGTCCCGCCCCCGGAAGGTGACGAGCCCGACCTTGTCGCGCCGCTGGTAGGCGTCGAGCAGCAGCGAGAGCACCGCGCCCTTGACCGCGCTCATGCGCTGCCTGGCCGCCATGGACCCCGACGCGTCGACCACGAACAGCACGAGGTTGCCCTCGCGCCCCTCGCGCATCGCCTGCCGCAGGTCGTCCCTGCGCACCACGAGCCCGCGCCCCGACCGCCCGCGCGCCCGCTGGTGCGGGGCGGCGGCCTGCACGGTGGCGGCCAGGTGCAGCTTGGTGAGCGCGCCCTTGGGGCGCTGCGCTCCCGTCGTCCTGCCGTGGTCGGTACGGGCCCGGGAGCGGCGCCCGGACGCGCCCTCGCCCAGCCCGGGAACGCTCAGCACCTTGGTCCGGAACGGCTCGGCGGCCCGCACGGCCGCCTGCTCCCCGGCACCCGAGGGCGCGGCGGGCGCGTCGGCGGGCCCGGGGGCTTCGGCGGGCCCGGTGGCCCCGCCGTTGTCGGCGGGGGAGTCGGGCGCGTCGCCCTGCGGCGGAATGCCACCGCCGCCGCCCCCGTCGGGGCCGCCGTCCGGGTCGGGCTCGGGCTCGTCGTCGCCGTCGCCCGTTTCGTTCTCGTCCCTGAACTGCTCCAGCGTCTCGTCGAGCTTGTCCTCGTCGAGCCCAGGCGCGTCGAACGGGTTGCGCCGACGCCGGTGGGGGAGGGCCAGCAGCGCGGCCTGCCGCACGTCCTCGGAGGTCACCTCGGCGCGCCCGGCCCAGGCCGCGAGCGCCGTCGCGGTGCGCGCCATCACGATGTCGGCGCGCATCCCGTCGACCTCGAACGCCGCGCAGGTCGCGGCGATCTGGAGCAGTACGCCGTCGCCGAGCACCACCTCGGGCAGCAGCGCCCGCGCCGCGACGACGCGCCCGCGCAGCGCGGCCTCGTCGTCGGTCCAGCGCGCCGAGAAGGCCGCCGGGTCGTCGTCGTACGCCAGCCTGCGCCGCACGACCTCCACCCGCTGCTCGGGCTCGCGGGACGCCGCGACCTCGACGGTCAGCCCGAACCTGTCGAGCAACTGCGGCCGCAGCTCGCCCTCTTCGGGGTTCATCGTCCCCACGAGCAGGAACCGCGCGGCATGGCGTACGGAGACGCCTTCGCGCTCCACGTACGAGGAGCCCATGGCCGCCGCGTCGAGCAGCAGGTCGATCAGGTGGTCGTGGAGGAGGTTGACCTCGTCGACGTAGAGGATGCCGCGGTGCGCGTCGGCGAGCAGACCGGGCTCGAACGCCTTCACGCCGTCCGCGAGGGCCCGCTCGATGTCGAGCGCGCCGACGAGCCGGTCCTCTGAGGCGCCGACGGGCAGTTCGACCATGCGGGTGCCCCGCCGCTCGACCCCGCTCCCGGCCTCGTGCGGCCCGTCGGGGCAGCGGGGGTCGGGGCTCGCCGGGGCGCAGGCGAAGCGGCAGCCGGGGACGACGTCGATGTCCGGCAGCAGCGCGGCGAGCGCGCGCACGGCGGTCGACTTCGCGGTGCCCTTCTCGCCGCGCACGAGGACGCCGCCGATGGCGGGCGAGACGGCGTTGAGCAACAGCCCGAGCCGCAGGTCGTCCATCCCGACGATCGCGGTGAAGGGGTAGTGAGCGGTGCCTGTCATCCGAAGTCTTCCTCCCGCGTGTGACTCATGTGCGTGCGGCCCGGGTGGCGAGCCCACCGGGCGTGGTCGTCGTCGCCGTGGACACGTCGCTCACGGCGCACCGGGCGGCACGAACGGCAGCCCCTCCGGCGCCCCGTCCTCGATGAGCCGCAGCAGCGCGTCCGTGTCCGCGTGCTCCTCGATCAGGTCGCCGAGCCGGTCCAACTGCTCCTCGCGCAGCGTCCCGAACGAGGTGTCGGGCGCCGGCACGAACCGCCGCCCCGCCGCCGCCGCGACCTCGCGCAGGAACGCCCGCCGGAAGCCGTCGCTCTCCAGCGACCCGTGCCAGTGCGTGCCCCACACGGCCCCGACCCGGCACCCGTCGAGGAACGCCTCCCCGCCCAGCACCTGTGCGACGCCGTGGTGGATCTCGTACCCCGTCACGTCCTCGCCCAGCGCCGTGCCGACCGGCCTGGCCAGCGTCTTCTCGCGCTCGAAGCGCACCCGCACCGGCAGCAGCCCGAGTCCGGCCACGCTCCCGGCCCGCGACTCCACCTCGTCCTCGATGTGCTCGCCGAGCGCCTGGAACCCGCCGCAGATGCCCAGCACGGGACGCCCCTCCGCGGCCCGCCGCGCCAGCGCGTCCGCGAGCCCCCGCTCGCGCAGCCAGGCGAGGGCCCGCACGGTGCCCCGGGTCCCCGGCACGACCACCAGGTCGGCGTCCACCAGTTCCTCGGCCCGGTCCACGAACCGCACGACCACGCCGGGCTCGGCGGCCAGCGCGTCCACGTCCGTGAAGTTGGACATCAGCGGCAGGGCGCACACCGCGACCCGCAGCACGTCCTCGCCGACCGGCGGCGCCACGACCGACTCGCGGACCGCGCCCCGCAGGGACACCCGCAGCCCGTCCTCCTCGTCGATGCCCAGGCCGTGCGCGAAGGGCAGCACGCCGTAGGTGCGGCGCCCGGTGAGCCCGTGCAGCATGTCGAGGCCGGGCTCAAGGAGCGTCACGTCGCCCCGGAACTTGTTCACCAGGTAGCCCGCGACCAGCGACTGGTCCTCGGGGCCCAGCAGCGCCGTCGTACCGAAGAACTGGGCGAAGACCCCGCCCCTGTCGATGTCGCCGACGACCAGCACGGGCAGTCGCGCGGCGCGCGCGATCCCCATGTTGACGATGTCGGTGCGGCGCAGGTTGATCTCGGCCGGGCTGCCGGCCCCCTCGCAGATCACGGCGTCATGGCTGCCCCGGAGTTCCTCCAGGCACGCCATGACGGGCTCGAACAGCTCCCGCTGCCGCCCGCCGTGGTAGCCGCGCGCGCTCAGCTCGCCGATCGGCTTGCCCAGCAGCACGACCTGGCTGGAGCGGTCGCTGCCCGGCTTGAGCAGCACCGGGTTCATCAGCGCCGACGGCTCCACCTTCGCGGCCTGCGCCTGCATGGCCTGGGCCCGCCCGATCTCGGCGCCCTCGCGCGTCACGAACGAGTTGAGGGACATGTTCTGCCCCTTGAACGGCGCGACCTTCACCCCGCGCCGCACCAGCCAGCGGCAGATCCCGGCCGTGACGACGCTCTTGCCCGCGTCGGACGTGGTGCCCGCGACGAGCAGCCCGCCGCCCGTGCCCGTACCTGTCGTGCCGCTCATGCCGTACGCCTCCGCTTCCACGCCCCGGCCGCCAGTCGCGACCCCGCACAGACCACCAGCGCCAGCGCGCCGACCCGGCGCGAGAGCCGCACCGCGCGCGCGATGTCCGCGGACCCCACGGCCCGCGCGTCCCCGTTGAGCACCGCCCGGTGCTCGATCCGCCCGCCGTACGAGAGCGTCCCGCCGAGCCGTACCCCGAGCGCGCCCGCGAACGCCGCCTCGACGGGTCCCGCGTTGGGGCTCGGGTGGCGCGATGCGTCCGTGCGCCAGGCCCGCAGCGCGCCGCCCGGGTTCCCGCCCGCGGCGGTCGCCAGCAGCGCGGTGAGCCGGGCGCCCGGCCAGCCCGCCAGGTCGTCGAGGCGCGCCGATGCCCAGCCGTACCGCAGGTACTTCGGCGACCTGTGGCCCACCATCGCGTCCAGCGTGTTGACCGCGCGGAAGGCGACGAGGCCGGGGACGCCGCCCAGCGCGCCCCACACGAGCGCGCCGACGACGGCGTCCGAGGTGTTCTCAGCGACGGACTCCACGACGGCGCGCGCCATCTGGGCGCCGTCCAGGGCCTGCGGGTCGCGTCCGCACAGGTGCGGCAGCCGCTCCCTGGCGACGTCGAGGTCCCCGGCCTCCAGCGCCCCGCCGATCGCGGTGGCCTCCCGGCCGAGCGACGTGCCGCCGACGACGGCCCAGGTGGCCGCGGCGGTCAGGGCGACGGACGCGGGGGCGCTGCGGCGCGCGGCGCGCGCGGCGAGTGCGGCGGCGGCCGCCGCGCCCCCGACGCAGACCGCGGTGTGCAGCGCGCCCCGGCCGCGGTGGTCGCGCCACAGCGCGCTCTCGACGGCGGCGGCGGCCCGCCCGAAGGCGGCGACGGGATGGGCCCTGCGCGGGTCGGCGAACACCAGGTCCGCGGCGAAACCGGCAGCGGCGCCCCAGGCGAAGACTCGCTCGGCTCGCATGGGTTCAGCCCGCCGGATCGGGCAGGGGGCGGCGCGCGGTGCAGCCGGGCATGGCGTTATGTGTCCTCACTCAGGGTGTCCGCGCCCTGGTTCGACGTGACCGGCGGCGAGAGTTCCTGGCTTCCGGGGATCGTCTCCCGGGTCACAGTGGCGGGACCGCGCCGGTTTCGCACCGGCTTCCTCTGCAGCTGCCGTATTGGCTCGGGCAGTCCACCACGCTGCGCGAAGACCCGTCAACTCGCCGTTGACCTGCGGCGGAGAGTGTGCTGAGGCCCACACGGGGGCGGTGGGGCAGCGCGAAGGCCCGTGGGGCGGACGGCACCGAAGTGCCGTCCGCCCCACGGGCCTCGAAGGTGACGCGCCGGTGGCGCGGCTCAGGCGACGATCAGGTAGATGCCGTACGTGACGGCCGCCGCGCAGAGCGCGAAGCACGCGTAGGCACCGGTCCGGGCGAGGGCCGCGGAGCCGCCCTGCGCCGAGGCCTGCTCCTGCTTGGAGAGGCCCACGATGCCGAGGGTGAACAGGCCCACCAGGGCCACGGTGCACACGAGGCTGACTCCGAAGACGGAGCCGAGAGCTGCCCAGTCGATCTTCATGCTGATTCCGCTTCCTTACACCGTGGCCGGGCGGGCCGGGTCGGTGGTGGTTCCGGCCGGGGCCGGAATGGTGGTCTTGAGGTCCCCGGCGAGGTCGGCCGCGGAGGCGACGGGTCCGGCGGGCGGCGGGGTGACGGCCGCGATCGCGGTGGTGACGACGCCGGCGGACTCGCGGTCCGCGGGGGTGTCGATGCCGGGGATCTCGTCGTCCGTGACGTTGGTGTGGTCGACCGGCTGGCGGCGCGAGAGCGTCCAGATCACGGCGGACCCGGCGATCAGCAGCGCCGCGGTGGCGGCGACACCCCAGTCGCCCTGCTTGGTCAGCAGTTCGGCGCCCGCGCCGACCAGGCCGGCGGCCGGCAGGGTCAGGCCCCAGGCCACGAACATCCGGGTGGCGGTGGACCAGCGGACCACGCCGCCCTTGCGGCCGAGGCCCGCGCCCATCACGGCGCCGGAGCAGGACTGCGTGGTGGAGAGGGAGAAGCCGAGGTGCGAGGAGGCCAGGATGACCGTCGCCGCGCTGGTCTGGGAGGCGAAGCCCTGCGGCGGCGCGAGGTCGGTGAGGCCCTTGCCCATGGTGCGGATGATGCGCCAGCCGCCGAGGTAGGTGCCCAGTGCGATGGCGACGCCCGCGGAGACGATGACCCACATCGGGGGGTTGGCGCCGGGGGCCAGGACGCCGCCGGTGACCAGGGCCAGCGTGATGACGCCCATGGTCTTCTGCGCGTCGTTGGTGCCGTGGGCCAGCGAGACGAGACCGGCGGAGGCGATCTGACCCGCGCGGTAGCCCTTGGCGGTCGCCTTGTCGTCGGCCCTGCTGCCGATCTTGTACGTCAGCTTGGTCGCGAGCATCGCGGCCAGACCGGCGACGATCGGCGCGGCGATCGCGGGGAGCAGCACCTTGGTGACGACGACGTTGCCGTTGACGGACGACCAGCCGGCCGACATCACGGCGGCGCCGATGAGGCCGCCGAACAGGGCGTGCGAGGAGCTGGACGGCAGGCCGAGCAGCCAGGTCAGCAGGTTCCACAGGATGGCGCCGACGAGCGCCGCGAAGATGACTTCCGTCCTGATGCCCTCTTCGTTGATCAGTCCGCCGGAGATGGTCTTGGCGACCTCGACGGACAGGAACGCGCCGACGAGGTTGAGCACGGCGGACATGGCCACCGCCGTCTTGGGCTTCAGAGCGCCGGTCGAGATGGTCGTCGCCATCGCGTTGGCGGTGTCGTGGAAACCGTTCGTGAAATCGAACACGAGAGCTGTCACGACCACAATCGCGAGCAGCAGCGTGATGTGTTCCATTTACCCAGGCAATCGTTTGACGTCAGTGGCTCAGATGAACGTAGGGAGCCAGGGTGAACGGAAGGTGAACTGGGACGGGCTGTGCGGTGTCTCTAAGCGGGGCGGGGGCGCTCCGGTTGGCCGCACGGGTTCCGGCGACCCGGAGCGGCGTCCGGGGGAGGGCCGGAAAAGCCCGGGAAACAGCGGGGTTCGGCCGACTTCGGTCACTCTCGGGTGAATGCCCGCAACTGTTCGGGCGACCCGTTGAAGAGATTCTGATCACCCGGGAGCCTTCCGCTTCCGTCGGCGTACTGCCAGAACGTCCAGAACGACCAGCCGGCCGGAAGCGCGCCGGGCGAGCCCGCCCAGCGCGCGAGCCACAGCGGGTGCTCCCGGGCGAAGACCCTGCTGCCGCCCGTGCAGTCGTCCCACCACTTCGCCGTGGTGTAGATGACGGGGCGGCGGCCGGTCAGCCGGTGGACCTCGTCGCTGAAGTCGTCGATCCAGCCGGTCAGCGCGGTCGGCGGCAGCCCGTAGCACTTCCGCTTGCTGTACGGGTCGTTCTCCAGGTCCAGCGCGGGCGGCAGTGTCCAGCCGTCGGCGCGCCACCCGCCGCCGCCCGCCACGAAGTACGCGGCCTGCCGGGCGCCCGACGACCTGTCCGGGAGGGCGAAGTGGTACGCGCCCCGGACCATGCCCGCGTCCCGTGAGCCGTTGTACTGCCGCGCGAAGTAGGGGTTGCGGTACGTGTGGGACTCGGTGGCCTTCACGTAGACGAACGCCGCGCCCTTCTCCTTGGCCGCGCGCCAGTCGACGTCCTTCTGGTGCCCCGAGACGTCGTGCCCCTCGGGCTTGGCCGCGGAGGCCGCGGGGTCCGCGGCGAGGGCGGCGCCGCCCAGGGCGCCCAGGGCGCTCAGGGCGCTCAGGGCCAGCGCTGCGGCGAACAGCCGGGCGCGGCGGCGCGGCGCGCGGTCGTGGTGGCGGGTCATCTTTCCTCCTGATTCGTGCTGACTCGTGCTCGTTCGTACGGACGGGGCGGATGTGGCCAACTCCTTGCGCGCTCCGTTCCCGCGCCCCGCTCGGCCTGGCAGGATCGCCGCATGAGCGAACAGGTGAGCGAGTCCGGAGGCGGGCTGCCCGGCGGGGCGGAGCTCGCGCGGGCCTGGGACGAACTGGTGGCGACCGCCCGCAGGACGGCCGCCGACGGACTCGTCGTCGGCACTTCGGGCAACGTCTCGGTACGGGTCGGGGACACGGTCCTCGTCACGCCGAGCGGAGTCCCGTACGACCGGCTGGGGCCGAAGGACGCGATCGGCACCGACCTCGAAGGCCGGCTCCTCTTCGGGAACCTCGTCCCGACCAGCGAGCTGCCGCTCCACCTCGCCGTCTACCGCAGCACCGACGCGTCCGCCGTCGTCCACACCCACGCCGCCCACGCCACGGCGGTCTCCACGCTGGTCTTCGAGGTCCCGCTGGTCCACTACATGGCGGGCGCCTTCGGCGGCCCGGTCCGGGTCGCCGACTACGCGCTGTACGGGACGGAGGAGCTGGCCGGGAACATGCTCGCCGCGCTCCACGGCCGCACCGGCTGCCTCCTGCGCAACCACGGGACCGTCACCTACGGCGACACCCTCGACCAGGCGTACGACCGCACCGCCCAGCTGGAGTGGATGTGCCGGGTCTGGCTCCTCGCGGACGCGGTTCCCGGCCGCAGCCCCGCACTGCTCTCCCGCCCCCAGCTCGACGAGGCCGCCGAGGCGCTGCGCGGCTACGGCCAGAAGCACTGAGCGCACGGGCCGCGGGCGGGCACCGTCCCCGGACCGTCCCGCCCCTGTCCGCCCCGCCCAGACGGCCCCCGTCCCGACCCCCGGACGGCCCCGTCCACTGGCCGTCGCCCCGCCGCCGCCCGACACTGGAGCGGTGCGCCCGGCTACAGCGACGGCAGCGGCCGTCACCACCCTGATCGGCGTCGGCGCGGCAGCGGTCGCGGTCGGACGCTACGCGAGCGACGCCGCCCTGAAGGCGCCGCCCGGCAGGCCCCTGCCCGCCGACCCCCGGCTGACCGTCCACGCGGCCGAACCGGGCCGGGTCACCCTGACCCGCGCGCTGGCCTCGCTGCGCCCGGGTGTCTACGGCATCGAAGGACCCGGCGTACACGCCGTCGTGGGACCCGTCGACGAGGGGGCCCCGCACGCGGCCGACACCGTCGTCCGCCGTCTGGAGCGGGTCACCCAGGGCACCCTGGAGCACGGCACCCGGGTCCGGTTCACCCCGCAGGTGCACCGGGGCGACCCGCGCACCGCGCTCGGCGTCGACCACCGGGACGTGGAGATCCCCGGCGAGCTCGGCGCGCTGCCCGGCTGGTTCGTCCCCGGCTCCCGCACCACCTGGGTCATCGCCGTCCACGGCCTCGGCACCACCAGGGAACACGCCCTGAACGTCCTGGAGTTCCTGCGCGCCCACCGGCTCCCCGTCCTGGTGCCCGCCCACCGGGGCGACGCGGGCGCGCCCCGCTCCCCGGACGGACTCGGCCACCTCGGCGACTCGGAGTGGCGCGACCTCGACGCGGCGATCCGCTTCGCCGTGCGCGGCGGCGCCGAGCGCGTCGTGCTGCACGGCTGGTCCACCGGCGCCACCATGGCGCTGCACGCCGCGGCGGGCTCCGCGCTCCGCGACCGGATCAGCGGCCTGGTCATGGATTCGCCCGTACTGGACAGGGAGGCGACCCTGCGCGCGCTCGCCGCAGCCCGGCGCACCCCGACCGCCCTCCTTCCGCTTGCGGTCAGGGCGGCCCGCGGCCGGGTCGGTCTGCGCGTCGACCCGATGCGCGAGGCGGCCGACCCCGCCGCGCTGCGTGTCCCGACCCTGGTCGTGCACGGCCCCGACGACGCGCTCGCGCCCTGGGCCGCCTCCCGCCGACTGGCCGAACGCCGCCCGGAACTGGTGAGCCTGCACACCGTCGCGGGCGCCCCGCACGCCGCCATGTGGAACGCGGACCCCGAACGCTACGAAGAGGCCCTGCGCCGCTTCCTCACCCCCCTGATGTAGACCCCCGCACGGGAACCCGCCGCGGACCTCGTACGCACCCCCGCCACCCCCCGAAACGGACTCCGCGCCCCCCGGCGGCGACCCCGGGAACCGCGCCGGGACCCATTCCGTTTGGGATTTCCGACCGTCAGCGGCAAGACTGCTCCTCGTGACGTCCCGTACCCCGCGCGACTCCAGGCTGCGACTTGTCCGCCCTCGACCCCTCGCCACCGCTCGCAAGGCCGTGACCGACCGGCGCACCCGGCCGGTCCCGCGCCCGCCCGAGGGCACCCCGCCCCCGGCCGAACTGGCCCGCCAGGCCAGGGCGGTCCTCGCCGATGCCGTACGGATCGCCCGCTGGGCCCCCGCACCGCCGACCGCCCCCGACCTGACCCGGGCCGCCGCCGACCTGGGCCTGCCGCACGAGCAGGTGCTGGCGGGCTGGGACCGCGCACGCCTCGCGGGCCTGGTCGAGCTGCACGGCTCCGCCGCGCGCCCCGGCTGGCGGCTGCGCGCCTGGGACCGCGACGACACCGCGGTGCTGCGCGGCTGGGTCGCCCTCTTCGACGCCTGGTCGCTGGTGCACCCGGCGCCCGGCGACGTCGCGCCCGCCGCCGTCGCCGAGACCGTCGAGGCCGTCCCCCAGCTCCTCTCCCTCCTCCAGCTGTCGGCCGGTCCCGTCACCGTCCCCGCGCTGCTCGACCTGCTCCAGCAGCGCGTCGCCGAACTCCGCGAGGAGCGCTGCGAGGTGCCCGCCGCCGAACCGGCCGCCGACGCCGCGCCCGCTGCCGACGGCACCGGGACCGACGGGGCCGACGCGGGCACGGACGTTGACGCCGCGGCCCTGCTGCCCCGTCTCCTGGCCTGGTCCCTGGACGGCCTCGCGGCCGTCGGCGCCCTCACCCTCGGCAAGGGCCAGGCCACCCTCACCCCGCTCGGCAACTGGGCGGTCTGGGTCAAGCTGGAGCAGATCTGCGTCGCCGCCCAGAGCCCCGCGGGCAACATCGAGCAGGCCGCCGACGCCATGCTCCGCGGCTGCGCCACGCTCACCCCGGGCCCCGCCCGCGCCGAGTACCGCGCCTGGCTCGCCGCCCGCCCCGTCGGCAGCGCCGTCAGCGAACTGCTGGCCGCCGCCCGGGGCGAGGACGCCCTGCTGCGCGGCCTCGCCTTCGAGGCGCTGCGCGTGGTCGGCGCCCCCGCCGAGGCCGGGGTGCGCGCCGCCGCCGTCGAGCCGGCCCTGCGCCCCTACGCCCTGCTGTGGCTCGCGGAGTACGAGGGCGCCGACCCCGAGGACGCGCCCGAGGTGCTCACCCGCGAAGAGCTGACCTGGCTCTGGGTCGACACCGCGGCGGCCGTCGCCGACCACGGCGAGAGCGAGCTGCTCGTACGCCACCTGGACTCGGCGGTCCAGGGCACCGTCCCCGCGCTCCTCGCCGAGGTCCGCGCGATCGGCCACCCCCGCACCGTGCAGGTCCTCGTCGCGCTCGCGGCGGCCCACCCGGACCCCGCCCTGGCCAAGGCGGTGCGCCGGGCGGCCTTCCAGGTGCACACCGGCGAGGGCTGAGAGCCTGCGTCTGACGGCCCGACGGCACGGACCGCCCCGGTCCGTGCCGTACCGCTACCCGGCCGACCCCGGTGCGTACGTCCCGAAGCTCCACACGTTGCCCTCCGCGTCCCGCGCCATGTAGTCCCGCGAGCCGTAGTCCTGGTCCGTCGGCGGCATCAGGATCTCCACGCCGCGCTCGGCCGCCCGCGCGTGGTGCGCGTCCACGTCGTCGACCACCACGTACACCCCCGCGGGCCCGCCGCCCGCCATCGCCTCGGCGAACGCGCCGCCCCGCCCGGCCGAACCCAGCATCACCGTGCCGCCGCCGAACGACAGCTCGGCGTGGAGCACGCTGCCGTCCCCGCCCTCGTACACACTGATCTCGGTGAAGCCGAAGGCGTCCTTCAGCAGACTGATCGCGGCCTTCGCGTCCTCGTAGAGGAGCGTCGGGCAGATGCTCGGCGAGGTTGCCATCACGGTCACCCTTTCCGGTTCCGAAGCCTTGAGAGCCTGTGCCTGTGATCTGTGTCTCAGTCTGGCACCCGGCACTGACAACGCCCCGCCGCACCGGCGGCGGGTTTCACCGGAACGTGTTGCACCGCGCCATGTCGCCGCCGCGGTAGCCCGTGTAGAACCACTGCTGGCGCTGGGCCGCCGAGCCGTGCGTCCAGCTCTCCGGCGTCACCCGCCCCTGGAACTTCTCCTGGATCCGGTCGTCGCCCACCGCCGCCGCCGCGTCGAGACCGTCGCGGATGTCGTCGTCCGAGACCTGCGAGAACAGCGGCTTGCCCGTCTTCGCGTCGGGCGTGGTCGTGGCGTGGTGCGCCCACACCCCGGCGTAGCAGTCGGCCTGGAGCTCGACGCGCACCGCGTTGCTGTCCGCGCCCTGCCGTCCGTCCTGCGCCTTGCCCAGCGTGCCCATCAGGTTCTGCACGTGGTGCCCGTACTCGTGCGCCACCACGTACGCCTGCGCGAAGGGCCCGCCGTTCGAGCCGAACTTCGTCCGCAGCTCCTCGAAGAACCCCAGGTCCAGATAGACCTTCCGGTCCCCGGGGCAGTAGAAGGGCCCGACCGCCGACGTCGCCGAGCCGCAGGCCGTGCCGACCCGGCCGCTGAACAGCGTGGTGGTGGCCGGCGCGTAGCGCGAGCCGCGCCGCGCGAACTCCTGGTTCCAGAAGTCCTGCACGCTGTTGACCACGCCGACGATCCGGCAGTCGTCCTTGGTGTTGGCGTCCCGCCCCGCCTTGCAGTCCCGGTCCACCTGCGCCGCGGTCGAGGAGACCGGCGCCGGGTCGGAGTCGCCCGACGAGAGCCCCAGCTGCTCGGGCCCCACCCCGAAGAGCAGGCCCAGCACCAGCGCGACGAGCCCGGCGATGCCGCCGCCGATCGTGGCCTTCCCGCCGGGCACCCGGCTGCCGCGCACGTCCTGGACCTCAGAGGTGTCCAGCGGGGCGTCGTCGTCGAACTGCATGGGCCACCACCTCCGCGTTCCGGCGACGGCGCACCGCCGCCCTGCGCCGAGTATTGATCACCCCGCGACGTCCCGCCCCTTTTGCGGCACCTGTACGGATGCGGCGCGGATGCCGCCGAAAGGGCGGGACGCGACCGAAAAGCAGTTGCAGGACACCGTTAGACTGGGCCGTATGGCAATTCTCCTTGTGCATTAGACGGCGTCGAAGAACATCCGCCCGTCGTCCTTCCGCCGTCCACACCGCCCTGGAGTCTTCCCGTGATCACCGCATCCGGCATCGAGCTGCGCGCCGGCGCCCGCATCCTCATCGAGTCCGCCTCGTTCCGCATCGCCAAGGGCGACCGCGTCGGCCTCGTCGGCCGCAACGGAGCGGGCAAGACCACCCTCACCAAGTGCCTCGCGGGCGAGGGCATCCCCGCGGCGGGCACCATCTCGCGCTCCGGCGAGGTCGGCTACCTCCCGCAGGACCCGCGCACCGGCGACCTCGACGTGCTGGCCCGCAACCGCATCCTCTCGGCCCGCGGCCTCGACGAGATCCTGCGCAAGATGCACGAGAACGAGGACCGGATGGCGAACGGCAAGGGCGCCACCCGCGAGAAGGCCATGAAGAGGTACGAGCGCCTGGAGACGGAGTTCCTCACCAAGGGCGGGTACGCCGCCGAGGCCGAGGCCGCCACCATCGCCGCCGCGCTCAACCTCCCCGACCGGGTGCTCGGCCAGCCGCTGCACACCCTCTCCGGCGGTCAGCGCCGCCGCGTCGAGCTCGCCCGCATCCTCTTCTCGGACGCCGACACCCTGCTCCTCGACGAGCCGACCAACCACCTCGACGCCGACTCGATCGTCTGGCTGCGCGACTACCTCAAGACGTACCGCGGCGGCTTCATCGTGATCTCCCACGACGTCGACCTCGTCGAGACCGTCGTCAACAAGGTGTTCTACCTCGACGCCAACCGCTCCACGATCGACGTCTACAACATGGGCTGGAAGCTCTACCAGCAGCAGCGCGAGGCCGACGAGAAGCGCCGCAAGCGCGAGCGCCAGAACGCCGAGAAGAAGGCCGCGGCCCTCAACGCGCAGGCCGACAAGATGCGCGCCAAGGCCACCAAGACCGTCGCCGCGCAGAACATGGCCCGCCGCGCCGACCGCCTGCTCTCCGGCCTCGAAGCGGTCCGTGCCCAGGACAAGGTCGCCAAGCTGCGCTTCCCCGAGCCCGCGCCCTGCGGCAAGACCCCGCTGATGGCGGAGGGCCTGTCCAAGTCGTACGGCTCCCTCGAAATCTTCACCGATGTGGACCTCGCCATCGACAAGGGCTCCCGCGTCGTCATCCTCGGCCTCAACGGCGCGGGCAAGACGACCCTGCTGCGCCTCCTCGGCGGCGTGGAGAAGCCCGACACCGGCGAGGTCGTCGAGGGCCACGGCCTCAAGCTCGGCTACTACGCCCAGGAGCACGAGACCCTGGACCCGGACCGCACGGTCCTGGAGAACATGCGCTCGGCGGCGCCCGACCTCGACCTCGTCGAGGTGCGCAAGACGCTGGGCTCCTTCCTCTTCTCGGGCGACGACGTCGACAAGCCCGCCGGGGTGCTCTCCGGCGGCGAGAAGACCCGGCTCGCCCTGGCCACGCTGGTCGTCTCGTCCGCGAACGTGCTGCTCCTCGACGAGCCCACCAACAACCTCGACCCGGCCAGCCGCGAGGAGATCCTCGGCGCGCTGCGCACCTACAAGGGCGCCGTCGTCCTCGTCACGCACGACGAGGGCGCCGTGGACGCGCTCCAGCCCGAGCGCATCATCCTGCTGCCCGACGGCGTCGAGGACCTGTGGGGCGCCGACTACCGGGACCTGGTGACCCTGGCCTGACCGGCCGGTATTCATGTGCCGTGCATTGATCCACTCCGTATGGATCATTCGGCCCACGGGTGATCCTTCATCTGAGTGAGTGCGTCTCGTACCGCGGCGTGGCGACCCGTCCGGTGCCGTCTCACGGCGTCACGTCGTGCTGACTCTCTGGATACGGCCCTGACCTGGCACTTCCCCTGAACGTTCGCCTCCGGACACGCTCCGGAGCGAGTGGAACAGAAGATTCCGTTCGTGACGGAGCGTCCGATCCGCGTAAAGCCTTATGGACGGACCTTGCCGAATGGGTGGCCAGGAAGCCCCAGAGGGGTGATCATGAGAAGTCCAGAGCGCACTTCCCATGAGGAGGCACGGGTGGCCGAGACTCTGAAGAAGGGCAGCCGGGTTACCGGCGCCGCGCGCGACAAGCTCGCGGCAGACCTGAAGAAGAAGTACGACTCCGGTGCGAGCATCCGGGCGCTGGCCGAAGAGACCGGCCGCTCCTACGGATTCGTGCACCGGATGCTCAGTGAGTCCGGAGTCACGCTGCGGGGACGCGGCGGAGCGACACGAGGCAAGAAGGCCGCTTCGGCCTGACGGCCGGAGAAGGGCCCGGGTCCCACCGGTTTCGGCGGTGGCCACCCGGTCTGCCGTGCGGCCGACCGGGTGGTTACTGTTCAGTCACTTAGCTGCTCGACCGCTGACTGACTGCACCCGACCCCGGAGGCACCCATGAACACGCCCGACTCCGTGCTCGACAACTCCGTGCTCGACAAGGACGGTGTACGACTCACCGTCGAGGACGCCGTTGCCACGGTGACACTGACCAACCCCGCGAAGCGCAACGCCCAGTCTCCCGCTCTGTGGCGGGCGTTGACGGAAGCGGGGCGGTCGCTGCCGGGCAGCGTGCGGGTCGTGGTGCTGCGCGGCGAGGGCCAGTCCTTCTCCGCGGGCCTCGACCGCCAGGCGTTCACGCCCGAGGGCTTCGACGGCGAGCCGTCGTTCATCGACCTCGCGCGCGGTTCCGACGAGGCGCTCGACGCCGAAATCGCCGCCTACCAGGAGGCGTTCACCTGGTGGCGCAGGAACGACATCATCTCCGTCGCCGCCGTCCAGGGGCATGCGATCGGTGCCGGATTCCAGCTCGCCCTCGCCTGTGACCTGCGGGTCGCCGCCGAGGACGCGCAGTTCTCCATGCGCGAGACCAGCCTGGGGCTCGTCCCCGACCTCACCGGCACGCACCCGCTCGTCTCCCTCGTCGGCTACGCCCGCGCGCTGGAGATCTGCGTCACCGGACGGTTCGTCCGCGCGGACGAGGCGGAGCGCACCGGCCTCGCCAACCTGGTCGTGCCCGCCGAAGAACTCGACGGTGCGGTACGGGACTTGGTGGCCGCGCTCGTCGCCGCGCCGCGTGACGCGGTGATCGAGACCAAGGCGCTGCTGCGCGGCGCCGCGGGCCGCACCTACGAGGAGCAGCGCGTCGCCGAGCGCGCCGCACAGGGCCGCCGCCTGCGCGACCTGGCGGGCCTCGCCGAGTAGGCGCTCCGCGGGAAGCGGGAAGCGGGGCGCGTCGTCCGCGAGTCGGCGGGCGCTGGTCACGCAGCTCCCCGCGCCCCCGCGGGGGCGCGGTCCCGGCCGGGCTTCACCCGAACGGCCCCCGGCCCCGCCCCCGCCTCACCCCGCCCAGGTGATCAGCACCGCCACCGGACGCCCCACCGCGTCGCGCACCCCGCGCGCCACGTCCAGCGCCCGCCGCTGCCCGGTCGTCGCCACCTCCACCAGGCGCTCCGAAGCGCCCAGCACCGCCGTCAGATGCGCGACGCCCGGCACCGCGAGCACCACGGGATCGGCGCCGCGCGCCTTCGGCGGGGCCCCCGCCCGCGGCGGGCCTGGCGCCTCGTCCAACAGCTCCGTCACCCGGACGTCCACCTCGGTGACCAGCAGGCCGAGCCGCTCGTCCGCGGCCGTGAGCAGCGCGCGGCGCAGCGCTTCGGCCGTCGTGGGCAGCGGCGCGTCGAGCGTCGCGGCGCACTCCGCCTCGGCCCGCAGCACCCCCGGCGGCAGCGCGCTCGGCGGCGGCGTGACCGGCGTCGCCGCCTGGTGAGGGGCGCCGGCGAGCCCCAGCCGCAGCGTGCCGACCTCCGCGCCCGGCACGGCACGCGCGGCCGCCGCGCGGAGCACCGCGACCGCCGCCCGCTCGGTGATCCAGGCGCCGTCGGCCGCCCCGCCGAGCGGCAGCAGCCTGCCCAGGCCCACTCTTCTCCGTACCGCGTCCGCAGTCGTCATTGCCCCAGCCTGCCGCATCCCCGGCGCGGTTCGGGGCATCCGCACTTAATGTGGGCAACGGAGCAGAAAGGGGCACAAGCTCATGACTGACACGGCACAGGTCAAGGAGCGGGAAGCGGGCGCCAAGGAGCCCGTGAAGCGGGGCGGCGGCGACCCCGCGAGCCGGGGCAGGACCACCATCGCCGACGGCGTCGTGGAGAAGATCGCCGGGCTCGCCGCCCGCGACGTGGTCGGCGTGCACGCCATGGGCAGCGGGTTCGCCCGCACCTTCGGCGCCGTCCGCGACCGCGTACCGGGCGGCAACAAGTCCGTCACCCGAGGGGTGAAGGCCGAGGTCGGCGAGGTGCAGACGGCGCTCGACCTGGAGATCGTCGTGGAGTACGGCGTCTCCATCGCCGACACCGCGCGCGCCGTGCGCGAGAACGTCGTCGCGGCGGTCGAGCGGATGACGGGCCTGGAGGTCGTCGAGGTCAACATCGCGGTCAGCGACGTGAAGCTGCCCGACGAGGAGGAAGAGGAGCCGGAGCCCCGGCTCCAGTGAACCGGCCGGGCCGCCCGGCCCCGTCGTGACCGGTCGTGGCCGGGCACGGCCGATCGCGGCCGGGCGCGGCGCTTCAGCGGTGGAGGAGTGAGGCATGAGCATGGCAGTGGTCGGCCTGCTGGCCGGCATGGGGCTCGGCTTCGCCGGGTACTTCGGCGGCTTCGGGGCCTTTCTGCTGGTCGCGGCCCTGGGCGCGATCGGCTTCGTGGCCGGGCGGTTCCTGGAGGGCGATCTGGAGCCCGGCGACTTCTTCCGGGGCCGCGAGGGCGGCGGACGCGGCGACAGGCGACGGTGAGGCGCCGTGGCTGACCGGGTCGAAGCGGGCGGGCGGGGAGAGACGCGGATCGCCGACCGGGTCGTCGCGAAGATCGCCGCGCAGGCCGCGCGCGAGGCGCTCGACGCGGCGCCGGACGGCGGACCCTCCGGGGTCCCGGACGGCGCCGCGCCGCCGCACGCGACGGTGACGGTGCAGCGGGGCAGTGCCCGTGTCCGGATCAGCCTGGAACTCGGCTACCCCTGCGACATCGGCGGTGCGTGCGGCGCCGTGCGTCGCCAAGTCTCCCAGCGGGTAAAGGCGTTGGCGGGAATGGAGGTGCCCGAGGTGGCGGTCCAGGTGGAACGGCTGCACGCCTTCGAGGCCCGTACGGCCCAGGGGAGGGAGAGAGTCCTGTGACCGTCGAACTCGACCAGTCCGCTTCGTCCGCCGCCTACGAACCGGTGCCGGTGCTCCAGGACACCGCCGCCCGGCGCTTCTGGTCCGCGCGCCGGATCCCCGCCGGGCTGCTCGCCCTGGCGGTGGCGGGCGGCGCGGGCCTGCTGCTCTACGACATCGCGGCGGTGCGCGCCGAACGCCCCGCCATGGAGTGGCGCCGCACCCTCGCGGCCGAACTGGCCCGGCGCCCCCTGGACGACACCTGGGTCCTCGCGGGCGCGGCGGGCGCCGTACTGCTCGGCGTCTGGCTGCTCGTCCTCGCGCTCACCCCGGGGCTGCGCGGACTGCTGACCATGCGCGGCGCGCAAGGGCTGCGGGCCGGGCTAGACCGGGGTGCGGCGGGCCTGCTGCTGCGGGACCGGGCGCTGGAGGTGCCGGGAGTGCGGTCGGTACGGGTGCGGGTCGGGCGGCGCAAGGTGGCCGTACGGGCCCTCGCGCACTTCCGCGAGCTCGACGACGTGCGGACCGACCTGGACGCCGCACTGGGCGCGGCGCTCGGAGAGCTGGGTCTCGCCAGGCCGCCCGGCATGGCGGTGCGGGTGACGCGTCCCAAGGGCAAGGGGTGAACGGATCGTGCGGAGCGTGCTGAAGAGCGTCAACCGGGTGGCCGTCGGGGCGGCGGGGCTCGTACTGATCGGCGTCGGCGGCGCGGTGCTGGCCGCCGGGCTCGGTCTGTCCGTACCGCACTGGTGGCCCTTCGACGGGCGCGACGACGTCCTGCTGAGCGCGGCGGACCGGGGCCGGTGGCGCGACGAGGGCTGGTGGTGGCCCGCGGTGATCGGCTCCCTCGCGGTGCTCGCCCTGCTCGGCCTGTGGTGGCTCCTCGCGCAGCTGCGCAGGGCGCGGCTCTCCGAGGTCCTGGTGGACAGCGGGGACGGCGAGGGCGCGCTGCTGCGGGGCCGGGCGATGGAGGCCGTACTGACGGGCGAGGCGCAGGCGCAGGAGGGCGTGGCGCGGGCCCGGGTGGCGCTGACCGGGCGGCGGTCGGCGCCGGAGGTCCGGATGGCGCTGATGCTCGAACCGCACGCGGGGCCGGGGGAGGCGGTGGCGCGGCTCGCGGAGGGAGCGGTGGAGCACGCGCGCGGCTCGGCGGGGCTCGCGCGACTCCCCACGGAGGTACGGGTGGGAGCGGTACGGCACGGGGGGAGCCGGGTGCAGTAGGAGGCGTGGTGGGCGGGGCGCCCCCCCGCGACGTACCCGCCCTGCCCCCCCGCGCGACGTACCCGCCCTGCCCCCCCCCGCGACGTACCCGCCCCGCCCGTCCCCCTGCCGCGCCTTCTAGAACCCGTGCCTGGCGCCGCCGTCCACGGGCAGCATGACGCCCGTCAGGTACGACGCCGCGGGCGACAGCAGGAACGCCGCCGCCCGCCCGAACTCCTCCACCGCCCCGTACCGCCGCAGCGGAATCCCCGCCTCGGCCTCCGCGCGCGTAGCCGCCGGATCGTCCGACAGGGCGTCCAGCTCACGGATCCGGTCCGTTTCGATGCGCCCGGGGAGCAGCCCGATCACCCGGATGCCCCGCGGCCCCAGATCGTTCGCGAGGGACTTCGCGAACCCCGCGAGCCCCGGCCGCAGGCCGTTGGAGACCGTCAGCCCCGGAATCGGCTCGTGCACGGAGCCCGACAGCACGAAGCCGATCACCCCGCCCTCGCCCAGTGCGCCCGCCGCCGCCCGAGCCAGCCGCACCGCCCCGAGGAACACCGAGTCGAACGCCGCGATCCACTGCTCGTCCGTGTTGTCCGTCGCCGACCCCGCGGGCGGCCCGCCCACGCTGATCAGCACCCCGTCCAGCCGCCCGAAGCGCTCCTTCGCGGCGGCGACCAGGCGCTCCGCGGTCGCCGGGTCGGCGTTGTCCGCGGCGATGCCCGCCGCGCCCTCGCCCAGCCCGGCGGCCGCGTCGGCGACCGTCTTGCCGTCCCGTCCCGTGACGACGACGCGTGCGCCGTCCTCGACCAGTGCGCGCGCCGACGCGTTGCCGAGCCCCCGGGTGGCTCCGGTGACGAGGTAGACGCGGTCCTTCAGCCCAAGATCCATGGGCTCATCCTGCCGCGTCCTCCGACAGGAGGGCCAGTGCGGTGCCCACGAGGCCGATGTGGCTGAACGCCTGCGGGTAGTTGCCGAGCTGCCGCCCGGACACCGGGTCGTACTCCTCCGCGAGCAGCCCGACGTCGTTGCGCAGGGCGAGGAGCCGCTCGAAGAGCTCCCGCGCCTCCTTCTCCCGCCCCGTCATCCGCAGCGCGTCCGCCAGCCAGAACGAGCAGACCAGGAACGTTCCCTCGCCGCCCGGCAGCCCGTCGACCGCGGTGCCCCGCGCGGGCCCGGTCTCGGTGCTGTAGCGGCGTACGAAGCCGTCCTGACCCAGCTCGGCGCGCACCGCGTCGACCGTGCCCACCACCCTCGGGTCGTCCGGCGGCAGGAAGCCGACCCGGGGGATCAGCAGGGTCGCCGCGTCCAGCTCCCGGGAGCCGTAGGACTGGGTGAAGGTGTTGCGCACCGGGTCGTACCCCTTCTCGCAGACCTCCCGGTGCACCTCCTCGCGCATCGCCCGCCAGCGCCCCGCGTCGCCGCGCAGCGAGGGGTCCGCCTCCAGGGTCCGCACGGCGCGGTCGGCGGCGACCCACGCCATCACCTTCGAGTGGACGAAGTGCCTGCGCGGGCCCCTGATCTCCCACAGGCCCTCGTCCGGCTCGCGCCACTTCGCCTCCAGGAAGCCCAGCAGGCTCAGCTCCAGGTTCCAGGCGTGCGGCTGGGCGTCCAGACCGGCCTCCCGCGCCAGGTACAGCGAGTCGACCACCTCTCCGTACACGTCGAGCTGGAGCTGGCGCACCGCCGCGTTGCCCGTACGGACCGGTGCGGAGCGTCCGTAGCCCGGCAGCCAGTCCAGCTCCGTCTCGGGCAGCCTGCGTTCGCCCGACAGTCCGTACATGATCTGGAGGTCGGCGGGGTCGCCCGCGACGGCGCGCAGCAGCCAGTTCCGCCAGGCGCCCGCCTCCTCCACGTATCCGGCGGAGAGCAGCGCGCCGAGGGTGAGGGTCGAGTCGCGCAGCCAGCAGTAGCGGTAGTCCCAGTTCCGCACGCCGCCGATCTGTTCGGGCAGCGAGGTGGTGGGGGCCGCGACGATGCCCCCCGTGGGGCGGTAGGTGAGCGCCTTGAGGGTGATCAGGGAGCGGATGACCGCCTCGCGGTAGGGGCCTTCGTAGCGGCAGCGGCCCGCCCACTCCTCCCAGTCCTCCAGCGAGTGCTCCAGCGCCTCGTACGGGTCGATGAGATCGGGCCGCGGCCGGTGCGAGGGGTGCCAGGTGAGGACGAACGCCACCTGCTCGCCCGCGGAGACTTCGAACGACGAACAGGTGCTGTACTGCTGGCCCCACGTCTTGACGTGGGGCTCGCTGCGCAGCCACACCGAGTCGGGGCCCGCGACCGCCGCCCGGTGCCCGTCCGAGCGGCGCACCCAGGGCACCACCGAGCCGTAGTCGAAGCGCAGCCGCAGCGTCGACGCCATCTCGACGGTGCCGCTGACGCCCTCCACGATCCGTACGACGTCGGGGGCCTCGTCGCGCTGCGGCATGAAGTCGACGACCTTCACGGTGCCCGTGCGGGTCTCCCAGAAGGATTCGAGGACGAGGGTGTCGCCGCGGTAGCCGCGCCCCGTGCACTCGCCGGCGCCTTTGGGCGCGATCCGCCAGTGGCCGTTCTCCTCGTCGCCGAGCAGCGCGGCGAAACAGGCCGCCGAGTCGAAGCGGGGCAGGCACAGCCAGTCGATCGAGCCGTCGCGGCCGACCAGGGCGGCGGTCTGCAGATCGCCGATCAGGGCGTAGTCCTCGATGCGTGGGGTCACGCAGGGGCGTGTTCCCGCGGCGCCGCGCGGTTAAGCGGGAAAGATGACCACCGCCGGGCGGGAGCGCCGGCCACCGCGCCGTGCGGTCAGGCGGCTGAGCCCACCGGCTCGGTGGTGGCCTGCCGCGCCTGGGCGTCCCGGTCGCGCTTCTCGCGGCGTACGAGAACCACCCAGCCGACGGGTACGGCGGCGGCGAACAGCCACCACTGGACGGCGTACGCCATGTGGGCGCCGATCGAGTCGTGGTCCGGCTCGGCGATCACTTCGGGCCTGTTGTCGGCGGGCTCGGGGGCCGTCAGCTCCAGGTAGCCGCCGAGGACGGGGCGGCCGATGCGCTCGGCCTGCTGCTCGCTGTTGATGAGCATGATCTGCCGGGGCGGCAGCCCGCGCAGGTCCTTGATGCCGCTGGCCTTCGTCGTCTCGTCGGCCTTCAGCCGGCCCGTGACGGTCACCTCGCCCTTGGGGGCGGGCGGGACGGCGGGGTACTCCCGCTGGTCGGCCGCCGCCGGGATCCAGCCCCGGTTGACGAGGACCACCCTGCCGTCCTTGAGGACGAGGGGGGTCAGCACGTGGACGCCCGCGCGGTCGTCGTTGGAGGTCCTGCGGCGGATCACGACCTCGTGCTCGGTGTCGAACGTCCCGGTGGCGGTCACCGTCCGCCAGTAGTCGGAGCGCGGGACGGTGTGGCCGGGGGAGGTCAGCTCGGTCACCGGGACGGGCTCCGCCTTGACGCTGGCGGAGACGAGTTCGTTCTGGGCGACCCGGTGCTGGTGCCTGTGCAGCTGCCAGAAGCCCAGTTCGACCATCGCGGGGATGAGGACGAGGAAGAGCAGGGTGAGGAACACCCACTGCCGGGTCAACAGGAAGCGGTACACCCCATGACCGTACAACTCGGCCACGGGGCGGGGTCCGGCAGGGTGCGGCGGGCGCCCGTCAGGGCCTCGCCCCGGGCCGTGCGCCGGTCCTCGTCCCCGGCCTCGTCCCGGTCCTCGTACCCGGCCCGGTCTCAGACCCTGTCGACGATGCCCGCCCTCCCCTCGGCGCGGGCGCAGTGCGCACCGCAGTACCAGTGCCCCTCGGCCTCCACGCCCTGGCCGATGATCTGGACCCGGCAGTGCTCACAGATGGGTGCCATGCGGTGGATGGCGCAGGAGAAGCAGTCGAAGACGTGCACCGCGCCCTGCGCGTGCACCTCGAAGGACATGCCGTAGTCGTTTCCGCATACTTCGCAACGTGCCATGCGCCACAGGGTGCGGTGCGCGGTCCGTCGCGCGCGGGCGCCGCGCCAGATCCGTCACCCGTCCGCGCGGGCGGGCGCCACGTCGCGCAGCAGCTGGGTGAAGGCCGCCTCGTCGATGACCGGCGTGCCGAACGACTTCGCCTTGACGGTCTTGGACGTCGCGGAGTCCGGGTCGTTGGTGACCAGGAGGCTGGTGAGCCGCGACACACTGGTCGCCACGTGCAGCCCCGCCTCGGTCGCGCGGTCCTCCAGCAGCTCGCGGTCGATGGAGGTGTCCCCGGAGAACGCCACGCGCATCCCCTGCACCAGCGGCTTCTCGGCCTCGTACCGCCCGGGGTTGGGGTAGGGGCAGGCGGGGCGCTTGCGGGAGGGGCGCCAGCTGGTCGGGCGGTACGACGAGGAGGCGGCCGAGCCGTGCGTCGCCTGGTAGCCGATCCGGGGCGTCGCGGGTGACTGCGACCACTCCGTGAGGGGGCGGCATTCGAGGAGCGGCAGCCGCACGCCGCCGCGCGCCGCCGCGTGCAGACTCGGCCGGAACGCCTCGGCGAGCACGCGCGCGTCGTCGAGCGCGTGGTGCGCGCGCTGCTGGACGACACCGAAGTGGGCGGCCAGGGACTCCAGCTTGTGGTTGGGCAGCGGGAGCGCCAGCTCCTTGGAGAGCGCGATGGTGCACAGCCGCTGCCGCACCGGCGCCACGCGCTCCGCGCGCGCGTACTCCCGCGCCAGCATCGACCAGTCGAAGACGGCGTTGTGGGCGACCAGCACGCGGTCCGCGAGCCGCTCGGACAGCTCGCCGACGATCTCCGGGAAGAGCGGCGCGTCCGCGAGCACGTCGCTGGTCAGTCCGTGGATCCAGACGGGGCCCGGGTCCCGCTGCGGGTTGACCGTCGAGTACCAGTGGTCCTCGACGTTGCCCTGAGCGTCCAGCCGGTACACGGCGGCGGAGATTATCCGGTCGTCACGGCTGAGCCCGGTCGTCTCCACGTCGACGACCGCGTAACCCTGTGGGTACGCGGTCGGCCACGCTTGCGGCGCTGCTGCTGTCTGGCGGTCGTCGAGCATGGTCACAGAGGATACGGGCCGGGACTGACAGTCAGGGTCCCGACGGTGTGATCCGGTCGTCCCCGACGGCAGCGGGCGGGGTCAGCAGGGCGCTCACCAGGGCCCGTACGGAGGTCGTGAACAGCCGGTCCGGGTCGACGGGACGGGCCAGCGCGCGGGCGAGCGCCGCGTCCCGCGGCACGTCCCGCGCGGGAGGCGGGGCCGACCACAGGGCGCCCTCGCCCGGCGACTGCGCGGGCGCGCGCTCGCGGTTCCGTTCGACCAGCAGGAAGCCGACCACCTGGAACTGCACGGCCCGTACGGCGTCGGCCGCCGCCGCGCCCCGCAGCCCCGCCGCGTGCACCTCGCGCACGAGCGCCTGCTGGGCGGGGAGGAACATGCGCTCGGTGAGGCCCCGTTCGTGGACCATCGCGATCAGGTGGGGCCTGGCGCGCAGCTCGCGGCGCAGCCGCCGGGCGAGGGAGACGACGCGGTCGACGGGCGTGGTGCCGCGCGGCGCGATGGCGCCCATCTCCAGGACGGTGCGTTCGACGAGGGCGTCCAGCAGGGACTCGCGGTTGCCGATGTGCCAGTAGATCGAGGTGACCGCCGTGCCCAGCTCGGCGGCGAGCTTGCGCATCGTCAGGGCGGCGGGACCGTGCTGCCTGACCAGCGCGGCGGCGGCGTCCAGGACCTCCGAGCGGGTCAGCGCTGTGCGGGCCATGGCGCCTCCACCTTCCGTACGTGTCGGGGCAACTCCCGTACGTGCAGGGCTATTTACCCTTCATCCGTCCCGGTGTAACTGTGTTACAGGCTACTGGCGCCACGCAGAAGGGCGGTACGTCATGGCACGTGTACGGTACGGGGCCCGAACCGAGGCCGAGATCGCGGCCACGCGCGCGGCGGGCGCGAAGTCGCCCGCCGTCTGGTCCACCGGCGTGGTGGCCGTCTGGGAGAGCGACCCGGACGTCGTGGCGGCGGTGCTCCCGCCGCCCCTGAAGCCCGCCGAACAGCCCCTGGTGCGGGCGGTCGTCAGCAAGGTGGAACTGCCCGGCTACCCGCTGGGCGCCGGGTCCGTCGCCGTCGCGGCCGTCCACGACGGCGTGCCGGGCTGGTACCCGCTCGTCATGCCGATGACCCACGAGCGGGCCCTCGTCGGCGGCCGCGAGGTCTTCGGCGAGCCCAAGAAGCTGGGCGAGGTGACGGTCGAGCGGGACGGCCTCGTCGTGCGCGCCGCGCTCGCCCGGCACGGCATCGCCTTCGTGGAGGTGCGCGGCGCGGTGAGCGGCCCGCTGCCGCTGCCCGAACCCGCCGGGAGGACCGACTTCTACTTCAAGTTCCTGCCGTCCGTCGAGGGCGTCGGCACGGGCTCCGGATTCGACGCCGACCCGGTGCTGGTGCACTGCACCCGGCTGGAGCGGTTCCGCGCCCTGGAGAAGGTCACCGGTGACGTGGTGCTGCGCGAGTCGATGTACGACCCCGTCGCGGACCTCCCCGTGCGCCGCCTGGTCGAGATCACCATCGGCGAGAAGAGCACCGAACAGAAGGGCCGGGTCGTCGAGCGGGTCAGCGCCCGGGACCTCCTCCCGTACGTCCACCAGCGCTACGACGACCCGGCGCAGGTCCTGGACGGTCCGCCGGAGGGGAGCGCCTGACATGGAGCTGGAGGCGGGACAGGTCGCCGTCGTCACGGGAGCGGCGAGCGGCATCGGCCTGGCCATGGCCGAGCGGTTCGCCGCCGAGGGCCTGAAGGTGGTCCTCGCGGACGTCGAGGAGGCCGCGCTGGACAAGGCCGCCGCCCGGCTGCGCGGAAGCGGCGCCACGGTGCACGCGCGCGTGGTGGACGTCGGCGAGCGGGACTCCGTACGGGAACTGGCCGACGACGCGTACGCCACCTTCGGCGCCGTCCACGTGCTGTGCAACAACGCGGGCGTGGGGTCCGGCGCGGAGGGCCGCATGTGGGAGCACGACCCCAACGACTGGAAGTGGGCCTTCGCGGTCAACGTGTGGGGCGTCTTCCACGGCATCCAGGCGTTCGTCCCCCGCATGATCGAGGGCGGCGCCCCAGGACACGTCGTGAACACCTCCTCGGGCGACGGCGGGATCGCGCCGCTGCCGACCGCGTCGGTGTACGCGGTGACCAAGGCGGCCGTGGTGACGATGACCGAGTCGCTCTACGCCCATCTGAAGGCGGAGGGCGCGGCGGTCGGCGCGTCCGTCCTCTTCCCCGGTCCGCACATGCTGCGCACCGGACTGTGGGAGTCGCACCGCAACCGCCCCGACAGGTACGCCAAGGAGCGCCCGCGCAGGACCCCGTACCGCAGTCTCGACCAGTGGGAGGCGGCGATGCGGGAAGCGGGCCGGGAGGTGGAGTTCACCCCCGTCGAGTACGTCGCCGAGGTCGTCGTGGAGGGGATCGGGGCGGACCGCTTCTGGCTGCTGCCGCCGAGCGAGCACAGCGACCGCCAGATCAGGGCACGGGCCCGGTCGATGCTCGACCGCGCCGAACCGTCGTACCTGGAACGCTTCGTCCTCGACTGAGGGGTTCGTCATGAGCGGCACGAGCGAACGGCACGACCCTTATCTGATCATCTCCTCCGACTGCCACGCCGGGCTGCCCACCGAGCGGTACCGGCCCTATCTGGACGCCCGCTTCCACCGCGCCTTCGACGAGTTCCTGGCGGGCCGAGGAGCCCGCAGGGAGGCCATGACCCGGCTCGGCGTGCGCAACGAGGCGTTCGCCGACAAGTGGTTCGCCGACAACGAGGAGGGGCTGCGCGGCGGCTGGGACAGCGCGCGGCGGCTCAAGGAGCTCGACGGCGACGGGGTCGCGGCCGAGGTCGTCTTCCCCGACGCGGACGCCGTCGACAGCAGGACCGCCGCGCCCTTCGGCGTGGGCCTCGGGCTCTCCGGGGACCAGGACCCCGAGCTGGGCATGGCGGGCGCCCAGGCCCACAACCGTTGGCTCGCGGAGTTCGTCGCCGAACGCCCCGAACGGCACTGCGGGGTCGCCCTGCTGCCGGTCACGGGCGAGGTGGACCGGGTCGTCGCGGAGGTCCACCGGGCCAAGGAGTCGGGCCTCGGCGCGCTGATGATCCCGTCCATGTGGGTCGACAAGGAGCCGTACCACGACCGCCGTTACGACCCCGTGTGGGCCGCCGCGGCCGAGACCGGGATGCCGGTGGTCACCCACTCGGGGGCGGCCCCGCGCCACGAGTACGGCGACCACCTCGGCATCTACGTCTCCGAGGTGACCTGGTGGCCGGCCAGGCCGCTGTGGTTCCTCCTCTGGTCGGGCGTGTTCGAACGGCACCCCGGGCTCAGGTTCGGCGTGGCCGAGTCCGGCTGCTGGTGGCTGCCGAACCTGCTGTGGTTCATGGACCGCCTGTACCTCGGCGCGCACGGCGGCAAGAAGCTCTCGCCGTTCTCCTCGATGAAGCGCCCGCCGAGCGAGTACCTGGACCGGCAGGTCTTCGTCTGCGCCACCAACACCAAACGGCGCGAGCTGGCGCAGCGGTACGAGATCGGGGTCGACAACATCCTGTGGGGCAGCGACTTCCCGCACCCCGAGGGCACGTGGCCGCGCACGCGCGCGTGGCTGCGCGACACCTTCCACGACATCCCGGTGACCGAGACGCGCCGCATGCTGGGGCTCGCGGCGGCCGAGGTGTTCGGCTTCGACACGGCGGAGCTGGCCCCGCTGGCCCGCCGCATCGGCCCGACCCCGGCCGACCTCGGCCAGCCCGCCGACCAGGCGGCCGTCGAGGCGTCCTGGGCGCGCTCGCGCGAGGTGGGCCGCCACTGGCTGACCGACCACGACTTCCCGGCCCTGGGGGTGAACTGAGCGATGGACAGCGCCGACAAAAACGCCAGGTACACCGTGATCTCCGCGGACTGCCACGCGGGCGCCGACCTGCTCGACTACAAGCCGTACCTGGAGCGGAAGCACCACGACGAGTTCGACGCCTGGGCCGCGGCGTACGTCAATCCGTACGAGGACCTGCTCGCCGACACCGCCGACCGGAACTGGAACTCCGGGCGGAGGGTCGCGGAACTGGAGGCGGACGGGATCGTCGCTGAGGTCGTGTTCCCGAACACGGTCCCGCCGTTCTTCCCCTCCGCCTCCCTCCTGGCCCCCGTGCCCACGCGCGAGGAGTTCGCACTGCGCTGGGCCGGGCTGCGGGCCCACAACCGTTGGCTCGCGGACTTCTGCTCGCTGGTGCCCGGCCGCAGGGCGGGCGTCGCGCAGCTCCTCCTCAACGACGTGGACGAAGCGGTCGCGGAGGTGCGCCGCACCAAGGAGGCGGGGCTGACGGGCGGGATCCTGCTGCCGGGCGCGCCCCCCGGCTCCGGGGTCCCCGAGCTGTACGCGGCCTCGTACGACCCCTTGTGGGCGGTCTGCGCGGAACTGGACGTGCCCGTGAACCACCACGGAGGGTCCGCGTCCCCGCCGCTGGGCGACGAACCTGCGGCGCGGGCGGTCTTCATGGTCGAGACGACCTGGTTCTCGCACCGGGCGCTGTGGCACCTGATGTTCGGCGGGGCGTTCCGCAGGCACCCGGCGCTGCGGCTGGTCCTCACGGAACAGGGCTCGGGCTGGATCCCGGGGGTCGTGGAGATGCTGGACTACTACCACGAGCGGCTGGTGGCGGCGGTGCGGCCGGGCGGTGCGGCGTCGGCCGAGTCCAAGTTCGGCGCGGGGCTGGCCGCTTCGATGGGGGCGCGGCCGAGCGAGGTGTGGCGGGACAACTGCTACGTGGGCGCGAGCTTCATGCGCCCGCACGAGGTGCCCCTGCGGGACCTGATCGGCCTCGACAAGATCATGTGGGGCTGCGACTACCCGCACGACGAGGGGACGACCCCGTACTCCCGCGAGGGCCTGCGCATCGCCTACGCGGGCCTGCCGAGGGACGAGGTCGCCGCGATGGCGGGCGGGAACGCGGCGCGGGTGTACGGCTTCGACCTGACGCTCCTGGACGCCCTGGCGGCCGTGCACGGCCCCACGGTGGCCGAAGTGGCGGAGCCCCTGAAGGAGGTCCCGTCCGGAGCCACCAGCCCGGCGTTCGCGCCCGGGGGGTCGGTGCGGGTGTGGTGAGGGCCCGCGGCTGAGCGCCCGGGGACTCACACGAGGTACATCCCCGAGGTCCGTTCCCTGCGCAGCCGTCCGGGAGGGAACGCATCGGCGCCGGACACCTCGGTGTCGTCCTCGACGGTGACGACCAGGTCCGGCAGGTCGGCGAGCGGCGAGAGGTCGATCGGGCCCTGGGCGTCGCACCCGGCGAGCCGCAGGCCGGTGAGCCGGGACAGCGAGCGCAGCGGATCCAGCGGGCCGGTGAGACGGCACCGCCCGAGCCACAGCGTGGTGAGGTCCTGGTGGTGCGCCAGGGCCTCGGGGAAGAGGGCGGGGACGTTCCGGCACTGGAGCGTGGACAGCCGGAAGGGGAAGGCGGTGGCGGCCAGTTCCGCGAACTGGCCGTCCCCGTGCAGGGAGAGCCACTTCAAGCGGCTCCACCGCGCCAGTCCGTCCAGGCCGATCCCGCCCGCTTCGTCGAAGAGGCCGAGCGCTTCCAGGCCCGACGGGAGGGGCAGGTCTCCGACGGACCGCAGGCCGGCGGGGAAGTCCAGGCACAGCCGCTCCAGCCGGGGGAGCGCGCCGAGGGGTTCCAGGGACCGCAGGGAGCCGAGGTCGTTGAGGTGCAGGCGCTCGATGCCCGTACCGGCGATCGGGGCGAGGTCCGACACGGCGGGGCACCCGACCAGCCCCAGGCTCCGCAGCTTGGGGAGCGCGCCGAGCGGGGTGAGGTCGTCGATGAGCGGGTTCGAGTAGAAGTGGAGCCACTCCAGGTCCTCGTGGAGGGGGATGTCGCGGAAGGGGGCCTCGACCATCAGGTACCAGCGGGTGAGGTGGCGCAACCGGGGCAGGGCGCGCAGCTGTTCGGGGGTGCGCACCTCCAGGTGCACACCGGTCAGACTGGTGCGGGACAGCACGGTGTCGACGTACTTCCGGGTGTCGAAGTGCGCCCAGCCCGCACTGATCTCCAGACCGACCTCGACGCGGGTGTCCGCCGCCAGCCCCGCCAGCAGGTCCAGGGCCCTGTCCCCGCCCACCCGGACGGCGGTCCTGGTGACCGCGGCCGCCGTCCTCTCGTCCAGCCCCTGCGGCGCGGGCAGCAGTTCGAGCACCAGCTCCCCGATCTTCGCCAGCTCCTCGGCCCGGTCGAGGGTGCGCGGCGGGAGCAGTTCCTCGGTGCACTCCTGGATCTGCGCCCGCACCGCGGGGTCCAGCTCAGGCGCGTGCTCCACGCACGCCGCCGCCAGCAGGACCAGCCGCGTCCGGTGGCCCTTGACCCGGTCCGCCCGCCGCAACAGCCCGCGCAGCAGGTCGGCGCGTTCGTCCGCACGGGCGTGGCCGACCGCCATCCGCACCACGTCGTCCCACTGGTCGTCGTGCGCGTGCCGGACGAGGACGCCGAAGTCCCGCCCCTCCACCGCGGCCCGCGCGCCCAGGTAGTCCCGGAAGGTGCGGTGCACGAAGTCGACCGTGCCTGGGCCCGGTTCGCGCAGCAGGCCGGTGCGGATCAGCAGGTGGTTGAAGACCTCTTCCGGCTCCGCCGCGATCTGCGGCATGGCGGCCAGCCGCGTGCCGACCAGCTCCACCGCCTCCGCCCTGGCCACTTCCACCTGGTCGTTGCGGATCAGCCAGTACGCGAGGTGCTGGAGGAGCGCGGTCTGTTCGTCCCTGGACAGGGTGACGCCCTCGACGCCGGAGACGTCCCGCTCCAGGTCCCGCCGGACCAGCAGCATTTCCAGCGCCGCGTCGTACAGCTCCTTGCGGGCCCGCGGCAGGTGCATGCGGCGGTCCCGGTTGAGCGCGCACAGCAGGGCGCACATCAAGGGGTTGGTGGCCAGCCGCTCCAGGTCCCCGCGGGTCATCACGGCCTGGACCAGCGACCGTTCGTACGTCGCGAGGGCGGCCTGGTCGGCGGGTTGCTCGCGCACGGCGGAGCGGTGCCAGTGCGCCACGAACTCCCTGATGTCCTCGCGCGTCATCGGCAGCAGCGAATGGGCCGTGAACCCCTGGCCCGTCAGCCAGTCGTGGGCCACCGCGGACGGCCGGGTCGTCACGACGTAACGGGCCTCGGGGAAGGCCGCGACGAGCGAGCGCAGCCAGCCCTCCGTACGGGCGCGCATCCGGGCCGGGATCTCGTCGACTCCGTCCACCAGCACCAGCGCCCGGCCGTCCGTCATCAGCCGCTCCACCCAGTTCGGCGGGGCCGAGCCGTGCAGCGGTACGCCGGCCGCCCGCAGGAAGTCCGCGGGGCCGGGCAGCTCGCCGGTGGGCGCGAAGGAGCGCAGCCGCAGCACGAAGGGCACGCAGCGGTTGAGGCCGGCCAGCTCGCCGGTGAAGGAGCGGCGGGCCGCGTTCAGGGCCAGCCACTGCACCAGGGTGGACTTGCCGGATCCCGCGGGGCCCCGCAGCAGCACCCGCCCGGACGGCGCGACGGCCCGCTCCACGCGGACGGCGGCCCGCCCCGTGAGCGGTGTCCGAGCGCCCTCCCTGCCGTCGGTGACGCCCAGGCTCACGTACGCCGCGTCCAGCTCCCACTCCCGGGCCGACCGCCCCAGGGTCAGTCCGAACAGCTCCAGCCGCCCGTGCGTCGCCGCCACGTACCGCGCGTACCGCTCCTCGAACTCCAGCGCCACCGCCTCCGGCCGCCGCTGCGCCCGTTCCGCCAGCTCCTCCACCGCGTCCCGGGTCCGCCCCGCCACGCGCGCCTGCTCCACCGCCGCCCGTGCCGCGAACCACGGCTGGGACGTGGCCCGTTCGATCACGTGCGCACAGCACAGGACGAGCAGCTCGTCGTACAGCTCCACCGCCCGCGCGCTCAGCCCCGCGTCCGGCGCCCGCAGCTCCGCGGCCAGCAGCTCGGGCCGCAGGTCCACCGCGAACAGCCGCTCCGCGTCGATCTCGCCCGCCCGTGCGAAACCGTCCCGCACGGCGTCGGCCGCCGCCAGCCGCTCGTGCTCGGGCAGATCCGCGTACGGACCCGTGGCGAGCCGACGGCCCAGCACCGCCGCCAGCCGCTTGGCGCGGACCCCGTCCGCCACCAGTGCCGCGCCGGGCCGCGGCACCAGCAGCGACTTCGCCACCGCTCCCAGTACCGTCCCGGCCAACCGCAGCAGCACGACTTCCAGCCCCTGGACCACCCCGACGCCCCCGTCCTCGTGTGGCGACGAGACTACGGCTCCTCCCGCGCCCGACTTGGTGGAAGTCACCAAAAGCTGCTGACAACCCGTCTCTCATACTTGTCGGTAACAACCTCTAGCGGCCGCCGGTCCCCGCCTCTACCGTGCTCGCATGTCCCCGAACCCGCCCGACGTCGTGCTGTGGTCCATACCCGCGTTCGTCCTGCTCACGGTCGTCGAGATCGTGAGCGTCCGCATCCACCCCGACGAGGACGCCGCCGGGTACGAGACGAAGGACGCCGTCACCAGCGTCACCATGGGGCTCGGCAGCCTCGCGTTCGACCTCCTCTGGAAGATCCCGATCGTCGCCGTCTACACCGCCGTGTACGAACTCACGCCGCTGCGCGTGCCCGTCCTGTGGTGGACGGTCCCGCTGATGCTGCTCGCGCAGGACTTCTTCTACTACTGGTCCCACCGGGGCCACCACGTCGTCCGCGTCCTGTGGGCCTGCCACGTCGTCCACCACTCCAGCCGGAAGTTCAACCTGACCACCGCGCTGCGCCAGCCCTGGACGACCTGGACCGTCTGGCCGTTCTACCTCCCGCTCATCGCGCTCGGCGTGCACCCCGCCGCGCTCGCCTTCTGTTCGGCGACCAACCTCGTCTACCAGTTCTGGGTCCACACCGAGCGGATCGGCAAGCTGCCCAGGCCGATCGAGTACGTGTTCAACACGCCCTCCCACCACCGGGTGCACCACGCCTCCCAGGGCGGCTACCTCGACCGCAACTTCGGCGGCATCCTGATCGTCTGGGACCGGCTCTTCCGCTCCTTCGTACCGGAGACCGAACGGCCCGTCTTCGGCCTCACCAAGAACATCGACACCTACAACCCGCTGCGCGTCGCCACCCACGAGTACGCCGCCATCGCCAAGGACCTCAGGGCCGCGACGAGCTGGCGCGAACGGGCCGGTCGGGTGTTCCGGGGGCCCGGCTGGCAGCCGGCGCCACGGACGGAGGGCCCCGGGAACAAGGGCCCTGAGAACAAGGGCCCCGAGAACGAGGGTCCCGTGAGCACCCGCACCGCCGCCCCCGCCCCGGAGCGCGCCGCATGAGGACCCGTACCGACCTCTCCGCGCCCCTCGTCGGCGCCTTCGCCCTCGCGGCCGCCGTCGACCTCGGATCGCTCCTCGCGGGCTGGGACCTCGGGCACACGATCGCCAAGCCCCTGCTGATGCCCCTGCTCGCCGCGTACGCCGTGACGCGCGGCGCGCCCCGGCTGCTGGTCGTCGCGCTGCTCTTCGGGTGGGGCGGCGACGTGTTCCTGCTGTCCGACGCCGACTGGGCGTTCCTCGCCGGCATGGGCTCCTTCGCGGCGGGCCACGTCTGCTACCTGTGGCTCTTCGGACGGGTCCGCACCCACCCCAAGGCCGCGCCCGCCTACAGCGTGGCGTTCGTGACCACCGTCGCGGCGCTGTGGCCCGACCTCCCCGCCGACCTGCGCGTCCCCGTCGCCGGATACGCGCTGCTGCTCACCGTCATGGCGCACAGGGCGGGCGGACTGGGCGTCGCGGCGGGAGCCGGCGGAGCGCTCTTCCTGCTGTCGGACACCCTCATCGCGACCGGGGTCGCCGAATGGCCCCAGCTGCCCGCCCCCGACTTCTGGGTCATGGCCACCTACTGTGCGGCGCAGTACCTGCTGACCAAGGGAGTGCTGGACCGGAGCGCGGCGGTGCCCGCGCAGGCGTACCGTGAATCGAGCACCAGTTCCTGACCTGCAAGGACCCGTACCATGCGCGCCACCGTCATCCACGCCCCGCACGACATCCGCGTGGAGGAGGTGCCCGACCCCTCCGTCCGGCGGCCGACCGACGCGGTCGTACGGGTCCTGCGGGCCTGCGTCTGCGGCAGCGACCTGTGGGCGTACCGGGGGGAGTCCGCCCGGGAGCCGGGGCAGCGCATCGGCCACGAGTTCCTGGGCGTGGTCGAGGAGGTGGGCGACGCGGTCGCCGGGTTCCGTACGGGCGACCTGGTCGTGGCGCCGTTCGTCTGGTCCGACGGCACCTGCGAGTACTGCGCCGAAGGTCTGCAGACCTCCTGTCCGCGGGGCGGGTTCTGGGGCTCGGTCGGCTCCGACGGCGGCCAGGGCGAGGCCGTCCGGGTGCCCTTCGCCGACGGGACCCTGGTCAAGCTGCCCGCAGCGGCGGTCTCCGACGACCGGCTGCTGACCGCGCTGCTGGCCCTCTCCGACGTGCTCGGCACGGGCCACCACGCCGCCGTGGGGGCGGGCGTGCGGCCCGGCGCGACGGTCGCGGTCGTCGGGGACGGCGCGGTCGGCCTGTGCGGCGTCCTGGCGGCCCGCCGCCTCGGTGCCGAACGGATCATCGCGCTCGGCCGCCACACGGCGCGCACCGACATCGCGCGCACGTTCGGCGCCACGGACGTCGTCGCCGGGCGCGGGGACGCCGCCGTCGACGCGGTGCGCGAGCTGACCGGGGGACAGGGCGCGCACGCCGTGATCGAGGCGGTCGGTACGGAACAGTCGATGCGCACCGCCGTCGGGATCACCCGGGACGGCGGTGCGATCGGCTACGTGGGCGTGCCGCACGGCAGCGGAACGGGTCTCGACCTGGGCGAGATGTTCGACCGCAACATCGCGCTGCGCGGCGGCGTCGCCCCCGTCCGCGCGTACATCCCCGAGCTGCTGCCCGACGTGCTGGACGGCACGGTCGACCCGTCGCCCGTCTTCGACCTGACCGTCGGTCTTGACGGGGTCCCCGGCGGCTACAAGGCGATGGACGGGCGGACGGCACTGAAGGTGCTCATCAAGCCGTGACGGTCGAGCGGTGACCGTCAAAGCCGTGACGGTCGGGCCGTGACGGGCCCGCTCACGGCCCGAGGGACCCGCTCACACCCACTGCGCCGCGTCCGCGCCCCACACCCCCGCGGGCCGCGCCCAGTCGGTCGGCCCGCCGTCGAAACGGACGGCGGGCAGGGCGTACCGCAGCGAGCCCGTGGGCGCGTCCGCCCCGGTCATCCAGGGCTCGGGGGAGTACGGCTGAGAAGGACCCGAAACCGCTGACCCCGGCCGCTCCGGAGCACCCGCCCCTTCCGGCAGCTCGTGCAGCAGCCAGTGCGCCGTACGGGCCAGTGCCAGCCGGGCCACGCGGGAGCCGCCCGCGGCCCGCTGCTCGGTCACCGCCCGCAGGACGGCCGCCGCCATCAGATAGCCCGTCCCGTGGTCCAGCGCCTGCGCGGGCAGCGCACCCGGCTCTCCCGCACCGCCCTCGACCGCGGCGATGCCCGTCGCCACCTGCACCAGGCTGTCGAAGCCGCGCCGCCCGCCCCAGGGGCCCTCCGTGCCCCACGCCGAGACCTGCGCGACCACCAGCCCGGGGCGCCGCGCCGCCAGGTCGGCAGGGGCCAGGCCGAAGCGGTCCAGCGCGCCGGGGCGGTAGCCGGTCACCACCACGTCGGCCGACGCCAGCAGCGACTCGAACACCGCGCGGTCGCCAGCGGCGGCCAGGTCCAGCCGGGTCGAACGCTTGCCCATCCCGGTGTCGTTGTGCGCGTCCTGGCTCTCCGGGAGGCCCGGCGAGTCGATCCGCAGCACGTCCGCGCCGAGCAGCGCCAGCGTGCGCGTCGCCACGGGCCCCGCGAGCACCCGCGTGAGGTCCAGCACCCGAAGACCGGCGGCGGGCAGCAGCGGCCCTTCGGGAAGCGGAGCCGACTTCCGTACGGGAGAGTCGTCCAGGCGCTCCAGGGACAGCAGCGGACGCGCCGCGAGCGCCCTGGCCTGCTCGCCCGCGCCCCACTCGGCGACCGTGCGCGCCGCGACCGCGAGCCCGCCCGCCGCGTACACCGCGTCCTCCACGTCCCGCGCCGCCCCGGCCCCGATCGCCGCCTCGACGTCCGCCGCGCCCGCGTCCGCGGGCAGTCCGAGCGCCGTGAGCAACCGCTCCCTGTGGTGCGGGTAGTTGGCGTGCGTGCGCACCCAGCCGTCGGCCGCCCGCCAGAACCTGGACAGCGGGGCGAACGTCGTCGGGGCGGCCCCGTCCAGCCGCACCAGCCGGTCGCTGAGGAAGGCCGCGCCCACCGCCCCGTCGTCCACCCGCACCCGGGGCACGCCCGACCCGGCGCGGTCCGCCGCGAGCTCCGCGGCGGCCAGCGCGCACGCGGCGACCGTCGACCTGGCCAGCTCCATGACGGGCAGCCGCGCGGACAGTCCGCCGCCGCCCCCGTACCGGACCCGGGACAGCAGGGCGGCACCGCCGCCGAGCGCGGCCCAGGCCCGAGCGGTGCCCGCGCCGGTCCCCGTGTCCACGCCGGTCCCCGTACCCGCGCCCACGCTCGATTCCGTACCAGATATACGCGTCATGCAGGCACTATGCACGAACGCGGAAGGGCCGGACGGGGGAGTCCCCCGCCCGGCCCGGACCGTCGGAACCTACGCTCCGCGGAGCATCACTGATGGATCACCGGTGCGTCACTTGCGGACCGCGTCCAGCGCGTCCACGATGCCCACCCCGTAGAAGCCGTTCTTGTTCTTCCCGCCCTCGCACACCGCGTCGATCTTGCCGTCGCCGTCGATGTCGTACGGGTTGGTGCACGCGTGCTTGTCGGCCTGGGCGGTCAACAGCGCCTTGACCGTCGAGGGCGAGGCGTGCGGGTAGCGCGACTTGATGAGCGCGGCGACGCCCGACACGTGCGGCGAGGCCATGGACGTGCCGCCCTTGTAGCCGTACTTGCCGTCGGGCAGCGTGGAGAGGATCAGGCCGTTGACGGCGGGCGCGTCGGGCGCCTGGAACTGCGTGCGGTCGCCGCCGGGCGCCGCCACGTCCACGACACCGAGGCCGTAGCTGGAGTACGACGCCTTGAGGCCCTTGGCACCCGTCGCCGAGACCGTCACGACGCCCGGCAGCTGCATCGGGATGTCGAGGCACTTGCTCGGGTCGATGACCCGGTTCGGCGGGTTCGTCGAGTCGTTGGGGCTGCCGGTCTCCAGGATCTCGTCGGCCGCGAGGTCGAAGTTGGAGTTGCCGGCGGACGCGACGTTCACCGCGCCCTTGCGCTCCGCGTAGCGCGACGCACGGGCGACCGCCTCGACCAGGGCGCCCTGGTCCTCGTCGTCCTTGCAGTTGAACATCCACGGGTCGGTGAAGTAGCTGTTGTTCGTCACGTCGGCGCCGTGCTCGGCGGCCCAGACGAAGCCGCAGACGACCGCCTCGGTGTAGAAGAAGCCGTCCGGGTCGGAGACCTTGATGCCCGAGACCTTCACGTTCGGCGCGACGCCGGTGACGCCGATGCCGTTCTTCGCCGCGGCGATGGTGCCCGCGACGTGCGTGCCGTGGTTGCTCTCGGTCGGGGCCGGACGCCAGGCGCCCTCGGTGGTGTTGGGCGCGCCGCCCACGCAGCTCGCCGAAGCGCGCCGGTCGAAGTTCGGGGCGAGGTCCGGGTGGGTGTCGTCGACGCCCGTGTCGATGACGGCGACCGTGACCTTCCTGCTGCCCAGGGTCTTCTGGTGGGCCTTGTCGGCCTTGATGGCGGGCAGACCCCACAGGAGGGGCTCCAGCGGGTCCTGGTCGTCGCTCGCCCGCGCCGCGGCGGACTTGGCCTCGGCCGAGGTGAGCGGCTGCTCCGCCTCGATGTCCGTGGTGGACTGCGCGGCCATCGGCTTGGTGCGGGTCGCACCGGCCGAGTGGACGCCCTTGACGCGGCGGATCGTTTCGCCGAAGGCCGGGTTCTGCGAGGTGACGACGATGACGCCGATGCGGTCGTAGGCGATGACGATCGTGCCGCCCGCCTTGACTATCGCCTTCTTCACCTTGGCGGCGGTGGAGTGCCCGCCCTTGGTGTTGACCACGTAGGAGAGCTTGGGGCCCGTCGTGGACGCCGAGACGCCCTCGGAGGCGACGGCCTTCGTCGGAGCCGCCGCGGCGGTCGCCATCGGCACGAGGCCGAGCGAGGCCGTGAGGGCAAGACCGACGGGCAGGGCGAGGGTGCGAGACCGTCTGGATCCCAGCTGCGCCATGGGTTCTCCACATCATCGAGGGTGGCCGTCCGGCAGTGGAACACGGCCGAACGGATCAGTGACGTGGAAGTTATCGCTGATCAACCTGTGTCTTCAATGAGTTCGTAAAAGAAAAAGGTCGAACCTGAACCGCTTCGCCGCGCTCTCCGTGCCGTTGTGCAGGGGAGGAGCACCAGCACTCCCCCTGTGAGGTCCGTTTGTCCAGTCCGTACGTCCCCGCCCCAGGCACCCCCGTCCCCGGCGCCCCCGTCCCCGATCCACCCGTCCCCACCGCACCCGCACCACGAGGAGAACCAGTGGTTACCGACGCACCGCCCCCGGGCGGTAAGGAGGCCGGCTCCGTCCAGCCCACGACAGAACAGTTCGTCGAGGTCCAGGAGAGCGCCGAGTTCGGCGAACTGCGCCGCGCGCACCGCTCCTTCGCCTTCCCCCTGACGGTCGCCTTCATCGCCTGGTACCTGCTGTACGTCCTGCTCTCCAACTACGCGGGCGACTTCATGGGCACCAAGCTCTTCGGCAACATCAACGTGGCCCTCGTCCTCGGCCTCGGACAGTTCCTCACCACCTTCCTCATCGCCTGGCTCTACTCGCGCCACGCCGCCACGGAGCTCGACCCCAAGGCCGAGGCGATCAAGTCCCGCATGGAGGGCGCCGCATGAGCCCCGCGCACCACCCGGCCGTGGTCCAGCTGGCCGCCGTCTCCGACGCCTCCGAGCACCGGACGCTGATCGTCGCGCTCTTCGCCTCGTTCGTCGTCGCGACCCTCGCCATCACCGTCTGGGCGGGCCGCCAGACCAGGAGCGCCGCGGACTTCTACGCGGGCGGCCGCCAGTTCACCGGCTTCCAGAACGGCCTCGCGATCTCCGGCGACTACATGTCGGCCGCTTCCTTCCTCGGCATCGCGGGCGCCATCGCGCTCTTCGGCTACGACGGCTTCCTGTACTCCATCGGCTTCCTGGTCGCCTGGCTGGTGGCCCTGCTGCTGGTCGCGGAGCCGCTGCGCAACTCCGGCCGCTACACGATGGGCGACGTCCTCGCGTACCGCATGCGCCAGCGCCCCGTCCGCACCGCGGCGGGCACCTCCACCATCGTCGTCTCGATCTTCTACCTGCTCGCGCAGATGGCGGGCGCGGGCGTGCTGGTCTCGCTGCTGCTCGGCATCAAGAGCGACGGCGGCAAGGTCCTGATCGTCGCCCTGGTCGGCGTACTGATGATCGTGTACGTCACCATCGGCGGCATGAAGGGCACCACCTGGGTGCAGATGGTCAAGGCCGTCCTGCTCATCGCGGGCACCCTGCTCATCACCTTCCTGATCCTGTGGAAGTTCCACTTCAACGTCTCCGACCTGCTGGGCACCGCGGCCTCCAACAGCGGCAAGGGCTCGGCCTTCCTGGAGCCGGGACTCAAGTACGGCAAGACGGGCACATCGAAGCTGGACTTCATCTCGCTCGGCATCGCGCTGGTGCTCGGCACCGCCGGCCTGCCGCACATCCTGATCCGCTTCTACACGGTCCCCACGTCCAAGGCCGCCCGCAAGTCCGTGAACTGGGCGATCGGCATCATCGGCGCCTTCTACCTGATGACCATCGTGCTCGGCTTCGGCGCCGCGGCCCTCCTCAAGCCCGGCGACATCGTCGCCTCCAACAAGGCGGGCAACACGGCCGCGCCGCTGGCCGCGCTGGAAATCGGCGGCGGCGGCGGCTCCACGGGCGGCGCGATCCTGCTCGCCGTGATCTCCGCGGTCGCCTTCGCGACGATCCTCGCGGTCGTCGCGGGCCTCACGCTCGCCTCGTCCTCGTCCTTCGCGCACGACATCTACGCCAACGTCATCCGCAAGGGCAGGGCGACCGAGGAGGAGGAGATGAAGGCGGCCCGCTGGGCGACCGTCCTCATCGGCGTCGTGTCCATCGCGCTCGGCGCCCTCGCCCGCGACCTCAACGTGGCCGGACTGGTCGCCCTGGCCTTCGCGGTCGCGGCCTCGGCCAACCTGCCGACGATCCTCTACAGCCTCTTCTGGAAGCGCTTCACCACCCAGGGAGCGCTCTGGTCGATCTACGGCGGCCTGGTCTCGGCCGTGGGCCTGGTGCTGTTCTCGCCCGTCGTCTCGGGCAAGCCCACCTCGATGTTCCCGGACGCGAACTTCGACTTCTTCCCGCTGGAGAACCCGGGCCTGATCTCCATCCCGCTGGGCTTCCTGCTCGGCTGGCTGGGCTCGCTGCTCTCCAAGGAGGAGCCGGACAAGGGCAAGTACGCCGAGCTGGAGGTCAAGTCCCTCACGGGCGTCGGCGCCCACTGACCGGGCCGTCCCCGCCGACCCCCCATCAGCGCCCCCCACGGGAATCCGGCGCGGCCGCGTCGTAGGACCCTACGACGCGGCCGCACCGTTCCTCGTGGCAAATGGCCCCTGGAGTTGTCAGAGGTCTCGCGTAAGGTCGGAACCGACAGCTACCAGTACCGGCCAAAACCGGGGGAGGGGGCCCGAAGTGCTTGTCGACACCTATGGCCGCGTGGCCACTGACCTGCGTGTCTCACTGACGGACCGCTGCAACCTGCGGTGCACGTACTGCATGCCCGAAGAGGGCCTGCAGTGGCTCGCCAAGCCCGACCTGCTCACCGACGACGAGATCGTCCGCCTGGTCACCGTCGCCGTCACCCGCCTCGGCATCACGGAAGTCCGCTTCACCGGCGGCGAGCCGCTGCTCCGCCCCGGCCTCGTCGGGATCGTCGAGCGCTGCGCCGCCCTCGCCCCGCGCCCCAAGATGTCCCTGACCACCAACGGCATCGGCCTCAAGCGCACCGCGCGGGCCCTGCGGGCGGCCGGCCTGGACCGGGTCAACGTCTCGCTCGACACGCTGCGGCCCGACGTGTTCAAGACCCTCACCCGCCGCGACCGCCACCACGACGTGCTGGACGGCATGGCCGCCGCCCGCGACGCCGGGCTCACCCCCGTCAAGGTCAACGCCGTACTGATCCCCGGGCTCAACGACGACGAGGCCCCCGATCTCCTGGCCTGGGCGGTGGAGAACGCCTACGAGCTGCGGTTCATCGAGCAGATGCCGCTCGACGCGCAGCACGGCTGGAAGCGCGAGGGCATGATCACCGCGGGCGACATCCTGGACTCGCTGCGCAGCCGCTTCACGCTCACCCCCGAGGCCGACGACGCCCGCGGCTCGGCCCCCGCCGAGCGCTGGCTGGTGGACGGCGGACCGCACGTGGTCGGGGTCATCGCCTCCGTCACCCGCCCCTTCTGCGGCGCCTGCGACCGCACCAGGCTGACCGCCGACGGACAGGTGCGGACCTGCCTCTTCGCCCGGGAGGAGACGGACCTGCGCGCGGCCCTGCGCTCCGGCGCGACCGACGAGGAGATCGCCGGGCTCTGGAAGACCGCGATGTGGGGCAAGAAGGCGGGCTCGGGCCTCGACGACCCGTCGTTCCTCCAGCCCGACCGCCCGATGTCAGCGATCGGCGGCTGACGGTCCCCGCGAGTCCTCCGCCGACCGCCACTCCACGAAGGGCACGACGTCCTTGAGGAAACCGCGCACGCCGAGGAACTGCGACAGGTGCTCGCGGTGCTCGTCGCAGGCCAGCCAGGTCTTGCGGCGGTCGGGGGTGTGCAGCTTGGGGTTGTTCCACGCCAGGACCCAGACGGCGGCCGCACGGCAGCCCTTGGCGGAGCAGATCGGGGTCTCGTCGTCACTCACAGCCATGTCCCAACACACGTCCACCGGCACGCAAACACGTATAAACAAGGCGACGCCGAGCAGCCACGGGGGGAGCTGCCCGGCGTCGGTCCGTCGCTCCGACGGGGGATGCGGAGCGCTTACGAAGTATGTCACGCGGAGCGGGGTGCGGTGCACCGGAACTTCATGATTGATCTGAGCTTTTATTGAGCCTTGCGGACCGTGAGCGATCAAGCCTGTTCGTGTCGACGCGGGGGCGTATGCGGGTCTCCGTCCTCCGCCCCGGATTCCGCGCCGGTGTACACCGCGGAGGGCAGCAGCGCCGGCCTGACCGGAGCGGGCACGAAGGTCGAGGGCAGTGAAGGGGCAGTCTCCCGGCCCGCGTTGGCGATCACCACGGAGACGTAGGGGAGCAGGACACCGAGCACGAGTGCCACGATCGCCACATGACGCTCGACGTTCCACAGCACGGCGGAGAGGATCACCGAGAGCGTCCGGACGGACATCGAGATCACATAGCGCCGCTGCCTGCCGCGCACGTCCTCTTCGAGCCCCTGCCTGGCCCCCGTGATCCGGAAGACCTCAGAGCCGCTCCGCTTCCGCATCACGTTCCACCACCCGATCCTCGCGCCGGACGCTCCCCGCTCCTGACCCGTTCCACGGTACGCCGGGCCTGCGCCGCCTACGAGACCGGGGCGTCCCTTGTCCGCCCGGAGCACACCCGGCATACCGCGTACGGACCAGTCCGACATGCGCCGTACGGCTGACGGGCCGAGACTGAAACGCACCTGCGCACACCGCGCCGCATGAGGAGGCGACATGAGTTGGTTGTGGGCGATCATCGTGGGTCTGGTCCTCGGCCTGATCGCCAAGGCGATCATCCCGGGCAAGCAGCAGATCCCTCTCTGGCTGACGGCCGTCTTCGGCATCCTGGGCAGCGTGCTCGGCAACACCGTGGCCACCTGGATCGGCGTCAACGACACCCGCGGCATCGACTGGATCAGGCATCTGCTCCAGCTGATCGGCGCCGTGGCCGTGGTCGGCGTCGGCGACATGGTCTACGCCTCGATGAAGGGCAACAGACAGCGGACCTGACAGTACGGACGAAGCGGTGGGGGGGGGGGGGGGGGCCCCCCCCCCCCCCCCCCCGGGCGGGCCGGGGGGGGGGGGCCCCCCCCGGGCCCCCCCCCCCCCCCCCGGGGGGCCCCCCGCCCCCCCCCCCCCCCCCCCCGCCCCCCCCCCCCCCCGCCGCCCGGCCCCCGCGCGGGGGGGGGGGGGGGCCCCCCCCCCCCCCCCCCACCGCCGCGTTCCGTCCGGGGTACGGGTCAGCCGCCCGTGACCTCGATCGCCGCCAGGTTCTTCTTGCCCCGGCGCAGCACCAGCCACCGCCCGTGCAGCAGCTCACCGGCCGCCACCACGGCGTCCTCGGCGGTCACCTTCGCGTTGTTCACGTAGGCCCCGCCCTCCTTCACCGTGCGCCGGGCGGCCGACTTGCTGGCCACCAGGCCCACCTCGGCGAACAGGTCCACCACCAGACCGGGCTCCGCGACCTGCGCGTGCGGCAGCTCCGAGAGCGCGGCGCGCAGGGTGGGCTCGTCGAGCTCGCCCAGCTCGCCCTGGCCGAACAGCGCCTTGGACGCGTTGATCACCGCGGCGCACTGGTCGGCGCCGTGCACCAGCGTCGTCAGCTCCTCGGCCAGCGCCCGCTGAGCGGCCCGCGCCTGCGGGCGCTCGGCGGTCTGCTCCTCCAGCTCCTCCAGCTCCGCACGGCTCTTGAAGGAGAGGATCCGCAGGTAGCGCGAGACGTCCCGGTCGTCCGTGTTCAGCCAGAACTGGTAGAACGCGTACGGCGTGGTCATCTCCGGGTCGAGCCAGAGCGTGCCGGTCTCGGACTTGCCGAACTTGGTGCCGTCCGCCTTGGTCATCAGCGGGGTGGCCAGCGCGTGCACGTGCGCCTCGGGCTCAAGGCGGTGGATCAGGTCCAGGCCCGCCGTGAGGTTGCCCCACTGGTCGCTGCCGCCCTGCTGGAGGGTGCAGTTGTGGCGGCGGTACAGCTCCAGGAAGTCCATGCCCTGGAGCAGCTGGTAGCTGAACTCGGTGTAGCTGATGCCCTGCTCGGACTCCAGCCGCCGGGCGACGGAGTCCTTGGTGAGCATCTTGTTGACCCGGAAGTGCTTGCCGATGTCCCGCAGGAACTCGATCGCGGACAGGCCCGCGGTCCAGTCCAGGTTGTTGACCATCGTCGCCGCGTTGTCGCCCTCGAAAGAGAGGAACGGCTCGATCTGCGAGCGCAACCGGTCCACCCACTGCGCGATGACCGCCGGGTCGTTCAGCGTGCGCTCGGCGGTCGGACGCGGGTCGCCGATCTGGCCGGTCGCGCCGCCGACCAGCGCCAGCGGCCTGAGGCCGGCCTGCTGGAGCCTGCGCATGGTCAGCACCTGCACCAGGTGGCCGACGTGCAGACTGGCCGCGGTCGGGTCGAAGCCGCAATAGAAGGTGACGGGACCGTCCGCGAGCGCCTTGCGCAAAGCGTCCTCGTCAGTGGACTGGGCGAGCAGCCCGCGCCACTTCAGCTCGTCGACGATGTCCGTCACTGTTCTCGTATCTCCCGCGCTCAGGTGTTGTGGAACATGTCGAGGTTATACGCCCTGGCTGACAGAGCTCATATTGAAGTCCGGCACGCGCAGCGCGGGCATCGCCGCCCGGGTGAACCAGTCGCCCCACTCTCGCGGCAGCGTCTTCTCGGTGCGGCCCGCCTCGGACGCCCGGGACAGCACGTCGACCGGCGACTCGTTGAACCGGAAGTTGTTCACCTCGCCGACCACCTCGCCGTTCTCGACCAGGTACACCCCGTCCCTGGTGAGGCCGGTGAGCAGCAGCGTCGCCGGGTCGACCTCGCGGATGTACCAGAGGCAGGTCAGCAGCAGCCCGCGTCCGGTCGCCGCCACCATCTCGTCCAGGGACCTGTCGCCGCCGCCGTCCAGGATCAGGTTGTCGACCGTGGGGGCCACCGGCAGGCCGGTGAGGCCCGCGCTGTGCCGGGTGGTGACGAGCCGGTCCAGCGTGCCCTCGCGGATCCAGTCGGTGGGGCCGAGCGGCAGTCCGTTGTCGAAGACCGACGCGTCGTCCGCCGAGGCGTGCGCGATGACGAACGGCGCGGACTCCAGGCCCGGCGCGTGCGGGTCGCTGCGCAGCGTGAGCGGCAGCGGGGAGAGGGTCTCGCCGATGCGGGTGCCGCCGCCGGGCTTGCTGAAGACCGTGCGGCCCTCGGCCGCGTCCCGGCCGTTGGACGACCACAGCTGGTAGATCAGCAGGTCGGCGACGGCGGTGGGCGGCAGCAGCGTCTCGTAGCGGCCCGCGGGCAGCTCGACGCGGCGCTCGGCCCAGCCCAGGCGGCGCGCCAGCTCCTCGTCCAGGGCGCCGGGGTCGACGTCCTTGAAGTCACGCGTGGAGCGGCCCGCCCAGGCCGACCGCGTGCGGTCGGGGGACTTGGCGTTCACCTCCAGCGTGCCGTTCGGCTGGTCGTGGCGCAGCCGCAGCCCGGTGGACGTGCCGAGGTAGCTGGACGTCATCTCGTGGTTGGCGAAACCGTACAGTTCCCGCCCGCCCGAGCGGGCCCTGGCGAACGCCTCGCCCAGCGCGGGCGCGAAGTCGGTGAACACGGCCGATGAGGTCTCGGCGGGCGCGTCCGCGAAGTCCGGTGACACGGGCACCCCGGAGACCAGGGGCCGGGCGTCCTCGGCGGGTCCTGCGGCGCGCGCGGCGGCCTCCGCGGCCCGTACCAGGGGCTCCAGGTCGTCGGCGGTGACGGCGGCCCTGGAGACCACGCCGGACGCGGTGCCCCGGGTGCCGTCCACGGTCGCGATGACGGTCAGGGTGCGGCCGCGCGTGACGCCGTTGGTGGTGAGCGCGTTGCCCGCCCAGCGCAGGTTGGCCGAGGACTGCTCGTCCGCGATGACGACGCACCCGTCGGCGGTGGAGAGTTCGAGGGCGCGCTCGACGATCTCGTGCGGCTTGGTGGTACGGGAGCTCATCGACCGGCCTCCTGGGTGGTGTTCAAGATGTTGACGCCCCGGAAGAGGGCGGAGGGGCAGCCGTGCGAGACCGCGGCGACCTGCCCCGGCTGGGCCTTCCCGCAGTTGAAGGCGCCGCCCAGGACGTACGTCTGCGGGCCGCCGACCTTCTCCATCGAGCCCCAGAAGTCGGTGGTCGTCGCCTGGTACGCCACGTCGCGCAGCTGGCCGGCCAGGCGCCCGTTCTCGATGCGGAAGAAGCGCTGTCCGGTGAACTGGAAGTTGTAGCGCTGCATGTCGATGGACCACGACCGGTCGCCGACCACGTAGATGCCGCGCTCCACGCCCCCGATCAGGTCCTCCGTGGAGAGCCCGCCGGGGTCCGGCTGGAGCGAGACGTTCGCCATGCGCTGCACGGGCACGTGGCCGGGGGAGTCCGCGTAGGCGCAGCCGTTGGAGCGGCCGAGGCCGGTGAGCTTCGCGATGCGCCGGTCCGTCTGGTAGCCGACCAGCGTGCCGTCCTTGACCAGGTCCCAGGACTGCGCGGCGACGCCCTCGTCGTCGTACCCGATGGTCGCCAGGCCGTGCTCGGCGGTGCGGTCGCCGGTCACGTTCATGATCGACGAGCCGTACGCCAGCTTGCCCAGCTGGTCGAAGGTGGCGAAGGAGGTGCCCGCGTACGCGGCCTCGTAGCCCAGCGCGCGGTCCAGCTCGGTGGCGTGGCCGATCGACTCGTGGATGGTCAGCCAGAGGTTGGAGGGGTCCACGACCAGGTCGTAGCGGCCCGCCTCGACGCTCGGCGCGCGCATCTTCTCGGCCAGCAGGGCGGGGATCTCGGCCAGCTCGGCGTCCCAGTCCCAGCCGGTGCCCTTGAGGTACTCCCAGCCGCGGCCCGCCGGCGGCGCGATGGTGCGCATCGAGTCGAACTCGCCGGTCGTGCCGTCCACCGCGACGGCCGTCAGCTGCGGATGCACCCGCACCCGCTGCTGCGTGGTGACCGTCCCCGCCGTGTCGGCGTAGAACTTGTTCTCGTGGACGGTGAGCAGCGAGGCGTCCACGTGCGCCACGCCGTCGGCCGCGAGCAGCCGCCCGCTCCACTCGGCGAGCAGCCCGCTCTTCTCCTCGTCGGGCACGGTGAAGGGGTCGATCTCGTACGAGGAGACCCAGGTCTTCTCCGAGTGCACCGGCTCGGGGGCCAGCTCCACGCGCTCTTTCGACCCGGCGGCCGCGATGACCTTGGCGGACAGCTTGGCCATGGCCACCGCCTGCCCGGCGACGCGGGCCGCCGCGTCCATCGTCAGGTCGACCCCGGACGCGAAGCCCCAGGCCCCGCCGTGCACCACGCGCACCGCGTAACCGAGGTCCGTGGTGTCGGACGAGGCCGCGGGGCGGGCGTCGCGCAGCCGCCAGGCGGCGCTGCGCACCCGCTCCAGGCGGAAGTCCGCGTGCTCGGCGCCGAGCGCCCGCGCGCGGGCCAGCGCCGCGTCGGCGAGCGCCCGCAGGGGCAGGGCGAGGAACGTCGGATCGACGGCTTGGGCGTTCTGGGCGTCCTGTGTCACGGACCGCCTCCCGTTCACGGTGCCGAAAGGAGTGTGGTGTGTTGCACGCGGAAGTCAACCATGTGCCGTACGCGATGGGAGGGCCGTACGGGCGACGGCCGTCTGTAGGGACCCGACAGTGACCGCGTGTAGGCGCTGTCAGGGCCCGATTCTTTGGACGGGCCCCTGTACCGATAGTTTCGGCAGGTACCAGACCGCTATCGAAAGGGTGATCCGTTGAGCCGCTCGGTTCTCGTCACCGGAGGAAACCGGGGCATCGGCCTCGCCATCGCACGAGCCTTCGCCGACAACGGTGACAAGGTCGCGGTCACGTACCGTTCGGGCGAGCCGCCCGCGGGCTTCCTCGGCGTCAAGTGCGACATCACCGACGCAGAGCAGGTGGAGCAGGCGTACAAGGAGATCGAGGAGAAGCACGGTCCCGTCGAGGTCCTGGTCGCCAACGCCGGCGTCACCAAGGACCAGCTCCTGATGCGGATGTCCGAGGAGGACTTCACGTCCGTCCTCGACACCAACCTCACCGGCACCTTCCGCGTCGTGAAGCGTGCCAACCGCGGCATGCTGCGCGCCAAGAAGGGCCGCGTCGTGCTGATCTCCTCGGTCGTCGGCCTGCTGGGTTCGGCGGGTCAGGCGAACTACGCCGCCTCCAAGGCGGGTCTGGTCGGCTTCGCCCGCTCGCTCGCCCGCGAGCTCGGCTCCCGCAACATCACCTTCAACGTCGTGGCACCCGGTTTCGTCGACACCGACATGACCAAGGTGCTCACCGACGAGCAGCGTCAGGGCATCGTCGCCCAGGTGCCGCTCGGCCGCTACGCGCGGCCCGAGGAGATCGCCGCCACGGTGCGCTTCCTCGCGTCGGACGACGCCTCGTACATCACTGGAGCCGTCATTCCCGTTGACGGCGGATTGGGCATGGGTCACTGATCACATGAGTGGAATCCTCGCCGGCAAGCGCATTCTCGTCACGGGTGTCCTCACCGAGGGCTCGATCGCCTTCCACGCGGCGAAGGTCGCGCAGGAGCAGGGCGCCGAGATCGTCCTCACCGGCTTCGGCCGGGTCACCCTGGTGGAGCGCATCGCCAAGCGGCTGCCCAAGCCCACCACGGTGATCGAGCTGGACGTCAACAACCAGGAGCACCTGGACGGGCTGGCCGCCAAGGTCAACGAGTACTTCGGCGACGACGAGGGCATCGACGGCATCGTCCACTCGATCGCCTTCGGCCCGCAGGGCGCCTTCAACTTCCTGGAGGCGAGCTGGGAGGACGTCGGTACGGCGCTCCAGACCTCCGCGTACTCCCTGAAGTCGCTCACCATGGCGCTGCTGCCGCTGCTGGAGAAGCGCGGCGGCGGCTCGGTCGTCGGCATCACCTTCGACGGCTCGATCGCCTGGCCCAAGTACGACTGGATGGGCGTCGCCAAGGCCGCGCTGGAGTCCACGGGCCGCTACCTCGCCCGTGACCTCGGCGGCCGCAACGTCCGGGTCAACATGATCTCGGCCGGTCCGATCAAGTCGATGGCCGCGAAGTCGATCCCCGGCTTCGAGGAGCTGGCGGACGTGTGGAACCACCGCGCCCCCATCGGCTGGGACCTCTCGGACCCGGAGCCGGCCGGTCGCGGTGTCGTCGGCCTGCTGTCGGACTTCTTCCCGAAGACGACGGGCGAGGTCGTGCACGTGGACGGCGGCGTCCACATGATGGGTGCCTGACGCACGGCGCACGCCTTCGAAGGGCGTGGGTCTCCGCCTCCCCCACGGGGAGCGGGGCCCGCGCCCTTCGGCGTTTCGGAGGGTTGCCCGGACGGGGCGGTTCGAGAGGCCGGGGACCGGGCCACGGAATATGGTGAAAGCAGAGTAATAGGACATATCGAAACCAGGCTCCGGGGAGTGAGGTGCGACGGTGCGTCCGAGACTCCGCTACGGACGGGCGATCCGGGGCCTCCGGCGCTTCCCGGCCGCCCCGGCCCTCCTCGTGGCCCTCGTCGCCCTGATCGTCGGTGCCGCACTGTCCTGGCCCGTCGCCCCCGTGCTCTCCGCCCCCCACCGCCTGGCCATGGGGGGCGAGGCGGCGCCCGCGGACCCCGATTCCGACGGCTACGCGGATCCCGACCGTGCCACCGACCCGCCCGCCGACCCGTCCGGCGCCGCGTGCCGCACCACGATCGAGGGCTCGCGCACGGTGGCGTACTGCCACAACCCGTACCCCTACGCCGACCTCGTGCGGATGCACACCGAGTGCGCCCGCTGGTGGGACGTCGACGCGGACACGGCCCCGGTGGAGGTCGCCCCCGCCCAGACCGTACGGATCGCCGACCGCTGCTGGCGCGAGGTCCGCGCGGTCTGGATCACCCACCAGAAGGTGCGGTGAGGAGTCCCGGGGCACCCGCCGAAAGCCGCGGCCCGGACTGTCCGGACGGCCCGGACTGTGCGGACGGCCCGGTCGGTCCGGTCAGGTGCCGGAGGGCTCCCTGAGACAGGACAGGGCGTGGCTCGCCGCCTCGGCCGCCGCCGTCTCGCCGTCCCCCGCCCGGATCGCGGCGACCAGCCGCGCGTGGTCCATGTGGTTCTCGGGCCGCAGCTCGCGGCCGATGTCGTACCTGAGCCAGTCGCGCAGCAGGTCGCCCAGGTCCGCGTAGAGCCCGGTCAGCACCTCGTTGTGCGAGGCGGCGACCACCGCCAGGTGCAGCGTGGAGTCGACCGAGACGAACGCGTCGGCGTCCCCGGCCTCCCACGCCTCCTCACGCCGCGCCAGCAGCGCCTCCAGCTGCCCCAGGTCCCGCTCGGTGCGCCGCTGCGCCGCCAGCCGCGCCGCCGCCGACTCCAGCGTGGAGCGCAGCTCCGCGACGTGCCGCGGATCGGCGGACGCGAAGCGCCGGTGCATCACCCCGGCCAGCTCGCTGGTGGCCAGCACGTACGTCCCCGAGCCCTGCCTGATGTCCAGCAGCCCGTTGTGCGCCAGCGCCCGCACCGCCTCGCGCACGGTGTTGCGCGCCACGCCCAGCTGCTCGACCAACTCGGGCTCGGTGGGGATCCGGGAGCCCACCGGCCACTCGCCCGACGTGATCTGGTTGCGGAGCTGGGTGATCACCTGGTCTGAGAGTGCCGAGCGACGCGGGGAGGACAGCGCCATGGTGCTCCTCGTTTCCGTGAGGGGGCTCCCCGGCGCGGGTCGGGTCGGTGCCCGGACCGGAGAAGTGGACAACCAATCATCCCATGATTCTATGATGGCTCCATGCCTGCCGAAGAAACCAAGACCCCCGAGCGCGCCGCAGGCGCGGCGCCGTCCCCCTCAGCGCCACCCGCCGCACCCCAGACGCAGGCATGGCTCGCCCGGCTCCTGGTCGTCGCCCTCGTCCTCGCGGCGCTCAACCTCCGCCCCGCCATCACCAGCCTCGGCCCCCTCCTCAAGGAGGTGCGCGAAGGGCTCGGCATGAGCGCGGGCCTGGCCGGACTCCTCACCTCCGTACCGCCCCTGTGCTTCGCCGCCTTCGGCATCATGGCGCCGCGCCTCGCCCGCCGCTTCGGCCCGGGAGCCGTCGTCTGCGCGGGCATGGTGGCGATCGCGGCCGGCCTGGCGGTACGGCCCTACGCGGGCGGGACGGCCGGGTTCCTCGCGGCGACCGCGCTCGCCCTGATGGGCATCGCCGTCAGCAACGTCCTGATGCCGGTGATCGTCAAGCGGTACTTCCCCGACCGCGTCGGCAGCATGACCGGCCTCTACTCCATGGCGCTCTCCGGCGGCACCGCACTCGCGGCGGTCTCCGTCGTCCCCATGACCGACGCGCTCGGCGGCAACTGGCGGACCGGCCTCGCCGTCTGGGCGGTCCTGGGCGCCGTGGCCGTGCTGCCCTGGCTCCTCCTCGTACGGGACCGCAGCGGCGCGAGCCCGCACGGCGGCCCGGCGCGCGCCGCGGGCGGTGCCCGGGTGCGGGACGGCGAGGAGCGGGCGCCGCGGATCACCCGGAGCCGTACGGCGTGGATGCTCGGCCTCTTCTTCGGACTCCAGGCCACCGCCGCGTACATCACCATGGGCTGGATGGCCGACATCTTCCGCGACGCGGGGGTCTCGGCCGCCACCTCGGGGCTGCTCCTCGCCGTCACCATGGCGATGGGCGTCCCGCTCGCCTTCGTCATCCCGAGGGTCGCGTCCCGGCTGAAGAACCAGGGCCCCATCGTCGTCGTCCTCGGCGCCTGCGGCCTCGCCGGCTACGCGGGCCTGTACTTCGCGCCCGCCCAGGGCGCCTGGGCCTGGGCGCTGCTGCTGGGCATCTCGAACTGCGCCTTCCCGCTCGCCCTCACCATGATCGGCATGCGGGCCAGGACCGGCGCGGGAGTGGTCAGGCTCTCCGCCTTCGCCCAGTCCGCCGGCTATCTGATCGCCATCCCCGGCCCGCTCCTGGTCGGCGTCCTGTACGACCACACCGGCGGCTGGGGCTGGCCGATCGCCTTCATGGCGAGCCTGATGGTGCCGCAGATCGTCGCCGGGATCCTGGCGGGCAGGGACCGGACGATCGAGGACGAATGCTGAGGTGCGAGACTGGGGGCATGTCTCCCGTGCTTGAGCCGAACCCCCAGAACGGCCAGAAGAAGCTGCTGATCGTGTTGGGCGCGATGCTCGGCATCACCGTCGTCATCGGCGTGCTCGCCTCGATCGTCTCCCCCTGACCCGGCCCCGGGCGGGTGCGTGGTGGGGCTAGCCCCCCCATCCCCTAGGGGGTCAGGGTCAGGGTGAAGTGGGTGGGACACCGGATGGGCCCGCCCGCCGGTGATCCGTAACGTTTGAGTACAGCGGGGCCGACAGGGCCCCGCACCTCGAACGGGCGACGGAGGCCACCATGTCGGCGCAGACGCGGAACCGGACGGGCGCCGACATCAGGCTGCCGTGGTGGGCCGTCGCCCTTCCCGTGATCGCCTTCACGGTCCTCTTCGCGCTCGTGGCCTCGCCCGCCGAGGCGCAGGCGAGCGGCGAGGACGCGGGGCTCTCCCGGCTCCTGCACCTGGTGCAGTGGATATTCACGCGCTGATGCCAACCGGGTCACCCGTGGTGGGGGACCCCGTCAACACCCTGCGCCCGACGCGGGGTTTCGTGCGAAGCTGGGAAGCATGAGCGTCGATACACCTCGCAGGATCGTCCTACTCCGGCACGCGAAGGCGGAATGGGCGGAGACGTCAGACCACGAGCGCTCGCTCGCAGACCGTGGCCGCAAGGACGCCCCCGTCGCAGGCCGCAAGCTCGCGGACAGCGGAATCTCCTTCGACCTCGCCCTGTGCTCGACCGCGACCAGGACCCGCGAGACCTGGAAGCTCGCGGTGCAGGAGCTGCCGCAGCGTCCCAAGACGGTGTACGAGGAGCGGCTGTACGAAGCGAGCCTCGGCGAGCTGATCGCCCTGCTCAACGAAGTCCCGGACGACGTGGACAACCTGCTCGTCATCGGGCACAACCCGGGGATGCACGCCCTGGCCGACGCCCTCGCGGGCGAGGCGGAGGGCGACCTGCTCGCCCGGATGAACCGCAGCGGCTTCCCGACGTCGGCGTTCGCCGTCGTGGAGTACGGCGGCTCCTGGAAGGGCGTCGAGCACGGCGTCGGCAAGCTCGTGGAGTTCTGGTCCCCGCACGCGTGACCCGGTCGGCGAAGGCCCCCGGCGCACGCGGTGCACCGGGGGCCTTCGGCCCCCCCCATATAGGGTTTGCGGGCACAACCCCGTGGCGCCGCGAGGGGGGGTTGTCTGAAGGACCCCCCCGTCCCCCACCGCCACC
>NZ_JBITHO010000008.1:0-17651 GCF_044458065.1 Streptomyces sp. NPDC050504 | reverse complement strand
CGGGGGGGGGGGGGGGGGGGGGGGGGCGGGGGTGGGGGCGGGGGGGGGGGGGGGGGGCCCCGCGGGGGGGCCCGGGGGGGCCCCGCCCCCCGGGCGGGGGGGGGGCCCCGCGCCCCCCCCCCCACCGCTCTGAGGGAGGAGCGCTCCTCCCGGAGGGAACGCCGGGAGGAGGTCAGTCGTCCAGCAGGCCGTCGGCCGCCTCGACCTCCTCGCGGGTGATGCCCAGCAGATAGAGGACGGTGTCCAGGAACGGCACGTTCACCGCCGTGTCCGCCGCCTCGCGCACCACCGGCTTGGCGTTGAACGCCACGCCGAGCCCCGCCGCGTTGAGCATGTCCAGGTCGTTGGCGCCGTCGCCGATCGCCACGGTCTGCGCCAGCGGGACGCCCGCCTCGGCGGCGAAGGCCCGCAGCAGCCTGGCCTTGCCCGCCCGGTCGACGACCTCGCCCACGACCCGCCCGGTGAACTTCCCGTCCACCACCTCAAGGGTGTTGGCGGAGGCGAAGTCCAGCCCGAGGTTCTCCTTGAGCGCGTCCGTGACCTGCGTGAAACCGCCCGAGACCACGCCCACTTGGAAGCCGAGCCGCTTGAGCGTACGGACCAGGGTCCGCGCCCCGGGCGTCAGCCGCACCTCGGACCTGACCTTGTCCACGACAGCGGCGTCGAGACCGGCGAGCAGCGCCACGCGCGCGTGCAGCGACTGCTCGAAGTCCAGCTCGCCGCGCATCGCCTGCGCGGTGACCTCCGCGACCTGTGCCTCGCACCCGGCGTGCGCCGCGAACAGCTCGATCACCTCGTCCTGGATGAGCGTGGAGTCCACGTCCATCACGACCAGGCGCTGCGCCCGCCGGTGCAGCCCCGCCGACACCACGGCCACGTCGACGCCGATCTGCGCGGCCTCCGTGACGAGCGCGGTGCGCAGCGGCTCGGTCTCCGCGCCGGACACGGCGAACTCCACCGCGGTGACCGGGTACTTGGCGAGCCGGAAGATGCGGTCGATGTTGCCGCCCGTCGCGGTGATCCTGGCCGCTATGGCCGCCGTCGACTCGGCGGTCAGCGGGTGGCCGAGCACCGTCACGTGCGAACGGCCGAGGCCGCGCGGCCGGTTGTCGCCCGTACCCGAGATGATCTCGGCCTGGAGCTTCAGGGAATCGGACCAGCTGTGCACCGTGGACCGCAGCTCGCCCTCCAGACCGGGAGCGGGCTGGGTGACCAGCACGCACAGGACGAGGCGGCCGCGCGAGACGACCTGCTCGATGTCGACGACGTCGACGGAGAAGGCGGCGAGTGTGTCGAAGAGCCCGGCAGTGATCCCGGGGCGGTCCTTCCCGAAGATCTTGACGAGCAGAGTGGGGGCGTCGGGAGTCCGGGCGTCGGGATTCTGGGGGGCCTGAGTGGGCTGCGATGCGCTCATGGTGGCACCACCGTATAGCGCGCTCCCGCGGCCCCGTCGTCCCGTTCCGCCCACCGGACCAGCCGCCTCTTCGGGGACACGGGCCGTTCCACGGCCCGTCACCTCTCCGATGTACGGCGGGCCGCCGCGCTACGGGCCGCTGCCGCGCGACCCGTTCGGAGAACCGCCCCCGGACCCGCCCGGAGGTCCGCCCCCGGGCCCGCCCCGGGTGCCGCGCGGAGTGCCGGGCGGCGGCGGGCCCGGCGGTGGTGACCCCCCGTCGTGCGGGCGGTCGGCCGGGCCGTCCTTGTAGTACGGCCCCCGGGGCCCGGGACGGGGGCGGCGACCCGGCGGCGGGGTGATCGGCCCCACGACGGTGGGCGCCCCGTGGACCCCCTGCCCCGGGTCGGCCGGCCCGGGGTCGGGCTGCCTGAGGTACGGGTTCGTGTCGGGGTTCGGCGCCCGGTAGGGGCGCGAGGGGACGTAGGGCCCGGGGCCGTGCGGCACGCCCCCACCACCCGGCACGCCACCACCCGGCACGCCACCACCCGGCACGCCCCCACCCGGCACGCCCCCACCACCCGGCAGGCCCGCCCCGTACCCGCCGACCGCACCGGCGGGACCCGCGAGCTTCGCCGCCCGCCGTCCAGCGGCCCCCGTAAGCCGGGCGAGCAGCGCGCCCGCGGCCCCGGCGCCCGCGCCCCACGCGGCCCCGACGAGCACCGCGAGCCCCGTGCTGCCGTGCAGCTCGACCCCGGCCCCGAGCGCGTCGAACCCCAGCACGGAGAGCGAGGCGTCCACCGACACCCCGGTGAGCCGCACCAGCAACGGCAGCGCCACCGCCGTCACCGCACCGAGCGCCACCGCGCACCGCACGACGAACCGCCCACCGGCCCGCCCCCCGTCCACCGGCGTGCGCACGGCCGCCAGCACGCCCGCGTACAGCATCATCACCGCCGCCGCGACGGCCAGCAGCCACACCCGGCCGTCCAGTTCCGCCAGCCGCGCCACGGTCACCGGCCTGTCGTCCGACGAGCTCAGCAGATCGTCGAGCGGATCGGGCAGCACCCGCGTGAGCACCCCCGTCGCCCTGCCCTCCCACGGCACGAAGAGCCCGAGCGGCACCCCGAGCCACACCCCGTTCGGCGCCCCCAGCAGCGCCGCGCCCGCCACGCGCCCCGGGTGGTCGTCGCCGATCGCCGCGTACCCGGCGGCGGCCAGCCCCGCGGCCACGGCCACGATCAGCACGCCCACCAGTGCGGAGGCGGCGGGCCGCACCGACCGGTGCAGCCACGCGGCCCCGGCGGGCAGCGGGGTGCGCCGCGAGGCGAGGAGCGCGATCACCAGCACGCCCACCACCCACACCGCCCCGCCCGCGAGCGAGGACGCAGTGTCGACGGTGAAGCCGACCTCCGCCTTGGTCCTGGCGAGGTCGGCGAGCCGGTCCGGCAGCAGTCCGCCCAGGTCACCGAGGTCGCCGAGGTCCCCGATCCCGTCGGGGAGCAGCCCGCCCACCTCGTCGGGCAGGTCGCCGCCCGGCACCTTCGGCGGGTCGATCCCGAGCGAGGAGCCGTCAATGGTGATGACATCGTGACCTGCCCACGCGAGCCCGCCGACCAGCCCGACGAAGAGCGCCACGACCGCCCCGGCCCGCGCCGCCAACTCGCCCCAGGAGACCCGCGAGCCCAGTGCCCGCAAGGAACGTAGGAAGAAGTACGACAGGAAGAGGGCCCCGACCAGACCCACTCCCAGTGGCGTGATTTCGATGGCGGTCCTCGCCTCGGCGCCCTCCAGGCCGAACACGGAGACGTCTCCCGAGGGACGGACCGAGCCGCCCGCCCCGAGCACGACGAGCGCCGCGGTCATCGGCCCCAGCGAGGCCGTCGCGTCCGCGCCCAGCAGGTGCAGACCCAGCGCCGCCGTGCCCGCCATTCCGACCAACGCCCAGCTGACAGAGGCGACAGCGGCCAACAGCACGTCGCCCCAGCGGACCTTGCTCCTCGCGTCCATCAGGCCCCCCGGCCTACCCGGCCCCACCGCCCGGCCGTTCGGACTTGCCCCTACTTGCCCGGTTCGCGCATGATCCGTACGCACTCATGGGCCCTTACCACTCTCCGGGCGAGTTTCTCCTCCGTCAACGGCGGGTGCGGAAGGTCTGCGCGCCCTCTTCACACGGCCCGGCTTTCGTATTCGGGACTGAGCCTGAAATAGTTCCCCCCGATGTTCGCCATCCCTAGACTCCCACTGTGATGGGGGTAACTCGGGGGACAACAAGTGGGGCTGGAGTGCCGGAACTCGTACTGGAATTGAATGGCAGGACCTGGACGCTCGATCCGTCCAGGTCGTACACCCTCGGACGCGATCCGCAGGGCGACATGGTGATCGACGACGCCAGGGTCTCGTGGCGGCACGCCACGATCAGCTGGGGCGGGCGCAGCTGGGTCATCGAGGACCACGGCTCCACCAACGGCACGTACGTGCAGGGGCAGCGGATCCATCAGCAGGAGATCGGCCCCGGCTCCGCCGTGCACCTGGGCAACGCCACGGACGGGCCCCGGCTCTCCCTGAGCGGTGCGGCGGCCGGTGCCGGCGTGCACGGCGGCCAGGGAGCGCACCAGCAGCACCAGCAGCAGCACCAGCAGGGCGCGCCCGGCGCCTGGGCTCCGCAGGCCCAGCCCCAGCAGCCCCAGCAGCAGGGATGGCAGCAGCAGGCGCACCAGCCCCAGGCGCAGCACCAGCAGGCGCACCAGCCGCAGGCCCAGGCCCAGCAGCCGCCCCAGGTGCCGCACCAGCAGGGCGGACCTTCCGGCGGTGCCGCGGGGGCCCCGCCGGTCTACGGCGACCGCAGCCCGACGACGTTCCACCAGATGGCACTCGGCCGCGTCATGCGCATCGGTCGTGCCCTGGAGAACGAACTGGTCGTCTCCGACCTCCAGGTCTCGCGGCACCACGCGGAGTTCCACGCGACGCCCGACGGCCGCTTCGAGATCCGCGACCTCGGCAGCCACAACGGCACGTACGTCAACGGCATGCCGATCGCCAAGTCCGGCTCGGCGGTACTCGGCCCCAACGACATCGTCGGCGTCGGCCACTCGACCTTCCGGGTCGTGGGCGACCGCCTCGAAGAGTTCGTCGACACCGGTGAGGTCTCCTTCTCGGCCCGCCACCTGACCGTCACGGTCGACGGCGGCAAGCAGATCCTCAAGGACGTCTCCTTCGGCGTCCCCGAGAAGTCGCTCGTCGCGGTCATCGGCCCCTCGGGCTCCGGAAAGTCGACGCTCCTCAAGGCGCTCACCGGCTACCGACCGGCCAACCAGGGCGACGTCCTCTACGACAACCGGAACCTCTACAAGCAGTTCGCCGAGCTGCGCCAGCGCATCGGTCTGGTCCCGCAGGACGACATCCTGCACAAGGAACTGACCGTCAACAGCGCGCTGAAGTACGCCGCGAAGCTCCGCTTCCCCGCGGACACCACGGCCGCCGAGCGCCAGGCCCGGATCAGCGAGGTGCTGGCCGAGCTGAAGCTCGACATCCACAAGGACAAGAAGGTCACCTCGCTCTCCGGCGGTCAGCGCAAGCGCGTCTCCGTCGCCCTGGAGCTGCTGACCAAGCCGTCGCTGATCTTCCTGGACGAGCCCACCTCGGGCCTCGACCCGGGCATGGACCGCGACGTCATGCAGCTGCTGCGCGGCCTCGCCGACGACGGCCGCACGGTCCTGGTCGTGACGCACTCGGTCGCCGAGCTGTCGATCTGCGACAAGCTCCTGGTCATGGCGCCCGGCGGGGCCGTCGCCTACTTCGGTCCGCCGGAGGAGGCGCTCAACTTCTTCGGGTACACCACCTGGGCCGACGTCTTCTCGGCGTTCGAGAACTACCGCGACTACGACTGGGCGGGCCGTTGGAAGGGCTCGCAGCACTACCAGATGTACGCCGCGGACCTCGACGCCGTCGCCCCGCAGGCGGTGCACATGCCGCCGCCGCAGGCGATCAGGCCGCCCAAGCCGCAGGGCTGGTTCTCCCAGCTCGGCACGTTGATCAGGCGGTACGTCTCGGTCATCGCGTCCGACAAGGGCTTCCTCGCCCTCATGGTGATCCTGCCCGGCGTCCTCGGCGCGGTCAGCCTGCTGATCGACTCGGGCAAGGGCCTGCTGCCCAACCCGGCCAACGCGGCGGGCAAGATCATCCCTAACGGCACGGCGACCACGGTCCTGCTGATCCTCGCGGTCGGCGCCTGTTTCGCGGGCGCCGCCAACTCCGTCCGTGAGCTGATCAAGGAACGGGTCATCTACGAGCGGGAGCGCGCGACCGGCCTCTCCCGCTCCGCGTACCTGATGTCCAAGGTGATCGTGCTCGGCGTCATCACGGTCCTCCAGGGCCTGATGGTCGGCGCGATCGGCTTCTCCAGCCGCGAGATCCCCGAGGAGGGCCTGGTGCTCGGCGGGATGACGCTCCTGGAGCTGTCCCTGCCGATCATGGCGCTGGGCTTCACCTCGATGATGTTCGGCCTGGTCATCTCCTCGCTGGTGAAGACCGCGGAGAAGACCATGCCGCTGCTGGTGATGTTCGCGATCGTCCAGGTGGTCTTCACCGGCTGCCTCTTCACGCTGAACGGCGCCATCGGCGTCAACCAGTTCTCGTACCTGATGCCGTCCCGCTGGGCGGTGGCCGCGTCCGGCGCGACGCTGGACTTCAACAAGGTCAGCCCCAACACCGACGACCCGGGCAGCACCGACCCCCTGTGGGACCACACGGTCAGTGCCTGGACCATCGACATGCTGGCGCTGCTCGCGCTCGGCGCGCTCTGCGGCTTCCTGGTCGCCCGCTTCCTGCGGCGCCACGAGCCGGAGGTCATGCGCAAGTAGGCGCGACCGTACGCCGAAGGGCGGCACACCCCGCACGGGGTGTGCCGCCCTTCGGCGTACACGGTCGAGGGCCCTCAGTAGGCGCCGTTCACGTTGTCGATGGAGCCGTACTTGTCGGCCGCGTAGTTGGCGGCGGCCGTGATGTTGGCGACCGGGTCGTAGATGTCGTGCGGGGTGCCGGACACGTGGTACGCGTTGAACGTCGGCTGGATGACCTGGAGCAGGCCGATCGACGGGGTGCCGTTCTGGGCGTTGACGTCCCAGCCGTTCTTGGCGTTCGGGTTGCCGGTGGACTCGCGCATGATGTTGCGGTGCAGCCCGTTGTACGAACCCGGGATGCCGTTCTTCTTCATGACGTCCAGCGACTCGCGGATCCAGCCGTCCAGGTTGTTGGCGTAGACCGGCTTGCGGGCGGCGGCGCGGCTGGCGGCCTGGGCCTTGGCGCGCGCCTTCGCGTCGGCCTGCGCCTTCGCCTTCGCCTTGGCCTTCGCGGCTGCGGCGGCCTTCGCCGCGGCGGCCCTGGCCTGCTTGTCGGCCACGGCGTGCTGCCGGGTGACGCTCGCGTGCACGGTCTCCGCCTGAGCGCTGCCCGCGGCGACCGAGAGGACGACCGGGGCGGCTGCGAGCTCCTGCGTCCTGGTGTCGGCGTCGGCCGGGACGAGCGAGAAGGCGAGTGCGGCGGCACCGAGAGCGGCGACACCGGCGGCGGAGAACTTCTGGGCCTTGGTCAGACGACTATGGCCAGGGGTGCTGGACGAGGACATGCAGGACTACCTCTTCGGATCGCGGACGTCACCGGATGCCCCGGGTCCCAGTGGGGCTCCCTCGGCGGCGACGTCGGCAATTGTTAGCGGCAGCAAAATCGCTAGGCAAAGGTGCGACGTACGATCCCGGGTAGTGGATCAGGCCCCGAGGCGTGGCGCGCGACCCCTGCGCATTCCCCGCTCACAGGGCACTCATGCATCCACTAGTGGACTTCGTAAGTGACCTGCGTCCTATGCGCGGGCTCACATCGAGCACGTAACAACCTCACCATCCGTTGCGACAGCAATGCTCAGCGTGAGGGGGTTCCGCGGCATCGTTAGGGCGCTCGGCCTACGCCTCCGGCCCTAGGCGGCAGCCGTCCGCGGTCGGATACGGACCGTCACACCCCGCCGGTACGGTGATCCCATGAACCACCCACCCAACTCGGGCCTGGCCGCGGTGAGCACCGCCCTGCTGGCGATGAGCCGCCGCCTGGAGACGAGCGACGTCCTCAAGACGATCGTCGTCTCCGCCCGGGAGCTGCTCGACGCCCAGTACGCGGCGCTCGGCGTCCCCGACGACCACGGCGGCTTCGCCCAGTTCGTCGTCGACGGCGTCAGCGACGAGCAGTGGAGGGCCATCGGCCCGCTCCCGCGCCAGCACGGCATCCTCGCCGCGATGCTGCACGACGCGAAGCCCGAGCGCCTCGCCGACGTCCGCGAGGACCCCCGCTTCGAGGGCTGGCCCGACGCCCACCCCGACATGTCGGACTTCCTCGGCCTGCCCATCAAGGACGGCGACGAGACGATCGGCGCGCTCTTCCTCGCCAACAAGCAGTGCCCCAAGCCCGAAGGGGGCTGCGGCTTCACCGAGCAGGACCAGGAACTCCTGACGATCCTCGCCCAGCACGCCGCCATCGCCCTCACCAACGCCAGGCTCTACGAGCGCAGCCGCGAGCTCACCATCGCCGAGGAGCGCTCCCGCCTCGCCCACGAGCTGCACGACGCCGTCAGCCAGAAGCTCTTCTCGCTGCGCCTCACCGCCCAGGCCGCCGCCGCCCTCGTCGACCGCGACCCCGCCCGCGCCAAGGGAGAGCTCCAGCAGGTCGCCGCGCTGGCCGCCGAAGCCGCCGACGAACTGCGCGCCGCCGTCGTCGAGCTGCGCCCGGCGGGCCTGGAGGAGGACGGCCTCGTCAATACGCTGCGCACCCAGATCCAGGTGATGGACCGGGCCCACGGCGCGCGGGTCACCTTCGAGAGCGCGGGCATCAGGGGCCTGTCCGCCGCCCAGGAGGAGGCCCTGCTGCGGGTCGCCCAGGAGTCCCTGCACAACGCCCTGCGCCACTCCGGCGCCGCCCGCGTCTCCGTCACCCTCACCCGGTGCGACGCCCGCACGGTCCTGTGCGTCACCGACGACGGCAAGGGCTTCGACCCGGGCGCGGTCCGCAGGGCGGGACGCCACCTGGGCCTGGTCTCCATGCGGGACAGGGCCGCGGGCGTCGGCGGCAGGCTCACCGTGGAATCGGCGCCCGGCGAGGGCACCACGATCGAGATGGAGGTCCCCGGTGGCTGAGACACCGAGAATCAGGGTCCTGCTCGTCGACGACCACCAGGTGGTCCGCCGAGGGCTCCGCACGTTCCTCGAAGTGCAGGACGACATAGAGGTCGTCGGCGAGGCGGCCGACGGCGCCGAGGGCGTCGCCCGCACCGAGGAGCTGCGGCCCGACGTCGTCCTGATGGACGTCAAGATGCCCGGTACGGACGGCATCGAGGCGCTGCGCAAGCTCCGCGAGCTGGCCAACCCCGCCAAGGTGCTGATCGTCACCAGCTTCACCGAGCAGCGCACGGTGGTCCCCGCCCTGCGCGCGGGCGCGTCCGGCTACGTCTACAAGGACGTGGACCCGGACGCCCTGGCCGGCGCTATCCGGTCCGTCCACGCGGGCCACGTACTGCTCCAGCCCGAGGTGGCCGGAGCCCTGCTCTCCCAGGACGACCCGCAGCAGGGCACGGGGCGTGGCTCCACGCTCACCGAGCGCGAGCGCGAGGTCCTCGTGCTCATCGCGGACGGCCGCTCCAACCGGGAGATCGCCCGCGCGCTCGTCCTGTCCGAGAAGACCGTCAAGACGCACGTCTCCAACATCCTGATGAAGCTGGACCTGGCGGACCGCACCCAGGCGGCGCTGTGGGCCGTCCGACATGGGGTGACCGGCTGATCCGGCCGCCCCGGGGCCGCTTCCCCGCACTCGTCCGAGATTCATACTGTCGGGTGTATGTCACGCGAACGGCGCAACCTGTTCGGGCCATGACCGGTTCTCCATGGCGTGCTGCGGCGGCCGGCCGCGGCGACTACCAGGAGGATCCCCAAGTGAAGAACCTGAAGAAGGCTGCCGCCGTCACCATGATCGCCGGTGGACTCGTCGCCGCGGGCGCCGGAGCCGCCTCCGCCACCGGTCACTCCGGTGCCGAGGCCCACGGCAAGACCGTCAAGTCCCCGGGCGTCGCCTCCGGCAACCTGATTCAGGCCCCGGTCCACGTCCCCGTGAACGCCGTCGGCAACACCGTCTCGGTGATCGGCCTCCTGAACCCGGTCTTCGGGAACCACGGCGTCAACCACTGACCGACGTCGACGGCTGAGCGACGCACCCGGTCCGACAGCGACCGCACCGGCCCCCGGCAACCGCCGGGGGCCGGTTTCGTCGTTCCCGGCCGGGCGCCGCACCGGCGGCGTCAGCACCGGGCGTCTCCCGCGCGCCTCCGATTGATCACATCGAGGGCATCGCCGCACCGGCCCGTGTCATCCATCTGGCCCATGCGTTCTCCAACGTGCGACCCCGCGGCTGGGGTCGGAAAGCAACAGGAGGAACACCTTTCATGAACACCGCCAAGAAGGCCGCCCTGGTCGTCGCCGTCGCCGGAATCGCCGCCGGCACCTCCGCGGGTGCGGCGTTCGCCGACGCCCACGCGGGCGGCGTCGCCCAGAACTCCCCGGGCGTCGTCTCCGGCAACCTCGCCGAGGTCCCGGTCCACGTCCCGGTGAACGCCACGGGCAACAGCGTGTCGGTCATCGGCCTGCTGAACCCGGCCTTCGCCAACGCGTCCCAGAACGTCTGACGCACAGGCCCACGGTCTCCCCGAAGCCCCACGCCCCCGCCAGGGACGTGGGGCTTCCCCGTGCCCGCACCCACACCTGTGCCCACTCGTGCTCGCACCCACCCGTGCCCGCCCGTGCTCGCACCCACTCGCGCACCCCGCCCACTCGCGCACCCCGCTCGCCGGAACGCTCCCGCCACCCGCGCCCGCCGCGGGAAGCCCGCCGCGGGAAGCCCGCCCGCCCCCACCGTGCGCCCGCCGCAGAGACCCCGCCTACCGCTCCCGCTCCCGCTCGCGCTCCTCCACGTACGCGTTGTACGCCGCCACCTGCGCCCGTCTCGCCACCCGCTCCACCGGCCGCAGCGCCGCGCCCCGCGCCGCCATCTCCGACGCGCTCACCGCCCCGCCGTGCCCCCGCTCGTACGCCAGCGAGACCAGCAGCCCCACCCGCCGCGCCAGCTCAAGCACCCGCACCGCACGCGGCGGGTACCCCGGCGCCAGCACGTCCCGCGCCGCCGACCGCTCCGCCCGCGCCCGGTACGCGTCCAGCGCGGCCTCCGCCACCGGACCCGAGCCCGCCACGTCCAGCCGCGACAGCACCGCCGTCGCCTCCCGCAGCCCCTCCGCCAGCTCCCGCTCCGCCTCGCCCAGCGACGGCACGTCCGCGGGCGGCGCCCCGCGCACCGGCAGACAGCGCCAGACCACCTCCACCCGCACGTCCCCCGCGGGCCCGGCCTCCGTCACCTCGGGCACCAGCCCGTACGGCACCCCCGAGCAGACCACCGCCTCCTGGGCCTCCAGCGCCGCCGCGTTGAACTCCGGCGGACCGCTGAGCCCCAGCGGGTGCCCCGGCGCGGGCAGCGCGACGCGGAACCCGCCCGCCCCGAGCGCCCGCAGCCGGCCGAGCGCCAGCGTGAGCCCCACGGGCGCGGACTCGCCCGGCAGCCCCTCCACCCGGTGCACCGCATCCTCACCGACGATCGCCACGACCGCCTCGTCCGGCGACACCAGACCGGCGAGCAGCGCGTTTCCCCAAGCAGCCAGCATTCCTGAACGTGGTTCCGAGAGCATGACCACAGCCTAGGGACCCCCACTGACAGGACCTAAGGGCCGGAACACTTCGGAGGTGGCGTAGGTTTTCCCTGGGAGCCGTGCCCACCGGCACGCGCGCCGGAATCTCGACGAGACTGCATGGGGAGACAACGCGCTCATGAGCGATGTACTGGAGCTGGTGGACGTATCCGTGGTCCGCGACGGTCGGGCTCTGGTGGACGAAGTCTCCTGGTCGGTCAAGGAGGGGGAGCGCTGGGTGATCCTCGGCCCGAACGGCGCGGGCAAGACCACCCTCCTCAACCTCGCCTCCAGCTACCTGTTCCCCACCAAGGGAACCGTCAGCATCCTCGGCGACCGGCTCGGCGGCGTGGACGTCTTCGAGCTGCGGCCGCGCATCGGCATGGCGGGCGTCGCCATGGCCGACAAGCTGCCCAAGCGCCAGACCGTGCTCCAGACGGTGCTCACCGCCGCGTACGGCATGACCGCCACCTGGCACGAGGACTACGACGAGGTCGACGAGCAGCGCGCCCGCGCCTTCCTCGACCGCCTCGGCATGACCGAGTACCTGGACCGGAAGTTCGGCACCCTCTCCGAGGGCGAGCGCAAGCGCACCCTGATCGCCCGCGCGATGATGACCGACCCCGAGCTGCTGCTCCTCGACGAGCCCGCCGCGGGCCTCGACCTCGGCGGCCGCGAGGACCTGGTCCGCCGCCTCGGCCGCCTCGCCCGCGACCCGTACGCCCCCTCGATGGTCATGGTCACGCACCACGTCGAGGAGATCGCGCCCGGCTTCACCCACGTCCTGATGATCCGTCAGGGCAAGGTGCTCGCCGCGGGCCCCATGGAGACCGAGCTGACCTCCCGCAACCTCTCCCTCTGCTTCGGCCTGCCGCTCGTCGTCGAGCACGTCGGCGACCGCTACACCGCACAGGGCCTGCCCCTCGGCTGACCCCAACTCCCCACCGCGCACGGTCTGATCGCGCACGCCCTGTCCGCGGGGCGACACGCGGCCCTACCATGACCACGTGGACATCGACGCGTGGGTGTGGTGGCTGATCGGCGCGGTGGGACTGGGCATCCCGCTCGTGGTGACCGCGATGCCCGAGTTCGGGATGTTCGCGGTCGGCGCCGTCGCGGGCGCCGTCGCCGCGGGCCTCGGCCTCGGGGTGGTCGCCCAGGTACTGGTCTTCGTCGCGGTCTCGGTCGCGCTCATCGCCGTGGTGCGCCCCATCGCCGCCCGGCACCGCTCCGACCGGCCCCGACTGGCCACCGGAATCGACGCGTTGAAGGGCAGACAAGCCGTCGTCCTGGAGCGGGTCGACGGCAGCGGCGGCCGCATCAAGCTCGCGGGCGAGGTCTGGTCGGCCCGCTCGCTCGACGCGGACCTGACCTTCGAACCCGGCCAGCAGGTCGACGTCGTGGAGATCGACGGAGCAACCGCGGTCGTCATGTGACCGAAGCCCGTACGCGGCAGCCCGCCGTCTGCCAAAATCGATCATCTCTGGAACGACGAAGGGTACGGGGAAAACGATGCAACCGATCATCATCGTCCTGATCATTCTGGTGGTGCTGGTCTTCATCGCCCTGATCAAGACGATCCAGGTGATTCCGCAGGCCAGCGCCGCCATCGTGGAGCGCTTCGGCCGCTACACCCGCACGCTGAACGCGGGCCTGAACATCGTCGTCCCGTTCATCGACTCCATCCGCAACCGCATCGACCTCCGCGAACAGGTCGTGCCCTTCCCGCCCCAGCCGGTGATCACCCAGGACAACCTGGTCGTGAACATCGACACCGTCATCTACTACCAGGTGACCGACGCGCGGGCCGCGACCTACGAGGTCGCCAGCTACATCCAGGCGATCGAACAGCTCACCGTCACCACGCTGCGCAACATCATCGGCGGCATGGACCTGGAGCGCACCCTCACCTCCCGCGAGGAGATCAACGCGGCCCTGCGCGGCGTCCTCGACGAGGCGACCGGCAAGTGGGGCATCCGCGTCAACCGCGTCGAGCTCAAGGCGATCGAGCCGCCCACCTCCATCCAGGACTCGATGGAGAAGCAGATGCGCGCCGACCGCGACAAGCGCGCCGCGATCCTCACCGCCGAGGGCATCAGGCAGTCCCAGATCCTCACCGCCGAGGGCGAGAAGCAGTCCGCGATCCTGCGGGCCGAGGGCGAGGCCAAGGCCGCCGCGCTGCGCGCCGAGGGCGAGGCCCAGGCCATCCGCACGGTCTTCGAGTCGATCCACGCGGGCGACCCCGACCAGAAGCTGCTCTCCTACCAGTACCTCCAGATGCTCCCGAAGATCGCCGAGGGCGACGCCAACAAGCTCTGGATCGTGCCCAGCGAGATCGGCGACGCGCTGAAGGGCCTCAGCGGTGCCTTCGGCAACCTCAGCGGGGGAGGGCCCGGCTTCAACACCGGTGGCAACTCCGGCGGTTCGGAGCGCCGCCAGGAGCCCCCGGTCGACTGACCCGGCCGATCGACCCGGCTGACTGAGGTGTACACGTAATCGTGCATGATCGGTGGAGCCCCTCGACCTCCATGGCGGGGAGGCGTCCACCGATCGTGTAAGGAGACGGCGTTGTCCATCTGGGAAGCGCTCGCGGTCTTCGCCGCCGGAATCGGCGCGGGAACCATCAACACCATCGTCGGGTCGGGAACCCTCATCACCTTCCCCGTGCTCCTCGCCACGGGACTGCCCCCGGTCACCGCGACCGTGTCCAACGCACTGGGCCTGATCCCCGGCTGCATCAGCGGAGCCATCGGCTACCGCGCGGAAATGGCGGGCCAGCGCCGCCGCATCGTCCGCCTCAGCGTCGGCGCGGCCATCGGCGCCTTCGCCGGAGCGGCCCTCCTCCTCACCCTCCCCCCGACCGCCTTCGAGACGATCGTCCCGATCCTGGTCGGCCTCGCCCTCCTGCTCGTCCTCTTCCAGCCGTACATCTCCAAGGCGGTCAAGCGCCGCCGCGAGCGCAACGGCACCCGCACCAACCCCGACGGCGGCCCGCTCCTCTTCGTCGCCCTCACCCTCGCCAGCGTCTACGGCGGCTACTTCACCGCGGCCCAGGGCATCATCTACATGGCCCTGATGGGCATGCTGCTCCAGGACACGATGCAGCGCCTCAACGCCACCAAGAACATGCTCGCGGCCGTCGTGAACTCCGTCGCCGCCCTCTTCTTCGTCTTCGCCGCCCACATCGACTGGACCGCCGCGGGGCTCATCGCGGTCGGCTCCACCATCGGCGGCCAGATCGGCGCCAAGGTCGGCCGCAAGCTGAAGCCCTCGGTGCTGCGCGGCGTGATCCTCGCCGTGGGCACCTGCGCGATCCTCCAGCTCACGCTCGGCGGCTGAGCCACGCGAAGGGCCCGCTTCCGTCCCCGGAAGCGGGCCCTTTCGCCGCTACACGTCCCCGTGAGCCCGTACGCGCCCTCAGGCGGCCGCCGTCGACGAGCGCACCAGCCACTCCGGCAGCGCACCCCGCTCACCCGCGCTCATCGCGAGCAGCATCGCGTCGGCGGGGGAGGGCACGAACGGCTCCCGCAGCAGCGGCATCCCCGCCTGCTCCGGCGTACGGTCCGCCTTGCGGTGGTTGTCCTCGGCACAGGAGGCCACCGTGTTGAGCCACCCGTCCTTCCCGCCCTGCGCGCGCGGCACGACGTGGTCGACCGTCGACGCCCGCCCTCCGCAGTACGCGCACCTGTGCTGGTCCCGTATCAGCACACCCCGCCTCGACCACGGGGCGTGTCTTCGGAAGGGCACCCGTACGTACCTGCACAGCCTGATGACCCGGGGCACCGGAAGATCGACGTCGGCACCGCGCACACGGAGACCCGGATGAGCCTGTTCGACGACGGCCTTGTCGTTGAGGACCAGCACCACCGCACGGTTGAGTGTCACCGTCGACAGCGGCTCGAAGCTCGCGTTCAGTACCAGCGTTTCCCGCATCTCGCCCACCTCCCGTGTGCCGCCCACCCCACGGCGGGCCTGGATCAACTCTGGCCGGGCGAGCCGTATGGAACAACGCAATAAAAAAATGCCCTGCCCTGATCTCTCCAAGACCAGGGCAGGGCAAACAGTTGTGGAACTCTCAGCCCTCCACGGGGGCTTCGTACTCGGAGATCAGCCGGGCGCGCCCCAGCGTGTGGAACCGCAGGTTGAAACCGACCACGGCGGGCGACGCGTCGGAGTCGGGGCCGAGCTCCTCCGTGTCCACCGCGTACACCGTGAACACATAGCGGTGCCGCTCACCGGCCGGCGGCGCGGCGCCCCCGAAGTCCTTCGTGCCGTAGTCGTTGCGCACCTGTACGGCACCCTCGGGCAGCCCGTCGAACTTCCCGCTGCCCGCGCCCGCCGGCAGCTCCGTCACCGAGGCCGGGATGTCGAACACGGTCCAGTGCCAGAAACCGCTGCCCGTCGGTGCGTCCGGATCGAAGCACGTCACGGCGAAGCTCTTCGTCCCGGCGGGGAAACCCTCCCAGCGCAGCTGCGGCGAGGTGTTCCCGCCGTCGAGCACCTGGGCGTCCGGCAGCCCGGCACCGTCCTCGACGTCGTCGCTCACGAGCGTGAACGACGGCACCGGCGGGTGGAAATCGTGCGGGAGCGGCGGCCTGCTGAGCTCGGTCACGACGGCGGTACCTCCAGTACTGACGCGTATCTGCCTACGCCCCCGAGCCTAGGCCCAGTTGCGCTTGCCGCCGACCTCGGCCAGCCACTGGTTGAGGTACGCCGCCCAGTCCGTGCCCTGGAAGTCGTGCAGCCCGACCCGGAAGGCCCGGTAGGAGTCGCTGCCCTCGGTGAACAGGCCCGGCTTCTTGTCCATCTCCAGCACCACGTCCATCTCCCGCTCGTCGGCGATGAACGTCAGCTCGACCTGGTTGAGGCCCCGGTACTGAGCCGGCGGGTGGAACTCGATCTCCTGGTAGAACGGCAGCTTCTGCCGCGTACCGCGAATGTGGCCGCGCTCCATGTCGGCGCTGCGGAACCGGAAACCGAGCTGCCCGAACGCGTTCAGGATCGCCTGCTGCGCGGGCAGCGGGTGCACGTTGATCGAGTCGAGGTCGCCGGAGTCCACGGCACGGGCGATCTCCAGCTCGGTCCGCACGCCGAGCTCCATCCCGACCGCGTACTGGCCGCCGAAGAAGTTGATCGGGGTCTCCCAGGGGATCTCCAGACCGAACGGCACCACGTGCACGGCACCGGCCTGCACCTCGAAGGCACCGCCGAGCCGCATCTTGGTGAATTCGATGTCCTGCTTGACCTCCTGGTCACCGCCCTCCACCTCGACGCGCGCCTGGAGCCCGACCGAGAGCGCCTCGATGGCCTGGTTCACGGATCCGCCCTGGATCCGCACCTCGCCCTGGACGACACCGCCGGGCACGACGTTCGGCTCGGTCAGCTCCGTCTCCACGGAGGCACCGCCGGCGCCCAGACTCGCGAGCAGCTTCTTGAAGCCCATGACCACTCCTTCTAGTTCCTGACCCCTACTTACGCGCGACGACGGTACTCGGTTCCCAGTACCCTCGACCGGCATGATCCAGGGCACCGAACACGGGGGCGGACCGGAGCGCGAGCCGCTGCCCCGCACGTTCTTCGACCGTCCCGTACTGGAGGTCGCCCCCGACCTGCTGGGCCGCACGCTCGTCCGCACCACCGACGACGGCCCGATCGAGCTACGCCTCACCGAGGTGGAGGCGTACGCGGGGGAGATCGACCCGGGCTCGCACGCCTACCGGGGCCGTACCCCTCGCAACGCGGTGATGTTCGGTCCGCCCGGACACGCGTACGTCTACTTCACCTACGGAATGTGGCACTGCCTGAACCTGGTGTGCGGTCCGGAGGGGAAGGCCAGTGGCGTACTGCTCCGGGCGGCCGAGGTACTGGTGGGCGAGGATCTTGCGTACAAACGTCGATTCTCGGCCCGTCATGCGAAGGAACTGGCCAAAGGACCGGCCCGGCTGGCCACCGCGCTGGACGTGGACCGAGAGCTGAACGGCACGGACGCCTGCGCGGGCCCCGGTGCCCCGCTCTCCGTACTGAACGGCACCCCGCCCCGCCCCGACCAGGTACGCAGCGGCCCCCGTACGGGAGTGGGCGGCGAGGGAGCCGGTCATCCGTGGCGGTTCTGGATCGACGGGGACCCCTCGGTGAGCCCCTATCGGGCCCACGCTCCGCGCAAGCGCTCAACTTGACTGGCCCCTGAGGGGCGCCTAACGTAGCCCGAGCCGCTTGACACGGACACTGCTGTCGGACGGACCTTCCGGTCCACTCCCCGAGCAACCCGAAGCGGCCAACCACTACCTACGACATCACCCCAGCGGGTGCGTATTTCGGCATGCCGAAATACCGTCCGAAGGCCCCGATTATGGGTTGCCGGGGAAAGTCGGCTAAAGTAGCGGCAGCCGAAAGGCAAAAGGCCACGACGGCCATCGGAAATGAAATCCGAACCGGAAACGGAACGGAAAACGGATCTGATAGAGTCGGAACCGCCGGAAGGGAAAGCGCGAA
>NZ_JBITHO010000007.1:480191-500664 GCF_044458065.1 Streptomyces sp. NPDC050504 | reverse complement strand
CGCCCGGTTACATTCCGAACCCGGAAGCTAAGCCTTTCAGCGCCGATGGTACTGCAGGGGGGACCCTGTGGGAGAGTAGGACGCCGCCGAACAATTTTTGAAGGACCGTTGGTCCCAGCGTACAGCGCTGGGACCAACGGTCCTTTTTGTTTTTCCGAAGCGCGTCGCTCGGCCGACTGCGCGAGAATGACCGCAGTGCCCAAAGACAGGAGTCTCACCCATGTCCACCAACTCTCCCGACGATCGCCCGGAGCGCGAGCCGCGCCGCCGGGACGGTGGCGACAGGGGCGGCTTCCGCGGCGGTCGTGACGACCGTGACCGTGGGCCGCGTCGGGACGACCGCCGTGACGGCGACCGTGGTGGGTTCCGTCGGGACGACCGCCGCGATGACCGGCCGGCCTTCCGTCGTGACGACCGTGACCGTGACCGCGGTCCCCGTCGCGACGACGACCGTGGTGGGTACCGCGGCGGCCAGCGCGATGACCGTGGTGGCGGCCGTTCCTACGGCGGCAGCTACGACCGTCGTGACGGCGACCGCGGCGGCTTCCGCCGTGACGACCGCCGTGACGACCGTGGTGGTCGCCCCGGCGGTGGCGGTGGCTACGGGCGCCGCGACGACCGGCCGAGCGGACCGCCGCGTCGTGACGGCGAGCGGAGTGGTGGCGGCGGTGGCTTCCGCCGCGACGACGAGCGCGGTGGCGGTTTCCGTCGTGACAACGACCGTCGTGACGGTGACCGTGGTGGGTTCCGTCGTGATGACCGGCGTGATGGCCGTCCGGCTTTCCGTCGTGACGACCGGCCGTCCTTCCGCAGTGACGACCGGGACCGCGGGCCGCGTCGCGACGACGAGCGCGGCGGTGGGTTCCGTAGGGACAACGACCGCCGTGACGGCGACCGCGGCGGCTTCCGCCGCGACGACCGCCGCGACGACCGTGGTGGTCGCCCCGGCGGCGGCTACGAGCGCCGTGACAACGACCGTGGTGGTCGTCCCGGTGGCGGCGGTGGCTACGGCCGCCGTGACGACCGGCCGTCCTTCCGGCGTGACGACCGGCCCAGCGGGCCGCCGCGCCGTGACGAGGACCGCGGTGGGTTCCGTCGTGACAACGACCGTCGTGATGGCGATCGTGGTGGGTTCCGTCGTGATGACCGGCGTGATGACCGTCCGGCTTTCCGTCGTGACGACCGGCCGTCCTTCCGCAGTGACGACCGGGACCGCGGGCCGCGTCGCGACGACGAGCGCGGCGGTGGGTTCCGTCGTGACAACGACCGTCGTGACGGCGACCGCGGCGGCTTCCGCCGCGACGACCGTCCGGCCTTCCGTCGTGACGACCGTGACCGGGACCGCGGCCCCCGCCGTGACGACCGGCGCGACGACCGCGGTGGGTACCGCGGCGGGCAGCGGGACGACCGTGACCGTGGCGGCTACCGGGGCGGTCGCGACGACCGCGAGCGCGACCGTGACCGCGAGCCGATCAGGCGTCTGCCCATCCCCGAGGACGTCACCGGCGACGAGCTGGACAAGGACGTCAAGCAGGAGCTCCAGAGCCTGCCCAAGACGCTCGCCGAGGACGTCGCCAGGAACCTGGTGATGGTCGCCAGGACCATCGACGAGGACCCCGAGCAGGCGTACGCCTACTCGCGCATCGCCCTGCGCCTCGCCTCCCGCGTCGCCGCCGTCCGCGAGGCCGCCGGCTTCGCGGCGTACGCGAACCAGAAGTACTCCGAGGCCCTGGCGGAGTTCCGGGCCGCCCGGCGCATGACCGGGTCCGTGGAGCTGTGGCCCGTCATGGCCGACTGCGAGCGCGGGCTCGGGCGGCCCGAGCGGGCGCTCGCCATGGCCGGCGAGCTCGAGGTGCAGAAGCTCGACAAGGCGGGCCAGGTCGAGATGCGGCTGGTCGCGGCCGGGGCGCGCCGTGACATGGACCAGCTCGACGCGGCCATCGTGACGCTGCAGAGCTCGGAGCTGGCCTCCAGCTCCGTACAGCCGTGGACCGCGCGGCTGCGCTACGCGTACGCGGACGCCCTGCTCGCCGCCGGGCGCGAGGACGAGGCGCGCGAGTGGTTCGCCAAGGCCGTCGAGGCCGACCGCGACGGCTCGACCGACGCCTCCGACCGGCTGGCCGAGCTGGACGGCATCGAGTTCGTCGACGTCGCGGAGACGGAGAGCGACGAGACGGACGAGGACATCGAGGTCGACGGGGCCGTCGAGGTCGTCGAGGCTGGCGAAGACGTCGTGGCGAGCGACGCCGAGGGCGACCGGGCCGGTGCGGACGTCAGTGCCGACGCCGATGTCGATGTCGCGGACGAGGCCGACGCGGAGGCGCGTCGCGACTGACGCGGGCCGTACATGAGTGAGGGCGGTACCCCGGCCGGGGTACCGCCCTCACTCATGTACGCGGTCAGCCGTGGGCCAGCTCGCGCAGGACCAGGCCCGTGGCGGGCTTCGGCCCGAACGACGTCGACTTGCGCGGCATCGTGACGCCCTGGCGCGCGAGGTCCCTGACGACCTCCTCGCGGACCGGGTGCATCAGTACGGCCGTGCTGCCGTTGCGTACGGCGTGCTCGACCACCGCTTCCGTGTCATGTATGTACGTGATGTGCTCCGGGGCGTCCGGGATCCGCCAGATGTGGTCGAGCAGCGTGGAGTGCAGCACCGTCGCGTCCAGGGTGCGCCAGGCCTCGGGGCGGTCGGCGCGGACCGTCTCTTCGAGCAGCTCGGGCGACGGGGCGTCGAGGAGGTGGAAGCGGCCGTCGCCCGCCAGCAGGAAGGCGTTGCCCGTCGAGGCCGCTTCGGCGAGGGCGGCCATGGCCTCCTTGAGGTCCGCGTCCAGCGTCCTGACCCGGAAGTGCGGGGCCGCGGACTTCAGCGCGTTGGCCACGGGCAGCTGGTGCAGGATCCGGTGGATCGCGCGGACCCGGAGCGGATAGCGGGCCGTGTCGATGAGGAGCACCAGGCCGTAGTCCCAGGGGCTGGGCGAGGGGTGTTCGGTCTGGAGGCGCAGGTACGTCGCCCAGCGGTGGTGGCCGTCGGCGATGAGCGCCTGGCGCTGTGCCAGGTCGGCGCCGATCGCGGCGAGGTCGGCGGGGTCGGTGAGCGCCCAGAGCCGGTGCGCGTAGCCGTCCTCGGTGGTGGTGGAGAGCAGCGGGGTGCCCTGGACGGCGCGCTCGATGACGGCTGTGGTTCCCGTGGCGCCGTCGTCGTCGCCGTCGCTGCGGTAGGTCAGGAGGAGCGGTTCGAGGTTGGCTCCCGTGGTACGCATCAGGGCGGCGCGGTCCTCCACCACGTGCGGCATGACGTCCTCGTGGGGGAGGACGATGCCCTCGGCGGGGGCCGAGAGGGCCAGGGCCCCGATGACGCCGCGCTGGAGCATGTCGCCGCCGCGCTGCTCGTAGACGTAGAGCGCGGGGGCGGCGTCGGGGGCGAGGACGCCCTCGTCCTGCCAGCGCCGCAGGGTCTCGGCGGCCTGCCGGTTGCGGTCGGCCTGGGTCGCGGCCTGCGGGAGGATCAGCCGGACGATGTTGTGCGGATCGGCCGACTCCAGGTAGTCCAGGCCCTCGGGACGCACCACGACGTCGTACGGCGGTGAGGTCACGGCGGCGAGACTGCCGACCCGCTCGGAGACGTAGCGAAGCCCACGGAACGGGGCCAGTTGGAGTCCGGTCATCCGAGCATCGTATGCGGGTGAGCACGATGAGCGATGATCGGGGCGAAAGTGTGTCAGTACGTGGATGGCAGGGAGAACGGGCGATGAGTCAGCGGCAGGCCAGGCGGAAGCCGGACGGGATTTCGGCGGTGCTCGCGGAGGCGTACGACACGGCTCTGCTCGACCTGGACGGTGTGGTGTACGCGGGTGGCGCGGCGATCGCGCACGCGGTCGAGTCGCTGGGGAGGGCCAGGGACGGCGGGATGCGGCTGGCGTACGTCACCAACAACGCGCTGCGGACGCCCGACGCGGTCGCCGGTCATCTGACGGAGCTGGGCATCCCGGCGGACGCCGCGGACGTGATCACTTCCGCGCAGGCCGTCGCCCGGCTGATCGCCGAGCAGGTGCCCGCGGGCGCGCGGGTGCTGGTGATCGGCGGCGAGGGGCTGCGGGTCGCGCTGCGGGAGCGGGGCCTGGAACCCGTGGAGTCGGCGGACGACGAGCCGGTGGCGGTGGTGCAGGGGTACGGCGGGCCGGAGCTGCCGTGGGGGCGCTTCGCGGAGGCTTCGTACGCGATCGCACGGGGGGTGCCGTGGTTCGCGTCCAACACGGACCTGACGATTCCCAGCGGGCGGGGCATCGCGCCGGGCAACGGCGCGGCGGTGGAGGTGGTGCGGATCGCGACCGGTGCCGAGCCGCGGGTGGCGGGCAAGCCGCTGCCGCCGATGCACCGGGAGACGATCCTGCGGACGGGCGCCGAGCGGCCGTTGGTGGTGGGGGACCGGCTGGACACCGACATCGAGGGGGCGTTCAACGGGGACGTCGACTCGCTGCTGGTGCTGACCGGGGTGACGGACGGGGCGCGGCTGCTGGCGGCGCGCCCCGAGCACCGGCCGACGTACGTGGACGCGGACCTGCGGGGGCTGCTGACCGGGCAGCCCGAAGTGGTCGAGGCGGCAGGGGAGTTCCGGTGCGGCGGGTGGACGGCCGCCGCCCGGGACGGTGCGCTCGTGCTGGACGGGGACGGGGACGGGGACGGGGAAAGGGACGGGGACGGCGCGGTGCTGGACGGGCTGCGGGCGTTGTGCGGGGCGGCCTGGGCGCATGCCGGGGACGGCGCCTGCGACCTCGCGGCGGAGAAGGCACTGGCCCGCCTGGGCCTGTAGGCGGGGGCGGGCCGCGCTGCCGGGGCGCCGGTGTCCCGGCCGCTTCGCCGGGGTCCGGACGCCGCCGCTCAGGCCGCTTCGCCCGAGGTGAGGAGCTGGTCCTCGCTCGCGCCCCGGCGCCAGTAGCCGGTGAACTTGACGGCCCTGCGGTCCACGCCGCGCTCGTTCACCAGGTGGCGGCGGACCGCCTTGACCGTCGCCGACTCGCCCGCCACCCAGGCGTACGGAGTGCCGGGCGGGAACTGGGCGCCGCGGATCGCGTCCGGTGTGCGCGGCGCCGCCCCCTCCCGTACGAGCCAGATGACCTCCGCGTCCGCGGTGGACTCCAGGGGGCGGCGGTCCGCCGCGTCGCCGGTCTCGATCCACACGCGGACGGGCATGCGGTCGGGGAGCGAGGCGAGGATGCCCTCGACCGCGGGCAGCGCCGTCTCGTCGGCGGTGAGCAGGACCCAGTCCGTGCCCTCGGGCGGGCGGAAGTCGTATCCGCCGTTCTCCTCCTCGACCGGCGCGAGGAGGCTCACGCGGTCGCCGGGGCGCGCGGCCGTGGCCCAGGCGGAGGCCGGGCCCGCCGTGCCGTGCAGGGCGAAGTCGGTGACCATCTCGTGCGGGTCGCGGCTGAGCGCGCTGATGGTGTACGTGCGCATGATGCCGCGCACCGCGGGGTCCAGGGCCTTCCAGGAGCCGTACCAGTCGGGGTCGTCGTTGGAGGGGACGACCGGGGCGTCCTGGCCGGGGTGCGGCAGGAAGAGCTTGAAGCGCTGGTCCCGGCCCGCGGTCGCCATGAGGGGGAGCTCGTCGCCGCCGAAGATGATGCGGACCATCGAGGGGGAGAGGCGCTCGGTGCGCAGGACTCGGGCGTCGAAGAAGCGGTAAGTCATGCGATACCTTCTCGGGCTGGATCGTGAGCGGCTGGATCGTGAGCCGGGCCTTGAGCCGGGCCTTGAGCTGCGGCTTGAGCTGGGGCTTTTCATCCCGGAGGCGCGCCGGGGCGCAGCGGGGACGGATGCGAGGGTAGGCTAACCTAACCCCGTGTTGGTCGACAGTCCCCCCGAACAGAGCGCGGAGTCGACGGCCGCCCCCCGCCGACGCCGCTTCGTGCGCGCCGCCGGGCTGCTGGCCGCCGTCGGCGTACTGCTGCTGATGTGCGTCGCGAGCATCGCGGTCGGTGCCAAGGCGATGCCGCTCGGCGACGTCTGGCACGGACTCTTCGCCAACTCCGGCACCGACAACGACGTGATCGTCGCCGACCTGCGCGTGCCGAGGACCCTGCTCGGGCTCCTCGTCGGCAGCGCGCTCGGCCTGTCGGGCGCCGTGATGCAGGGACTCACCAGGAACCCGCTCGCCGAGCCGGGCATCCTCGGCGTCAACGCCGGTGCTTCGGCGGCCGTCGTCACCGCGATCAGCTTCTTCGGGGTCACCTCGCTGACCGGCTACGTCTGGTTCGCCTTCCTCGGCGCGGGGCTCGTCTCGGTCGCGGTGTACGCGCTCGGCGGGAGCCGCAGCGCCACCCCCGCGCGCCTCGCGCTCGCCGGCACGGCGGCCACCTCCGCGCTCTACGGCTACGTCAACGCCGTCCAGCTCTTCGACTCCGCCGCGCTCGACCGGATCCGCTTCTGGACCGTCGGTTCGCTCAGCTCCGCCGACATGTCGACCGTCCACAAGGTCTGGCCGTTCATCGCGGTCGGCACGGTCCTCGCCCTGGCGCTCGCCCGCCCGCTGAACGCGATGGAACTCGGCGACGACACCGCCCGCGCGCTCGGCGCCCGGCTCACCCGTACCAAAGCGCTGGCCATGGTCACCGTCACGCTGCTGTGCGGCGCGGCCACCGCGGCCTGCGGGCCGATCGTCTTCATCGGGCTGATGGTGCCGCACCTGGTGCGCGCCGTCACCGGGCCCGACATGCGCTGGATCATGCCGTACGCGATGGTGCTCTCGCCCGTGCTGCTGCTGGGCTCCGACATCGTCGGCCGGGTCGTCGCACGGCCCGCCGAACTCCAGGTCGGCATCGTCACGGCGCTCATCGGCGGGCCCGTCTTCATCTACCTCGTACGCCGCAGGAAGGTGGCCCAGCTGTGAAGGCCGCGAAGAACACCGGGCGGGGCGGTACCGGGCCGGTCAAGGCGGTACGGGTCGGCGGGCTGTCCGTACGGGTCGAGCCGCGCGCCGCCGCGGTCGTGCTGGTCCTCGCGGTCGTCGCCTTCGCCGTCGGCGTCGTGCTCATCGGCAGCGGCGACTTCGACATCCCGCCGGGCGACGTGGTGGCCACCCTCTTCGGGCAGGGCACCTTCCAGCAGGAGTTCATCGTCACCGACCTGCGGCTGCCCAGGATCCTCGTCGCGCTGCTCGTCGGCGCGGCGCTGGGGACCGGCGGCGCGGTCTTCCAGTCGGTCTCCCGCAACCCGCTCGGCAGCCCCGACATGCTCGGCTTCACCCAGGGCGCCGCCGTCGGCGCGCTCGTGGTGATCGTGCTCTTCCACGGCGGGGCGGGCGCGGTCGCCGCCGGGGCCGTGGTCGGCGGCGTCGCGACCGGCGCCGCCGTCTACCTGCTGGCGTGGAAGCGCGGGGTGCACGGCTTCCGGCTCGTCCTGGTCGGCATCGGGGCGACCGCGATGCTCTCCGCCGCCGTCAACTACCTGATGACCAAGGCCGCCCTCGTCGACGCCACCCGCGCCATGCTCTGGATGACCGGAACGCTCGACGGGCGCGACTGGGCCCAGGTCTGGCCGCTGCTCGCCGTGTCCGCCGTGCTGATCCCGCTCGTCCTCACGCAGGGCAGGGCGCTGCGCATGATGGAGATGGGCGACGACGCGGCGTACGCGCTGGGCGTGCGGGTCGAGCGGGTGCGGCTCGTGCTGATCGTCGCCGCCGTGCTGCTCGTGGCGGTCGCCACGGCCGCCGCCGGGCCCATCGCCTTCGTGGCGCTCAGCGCGCCCCAGGTGGCCAGGCGGCTGACCCGCTCGCCGGGGCCCAACCTGCTGCCCGCCGCCTTCACCGGTGCGGTGCTGCTGATGGGCGCGGACTGGGTGGCCACCCAGGCGTTCGGCGACCGGCAGCTGCCGGTGGGCGTCGTGACGGCGGTGATCGGCGGCTGCTACCTGCTGGGGCTGCTGGTGACCGAGCGCAGGGCGGGACGGATCTGACCGATGAACGACCGGAGTACGAAGAAGATGCAGCGCCTCACCGCCGAAGCGGTCACCCTCGGCTACGACCAGCGGATCATCGCCGAGGACCTGTCGGTGGAGATCCCCGACAACTCCTTCACGGTGATCGTGGGGCCCAACGCGTGCGGCAAGTCGACGCTGCTGCGGGCGCTGTCGCGGATGCTGAAGCCGTCCAGGGGGCGGGTGCTGCTGGACGGGCAGGCCATCCAGTCGCTGCCCGCGAAGAAGGTCGCGCGGACGCTGGGGCTGCTGCCGCAGTCGTCGGTCGCGCCCGACGGGATCACCGTCGCCGACCTCGTCGCGCGCGGGCGCTATCCGCACCAGGGGCTGCTGCGCCAGTGGTCCAGGGAGGACGAGCGGATCGTCCGGGAGTCGATGGAGGCGACCGGGGTCGGCGGGCTCGGGGAGCGGTTCGTCGACGAGCTGTCGGGCGGGCAGCGGCAGCGGGTGTGGATCGCGATGGCGCTCGCGCAGCAGACGCCGCTGCTGCTGCTCGACGAGCCGACGACGTTCCTGGACATCCAGCACCAGCTCGAAGTGCTGGACCTCTGCGCGCAGCTGCACGAGGAGCAGGGCCGGACGCTGGTGGCCGTCCTGCACGACCTGAACCAGGCGGCTCGGTACGCGAGCCACCTCATCGCGATGCGGGACGGGGCGGTCGTCGCGCAGGGGGCGCCGTCCGACGTGGTCACCGCGGAGCTGGTGGAGCGGGTGTTCGAGGTGGCGTGCCGGGTGATCGACGATCCGGAGTCGGGGACGCCGCTGGTGGTGCCGGTGGCCCGGCGGCGCGCGGCGTAGGGCCACCACCGGCACCAGCGGCGTCCCAGGGGCCCTACAGCAGGGTGCGGAGGCGCAGCATGTCCCGGAAGCCCGCTTCCAGTTTCACCCGGCCCGATGCCCACGCCTTCGCGAAGTTCAGTTCGCCCCCGACCATGGCCACCAGGTCGTCGCCGGTCATCGCCAGCCTGACCTGCGCCTTCTCGCGGGGCGGGCCGGGGGACGCGTCCAGGACCTCGATGCGGCCCTCCGCCAGGCGGCCCGTCAAGGTGGTGTCGAGGTCCGTGAGGTGGCAGCTGAGCGAGCGGTCGAGCGCGACCGCGCTCCGCACGTCCTTGTTCGCGCCCGAAAGATTGTCCGAAAGCTTCACGAGTGCGGCTCGGCACTCCTCCATGGTGGCCATCATGATCGACGGTACACCCCGGCCACGGGGTAGCGTCGGGGTCATGAGCGACCCCGCCCCCGAGCAGGCACCCCCCGAGCAGGCGCTCGGCCCGGAGCACACCCCCACGGGCCACGCCGACGTGGACGCGCTCCTCGCGCGCCTCGCCGAGGTGGACCGCCTCGCGGCGGACGGGCACGCCGAGGTGTACGAGGATGTACACCGAGGACTCCGCGAGACGCTGACCGCGCTCGACGCCGGACCCTCCGCACCAACGCCGTACGACAACAGGAGCTGAACCGACCGTGGCAGGAGTCGCCCGCCGCCGCCTCGACGCCGAGCTGGTACGCCGCAAACTCGCCCGCTCGCGCGAGCACGCCAGCCAGCTGATCGCCGCGGGGCGGGTGACCGTCGGCAAGACCGTCGCGACCAAGCCCGCGACGCAGGTCGAGACCGCCGCCGCGATCGTCGTCGTCCAGGACGGCGACGACCCCGACTACGTCTCCAGGGGCGGCCACAAGCTCGCCGGGGCGCTCGCCGCCTTCACCCCGCTCGGGCTGGCGGTCGAGGGGCGCAGGGCGCTGGACGCCGGCGCCTCGACGGGCGGCTTCACCGACGTGCTGCTGCGCGCGGGCGCCGGGCACGTCGTCGCGGTCGACGTCGGCTACGGGCAGCTGGCGTGGTCCCTGCAGAGCGACGAGCGGGTCACCGTCAAGGACCGCACCAACGTGCGCGAGCTGACGCTCGAAGCGATCGACGGCGTCCCCGTCGACCTGGTGGTCGGCGACCTCTCCTTCATCCCGCTGGGCCTCGTCCTGCCCGCGCTCGCGCGCTGCACGGCGCCGGACGCCGACCTGGTGCTGATGGTGAAGCCGCAGTTCGAGGTCGGCAAGGAGCGCCTGGGCAGCGGCGGCGTCGTGCGGAGCACGGAGCTGCGCGCCGACGCGGTGAAGGGCGTCGCGCGCCGGGCCGCCGAGCTGGGGCTCGGGGTGCTGGGCGTCACCGCGAGCCCGCTGCCCGGACCGTCGGGGAACGTCGAGTACTTTCTGTGGCTGCGGGCAGGGGCGCCCGCGCTCGATCCCGCGGACGTGGACCGCGCAGTGGCGGAGGGACCTCGTTGACAGAGACGGCGCTCAAGACGGCTCGTACCGTATTCCTGCTCGCGCACACCGGAAGGCCCGCCGCCGTCCGCAGTGCCGAGCTGGTCGTCCAGGGGCTGTTGCGCAGCGGCATCGGCGTGCGCGTCTGGGCGGCCGAGGCGGCCGACCTGCCGCTGCCGCCGTCCGTGGAGACGGTCCCCGAGCCCACGCCCGACGCGCTCGACGGCTGTGAGCTGCTGATCGTCCTGGGCGGCGACGGGACGCTGCTGCGCGGCGCCGAGTTCGCCCGCGCCTCGGGCGTGCCGATGCTCGGCGTCAACCTCGGCCGGGTCGGCTTCCTCGCCGAGGCCGAGCGCGACGACCTGGACAAGGTCGTCGACCGGGTCGTCACCAAGGCGTACGAGGTCGAGGAGCGGATGACCGTCGACGTCGTCGTCCACTCCAACGGCGACATCGTGCACCGCGACTGGGCGCTCAACGAGGCGGCCGTGCAGAAGGTCGAGCCTGAGCGGATGCTGGAGGTCGTCCTGGAGATCGACGGCCGTCCGGTCACCGGCTTCGGCTGCGACGGCATCGTCTGCGCGACCCCCACCGGCTCCACCGCCTACGCCTTCTCGGCGGGCGGGCCCGTGGTCTGGCCCGAGGTCGAGGCGCTGCTCATGGTCCCGATCAGCGCCCACGCGCTGTTCGCCAAGCCGCTGGTGACCTCGCCGACGTCGGTGCTCGCGGTCGAGGTGCAGGCGCACACCCCGCACGGCGTGCTCTGGTGCGACGGCCGCAGGACGGTCGGGCTGCCGCCGGGGGCGCGCGTCGAGGTGCGCAGGGGAGAGGTGCCCGTACGGCTCGCGCGGCTGCACCACGCCTCGTTCACGGACCGGCTGGTCGCCAAGTTCGCCCTGCCGGTGTCCGGGTGGCGCGGGGCTCCGCACTAGCGTTCGAGCGCGGGCGGGGGCGGGTCGGTCAAACGGTGCGGGGCTCCGGGGGAGTGACGCGCGGTTCTCCCCCGCGCCCCGCCGACCTGCGTCTTCGCCGCCGAGTGCGGGGCTGCGTCGCGGCGTGCGGGGAAAACCTCGTATGGTCAGGGGCGTGTTGGAGGAGATGCGGATACGGTCGCTCGGGGTCATCGACGACGCTGTCGTGGAGCTTTCGCCCGGTTTCACCGCGGTGACCGGCGAGACCGGCGCGGGCAAGACCATGGTCGTCACCAGCCTGGGGCTGCTGCTCGGCGGGCGCGCCGACCCCGCCCTGGTGCGGGTCGGTGCCAAGGCCGCGGTCGTCGAGGGACGGATCACGGTGTCGGGCGCCGACGCGGTCGCCGTGCGCGCCGAGGAGGCCGGGGCCGAGCTCGACGACGGTGCCCTGCTCATCAGCCGGACCGTTTCGGCGGAGGGGCGCTCCCGGGCGCACCTCGGCGGACGGGCCGTGCCGGTCGGCGTGCTCACCGAGCTGGCCGACGAACTCGTCGCCGTACACGGCCAGACCGACCAGCAGGGGCTGCTCAAGCCCGCCAGACAGCGCGGCGCGCTCGACCGGTACGCGGGCGACGCCGTGGCCGCGCAGCTCGCCAAGTACCAGGAGGCGTACCGCAGGCTGCGGGCCGTCGGCGGCGAGCTCGACGAGCTGACCACCCGGGCGCGCGAGCGGGCCCAGGAGGCGGACCTGCTGCGCTTCGGCCTCGGCGAGGTCGCGGCCGTCGAGCCGCGGCCAGGCGAGGACGTGGAGCTGGCCGCCGAGGCGGAGCGGCTCGGCCACGCGGAGGCGCTGGCGTCCGCCGCCGCGCACGCGCACGCCGCGCTCGCCGGCAATCCGGAGGACCCCGAGGGCGTCGACGCGACGACGCTCGTCGCGGGCGCCGGACGGGCGCTGGACGCCGTGCGCGCCCACGACCCCGAGCTGGCCTCGCTGGCCGACCGGACGGGCGAGATCTCGATCCTGCTCGCCGACGTGGCGGGCGAGCTGGCCGGATACGCCGACAACCTGGACGCCGACCCGCGCAGGCTGGCCGCGGTCGAGGAGCGGCGCGCCGCGCTGACCGGGCTCACCCGCAAGTACGGCGCGGACGTCGCGGCCGTCCTCGCGTGGGCCGAGGAGGGCTCTGCCCGGCTCCTCGAACTCGACGGCGACGACGAGCGGATCGGTGATCTGACCGCCGAGCGCGACGCGCTGCGCCGCGAACTGTCGGGCCTCGCCCAGGCGTTGACCGACGCGCGGACCGAGGCGGCGGCGCGGTTCGCCGACGCGGTCACCGCCGAGCTGGCCTCGCTCGCCATGCCGCACGCACGCGTCACGTTCGACGTCCGGCAGGTCGAGGTCGCCGACGGCGGGGGCGTGGAGGTCGACGGGCGCTCGGTGGCGTACGGCCCTTCGGGCGCCGACGAGGTGGAGCTGCTGCTCGCCCCGCACCCCGGCGCCCAGCCCAGGCCGATCGCCAAGGGGGCTTCGGGCGGCGAGCTCTCGCGCGTGATGCTCGCGGTCGAGGTGGTCTTCGCGGGGACCGACCCCGTGCCCACGTACCTCTTCGACGAGGTCGACGCGGGCGTGGGCGGCAAGGCGGCGGTCGAGATCGGCAGGCGCCTGGCGAAGCTCGCCAAGTCCGCGCAGGTGGTGGTCGTGACGCACCTGCCGCAGGTGGCCGCGTTCGCCGACCGCCAACTGCTGGTCGAGAAGACCGACGACGGCTCCGTCACGCGCTCCGGAGTGATCGTCCTGGAGGGCGAGGACCGGGTGCGGGAGCTGTCGCGGATGCTCGCCGGGCAGGAGGACTCGCAGACCGCGCGGGCCCACGCGGAGGAACTGCTGGCGGCCGCGCGCGTGGACGGCTAGGCACCGTACGCGCGGCCAGGTACGCAGTACGTACGCGTACGTAGGGCGGCGCTCGTCCCGCGCGGGGCGGACGCGCGTCGGGCGACCGGCGCGCGCCGCCCGCGGTGCGCCCCGTCGGGTCACCCGTGTGGGTGGTCTCGTACGGGGCGTTGCCGCGCGGGACACGGGAACGGCATCCGCCCGTCATCTTCGGGGTGCCGGAACGCGCGTACGGGCTGGCATCCTTGGCGGGTGACTCAGCTGCGTACGGTCCAAGTGCTGGGTGGCGGCAGCGCGGGCAGCAGTGCCCACGTCAGGTCCCTGACCTCGGGACTCGTGGCGAGGGGCGTGCGGGTGACCGTGTGCGCCCCCGCCGAACTGGACCTCTCCTACGACTTCATCGGCGCCGGGGCCCACTTCGTGCCCGTCCCCAGGCGGAGCGACCCCGCCGCCGTCGCCGCGCTGCGCGCCGCCTGCGCGGGCGCCGACCTCGTCCACGCGCACGGACTGCACGCCGCGGTGCGCACCGCGCTCGCCGTCGGCGGACAGCGGCGCGCCGGCTTGCCGCTCGTCGTCACCTGGCACACCCGCTCGCACGCCGAAGGCACGCGCGGCCGGCTGCTGCGGCTCGTCGAGCGCAAGGCCGCCCGCGCCGCGACCGTCGTCCTCGCCACCTCGTCCGAACTCGTCGACCGGGCCCGCAGCCGGGGCGCGCGCGACGCGCGGTTCGCACCGGTCTCGGTGCCGCTGGCCACGTCCGCCGGGGCCCACGGGACGACGGCGGGCGCCGGGGCCGATGCCGCCGACGACCGCGCCGGGGCCGGGGGCAAGGCGAGGGCCGAACTCGGTCTCTTCGGGCGGCCGTTGGTGATGGCGGTCGGCAGCCTGGAGCCGCACCGGGGGTACGGGCCGCTGCTCGACGCCGCCGCCCTGTGGCGCGACCTGGACCCCGTACCGCTGCTGGCGATCGCGGGGGAGGGGCGGGAGCGGGACGCGCTCCAGCGGCGCATCGAGACGGAGGACCTGCCGGTACGGCTCATCGGGCGCCGCGACGACGTCACCGACCTGCTGGCCACCGCCGACGTCGCGGTGCTGCCCAGCCGCTGGGAGGCCCGCTCGCTGCTCGCCCAGGAGGCGCTGCGCCTCGGCGTGCCGCTGGTCGCGACCGCGGTCGGCGGAGTGCCCGAACTGGTCGGGGAAGCGGCCGATCTGGTGCCCTACGGGGACGTGGCGGCGTTCGCCACCGCGGTCGCCGGACTCCTCGCGGACCCGCGGCGGCGCGCCGAACTGGCCGCGGCGGGCCGGGCGCAGGCGGCGACCTGGCCCACCGAGGACGAGACGATCGCCCAAGTGCTCAGCGTCTACGACGAGCTGACGCAGTCCGGGGCGCAGCCGCACTGAGGGCTGCGGGGCGCCCGGTACGGGGTACCGCTCACGGGGTGCGGCGCCCGGTACGGGGCACCGCTCACGGAGCGCCGCGCCCGGCGCGCGGGACCGTTCACGGGGTGTGGCGTCTGGCCCGCAGCGCCAGGCTCAGCGCCAGGACCGTCTGCGGGTCGTCCAGGTCGGTGCCCAGCAGCTCCGCGATGCGGGCCAGCCTGTTGTAGAGCGTCTGCCGGTTGAGGTGCAGCTCGCGGGCGGTCTCCGCCTTGCGGCCCGCGTGCGTCAGATACGTCTGGAGCGTCGGCAGCAGCGGCGGGCGCGACGTCCTGTCGTGCTCCCGCAGCGGGCCGATCGCCCGGTCCACGAACGCCGCGAGCGCGGCCCCGTCGTGCTGGTGCAGCCGCCACAGCAGCAGGTCGATGTCCAGGCGCCGCGCGTCGTACCAGGGCCGCTCGGACAGCCCCTGCGCGGCCTTCGCGGTCTCCGCCGCGTGCCGCAGCCCCGCCGAGGCCGCCGCCCAGCCGCCCGCGACCCCGACGACCACCACCGGCGGATGCGCCCCGGCGCGCTCCAGGCCGGCGCGCTCCACGCCCGCCCGCAGCGCGGCCGCCACCCGGTCGGCCACCGGCGCCCGCTCCGACTCCGTGCGCAGCCCGAGCAGCAGCGGCACCCGCCCCTCCACGGGCCGCACCCCGAGCAGTACGGGGACGCCGACCGACGCCAGCTCCTCCAGCACCGCGCGGGCCAGCAGCGCCCAGTTCCCGGACGGCGAGAGGCCGGATGCGAGGCGCATCACCACCGGCAGCAGCGGCCCGTCCCCGGGCTTGAAGCCCAGCACCCGTGCCTGCGCGGGGGCGTCGTCCGCCGCGATCCGCCCCTCCGCGAGGTCGGTCAGGAAGTCGCCGCGCCCGCGCGCCGCCAGCTCCTCCTCCTGGCGCGCCTGCATCAGCACCACGGCCAGGATTCCCGCGGCCCGCTCCGCCGCCATCCGGTGCACCTCGACCAGCGGCGCGTCGACCGCCAGCAGCACCAGGCGCGCCCGGATCGAGCCCGTGCCCGCCCCGCCGCCCGGCACGTCCACCAGTACCGTCCCGGCGGGCGGCGCCTCGCGGGCCGCCCGCTGTCCGCGCAGCCGGTCCCACACCTGGAGCGGGTCGGCGGCCGCCGACCCGGGCTCCGAGCCCGCCGCGTACAGCAGCTGGCCCTCCGGGTTCTCCAGGAAGACCGGGTTCGCGGCGAAGTCGGCCAGGATGGACAGGACCTGCGGCACCCCGCCGCCGCCGAGCAGCGCCCCGGTGCACCGCCGGTGCACCTCGTCGGCCTGGCGCAGCAGCGCGTAGTGGCCGTTGACGATCTCGGTGTGGATCTCCTCGGTGACCGCGACGAACGGCACCTCGCGGTGGAGCTGGACCAGCGGCAGCCCGGCCGACCTGGCCGCCTCCACGATGGTCGCGGGCAGCCGGGTGAAGCGCGGGCCCAGCTCCACGACGAGCGCCGCGATGCCCCGGTCGGCGAGCCGTCTGACGAAGGCGCGCTGCTCGGCCGGGCGGGTGCCGAGGCCCAGCCCGGTCGTCAGCAGCAGCTCGCCGCCCTTGAGCAGCGACGCGATGTTCGGCACCTCGCCGGCGTGCACCCAGCGCACGGTGCGCTGGAGCCGGTCGGCGCCCGCGACGACCTCCGGGAGCCCGCCGCGCAGGCCCGGCAGCTCCAGTGCCCGCTGCACGGTGATCCCGCCCTGATTGTCCATGGACGCGGACGCTACCCGGGCGGGTTACCCGGTGGATACAACCACGGGGTCACAGAGGGTGACGGAGGGGGCCGGGAGGGCCGGTGGGCGGGCAACTCGTGTCCGGGTGGCGGCATTTGACCCGGGCGGCGCCCCGTGTGGCGTACGCCACACGGAACTGTCCCGGTGTGGGGGACCGTGCGAACGGACGACCGCCCCACCACCGCCCCTCTTCGGGGGTACGGGGCTCAGCCCCCGTAGGCCCCGCTCGCCGTCAGCCGCAGCGCCGTGTCGATCAGCGGCACGTGGCTGAACGCCTGCGGGAAGTTGCCGACCTGCCGCTGGAGCCCGGAGTCCCACTCCTCGGCCAGCAGCCCCAGGTCGTTGCGGAGCGCCAGCAGCTTCTCGAAGAGCCGCCGCGCCTCGTCGACCCGGCCGATCATCGCCAGGTCGTCCGCGAGCCAGAAGGAGCACGCGAGGAAGGCCCCTTCGTCCCCCGCGAGGCCGTCCACGCCCGCCTCGTCGCCCGCCGTCGGATAGCGCAGCACGAAGCCGTCGGGGGTGGACAGCTCGCGCTGGATCGCCTCGATGGTGCCGATGACCCGCTTGTCGTCCGGCGGCAGGAAGCCCATCTGCGGAATCAGCAGCAGCGAGGCGTCCAGCTCCTTGGAGCCGTAGGACTGGGTGAAGGTGTTCCGCTCGGGGTCGTAGCCCTTCTCGCAGACGTCCCGGTGGATCTCCTCGCGCAGGTCCTTCCAGCGCTCCAGCGGGCCGTCCGCGTCGCCCGACTCGATCAGCTTGATCGTCCGGTCGACCGCGACCCAGGCCATCACCTTGGAGTGCACGAAGTGGCGGCGCGGGCCGCGCACCTCCCAGATGCCCTCGTCCGGCTCGTTCCAGTGGTCCTCCAGGTAGCGGATCAGCTTGAGCTGGAGGAGCGAGGCGTAGTCGTTGCGGGTCAGGCCCGTCATGTGCGCCAGGTGCAGGGCCTCGGTGACCTCGCCGTAGACGTCCAGCTGGAGCTGGTGCGCCGCGCCGTTGCCGACCCGGACGGGGGCGGAGCCCTCGTACCCCGGCAGCCAGTCCAGCTCCTGCTCGCCGAGCTCGCGCTCGCCCGCGATGCCGTACATGATCTGGAGGTTCTCCGGGTCGCCCGCGACCGCCCGCAGCAGCCACTCGCGCCAGGCGCGGGCCTCCTCGCGGTAGCCGGTGCGCAGCAGCGAGGAGAGCGTGATCGCGGCGTCGCGCAGCCAGGTGTAGCGGTAGTCCCAGTTCCGCACGCCGCCGATGTGCTCGGGCAGCGAGGTGGTGGGCGCGGCGACGATGCCGCCGGTCGGCGCGTAGGTGAGCGCCTTGAGGGTGATCAGCGAGCGGACCACGGCCTCGCGGTAGGGGCCGTGGTACGTGCAGTGCTCGACCCACTCCCGCCAGAACTCGTCCGTCGCGGCCAGCGCCCCCTCGGGGTCGGGCAGCGCGGGCGGCCCGTGGTGCGAGGGCTGCCAGCTGATCGTCAGGGCGATGCGGTCGCCCGGTGCCACGGTGAAGTCGGAGTACGTCGTCAGGTCCTTGCCGTACGTCTCGGCCGTGGTGTCCAGCCAGACCGAGTCGGGCCCGGCGACGGCGACGGTGCGCCCGTCGACCTTGTGGACCCACGGCACGACGCGCCCGTAGCTGAAGCGCATCCGGAGCGCGGAGCGCATCGGGACGCGCCCGCTGACTCCCTCCACGATGCGGATCAGCTGCGGTGCGCCGTCGCGCGGCGGCATGAAGTCTGTCACGCGGACCGTGCCGCGCGGGGTGTCCCACTCCGATTCCAGGATGAGGGAGTCGCCGCGGTAGCGGCGGCGGTCCGCGGGCGGCGGACCGGTGTCGGCGCCGTGCGCGGGGCCAAGCCGCCAGAAACCGTGTTCCTCGGTCCCCAGCAGCCCCGCGAAGACGGCGTGCGAGTCGAAACGGGGCAGGCACAGCCAGTCGGCGGTGCCGTCCCTGCAGACGAGCGCTGCCGTCTGCATGTCTCCGATGAGTGCGTAATCCTCGATGCGCCCGGCCACGTGCATCTCCAGTCGAACGGCCATGGTCGCCCCGCGGGGCGCTTGCATAGTCAGCGGTCCGCTTGTCATATCAGCGGTCAAGGGATCGTTGACGAGCGCGAATTCCGGGGTTACGGGCGGGGGTTATGCCGTTTGCCGGCCTGGCTCGGCAGCGAATGTCCGAGCAGAATACGACGCACCCTAGCCGTCTGTGTGACGGTCCGGGCTGACGGATTGGGCCGAACGGGTGGGCCGGGCGGAAACCGCCGGAAAATGCGGGGTGGAGCGCCGGAGCGGCGCACCGGGGGGCGTGGCCGGAAGCAGCCTCCCGCTGTCGCTGATACCCTGGTACCCCGTGGACCGGTGGTCGACCTGTGACAGCTCAGGGGCCCCGAAACCGCAGCGACGGCCCCTCCTCGAACCGGGAGCGGCGCCGGTACGCACCTCGACACAGCGACCACGGGAGCCCCCTCTTGGCGATGCCGCCCAAATCCATGACGACCAAGCACATCTTCGTCACCGGGGGTGTCGCCTCCTCCCTCGGCAAGGGCCTCACGGCCTCCAGCCTCGGCGCCCTGCTCAAGGCCCGCGGCCTGCGGGTCACCATGCAGAAGCTCGACCCGTACCTGAACGTGGACCCGGGCACGATGAACCCGTTCCAGCACGGTGAGGTGTTCGTCACCAACGACGGCGCCGAGACCGACCTGGACATCGGTCACTACGAGCGCTTCCTCGACGTCGACCTCGACGGCTCGGCCAACGTCACGACCGGCCAGGTGTACTCGCAGGTCATCGCCAAGGAGCGGCGCGGCGAGTACCTCGGCGACACGGTCCAGGTGATCCCCCACATCACCAACGAGATCAAGCACCGCATCCGCCGCATGGCGACCGACGACGTGGACGTCGTCATCACCGAGGTCGGCGGCACCGTGGGCGATATCGAGTCACTTCCGTTCCTCGAGACGGTCCGCCAGGTCCGTCACGAGGTCGGGCGCGACAACGTCTTCGTCGTCCACATCTCCCTGCTCCCGTACATCGGCCCGTCCGGCGAGCTGAAGACCAAGCCGACCCAGCACTCCGTCGCCGCCCTGCGGAACATCGGCATCCAGCCGGACGCCATCGTGCTGCGCGCCGACCGCGAGGTCCCCACCGCGATCAAGCGGAAGATCTCGCTGATGTGCGACGTCGACGAGTCGGCGGTCGTCGCGGCCATCGACGCCAAGTCGATCTACGACATCCCGAAGGTGCTGCACACCGAGGGTCTGGACGCCTACGTCGTGCGCAAGCTCGACCTGCCGTTCCGGGACGTCGACTGGACCAGCTGGGACGACCTGCTGGACCGCGTCCACAACCCCGACCACGAGGTCACGGTCGCGCTCGTCGGCAAGTACATCGACCTGCCCGACGCGTACCTCTCGATCACCGAGGCCATGCGCGCCGGCGGCTTCGCGAACAAGGCCCGCGTCAAGGTCAAGTGGGTCACGTCCGACGACTGCAAGACCCCGGCGGGCGCGAAGAAGCAGCTCGGCGACGTCGACGCGATCCTGATCCCCGGCGGCTTCGGCGACCGCGGCGTGAACGGCAAGATCGGCGCGATCCAGTTCGCCCGCGAGAACAAGGTGCCGCTGCTCGGCATCTGCCTGGGCCTGCAGTGCATCGTCATCGAGGCCGCGCGCAACCTCGCGGGCATCCCCGAGGCGAACTCCACCGAGTTCGACGCCGCCACCGCGCACCCGGTCGTCTCCACGATGGAGGAGCAGCTGGCGTACGTGGAGGGCGCGGGCGACCTCGGCGGAACGATGCGCCTGGGCCTGTACCCGGCGAAGCTCGCCGAGGGCTCGATCGTCCGCGAGGTCTACGCGGGCGAGCCCTACGTGGAGGAGCGCCACCGCCACCGCTACGAGGTGAACAACTCCTACCGCGCCGAGCTGGAGAAGAAGGCCGGCCTGGTCTTCTCGGGAACCTCCCCGGACAACAAGCTCGTCGAGTACGTCGAGTACCCGCGCGAGGTCCACCCCTACCTCGTCGCCACCCAGGCCCACCCCGAGCTGCGCTCGCGGCCGACCCGCCCGCACCCGCTCTTCGCGGGGCTGGTGAAGGCCGCGGTCGAGCGCCAGCAGGCCAAGGCCAAGGGCAAGGCCGGCAAGTAGTCACCAGGAGATACGGTTGCCGGGGTGGGGGGGGGCCGGGGCCCCCCCCCCCCCCCCGCGGGTGTGGGGGGGGGGGGGGGCCCGGTCAAAAAAAAACCCCCCCCCCCCCCCCATAGTGCGGGGCCCCCGCCCCCGCACCCCCACCGCGGGCC
>NZ_JBITHO010000007.1:460072-480181 GCF_044458065.1 Streptomyces sp. NPDC050504 | reverse complement strand
GCGGTGGGGGGGGGGGGGTGGTGGGGGGCGCGGGCGCCCGCCCCCCCGCAACGCCCCTGGCGCGGGCCCCCCCGGGGGGGGGGGTGTGGGGGGGGGGGGGGGGGGGGGGCCCCCCCCCCCCCCACCCCGGTTTTCCGTTTGTGCACGTGTGGGAGGACGCTGACATGACCATCCAGGACACGCCCGAAGAGTGGACGGTCACCGCGACCGAGACGCCCTTCCGGGGCAACAAGACGAGTGTCCGCACCGACGAGGTGGTCATGCCGGACGGGACGGTGGCGCGCCGCGACTACCAGGTCCACCCCGGGTCCGTGGCCGTCCTCGCCCTCGACGACGAGGGGCGCGTGCTGGTGCTGCGCCAGTACCGGCACCCCGTGCGCCAGAAGCTCTGGGAGATCCCGGCGGGGCTGCTGGACGTGCCCGGTGAGAATCCGCTGCACGCGGCGCAGCGGGAGCTGTACGAGGAGGCGCACGTCAAGGCGGAGGAGTGGCACGTCCTGACGGACGTCTACACCACGCCGGGCGGCTGCGACGAGGCCGTCCGCGTCTTCCTCGCACGGGACCTGTCCGAGGCGGAGGGGGAGCGCTTCGAGGTCTCCGAGGAGGAGGCGGACATGGAGCTCGCCCGGGTGCCGCTGGACGAGCTGGTGCGGGGGGTGCTGGCGGGGGAGCTGCACAACAACTGCCTGGTGGTGGGAGTGCTGGCGTTGAACGCGGCGGTGGCTTCCGGGGGCGTGGGGGTTTCCGGGCTGCGCCCCGCGGACGCGCCGTGGCCGGCGCGGCCCTTCGAGGGGTAGGCCGCGCGGGGTGACAGCGCGGGGCGCCGGGGCCGGTGCGACGATCGGTTGATCCGATCGGGGGACGTTTCCGCCGTGCTCCGCCGGACCGGCGCTCCCCGCTGAACTACGCTCGGTCACACCCGCCCGGAGCCCCGCGCGGGCGCGGCGTGATGCGGGTGGACGGGAGCGTGGCCTCGTGACGGATCAGGCGGTGGACGTGGGCGGCCGCGTCGAGGCGCCCGGCTCGGACTCCGACCGCTTCTTCGGGCGGGACCGCGAACTGAAGGCGCTCAAGGCCGACATCGGCCGCGCGGGTCTCGACACGCTCTCCGGCCGCAAGGCCCCCCGCGCCCGGGTGCTGCTGATCGCCGGACGCCCCGGATCGGGGCGCACCTCGCTCGCCCGCGAGCTGGCCCTGCGGATCGCCGCCGACTACCCGGACGGCGTGCTCCGCACCCGCCTCGCCGAACCGGGCGGCGCCCCGGTGCCCGTCGAGCGCGCGGCCCGCGACCTGCTGGACGCGCTGGAGATCCCGGCGCCCCCCGGCGCCGACGGGGACGAGCTGGCCGAGATGGTGCGCGAGGCGCTCGCGGTGCGCCGCACCGTCCTGGTGCTGGACGACGCCGCCGACGCCGAGCAGGTCGACGCGCTGCTGCCGGACAACCCCCAGTGCCTGGTCGTCGCGGTGGCCGAGGGGCCGCTCACCGGCATTCCCGACGTGCGCCCCTGCACGCTGGGCGGAATGGAGACGCGCTCCGCGGTCGAGTACCTCGCGAGCCTGATCGGCCGGGTCAGGATCACCGTCGACCCGCAGGCCGCCCAGGCACTCGTGGAGGAGTGCGGCGGCCAGCCCGCCGCGCTCGTGCTGGCGGGCGGCTGGCTCGCCGCCCACCCCAAGGCGTCCGTCGCCGACCTCGCCAAGCAGTTGCACGAACTCCCCGACGACGAGGAGCCGCGCTCCCAGGGCGCGAGGCCCCTCGCGCGCGCCTTCCGCTTCGTGTACGGGTCCCTGCCGCAGCCCGCCGCGCGGATACTGCGCCTGCTGTCCCTCGCCCCCGCCGGGCTCGCCGACGCGCACACCGCGTCCGCCCTCGCGGGCTGCTCGGTCTCGGCCGCGCAGTCCACGCTCGACGACTTCGCGGCGCTCGGCGTGCTGCACCCCTCGCGCGCGGGCTACGAGGTCGCGGGCTGTCTGGTGCCGCTGCTGCGCGGGCTGACCGAACTGCACGACCGGCCCGCCGAGGTGCAGCTGGCGCGGGCCCGGATGCTGGAGCGGACCGTGCGCCAGCTGCACGCCTGCCGGGCGGTCACCGAACCGGAGGGCTCCCCGGCCAGGAGCCGCCTCGCCGGGCTGCCGCGCTCGCTCCGCTTCCGGGGCCCGGAGGCGGCGGGGCAGTGGCTGCGGGACCGTCAGCCCGCGCTGCTCGCGTCGGCGCGCCTCGCGGTCGCCGACGGCGAACTGGACACGCTGGCGCGGCGGTTGGTCTCGGCGCTGGTGCGCGCGCTGGCCGCGCACCGGGGCACCGGGGCGGCCGCTCCCGAGCTGTACGGACTGCACCAGCTGGTCCTCGACGTCGCGGAGCGCCGCGAGCTGCCCCGCGAGCGGGCGGCGGCGCTGCTGAACCTCGCCGACCTCGACGCCGACACCGGCCGCACCAAGGAGGCGCTGGAGCGCTACCGGGCCGCGCTGGACGCCGGACGGGCCGCCGCCGACCCGTACGCGACCGGCCGCGCGATGGAATCCGTAGGCGGCACGTACCAGGAGCTGGGCGACTACCAGCGGGCGGGCGACTGGTACGGCCGGGCCCTCGCGCAGCGCCTCGCGCGCGGCGAGCGGGAGGACGAGGCGCGGCTGTACGGACGGCTCGGCGCGGTGCACACCTATGCGGGGAGGTACGGCGAGGCGCTGCGGAACTGGCGGGCCGCCGCGGCCGGATTCCGCCGCCTGGGGGACCTGCCGGCCCAGGCGCGGGCGCTCAGCGAGGCCGCCAGGGTGCAGGAGTACGCGGGGCGTCCCGCGGAGTCGCTGCGCACCTGCCGGGAGGCCGTGGAGTGGGCGCGGCAGGCCGGGGACGTACGGCTCCAGGCGGCGCTCCAGCTCAGGCTCGCGGACACGCTGGAGCGGCTCGGAGACCCGGCGGCGGCGCGATTGCACAGGTCGATGGCCGATCAGCTGCTTGGAACGGAGACCTCCGCCTACGAAATCCGTAGCGGTTCCGCTGACGATTAATGCTTTGCAAGGCTAGACAGCTGGAAATCCTTCATTAGACTGGTTCCGCCGCATCTTCTTGCGGTGTGCCCCGTTGTGCCGTGCGCGGACGGGTATGCATGTATTCACCCGAAGAATCCCCCTGAGTCAAGGACCGTGATCGACGATGAAGGTCGGCATCCCCCGCGAGGTCAAGAACAACGAGTTCCGCGTCGCCATCACCCCTGCAGGGGTGCACGAGCTGGTGCGCCACGGCCATGAGGTGCTCGTCGAGAAGAACGCCGGTGTCGGATCCTCGATCACGGACGCCGAGTACGTCTCCGCCGGTGCCCGGATCCTGGACACCGCCGACGAGGTCTGGGCCGCCGCCGACCTGCTGCTGAAGGTCAAGGAGCCGATCGCGGAGGAGTACCACCGCCTCCGCAAGGACCAGACGCTCTTCACCTACCTGCACCTGGCCGCCTCCAAGGAGTGCACCGACGCGCTCCTGGACTCCGGCACCACCGCCATCGCGTACGAGACCGTCGAGACCGCGAACCGCGCGCTGCCGCTGCTCGCCCCGATGTCCGAGGTCGCGGGCCGGCTGGCCCCGCAGGTCGGCGCCTACCACCTGATGCGCTCGGCCGGCGGCCGCGGCGTGCTCCCCGGCGGCGTCCCCGGCACCCACGCGGGCAAGGCCGTCGTCATCGGCGGCGGCGTCTCCGGCTGGAACGCCACCCAGATCGCCGTCGGCATGGGCTTCCACGTGACCCTGCTCGACAGGGACATCAACAAGCTGCGCGAGGCCGACAAGGTCTTCGGCACCAAGGTGCAGACGATCGTCTCCAACGCCTTCGAGCTGGAGAAGGCCGTCGTCGAGGCCGACCTCGTCATCGGCGCCGTCCTCATCCCGGGCGCCAAGGCCCCGAAGCTGGTCACCAACGAGCTCGTCGCCAAGATGAAGCCCGGAAGTGTACTTGTCGACATTGCGATCGACCAGGGCGGCTGCTTCGAGGACTCGCACGCGACCACCCACGCCGAGCCGACGTTCACCGTCCACGACTCGGTCTTCTACTGCGTCGCCAACATGCCGGGCGCGGTGCCCAACACCTCCACGTACGCGCTGACCAACGCCACGCTGCCGTACATCGTCTCGCTCGCCAACAACGGCTGGGTCGAGGCGCTGCGCCGCGACCCGGCGCTGGCCCTGGGTCTCAACACCCATGACGGCAAGGTGGTTTACAAGGAGGTCGCCGAGGCGCACGGCCTGGAGCACGTCGAGCTGAGCAGCCTCCTGGGCTGACGCCCCGCCTGACGCGTCAACGGGTGACGTCAACGTCACACACACGGCCGGACCTTGCCGCGCAAGGTCCGGCCGCGTGTGTATCGGGTCACTTTGCGCGGCTCGGCCAACTGGCCGCGAACATAGCCTTTTAACCGTTTCGTTCCCTTGCGAAACGTGCGGTCCGTTGCCTGCGCACCCTTGACACGGGGGCGTTCGATTGCCGACACATCGGGCCGGGTCCGGCGGATTGTGTTGCTGCGGAGCGGTGACACGCCATAGAGTCGCCAACCGTCGGCATGGTGCCACGCTGACCTATCGATAAATTTTCCTGGTCACATCCAAGGAGGTAAGACGACTTGTGAATGAGTCGACATTTACTCCCGGGGGTGCTCAGCCAGGAATGCCTGCGCGGGGCCAGAGCCCAGCTGGGTTCGAGGCTGTCGGCTCCGTCGCTGTCCGCACCTTCGCAACCCACCAGCACATGACGACAGCAGCCCCTCAGATGATGGACGGCCTAAACGTGAACGCCATGGCCGGCAACGACAGTGGCGGGGAGACCGCCACCTTCGCCGACTACGCCGAGGTGCCCGAGGGGCACTTCTACGACCCAGACGCCGAGTACGAGCCCGACCCCGAGTACGCGGCCACCCTCGCACCCGACGCCGCGAGGCAGCGCCGCGAGCGGATCGGCCCGACCGGACGGCCGCTGCCGTACTTCCCGATCCCCGGTCCGCTGACGGACCACGGCCCCGCGAAGATCATCGCGATGTGCAACCAGAAGGGCGGCGTGGGCAAGACCACGTCGACCATCAACCTGGGCGCCGCACTCGCCGAGTACGGGCGCCGCGTGCTGCTCGTCGACTTCGACCCGCAGGGCGCGCTCTCGGTCGGTCTCGGGGTCAACCCGATGGAGCTCGACCTCACCGTCTACAACCTGCTCATGGAGCGGGGCATGTCGGCGGACGAGGTGCTGCTCAAGACCGCGGTCCCCAACATGGACCTGCTGCCCAGCAACATCGACCTGTCCGCGGCCGAGGTGCAGTTGGTCAGCGAGGTCGCGCGCGAGTCCACGCTCCAGCGCGCGCTCAAGCCGCTGATGGCCGACTACGACTACATCGTGATCGACTGTCAGCCCTCGCTCGGCCTGCTCACCGTCAACGCCCTGACGGCGGCCCACAAGGTGATAGTGCCGTTGGAGTGCGAGTTCTTCGCGCTGCGCGGTGTCGCGCTGCTCACCGAGACCATCGAGAAGGTCCAGGAGCGGCTCAACCCCGAGCTGGAGCTCGACGGCATCCTCGCCACGATGTACGACTCGCGGACCGTGCACAGCCGCGAGGTCCTCGCGCGCGTGGTCGAGGCGTTCGACGACCACGTCTACCACACGGTCATCGGGCGCACCGTGCGCTTCCCCGAGACCACCGTGGCCGGTGAGCCCATCACCACGTACGCCTCGAACTCCGTCGGTGCCGCCGCCTACCGCCAGCTCGCCAGGGAGGTGCTCGCCCGGTGTCACGCCGAGTGAGTCTGCCCGGGGCCGACGAGCTGTTCCGCACGACCGGGGGCATGGGGCTGCAGTCCTCGTCCCCCGGGGCCTCCCCGTCCGCGCAGCGCCGCAAGGCGACGGCGAACGGGTCGGGCGGCGGCTCCGCGGCGCGGGTGCCCGCACCCGCCGGGGAGGCCGACCCCTCGGGGGACACGGCTCCCGCATCCGGTTCGGGTGAGGAGGAGCACTCCGCGGCAGGCGCGGAGTCCGCCGAACCGCACAGCCGGGCGGCCGATGCCGAGTCGGCGAAGGCGCCCGCCGCGCGGCGGGGCCAGGAGCCCGCGCCCTCGGTGGGCGGGCAGCGGCGCCGCGGGCGCGGCGCGAACCGGCGGCCCAGCGGCCGGGAGCGGCACGACGAGAAGATCACGGTCTACGTGTCGGCCGAGGAACTGATGGACCTGGAGCACGCGCGCCTCGTCCTGCGCGGGGAGCACGGCCTCGCCGTGGACCGCGGGCGCATAGTGCGCGAGGCGGTGGCGGTCGTGCTCGCCGACCTGGAGTCGCGGGGCGACGCGAGCATTCTCGTACGGCGGCTGCGGGGGCGTTGAGGGTAGCGTTGCGCGCTGCGCAGTCGCTTTTCCTCCCGTACGTTCCCGTCTGGACCCCGATGCCCCCTGTTGACGAATCGTCTCCTCGCCCCGCGCGGCGTCGCGCGCTGGGGCGGGGGCCGGGGGTCCTCGAAGCGACGGAGCCCGTCGCCGTCGCGGAGCCCGCCCCGGCCGTGGAAGTGGTGGAGCCCGCCCCGGCCGCGGAGCCCGTCGCGGAACCCGCGGAGCCCGCCGAGGCTCCCGACGACCCCGGTGACGGTCGGTTCACCGTTCGGCTGGCCAACTTCGAGGGCCCGTTCGACCTGCTGCTCCAGCTCATCTCGAAGCACAGGCTCGACGTCACCGAGGTGGCCCTCTCCAAGGTCACCGACGAGTTCATGGCCCACATCCGCGCCATGGGCCCCGACTGGGACCTCGACCAGACCACCGAGTTCCTCGTCGTCGCCGCGACGCTGCTCGACCTGAAGGCCGCCAGGCTGCTGCCCGTCGCCGAGGTCGAGGACGAGGCCGACCTCGCGCTCCTCGAAGCCAGGGACCTGCTCTTCGCGCGCCTGCTCCAGTACCGCGCGTACAAGCAGGCCGCGGAGGTCTTCAGCGGGCGCCTGGCGGACGAGGCGCGCCGCTACCCCCGTACCGTCGGGCTCGAACCGCACCTCGCCGAGCTGCTGCCCGAGGTCGTCATCAACATCGGCGCCGAGGGCTTCGCGAAGCTCGCCGTGAAGGCGCTCCAGCCCAGGGCCAGGCCCGCGGTGTACGTGGACCACATCCACGCCCCGCTGGTGAGCGTGCGCGAGCAGGCCGGGTTCGTCGTGGCGCGGCTGCGGGAGCTGGGCGAGGCGAGCTTCCGGGAGCTGATCGAGGACACCGACGACACCCTCACCGTCGTCGCGCGCTTCCTCGCGCTCCTGGAGCTGTACCGGGACAGGGCCGTCGCCCTGGACCAGGAGACCGCGCTCGGCGAGCTGCGCGTGCGGTGGACGGGGGAGAGCGACGGGTCGGCCGTGACCGACGAGTTCGATGTGGAGGGCTTCGACGTGGAGGGCGAGGGCGCGCGGTGAGCGTGGAGGAGCTGGAGCTGCGGCCCGCGCTGGAGGCCGTGCTGATGGTCGTGGACGAACCAGCGACCGAGGAGCACCTGGCGAAGGTGCTGGGGCGGCCCCGCAGGGCCGTCGCGGACGCGCTGCGGGAGCTGGCCGACGAGTACGCGGCGCAGGGGCGCGGCTTCGAGCTGCGGCTGGTGGCCGGAGGGTGGCGGTTCTACAGCCGCGCCGAGTACGCGGCGGCCGTCGAGGGCTTCGTCCTGGACGGCCAGCAGGCCCGGCTCACCCAGGCGGCCCTGGAGACGCTGGCCGTGGTCGCGTACCGCCGGCCGGTCAGCCGTTCCCGGGTCTCGGCGGTGCGCGGGGTGAACTGCGACGGGGTCATGCGGACCCTGCTCCAGCGCGGGCTGGTCGAGGAAGTGGGCACGGAACCCGAAACAGGTGCGATCCTGTACGGGACGACGAACTACTTTCTGGAACGCATGGGCCTGCGCGGGCTGGACGAGCTCCCGGAACTCGCGCCCTTCCTCCCCGAGGCGGACGCGATCGAGGCCGAGTCCCTTGAGGGTGTGCCGTCGTTCGATCCGGACGCTCCGGATTTCGAAGACGCAGACGACAAGACGGAAATTTGATGCGAAGCAGCAGCGGCAGGAACAGCAGCGGAAACAACGGCGGGAGCCGTGGTGGCAACAGCGGCGGCCGCGGCAGCAGCGGCGGCCGCGGCAATTACCGGGGTGCCGGTAACGGCCGCGACGACCGCCAGGGCGGCCCCAAGCGCGGCGACGACCGCCAGGGTCCCAAGCGCGGCGGCGACTCGCGCCGCCCCCGCCCCGAGGAGCGCAGCTACGACGTGGGCGGCCAGGACTCCGGCGCCCCCAAGCGCGGTCGCGGCGCGGCCGCGCGCGGCGGCGCCAAGGGCGGCCCCAAGCAGTCCCCGCAGCGCGGCGGCGGGCGCACGACCCCGGCGCGCTCCCGCGAGTACGACGCCCGAGCCGAGGAGCGCAACCGGGAGCGTTACGCGGGCAAGCCCGAGGTGAAGCTCCCCAAGACCTTCCCGGGCGCCGAGCAGGAGGGCGAGCGCCTCCAAAAGGTGCTGGCCCGCGCGGGCTACGGCTCGCGGCGCGCCTGCGAGGAGCTGATCGAGCAGGCCAGGGTCGAGGTCAACGGCGAGATCGTGCTCGAACAGGGCATGCGCGTCGAGCCGCAGAAGGACGAGATCAAGGTCGACGGCCTGACGGTCGCCACCCAGTCGTACCAGTTCTTCGCGCTGAACAAGCCCGCGGGCGTGGTCTCCACGATGGAGGACCCGGACGGCCGCCAGTCGCTCGGGGACTACGTCACCAACCGCGAGACGCGCCTGTTCCACGTGGGCCGGCTCGACACGGAGACCGAGGGCATCATCCTGCTCACCAACCACGGCGAGCTCTCGCACCGCCTCACGCACCCCAAGTACGGCGTGAAGAAGACCTACCTCGCGCACATCGTCGGACCGATCCCGCGCGACCTGGGCAAGCGCCTCAAGGACGGCATCCAGCTGGAGGACGGGTACGCCCGCGCCGACCACTTCAGGATCGTCGAGCAGACCGGCAAGAACTACCTGGTCGAGGTGACCCTCCACGAGGGCCGCAAGCACATCGTGCGACGGATGCTCGCCGAGGCGGGCTTCCCCGTCGACAAGCTCGTGCGCGTGGCCTTCGGGCCCATCGGGCTCGGCGACCAGAAGTCGGGCTGGCTGCGCCGTCTGACCAACACCGAGGTCGGCATGCTGATGAAGGAAGTCGGTCTGTAACGACCGCAGTGGCGAGCGCCAGGAACCCGCGACCGGGAACGGTCGCGGGTTTCTCGCGTTCCGGGGTTTCCTCCTTGCGGAAACGGGCACTCCCTATTTAGAGTCACCATGACCATTAAGGAGGCGGACATGAGTACCCCGCACGTGCCCGAGGGGTACGACCCGCACGCGTACGAGCCCTTCGCCGTCACCGTCGACCTCGCCGTCTTCACGGTCCGCGACAACCGGCTCCACGTCCTGCTCATCGAGCGCGGCGAAGAGCCCTACAAGGGCGCCTGGGCACTGCCGGGCGGCTTCGTACAGCCCCGCGAGTCCGCCGAACAGGCCGCACGGCGCGAACTGGCCGAGGAGACCGGGCTCGACCCCGTGACCGTCGAATCCCTCCACCTGGAACAGCTGCGCACCTACAGCGAGCCGGGCCGCGACCCCAGGATGCGCGTGGTCACCGTCGCGTACACCGCCCTCGTCCCCGACCTGCCCGAGCCGCGCGGCGGCAGCGACGCCGCACGCGCCCGGTGGGTGGCGCCCGTCGCGTACGAACGCCTCGCCTTCGACCACCAGCGGATCCTCGCCGACGCCCACGACCGCGTCGGCGCCAAGCTGGAGTACACCTGCATCGCCACCGGCTTCTGCCCGCCCGAGTTCACCGTCGGCGAGCTGCGCCAGGTGTACGAGACGGTCTGGGGCGTCGAGCTCGACCGGGCCAACTTCCGCCGCAAGGTCCTGGCCACCCCCGGCTTCGTACAGCCCGTCGAGGGCCCGCCCCGGCTGACCGGAGGGCGCGGCAAGCCCGCGGCCCTCTACCGCGCGGGCACCGCGACCACCCTCCACCCGCCCCTGCTGCGCCCCGAAGGACGGCACTCGTGATGATCACCCCGGCCAGGACCCTCACCAAACAGGCCGCGACCGGCTCGCTGCTCGGGCTCGCGCTGGGCGACGCCCTCGGCTTCCCCACCGAGTTCAACGACGTGCCCGCCATCCTCGCCAAGTGCGGCCCCTGGCGGCGGATGAAGCTGCCCAGGCCCGCGTACGTCACCGACGACACCCAGATGACCCTCGCCTTCGCGCGCGGCATCCGCACCGCCATGGACCGCGGCCTGCTCACCCCGCAGCGCCTGACCGGGCCGGTCCGCGAGGAGTTCGTCGACTGGTACCACTCGCCGGAGAACAACCGCGCCCCCGGCAGGACCTGCATGACCGCCTGCCGCAAGCTCGACAGCGACCTGCCCTGGCAGGAGGCCAGTCAGATCGGCTCCAAGGGCTGCGGCGCCAACATGCGGGTGGCCCCCATCGGCCTGGTCCCCGGGCTCAGCGCCGAGCAGCGGGCGGGCGCGGCGCAGCTCCAGGCCGCCCTCACCCACGGCCACCCCACCGCGCTCGCCGCGTCCGACTTGACCGCCCGCGCCGTCTTCCTGCTGGCGCAGGGCGCCGAGCCGATGGGCATCGTGGGCCAGCTGCGCTCCTACGCGTACGAGAACCGCGAGAAGTACCACGAGCGCTGGCTCGGCGACCTGTGGACCCGCTCGCACGACGCCGACCCCGTGGTCTTCATCAGGCGCGGCTGGGACGAGTGCCTGGCGGCCATGGACCGGCTGCTCGTCGCGCTGCGCGACCCCAACCCCGAGGTCGACCCCTGCCTGCTCACCGGCGACGGCTGGGTCGCCGAGGAGGCGCTGACCACCGGACTGCTGTGCTTCCTGCTCTTCCCCGACGAGCCGCTCACCGCTCTCCGCAGGGCCGCCTGCACCCAGGGCGACTCCGACTCGATCGCCTGCCTCGCCGGGGCGTTCGCCGGGGCCCACCTCGGCGCGGGCGCCTGGCCCACCGACTGGGCCGACCGCGTCGAGCACCAGAGCGACCTGATGTCGCTCGGCGCCCTCTGGGACGCTTGACCCATGACGACCGACCTGCGGGACCTCGACCTCCGCCCCGTGATCGCCGAGCAGCCCGATCCGCTGCTCTTCGCGACCGTGTCGGGGGCCCACCTCTACGGCTTCCCGTCCCGGGACTCGGACGTGGACCTGCGCGGCGTCCACCTGCTGCCCGTCGCCGCGCTGATCGGGCTCGGGGACCCGGAGGAGACCCGGGACCGGATGTGGGACCGGGACGGCACGGAGATGGACCTGGTCACGCACGACCTGCGGAAGTTCGTCCGGCTGATGCTCGGCCGCAACGGCTACGTACTGGAACAGCTGCTCTCGCCGCTCGTCGTGCACACCACCGAGGCCCACCGGGAGCTGGCCGCGCTCGCGCCCGCCGTGCTCACCCGGCACCACGCCCACCACTACCGGGGGTTCGCCAACACGCAGTGGCGGCTCTTCGAGAAGAACGGCGAGCTGAAGCCGCTGCTCTACGCCTTCAGGGCGCTGCTGACCGGCATCCGGCTGATGCGCACCGGCGAGGTCCAGGCCCATCTGCCCACGCTGCTCGGCGAGGCCGAGGCGCCCGCCTACCTGGCGGAGCTGATCGAGGCGAAGGAGGCCGCCGAGCACGGGCCCGCGGTCGGGCTCGCGCGCGAGGGGCTGGCCAGGGACGTGGCGGCGCTGCACGGGGTCCTGGCGGACGCGCAGGCCGCGACGGCGCTGCCGGACGAGCCGTCGGCGTACGCGGCGCTGGACGACTTCGTGGTCCGGGTCAGGCTGGCGGGGGCGGCGGGACTGAAGGGGTGGGAAGGGTCCGGGGCGTCGGTGGAGCCGGGGGCGTCGGTGGAGCCGGTGGGGCTGGGGCGCTAGGGGGTCGGCGGGGTCAGTGGGGCCGGGGGAGCCAGTGGGACCGGTGGGGCTTGTGGGGTCGGTGGGGCCGGGGGGCTGGCGGGCGCTACGGCCTCGCGGGCCGAGGCCAGGCGCGTACGGAACAGGAAGTCCGCCACGCGCGCCCGGTCCGGCCCGTCCGGGAGCGGGGAGCGGGCGGCCGCGACGTCGCACTCCGCCGAGAGCCGGGCCATCCGGTCCTCGACCACGGCCCACGGCACCTCGCCGCGCTTCACGGCCAGCAGCCCCTCGCGGTCGTCCCCGACGTCGATCGTGAGCTCTCCCGTGCGCAGCAGGTCCCGGCAGCTGCCCAGCAGCCGCAGCAGGTGCATCGCGTGCTTCCAGCGCGGCGCGCCGTGCTGCCGCACGTCGGCCTCCAGCTTCCTGCGCTGCCCCAGCGCGTAGCGGGCGAACGTCAGGTGGGCCTGCCGGGAGAGGAACGCGCCGCGCAGGGCGAGCAGTTCGCGCCCGGTGGCGTCGACGTGCTCGACGAGCGGCGAGTGCAGGCACTCCAGGATGTTGGGGTTGGCACGCAGCGCCAGCTCGCAGAAGCGTTCGAGCTCCCAGCTGAACTGTTCGTCGGCGGGACCCTCCACGTGCGTCGGAGGCTTGGCGAAGCGCCAGTAGAGCGGGGTCGGGGCGAGGAAGACGCCGCGCCGGTCGGTGTCGCTGGAGTCCGTGGCGAGGCCGAAGGCGCGCGAGCCCATCACACAGGAGTAGACGGTGTGGTCGCGCACCAGCTCTTCGGGGGACACCGGCGCTTCAGGGGCCACCGGCTCTTCGGAATCCATGCGGGCCAGGCTATGCGAGGCGCTCGCGGGGGCCGTTCCGGTGGCAGAGAACGAGCTTCTGTCCGAGATTGGCGGTATCCATTCCCCTTGTCGGAAGGGCAGGACCATGGCGGGAAACGACCTCGGCGGTCTGCTGGGCGGCCTCCTCGGCGGAGGCGGCGGGGGAGGCGGGGGCGGCGGCCAGGGCGGCGCCGGAAACATCCTCGGAGCCCTCATCGGCGCGCTCGGCAGCGGGGGAGGGGGTGGCGGTGGCGGCGCGGGCGGCGGCAGCCCCCTCGACGGGCTGATGGGCATGCTCGCCAAGTCGGGCCTGCTCGAACAGGCGCAGTCCTGGATCGCGACCGGCGACAACCAGCCCGTCAGCGGGGCGCAGATCGCCGACGCCCTGCCGGACGACACGCTCCAGCAGGTGGCCCAGCAGGCCGGGGTCTCGCCCGAGCAGGCGGCCGACGAGCTGGCCCGGACGCTCCCGCAGGCCGTGGACAGGCTGACGCCGGGCGGCGAGCTGCCGCGGGCGGAGTCCCTGGAGGACCTGATCAGGCAGCAGGGGCTCTGACGTCCCGGGCGGCGGCCGGGTCTCACAGGGCGACCGCCCGCCGCCCCGCTCCGCACGGCTGACTAGGCTTCGCCCGGAGCCCGTGTCCGCCGGGCCTGGCAGACCTGTCAGGTCCGCCAGGCCCGCCGTGTCTGTCAGGTCTGACAGGTGCGGACACCGGCTCCGAGGTCGGGCGGGCGCGGACGAGCGCGGGACGAGGAGCAGTCGGTGGCGGTACGAGCGGTGCGCGGCGCGGTCCAGCTGGAGCGGGACGAGGCGGAGCACATGGCGCAGAAGGTGGGCGAACTGCTCACCGCGATCCTGGGGCGCAACGGACTGACGTCCGACGACCTGATCAGCCTCTGGTTCACCGCCACCCCCGACCTGCACAGCGACTTCCCTGCCGCGGCCGTGCGCGGGCAGGGCGTGCTCGACGTCCCGCTGCTCTGCGCGCAGGAGCTGGACGTCGAGGGCGCCATGCCCCGCGTCGTACGGATCCTGGCGCACGTCGAGACCGACCTGACCAAGACCGAGGTCGCGCACGTGTACCTCGGTGCCGCAGCCGCCCTTCGCAAGGACATCGCCCAGTGAGAACCGCAGTCGTCATTGGCACCGGCCTGATCGGCACCTCCGCAGCGCTCGCCCTGGCCGGGCGCGGCGTCACCGTGCACCTCGCCGACCACGACCCGGACTCCGCCCGCACGGCGGCCGCGCTCGGCGCGGGCACCGACGAGCCGCCCGCCGGCCCCGTCGACCTCGCGATCGTGGCCGTGCCGCCCGCCCACGTGGCCGCCGCGCTCGCCGACGCGATGCGGCGCGGGGCGGCGCGCGGCTACCTGGACGTGGCCAGCGTCAAGGGCGGCCCGCGCCGCGAGCTGGAGGAGCTGGGCCTCGACCTCTCCTCGTACATCGGTACGCACCCCATGGCGGGCCGGGAGCGCTCGGGGCCGCTCGCCGGGACCGCCGACCTGTTCGAGGGGCGCCCCTGGGTCCTGACGCCCACCCCGGGCACGGACGTGGAGGTCCTGAACCTCGCCCTGGAGCTGGTCGCGCTCTGCCGCGCCGTACCCGTGGTGATGGACGCCGACGCCCACGACCGGGCCGTCGCGCTCGTCTCGCACACCCCGCAGCTGATCTCCTCGATGGTCGCCGCGCGCCTGGAGGAGGCCGACGAGACCGCAGTGCGCCTCTGCGGCCAGGGCATACGCGACGTGACCCGCATCGCCGCCTCCGACCCGCGCATGTGGGTGGAGATCCTGTCGGCGAACCCGGGCCCGGTGGCCGACGTGCTCGCCGGGGTCGCCGCCGACCTGGACGAGACGGTGCGCGCGCTGCGGGCCCTGCAGTCGGCGGACGACACCAAGCGGCAGGGCGGCGCCTCGGGCATCGAGGACGTCCTGCGGCGCGGCAACGCGGGGCGCGAACGGGTGCCGGGCAAGCACGGCGCGGGCGGCCCCGCCGTCTACGAGGTCGTGGCCGTGTTCATCAGCGACGAGCCGGGCGAGCTGGCCCGCATCTTCGCGGACGCCGGGCGCGCCGGGGTCAACGTCGAGGACGTCCGCATCGAGCACGCGACGGGACAGCAGGCGGGCTTCGTCCAGCTCATGGTGGAGCCGTCGGCCGCCCCCGGGCTCACGACGGCGCTGCGCGAGCGGGGCTGGGCGATCCGGCAGTAGCCGGGGCGCGGTACGGGCGCGGTACGGGCCCCGGGCGGCACGGGACGGCCGGGGCCCGTACCAGCGGTCCGGGGCCGCCGGGAACGGGTCTTTGGGGCGCCGCACGGGCGGTACGGGGGGCGCGTGGGCGAGGGGGCGCCGGGGACTCGGTAACCTTGTACGGGGCCCGTGTGCGCTCCGCTGCCCTCACCCCGTGTACTCAGGAAGGTGTCCGCCACCGTGGAATCCGTGATCGTCGCCATCGACGGGCCCTCCGGCACCGGCAAGTCGAGCACGTCCAAGGCGGTCGCCGCCAAGCTGGGCCTCAGCTACCTCGACACCGGCGCGCAGTACCGCGCGATCACCTGGTGGATGATCAGCAACGGGATCGACACCGACGACGCCGACGCGATCGCCGCCGCGTCCGGCAAGCCCCTGCTGATCTCCGGCACCGACCCCTCCGACCCGACGATCACGGTCGACGGCGCGGACGCCTCGGGCCCGATCCGCACCCAGGAAGTGACCTCGAAGGTCAGCGCGGTCAGCGCCGTGCCCGAGGTCCGCTCCCGGATCACCGAGCTCCAGCGCACCATCGCGGCCGACGCCCCCGGCGGCATCGTCGTCGAGGGCCGGGACATCGGCACCACCGTGCTGCCCGACGCCGACCTCAAGGTCTTCCTGACCGCCTCGCCCGAGGCCCGCGCGGCCCGCCGCAGCGGCGAGCTGAAGGGCGCCGACGTCAAGGCCACCCAGGAGGCCCTGGTCAAGCGGGACGCGGCCGACTCCAGCCGCAAGACGTCCCCGCTCGCCAAGGCCGACGACGCCGTCGAGGTCGACACCACCGAGCTGACCCTCCAGCAGGTCATCGAGTGCGTCGTCACCCTCGTCGAGGAGAAGCGGGCCGCGAAGTGACCGAGCGCGGTGCCGCCGTCGGGCGGGGGATCGGCATCGGGCTGATGTACGGGCTGTGGAAGCCGCGCGTGCTGGGCTCCTGGCGGGTGCCGGCGAGCGGTCCCGTGATCCTCGCCGTGAACCACTCGCACAACATCGACGGACCCATGGTGATGGGCACGGCCCCCAGGCCCGCCCACTTCCTGATCAAGAAGGAAGCCTTCGTCGGGCCGCTCGACCCGTTCCTGCGGGGCATCGGCCAGGTGAAGGTGGACCGGTCGACCGCGGACCGCGGCGCCATAGCCGAGGCGCTGGGCGTGCTGGAGGACGGCGGAGTGCTCGGGATCTTTCCCGAGGGCACCAGGGGCGAGGGCGACTTCGCCTCGCTGCGCGCCGGGCTCGCCTACTTCGCCGTACGCTCGGGGGCGGCGATCGTCCCGGTCGCCGTCCTGGGAAGCACCGAGCGCCGCGGACGGTTGATCAAGGGGCTGCCGCCGCTCAGGAGCCGCGTCGACGTCGTGTTCGGCGACGCCTTCCAGGCCGGGGACGGCAGCGGCAGACGTACCCGCAAGGTGCTGGACGAGGCCACCGTGCGGATCCAGGAGCGGCTGACCGGCCACCTGAAGGACGCCAAGCGCCTCACCGGGCGCTGAGCGAGACTTGACCCCAGTACCCCAGTAGTGGTCCGTGCGTCTCACGGGCCATCGATGATGATGAACGAGGAACGGACTTCATGAACGACCAGCACGACCACGGAGCGCTTGGCGACGCCGAGTACGCAGAGTTCATGGAGCTCGCCGCGGAAGAGGGCTTCGACCTCGATGACGTCGAGGGCGCCATCGGCGAGGCGAGCGGCGGCCCGCTGCCCGTCCTCGCCGTCGTCGGCCGCCCGAACGTCGGCAAGTCGACGCTCGTCAACCGCATCATCGGCCGCCGCGAGGCGGTCGTCGAGGACAAGCCCGGCGTGACCCGCGACCGCGTCACCTACGAGGCCGAGTGGGCCGGGCGCCGCTTCAAGGTCGTCGACACCGGCGGCTGGGAGCAGGACGTCCTGGGCATCGACGCGTCCGTCGCCGCCCAGGCGGAGTACGCCATCGAGACCGCCGACGCCGTCGTCTTCGTGGTGGACGCCAAGGTCGGCGCCACCGACACCGACGAGGCCGTCGTCAAGCTGCTGCGCCGCGCGGGCAAGCCCGTGGTGCTCTGCGCCAACAAGGTCGACGGCCAGAGCGGCGAGGCGGACGCCACCGCCCTGTGGTCGCTGGGCCTGGGCATGCCGCACCCCGTCTCCTCGCTGCACGGCCGCGGCACGGGCGACATGCTCGACGCCGTCCTGGAGGCGCTGCCCGAGGCCCCGGCGCAGACCTTCGGCACGGCGATCGGCGGACCGCGCCGCATCGCGCTGATCGGCCGCCCGAACGTCGGCAAGTCCTCGCTGCTGAACAAGGTGGCCAAGGAGGAGCGGGTCGTCGTCAACGAGCTGGCCGGCACCACCCGCGACCCGGTCGACGAGCTGATCGAGCTGGGCGGCGTCACCTGGAAGTTCGTCGACACGGCGGGCATCCGCAAGAAGGTGCACCTCCAGCAGGGCGCCGACTACTACGCCTCGCTGCGCACGGCCGCCGCCGTCGAGAAGGCCGAGGTCGCGGTCATCCTGATCGACACGACCGAGTCCATCAGCGTCCAGGACCAGCGCATCATCACCATGGCCGTCGAGGCCGGCCGCGCGATCGTGATCGCGTACAACAAGTGGGACGAGCTCGACGAGGAGCGGCGCTACTACCTGGAGCGCGAGATCGAGACCGAGATGCAGCAGGTCGCCTGGGCGCCCCGGGTCAACGTCTCCGCGCTGACCGGCCGCCACATGGACAGGCTGGTCCCGGCGATCGAGACGGCCCTCGCGGGCTGGGAGACGCGCGTCCCGACCGGTCGGCTGAACGCCTTCCTCGGCGAGATCGTCGCCTCGCACCCGCACCCGGTGCGCGGCGGCAAGCAGCCCCGCATCCTCTTCGGCACCCAGGCGGGCACCAAGCCGCCGCGGTTCGTGCTCTTCGCCTCGGGCTTCCTGGAGGCGGGCTACCGCCGCTTCGTGGAGCGCAGGCTGCGCGAGGAGTTCGGCTTCGAGGGCACCCCGATCCACATCTCGGTGCGGGTGCGAGAGAAGCGCAGCAAGAAGAAGTAGCGCTCCGTGCGAGAAGGGCGCCGTTCCCGCGGGAACGGCGCCCTTCTCGTGCGTACGGTCCGGTGGCCGCTACTGGCCCCTGCGGGGGGCGGGCGGCAGCGCCGCCGGGAGGTGGCCGCCGACCTGGCCGACGCGCTGCCAGCCGCCGAACTGCCAGACACCGGTCTGGCCCGCTCCGCCCGGGGCGGGAGCGGACTGGGGGTGGTGGCCGGGCTGCCCGACGTGACCGGTGTGACCCGTGTGGCCGTGCTGCCCCGGGTTTCCGACCTGGCCGTGCGGACCGGTGGGCCCCAGGTGTCCCAGGTGCCCCTGGTGGCCGGTGGCGGCCGCGTGGCCCAGCTGTCCCGAGTGCCCCAGCTGTCCGGTGTTTCCCATGTTTCCCAGGGGCATGTGCCCCAGCTGTCCCGTGTAGCCCAGGTGCCCCGGCTGTCCCAGGGGGGACACCTGCCCGCCCGGTCCCGTTCCGCCGTGTCCCAGCTGCCCCAGATGGCCGCCGTGCCCCCCGTACCCGGTGTGGCCCGTGCGGCTGCCGTACGGGCCGTGTCCGAACGCCGTGAACGCCAGGTCCTCCTCGCCCGAGCGGTCCCCGGGCAGTGCCCGGAACGCCCTGAGGTACTCGGAGTAGAGCGCGTCGAAGATCGGGGTGGAGGACTGGTTCCCCGGGGCGTCTCCCGAGTGGCGCATCGAGGGGATCTGGCTCTGGTAGGACTGGCGCGAGGGATCGTATGGGTGCACGTATCTGCCAACGACCCCGCTCCCGGTCGGATGCGGCCGGTGCGGGGAAATCGCAGATAGGCGGGGGTGTACGGGCGTCGCGGTGTGCGCGGGGCGCACGGTCTCAGGTCCCGGCCAGCGGCATGCTCGCCGCCACCAGCATGCCCTTGGCCGCCGCCCGCTCCAGGGCGTCCCGCAGCAGGTCCTCGCGGGGCTGCTGGCCGATCGAGCCCACCGGGGCGCAGAACAGCAGGACCGTCCGGGACTTGTTGGCCGCGGCCCGCCAGCCCTCGGTGACCTGGAGCGGCTGGTGCGCCTGCCACCAGGCGACCGGGCTGCCGCCGCCGGTGCCGGGCTGGAGGATCGCGTGCAGCTGGCCCATGGCGAGCAGCACCGACCAGCCGTGCAGCGGCCCCGGCAGTCCGTTCACGTCGCCGACCGGGGTGAAGCCCTGCTCGATGAGGAGGGGCAGGAAGTCGTCGGCGGGGCCGGTCGAGCCGGGCCGGGCGATCGGGCCGGTCGGCTCGACCACCAGGGCGGGGCGCAGCTCGCCGTCGATCAGGACGAGTCCGCTGGTCACGCCGAGGACGGCCTGGTCGCCCTGGCCCCCGGACTCGGTGCCGGTGATGGACCGTACGGCTCCCTGGAGCTGGTCCTCGGCGACCGCGACGACCTGGGAGGGGATGCAGGTGGCGTGGGCGAAGGCGAGGACCGCGGTCTCTTCACCGACGAACAGCACGGTGCTGGTGCGTTCCTGGTCGGAGTCGCCGGGGGTGCGGCAGGAGGTGCAGTCGTAGTGGCCGGGGGTGCCGTCACCCGAGAGCAGCCGATTGGCCTCTTCGTCGCCGATCTCGGCGCGGACGTCCTCGCTGACGTCGAGCATGCGCGGCAAGGGGGACTCCTCGGAACTGTGCGTGACGCCGGGCGGCTCCCGGCTCGTAAAAGTGACAACGGCGGATCTGTGGCCCGAGTCACGCGGCAGGGAGAACGGAATCGAACCATCCGGAGCGGAGGGTGAGTCGATGGCCGGAATTGCTCACTCCGTGTCAACCTCCGCTGATCACGCATGAGTTGATCTGGTGAGGTGAGTCACAGATCAGCGCGGTGCGAGGTCGACAAATCGTGATATCAGTGAATCAAGTGGGTGGCCTGAATTGGCTGTTACTCGAAGTAACGGGCAACTGGCCTGGAATGACAAGGGAACGGTTGATATCGGGTCCGTCGGGTCCCTAGATTCCACCGCCGTGTGCACCGAGCACCGTCCGGGTACGTCCGCCGCCGCACAGCCAGCACGGCACGAGCACGGCACGAGTACCGACCGGCGGACGGAGCGGTGCGGGGGTGCGCGGGACCGCTCCGCGCCGAGGGGCCCGCGCGCCCCCGGGACGGCTCCGCGCCGAGGGGTCTACGTGCCCCCGG
>NZ_JBITHO010000007.1:153867-460062 GCF_044458065.1 Streptomyces sp. NPDC050504 | reverse complement strand
CCCGGGCCCCGCGCGGCGGGGCCCCGGGGGGGGGGGGGGGGGGGGGGGGGGCCCCCCCCGGCGGCCCGCCCCCCCCCCCCCCCACCGCCGGGGGACCCCGGGCCCTTCGAGAGGGTTTTGATGTTCGCGCTTCCCTGTTCCCTGAGAACACGTCGTACGCGTGAGACGGCAGCGCTCGTCGGGGCCGCACTGGTCGCCCCGCTCGCCCTGCTCGCCGCGGGCCCCGGAGAGGCACGGGCCGCGGACGGCGGGGTGTGGGACCGCATCGCGCGGTGCGAGAGCGGCGGAAACTGGCACATCAACACGGGCAACGGCTACTACGGAGGGCTGCAGTTCTCCGCGTCGACCTGGCGTGCGTACGGCGGAGGGGCCTACGCGTCGACGGCCGACAGGGCCTCGAAGGCGCAGCAGATCGCCGTCGCGGCCAAGGTCCAGCGGGCCCAGGGCTGGGGCGCCTGGCCGAGCTGTTCGGCGCGGGCGGGGGCGCACGGAAGCGCGCCCGCGGCCGCGGCGCCGCGGGAGCCGAGGACGACGGCGAAGACGCCCTCGGCTCCCGCATCCGCCCCGCGGGCCGACCGGGACCACAGGAGCGGCGCGAACGGCGAGAAGGGCCGGCAGGTTCACAAGGGCCGGAACGGCCGGGGCGGCGGGGCCGGGGACTACACCGTCCGCAGCGGCGACACCCTGAGCTCCATCGCCGTGGCCCACGGCACCACCTGGCGGGCGCTGTACGCCGCCAACAGGGCGGTCGTGGGCGCCGATCCCGACTGGATCCTGCCGGGGCAGCGGCTCGACCTCTGAGCGCGCGGCTCCGGACGGCCGACCGGACGGCCGACCGGGTGGTCGGGCCCGCCGCACCGCGCGCCAACGGCGGTGCGGCGGGCCCGGCTGCTTAGCGTGATCCGATGCGTAAATCCCATATTCGGCCCGCGACGACGCTGGCCCTCCTGCTCGCACTCGCCTCCCCGGGCCTCACCGCACGGGCCGCGACGGACGGGCAGACGGCCCGGGGGGCCGTCGCGTACGACTGCGCGGCGAGCAACTGGCCGTGGGAGTGCCTCGCCGAGTGCGAGAGCAGCGGCCGGTGGTCCGTCAACACCGGCAACGGCTACTACGGCGGCCTCCAGTTCTGGCAGCCCACCTGGGAGGAGCACGGTGGCCTGAAGTACGCGCCGCGCGCCGACCTCGCCACCAAGGACGAGCAGATCAAGATCGCCGAGAGGGTGCTGCGCACGCAGGGCTGGAACGCGTGGCCGGTCTGCTCGAAGAAGTACAACCTGGGGGTCAGGTACCACACCGTACGGTCGGGCGACACGCTCACGTCGATCGCCCGCAAGTACCGGGTCAAGGGCGGCTGGCAGGCGCTCTACAAGGCCAACAAGGGCGTGATCGGCTCCCAGCCCGACCGGCTGGACATCGGGACCAGGCTGGTCATTCCGGCCGTCCGCCGGGCGCTGGTCTGACCCCGCGGGGCCGCCCGTGGGACTCCGGGGCGGGTTCCGGGGAGGGCTCGCCGGGCTCGCCCCGGAACACGACCGCGCCCCTGCGCAGTTCGTACACCAGGACCGGCGCTCCGCTCCGGTGGACGTCGAGACGGGACGGCAGCCGCTGTTCGGCGGTGACCACGGCCGCGCCGCTGTCGCGCAGCAGTGCGTACGTACGGTCCGCGACGGACGGGGACATGCCCCGCACCGGCTCGTCCAGGAGCAGGACGCGGGCGCGCGTGAGCAGGGCGCGGGAGACGGCCAGCATCCGCTGCTCACCGCCGGACAGGGTGCCCGCACGGCGGCGCAGGAGGGCGCGCAGCGGGGGATAGGCGTCCAGGGCCGGGCGCGGGTCGCCGTCGCGGGCGGCGAGTTCGAGGTTCTCGGCGACGGACAGCCCCTCGTACGTGGCGCGTTCGGCCGGCACGTGGGCGAGGCCGCGGCGGGCGCGGGCGTGGGCCGGGAGGCGCGTCACGTCCTCGCCGCGCCACAGGACGCGTCCGTGCGCGAGCGGTACGGCTCCGGCGAGGGCGCGCAGCACGGTGGTGCGGCCGGAGCCGTTGCGGCCCGTCAGCACGGTCAGGGCGGCGGCGGGGACGAGGAGGTCCACGCCGTGCAGGGCCTCCAGGGGGCCGTAGCGGACCCGGGCGGCGCGCAGCTCCAGCTCCACGGTCATGGGACGAGCCGCCCCTCTTGGAGGGCGTGCACGGTGTCCGCGAGGTCGGCGACGAGGTCGAGGTCGTGCTCGACCAGCAGGATCGCGGTGCCGTCCGCCGCGAGGGCGCGGAGCACGCGTGCGAGGCGGGCGACTTCGGCGGAGTCGAGCCCGGCCGCGGGCTCGTCGAGCAGCAGGGTGTGTGGCTGCCCGGCGAGCGCCCGCCCCAGCTCGACGAGGCGCAGGGTGCCGGTGGGGAGGCCGGATGCCGGGTGGTGCCTGACGGGGCCGTGGAGCTGGAGGAGGCGCAGGACGGGCTCGACGTCGGCGAGGGCGCCCCTTCGGTTCCCGCCGCGCTGTTCGGCGCCGAGCACGATGTTCTCCTCGACCGTCAGGGACGGGAAGACGGCGATCTGTTGGAACGTACGGGCGATGCCGAGGCGGGTGCGGGCGTGCGGGGGGAGCCGGGTGATGTCGGCGCCGTCCAGGGTGACGCGGCCCGCGTCGGGGCACAGGGTGCCGCAGAGGCAGTGGAAGAGGGTGCTCTTGCCCGCGCCGTTGGGGCCCGTGAGGGCGGTGATGCGGCCGGGGTCGAGGGTGAGGGTGACGCCGTCGAGGGTGGTGCGGGCGCCGTACGCGTGGCGGAGGGCGGTGGCGCGGAGGGTGGGGGCGGGGCGGGCGGTCCCGGTGGGGCGCCAGTTGCCCGGGGCGGGGACAGCCCGCCGCTTCAGGGGCGCGGGGAGCCGCGCGGGAGTGGGGCGCGCGCCGCGCCCGCCCGCCCGGCCACCGGCAGGTTTCCGGGAAGGGGCGGGGAGGGGGTCGCGCCGCAGGCGGCGCCCGCCCCGGGCGGCGGTGCCCCGGTCGACGCGCCCGTGCCCGCCCCACCGCACACGCCCCGCGCTCGCCGCCGCAGCGCCGACGATCGCCGCGCCCGCCCCCGCGTCGAGGCCCACCAGCAGCGCCGCGCCCGCGAGCGCGCCCAGGAGGGTGTCCGCGCCCAGGACCACCGCGGTGGCGAACCAGAGCAGCCCCCGCACCGGGTCGTACGCCGCCGGGTCGAAGGCCCGTACGCCCGTGCTCAGCAGGCCCCCGCCGAGCGCCGCCAGCGCCGCGCCGAGCGTGAAGGCGAGGAGCTTCAGGGACGCGACGGGCACGCCCGCTGCCGCCGCCCCCGCCTCGTGGTCGCGCAGCGCGGCGAGCGCCCTGCCGGTACGGCCCCCGCGCAGCGCCGCGACCAGGAGCAGACAGCAGGCGAGGAGCGCCAGTTCCAGGACGTAGTACGCGCGGTCGCCCGCGAACCCGGCGGGGCGTTCGAGGCCGAGGCCCGCCGTCGCGTACGGCTGGGCGAAGACGAATCGGCTCACCACCACGCCCACCCCGAGCGTCACCAGCGCGAGCGCCAGGCCGTGCCGCCGTATCGCGGGCCAGCCGGTCAGCAGGCCCAGCGGGGCGACCAGCAGGGCGGCCAGCCCGAGGGCGAGGAGTTCGGGGACCGCGGGGACACCGGGGAAGCGGCCCGCCGCGAGCAGTGCGGTGAAGAGCGCGCCGAGGCCCGCGTACGCCGCCTGTCCGAGCGCGATCTGGCCGCCGCGCCCGGTCACCACGGACAGGGACAGCAGGATCAGCGCCATGGCCGGGACTTGCACGGACGTGTGCAGGTCCGAGCCCGCGAACCCCAGCGGCAGCAGGAACAGGATGCCCGCCACCAGCCACACCGCACGCGGCACCCGCACCGCCGGAACCGCACCGCGCGGCAGCGTGTCCCGCTCGCCCACCCCCGGCAGCACCAGCGCCGCCACCAGCAGCGCCACCACGAAGAGGTTCGCGCCGACCGCCTGCACCAGCGGTTCGAACCGCTCGAACCTCCCGGAGGGACGCAGCCGGGTCAGCTGCGCCTGCGCCACGCCCAGCAGGAGCGCCGCGCCCACCGCCACCGAGACGCTCCGCATGCGGGCGATCACCGCGACCGCGATCACCTCCACCACCAGCAGCGGCAGCCCGTACGGATCCAGCCGCAGCAGCGGGGCCAGCAGGACGCCCGTGAGCCCCGCGGTGAACGAGCCGAACGCCCAGCCCACCGCCGCCACCCGGTCCGCGTCCGTGCCGCCCAGCGCGGCCAGTTCCCGGTTGTCCACGACGGCCCGCAGCTCCCGCCCGGTCCGCGTCCACCGGGTCGCGGCCGCCACCAGCAGCGCCAGCGCCAGCACGGCGCCCAGCTGGGCCCACGGATCGCCGGAGAGCAGCAGCGGGGCGTCCGCCCGTGCCCCCGTGCCCCACAGCAGCGTCGCGGCGCCCACCAGCAGGACGAACACCCCGATCGACGCGACCAGCGTCCGCGCGGGGTCGGCGCCCGCCACGGCCAGCGGCCGGAAGACGGCCCGGTCCAGCAGCAGCCCGATCCCGGGCGCCACGACCAGCAGCGTGGCGCACGCCGCCCACGGCAGCGGCCAGCCCCGCTCCACGGCCAGCTCCCGCAGCACGTAGGCGCACACCACCGCCACCGCGCCGTGCGCCAGGTTGAGCACGCCCGTCGCGCGGTACGTGACGACCAGCCCGATCCCGGTGAGCGCGGCGGCGCTGCCCACCGCGAGCCCGGCCAGGGTGAGGTCGTACGTCAGTGAGGACACCCGGTCACAGCTCGGGTTCGCACACGGGGCAGGCGTTCGGCGCGTCCCCGGGCCCGACCGGTACGGCGTGCGGCTTGCCCGTCACCAGCGGACAGTCGGGGCGGTGGGCGAGCGTCCCTCCGGGCACCCGAAGGGGCGGGTCGGTGGAGACCGCGCGGAAGGGCGCCGCGTCCGGCGCGGGATCCGCGTACGCCGCGCCTGCCGCATCCGGCGACGGCCGCTCGGGCAGCCGGGACAGCAGGACGGCGCCCGCCACCACGAGCGCGGCGCCGGGCACCGTGCAGGAGGCGAGATAGGGCAGCTGGCGCTCGGCGAAGCGCTCTCCGGAGATCCCGTACCAGCCGAGCACCGACAGGACGGCGCCGCAGGCCGCGGCGGCGAGCCCGCCCCACAGCAGTGCGCGTGCCCCCATGAGGCCCCGCCCCCGTCCCCTGTTCTTCCGCGGCGATTGACTGCACTATGCCCCCTGGGGACGTACCCCGGAAGCGTCGGAGCGTCGAGTCGGTGGTGGGCCAGATGGTTCTCGGCAGGCACGCACAACGCGCGACAGTCGTCGCCCTGCTGTTCTGCGCGGCCCTCACCGGCTGCTCGGACGACGGGGGAGGCGGCGGGGACGGCAAGAGCCCCACGAAGGCCGCCCCCACCGCGACCGCCGCCCCTACGGACGGCGCCCCCACGGACGGCGCGGCCCCCGCCGACCGGACGGCGGCCGAGGCGCGGATCCGCGAGAACTGGGCGACGTTCTTCGACGCGAAGGCGACCACCGCGCAGAAGGCCGACGTCCTGGAGAACGGCGACGAACTGGGCCTGCTCCTCAAGGCGTTCGGCGGCGACCCGAACGCGGGGCAGTCCTCGGCCAGGGTGACGGGCGTGGCGTTCACCTCGGCGACCGAGGCGGCCGTCACGTACGACCTCATGGTCGGCAAGGCCACCGCGCTGCCCGGCAGCAAGGGCGTGTCGGTCCTCCAGGACGGCACCTGGAAGGTCTCGGTCAAGACGCTCTGCGCACTGGTCGAGATGAGCGGCAATGCGGCGGCGCCGGGCTGCTGAACGGACGCGGCGGGCGCGTCCCCGTACGTACGGACGCACCGCACGGCGCGCGCCCCTTCGCCGCCCCGCGCTTGCCGCGCTGCTCCTGCTGACCGCCGCCTGCGGCAGCCGCCTGCCCGAGAGCGACTTCGAGGACGACCGGCGCCCCGCGCCCACGGCCCCCGCGGCCGGGCCGCTGCGGATCGGCATCGTCACCAGCGCCACCAGCCCCGTCGGCGGCGACGCCTTCACCGGGCCGCGCGACGGCGCCCGCGCCTACTTCGACGCGCTCAACGAGCGGGGCGGCATAGCGGGCCGCCGCGTCGAGGTGCACACCTGCGACGACGGCGGCAGCGGCATCGGCAACAACGAGTGCGTGCACGAACTGCTCGAAGAGAAGAAGGTCTTCGCGCTCGTCGCCACCGCCTCCCTCGACTACGCGGGCGCCCCCCTCGTCGCGCGGGCGGGCGTCCCCGACGTGGGCGGCCAGCCCATCGGACCCGCCTACGACACGTATCCGCACCTGTACGGGATCTACGGCAGCCTCGCCCCGCGCACCGGAGGGAAGCCCGGCTGGAACGGCACGCTGTACGGAGGGACGGAGGTGTACCGCTACTTCAAGCGCGAACAGGGGGCCCGTACCGCAGCCGTCGTCTCCTACAACCAGGCCGCGTCCGCCGCGTACGCCCGTCTCGTCGTGCGCGGCCTTGAGCGCGAGGGCTACGAGGTCGTCACCGAGCAGGTCGACTTCGCGCTCCCCAACTTCCGCGCCGTCGCGGCCGACCTCAAGGACCGGGGGGCCGACCTCGTCTTCGACGCCCTCGACGGCCACGGGAACGCCCGGCTCTGCGAGGCGATGGACGCGGTCGGCGCCTCGGTCACCGCCAAGGTCACCAACGTGCAGAACTGGTCCTCGTCCGTCGCCGACGACTACAAGGCGGCGCCGCGCTGCCGCGACTCCTTGTGGGTGACCGGCTCCAGCCGCAACTACGACGACACCGGCCACCCCGCCGTCCGCGCCTTTCGCACGGCGATGAAGGGCGCGAAGCACCTCTCCCAGTGGCAGCTGGAGGGCTGGGCGGCCGCCATGTGGTTCACCGACGCGGCCCGCTCCTGCGCCCGTCCGGACGGCACCGGCCCCACGCGCGCGTGCGTCGAGGCGTACCTGAACCGCCCCACCCCCTACACCGCGCGCGGACTGCTCCTGCCCGTCTCGTACGAGAGCCGCGCCGCGCCGCCCGCGACCCGCCGCACCTGCCTGTCCGTCGCCCGCTGGCAGGACGGAAGGGGGTGGGTCAACCAGGGCGGCGACATGGACACCAACTGTTTCGACGTCCCCCAGCTGCCCTACGCGCCCTCGTGAGGGCGATGTCGGCGCGGCCAAGTACCCTCCCCTGGAGAAGACGGAATCCCAGGGGGACGCGGCGGCGCATGCACATCTCTTTCCTGCTCCACAACGCGTACGGCATCGGCGGGACGATCCGGACGACGTTCAACCTCGCCCAGACCCTGGCCGAGCGGCACGACGTGGAGATCGTCTCGGTCTTCCGGCACCGCGACCAGCCCAGCCTCGGCGCGCCCCCCGGCGTGACGCTGAAGCACCTCGTCGACCTCCGCAAGGGCAGCCCCACCAACGACGCGGCCGACCCCGAGCACGCCCTGCCCGCCAAGGTCTTCCCGCGCGGCGACGGCCGGCACCGGCAGTACAGCCGCCTCACCGACGTCCGCATCGGCGACCACCTCAAGGGCCTGGAGGCCGACGTCGTCGTCGGCACCCGCCCCGGCATCAACGTCCACCTCACCCGCCAGACCCGCCGCGGCGTCGTCCGGGTCGGCCAGGAGCACCTGACGCTGGACAACCACGGCTACCGGCTGCGCCGCGAGATCAGCCACCGCTACGCCCTGCTGGACGCGCTGACCACCGTCACCGAGGCCGACGCCCGCTCCTACCGCACCCGCCTCAAGCTGCCCGGCGTGCGCGTCGACGCCATCCCCAACAGCGTCCCCGTCCCGTCCGTCCCGCCCGCCGACGGCAGCAGCAAGTGGGTCGTCGCGGCCGGTCGGCTCACCCGCGTCAAGCGGTACGACCTGCTGGTCGACGCCTTCGCCAAGGTCGTCGCCGCCCGCCCCGACTGGCGCCTGCGGATCTACGGCACCGGGGACGCGACCGGCAACGAGAAGAACGCCCTGCACGCCAGGATCGCCGAGCTGGGCCTGCACAACCACGTCTTCCTGATGGGCGCGGCCAACCCCATCGAGCCCGAGTGGCCCAAGGGCTCCATCGCCGCCGTCACCTCCGACCGCGAGTCCTTCGGCATGACCATCGTCGAGGCGATGCGCTGCGGCCTGCCGGTCGTCGCGACCGACTGCCCGCACGGACCCGGCGAGATCATCTCCGACGGCATGGACGGCCTCCTCGTCCCCGTCGGCGACCCGGACGCCGTCGGCGACGCCCTGCTGGGCCTGATCGAGGACGACGCGCGGCGCCGCGCCATGGGCCGCGCCGCCCTCGACGCCTCGACCCGCTTCGACCCCGTGCGCATCGCCGAGCGGCACGAGGCGCTCTTCAGGGAGCTGGTCGAGAAGGGCGCCAACAGCCGCTCCAGGGGCGCCCTGCGCACCGGACTGCACAAGACGCGCGGCGCGGTGCTCGACGGGGCGTACGGCCTGCGCTACAAGGCCGCCGACGCGATCCGCAAGGGAAAGTGACGCCATGACCACCGACACCCAGAGCCGGGCGCCCCGCGCCGACTGCGTCGCCGACTCCGCGGGCGGCGTCACCTTCGACCTGCCCGACCGCGACCTGACCGACGGGGGACCGTACCGCCCGGTCCTCGTCCTCTCGCCGCAGAAGGGCACGGCGGGCACCGACGTACGGCTGCCGCTCACCCCCGCGGGCCGCGGCCGGCTGCGCGCGGTCCTGCCGAGCACGGTCGAGCTGGCCGAGGGCCGCTGGGCCGCGCACACCGCCGACGGGCGGCCCGTCGAGGCCGGCGTCCGGGACCTGCGCGCCCTCGTCGACCGGGCGCCGGGCTCCGTCGACCCGGTCGTGGTCCGCGTCCCGTACCCCGCGGCCGACGGCGGCCTCGTGGTGCGCAGCTGGCTGCGCGGGCCGCACGCGGAGGCGGGCGACCTCGGCTTCGCGCCGGGGTCCGTCACCTTCGAAGGGGTGCTGTACGGCGCCGAGATGGGGCGCGGCGCGGTCGTCGAGGCGCGCGTGCGGGGCGGCGGCACGGCCGTGCACCGGTTCACCGCCTCGGTCGTGGGCCCGGCGTTCTCCTGCACCGTGCCGTACGCGGAGCTGACGCCGCACCCCGCCGAGAAGGCGCTGCTGTGGCAGATGTGGCTGCTGCCCAGGGGCGACACCGGGCCCGCCGTGCGGATAGCGCGGATCCTCGACGACGTCTGGGACAAGCGGAACGTCTTCGTCTACCCCAGGCAGAGCGGCAAGGGCTTCACCGCCAACCCCTGGTACACCGCGGACAACGACCTCTGCGTCCAGCTCGACCCGCCGAAGCCCGTGAAGCCCGCCAAGCCCGCCTAGGACACTGCCTCATGCTGGAGACGTCGGCGCGGCTGCTGCGCCTGCTCTCACTGCTCCAGGCCCACCGCGAGTGGTCGGGGGCCGACCTCGCCGACCGGCTCGGCGTCACGCCCCGCACGGTGCGCCGCGACGTCGACCGGCTGCGCGAGCTGGGCTACCCGGTCAACGCCAGCCCCGGCACGGGCGGCGGCTACCAGCTCGGCGCGGGCGCCGAGCTGCCGCCGCTGCTCCTGGACGACGAGGAGGCGGTGGCCGTCGCGGTCGGCCTGCGCACCGCCGCGGGCCAGGGCATCGAGGGCATCGGCGAGACCTCCGTACGCGCCCTGGCGAAGCTGGAACAGGTGCTGCCGAACCGGCTGCGCCGCAGGGTGGGCGCGCTCAACGCGTTCACCGTGCCGATGTTCAGGAGCGGCCGCGGGAACGCCGTCGACCCGGCCGTCCTGACCGAGCTGGCGGGCGTCTGCCGGGACGCCGAGCGGCTGCGCTTCGAGTACCGCGACCACGGCGGCGCCGTCAGCCGCCGCACCGTGGAACCGCACCGCCTGGTCTGCACCGAGCACCGTTGGTACCTGGTCGCCTGGGACGTCGACCGCGCCGACTGGCGCACGTTCCGGGTGGACCGCATCGCCCCCAAGCCGCCGCACGGCCCGCGCTTCGAGCCGCGCACCCCGCCCGCCGACGACCTGGCGGCGTACGTCTCCAAGGGCGTGTCCACGCGCGGGTACGCGGCGCAGGCGGTGGTGCGGCTGCACACCTCGGCCGAGGCCGCCGGGGCGTTCGTCGGCCCGTCCGACGGGGTGCTCGAACCGGTCGACGAGCACACCTGCCTGCTGCACGCGGGGGCGACCAGCATGGACGTGATGGTGCTCCACGTCCTGCTGCTGGGCGTCGACTTCGAGGTGGTCGAGCCGCCCGAGCTGACCGAGCACGTCAGACGGATGCGGGACCGTCTGTCCCGGGCCCTTCCCTGACCTCGCTCTCGCCCTTGACCTCGCCCTTGACCTCGCTCTCACCCTTGACCTCGCCGAGCTGGTCGCCCGGCTGCCGCAGCGCCGCGTACTCCGGATGGTGCAGGTCGAAGGCGGGCGACTCGGAGCGGATCCTGGGCAGCGTCAGGAAGTTGTGCCGCGGCGGCGGACAGGACGTCGCCCACTCCAGCGAGCGGCCGTAGCCCCACGGGTCGTCCATGCCGACCTTCTCGCCGTACTTCGCGGTCTTCCAGACGTTGTAGAGGAACGGCAGCGTGGACAGGCCGAGCAGGAAGGCGCCGATCGTGGAGACGGTGTTGAGCACGGTGAACCCGTCCGCGTCCAGGTAGTCCGCGTACCGCCGGGGCATCCCCTCCGCGCCCAGCCAGTGCTGGACCAGGAAGGTGGTGTGGAAGCCGACGAAGAGCGTCCAGAACTGGATCTTGCCGAGCCGCTCGTCCAGCATCTTGCCGGTGAACTTCGGCCACCAGAAGTAGAAGCCGCCGAACGTCGCGAAGACCACCGTCCCGAACACCACGTAGTGGAAGTGCGCCACGACGAAGTACGAGTCCGTGACGTGGAAGTCCAGCGGCGGCGAGGCCAGGATGACGCCGGTGAGCCCGCCGAAGAGGAACGACACCAGGAAGCCGACCGCCCACAGCATCGGCGTCTCGAAGCTCAGCGACCCCTTGAGCATCGTGCCCGTCCAGTTGAAGAACTTCACCCCGGTCGGGACCGCGATCAGGAAGGACATGAAGGAGAAGAACGGCAGCAGCACGGCCCCGGTGGCGAACATGTGGTGCGCCCAGACGACCACCGACAGGCCGGTGATGGCCATGGTCGCGCCGACCAGGGTGAGGTAGCCGAAGATCGGCTTGCGGGCGAAGACCGGGATGATCTCCGTGACGATCCCGAAGAACGGCAGCGCGATGATGTAGACCTCGGGATGGCCGAAGAACCAGAACAGGTGCTGCCACAGCAGCGCCCCGCCGAACTCCGCCTCGAAGACCACCGACCCGAAGCGCCGGTCCGCCTCCAGGACCAGCAGCGCCGCCGCGAGCACCGGGAAGGCGACCAGGACGAGGATCGAGGTGAAGAGCACGTTCCAGGTGAAGATCGGCATCCGGAACATCGTCATGCCGGGCGCGCGCATCCCGATGATGGTGGTCAGGAAGTTGACCGCGCCGAGGATGGTGCCGAAGCCGGAGAGCGCGAGGCCCATGATCCACATGTCGGCGCCGATGCCGGGGGAGCGGACCATGGAGTTGAGCGGGGCGTAGGCGAACCAGCCGAAGTTCGCGGGGCCGCCCGGCACCAGGAGCGATCCGAGCACGATCAGGCCGCCCAGGAGGAACAGCCAGTACGAGAGCATGTTCAGGCGCGGGAAGGCGACGTCGGGCGAGCCGATCTGGAGCGGCATGATCTCGTTGGCGAAGCCCGCGAAGGTCGGCGTCGCGAAGAGCAGCAGCATGATCGTGCCGTGCATCGTGAACGCCTGGTTGAACTCGTTGTTGCTCATCAGCTGGAGCCCGGGGCGGGCCAGCTCGGCGCGCATCATCAGCGCCATCAGCCCGGCGATCAGGAAGAACGCGAAGGACGTGATGAGGTAGAGGTGGCCGATCTTCTTGTGGTCGGTGGTCGTCAGCCAGTCCACCACGAGCCGTCCGGGCCGCCGCGGCGGCGCGGGGCGGGCCTTCGCCTCCGCGGTCTGGGTCCCCATCGCTGCCCCCTCGCTGCCTGCGTGCGCCTCGGGCCGTGCTGTGCGGGATGTGCCGTGCGGGATGTGCCGTGCGTGGTGCGGGCTCAAGACATGATGCTCGTGCGGCGCCCGCTCCGACAGGGTGCCGTCGCGGGCGATACGGCTCCGGGCGGCGGAAACGGCCCGGAACCTGTGCGGAAGCCATGAATTGACTGAGACCCTTCAAGCTGTCCGGAAATTCCGATTGCCGGGAATGCGGGAGCCCAATGGGGCGTCCCCGGACGGCCCTTCGAATGAATTCGCACAGGCTGTCTCGAATTGCCTTCCCGTGCGGTCGAATTACCGGTGCGGGTGAGTCGAACTGCACGTACGAGTGAAGAAGTCGGCCCCAAACACGTGTCGTGATCCTGTGACACAAGCGTGACAGGTGGGGAACGTGGGGGTGTCGTCGGAGCTCCGGACCCCGGCCTTCCGTTACCGTCCGCGCCCGCCTACGGTGGGTCGTATGGCACCCATACCGACCCCGTCCGCCCGGCCCGACGACGCCCCCGACGCCTACGTCGGCCTCGACGCGAGCGCCGCCGAGGAGCTGGCCAGGGCGCGCGGCTGGTCCACCGTCAGGGCGCTGCCGCCGGGCGCGATGATCACGATGGAGTTCCTGGAGGGCAGGCTGAACTTCGAGGTCGAAGCGGGGCGCGTCACCCGGTGCTGGTCGGGCTGAGGCGCGGCCGTACGAAGCGCAGGCCCGGCCGTACGAAGCGCAGGCCCGGACATGGCGACGGCCCCGACGCGATGTCGGGGCCGTCGCCGTGCGGGGAGGGGTTGTGCGTACCGCCCCCGCGGTTCTCGGGGCGGCCCGGCGCCGTTCGGCCGGGCCCGGCGGCCGTGGCCGCCCGCTTGACCTCAGCCGCCCGTCAGCGGTCGCGAGTGCGGCGGCCTGCGGCTGCCCGCGGAGGGGATCGGCGCCCGCTCGGCGCGCGCCGCGAACGCCCGCTGGCGCACCCCGACCGAGCTGCCCGCGCCCGCCCGGCCGCCGGCGCCCACCGTCTCCGGTTCGCGGCCCGGCACCTCGCCTTCGGCGCCCGGCAGGCGCTGCGGCACCATCACGGGGACCGGACCGCCCACCGCGACCGGTGCCGCGGGCACGAGCCCGTGCCGGTCCCGCAGCCGGGCGCGCACCGCGAAGATCCAGGCTTCGATGCGCGCGATCAGCGGCTCGCACCAGGGCAGGCCGAGCATGATCAGCAGACCGGCGGCCCAGCCGAGCAGCACGTCGCTCAGCCAGTGCGTGCCGAGGTAGACGGTGGTGAGTCCGACCCCCAGCGAGACCGCGGCGGAGACCGCCGACAGATAGCGCCTGGTGCGCGGGGTGGCTGCCAGATAGGCGAGGATTCCCCAGGTCACGACGGCGTTGGCGGTGTGGCCCGAGGGGAATATATCGCCGCCCGCGAACATCTCGGCCGAGCCGATCTGGGTGGCGTAGTGCGGGCCGAGGCGGCCCAGGCCGATCTTGACCGCGCCCACCGTGACGTTCAGCAGCAGCAGGGCGACGGCGAGCGTGATCAGCGGCCGCAGGGTGTGCTGCCGCCAGGAGCGCCAGCCGAGCCAGGCCGCCACCATCACGGCGGTCGGGCCGCGCTGGCCGAGCACCACGAAGTAGTCGAGGAAGGCGTGCAGCTCCGGCCACTGCTGGTACGGCCGGAAGAGCATGACCTTCCAGTCCAGCGCCACCAGCCAGGAGGAGACCAGCACGAGCACGACGATGGCGACGTAGAACGCCAACGTGCCGCCGAAGAGAGCGATGCGGTGACGACTCATCCGCGGGATCTCTATCTTCGGCGGCTCCGGCTCCCGGTCCAGTCGGGCAAAGATGTCGGTACGCACCCAATCGACGTTACAGCGAGTGAGTGACGGGCCAGGCCGATCCGGCGGCTTTGTGATGACCACGTGATGTGGAGTCGGTCTCAGAGCCCGCTTTATTCCCGGCCAATTCCCGGCGTTCGAGGACCTTGTGCCCTATTGCCGGGACGGGTCGTCCGGAGAGCCGCTTTGAATGCCGGGGAATTCTTCCGGGCGGCCGGGAGCCGGAGAGCGGACCGGTCCCGAACGGCTCGCCGACGGTCCGGAAACGACCCCGGCAAGATCATTTCCGAAGGCGCGCCGTGGCGCACGCCACATGCCGCCACCTCGCGTCATGAGAGGTGGGCCACCCTTCACACGTGCCACCTCGCGTACGCTCATGCTCCCCGGTCACACTGCTGACGGGCGCCGGCACGCCGACCCGGAGAGGTCGCGGATCGACCGGGATTCACGGGATTCACTGGAGGTACCTGCATGTCCGGGACGACCACGGCCGGGGCGCCCAGACGGGCCGTCGGCGGCGGTGCCAACCGCTGGGTCGTCCTCGTCGTCCTCTGCGTGAGCCTCCTGCTGGTCGCACTCGACGCGACCGTGCTGCACGTCGCCATGCCGTCGGTCACCGAGGACCTGCGCCCCAGCTCCACCGCGCTGCTCTGGATCGTCGACGCCTACCCCCTGGTCTGTGCCGCGCTGCTGATCCTCTTCGGCACCCTCGGCGACCGCGTCGGGCGCCGCCGCGTCCTGCTCCTGGGCTACGCGCTCTTCGGCGTCGCCTCCGCGATCGCCGCGCTGGCCGAAACGCCCGGCGTGCTGATCGCGGCGCGCGCCCTGCTCGGCGTCGGCGGCGCGATGATCATGCCGGCGACGCTCTCCATCCTCCGCGCGGTCTTCCCCGACCGGCGCGAGCGGGCCACCGCGATCGGCATCTGGACCGCGGTCGCCGCCGTGGGCGCCGCCACGGGTCCGGTGCTCGGCGGCTTCCTCGTCGAGCACTTCTGGTGGGGCTCGGTCTTCCTCATCAACATCCCGCTGATGGTCCTCGCCCTGCCGCTGGGCCGGCTGCTGCTCCCCGAGTCGACCGGCGACACCGACGGCCCCTGGGACGTGTTCGGCGCGCTGATGGCCGCCTTCGGCGTGCTCGGCGTGGTCCTCGGCGTGAAGCGCGCGGGCGCGGGCGAGCCGCTGGCCGCCGCGACGGCCCTGCCGCTGCTGGCGGGCGCCGCGCTGCTGGTCCTGTTCGTCGCGCGGCAGAAGCGCCGCAGCCATCCGCTGATCGACATGCGGATGTTCGCCCGGCCCGCCTTCACCACCTCCGTCGGCTGCATCGTGCTCGCCATGCTGGCCCTGGTCGGCCTGGAGCTGATCGCCGTCCAGTACCTCCAGCTCGTCCTCGGGCTGAGCCCGCTGGAGACCGGTCTGCGGCTGCTGCCGCTGACCTTCGCCGCCATGGCGGCGGGCGCCAGCGGCTCGTACACCCTGGCCCGCGTCGGCCCGCGCCGGATGGTCGGCTGGGGCTTCGTGCTGACCGCGGCGGCCGTGCTGCTGCTGACGCTGATGGGCCAGCAGGACCGCCCCGCCCTGCTCACGACCGGTTTCCTGCTGCTCGGCTTCGGGCTCCAGACGACGCTGTTCGGCGCGTACGAGTCGATGCTGAGCGAGGCCCCCGCCGAGGCCGCGGGCGGCGCCGCCGCGATCGGCGAGACCTCCTACCAGCTGGGCGCGGGCATGGGCATCGCACTGCTCGGCAGCGTCATGAACGCCGCCTACGCGCCGGGCCTCGCGGACGTGCCGGACTCCGGCGTCCCGGCCGCGGCGCGGGACGCGGCGGCCAACTCGCTGGGCGAGGCGTACCAGGAGGCGGACCGGCTCGGCGGGGCGCTCGGGGACGTGCTGCGCACCACGGCGCGCGAGTCCTTCGTCACGGGGCTGCACGTGACGCTGCTGGTCAGCGCGGGGCTGCTGCTGCTCGGCGCGCTGGCGGCGCTGCGGCTGCCGCGCGGCATGGACGGCGCGCCCGACGAGGAGGAGGCGGCCAGGGTCCCGGTCTGCCGCGAGCCGGTGGAGTCCGCCGGGTCTGGACGCGCGGCACACTGACCCGTAACGTCGGCGCGACACCTTAACTAGCGCTGTTAGTTTTACCTGGGCCAGCCGGAGGACCTGCCATGTCCGCTGCACCGTTCGATCCCGTAGACCCGCTCGGCATCGACGACCTCCTCGACCCCGAGGACCTCGCGATCCGCGACACCGTCCGGTCCTGGGCCGCCGACCGCGTCCTGCCGCACATCGCCGACTGGTACGAGAGCGGCGAGCTGCCCGGCGTCCGGGAGCTGGCCCGCGAGCTCGGCGCCATCGGCGCGCTCGGCATGTCCCTGACCGGGTACGGCTGCGCGGGCGCCACCGCCGTCCAGTACGGCCTGGCCTGCCTGGAGCTGGAGGCCGCCGACTCCGGCATCCGCTCGCTGGTCTCCGTGCAGGGCTCGCTCGCCATGTACGCGATCTGGAAGTACGGCTCCGAGGAGCAGAAGCGGCGCTGGCTGCCGTCCATGGCGGCGGGCGAGACCATCGGCTGCTTCGGCCTGACCGAGCCCGACGTCGGCTCGGACCCGGCGGCCATGCGCACGCACGCGAAGCGGGACGGCACCGACTGGGTGCTCAACGGCCGCAAGATGTGGATCACCAACGGCTCGGTGGCCGGGGTCGCCGTCGTCTGGGCGCAGACCGACGGGGGCATCAGGGGCTTCGCCGTGCCGACCGACGCGCCCGGCTTCTCGGCGCCCGAGATCAAGCACAAGTGGTCGCTGCGGGCGAGCGTCACCAGCGAGCTGGTCCTGGACGACGTACGGCTGCCCGCCGACGCCGTGCTCCCCGGGGTCACCGGCCTCAAGGGCCCGCTGAGCTGTCTCAGCCACGCCCGCTACGGCATCGTCTGGGGCGCCATGGGAGCGGCCCGCGCCTCCTTCGAGGCCGCGCTCGACTACGCCAAGGGCCGCGAGCAGTTCGGCAGGCCGATCGGCGGCTTCCAGCTCACCCAGGCCAAGCTCGCCGACATGGCCGTCGAGCTGCACAAGGGGATCCTGCTCGCCCACCACCTCGGGCGGCGGCTGGACGCCGGGAAGCTCCGCCCCGAGCAGGTCAGCTTCGGCAAGCTCAACAACGTGCGGGAGGCGATCGAGATCTGCCGCACCTCGCGCACGATCCTGGGCGCCAACGGAATCTCGCTGGAGTACCCGGTGATGCGGCACGCCACCAACCTGGAGTCGGTGCTCACCTACGAGGGCACCGTGGAGATGCACCAGCTGGTGCTGGGCAAGGCGCTCACCGGTCTCGACGCGTTCCGGTAGGCCGGGCTCCCGGCGGACCGGACGGGGCCGGTGAGCGCCTCGCTCAGCTCTGGTTGAAGAAGCCGTCGGCCGACCGGCCGGCGGCTTCGCCGTTCACGATCTTCGTGTCGGCGGGGGTCAGCAGGAAGACCCGGGTCGCGACGCGCTCGATGGAGCCGCGCAGCCCGAAGGTCAGCCCGGCGGCGAAGTCCACCACGCGCTTGGCGTCGGTGGCGTCCATCGCCGTGAGGTTCATGATCACCGGGATGCCGTCCCGGAAGTGCTCGCCGATGCCGCGCGCGTCCCGGAAGCCGTCCGGGGTGATCGTGGCGATCTGGCGCCCCGTTCCCTCGGCGGTCTCGGAGGCCACCTGCACCCGCGGGTCGGTCACCCACGCGTCGCCGCTGTTCTCCGCACCCTCGGCGTAGTCGTCGTCGTAGTACCGCTCGTCGTTGTCCTCGACGAGTCCCAGCCACGCGCTCGCCTTGCGCACCGAACCCATGACGCCTCCTTTCACTGCATGTTCCGCGTGTGCCTATGGTCGACCATGATGCGGATCGCGCGCCAAGTGGATAGCCGCCGCGCTGGGGATTCGTGACGGTACTGGTGCAGAAGTTGTGGCGATTCGTCAGTGATCTACCCGTGTACGGACCGTATGTGGACGGTACGCCGCCCCGGAAAGAAAGAAAATATGATGCACCGGTCCGTACGGGTGACGACGGGGACGTACGGGTGATGCCGGAGATCGGCCCGTGGCCGGATACGATGCCGATCGCACCGTCGAACGGCATCGGGGGATCGCTGTGTTCGGAATCGTCAGGCCCTGCTCGCACCGCCTCACCGAGGGGCTCAAGACCGAGTGGATGGCCCATCTCTGCGGTCTCTGCCTGGCACTTCGCAAGGATCACGGACAGTTCGCCCGGATCGTCACCAACTATGACGGTCTGATCGCTTCGGTCCTGACGGAGGCTCAGTCCGAGCGCAGCACCGACTGGCGGCGCACCGCCGGCCCCTGCGCGCTGCGCGGCATGCGCACCGCGTCCGTCGCCCGGGGCGAGGGCGCGCGGCTCGCTGCGACCGTCTCGCTCGTGCTGGCGTCGGCGAAGGTCCGCGACCACGTCGAGGACAGGGACGGCCTGTTGGCCCGCAAGCCGGTGGCCGCCGCCGCCCGCAGGGTGGCCAGGAGCTGGGACAGGGCGGGCGCCCGCGCCGGCGCCTCGCTCGGCTTCGACACCGCGCTGCTGGTCGACGCCGTCGACCGCCAGCCCGGCATCGAGGCGCTGGCCGGAATCGGCACCCCCGTGCTGACGGTCACCGAGCCCACCGAGACCGCCACCGCCGCGGCCTTCGCGCACACCGCCGTCCTGGCCGGGCGGCCCGAGAACATCGCGCCGCTCTCCGAGGCCGGACGGCTCTTCGGGCGCCTCGCGCACCTGCTGGACGCCGTGGAGGACAAGCGGGCTGACGACGCGTCGGGCGCCTGGAACCCGCTCACCGCCACCGGCACCTCGCTCGCCGAGGCGCGCAGGCTGTGCGACGACGCGGTGCACGGCGTGCGGCTCGCGCTCAAGGACGCGCACTTCGTCGAGGACCGCCTGGCGCACCAGTTGCTCGCGCACGAACTGCAGCGCTCGGTCGAGCGCACGTTCGGCACGCCGAGCTGCGCGCACGCGGGCCACGGCGCCCAGGGGCACGGCGCCTTCGGCCCCGAGGGGCAGATGTACGGCGGCCAGGGACCCCAGGGCCAGATGTACGGCGGCCAGCAGCCGCCCCAGCAGGGGAACCCCTACGGGGGCGGCGGGAACCCGTACGGCGGTGGCGACCCGTACGGGGGCGGCGGGAATCCGTACGGCGGTGGCGGCGGCAACCCCTACGGGGGCGGCGGGCCGGGCGGACCCGGCGGAGTGCCCCCGTACGGCGGGGGACCGCAGCAGCCCAAGAAGCGCGGCTTCCTCGCGGGCTGCGCGATGTTCACCTACCTCTTCTGCACCTGCCAGATCTGCTGTGCCAAGGAGTACGAGGGTCCCTGGTCGCGCAAGAAGCGCGAGGGCTGCTGCCGCGACTGCGACGGCTGTGACGGTTGCGACTGCTGCTGCCCCTGCGACTGAAGCTGACGGGCCGTCGGCCGACCGCGCACGGCCGACGCCCCCCGTACGGGCCGGAGGTCACTTGACCTCCGGCGGAGAGATCCGCGATGCCTCGATCGCCGACGGGGTCGTGCCCCACTTCTTCAGGATCCGGTCGTAGGTGCCGTCCTGCTTCAGCCGGTTCACCGCGGCCTGGAGGGCGGGCGCCAGCGGGCTGCCCTTCTTGAGCGCGAAGCCGACGTCGAGCCGCTTGTACTCGTTCAGGAAGCGCAGCCCGTCCTGCTGGGCGACCGCGTAGCGCAGGCCGTTGATGGTGTTCATGACGACGTCGCTGCGGCCCTGCTGGAGCGAGAGGTAGACCGCGGCCGTGTCCGCGAAGGTCTTCACCTCGTAAGGCTTCTTGCCCGCCTCGCCGCAGCGGGGCCTGTTCTCGCTCAGGGTCGCCTCGAAGGTGGTGCCCGCGCCGGTCGCCACGGTCAGGCCGCAGAGCTGGAGCAGGTCCCTCACCTCGCCGAGCTTGCTGTCGGCGCGCACCGCGAAGCCCTGGCCGTCGTTGATGTACGTCACGAAGTCGATGGTCCTGCGGCGCTCGTCGGTGACGCCGAAGTTCCCGGTGCCCAGGTCGTACTTCCCGCTGCCCAGCGCGGGCAGGATCACCTCGAAGGCCGCGACCTCCCGCTTCAGCTCCAGACCGAGCACCTTCGCCGCGGCGTCCGCGAAGTCGATGTCCTGGCCCGCGACCGTCCTCCCGTTCGGCAGGTAGGCGGCGCCCGGCGGGTTTCCGACGCTGCTCGCGATCGTCAGCGAGCCGCGTTCGCGCACGTCGGCCGGGAGCAACCGGGCCGCCGCCGCGTCCTTCGCCACCTTGGAGACCACGTCCGTCGTGGGGATCGCGCCCCTGCCCTTCGCCGCGCCCGCGGGCGCGGCCCCCGAGCCGTCCCCGCTCCCGTCGCCGGAGCCGCAGGCGGTCGCGGTCAGCGCGACGGCGGTGATCAGGGCGAAGGCGGTGACGTGACGTCGGGCGTGCGCGGTGCGGGTCTTCGGGCGGGTCTTCACACGGGTCTTCATGGTGCCGGGATCTCCAGGTGCTTCTCGAACGGCAGCGGGCCGATCGACTCCGGGTCTGCGGACAGATCGAAGAGCGGGCGGTAGCCGGCGGCCAGGTAGAGGCCCTTGGCCTCGGGCTGGCGCGGCCCGGTGGTCAGGTAGAGGCGGGTGTAGCCGCGCTCGGCGGCCTCCCGTTCGAGCACCCGCAGCACGCGCCTGGCCAGCCCCTTGCGGCGGTGCGCGGAGTGCGTCCAGATGCGTTTCAGCTCGGCGGTGGTCGCGTCGTACCTGCGGTACGCGCCTCCGGCGACGGGGCGGCCCTGCTCCAGGAGCAGCAGGAACGCGCCGCCGGGCGGGGCGAATTCGGCGGACGGATAGCGGTACAGGTCCTCTGCGTCGTCGCCGTAGCGGCTGGAGTACTCGTACGCCAGCTCGTCCAGGAGCGGACGCGCGAGGGGATCTGAGACCGAAGTCCGGTGGATGGACAGCGGCATGCGGACCCCGAATCGAGGGAGGGGTGGGGGAAGGGCGGAGCGCGAGGGGAGGGTGGAGCGGTGCTGTGTGCGTGGGAAGGCATGCGCGGAACGGGTGCGCGGAGGGCGCGTCGGTCGGGCCGTCAGGGCCGACGTCGGGCGCGGAGGAGCGGCGTGCGCGGGGCGCGCCGGGGCAAGCAGCGGGGTCGGCTCAACAGGAACAGGACCACACGCGACCGAAGTCGATGTGGGAGCGGGTGACCAGCCACTGCTGCGGATGCATGGAGCAAGTGGAACAGGCATCCGGTTGTGCGTCAACTGTGCTGAGACGCGGCGTCCGGAATGTGGACAGCCTTGACAGCGGCCCGTGTTCACCGCCTAGCCTCGGGTGCGGATCGTGCTGAGGGGCCGGTCCGCGCCGTGCTCCGCTGTGTCCGTGCCGAAGGCAGTCCTCTTCCCTGCCGCAGCCACGGAGCCCCCGCATGTCTCTGGCCCTTTCCAAACGCGACTCCACACCGCCCGACGAGGGCGCCGTCCCCGGGTCCGACGACGTCCCCAGGATCGTGCCGGTCCGCCGTACGGGACAGTGGGTGGCGGCCGCCGTCGTCCTGCTGCTCCTCGCGGGCGCGGTCAACTCCGTCGTGCGCAACGAGGCGTTCCAGTGGGACGTCGTCGGCGACTACTTCACCTCGACCTCCGTGCTGCGCGGCCTCGGTCTCACCCTCTGGCTGACCGGCCTCGTGATGGTCCTCGGCTTCGCCATCGGCACCCTGCTCGCCGTCCTGCGGCTCTCCGCCAACCCCGTGCTGAGGGCGGTGAGTTGGGGGTACGTCTGGCTGTTCAGGTCCACCCCGATCCTGGTCCAGCTGCTCTTCTGGTTCAACATCGGCGCGCTCTACCCGCAGGTGCTCGGCGTCAAGACGGTCAACCTGCTCAGCCCCATCGCGGTCGCCGTCATCGGCCTCACCCTCCACGAGGCCGCCTACGCGGCGGAGGTCGTGCGCGGCGGCATCCTCTCCGTCGACCGCGGCCAGATCGAGGCCGCCCAGTCCCTCGGCCTCGGCCGCTGGCGCAGGCTCCGGCGCATCGTGCTCCCGCAGGCCATGCGCTCCATCGTGCCGCCCGCGGGCAACATGCTGATCGGCACCCTCAAGGGCACCTCGATCGTCAGCGTCATCGCCGTACAGGACCTGCTCTACTCCGTGCAGCTCGTCTACCACCGCACCTACCAGGTGATGCCGATGCTGATGGTCGCCACGCTCTGGTACGTCGCGGTGACCTCGCTGCTCAGCGTCGGCCAGCACTACGTCGAGCGGTACTACGCCAAGGGCGACAAGGCCGGCGCGGCCCGATGAGCCCGCGCCCCTCGATCGTCGTCGTCGGCGCGGGCCCGAGCGGCACCGGCTTCCTGGAACGGCTCGCGGCCAACCTCCCCGAGCTGTACGGCCGCCGGCCCCTCGACGTCCACTTCGTCGACCCGCACCCGCCGGGCGGCGGACGCGTCTGGCGCCAGGAGCAGTCGCCGCTGCTGCGGCTGAACTCCATGGCCGAGGACGTCACCATGTTCACCGACGAGACCGTGGACATGGCGGGCCCGGTCGTCCCCGGGCCCACGCTTGCCGAATGGGCGGGCATCGACGGCCGCGTCTTCCCCGACCGCCGGTTGCAGGGCCGCTACCTGCGCTGGGTGTACGACCGGGCGCGCGCCGCCCTGCCCGACACGGCCGCCGTCCACGAGCACCGCGCCAGGGCCCTGCGCGTCGACGGGCCCCCGCACGGCCGCCAGCGCGTCTGGATCGAGGGGAGCGCACGGCCGCTCACCGCCGACCTGGTGGTCGTCGCCATCGGCCACCTCGACGCCGAACCCGACGCCGAACAGCGGGAGTTGTCCGCCTTCGCGCGCCGAAAGGGGCTGCTCCACCTGCCGCCCGACTTCACCGCGGACAGCGACCTGTCCGCGCTGCCCGCGGGTGAGCCGGTCATCGTGCGCGGCTTCGGCCTCGCCTTCGTCGACCTGATGGTGCTCGTCACCGAGGGCCGCGGCGGGCGGCACGAGAACGGCGTCTACCTGCCGTCGGGGCGCGAGCCCGTCCTCTACGTCGGATCGCGGCGCGGCGTCCCGTACCACTCCAAGATCGGCTACGGCTTCACGGGCGAACGCGCCCCGCTGCCCCGCTTCTTCGGCCCCCGCCAAGTCGACGCGCTCCTCGCCCGCCCAGGCACCGTCGACTTCCGGCGCGACCTGTGGCCGCTCATCGACAAGGAACTGCGGTACGCCCACTACCACCGCCTCTTCACCGCCCACCCCGAACGGACCGCGCCCGGCAGCGACCTGGCCTCCTTCGAGGAGCGGTACGCGGCCTGCGCGCCCGGCAGCGCGGAACTGGACGCCCTCGTCGCCTCCGTCGTGCCCGACCCGGCCGACCGGCTCGACCTCGCGGCGCTCGACCACCCCCTCGACGGAGTGCGCCACGAATCGCTCGACGCCCTCCAGGAAGGCATGCGCGGCCACATCGCGGCCGACCTGAGACGCCGTCACGACCCCGCGCACAGCGAGGACCTGGCGGTCTTCGGCGCGCTGCTCTCGGTCTACGCGCAGCTGCTGCGGTTCGGCGACATCGGCACCTGGTGGCACGGCTTCTTCAGCTTCCTCGCCTCGGGCCCGCCAGGACCCAGGCTGCGCCAGCTCGACGCGCTCTCCCGGGCCGGGACCGTGCGCTTCCTCGGCGCGGGCATCACCGTCGGGACCGACGAGGAGCGCGGCGTCTTCCACGCGGGCAGCGCCACCGTGCCCGGCGCGCGCGTCGAGGCGCGCGCCCTCGTCGAGGCCCGGCTGCCCGACCCCACCCTGGAGCTCACCGGCAGCCCGCTGCTGCGCGCGCTGTACGAGGACGGGGCCGCCGCCACCCCCTCGGGACTGCTCTCCATCGACCCCGCCGACGGCCGCGTCCACGACCGCTCGGGCCGCCCGCACCCGCGCCGCTTCGCCCTCGGCCCGCACACCACGGCCCGCACCAGCGGCGCCTTCACCAGACCCCGCACGGGCGGCACCGCCTTCCGGCAGAACGACGCCGCGGCCCGCGCCGCCCTCGCCTTCCTCACCGAAGGCCCCGACCACCGCCCCGCCCCCACCGACAGCCGCAAGGAGCCCGTCCGATGAGCACCGCCATGGTCGACATCAGATCTGTGCACAAGAGCTACGGCCCCCTCCAGGTGCTGCGCGGCATCGACCTCCAGGTGCGCGCCGGAGAGGTCACCGTCGTCCTCGGCCCCTCGGGCTCCGGCAAGTCGACCCTGCTGCGCACCATCAACCACCTGGAGAAGGTGGACCGGGGCCAGATCAGCGTCGACGGCGAGCTGATCGGCTACCGCCGCGACGGCGACAAGCTGTACGAGCTGCGCGAGCGCGAGGTGCTGCGCCAGCGCACCCGCATCGGCTTCGTCTTCCAGAACTTCCACCTCTTCCCGCACCTCACGGTCGTCGAGAACATCACCGAGGCCCCCGTCGCCGCCCTCGGCCGCCCCAAGGCGGAGGCGCTGGAGACCGCCCGCGCCCTGCTCGACAGGGTCGGCCTCGCCGACAAGGGCGACAGCTACCCCCGCCAGCTCTCCGGCGGCCAGCAGCAGCGCGTCGCCATCGCCCGCGCCCTCGCGCTCCAGCCGCGCCTGCTGCTCTTCGACGAGCCCACGTCCGCGCTCGACCCCGAGCTGGTCGGCGAGGTCCTCGACGTCATCAGGGACCTGGCCCGGCAGGGCACCACGATGATCGTCGTCACCCACGAGATCGGCTTCGCCCGCGAGGTCGCCGACACCGTCGTCTTCATGGACGAGGGCCGGATCGTGGAACAGGGACCGCCCGCCGACGTCCTCGACCGGTCGCAGCACGACAGAACCCGCGCCTTCTTCTCGAAGGTCCTCTGAGGAGTCCCCGCATGCCACCCACCACCCGAACGCTCCACCTGGCGGCCGAGATCGGCGGCCCCGCCCACTACGACCCCGCGCACTACGCCGAGCTGGCCGGGCTCGCCGAGAGCGGCGCCCTCGACTTCGTCACGCTCACCGACTCGCTGCTGCGCCCCGGGCTCGACGCGCTCGCCGTCCTCGCCCGCACCGCCCCCGCCACCGAACGCATCGGCCTCGTCCCCACTGTCACCACCACCCACACCGAGCCGTTCCACGTCTCCACCGCCGTGGCCACCCTCGACTGGGTGAGCCGGGGCCGCGCGGGCTGGGCCCCGGCGGTCTCCGCCACCGCGGCCGAGGCGCGCCTCTTCGGCCGCAGGCCCGCCGCGCCCGCCCCGCAGCTGTGGCACGAGGCCGGTCAAGTGGCCGACGTGGCGGCCAAGTTGTGGGACAGCTGGGAGGACGACGCGGAGATCCGCGACGTGTCGACAGGGCGCTTCGTCGACCGCGACAAGCTCCACTACGTCGACTTCACGGCCGACACCTTCTCCGTGCGCGGCCCCTCCATCGTCCCCAGGCCCCCGCAGGGCCACCCCGTGACCGTCGTGGACGCCACCAAACGGCACGCCAGGGCCGTCGCCGCGCGCCACGCGGACGTCGCCCTGGTCAGGGTCGAGGACCCGGCCGAGGCGGCGGCCGTACGCGCCGGGCTGCGCGCCCACGCCGCCGAGGCGGGCCGGGACCCGGACGACCTGCGGGTGCTCGCCGCGCTCGTGGTCGACCTGTGCGGCAGCGAGCAGCGCCACGAGCCCGGCCTGGAAACCCACGACGAGGAACCCGCGGCCTGGTACACCGGCGGCCCCGTCGGCCTCGCCGAGCTGATCGCGGACTGGCACGCGGCGGGCGCGGTCGACGGCTTCCACCTCACCCCGACCCACCCGCAGCGCGACCTGGAGCGCCTGGTCAACGGCACGGTCACGCTCCTCCAGCACCGGGGCCTGGCCCGCAACTTCTACCCCGGCGCCACGCTCCGCGAACACCTGGGCCTCTCGCGCCCCGCGAACCAGTACGCCACGGCGACGGCCCCGGCACGGGCCCGCGAGGACGCCGGGCCCCCGGCCGCGCCGGTCCCGGCAGGAGGCAGCATCCGATGACCCACCGCCCCATGCACCTCGCCGCGCACTTCCCCGGCGTCAACAGCACCACCGTCTGGACCGACCCCCGCTCCCGCTCCCAGATCGACTTCGCCTCCTTCGAAGCGCTGGCCCGCACCGCCGAGCGCGCCAAGTTCGACTTCTTCTTCCTCGCCGAGGGCCTGCGGCTGCGCGAGCACAAGGGCCGCGTCCACGACCTGGACGTGGTGGGCCGCCCCGAGTCGATCACCGTGCTCAACGCGCTCGCCGCCGTCACCGACCGCCTCGGCCTCGCCGCCACCGTCAACGCGACCTTCAACGAGCCGTACGAACTTGCCCGCAGGCTCGCCTCGCTCGACCACCTCAGCGCGGGCCGCGCCGCCTGGAACGTCGTCACCTCGTCCGACGCCTTCACCGGCGAGAACTTCAGGCGCGGCGGCTTCCTGGACCGCGCCGACCGCTACACGAGGGCCGCCGAGTTCGTCGCCGTGGCCCGCGGGCTGTGGGACTCCTGGACCCCGGACGGCACCCCGCGTCCCTTCGCGCACACCGGCCGCCACTTCGAGGTGTCGGGCGAGTTCACCGTCCCGCGCTCCCCGCAGGGCCACCCCGTGGTCATCCAGGCGGGGGACTCGGGGGAGGGCAGGGAGTTCGCCGCGTCCACCGCCGACGTCGTCTTCACCCGGCACGGCACGCTGGACGCGGGCCGCGCCTTCTACGCCGACGTCAAGGGCAGGCTCGCCGCGCACGGCCGCGCGCCCGACGACCTCAAGATCATGCCCGGCGTCACGGTCGTCGTCGGCGACAACGATGCCGACGCCCAGGAGAAGGCCGCCGAGATCCGCCGCCTCCAGGTCTCGCCGCAGAACGCCCTGCTCGCCGCCGAACAGGTGTGGGGCCGCGACCTCTCCGCGTACGACCCCGAAGGGCCGCTCCCCGAGATCGCGCCCGACCCGCGGTCCACCCTGGTCCAGGGCCGGGTGCGGATCGCGGACCCGGCGGCCGTCGTCGCGAAGTGGCGGGCGCTCGCCGGGGCCAAGGGCCTCAACCTGCGCCAGACCGTCATCGAGACCACCACGCGGCAGTCCTTCATCGGCTCGCCCGCGACCGTGGCGGCGGCCCTGGAGGAGTTCGTCGACCTGCGGGCCGCCGACGGCTTCATCCTCGTGCCCCACCTCACGCCCGGCGGGCTCGACGAGTTCGCCGACCGGGTCGTACCGCTGCTCCAGGAGCGCGGGAGCTTCCGCGCCGAGTACGACGGCACCACCCTGCGCCGGCACCTCGGGCTGCCCGAGCCCGTATGGAAAGGTTGATCCACATGAGTACGACAGCAGAGCTGAGCGCCTGGCAGGAGTGGCGCGCGGAGCGCACCGCCACCGTCACCGCCCCCTACGGCCCCCTCTCCCTCACCGGCACCCACTGGCTCGCCGACCACCCCGACGGCCGCGTCCCCGGCGTGCCGGGCCACTGGCGCGAGGACGGCGACGAGGTGGTGCTGACCGCGACCGCCGACGGCGCGCCGACCGTGGACGGCAAGCCCCTGACCGGGGAGGCGAGGCTCACCGCCGACCAGGGGGCCGTCGCCGACGCCCGGGTCGCGGACGGCGGACGGCGCCTCGTCGTGCTGCGCCGCGAAGGCCTGTGGGCCGTACGGGACTTCGACCCGGGTTCCGAGGCGCGCCGCACCTTCCCCGGCATCGAGGCGAGTGCGTACGACCCGCGCTGGACGGTGCCGGGCCGCTTCGCGCCGTACGGCTCGGGGGAGCGCACCGTGCGGGTGGAGAACGCCGACGGGCGCGAGCGGGACCTGGGCCTCGGCGGCGAGCTGACCTTCGCCCTGGACGGGACCGAGCACACCCTCCAGGTGTCCGTGGAGGCCGACGGCTCGCTGTGGGCGGTCTTCGCCGACGCGACCAGCGGAAGGGGCAGCTTCCGCTTCCGTTTCCTGCGTCCCGGCGCCCCGGCGGCGGACGGCTCGGTGACCGTCGACCTCAACCGCGCCGTACTGCCGCCGTGCGCGTTCGCGGCCCACTTCATCTGCCCGTTCCCGCCACCGGGCAACACCCTGGGCGTCTCGGTCGAGGCGGGGGAGAGGCAGCTGAAACAGGACTGACCTTCCGTCAATTCCCGGGGTAGAAGCGGGTGTTCCGGCCGACAGGCCCTCTTGCGCCACGTGGCCGGACCACCGAATACTCGCCAACAGCGCTTGTCAGGGGCACTGCACCAACTCGCGCCACTCCAGCCCCTCGGCTGCGCCTCACGGGTCCCCCCACCTAGGAGGAAAAGAGTGAGGATCAAGCGCACTACCCCCCGCACCGGTCCGGCCAGACGGACCAGGTTCACCGCTGTGGCGGCCGGCCTCGTGGCCGCGGCGGCCGTCACGCTCCCCACCGCCCACGCCGACTCGGCCCAGGTGTCCCGGACCTTCGGCGCGAGCGCGCTGAGCGCGGCGAGCGCGGCGGTGCTCGAAGCCGACGTCCCGGGCACCGCCTGGAGCGTCGACCCGAAGACGGGCTCCGTGTCCCTCACGGTCGACAGCACCGTCTCCGCGGCCGAGATAGCGAAGATCAAGCAGGCCGCGGGCGGCAACGCGGGAGCCCTGCGCATCGAACGCACGTCCGGCAGGTTCTCCAAGCTGATATCGGGCGGCGACGCCATCTACGCCACCAGCTGGCGCTGTTCGGCCGGATTCAACGTACGGGACGCCTCGGGCGCGTACTTCATGGTCACGGCCGGTCACTGCACCGACGGCAATCCGCCCTGGTACACCAACTCCTCCCGCACCACCAGCATCGGCCCCACGGCGGGCTCCAGCTTCCCCGGCAACGACTACGGCCTGGTGCGCTACAGCAACTCCTCGGTCTCCCACCCAGGGACGGTCGGCAGCGTCGACATCACCGGTGCCGCCAACGCCACCGTGGGCATGAGCGTCACCCGCCGCGGCTCCACCACCGGCACCCACAGCGGCTCGGTCACCGGGCTGAACGCCACCGTCAACTACGGCGGGGGCGACGTCGTCTACGGCATGATCCGTACGAACGTCTGCGCCGAGCCCGGCGACAGCGGTGGCCCGCTCTACTCGGGCAGCCGCGCCATCGGCCTGACCTCGGGCGGCAGCGGCGACTGCTCGTCCGGCGGCACGACGTTCTTCCAGCCGGTCACCGAGGCCCTGAGCGCCTACGGCGTCAGCGTCTACTGATCCACCGGCCGCCGCCGACGGCGGGCCACCGCCCCCGCCCGCACGTTTGCGGGCGGGGGCTCCCGCCCATACAGGTGACTTGAGAGGATGTTTCCGTGGTCATCCGTGGTCGAGGGTGCCGGACACGCCACGGGACCGAACGAAGCGGGGGCGGATGAAGCGCATCGGAGTGACCGGCCACCGATCCATGCCGCCCGAGGTCTACGCACACGCCAGAGCGGCCATCCGCGACGTCCTGCGGGGCCACGAGGGCGCCATGGAAGCGCTGTCCAGCCTGGCGGTCGGGGCCGACCAGCTCTTCGCGGACGTCGCCCTCGAATGCGGCGCCGAGCTGACGGTGGTCATCCCCAGCGGCGACTACGAGACGGGCTTCGCCGACAACGGCGAACTCGCCCGCTACCGCAGCCTCAAGGACCGCGCCACCCAGGAGGTCCGAATGGACTACGCGCACGCCACCGACGAGGCGTACTACGCGGCCGGGACCTTCATCGCCGACAACTGCGACCGCCTCATCGCGGTCTGGGACGGCCTCCCGGCGCGCGGCCGCGGCGGCACGGGCGACATCGTCACGTACGCCAGGGAAGTGGGCCGCCCCGTGACGGTGATCTGGCGCGACGGCGCGCGGCGCGGCTGAGCCCCGCCGCCCCGCCCCGCGTCGCCCCTTCCGGTGCCCGGTGCCCGGTGCCCGGTGCACCGTGTTCCTGCTGGTGCCGCGGACCGGCGCGCCGCCGGCCGGCGTGCCGTCACGTGCCCAGCTTCGCCAGCCAGTCCGTGTGCTGCGGCGAGCACAGCCGTTCCGTCTCGAACACCGCCGACGGCCACTGCCGCTCGGTGATCGAGGTCTCCATGGCCACCTGCATCGCCTCCAGGTCCTTCTCCACCAGGGAGTGCGCGGAGAGCAGCGGCTGGTGGCGGCGCATCTCGCTCCACGCGATGCAGGCCGCCGCCGCGGCCGACAGCGTCCCCGCCACGTGGACCGGGCCCGCGGTGCCGAAGGTGTGCAGGAGGCCGAAGAGGAGCGCCAGCACGGTGCACAGGGCGATCGCGGCCGACCACAGGGCGCTCGCCCGCCGGGAGACCTCGCGTCGGCGGTGGTACCACTTGCGCTGTTCGATGAGTCGATCTCTGACGTAGGTGTCCCTGCGCACTCCGAAGGACTTGGCCCGCAGCATTCGCATGGAATCGGTGATGACACCGTCGCTGTCGTCGGCCGCTTCGGCCAGGGATTCGCGAGGATCGGACCAGCCGACCTTCCGCAGTTCCTGGAGCCCCTCCTCCAGCCGCGCGGCGAACAGCGCCTCGGGGTGTGCGGACGCCGTGCCGAAGGGCGCTCCGTGCACGGCGTAGCGCCAGCAGAGTGATTTGATGAACTCGGCCGCGGAGCGGTTGAGTTGCCAATGCGACTTTGCTCTGCGGCGGTTGGCGAGGTAGCTCGTCGCCAGTGCGCCGGCGTAGGCGAGCACGCTCAGCGCGCTCAGGACCCGCTCAGGACCGCTCGGCTCGCCCTGCCAGCCGGGTGCGGCCAGTGCCGCGCCTGCGACCAGCAGTAACAGTTGCGTCCTAGTGGTGTTCACCGCCTCACGCTGCCGCGCGATCGCCACGGCGTCCGCATGGTGGAACAGTGTTGGCAGGTCAGCGTTCCTGAAGACCATACTTTGAAGTGGACCGGGAATCGCCGTCATGGTCACCCTCGTCTGCGGTTTTCTCTTTCACCCGATCGATTGAATTGCCACGGAATGGCGGATTCCCCATCTAGCCTGTCAGGGCCGTGTATCGGCGCTGTTGCAGACGGGCGGGTTCAGTTGCCATCAGTGGCCAAGAGAGTAAAGTCGTGCCGCCGGAGGCTGCAACGGTGCAGATCTCTCAGAAGAAAACAAACCCCCAAGGACGGCCGTGAACACCACTGAAACCTCTGTCTCCTTCGCCGTCGCGAAGAAGACTCGCGTGCCTCTGGGCGAGATCGATGTGCGCGGCGCTGAAGCGGCCCGGAAGCTCGGACGAGTCCTTCCCGCGTCGTTCGGTGCGCGCACGAAGGTCTCGACCTTCAACTCCGCCCTGTAGTAGCAGTCTGTAGTCACAGCATGCCCGTTCGGCCCGTCGTCGATCTCTGACGGGCCGGTCGTCGGTCCGGACCCGTCCGTGACGCCCGGACCGGCCGCATTCGAATGTCATGTGAACATGGAACGTACGGATTCCGTATAGCCCGTGACCGCTAGAATGGCGGAATGACAGGACCCCTGGTCCCATTCCGTGAGATCGTCCTGAAGGTGCACAGTAGGTGCGATCTTGCGTGTGACCACTGCTATGTCTACGAAGCTGCTGATCAGAGCTGGCGAGACCGCCCCAAAGTAATCTCCGAAGAAGCCGTCTCCGCGACGGCCCGGCGCCTGGCAGAGCACGCCGAAACCCACGCCCTGCCGTCCGTGTCCGTGATCCTCCACGGCGGAGAGCCCCTGCTCGCGGGCCCCGCCCGGCTGCGGTTCGTCTGCGAGGAGCTGACCGGAGCCCTCGACGGGATCGCCGATCTCGACCTCAGGATCCACACCAACGGCCTCCAGCTGAGCCCCCGTTACCTCGACCTCTTCCTGGAGTACGACCTCAAGGTCGGCATCTCCCTGGACGGGGACCGGGCCGCCAACGACCGGCACCGCCGCTACGCCGACGGGCGCAGCAGCCACCCCCTGGTCCTCAGGGCCGTCGAACTGCTGAACCAGGAGCCCTACCGCCGCCTCAACCTCGGCCTGCTCTGCACCATCGACGTGCGCAACGACCCCGTCGCCGTGCTGGACGCCCTCGTCGAGCTCGACCCCCCGCTTATCGACTTCCTGCTGCCGCACGCCACCTGGGACGAGCCCCCGATCCGCCCCGACGGCTCGCCCACCGCCTACGCCGAATGGCTCCTCGCCGTCCACGACCGCTGGGCCGAACGCGGCAGACCCGTCCCCGTACGGCTCTTCTCCTCGCTGCTCTCCACGCTGCACGGCGGCCCCAGCCTCACCGAATCCCTGGGGTTGGCCCCCACCGACCTCGTCGTCGTGGAGACCGACGGCTCGCTTGAACAGGTCGACTCGCTCAAGAGCGCCTACGAAGGAGCGGCGGCCACCGGCTTCGACGTGTTCCGCAACGCCTTCGACGAGGTCGCGGCCCACCCCGGGGTCAGGGCGCGGCAGCTCGGACTCGCCGGAGTCAGCGAGACCTGCCGCAGCTGCCCCGTCGTACGTTCGTGCGGCGGCGGCCTCTACACCCACCGCTACCGCTCGGACCGGGGCCCGGACGGCGGCCCGGCGGGCGGCTTCGACCACCCGTCCGTGTACTGCGCCGACCTCAAGGAGCTGGTGCACGGCATCGAGGCCCGCACCGCGCCCGCCGCCGTCGTGACCGACCCGGCCGAACTCGCCGACGCCCAGGGCGACCTGACCCGCACCCTGCTCGCCGGCCTCGACGCCGAGCTCGCGGGCCGGGGCGGCGAGCTGTGGGACGCGGCGTGGGAGGCGGCGCGGACGATCGAGGTCCGGGAGCCCGACGCGCTCGACGCGGTGCTCGCCCACCCCTACGCCCGCACCCGGCTCGTCGACGCCTACGAGCGGCCGGAGCGCGCCGGACGGCTGTCCGCGCTCGTCGCGGCGGCGGCCGTGCGCGCGGGCACCGAACTGCCGCTGCCCGTGGCGTACGAGGCGGGCGTGCTGCTCCTGCCCACCGTCGGCGCGCTGCGCGTGGGCGGGCCCGACGCGCACGGCACCGCCGAGGTCCGGGCCGCGGACAAGGGCTTCCTGGTGCGGATCGACGGCGCCGAGCGCCGGGTCGCCCGCCCCGACGAGACCGGCGCCCACTGGCGGCCCGTGCACCGGCTGGGCCGGGACGGCGCGCCCGACCTGGCGCTCGACGACCTCGACCCGTACCGCGACTGCTTCCCCGCCGCGGTCGCCGGGCCGCTCGGGCCGGCCGAGGCCGAGGACTGGAGCGCGCGGCTCGCCGAGGCGTGGGCGCTGCTGCGGCGCGGCGCGCCGGACGCGGCGGCGGCAGCGGCAGCGGAACTCACCACGCTGACCCCGGTCGCCGGGACGGACTGCGTGGTGGGCGGGCACGGCTACGGGGCGCTCGGCGTGCCGCTCGCCGGGAGCCCGGAGCAGTTGGCCGACGCGCTGCTGCGCGGCCACCGCAGAGCGCGGCTGCGGGCCCTGCTGGACGTCTGCGACCTGTACGCGCAGGACGGTTGGTGGCACCATCCCGCACCGTGGAGCGCCCGGCCCGTGCCGGTCTCCGAGCTGCTGGCGGGCGCCCACGAACGGGCGGTGCTCGCGGCCCGCGACCCCAAGGCGCGCGACGAGGTGCGCCGGGCACTGGTGACGCTGGCGGGCGCCGCCGAACTGACCGTGGACGGAAAGCGGCTCGTCGCGGCGATCGAAGCGGAAACGGAGGCCGAACCGGGATGAGGTCCTGGAACGAACCGGTGATCAATGCGGGCGCCGGGTTTCGTAAGCATTTCCGTACGGGCGAATAACGATTCCGGACGCCGTACCGTACCCGTCCCCTGCCGGAGGGGAATTGCGGTCGGCGAACGGGAAAGCTCAGGACTATGGATCCGTTTGCCGGGAACCAGCGTCTTCAGTGGGGTCGGCACGGACTTCCCGCGACGGCCGGTACACACGGGACAAGTGGGAAGAACGACCGCAAGGCTGTTTTCGATCAAGAAAGTAACCGGCGCAACCGGGTTCTGGATGACCGAAAAGCGGCGTTGAATGACCGAACGTCGTGGGGATGGAGCGCGTACTGCTCCGGAATGATTACTTCGCACGCAGGACGGGGGTTGTGTGAACGCATCACCGCAGCAGCGAATGACAGATCACCGGCCGTACTTCTTTCTCAGTTATGCCCATACGCCGGGAACCGGCGGCCAGGACCCCGACATGTGGGTGCAGCGGCTCTTCACCGACCTCTGCAACCACGTCCTGGCCATGACCGATCTCCCCGCGGGCACGCCCGCCGGATTCATCGACCGGGAGATCCGCTCGGGAGAGGGCTGGTCGGAACGGCTGGGCGAGGTGCTGGCCACCTGCCGGGTGTTCGTACCGCTCTTCTCGCCGCGCTATTTCGCCAGTGAGATGTGCGGAAAGGAGTGGTTCGCCTTCGCCCAGCGGGCGATCCAGCACCAGGCGCGCTCCAACAGGCCGGCCGAAGCCATCGTGCCCGCCCTCTGGGTTCCCGTACCGCCCGATCAACTCCCGGGCCCCGCCGAGCGGTTGCAGTTCAACCACCGCGACTTCGGGAACCGCTACGTCACCGACGGGCTCTACGGACTCATCAAACTCCGGATATTCGCCGAGGAATACGAGCGGGCGGTCTACGAACTGGCCAAACGCATCGTCAGCGTCGCCGACGGCACCCGGATCAGTCCCGGCAGAGCCGTCGACTACCGCCTCGCGCCCGCCGCGTTCGGCACTCCGCGCTCGGGCCCCAGGCCCATGCAGGTGACCATCGCGGCCGCCACCCGCCACGACCTGCCCGAAGGGCGAATACCGGACTACTACGGGGACGTTCCGCAGGACTGGAACCCGTACTTCCCGCTCGCCGCCCGCCCGTTGGCCTACGTCACGGAGGACCTGGTGCGCTCGCTCAACTACCAGCCCACCGTCACGTCCTTCGACGAGGAGTCCACCGCGTACGACGCCAAACAACCCCCCGACCGGCCGCAGATCCTGCTGGTCGACCGCTGGGCGCTGCAGGACGAGGACCGCAGACAGCGGCTGGCCGCCTTCGACGCCGAGCACCGGCCCTGGGTCACCATGATCGTCCCCTGGAACCGGGACGACCACCAGAGCAGGGCCGCCGAGGCCGAGCTCACCGCCAAGCTGGAAGCGACCATGCCGTCCAAGATGCGCCAGGGGCGCGCGGCCTGCCGCGCCGCCGCCAAGGGCGTGCCCAGCATGGAAGCCTTCGGGCAGCTCCTGCCCCAAGTGGTGGAGGCGGCGGCGCAGCAGTACCTGCGCCACGCGTTCATCCACCACCCGCCGGTCGGCGGCGGCCACCTCGAACGGCCCAGACTCACGGGTCCGGTGGCATCCGACTACGGCACCACGCGCTACATACCCGAGTCGCACCCGAGCGCGCCCGATGCGGAGGACCCGGATGACCGTCACCCGTAACACCCGCGACAGCCGAGACGCACGCGACATCCGTAACGGACGCATCGTCACCTTCTACTCCTACAAGGGCGGCACCGGCCGCACCATGGCCCTCGCCAACACCGCGTGGATACTCGCGGCCAACGGCAACCGCGTCCTGGCCGTCGACTGGGACCTCGAAGCGCCCGGCCTGCACCGCTTCTTCCACCCCTTCCTCGACCCCAACACCCTGCGCTCCACGACCGGCGTCATCGAGATGCTGACCGAGTTCCAGTGGGCCGCGATCAGGGCCGCCAACCGCTCCGAGGAGCGCTCGGAGGACTGGCCGGACGACTGGTTCCGCGAGTACGCCAGGATCCAGCGGCACGCCGTCTCGCTCAGCCCCGAGAACCTCGGCTGGGAGTTCCCCGCGGGCGGCACCCTCGACTTCGTCTCCGCGGGCAAGCAGAACCGCGACTACTCCGCGACCATCTCCAACTTCGACTGGGACAACTTCTACGACCGGCTCGACGGCGGCTACTTCTTCGACGCCCTGCGCGACGACATGAAGGCCAACTACGACTACGTGCTGATCGACTCCAGGACCGGCCTGAGCGACATCGCCGACATCTGCACCATCCAGCTGCCCGACGTCCTCGTCGACTGCTTCACCCTCAGCGACCAGTCCATCGACGGCGCCGCCGCCGTCGCCCAGCAGATCGCCGACCGCTACGGCGACCGGGGCATCCGGATCTTCCCCGTGCCCATGCGCATCGACGAGGGCGAGAAGGAGAAGGCCGACGCGGGCCGGGCGCTGGCCCGCCTCAAGTTCGACCGGTTCCCCGGCAACCTCGACCCCGACGAACTCACCGCCTACTGGGGCGCGGTGGAGATCCCGTACAGGCCCTACTACGCGTACGAGGAGACCCTGGCCACCTTCGGGGACGAGGCCGGGCTCACCAACTCGCTGCTGTCCGCCTTCGAACGGCTCACCTCCGTCGTCACCGACCAGCGCGTCACCACCATGCCGCCCGTCAGCGAAGAGGTCCGCATCAGGATCAGGGACGCCTTCACCCGGCGCCGCCCGACCCTGCCCGCCGACATCTACCTCAGCTACGTCGCCGAGAACCGCATGTGGGCCGACTGGATCGAGTCCGTCCTCACCCGGGCGGGCTTCCGGGTCGTGCCCCGCGACGCCTCCGCCGAACCGGGCCCAGGCGACGAGGACGCCGCCGCGTCCGCCGAGAACGCCGGCCGCACCCTGGTCCTGCTCTCCAGCGCCTACCTCAAGTCGCCCCGTGCCGTACGGGTCTGGGAGCAGGTCGCCGCCGACGACCCGAGCGGCGCCCGCCGCCAGTTGCTCCCGCTGCGCGTCGGCGACGTCCGCCTCGGCGCCGCCTACCTCGACCGCAACCCCGTCGACCTGTTCCGCCTCGACGAGGTGCACGCCACCGCCGCGCTGCTGCGCGCGGTCGACCGGCCCGTGCAGCTCCAGGACACCTCCAGCCCGGGGCCGCGGTTCCCCGGCACCGTGCCCAAGATCTGGAACGCGCCCCCGCGCAACGCGGGCTTCACCGGACGCTCGCTCGTGCTCGAACGGATGCGCGACCAGCTCGGCGGCGGCATGGCCGTCGTACTGCCGCAGCCCCAGACGCTGTACGGACTCGGCGGCGTCGGCAAGACGCAGGTGGCGCTGGAGTACGTGCACCGCTTCATGGCCGACTACGACCTGGTCTGGTGGATCTCCTCCGAGCAGGTCGACGACGTCGTCGCGGGCCTGGCCGAGCTGGCGATCAGGCTCGGCGCCCAGGGCGGCGACGACATGGCGGCCGCCTCGCAGGAGGCCATCGACCTCCTGATGCGCGGCGTGCCGTCCGACCGCTGGCTGCTGGTCTTCGACAACGCCGACGACCCCGAGCAGCTGAGCCGCTTCTTCCCGCGCGGCAGCAGCGGCGGCCACATCCTCGTCACCTCCAGGAACCAGACCTGGTCGCAGCACGGCGACGCGCTGCCCGTCGACGTCTTCCTGCGCGAGGAGTCCATCGAGCACCTCCAGCGGCGCGCCCCCGGGCTCTCCGTGGAGGACGCCGACCAGGTCGCCATCGCCGTCGGCGACCTGCCGCTGGCCGTCGAGCAGGCGGCGGCGTGGATCGCGGAGACCGCGACCCCTGTGGGGGAGTACCTGGAGCAGCTGGCCCGCCAGGCGTCCAGCGTGCTGGCCCTCAACCAGCCCGCGGGCTACCCGGAGCCGGTCGCCGCGACCTGGAACGTCTCCATCGAACGCCTCAAGGAGCGCTCGCCCGCCGCCGTGCGGCTGCTCCAGCTCTGCGCGTTCTTCGCGCCCGAGCCGATCTCCGCGAACCTCCTCTACAGCAAGGAGATGATCGACGCGCTCAAGCCGTACGACTCCTCGCTGGAGGAGAAGCTGGTGCTCGGCCGGGTCATCCGGGAGATCGGCCGGTTCGCGCTGGCCAAGGTCGACCAGGTGTCCAACTCCATCCAGGTGCACCGCCTCGTGCAGGCCGTCATCAGCTCGCAGCTCAGCGAACAGGAGCAGCAGGACGCCCGGCACGCCGTGCACCGCATCCTCGCCGGGGCCAGGCCCGACGACGACGAGCCGATAGACAACCCCGCGACCTGGCCGCGCTTCAACACCATCTGGCCGCACCTCGGCCCGTCCGAGGCCAGACACTGCAAGGAGCCCGAGACCCGCAGGCTGCTCATCGACCGGGTGCGCTACCTGTGGAAGCGCGGCGACTTCAGGACGGCGTACACCCTGGCGAGCGATCTGCGCGACGCCTGGCGCGAGAAGCTGGGCAACGACGACCGGCAGTACCTCTACCTGCGCTTCCACCTCTCCAACATCCTGCGCTCGCAAGGGCGGTTCGTGGAGGCCAAGGACCTCGACGAGCTGACCCTGGAGCGCCAGCGGCGGGTACTGGGCCCGACGCACCCGCACACGTACATGACCACCAGCGGCCTCGCGATGGACCTGGGCACGCTCGGCCAGTACGGCAGGGCGATGGAGCTGGCGACCGAGGCGCACGAGGGGTTCAGCCAGATCTTCCACGAGTCGCACCCGCGCACCCTGGCGGCCGCCAACAACCTCGCGCTCAACCTGCGCATGGTCGGGCAGTACTCCAGGGCGCGCGAGATCGACCAGGACGTCTTCGACCGGCGTACGGAGGTGCTGGGCGCGGACCATCCGTACACCCTCTCCTCCGCCTCCTCGCTCGCCCGCGACCTGCGCGAGGTCGGCTGGTACGAGGACTCGGTGGCGCTGCTCAGCCGGACCTACGACACCTACAAGGAGACGATGGGCCGGGCCTTCCCCGGCACGCTCAGCGCCGCCAAGTCGCTCGCGGTGTCGCTGCGCAGGGCCGGGCGGTTCGAGGAGGCGAGGCGGCTGACCACGGCCACCTGCGCCCGCTACCGCGCCAAGTACACCTCGCCCAACCCGGACTGGCTGGCCTGCGACCTGAACCTCGCGGCGGACCACTTCGCGGCGGGGGAGACCGTGCTGGCCAGGGACGCGGCGCAGGAGGTCGTCGACCAGTACATCAAGGTGCCGGGCGAGAAGCACCCGTACACCCTGGCGGCCCTCAACAACCTGGGCATCTACCAGGGCGCCTGCGGGTCGCTCGACGCGGCGGAGCAGATGTTCGAAGGGGTGATCCGGAGCATTTCCGAGGTGCTGGGCGCGGACCATCCGCACACCCTGTTCTGCACCGTCAACCTCGCCAACGTGAAGGCGGACATGGGCGAGGCGGAGCTGGCGCTGGAGATCGAGCGGTCGGCCGTCGAACGGCTCAAGGAGGTGCTGGGCGCGCACCACCCGGAGACGCTGGGCGTCATCTCCAACATGTCGGTGACGCTGGACGTGCTCGGCCGCAAGGACGAGGCGCGGCACCTGCGGGCCGAGACCGGGGACGAGCTGGCGCGGCTGCTGGGCGACGACCACCCGCTGACCCGGATCGCCCGTGACGAGCGCCGGGTCAGCCGCGACCTGGAGCCGCTGGCGGTGTAGTCCGCCGCGCGGTCAGGGGCGCCGCTCGGGGATCCTCATCTGGCGAGCAGCCAGGTGAGGATCCTCGGCAGGGCGTGGAGCGCGTCGAAGTGCGAGGCCGCGGGCTCCAGCTCGACGGTGGCGCCCGGGATCCGCTCGGCGAGCCAGCGGGAGTGGCCGACCGGCGAGAAGACGTCAAGCTCGCCGTGCCAGAGCAGCACGGGCCCCTTGATCTCGGCGGGGTCGAAGCCCCACGGGCGGCAGAAGGCGATGGCGTCGTCGATCCACCCCCAGGCCGACGTGCGCAGCCCCTCGTGGAAGTTGCGCAGCAGCATGGCGCGGACGCCGGAGTCGTTCACGACCATCCGGTCGGAGTCGGTCAGCTCCCTGCGCAGGTCCTCCAGGAGTCTTATCGGATCCTTCCTGATCTCCGCCGAGCGGGAGGTGAAACTGGCGACGAGGCCGTCGGGGTCGTCCGCCGCCGAGGTGTACGCCTCCACGTTGTGCGCGGTCATCCCGTCGAACCAGTCGAGCCCGGCAGCGTCCCAGGGCGCGAGGCCGACCAGGGCCGCCGTCTTCGTCACCCGGTCGGGCAGCTTGGCCGCGCACGCCAGGGCGTGCGGTGCGCCGCCCGAGCGGCCGACCACCGCGAACTCGTCCAGGCCGATGGCGTCGGCGATGGCGGTGACGTCGTCGACCACGTCGACGACGCTGCGCCCCGGCAGCCGGTCCGAGCCGCCGTACCCGGGGCGGTCGTAGGTGATGAGCTGTGTCCTGCGCTGATAGAGCACCATCCCGCGAGGGGCCGGCCCCAGCCTGCTTCCCGGCGTGCCGTGCAGCAGAAAGACCGGCCTGCCCCGCGGATCCCCCAGACGCTCGACCATCAGATGGCGACCGTCAGCCGTGCGCACGCGACCGCGCACTCCCCGCCCCCTTCGTTCGTCGTGTACGAGACTCGTTGTGTACAGGCCCGGTTGGCCCGCCGTTCCCTTCCCCACCCTCCTGATGATTACCCATCAGGAGCCTTCGCCAGGGCCCTCTTAGGACTCCCTTTGACACGAAACCAGGGTTACCGTCGAAGGGCACGCCAATTGCGCCGATGTCCACGTCGCACCCCGGAGGGTCGCCATGGTGGTCGAAGCACTGGTGACGGCCGCGGCCGTCACGGTCGGGGCGGGAGCCGCCTGTGCGATGGCGGCGGCGCGGGTCGTCAAGCAGTACGAACGGGGCGTGGTCTTCCGCCTCGGCAAGCTGCGGCCCGCGGTGCGCGGACCCGGCTTCACGATGGTGGTGCCCTTCGTGGACCGGCTCGCCAAGGTGAACATGCAGATCGTCACGATGCCGGTGCCCGCGCAGGACGGCATCACGCGCGACAACGTGACGGTGCGGGTGGACGCGGTCATCTACTTCAGGGTGATCGACCCGGCCGAGGCGATCGTGCAGGTCGAGGACTACCGGTTCGCGGTCTCCCAGATGGCGCAGACCTCGCTGCGCTCGATCATCGGCAAGAGCGACCTCGACGACCTGCTGTCGAACCGGGAGAAGCTCAACCAGGGCCTGGAGCTGATGATCGACAGCCCGGCGGTGGGCTGGGGAGTGCAGATCGACCGCGTGGAGATCAAGGACGTGTCGCTGCCCGAGACGATGAAGCGTTCGATGGCGCGGCAGGCGGAGGCGGACCGGGAGCGGCGGGCCCGGGTGATCAACGCGGACGCGGAGCTCCAGGCGTCGAAGAAGCTGGCGGAGGCGGCGCACGAGATGGCGGAGGAGCCGGCGGCGCTGCAACTGCGGCTGCTGCAGACGGTCGTGGCGGTGGCGGCGGAGAAGAACTCGACGCTGGTGCTGCCGTTCCCGGTGGAGCTGCTGCGCTTCCTGGAGCGCTCCACCCCTCGGCAGGGGGCTGAGGAGCGGGACGCCGACGGGCGGGCGGAGGGGTCCGAGGGGGCGTGACGTGGGAGAAGTCTCATCTGGGGTTTATTTGGGGCTTAACCCGGGGTGAGATGCCCCTTTTACGCGTGTAGACCTTTCGCGGGTGTTTCAGGAGTGTTGCCTGGTGTGTACGGGGTGAGTTCCGTCCCTGTATCGCACTCGTATCCGATTTGCCGGGCGGTCGGCCCATGCCGTGTGATGGCCCCGACCCCGCGGTGGAGATCCCGGACCGGGGACCCGCACCACTTCCCCGCACCACATCCAGGAGCACGGCAGAAATGGCCGAACCACAGCCGCCCCGCAGCCCCCTCGCCGCAGCCGCGCGCGCCTTCCGGCGCGACCGGACCGGTATGGCGGCGCTGTGCGTGGTGCTCGGATTCGTCCTGCTGGCCCTCGCGGCCCCCCTGATCACCCGCCTCTACGGCAAGAACCCCACCGACCACTACGGGCAGGACACCCCGGGGCTCCTCAGCCCCGAAGGACTGCCGGTCCTGCCCAACGGCGGGATCTCCGGCGAGTTCTGGTTCGGCCTCGAACCGGGCCTGGGCCGCGACGTGTTCGCCCAGCTCCTGTACGGCATGCGGACCTCGCTCCTCGTCGCCGTCGCCGCGACCGCCGTCATCGCGGTGGTCGGCATCGTCCTCGGGGTGACCGTCGGCTACCTGAGCGGCGTCGCCGACCGGGTCTTCACCTTCTTCTGCAACGTCCTGCTCGCCTTCCCGACGCTGCTGCTCCTCCTCGCGCTCAGCCCGGTGATCCAGACCCGGTTCGTCGATCCCGGCGAGAACGAGCCCGTGTGGATGCAGTTCACCGTGCTCGTCCTGGTCTTCTCGGCCTTCGGCTGGGTGCCGCTCGCCCTCGTGCTCCGCACGACCGTGAAGTCGCTGCGCGAGCGGGACTTCGTCGAGGCGGCGCGGGCCGTCGGCGCGAGCCGCCGCCACATCGTGTTCCGGGAACTGCTCCCCAACGTGTGGGCGCCCGTCCTGGTCCACCTCACCCTCGCCCTGCCCGGCATCATCACCGCCGAGGCCGCGCTCTCCTTCCTGGGCGTCGGCATCAGCGAACCCGTCCCCGACTGGGGCCGGATGATCTCCCGGGGCGCCGAGGTCTTCTACGACGACCCGACCTACATGGTCTTCCCCGGCGTGGCGATCCTCGTCTTCGTCCTCGCCTTCAACCTCTTCGGCGACGCCGTGCGGGACGCGCTCGACCCGCGCACCGCCCGCTGATCCCTTCCTTCCCCGACCCACCCGTACGACACCGGAGTTCGCCATGCCCAGAATCAGCCTGCGTACCGCAGCAGTCGCCGTGCCCGCCGCCGCCGTGCTGCTCTGCTCCTGCTCCGCGGGCGCCGGTTCCGGCGGTACGGCGGACGCGTCGGGGCCGAAGAAGGAGACCTCCAAGCTCGCCGCCATCATCGGCACCGCCAAGGACAGCCAGGGCCCGGCGCCCGAGGTCCCCGGCGCCCGGAAGGGCGGCACCGTCAAGATCCTCAACGCCAACGACTACGCCCACCTCGACCCGCAGAAGGTCTACAGCGGCGAGACGTACAACACCTCCTTCCTCTGGGGCCGCCAGCTCACCCAGTACCAGGTGGTCGACGGCAAGCCCAAGCTCGTCGGCGACCTCGCCACCGACCTGGGCACGGCCTCCGACGGCGGCCGCACCTGGACCTTCCGCCTCAAGGACGGGCTGAAGTGGGAGGACGGCAAGCCCGTCACCTCCGCGCACGTCAAGTACGGCATCCAGCGCACCTTCGCCCCCGGCTTCGAGGTCGGCCCCTCCTACTGGCCCACCTGGCTCACCGGCACCGACAACCTCGCCGAGGCGCGCAAGAAGTACGCGGGCCCGAAGAGCGGCGACCTCAAGGCGATCGAGACGCCCGACGACAGGACCATCGTCTTCCGCTTCCCCGAGCCGCAGGCCGACGTGCCGTTCATGGCCACCCAGTCCTCGTCCTCGCCCGTGCGCCCCGACAAGGACACCGGCGTCGGCTACGACGTGAAGCCCTTCGCCACCGGCCCGTACCGCATCGTCGAGCACAAGAAGAACCAGTCGCTGACCCTGGAGCGCAACCCGCACTGGGACCTGAAGACCGACCCGATCCGCCACCAGTACCTGGACGGCTACGAGTTCGTCTTCGGCAAGAAGGCCGTCAACTCCGGGCAGGAGATCCTCTCCGGACGCGGCGACGGCGCGAACACCGCCTCCACCGACCGCGACGGCACCGCGCCCGAGCTGTTCAGCGCCATCGACCGCGACCCCAGGAAGAAGGATCTCCTGGTCGAGGGCCGCCGCGGCGCCTACACCAGCAGCCTCGCCATCAAGACCAGCCGGGTCACCGACATCGAGGTCCGCAGGGCCATCCACTACCTCTTCCCGCGCCAGCAGGCCCGCCAGGTGCTCGGCGGCCCGCGCGTCGGCGAGATCGCCACCACCCTCTCCTCGCCGGCCGTCGCGGGCTGGGAGAAGTACGACCACTACCCGGTCGCGCCCGAGGGCGACATCGCCAAGGCCAAGGAACACCTCGCCAAGGCGAAGACCGAGGTCACCTCGCTCACCTACGCGTACGAGACCAACCCCGTCAACGACCGCCTCGCGCAGGTCCTCGTCGACGCCTTCCGCAAGGCGGGCATCGAGCTGGTCACCAAGCCGATGAGCGACGCCGCCTTCACCGACCAGGTCTTCCGCGGCCCCGCCCCGTACGACCTCTGGCTCCAGACCACCTCGGTCAACTGGCCGACCCTCTCCACGCTGCTCCCGGAGAACTTCTACGGGAAGCTCGACGCGCTGGAGAACTACACCCGCTACGACAACCCCGTCGTCAACAAGGGCATCGAGAAGGCCAAGGGGATCTCCGACATCGAGGAGAAGACCAAGCTCCTGGTCGACCTGGAGAAGACCACGATGAAGGACGTGCCGATCGTGCCGTTCCTCAACGCCCACACCTCGCAGGTGCACGGCGCGAACGTCGGCGGCGCCTTCATCCACCCCATCTACGGCACCGTCAGCCCCGCCTGGCTGTACCTGAAGAAGTGACCCGGCCCCGACCATGACCGGCTACGTCCTGCGGCGGGCCGCGCAGGCGGCGGCGGTGCTCCTCGTGATCACCGCCGTCACCTTCGCCCTCTTCTACGCCGCCCCCTCCGACCCCGCCCTCACCGCCTGCGGACCGCAGTGCGACCGGGCCCAGGTCGCCGAGCTCCACAGGTCCATGGGCCTCGACCAGCCCGTCGCCGCGCAGTTCCTCGACTACCTGCGCGGCCTGGTCGCCGGGCGCACCATCAGCAACGTCGACGGCACCCCCGTCGACTGCGCCGCGCCCTGCCTCGGCTACTCCTACGTGCTCCAGGAGCCCGTCCTGGACGCCGTGCTCGACCGCTTCCCCGCGACCCTCTCGGTCGCGGTCGGCGCACTCGCCGTGATCGTCGTCCTCGGCATCGGCACCGGCTTCACCGCCGCGCTGCGCCGGGGGAAGCCGGCCGACCGGCTGCTGTCCGGCTTCACGCTGATCGGCGCCAGCGTCCAGATCTTCTTCCTCGGGTACGTCCTCCAGTACCTCCTCGTCTACACCACCGGCGTCTTCCCCGTCCCCGGCTACACGCCCTTCGGCGAGGACGCGGGCGCCTGGCTCGCCGGGCTGCTGCTGCCCTGGCTGGTCCTCGGCTTCGTCAACGCGGCCGTCTTCGCCCGGCTCTCGCGCTCGCAGCTCCTGGAGACCATGCACGAGGGGTACGTGCGCACCGCCCGCGCCAAGGGGATGAGCGCGCTGCGCGCCCACCTCAAGTACACCGCGCGCGGCGCCGCGGGCCCGCTCGTGCAGCTCCTCGGCCTGGAGGTGGGCGCGCTGCTCGGCGGGGCGTTCATCACCGAGACGGTCTTCGGGATCAGCGGCGTCGGCAGGCTCGCCGTCGACTCCGTCGTCCAGAACGACCTGCCGACCGTGCTCGGCACGGTCCTGATCGCCGCGTTCTTCGTGGTGCTCTTCGTCGCCGTCGCCGACCTGGTGGTGGCGTGGCTCGATCCGAGAGTGCGGGTGCAGGCATGAGCGACGCGGTGCTGAAGGTGCGCGACCTGTCCGTCTCCTTCACCGGGCGCGGCGGCACGGTACGCGCGGTGGAGGGCGTCTCCTTCGAGCTGGCGGCGGGCGAAGTGCTCGGCGTGGTCGGCGAGTCGGGGTCGGGCAAGTCGACCGTCGGGCTCGCCGCGATGGGGCTGCACGACCCGGCGCGCACCGAGGTGACCGGCTCGATCGAGGTCGTGGGCACCGAGGTCGTCGGGGCGCCCGACTCCCGGCTGCGGCGGCTGCGCGGCGGGCGGATCGCGATGGTCTTCCAGGACGCGCTCGCCGCGCTCTCCCCGTTCCACGCGGTGGGCGCGCAGGTCGCCGAGGCGTACCGGCTGCACCACCCGGGCGCGGGGCGCGGCGAGGCGCGGGAACGGGCGCTCGCCGTGCTGGAGCGCGTCGGGATCGGCGCGGCGCGCGCGGGAGACTTCCCGCACCAGTTCTCCGGCGGGATGCGGCAGCGCGTCATGATCGCCGCGGCGCTGGTGAACGCGCCCGACGTGGTCGTGGCCGACGAGCCGACCACCGCGCTCGACGTCCGCGTGCAGCGCCAGGTGCTCGATCTGCTCGGCGAGCTGGGGCGGGAGAGCGGTACGGCCGTGCTCCTCGTCACCCACGACGTGGGGGTGGTCGCCGGGACCACGGACCGGATGCTCGTGATGCGCGGGGGGCGGGTGCTGGAGGAGGGCGTGACCGGGAAGCTGCTCGTGGACGCGGAACACCCGTACACGCGGGCGCTGATCGGGGCGGCGCCCACGCTCTCCACGGTGCCCGGCAGCCGGCTGCCCACGGTCGACGACGCGGCGCCGGTGACGGGCGCGGCGTCCGGGCGGGCGCCGGAGGCCGGGGCGGGGCCGGTGCCGCGGGAGGGGGCGGCACCGGCACCGGCCCGGGTCCTGGAGCCCGCCGCCGACCCGGGTGCGGAGCGCCGCGCCATCGCCGAAGTCCGGGACCTCGTCGTGGAGTTCGCCGGATCCCGGCGGCTCTTCGCGCGGCGCGCCGAGCCCGTGCGGGCCGTGCGCGGCGTCAGCCTCGCCGTCGCCGAGGGGGAGACCCTGGGGCTCGTCGGGGAGTCCGGATCCGGCAAGTCCACCACCGCCCGCACGCTGGCCGGGCTCCAGCGGCCCACCTCGGGCAGCGTGCTGTTCGACGGGCGGGACGTCTCGGGGGCCTCGGGCGACGCCGCGCTGCGCCGGGAGCTGAGCCGGGACGTGCAGGTCGTCTTCCAGGACCCGTACGCCTCGCTCAACCCCCGCCGCACCGTCGAGCAGATCGTCACCACCCCGCTCACCGTGCACACCCGCCTCGACGCCGCTCAGCGGCGCGAGCGGGCCGCCGAACTGCTGGAGCAGGTGGGCCTGGAGGCCGCGCACCTGGGGCGCTATCCGCACGAGTTCTCCGGCGGGCAGCGGCAGCGCATCGGGATCGCGCGGGCGCTCGCCGTACGGCCCCGGCTGATCATCGCCGACGAGCCGGTCTCCGCGCTCGACGTGTCGGTGCAGGCCCAGGTGCTCAACCTGCTGATGGACCTGCGCGAGGAGTTCGGCCTCTCGCTGCTGTTCGTCTCGCACGACCTGGCGGTCGTACGGCACTTCTGCGACCGCGTCGCGGTGATGCGGGCCGGGGAGGTCGTCGAGACGGGCGGGCGGGACGCGGTCTTCGGGCGCCCCGCCCACGCGTACACGCGCGAACTGCTCGCCGCGACGCTCTGAGCGCGGGGCGGGACGCGCGGCAGGACGGGGAAGGGGAACAGGACGGGGCCCGCGCACCCACGGGGGTGGTGCGCGGGCCCCGTCGCGCGCCTACGCGCAGCGGCCCGCCGGGCGGTTCCTGGTCACCAGGTCCGTGTGGCCCGTCGTGCCGTCCAGCCACACCACGCGCCTGCCGGTGTCCGCCGCCGCGCCGATCTGGTCGCCGCGGTTGCAGGAGACGCGCTGCACGTTCTTGCCGTTCAGGTCCGCCTGGAGCACCTTCGTGAGGTGCTCGTTGGCGAGCGGCACCCAGACGGGGCCCCAGCTGCGCGGCTTCCAGTGCGTGAGGTTCAGCGCCTGGTCGGAGGCGTCGACCGCCTGGAAGTAGGCGTTCTCGCTCTGCTCGGGGACCAGGTCGGTCACGCCCGTGCCGTCGAGCTTCGCGCGGCGCAGGCCCTGCCGCCAGTCGTCCTCGATGTCGTCGACCAGCCAGTAGAGGTACCGGCCGTTGAGCGTGGGCGAGGAGAGGCCCGAGCGCGCGCCCCTGGGCGCCAGCGTGGTCTTCGTGCCGGTCTTCAGGTCGCGGATCTCGGTCGTCAGGTGCTGCTCGCCGTTCGCGCCGTCCAGCGTCCTGGCGTACGCCACCTTCGTGCCGCTGATCGTCGGCAGCGCGGTGGCGACGCGGGAGTCGCCCCCGTCGGCGTACCGCGGCGCGCGGTCGCCGACCGTGATCCAGCCGACGCGCGGCAGACCGCTCTGCCCGGTCTCCTGGAAGACCACGGTCCGGCCCGCGACGTGGACGTTGCCGATCGCCCGCGGCGACGACCAGAGCTTCCTGACCGGGCCGCCCGCGAGCGGACGCCACAGCAGGTCGACGCCGTTCGCGCCGTACGCGGCCCAGGCGACCGACGTGCCGTCGGTGTCCGGGTGGACGTGGTAGCGGCCGTCGTTGGGGCTGACGATCTTCGGCGTGCCCCTGCCGTCGGTGCGTCCGACGTAGAGGGAGTACGGCTCGCCGCCCTCGTCGTCCGACTTGGACGAGGCCCACCAGCCGCCGCCCGCGCCCGGTTCGGTGCCCGCGATGTTGACGTCGCCGAAGAGCCGGTCGGAGTCGACGCCGATGGCCTTCTCCCAGCCGGGGACGATGCCGTGCGCGTCGAACGCCCGGTTCACCGCGCGCAGTCGCGCGCCCTTGACGCCGAGGTCCTTGGCTGCGGCCACGACCGCGGCCCTGGCCTGGGTGAAGCCGTCGAGCGGGGTGAGGTACTCGCCCAGCGCCTTGTAGACGATCCGGTCGGCGAGCTTGCCGCCCAGGTCCTCGCGGACGTCCCACAGCGCGCCGGAGAAGATCGTGGAGTTGAGGTGCACGCCGCCGTTGTCGGTGCCGTACGTGACGCCGAGGAAGTCCTTGGCGGTGGTGCGGCCGTCGTTCAGGTCGCGCATCGCGCACGCGCGGGGGCCCTGCGTGCGGCACAGGTCCTCGCCGATCAGCGAGGCGTTCGGGGACTTGGCGTTGCCCGCGACCTCGACGTCGATGGCGTTGCCGAAGTAGTCGGCGACGGCCTCGTTGAGGGCGCCGGACTGGCCGACGTACACCAGGCCCGCGGTGTGCTCGACGACGCCGTGCGTCATCTCGTGGCCCACCACGTCCAGGTCGGCGGAGAGCGGCTTGAACTCCGCGTCGCCCGTCCCGTACACCATCTTCTGGCCGTCCCAGAAGGCGTTGACGAACGGCTGGCCGTTCTCCACCACGCCCACCAGGGAGTTGATGGCCATGCCCCGGCCGTCGAGGCTGTCGCGGCCGTGCTTCTTCTTGTAGTAGTCGTAGACCTGGCCGGCCGCCCAGTGCGCGTCCACGGCGCCGGACGCGGTGGCGGCCTTCCCGAACGCCTTCTTCGGGGACGCCACCTCCTTGATGCCCGCGGGCCAGGTGCCGGACGCGGCCTCGGCCTCGACGCCGGTCGCGTCCCAGGTGGTCAGCGTCTGCTTGCTGGAGCCCGCGAGGCGCTTGTAGTCGCGCAGCTGGTAGGCGCCGCCACGCTGGAAGACCTCCAGCGGGACCTTCTTGCCGTCCAGTTTGGTGCCCGAGCCCTGGGTGCCGGGGTGGCGGATCGTCTGGATGCCCGAGTAGCGCAGCACCGGGAAGCCGGCGGCGGCGTCGACGTACACCTCCTCCTTGACCGGGGCGCCGGTCGTCGGGTCGGTGCCCGCGACCGTGACGTGGTACGTCAGCACGCCCTTGCCCTGCGGCAGGACGATCAGGCCGTGGGACGCGCCGGACAGCTGCCGCTGGGGCCGCGCGCCCTTCGCGGTGAGCTTCTCGGTCAGGTCGGCCCGGGTCGCGGCGACGGCGCGTTCGACGGCGGTCCGCTCGGCGACGGACGCCTTCGGGGAGACGTCCAGGCCGGTGAAGTACCGGCCGGAGGTGCCGGTGACGACGCGGGCGCCGTCCTTCTTGGCCATCCGCACCAGGTACTGGCCGCCGAGCACCGGCAGCCCCCGGTGGCGCTGCTGGAAGCGGACCGTCTCGTCGCCGCCGTCGGTCAGGGTCTTCGGCGCTGCGAGGTCGCGGCCCGGGTCCGCGATGGCGTAGCGGTCCTTCTTGCCCGCGAGGTGGGCGCGGGCGGCGTCCGCGGCGTTCCCGGTCGCCCGGGTCCGCTCGGCGATGCCGTCCACGAGGGCGGGGGTCGCGGTGCCTTCGCCGGGTACGACCTCGCCGGGCAGCGCCTTCGCCGCGGGGCCGTGGGGCAGCGGGGCGGCGGTCGCCTGGACCGTGCCCGCGAGCAGGGACGCGGCGCCGACGAGCGCGGCGACGCCGGATATTCGGGCGGGTCCGGCGGCCGTACGGGGACGGCTCTTCGTGCCGGTCTTGCGGATCTTGCTCAAGGGGGGTCCCTCCAGCGCGCGAGAGCGCGCACGTCGTGCGGGTCCGGGCCATGCAAGACGTTGCGGAGGTGTTGATCAAGAAATAAGCGCTGGTCACAACTGTGGATGCCCACTTGTGTGGCCGTCGGTCCGCGCCAAGGATCGGAGCCATGACCAAGGAGACGACGCTGGGGGAACTGGGCCTGCGCCCCGCCGACGAGCGGGTGTACCGGGCCCTGGCGCGGGGCCGGTCGGCGGGGGCCGACCGGCTGCGCCGCGAACTGTCGATGACGGAGGGGGAGTTCAGGGAGGCGCTGGAGAGGCTGGGGGACTACGGGTTCGTACGGCCGGTGGCGACGGCGGTCGGGGGGCCGTCGTACGGAGGGCCGTCGTACGGGGGCGCGGTGCCGTACGGGGGTGCGGTGCCGCACGGGGACGTGCTGCCGCGCCCCGTGCCCGCCGGGCCCGCCGTGCGCGCGCTCGTCCACCGCAGGGCGGCCGAACTGCACCGCAGGGCCGCCGAACTGGAGCGGCTGCGGCTGACCGCCGACGAACTGGCGGGGCGCCTCGCCGAGTCCGCGCCCCCGCCGAGCGGCACGGGCATCGAGCTGGTGACGGGGGAGGCGGAGCTCGCGGCGCGCGTGGAGCGGCTGCTGGCGGGGGCGGGGGAGCGGGTGTCGATCCTGGACCGGCCGCCGTACGTCACGGCGTCTGCCGTGGGGGCGGAGGGGCGCGAAGGGAAGGACGGGCGCGACGGGGGCGGGATCGACGAGGGCGGGAGCGACGGGGACGGGGGCGACGGGCGGGGCGAGCCGGGGCGCGGGGTGCTGGACGCGCTGCTGGCGCGCGGGGTCGAGGTGCGACTGGTCCTCGGGCAGGAGGCCCTGGCGCGGCCGGGGCGGCTGCGCGAACTGGCCGGGCTCGTGGGGCGGGGGCTGCGGGTGCGCGTCGCCACCACCGTACCGACCAAGCTCCTCGTGGTGGACGGGCGGACCGCGCTCCTGCCGCCGAGCGGATACGCCGACCCGACGGCGCACGCGCTGCTGGTGAGCGGAGGGCCGCTGCGCCCCGCCGTGGCCGGGCTGTTCGACGCGGTGTGGGAGGGCGCGCTGCCGTTCGGCACGGAGGGGGAGGCGGTGGCGCCGCCTTCGCCGCTGCCGCGCGAGAGCGTGGAACTGCTCGGGCTGCTCTCCAGCGGGCTCCGCGACGAGGCCATCGCCAGACAGCTCGGCGTCCACGTCCACACCGTGCGGCGCAGGATCGGCGGGCTGCTCGGCGAGCTGGGGGCGGGGACGCGGTTCCAGGCGGGCCTCAAAGCGGCGACGCGCGGCTGGCTCGGTCCTTCGGAAAGAGAGGGGTGAACGGGCGGGAGCGCCTTTTCGCGCATTCTTTGTGAAAGCTTTCACAATCTCGCAAGGGACTTTGTACCTCTGAAGAAAGCACAGGTGGGGGAGGGTTTCTCGGAGATCTTCACGATCTTGGAGGGACCTTCTCCCTGTCTGTCAGGGCCCTTTTCGGAGCTGTTGGGTGCGCCTGCGGGTGTCGAATTGAGACATCAGCGAAAAAGGTCGCAGAGAAGGAGCACCCGCCATGCAGGCCAACGAGATGGTGGACGGACTGGTCCAGCGGGCGCTGGGCGCGCTGGACCGGTTCGGTTCGTTCACCCAGGAGCAGGTCGACCGCATCGTCGAGAAGGCGTCGCTGGCGGCGCTCGCCGAACACGGCGAGCTGGCGCGGCTCGCGGTCGAGGAGACCGGGCGCGGCCTGTTCGAGGACAAGGCCGTCAAGAACCTCTTCGCCTGCGAGCACGTCACCCACTCCATGGCGGGGCTCAGGACCGTCGGCGTCATCAACCGCGACGAGCTGAACGGCATCACCGAGATCGCCGAGCCGGTCGGCGTCATCTGTGCGATGACCCCGGTCACCAACCCCACCTCCACGACCGTCTTCAAGGCGCTGATCGCGCTGAAGACCCGCAACCCGATCGTCTTCGCCTTCCACCCCTCGGCCCAGAAGTGCTCGGCCCAGGCCGCCCGCGTCGTGCGCGACGCGGCGGTCGAGGCGGGCGCGCCCGAGGGGTGCGTGCAGTGGATCGAGGAACCCTCGATGGCGGCGACCGGCCTCCTGATGAACCACGCGGGCGTCTCCACCATCCTCGCCACCGGCGGGAACGCGATGGTCAAGGCCGCGTACTCGTGCGGCAAGCCGGCGCTGGGCGTCGGCGCGGGCAACGTGCCCGCGTACGTGACCAGGAGCGGGAAGCTGCGCCGCGCCGTCCACGACATCGTCCTCTCGAAGTCCTTCGACCACGGCATGATCTGCGCGTCCGAACAGGCCGTCGTCCTCGACCGCGAGGTGTACGACGAGGGCGTCGCGGAGTTCGAGCGCCTCGGCGCGCACGTGCTGACGTCCGCCGAGAAGACCAAGCTGGAGGAGTACGTCTTCGGCACGACGGCGTTCGCCGCCAACTGCTCGGGCGCGAAGCTGAACGCGGACGTCGTCGGCAGGTCGCCGCGGTGGATCGCCCGGCAGGCGGGCTTCGAGGTGCCCGAGGGGACCTCGATCCTGCTCGCCGAGTGCGCCGAGGTGGGCGAGAACGAACCGCTGACCCGGGAGAAGCTCTCGCCCGTACTGGCCGCGCTCAAGGCCGATTCGACGGAACACGGGCTCCGACTGTCCGCGCGGATGGTCGAGTTCCACGGCCTCGGGCACAGCGCCGCGATCCACACGGAGGACGAGGAACTGGCGGAGGAGTTCGGCAGGCGGGTCAAGGCGGTCCGCGTCATCGTCAACGCGCCCTCCACCTTCGGCGGGATCGGCGACGTCTACAACGCCTTCCTGCCCTCGCTGACGCTGGGCTGCGGCTCGTACGGCCACAACTCCGTCTCCGACAACGTCACCGCGGTGAACCTCGTCAACGTCAAGCGGATCGGACGGCGCAACAACAACATGCAGTGGTTCAAGGTCCCGCCGAAGATCTACTTCGAACGCAACGCGATCCGCTACCTCGGCGAGATGCCGGGCCTGGAGCGGGTCACGATCGTCACCGACAGGACGATGGGCGAGCTGGGCTTCGTACGGAAGGTCACCGACATCCTCCAGGCGCGGCCCTCGCCCGTCGCCGTCCAGGTCGTCGACGACGTCGAGCCGAACCCGGAGCTGGCGACCGTGCGGGCCGGTGCCGCGCTGATGCGGGACTTCGAACCGGACACGATCATCGCGCTGGGCGGCGGCTCGGCGATGGACGCGGCGAAGATCATGTGGCTGATGTACGAGCACCCCGAGGTGGAGTTCGCGGACACGAAGGAGAAGTTCTTCGACATCCGCAAGCGCGCCTACAAGTTCCCGGGGCTCGGCGCGAAGGCCCAGCTGGTGGCGGTCCCGACGACCTCGGGCACCGGCTCCGAGGTCACCCCCTTCGCGGTGATCTCCGACCCGGCCGCGGCCCGGAAGTACCCCCTCGCGGACTACGCGCTGACCCCGAACGTGGCGATCGTCGACCCCGTGCTGCCGCTGCGCCTGCCCGCGAAGGTCACCGCCGACTCCGGCTTCGACGCGCTGACGCACGCCACGGAGGCGTACGTCTCGGTCTACGCCAACGACTACACCGACGGCCTCTGCCTCCAGGCGATCAAGCTCGTCTTCGAGAACCTGGAGCGGTGCGTGGTCGGCGGGGCGGACGACCCCGAGGCGCGGGAGAAGATGCACAACGCGTCGACCGTGGCGGGCATGGCCTTCGCCAACGCGTTCCTCGGCCTGGTCCACGCGATGGCCCACACGCTGGGCAACACCTTCCACGTGGCGCACGGCCGGACGAACGCGCTGCTCCTGCCGCACGTCATCCGCCACAACGGCCAGGTCAGCGGCAAGGCCACGCCCTGGCCGAAGGCCGAGGTCTACCGGGCGCCCGAGCGCTTCCAGGAGATCGCCCGCACGCTGGGCCTGCCGGCGGCGACGCCCGACGAGGGCGTGGAGTCCTACGCCCGCGCGGTCGAGGACCTGCGCACGCGGTGCGGCATCCCGGCCTCCTTCCGGGAGGAGGGGGTGGACGAGGCGGCCTTCCTGGCGGCGCTGCCGCAGCAGGCGATGAACGCGTACGCCGACCAGTGCGCACCGGCGAACCCGCGGATGCCGATGATCGACGACATGACACGGCTGATGCGGCAGGCGTACTACGGGGGCGGGGAGTAGGGGTACGCGCGGCGTGTGCCCCACCCTCGCGCGGTTCCCCGCGCCCCTTCAGGGGCGCGGGGAACCGCGCGAGCAAGCCTCCACCGGCCCGCGGGTCCGCACCCGCTCCCGCTAGGACTTGCGGGCCTCGGCGAGCAGCGCGTCCACGTCGTCCCGCTTCCGCCGCGACGACATCACCAACGTCACCACCGACCCCACGATCCCCCAGATCACCAGCACCTGAAGCGCCCCGGAGATCGCGTTGCTCTCGAAGTACGCGATCGACCGCGCCGCCCAGGTACCCGCACCCGGCGGCAGCGCGGGCCCGATGACCCGCCAGAAGTCCGGCAGCATCGGCGCGGGGAACGCGCCCCCCGCGCTCGGGTTGCCCGCGATCACGATGAGCAGGATCGCCAGCCCGATGCCCACGATCCCGGTCAGCGCCTGGAGCGCGAGCGTGGCCGCGCCGACCGAGAAGACGACGAGCGCGCCGAGCGCCCACAGTCCCATCACGCTGCCCGGCAGCGCCCCCAGGACCGGCCCGATGATGATCGCGCCGCCGAGCCCGCCGAGGATGCCGGAGACGGCGAGGGCACCGAGGCGGATGATCGCGCGCTGCGGGTTCGAGGCCTGCGCGCCCGCGCTGATCGCCAGGATCGACGCGCACAGGTATCCGCCGACGCACCACCCGACGACCAGGTAGAACGCGGAGAGCCCGTTGAAGTCCTCGGACGACGCGGGCGCCACGTCCACCACCTTCGAGGTGCGCTGCTGGGTGGCGTCGATCTTCGCGGTCATGGTCTCCAGCGCGTGGGCGAGCGCGGCGCCGCCGCCTGAGGTGACGAGCAGGGTGTCCTCGGTGCCCTTGGTGTCGAACAGCAGCGCGCCGTCGATCTCCCGGTGCAGGATCTGTCGGCGCGCGGCTGCCTCGTCGGCGAGCACGCGCGGGTCGAGCGGGTCGCCGGGGAGCGCGCCGAGCTTCTCGGAGAGCTGTTCGGCGACGGCCGGGGAGGCGGCGACGACGCCGAACGCCACGTCCTTGGGCTTGGGGCTGTGCAGGGCGCCCACGTAGGAGGCGATGAAGAGCAGTTGCAGGGCGAGCACGCCGACGACGAGGAGGGCGGCGCGGGGGGTGACGGCGGTCTTCAGCTCATCGACGAAGCTCATGCGTCCACGCTCGGGGGTGGGGGACGTCGGCGCAGGTGGGGAGGGCCGAATGGCTGAGCGGGGCTGGGGTGTTCGCCGGGGCCCGCGCCTCTTCTGCGGCGGGATCGCACTCCAGGCCAAGGAAGTGCGCACGCTGGGCCAATCCCGCGCCCCGACGCGCTGTCGATAATCGGTGCCGGGGCGACGCGTGGCGGCTGTCGGGAATCCGCCGCCGCGCGACGCCCGCCCCCATCCGTGGGAACGACCGGCAGAGAGGCGACTCGGTGACAGGCACCAGAAGCTCCAGGTCCTCCGCATTGGGAAAGATCGCCGTCGCGTTGTTGACGGCCCTGTTGGCCCTGGTGGGCACCACGGGCGCGGCAGGGGCCGCGTCCGCTCCGCGCGACGACGGGGGCCGCGCCTTCGCGGCCCAGGCGAGAGAAGCGGGTCTCACCGCCGCACAGGCCAGGAGCCTTCAGGCCAGGGTGGACGGGTACCTGGCGAAGACGGGCGGCAGACAGGTCGCCATCAACAAGATCGACCTGGGCGGGGGCACCTTGCTCCTGACGCTGCCCGGCGAGGAGCGGGGGCGCGACCTTTCGGTGCCCGGGTCGAAGACCGCCGCCGCCTCCTGTCCGTGGACCTACATGTGCGCCTGGCCCGGGGAGAACTTCACCGGTGACGGCCTGATGCTCTTCACCTGTGGCGTGAAGACCTACATCCCCTGGACCGGCACCGGTTCCTGGATCAGCAACCAGCGGGCCGCGCTGATCGCCAAGTTCTACGACGTCAACGGCAACGTCGGCTGGACCACCCCGGGCGGCACCTCGGACGCCCACGCCCCCTGGGGCTGGGTCTACCACCTCAGTCCCTGCTAGAGCGGCACGACGGAAACCCGTTCGGGCGCCCTCCCGTGGCGTCCCGCGTCCCCGTACGGCAGCTTCCTGTCGTGCGGGGACTTTTTACCGACGCGTAACTTCCCGTACCGGCTACTCGTCCGTAGCTTGTCGTATGCACATCAAAGCTGTGGTCCGGGCCGCAGGTCGCACTCCACGTCTCTATCCCCATGCCTCACCCCACTGAGCCGCAAGGAGACCGACCGATGCCGTCCTGGAACCGGCGCGCCGCGCGGACGCTCAGCGTCCTGCTGCTCGCGACCGCCACGCTGCTGCTCCCCACCGCCGCCGTCACGGCGGCGCCCACCCCTGCCCCCGCCCCCGCCGCCGCGTCCACCACCAGCGGGTGGAACGACTACTCCTGCGAGCCGTCCGCCGCCCACCCCCGCCCCGTCGTCCTCGTCCACGGCACCTTCGGGAACTCCGTCGACAACTGGCTGGTCCTCGCCCCCTACCTGGTGCGGCGCGGCTACTGCGTCTACTCCCTCGACTACGGCCGGCTCCCCGGCGTCCCCTTCTTCCACGGCCTGGGCCCCATCGCCGAGTCCGCCGGGCAGCTCGACGTCTTCGTCGACAAGGTGCTGGCCGCGACCGGTGCCGCCAAGGTGGACATCGTCGGACACTCCCAGGGCGGCATGATGCCCCGCCACTACCTGAAGTTCCTCGGCGGCGCCGCGAAGGTGAACGCCCTCGTGGGCCTCGCCCCCGACAACCACGGCACCACCCTCCTCGGGCTCACCAAACTGCTGCCGTACTTCCCCGGCGCCGAGGACCTGCTCACCACCGCCACCCCCGCCCTCGCCGACCAGATCCAGGGCTCCGCGTTCCTGACCCGGCTCAACGCGGGCGGCGACACCGTCCCCGGCGTCGCGTACACGGTGATCTCCACCCGCTACGACCAGGTCGTCACCCCGTACCGCAGCCAGTTCCTCGACGGGCCGAACGTCAGGAACATCCTGCTCCAGGACCGCTGCGCCATCGACATCGCCGAGCACCTCGCCATCGGCGTCAGCGACCGCGTCGCCCACCACGAAGTGGCCAACGCCCTCGATCCCGCCCATGCGACGCCGTCCAACTGCCTAAGCTGAACCGACAGTTGACCGGCGGCTCCGGCCGAGGTCACAGCTACGGGAAGGCGACCTGTGAAGTTCAGCTACGTGATGCTCCCCGACGGACCCCTCCAGGACTCGCTCGCCTCGATCAGGCTCGCCGACGAACTCGGCTTCCACGCCTGCTACGCGGCCGACGAGACCTGGCACAAGGACATGTGGCTGCTCTTCGCGGCCGCGGCCGGCCAGACGGACCGGATCCGGTTCGGGCCCAGCCTGTCCTCCGTGGTGCTGCGCGAGCCCACGCTGATCGCCCAGGCGCTCGCCACCCTCGACGAACTGTCGGGCGGCCGCGCCGAAGGCGTGATCTCCAGCGGGAACTTCGGGCTCCTCGCGCAGTACGGCATCGACTGGTCCCGGCAGAAGCCGCTGTCCAGGACCAAGGAGGCGCTGCACGTCATCCGCACCCTCCTCGACGCGGGCACGATCACGTACGACGGCGAATTCTTCACGTACGACGGCCTGTTCACCTTCGCGCGGCCCGTGCAGGACCGCCTTCCCGTCAAGCTCGGCGCCATGCGGGGCCCCAAGTCCTTCGAAGCGGCCGGGGAGTTGTCGGACGGCTGCCACCACGCGCTGAGCTACACCCGCGAGGCGTACGACTACGCGGTGCACCACATCAAGGCAGGCGCCGAGCGCGCGGGCAAGGACTGGCGGACGCTCGACATCGGGGCGTGGGTGGTCTTCGCCACCGACCCCGACTCCGCACGGGCCAAGGAGGCCGCCCGTTCCATGGTCGGCATCTACGCCTCGTCGATGCCCGAGGAGCAACTGCGGCGCAACGGCGTCGACCCGGCCGAGCTCAAACCGGTCATCGACGCCATCGGCGCGGGCGACCTCGCCCGGGGCATCGAACTGACCTCGCCCGAGGTCGCCGAGAAGCTGTCGGTGTCCGGCACCCCCGAGGAGTGCCTGGAGAAGATCCGCCGCGACATCGAGCCCAGCGGCGTCAACCACATGATCTGTGCGATCACCGACAGCGCCCTGGTGAAGGCGTTCACCGGACGGGACCTGCCGGTCGCCGACGCCGACGCCCAGCTGCGCCTGATCCACGACCGGATCATGCCCGACTGGGCCTAGCGGAAAGGGCGGTCGCCCCGGACGTCCGGGGCGACCACCCGCCGCTCACGCCTCGGACCGCCTGCGGCGCACCGTCACGAACATCAGTCCGCCGCCCGCCGCGAGCGCCGCGACACCGCCGACGGCGTAGTACGCGGTGTCGGAGTCGCCGCCCGTCGCGGCGAGGTGCTCCGCGCCGCCCTTCGCCCCGGGCGCGGGGACGGGCACCGCCGCGGCCACCTGCGTGCCGTGCCCCGCCCCGTGCTCCGCCGGGGCGTCACCGCCGTGCCCCTGGTGGTCGACCGTCGACTTCCCGGCCCCCGCCGCTATCTCCTCGTCGCTCGGCGCGGCCGCGGCGGGCGCCCCGGCCGCGCCGCCGGTGTCCTTGCCGAACACCACGTCGGAACAGGTGTAGAACGCCTCGGGGGAGTCCGAGCGCTGCCAGATCGAGTACACGAGGTGCCGCCCGCTCTTCGCCGGGACGGTGCCCTCGATGACGTACGCGCCGCTCTCCAGTCTCGGGTTGGTGGCCTCCGCGAACGGCTGCTCCTCCAGGTCCGACCACTTCAGCGGCTTCGACGGGTCGTAGCCGTCCTTGGTGACGTACAGCGAGAAGGTGCCCCGGTGCGGGGCGGTCGCCCGGTAGCGGAAGGTGTGCTTGCCCGCGGCCAGCTTCGACGAGGGCCAGTCGGTGCGGGGCAGGTCGAGCCCCCGGTACTTGGCGCGGCCCGCGCTGCACAGCTTCCCGTCCGGGATGCGTGCCTTGTGCGCGCCCGCGACGTCGCCGATGTTGACCTCGTTCCAGTCGTAGAGCGGCTGCGTGCCGCCGACCGCGACCGCGGCCCTGCACGCGGGGGAGTCGGGGCTCTCGGGCCCCTCGGCGAAGCACGCGGAGACCCGGCTCACCGGATCGGTCATCGTGCCGTGCGCGGCGGCGGGCGGCGCGGTGAGCACGCCGAGGGCGAACGGGACGGCGGTCAGCGGGGCGAGGCGGGCGACGTGGCGGCGTGCGGCCATGGGAGCGGAACTCCTTCGACGGGGAGAACGGGGGAGTGCCGGACGCGAGGTGGGGGGTCCGGCGATCAGCAAGCTAGCCCGGTGAAGGCGCCGAACCGACGGCGAAGACCGGTCGGCGGCGATCTTTATGGTCGCGTTAAGGCAGGGGTAAGAGACCGCTGAGGATGCGGGGTCACGAGGGCCGGGGACGCGGCCGCCCGTGCGGGCCCCCGTGCGGCGCGGCCGCCCCGCACGTAGGCCCGCCCCCCCGTGGGCGCCGCTCACGCCCCCGGCGCGTACCGCCGCTCCGGGCGGCCCGTGCCGCCGTACCGCAGGGTCACCACCGCGCGGCCCGTCTCCGCGAAGTACTCCAGGTACCTGCGCGCGCTCACCCGCGACAGCGACCCCACCGCCTGGGCGCACTCCGTCGCCGACAGCCCCTCGGGGTGCTCCCGCAGCGCGCGCTCCACCAGCTCCGCGGTGTGCGCCGCGAGGCCCTTGGGCAGCTCGCGCGAGCCCGGCGGGCGGGCGCCGAAGATCCGGTCGACGTCCTCCTGGCGCGCCTCGTCCAGCGCGTCCAGTCGCCCCCGTACCGCTGCCGCGTGCCGCAACTGCTCCTGGAGCGCGGCCTGGTTGAACGGCTTGATCAAGTAGTGCAGCGCCCCCGCGCGCAGCGCCGAGCGGATCGTCCCCGCGTCCCGCGCCGCCGTGATGAAGAGCGCGTCCACCCCGAGCCCCGCCCCGCGCAGCTCGCGCAGCACGCGGATGCCGTCCATGTCGGGCAGGTAGATGTCGAGCAGCACCAGGTCGGGACGCAGGCGCCCGGCCGCGCGCAGCGCGTCCGCACCCGTGTGCGCCACCCCGACGACCGTGAACCCGGGCGTCGCGGACACATAGCGGCTGTGCAGCTTGGCGACCATGAAGTCGTCGTCCACCACCAGCACTTTCGTCACGCGCACACGCTAGGGCGCGACCACAACGACCACAACGTCCGTTGGTTGCGGAAGGGAGACAGGTTCTTAACGCGCAGGCAACATGTGGGCCACCTCACATCCTCCTGGAAACCCCCTCCTTCCCCCTTCGAGAGGCGGCTCACGTGCGTTTTCGCACCCCGCTCGCGATGGCCGGGGCGGCGCTGCTCGTGCTCGTGGGACCGCCGCTGCTCTCCACGGGCAGCGGCGACGACACCGGCACGCAGATCCCCGGCCTGCGCTTCATGGTCCCCAACACCCCCGGCGGCGGCTACGACATCACCGCCCGCACCGCGGCCAAGAACGCCGAGGACGCCGGACTCACCCACGGCATCGAGGTGTTCAACCTGCCCGGCGCAGGCGGCACCGTCGGCCTGGCCCGGCTCGCGGGCGAGCACGGCAACGGCAAGCTCGCCATGTCCATGGGCCTCGGCGTCGTCGGAGCCGTACACACCAACAAGGCGCCCAAGACCCTCGCCGACACCACCCCCATCGCCCGGCTCACCGAGGAACAGGACATCGTCGTGGTGTCCAAGAGCTCCCCGTACAAGACCATCGGCGACCTGCTCGCCGCCTGGAAGGCCGACCCGGGCAAGGTGCCCGTCGGCGGCGGCTCGTCGCCCGGCGGGCCCGACCACCTCGCGCCGATGCTGATGGCCAAGGCCGCCGGGATCGCGCCCAGGGACGTCAACTACATCCCCTTCGACGGCGGCGGCGAACTCCTCGCCTCCATCCTCGGCAACAAGGTCGCCTTCGGCGTCTCCGGCGTCGGCGAGTACCTCGACCAGATCGAGGCGGGCGAGCTGCGGCTGCTCGCCGTCACCGGCCCCGAGCGGGTGCCTGGACTGGACGCGCCGACGCTGCGCGAGGCCGGACTCGACACCGAGTTCACCAACTGGCGCGGCATCGTCGCACCGCCGGGCCTGACGGACGCCGAGCGGGACAAGCTGATCGCGCTGGTCGAGAAGTTGCACGCGTCGAAGCAGTGGCGCGAGTCGATGAAGAAGAACGGCTGGAGCGACGCCTTCCTCACCGGCGAGGAGTTCGGGGACTTCCTCGAAGCGCAGAACGAGCGCGTGGAGACCGTACTGAAGGAGCTGGGACTGTGACCGCCCCCGAATCCGGCGATGCGCCCGAGACGGCCACCGCCAAGGCCTGGCTGCGCGACCACTCCGAACTCGGCGTCGGCGTCCTGCTGCTCGCGCTCGGCTGCCTCGTCCTCGGCGACGCCCTCACCATGGACGTCGCCGTCGCCCAGCGCGGCCCCGTCGGCCCCAGGACCGTGCCGATCGTCGTCGGCGCCGGCCTGCTGCTCGTCGCCGTGCTGCTCGCCGTCGACGTGCTGCGCGGCGGCCGGGGCGAGGCCGAGGGCGGCGAGGACGTCGACCTCGCCGAACCCGCCGACTGGCGCACGGTCCTGCTGCTCACCGGGGTCTTCCTCGGCTTCGCCGTCCTCATCGACCCGCTCGGCTTCCCGATCGCGGGCGCCCTGCTCTTCTGGGGCGCGGCCTTCGCGCTCGGCAGCCGCCACCTCGACCGCGACCCGCTGATCGCCGCCGGGCTCTCCCTCCTCGCCTACTTCGTCTTCGACAACCTGCTCGGGGTCCCGCTCCCCGGCGGCCCGCTGATGGGGGTGCTCTAACCGATGGATTCGCTCAACTCCCTCATGGACGGCTTCGGTACGGCACTGACGCCGATCAACCTGCTGTGGGCCGCGATCGGCGTGCTGCTCGGCACCGCGATCGGCGTGCTGCCCGGCATCGGCCCCGCGATGGCCGTCGCGCTGCTGCTCCCCGTGACGTACGGCCTCGAACCGACCGGCGCCTTCATCATGTTCGCCGGGATCTACTACGGCGCGATGTTCGGCGGCTCCACCACCTCGATCCTGCTCAACACGCCCGGTGAGAGCGCGGCCGTCGTCGCCGCCATCGAGGGCAACCCGATGGCCAAGTCGGGGCGCGGCGCCCAGGCGCTGGCCGCCGCCGCCATCGGGCACTTCGCGGGCGGCATGATCGGCACGTGCCTGCTGGTGGCGCTCGCGCCGACCGTCGCGGACCTCGCCGTGGACATCGGCGCGCCCGACTACTTCGCCATCATGGTGCTCGCCTTCATCGCGGTCACCTCCGTGCTCGGCTCCTCCCGCATCAGGGGCCTCGCGTCGCTGCTCATCGGTCTGACCATCGGGCTCGTCGGGCTCGACCAGATGACCGGCCAGCAGCGGCTGACCTTCGGCTCGCTGCACCTCGCGGACGGCATCGACGTGGTGATCGTGGCGGTCGGCCTCTTCGCGATCGGCGAGGCCCTGTGGGTCGCGGCGCACCTGCGGCGCGGGGGCGCGGCCCCGATCCCCGTCGGCCGCCCCTGGCTGGAGAAGAAGGACGTGAGGCGCACCTGGAAGGCGTGGCTGCGCGGACCGCTCATCGGCTTCCCGTTCGGCGCGATCCCGGCGGGCGGCGCGGAGATCCCCACCTTCCTCTCGTACGTCACCGAGAAGCGGCTGTCCAAGCACAAGGAGGAGTTCGGCAAGGGCGCCATCGAGGGCGTCGCGGGCCCCGAGTCCGCCGCGTCCGCGTCGGCCGCCGGAACGCTGGTCTCGATGCTCACGCTCGGACTGCCCACGACCGCCGTCGCCGCCGTGATGCTCGCCGCCTTCCAGCAGTACGGCATCCAGCCGGGACCGCTGCTCTTCGAGCGCGAACCCGACCTGGTCTGGGGCCTGATCGCCTCGCTCTTCGTCGGCATGGTGCTGCTGCTCGCGCTGAACCTCCCGCTCGCGCCGGTCTGGGCGAAGCTGCTGCGCATCCCGCGCCCCTACCTCTACGCGGGCATCCTGTTCTTCGCCGCCGTCGGCGCGTACGCGGTGGGCGGCGAGGCGCTGGACCTGGTGATCCTGCTGGTGATCGGGCTGCTCGGGTTCGGCATGCGGCGGTACGGGCTGCCCGTGCTGCCCGCGGTGATCGGCGTCATCCTCGGCCCGGCCGCCGAACAGCAGTTGCGGCGCGCGCTCCAGATCAGCGACGGCAGCGTGAGCGGGCTGGTCGACACGCCCTTCTCGGTGACGGTCTACGCGGTGATCGCGCTGATCGTGGCCTGGCCCCTGCTGAAGAAGCTGATCACGAAGCGACGTAACGTACCGGCATGACAGCCGACATCCGCCCCGCCGCCCCCTTCGACGTCCCCGCGGTCAAGTCCGTGGTCGACGCGGCGTTCTCGCCCTACATCGAACGCATCGGACTCGTCCCCGCGCCGATGGAGGAGGACCACGCCGAGAACGTGGTGGCGGGGCGGGTGTACGTCACGGGCGACCCGGTCGTCGGGCTCCTCGTGCTGGTCCCGCACGCGGACCACCTCTACCTCGACACGATCGCGGTCCACCCCGACGCGCACGGCAGGGGAGTCGGCCGGGAACTGCTCGCCTTCGTGGACGCGCACGCGCGCTCGCTGGGCCTGCCCGAGGTGCGCCTCATGACGAACGCGCTGATGTGGGAGAACCAGAAGATCTACCCCCGCTGCGGCTACGAGTTCACGGAGCGGCGCGTGGAGGGCCCGTACGACCGCTTCCACTACCGCAAGGTGCTGGACTGACCGCACGGCATCGAACTGGCCGTACTGTATTGAACTGACCGATCCAAAACGTGTACGGTACGGATCATGGCCCGACCGAGGACGTTCGACGAGGAGCGGGCCCTGGACGCGGCGATGCGCGCCTTCTGGCGGAACGGCTACGAGGCCACTTCCACCCAGGAGCTGTGCGAGGCCACCGGACTGGGCCGCAGCAGCATCTACAACACCTTCAGCAGCAAGCGCGACCTCTTCCTGCGTGCGCTCGCCCGCTACGCCGACAGCAAGGCCGCGCTCCAACTCGCCCTCCTGGAGGACGGGTCGGTCCCGCCGCTGGAGCGGATCCGCGCGCTGTTCGCGGCGGTCGTGGACGGCGAGTTCGAGGAGCGGATCGGCGGGCGCAGCATCGGCTGCCTGACCGTGAACACCGTCGTGGAGCAGGCCGGCCGCGCGGATCCGGAACCGGAGGTCGTACGGCTCCTGGAGCGCGACCTGCGCCGCAGGCTGGACGCGCTGCGGGCGGTCGTCGCCGAGGGGCAGCGCGACGGCTCGATCGCGACCGGGCGCGCCCCGGCGGACGTCGCCCGCTACCTCAACGCCGTCATCGGCGGGATGCGGGTCTCGGCGCAGGGCGGCGCGGGCCGCGAAGTGCTGGAGTCGACGGCGGAGATCGCGGTGGACGCGCTGGCGCGCTGACCTCGACCGAAGGGCTGCCCTGCCGGGCGGCCTTTCTTTTGCCCACGTTATGTACTGACCTATCCAAAACTCTCGCAGAGGAAGTCCCCGCCGTGCCCCGAGCCATATACGTGCTGGCCCTAGGCGTCTTCGCCATGGTCACCAGCGAGTTCGTCGTCGCCGGACTCATGCCCCAGATGGCCGAGGGGCTGGGCGTCGGCGTCGCGCGGATCGGCTACCTCATCACCGCGTTCGCCGTCGCCATGTCCGTCGGCGGGCCGTTCCTGACCGTGGCCCTGCTCAAGATCCCGCGCAAGAGGGCGCTGATGGTGCTCTTCGCGGTCTTCCTCGTCGGCAACGTCCTCGCGGCCGTCGCCACGAGCTACGCGCTGATGACGGTCGCCCGGGTCGTCAGCGGCGTCGCGTCCCAGGCGTACTTCGGCCTCGCCCTGTCCATCGCCGCGCAGCTCACCCGCCCCGAGGCGCGCGGCCGGGCCGTCGCCGTCACCCTCAACGGCCTGATGCTCGGCACGCTCCTGGGGCTGCCCATGGCCACGCTGATCGGCGAACACCTGGGCTGGCGCGCCGCGTTCTGGGCGATCACCGTGCTCACGGTCCTCGCGGCGCTGGCGACGGTCGCCGGGGTCCCGGCGCTCGCCGCGGACTCCGGGGAGGGCGGGGGCTTCCGGGAGGAGGCCCAGGTCTTCCGGAACCGCCGCCTGTGGCCTGTGCTCGTCACGAGCACGCTGATCATCGGTGCGACGTTCTCCGCGTTCAGCTACCTCAACCCGATCCTCACCGAGGTGACCGGCTTCGCCGCGTCCAGCGTGCCGCTGCTGCTCGTCGCGTACGGTGCGGCGACCGTCGTCGGCAACAGCGTCGTGGGACGCCTCGCCGACCGGTTCGCGCTGCCCGTCCTGGTGACCGGGCTCGCGCTGAACCTGCTCTTCCTGACCGGGTTCGCGCTCTTCGCCCACCTCCCGGTGCCCGCCGTGGCGGCCATGCTCGGCATCGGGCTCGTCGGGGTGACCATGAACCCGGCGATGACGACGCGGGTGCAGCGGGCGGGGAACGCGCGGCCGCTGGTGAACACGGTGCACGCGTCGTTCATCACGCTCGGCGTGATCGTCGGCTCGTCGGTGGGCGGCGCGGCGATCGAACGGTACGGACTGCGGGCGCCGCTGTGGCTGGGCGCGGGCCTGGCGGTGCTCGGCCTGTCGACGCTCCTGCCCGAGGCGGTGCGGGCCGCTGCGCGGGGCGGGTGGGACGCGGGGTGGCGAGCCCGCCAGGGCTAGGCGCGGACCCGCGTAGGCACGGTCCCGCGCCCCTTTCGGGGCGCGGGCCGCTGCGCGGGGGCGGGGCGGACGCCGCGCGCACCCACCCACCCCCGAGCGGGCTCGCCACTCTTGTCCCGCGCCCCGACCTGCCCCGCCCGCCCCCGGGCTCGCCGCACTCCTATGCCACGAGCCCCGCGAGCCCCCCGCTCAACGCCACGCGCTCCAGCGCGTCGAGCGCCGCGACCGCCGCCGCCCCCGCCTCCGGATCCCGCCCCGCGAGCCCGCTCTCCGCGAACTCGTCCTCGTCCAGGCGCAGTACGACGCTCCCGTCCGCGGACACCCACAGGTCCAGATCGAGGTCCTCGACGGTCACCTCGGTACCGGACGCCGACACCACCGCGGGACGGGTCACGTCGCAGTACCACCCCTTCAACGCGCCGTCGGCCGTGCGGACCTCCTTCACCGCGTACCACCGGTCACGCCAGTAGTGCTCCGTGAAGACGTCACCCGGCTCGAACCTGACGAAGCCGAAGTCCCGGGCCGTGTCCCGGGCCCAGGGCGCGGTGACCGTCACCCGCACCCCGTCGTCGGCGACCCGCACCGCCGGGTACCGGATCTTGGTCCGCCCCGCCTTGACCAGCACCACCTCAACCGAGCTCCCGGACATGCCGCACCTCCGTCGCCGCCACGCGGTACCCGCACCACCGGTTGACGGCCAGCATCGCTTCGTTCTCCGTGTCGTTTCCGGTGTACGCGTCGACGAGCCCCGCCGCCCGCGCCCGGTGCAGGGCGTGCGCCTTCACCAGCTTCGCCAGTCCCCGCCCCCGGAACTCCCGCAGGGTCCCCGTCATGCCCGTCGAGTACCGCGTCGCACCGTCCGTCCTGGCCAGCGTGAACGCCGCCACCTCGCCGTCCACCACCGCGACCGTGGTCAACTCGCGGCTCGTCAGCGGGTGGTGCCAGGTCGTGGCCAGCCAGTCCTCGTAGTCGTCGAGGAGCGCGTCCACGTCCCCCGGCTCGTCCGCGACGGTCGCCGCGTCCGCCGCGAACAGCCGCCGCGGATCGTCCGCGAAGTCCGCCGCCGTGCACAGCTCCACGCCCGGCGGGAGCGCGGGCGGCGCGGGCAGCGCGGGGCCCGTCAGGTCCAGGTGCAGGAAGTGCGCGCTGCGGCTCGCGGTGTACCCGCGGCGCTCCGCGAAGGTGCGGTACGGGCGCTCGTCCAGCACCCAGGTGTAGACCGCCGCCGCGCCGAGCCCCGCCAGGTACTCCTCGCCCGTGTGCGTCAGCAGCGACCCCGCGCCCCGCCCGGTGTGCTCCGGGTGCACGTACACGTTGAGCAGTCCCTGCCCCGGCTCGCTCGCCTCGTGCGCGAGGCTCACCTGCGCGGTGCCGACGACCTCCCCGTCCACCTCGGCGACCAGCGGCCTGAACCGGGCGTCGGGATGGGACCGCGCCGCGTCGTGGACGATCTGCTCGGGCGTGGTCAGCATGTAGGGGAGCGCGGCCAGGCGCGTCCGCGCCCAGCCGTCGGCGTCGGTCTCGGGCCGGAACTCCCGAACGATTACAGTCATGGGCCGCACGGTATGCGCGCCCCCGCGCCCGCCGCCTCCGATTTTTCCCCGCGCCCCCGGACTTCCCCCGTGCCGTGCGCGCGGTGCGAGAATCGGGGCGTGACCCTGAAGATCGCGATCGACCCGGACGTCTCCACGGCCCCGTACGAGCAGCTGCGCGGCCAGATCTCCGAGCAGGCCCGCGCCGGCGCACTGCCCGTCGGCTACCGGCTCCCCACCGTCCGCGGCCTCGCCGAGGAGCTGGGCCTCGCCGCGAACACCGTCGCCAAGGCGTACCGCGCGCTGGAGGCGGACGGGGTGATCGAGACCCGGGGGCGGAGCGGCACGTTCGTCGCGGCCGTGGGCGACGCCGCCGACCGCCGTGCCGCGCGGGCCGCGCAGGCCTACGCGGAGGAGACCAAGCGGCTCGGGCTGAGCCGCGCGGAGGCACTGGCGGCGGTGAACGACGCGCTGCGGGCGGCGTACGGCGGCTGACCCCGCCGCACCACTCGCGACCCGCACCACCCGTGACCCGCGCTGCTCGTGACCCGCGCCACCCGTGACCCGCGCCGCGAGTCCCGCGCTACAGGTACAGCCCCGCGTCCGTGCCCCGCTCCTGCGCCGGTACCGACGCGGGCGACGAACCCCTGCGCAGCGCGTACAGCTCCGCCAGCGTCGACCCGTCGCGGCCCACCCCCTCCTCGGTGCCCAGCCACGCCACCGACTCGGGCCTCGTCAGGGGCCCGACCTCGATGCGGGCCAGGCAGCGCCCCGGGCGCACGACGGCGGGGTGCAGCCGCTCCAGGTCCTCGTTGGTGGTGACCCCGACCAGGACGTTGCGGCCCTGCCCGAGCAGTCCGTCCGTCAGGTTCAGCAGCCTGGACAGCGCCTGCCCGGCCGTGTGCCTGGCCTCGCCCCTGATCAGCTCGTCGCAGTCCTCCAGGAGCAGCAGCCGCCAGCGCCCGCCCGACGTGCCGTCGTCCTCGCCGATCGCGATGTCCATCAGGTAGCCGACGTCGTTGAAGAGCCGCTCGGGGTCGAGCACGCAGTCGACCTGGCACCAGTCGCGCCAGGAGCGGGCCAAGGTGCGCAGCGCCGAGGTCTTGCCGGTGCCGGGCGGGCCGTGCAGCAGGAGCAGCCGCCCCGCGATGTCGTCGGGCGTGACCTTCATCAGCCGGTCCATCGCGTCGGCCACCGGGGCGGTGTAGTTGGGGCGGACCTCCTCCCAGGTGCCGGCCGAGATCTGGCGCGTGGTGCGGTGCGGGCCGCGCCGCGGGGAGACGTACCAGAAGCCCATCGAGACGTTCTCCGGCTGCGGTTCGGGCTCGTCCTGCACGCCGTCCGTCGCCTGCGCCAGGACCTCGGCCGCGAGTTCGGGCGAGGTCGCGGTGACGGTGACGTCGGCGCCCCGGTTCCAGCGGGAGACCAGCAGCGTCCAGCCGTCGCCCTCGGCGAGGGTCGCGCTGCGGTCGTCGTCCCTGGCGGCGCGCAGCACGGTCGCGGCCGAAGGGATCAGGTTGGCGCCCGACTTGACCCGGTCGATGGTGCGGCTGTGGGAGAACGGCTGCTCGCCCTTGGCGAAGCGGCCGAGGAAGAGCGCGTCGACGACGTCCGAGGGGGAGTCGCTGTCGTCCACGTTGAGCCGGATCGGCAGCGCGGCCTCTGGGTTGGCAGACATGGGGCACATGATCCGGCACGGCCAGGACCGGCGCATCCGGGTTTCCGCACCTTTGCGGAGTGTGCGGGGGCGGCCGGTGGAGAGCGGGCGCCCCCGCCCCTCCCTACGTCCTGCCCAGGAGCAGACTCCCCGCCCTGCGGGTGCGGCGCACGAGCGCGTACCCCTTGGTGAGCGCCCGGTCAGCGGCGAAGGTCCGCGCGATGCCCCGGCCCTCGACGATCCGCGTGAACTCCGCGACGTCCGTGGAGCGCCGCACGGTCAGCCGCCGGAGCGCGTACGGCCCCTGCCCGCGCCGCGCCAGGCCGTTGCCGACCGCGAGCGACTGGGCGTACCCGGCGCCGCGCACGGCGCGCCGCACCCTGCGGTTCGCATAGCCGAAGGGGTACGCGAAGGAGGCCGGGCGCTCGCCCAGCTCCGCCGCGATGATCTCCGTGCAGCGCACCGCCTCCTGCCGCAGCCGCTCGTCGTCGACCTGGTCGAGCTGCGGATGGGTGTGGCTGTGCCCGCCGATCTCCGTGCCGGCCGCGGCCAGTTCGCGCACCTGGTCCCAGTCGAGCATGGCGTCGGGCGCGCCGCCCGCGTCGTGCGCGCCGCGCAGCCAGCCGGTGGAGACGAAGAGGGTGGCCGCGAAGGAGTGCTCGACGAGGGCGGGGAGGGCGTGCCGGTGCACGCCCTCGTAGCCGTCGTCGAAGGTGATCAGCACGGGCCGCTCGGGCAGCGGCCCGCCGCCGCGCCAGGCGTGGGCGAGCGCCGCGGTGGTCAGCGGGGTGAACCCGCGTTCCGCCAGCACCTCCATCTGCCGCGCGAACGCCTCGGGCGAGACGGAGAGCGCGCGCGTGGCGGGCGCGGGGCGGTGCGCCACCGCGTGGTACATGAGGATCGGTACGGCCCCGCTCACGCCGCCCTGCCTTCCCGAGCCGGTCCCGCGGTCCGCGACGGCTCCACCCGGGGCACCCGGAATCCCGCCGCGCCGCGCCGCGACCTGACCGTCCCCACCGCGTAGCCGCCCGCCGCCGCGGCCACGCCCGTGAGGATCGCGCCCGCCCGGCCCGCGCCCCCGGCCCGCCCGCGCAGCGCGTCCCGCAGACCGCGCAGCACCCCGGCGGGCAGCACCCGCGTGGTGTACCGCCGCTCGGTTTCGAGTCCCTTGTCCGCGCCGACGCTCCGCGAGACGAGCGCCTTGGACAGGCCCTCCGCGTAGGCCCTGGTGCGGAAGTAGCCGAAGCGCTCCCTCGCGGGCGGGACCTTGTGGTGGATGACCGCCCGGTCGTCGATCAGCAGCACGGCGTGCGGCAGCGCCTTCGCGAGCCGGATGCACAGCTCCGTCTCCTCGCAGCCGAGCGGCCGCTTGTCGCCGTCCCTGCCGATGCCGGTCGCGAAGCCGCCCGCCGCGTCGAAGGCGCGGCGCCGGAAGGAGGCGTTGCCGCCCAGCACGTTGCGCACCCGGACCCTGCCGGGCGGCAGCCCCCGGTACGTACAGCCGACGACCCAGTCGAACTCCTCGGGGAACCAGGCCGGTCTGCGGCCCGAAACCCACGTGGGCAGGGTCCTGCCACCGACGGCCACGACGCGCGGGTCGTCGTACGCCTCGTCGAAGTACCGCAGCCAGTCGGGCTCGGCCACGGCGTCGTCGTCGAGGAAGGCGACGATCTCGCCGCGGGCCGCGGCGATGCCGGTGTTGCGCCCGGCGGACAGGCCGCGGGGACCCGCGTTGGCGAGCACCCGCACCTCGCCCCCGGCGGTCCCGGACCCGCTCGCGGAGGAGCCGGGTCCGCCCCCGGGCGTCGGGCGCTCCCGGTACTCGCGCTCCAGCCGTTCCTCCAGCGCCGGGTTGTGGTCGACGACCAGCAGCGTCTCCAGCGCGGGCCGCGACTGGCGCCGCACCGACGCGACCGCCGCGAGGATGTCCTCCCAGCGGTCCTCGGTGTACGCGCAGATCACGACGGAGTGGTCGCGTGCGGTCAAGACGCCTCTCCCCGGCCGGTGCTGGCGCCGAACGCGTGGGCGGGGCGGCGGGACGCCCTGCGCACGCGCTTCTCCCTGAGGATCACCCTGAGGACCCGGATGCCGTCCTTCACCGCGCTGAGGTTGGAGACGCCGTGGATGCGGTTGTACTCGTGGCTCGGCACCTCCTGGACCCGCAGCCCGGCCTTGACGACCCTGATGTTCATCAGGGTCTCGATCTCGAAGCCGGTGCAGTCCAGGACGACCTCGTCGAGGCAGCGCTTCCAGAATGCGTTGTAGCCGTAGCACAGGTCGGTGTAGCGGGCGCCGAACTTGCGGTTGACGACGGTGCACAGCGCCCAGTTGCCGAGCTTCCTGATCGGCGTCATGTCGTCCGTGCCGCCGCCGTTGGCGAAGCGGGAGCCCTTGGCGAAGTCCGCGCCGCCGACCAGGGCCGAGACGTAGGAGACGATCTCCTGGCCGTCGGCGGAGCCGTCCGCGTCGACCATCACGATGATCTCGCCGGAACAGGCGGCGAATCCGCTGATGAGCGCGTCGCCCTTGCCCTTGCCGACCTGCTTCACGACGACGACGTCGGGCCACAGTTCCCGGGCCACCTGGACGGTGTTGTCCGAGGAATTTCCGTCGACCAGCACGACTTCGTGAATCCAGTCGGGCAGGGTCTTGAAGACGTACGGGAGATTCTCCGCCTCGTTCATCGCGGGGATGACGACGCTGACCGGCGGCGCAATCGCGAGGTGCGACGAGATGGGCCGGTACTGCGCGGGTATTCGGGAGATTTCTCGGTCGACCATGGGATCTTGGCCGGGTATCGCCGGGTGCAGAAAGGAACTCATGAGTCTGTTTCCCTCTCGTCCGGTGGACGGCCCGCCCCCGGGCCGTCCGGATGAATGTCCGGTTCGAAAGGAGGGTTTTCCCCCAGGTCGGGGCGGAATCGATCTCCGTACCCGATGAGGGAGCTGGCATTACTGGTCGCGCGGCCCGTATCTCGGCGAATAGCGAAAGCCGAACACGGCACCCCCCTACCGCGCTCCGCGCCGGAACCCATCAATGCGACGTCTGAGCCCTCCCCCTGGCGTCGCCCGTGCAATGGTCCGATGCGGGTGAGATGTACGACGGTATTGATGAATGGGACCGTATGGCAAGACCTGCGGCAAGGTCTCGCCTATTTCTGTTTTGACCCAACTGTCGCACTGGTCCACGGAATTGATACTTCCTGCTGCGGTGATCTTCCGCATTGATCTGCCGCATTGATCTGTTGTGTTGATCCGTTGCGTTGATCTATTGCGTCGATCCGGAGGATCGAATTCGCCGGCGGAGCGGGCGGATCAACGCGGGCAGCGCGATCAACGCGCTGAGCGCGGCGACCGCGACGACTCCGCCGCGCGCCGACCACAGGTGCGATGCGGCCGTCGACTGCGCCACGAGAAGGTTCACGGCGACCGCTGCGGCTGAAGACGTGACGAACCGCCCGGCCGGTTCCACTCCGGTGAGCAGGCTGGACACGGCGGCCGCGGGTGTCCAGAGCAGGAAGAAGAGCGCGAACGGCGCGCGCAGCGGCGAGTCGAGGCCGGTCAGTACGAGCCCCGCCCCCACGCCCGACACCGCGAAGGCGCAGCCCGCGAACACGGGTGTCAGATCCGTCCGGGCCGGTCCTGGCTTACCGGTATTGGTCCGCATTGGCGACTATGCCCCCCAGCGCGCCGGATGCCGGACTTCAATGTGGCGCACGCTCCGGGGGGCGTCAAGAAGTCCTCACAGCATCTTCTTGTCATGGACACTACCGATCAATCGGGTGACCTGTTACCACAGTTGCGGCACTGCTGGCAGAGGTACTGGTAGGGAGACTTCATGAGACTGTCCCGCATCGTCGCGTTCTCGTCCTCGCTCCTGCTCGGCGCCGCACTCGCCCTCACCGGCGCGAGCACGGCGCAGGCCGACCAACAGGCCCCGTCGGCCCAGGCGGTCGACTACGTCGCCCTCGGCGACTCCTACTCCTCGGGCGTCGGGGCGGGCAACTACGACAGCGCGAGCGGCGGCTGCAAGCGCTCGACCCGCGCCTACCCCGTCCTGTGGGCGGCCGCCAACTCGCCCTCGTCGTTCGCCTTCACGGCCTGTTCCGGCGCCCGTACGGGCGACGTGAAGGCCAATCAGCTCGGCCCGCTCAACGCGGGCACCGACCTCGTGTCCATCTCCATCGGCGGCAACGACGCGGGCTTCGCCGACGTCATGACCACCTGCGTCCTGCAGTCCGAGTCCACCTGTCTCGGCCGCATCGCCCAGGCGCGCTCCTACGTCGACTCCACCCTGCCCGGCAACCTCGACTCGGTCTACTCGGCGATCAAGGCCAAGGCCCCCGCCGCGCGCGTCGTCGTCCTCGGCTACCCCCGCTTCTACAAGATCGGGGGCAGCTGCGTCGCCGGGCTCAGCGACCGCGAGCGCTCCGCGATCAACGACGCGTCGGACTACCTGAACGCCGCGACCGCCAAGCGCGCCGCCGACCACGGCTACGCCTACGCGTCCGTCACCCAGGCGTTCGCGGGCCACGAGATCTGCTCGGGCAGCGCCTGGCTGCACAGCGTCAACTGGCTGAACATCGGCGAGTCCTACCACCCCACGGCCGCCGGACAGTCCGGCGGCTACCTGCCCACCTTCAGCTCCGCCGCCTGACCGCCCTCGGCGCCAAGGCCTGGGACGAGGCCCCGTCCGTCGGAGTGGCGGTCGGGGTCGACGTCTCGCACGTGACGGAGAACGCGGCGTCGCTCGACGTGATCTCCTGCGGACTCCTGATCTCCACCGAGACCGCGCCCGACCGGGTCTCGTTGTCCGTGTAGGCCGTCTCCGTGTATTCGATCTGCTGCTCGGTCCCGCCGCCCGAAGGGAAGTCGAGCGTCTGCCAGTCGGTCCCCGCCCCCTCGGTCGACCGCCAGCGGTACTCGACCGTCGCGGGCGTACGGGTCACGGTGACCGTCGCCCCGAACGCCGGGTTCTCGCCGTCCGGCGGCGGACAGGCACCCGTGTAGCTGTCGCGCACCACGTGGACCTTGACCAGGACGGTGACCGGCGGCAGCGTGGTCGCACCGCCGTCGCCGGTCTGCGTGCCGCTCTGGCCGCCGTAGGTCGCCGAACCGCTCGGCGACGCCTCGCCCGTGCTGTCGGTGTCCGAAGGGCTCGCGCCGCTGTCGGTGCTCTGGCCGCCTGTCCCCGGCCGGGGCGAACTCCCGTAGCTCGAACCGCTGTCGGAGCCGCTGTCCTTGTCCCCGTTGTCCTTGTCGCGCAGCAGCGCGTACGTGATGCCGGCCACCGCGAGCAGCAGGATCGCCACGCCCGCCGCGAGCACCAGTGCCGCGCGTCTGCGCCGCCCGTCGGGCTCCCCGCCGGACACTGTGGTGGTCCCCGTGCCGCCGGGCCCGAAGCCCGGCACCGGCGTGGGCACCTGCATCGGCATCGGGGGCGTCGGCGGCTGCCCCGGCTCCGCCGTGACGGTCGGGGCGTACGGCCTGGGCGGCACCGCTGTCGTCGGGGTGCGGGGCGCCCCGCCCGCCGCCACGATCCGCAGCTGGTGGTCGGCCTCGTCCGCCGACAGCCGCTCGGCCGGGTCCTTGCGCAGCAGCCCCTCGATCACCCCGGTCAGCGCCCCGGCCAGCCGGGGCGGCGGCAGTTCCTCGTCGACCACGGCGCGCAGCGTGGACAGCGGGGTGTCGAGGCGGAACGGGGAGTTGCCCTCGACCGCCGCGTACAGCAGCACGCCCAGCGACCACAGGTCGGACTCGGGTCCCGCCGGGCGGCCCAACGCCCGCTCGGGCGCCAGGAATTCGGGCGAGCCGATCAACTCGCCCGTCATGGTGAGGGCCGACGTGCCCTCCACCATCGCGATCCCGAAGTCGCTGAGCACCACCCGTCCGTCGTTGGCGAGCAGGACGTTGCCCGGCTTCACGTCGCGGTGCAGCACCCCCGCCTCGTGCGCGGAGCGCAGCGCCGCCAGCACCTCGGCTCCGACGTGCGCGGCGCGCTGCGGGCGCATCGGGCCCTCCGCGTCCAGCACCTCGGCCAGCGACAGGCCCCGGATCAGCTCCATCACGATCCACGGCCGCCCGTCCTCGGACGCCACGTCGTAGACGGTCACCACATTGCGGTGCGAGACCCGGGCGGCCGCCCACGCCTCGCGCTCCAGGCGGGCGTACAGCCGCCGCACCTCCTCGGTGGGCAGCGCGGAGGGCGCGCGCACCTCCTTGACGGCGACCTCCCGGCCGAGCACCTCGTCACGGGCCCGCCACACGACGCCCATGCCGCCCTGGCCGAGCGGGCTCAGGAGGCGGTACCGCCCCGCGACGACCCGCTCGCCGCCCCGACCGCCGGGACCCTCGGAACCTCCGGAGCCCGCAGAACTTCCAGCACCTTCGCGACCCGGCATTTCGCTCAAGGGGATCCCCCATCCGCAGCTGAGCGGCATCACGGTAGAAACCATTCCAAGCTAGCTCAACCGAGGGCCGCTGCAGCCCCCTTGAACACCAATCCACACCCGAGGACGAAGACCACGAACGCCGTGCCCAGGGGCGCGAAGCGCCGAGCGAGCGCCGTCGCGCGCCCCGGGGCGCGCAGGGCGGGGGCACGCAGGAGCCGCCCGCCCATCCGCACCGCGAGGAATCCGGCCGCGGTGAGGGTCAGCGCCAGGCCCGCGCCGTAGGCGAGGACCAGCAGCGCCCCGAACCACACCTGGCCGAGCGCGGCGGCGCCCACCAGCACGACCACGGCCGACGGGCTGGGGACCAGTCCGCCCGCGAAGCCGAGGAGGACGATGCCGCGCAGGGAGGTGGGCGGGGGGTGGTGGTGATGATGGTGATGGTGGTGGTGCGCGTGCTGCCCGTGGTCGTGGTCGTGCCCGGGTGCGTGTCCGTGGTCGTGCCCGTGCCCGTGGTCGTGCCCGTGGTCGTGCGGGTGATGTCCGTGACCGTGGTGCGGGGCGCGGACACTGGTGCGGCGCCATGCCCTGCGTACGAGCAGCGCGCCCGCCCCCGCGACGAGCGCCCCGCTCAGCACCCCCAGCCACGACACCACCGAGGGCGCCGCCGCCGAGCCCGCCGCGACGAGCCCGCCGAGCGCGAACACCCCCAGCGTGTGCGTGACCGTCACCGAGATCCCGAGCGCGAAGACCTGACGCGGCGAGTCCGTGCCGCCCGAGGCCGCTGCCGCCGCCATCAGGGTCTTGCCGTGCCCGGGTGCCAGTGCGTGCAGCGCGCCCAGCAGCAGCGCCGTGGCCAGCGCGAGCAGCGCGAAGCCGAACGTCAGGTCGTGCCGCGAGACCAGGCCCGTGAGCGCTCGGGTCCAGCGGTCCGTGCCGCGCGGCAGCACCGAACCCGCGGGCGCCTGGGCCTCGGTCCCGTCGTCGGTGAGCGCGGGGCCGCCGGGCAGCGCGGTGAGCGCCGCCGAGGTGCGGGAGGGCGGGGAGGAGAGCAGGTCGGCCGGGTAGCGGGTGAGGCGCCGCGAGGCCGAAGCGCGCGGCACCGTCGAGTCCTTGAGCGTCGTGCGGTCACCGCGCGCGGTGATCTCCCGCCAGCCCGTGGGGTGTTCGCCGGTGACCCGGAAGGTGAGGTGCAGGCCGTTCGCGGCGCGGGGGAGCGGGGCCGTCAGACGGCACTGGGCGCGCAGCGTCGGCAGGCCCGCCTCTCCCGGGCCGACCGTCGCCCGGCTCGCGCCCGGCGTCAGGGTCACGGTGCGTCCCGCCGCCTCGACCAGGCGCTCCCCGGCCGCCGCGCGGCAGCGCTCCGCTGCCCAGTCCGCGAGCGCGGCCGGTGACATGGTGTCGGCGCCGGCCTGGAGCGCGGGGATCTCCGCCAGGTCCTCGACGTGGTCGACCGTGAGGCGGCCCGGCGCGACCACCAGGCCGTCGTACTGGTTGACCGTGAAGTTCCCCAGGGGGTGGGCGGGGAGCGCGGTGAGGACGGCGGCTGCCGCGGCGGTCGCCGCTGCGGTGATCACCTGACGCCCCGCTCGGCCGTGGTCCCGGTGGGGGCGCCCCGCTCGACGGCGGCGCGGATGACGGTCAGGTGGTGGCGGAAGACCGGGTTGACGTAACCGGTCGCCGCCGCCCGGCGCGCGTACGGGAGCGCCTGGGCGTCGTGGCCGTTGACGTGCAGCGCCCAGGCGAGCGCGTCCGCGGTGTGCACGGTGCGGCGCTCCGCCCACTCGGCGCGGGCCGCGCGCAGGGCCTCGGCGCGGTCGCCGTGGTCGGCCTCCGCGAGCGCGGTCTCCAGGTCCGTGTCGACGCCGTTCGCGCGGGCGACGGCGGTCCAGGCGCCGATCAGCCGGTACTGGGCGCGGGCCTGCGCGGTGCGGCCCGCCGCCTCGTACAGCTCGCCGAGCGTGGCGAGTTGGGCGGGGAGCGGGAGCCGGTTGACGACGCGCTCCATCCCTTCCGTCGCCGACTCGACGTCCCCTGCGGCGAGTTGGGTGCGGGCCCTGGTCTCCAGGGCGGGAAGGTGCAGCGGATCGGCGGCCAGGGCGGCTTCGCAGTGGCGCAGCGCCGTGGTGAAGTCGCCTGTGTTCAGCGCGAGTTGCGCCAGCGCGGTGGCGACGTAGGCACGGTCGCCTGGCGCGGTCGCGGTGGAGGCGGCGAGGTCCAGGGCGCGCCGGGCCGCCGCGGTGTCGCCGCGCAGCTCGTACACGTACGCGAGGCGGGTGAAGGCGGGGATGCCGGGACGGTGGGCGTCGGCGGTGCGCGCGGCCTTCAACGCCTCGTCGTAGCGGCCGAGTTCGACCAGGGCGTCGACCCGGACCGCGAGGCCCTGCTCGCTGTACGGGTTGATCGCGAGCGCCGCCCGCGCGTCCCGCAGGGCGGCGCGGAAGTCGTGCCGGGCCGCCGCGAGGGCCGCGCGTCCCGCGAGTGCGGGGGCGTTGTCGCGGGGGCGGAGGGCCAGGGAGCGGGCGAACGCGGCCTCGGCGGGGCGGTAGCGGGTGGGGTCGCCCGTGGTGCGGGCCTGCTCGACGTGGGCGGCGCCCAGCGCGGCCCAGGCGCGGTCGTCCTTCGGCTGCTTCTTGAGGTGGGCCCGGAGGGCGGTGGTGCTGGTGGCGGGCGGACCAAGGGCGGTGGGGGCGGGTGGCGGGCCGGCGGGGCGGGCGTCGGTGCGGCCGAGGGCGATGCCCGCGGCGGTGAGGAGGAGGGCGAGGAGCGCGACCAGGGCCGCGCGGGCCTTGCGGGGCGCGTGGGCCGTTGCCCGGTGCGGGTCGGTCATGGCGGTGGCCTTTCTCGTGGGCGGGTGGGCGTGTGCGGCCCGGAGGACGGCTGGTCGCGCGGTTCCCCGCGCCCCTTCGGGGCGCACTCGTGCCCGCGCCCGTGCGGCGGAGCCGCACCTCGGACGGGGCGCGCCGGACCCGGCAGGACGGGGGGATGGCCGTCCTGCCGGGGGACTGGGAGGAGGGGGCGGGGCGGGGGAGGCACGCCCCGGCCCCTCCGGTCTCTCCTACGGCGTCACGTCACCTCGCCGTCCCGCCTGCGGCGCCACCACAGCAGGGCCAGGCCCACCAGCAGGACCCCGCCCGCCGCGCCCGCCGACGAGGCGACCAGCAGCGTGTCGTCCGTGCCGTCACCGCCCCGGCCCGGCGCCACCGCCGCGCCGCCCGTGAGCAGGTCGCGGGACATCGTGGACGGCTTGTCCGCGAGCGGTCCCCGCGAACCCGACGTGGGCAGGGCCACGTACGGGAAGGACTTGCCGAACGGCACGTCGTTGGCGTCGACCGCGTCGCCCAGGTCGTTCGGCGTGCCGACCAGCTCGCCCTCCAGCACCTGGAGCTCGATGTCCACCACGTCGTCGGTGAGCCTGCGACCGTTGGGGAAGCCCGCCTTGTCGCCGTCGAGCACCCCCAGCCGCTTCGGGTCCGCGGAGGGCGGGATCGCGGTGTTGAGCCGGATCTCTTCCGCGGGCCGTACGTTCGGCGGCTGGTTGAGGCCCTTCACGCCGGTCAGGAACGCGGCCACCAGGTCGTTGCGCGGCTCCGCCGGAGCCTTGATCTTGTAGATCGACTCGATCAGCCTCGGCAGCTCCGGCTTGGTCACGTACTGGAGGAAGTCCGCGTCGTTCCACGGTGCCGAGGCGTTGAACCTGTCCTTGTCCTTCATCGGCACGACGACCTCGTTGACCAGCGGCGCGCCCATCCGCGACACCTGGGTCCAGCCGCCGCTCGCGTTCTTGCGGGAGGTGGTCGACCAGACGCCGATCACCGGCTGGTCCGCCGACGTGCGCAGCGAGGCCGTGGGCACCTGGAGCGCGATCGACTGCACGCCGTACCCCTGGACGGTGTCCCGGCCGACCTCCGAGAGGTCGCCGCCGTACAGCAGGTCGAAGACCCGCAGGTCGAGGAAGAACGGGTCGTCGGCCTGGCCCGCGTACGTCGAGCCGCCGCCCCGCACGGGCCGCACCGCCGCGTCGCGCAGCTTGCCGTAGTCCGGCATGGACGCCTTGCCGACGTTGGACGGCGCGACCGGCACGCCGCTCGCGAGGCGGGTGGTGGAGACGACCCGCTGCTTGTCCAGCTTCAGCAGGTCGAGGTTGTACGTCTGGGAGAAGTTGAGGTCCGGGTCGTCCAGCGAGGTCACCGGGCCCGTGTTGTAGAGGAACGTGTTGCCGTTCCTGGTCCTGTCCTTGAAGGTCCAGCGGTAGAGCAGGTCGCCCTGGCCGTCGCCGTCGTTGTCGACGTGGACGTCGTACCGGGCGTCGGGCGCGAACTTGTAGAAGTTGGGGCCGCCCGCCGGCTCCTCGAACGGCAGCCAGTTGGCTATCAGGGTGGTCGTGTCCGGCTTGTCGGGGCTCACGAAGGCGTACACGTCGGTGTGGTCGTACTGCGGCTGCCCCGAGATCAGCGGGGCCTCCCGGTGGCTCGCGGCGCCCGCCGTACCCGGCTGCAGGGCGCCCACACCGGCGGCCGCGAGCCCTCCGGCCGCCAGCGCACCGCACAACAGGGCGGCGGTGCTCCTGCGCCCCGCCCACGTGCTGGTGATCGACATCATCGCGTCCGTCCTTCCTCTGTTCCCGTCGGATCGCTCGCAAGCAATTCGGCGCGGAGGCGGGGACGGATTGCCCCGCCTTTTCGCGGGGTGGATTTCCGCGGGGCGGGCGGCGCGCGGCGCGCCGCGGCCTCCGGCCCGCCGCGCGACGCGCCCCCGGCGTGTCCCGTCGGCGCGGCGCGCGAAGAGGGCAGCCGACCACTCTCCGTGACGGTCCGTGAGGAGGCGGAGCGGGCGTCCCGGCGGTAGGGCCATTCGGCCGTACGTCCGGGCAGTGACCGGAATCACCACTGCGACCAGGGAACTTAAGGGATCCGTCGCGACCTGCGGAGGTCTGCGGAGTTGGCCGGCCGAACGCCCTGTCCAACTCGCCCTGGAATCTGGAGAATTCGGAGAGTAATCGCCAACCCCCTTGTGGGTGCGACGAATCCCGGGACCGGGATACACGAGTGAGGTGCGGGGGCGATAGGGTTAACCTGCCCGAGGATGAGTGCCCTCGTACGGGTGGGGAGTGACATGGAACAGATAACGGTGCGCAGCAGGCCACGGGTGCCTGCCATCACGTGCGGGAGCAGTGCGACCAGTTCGCGCCTCGACCGCCACCTCGCAGTGCTCGGCGGCCCCGCCGTGCCGCAGCGCGAGGCGGCCGAAGCGACGACGCTGATGCGCGAGCTGACCTCCCGCGACTCGGCACACGCCCGCAGGAGCAGGAGCCGGAGCGCCCGCGTTTCGCTCTTCGCGCCGCTGCGGCGCCTGCGCCGCTCGCTGTTCGGCAACCGCCACTGACCCTTCGGGTCCGAGCCCGGGGCGGCGCGCACGTCGGCCTCGCGTCGACAACGAAACAGCCGACAGCGAAACAGTCGACAAAGAAACAAAAGGGCACGCCAGACAAGCAGCCTGAGCCGCACACTCAGGCGATCACACCGTTCCGACGCAGCTCTGCGGGCCGCTCGTCCGTCATCCCCCGGGCACGCAGGGCTGCGTCGGTGTGTTCTCCCGCCTTCGGGACGTGCCCGTCACGTCCCCCGCCCCCGTGCCTGTCGCGCGGGGCCTACCGCGCGGGCCGCGCCCCCGCGTAACGCCGCACCGCGAGCGGGGCGAAGACCACGAGGAGGGCGAGCGACCAGGCCAGCGAGCCCGCGATCGGGTGCGCGACCGGCCAGGCGGCGCCCGCGGGGATCTCGGCGTTCCCGAAGAGGTCCCGCACGGCCGTGGTCACCGCCGAGATCGGGTTCCACTCCGCGATCGTGCGCACCCAGCCCGGCATGCCGTCGGTCGGGATGTACGCGTTGGAGAGCAGCGGCAGCATGAAGGTGGCGCCGCCCAGCTGGCCCGCCGCCTCCTCGCTCCGGGACGCCAGCCCCAGCAGGATGCCGACCCAGGTCGTGGCGAACCGGAAGAGCAGCAGCAGCCCGAACGCGCCGAGCGCCGCGAGCGGGCCGCCGTCGATCCGCCAGCCCATCGCGAGCCCCACCAGTACCAGCGGCACCAGCCCGACGGCGGTGGTCAGCAGGTCCGCGAGCGCCTGGCCCAGCGGCACTGCGGCCCGGCTCATCGGCATCGTGCGGAACCGGTCCATGACGCCCCGGTGGGAGTCCTGGGCGGCCTGGAACATCCCGGTCATGATGCCGTTCGCGGCGGTCGCCACCATCAGCCCGGGGACCAGGAACGCCCGGTAGTCCTCGCCCGGCATGGCGAGTGCGCTGCCGAAGACGTACCCGAAGAAGAGCAGGAAGACGATCGGCATCGTCTGTGTCATGACCGTGATCGCCGGGGCGCGCCTGATCCGCTGGAGGTGGCGGCCGAGGACGGCCGTGCCGTCGTGGACGAGTGCGGGGCTGCTCATGTGCGGACTCCCTGGGGGGCTGGGGCGGCGGTGTTCCGGTCGGCGGCCCGGCCGGCCGGGCCCGGGTGGCGCCGCGTCAGGCGCAGGAAGACCTCGTCGAGGGTGGGCGGGCGCAGGGCCGCGTCGACGATCAGGACGCCCGCCGCGTCTACCTCGCGGACGATGCGGGGCAGCGTGAGCGTGGGGTCGGTGGCGACCGCGCCGACCGTGCCGCGCCCGGCGTCGAGCACGGGCTCGGCGCCCGTCAGCCGGTCCAGTACGGCGGCGGCCGCGCGCAGCTGCGCCGGTTCGGCCACCACCACCTCGGCGTAGCTGCCGATCGCGGCCTTCAGCTCGGCGGGCGTGCCGCGGTGGGCGGCGCGGCCCTCGTCGACGAGCACGATGTCGTCGGCCAGCCGGTCGGCCTCCTCCAGGTACTGCGTGGTGAGCAGGACCGTGGTGCCCTCGTCGGCCAGCTCGCGCACCGCGTCCCAGATGCCGTTCCTGCTGTGCGGGTCGAGGCCGGTCGTCGGCTCGTCCAGGAACAGCACCGCGGGGCGGACGATCAGGCTGGCGGCCAGGTCGAGGCGGCGGCGCATGCCGCCCGAGTAGGTGCGGGCGGGGCGGTCGGCGGCCCCGGCCAGCTCGAAGCGCTCCAGCAGCTCGTCGGCGCGCGAGCGCGGGGCGCGCAGCAGCTTCGCGAACAGCCGCAGGTTCTCGGCGCCGGTCAACTCCCCGTCCACGGAGGCGTACTGGCCGGTGACGCCGATCGCGCGGCGCACCGCTTCGGGCTCGCGCCGCAGGTCGTGGCCCGCGACGCGGGCGGACCCCTCGTCGGGTGCGAGCAGGGTGGTCAGGACGCGGACCGCGGTGGTCTTCCCGGCGCCGTTGGGGCCGAGCATCCCGCAGACGGTGCCCTCGGCGACGGCGAGGTCGAGCCCGCGCAGCGCGTGGACGTCGCCGAAGCGTTTGCCGAGACCCTCACTAAGTACGGTGTACGTAGTAGTCATGCCGCCGACTGTAGCGCACTACGTACGGTGTACGTAACTACGATGGTGAGCGAGGTGATGAACGATGGCGGGGCGACCTGCTGAACCCGAAGTGATCTGGGCGCGCCCCGAGCGCGCGGGCCGCGGCCCGAGACCCGCGTACTCCAGGACCGACATCGCGGCGGCCGGGGTGCGCATCGCCGACGCGGACGGGCTGGAGGCCGTCTCGATGCGGAAGGTCGCGGCGGAGTTGGGGTGCGGCACGATGTCGCTCTACAACTACGTGCCGCGCAAGGAGGACCTGTACGAACTGATGGTCGACGCGGTGAGCGGGGAGTACGTGCTGCCCGACGCGCCCTCGGGGGACTGGCGCGCCGACGTCGTCGCGCTCGCCCACCAGACGCGGGCGCTGATGCGCAGGCACCCGTGGATGCCGCGGCTCATGTCGCCGGTGTACGGCTTCAGCCCCCATGCGCTGGCGTACCTGGAGTACGGGCTGGCCTGCCTCGACCCGCTGGGGATCCGCTACGGCGAGAAGATGGAGCTGCTCGCGATGCTGAACGGCACGATCACGGCGTACGTCGCGAACGAGCTGTCCACGGCGGAGCGGGTGCGGTCGCTGCCGTGGTCGCAGGAGGCGGAGCAGGCGGTGCGGATCGCCCACCTGGGGCGGGAGATCGGGTCCGGGCGGTATCCGAGGCTGGCGGCGGCGTTCGGGGAGGGCGCGGGGCCGATCGATCTCGACGCGGTGTTCGAGCGGATGCTGAGCCGCATCCTCAACGGCTTCGCACCGGGGTAGCGCCGCGGCCCCCTGGCGGGGCGCCCCTTCCCGAAACCCTGCCGGGGGCGTAAAGGACCGCGCCCACGCGGCGGAGCCGCACATCGACACAGCCCCGCGCCCCTTTCAGGGGCGCGGGGAACTGCGCGAGGGTGGGGCACGCGCCGCGCGTACCCACCCCGCCCCGCGCAGCGGAAACCGCACCCCCCGCCCCCTACAGCAGCGCGAACTGCCCGTTCGGGCCCTCCTCCTCGTGGTCCAGTACCGACGCAGGCCTCCGCGCCCCCGCCCCCGGCACCGGCACCTCCCCGGGCGGAATCGTCGCCGCGTCCCCGAGCACCGCCTCCCGTTCCCCTCGCGCCGCCGCGAGCAGCGCCAGCTGCGTGATCAGTTCGAGGAGCTCCGACGTCCACTCCTGCGGCCAGGCCGACGGCCGGATCGCGGACAGCGCGTCCGGCGGCTCCTGGACGCGCCGCGCGAACCACAGGTCCAGCACCCGCACCCCGCCCGCCTCGAACTCCCACGCCTCCGCCGGTACGGGCGAGATCCGGCCGCCCTCCCCGACGAGCAGCGTCTCGGACTCCGCGTCGTACGCCAGCTCCCCGGGCCGCGCGGGGACGGCGGACCGCACGTAGGGGCGCCGCCCGCCCGGCAGCCGGGGCCGCTCCCCGCCCCGCGCGCCCCGCAGGTGCACCCGCAGCAGCCGCTCGCCGAGCTCCACGCCCGCCCGCCAAACGTCCCGCGAAGCGGTGAGCGGCACCCGGCAGCCCGCGGGGGACGGCCGCGCCGCCGCCACCGTCCACGCCAGGAACTCCGCCGCGCCGACCTCGGTGCCGTACCGCCCGGAGAGGAACGCGAGCAGCCCAGGCGTCACGTTGGGCTCCACCCCGCCGGGGCGCCGGTACAGCGGCCGGATCCGGCCGGGCCGCCCCGCGGGCGACCGCCCGTCCGGGACGTGCGCGGTCACGGTCAGGGCGGGGCCGCCGGTCCCGGTGCCTGCCACGTAACCCTGTTCGACGACGAAGAGCTGACGCGTCCCGTCGACGACGCGCCACAACTCCGGGCGGGCCACGTCGATAAGCCGGTGGTCGGGCACCAGCCACTGCTCGTCGAACGCGCCGTGCAGCACCCGCACGGGCTCGGGGCACGGCCCGCCCTCGCCCGCGAGCCGCCCGGTGCCGGTGCGCTGCCCGGGGAGCGCGGCCACCGCAGTACCGAGCCCCCGCGCCCTGCTCGGCCCGAACAGCCGCGCGCGCTCGACGGGTTCGGCGCCGGTCAACGCGTCCCAGCGCGCCCGCAGCGAGCGCGCGTCGGGGGCCATGACCCAGCTCCGCCCCAGCCTCAGCGGGGCAACCGACCACGGCATCAGATCGTCGAGGAGGGGCGCTTCGTCGCTGCTCACGCCCCGATGCTACTCAGGGCCGGGGCCCGCTCAATGCGCTTCGAGCGTCACCGAGAACGAGAACCGGTCGCCCCGGTAGCGGATCCGCGCCACGTCCACGACCCGGCCGGCCCCGTCGTACACGACGCCCGTGTAGTACAGGATCGGCGAGAGCAGCGGCACGTGGAGCAGTTCGGCCGTCTCGGGGTCGGCGAGCCGCGCCTCGACCGTGTCCGTGATCCGGCTGATCCGCACCCCCGCCACGTCCCGCAGCACCTTCGTCATCGGCCACCGCTCCAGATCGGCGACCTCGATCGCGGCCGCCACCTCGGGAAGCACCGCGTTCTCCGCCCAGTTGGTGGGCTCGCCGCTCTCCCCGTCGTGGCGCAGGCGGCGGTACGACACCACCTCCGCCACGTCCCCGAAGTGCTCGGCCAGTTCGCCGGGGACCGGGCCCCGCGCGTGCCCGAGCACCGTGGTCCGCTCGCCCGACTGCTGGGCCACGATCGTGTCGACCGAGCCCAGCAGCCGCACCGGAGCACCCCTGCGCGCGCTCGGCTCGATGAACGTGCCGCGCCTGCGGTGCCTGCTGATCAGCCCCTCCGCCTCCAGCTCCTTCAGCGCCTGGCGCATCGTGAGCACGCTGACGCCGTAGTGCGCGGCCAGCTGCTCCTCGGTGGGCAGCCGCAGCGAGGCGTCGGGCGAGCGCCCCAGTATCGAGGCGCGCAGCGACTGCGAGACCTGGTACCAGAGCGGCAGCTTGCGGTTCAGGACCAGCGAGTCGGGGGCGAAGGCGGTCACGGGCTTTCTCCGTACGGGTGCTGCGGGGCGTCAGAGCCGGGCACGGGCTCTCACGGGCGGAAGTTGCGTTCGAGACCCTGCCACACGGCGTCGTAGTCCCGCTGGAGGTGGTCCGCGTCCGCGGCCTGCCCGGTCGCCGTCACGGGCCAGCGCGTCTCGAACATGAACGCCAGGCCGTCGTCGATCTTCTGCGGCTTCAGCTCGGCGGCGCTCGCCCGGTCGAAGGTCTCCCGGTCGGGCCCGTGCGCCGACATCATGTTGTGCAGCGAGCCGCCGCCGGGCACGAAGCCCCCCTTTCCGGCGGTCTTGGCGTCGTAGGCGCCCTCGATCAGGCCCATGTACTCGCTCATCACGTTGCGGTGGAAGTACGGCGGGCGGAAGGTGTCCTCGCCGACCAGCCAGCGCGGCGCGAAGACCACGAAGTCCACGCCCGCCAGGCCCGGGGTGTCCGATGGCGAGGTCAGCACCGTGAAGATCGACGGGTCGGGGTGGTCGTAGGAGATCGACCCGATGACGTTGAAGCGGTGCAGGTCGTAGACGTACGGGACGTGGTTGCCGTGCCAGGCGACGACGTCCAGCGGGGAGTGGTCGTAGGTCGCGGACCAGAGGTTGCCGCAGAACTTGTTGACCACCTCGACCGGACCCTCGGTCTCCTCGTACGCGGCGACCGGCGCGAGGAAGTCACGGGCGTTGGCCAGCCCGTTGGCGCCGATCGGGCCGAGGTCGGGCAGCACGAACGGGGAGCCGTAGTTCTCGCAGACGTACCCCCTGGCGCTCTCGTCGAGCAGCTCGACGCGGAAGCGCACCCCGCGCGGGATCAGCGCGACGTGCCCCGGCTCCGCGCTCAGCAGGCCGAACTCGGTGCGGATCAGCAGGCCGCCGCGCTCGGGCACGATCAGCAGCTCGCCGTCGGAGTCGCTGAACACCCGGTCCGTCATGGGGGAGTTGGCGTGGTACACGTGGATCGCCATGCCCGTGCGCTGGGTGGCGTCGCCGTTGCCGCCGAGCGTCCACAGGCCGGCCAGGAAGTCCGTGCCGGGCGCGGGCTCGGGCAGCGGGTTCCAGCGCAGCCGGTTGGGGTCGGGCACGGTCTCGGTGAAGGGCGCGCTGCGCAGTGCGCCGTTGTCGATCCTGGTGAACGCGGGGTGCGCCGCCGAGGGGCGGATGCGGTAGAGCCAGGAGCGCCGGTTGTGCGCGCGGGGTTCGGTGAACGCGCTGCCGCTCAGCTGCTCGGCGTAGAGGCCGAGCGGCGCGCGCTGCGGGGAGTTCCGCCCGTGCGGCAGCGCGCCGGGAACGGCCTCGGAGCTGTGCTCGTTGCCGAAGCCCGAGGAGTACGTCAGTGCCTCGGCGGTCTTGCGCGCCTGCTCGGCGCCGCTGCCCGTGGCCGATCCGCCGGTCGTTGTGCCGCTCATCTGTCCGCTCCGCTCCCGGTGCCGAATGCAATCCTATGGTCAACCGTAGGATTGCCTCGGCGGCTCGTCAATGGGGCCCGCCGGAAGGGCCGGGACCGGGTCGCGCGGGGCGGCGGGACCCGGCGCGGCGGATACCGGGTGGCAGCGCTCGCCCCGGGTGTGGCAGGTTCGACCGTGGGTCCGTGTGCGGGCCGGGTGGTGGGGCGGAAGGCGGCGGTGGCCGGACGGCGGCCACGGGAGGGGGCGCGGGTGTCAGGGGCGGGGCGGCAGCGGCGGGCGGTACGCGGGGAGTGGGCGCCGACGAGGCGCGCCGCGCTCGTGGCGGTGGCACTGGCGCTGGCGGCCGCCGGGTGCGGGGAGTCCGAGGGGAGTGAGCGGAGCCCGGAGACCGGGCGGCGGGTGACGAGCGGTCCCGCGGGGAAGCTGCTGGAGACCCGGGACGCGGCGGGACACCGGCTGCGCCAGGTCGACAAGGCCGGGGCGCCCGAGGTGCGGCTCACCGTGCAACCGGACTCGGAGGACGGCTGGAACCTCCAACTCGCCCCGAAGGGCTTCCGGTTCACCCCGGAGAGCATAGGCGGCCCCGCCAGGCCTGGGCGCGGCTACGCGTGGCTGCTGATCGACGACCGCCCGCTGGCCAGGGTGTACGGCCCCTGGTTCCACCTGCCGGGTGACGCGGTCGCCAAGGGCACCCACACCCTGGCGGTACGTCTGTCGGCCGACGACCACACCGTCTGGGCGGTCTCCGGCAAGCCGGTGGAGGGCACCGCCCAACTGACCGCCTCCACAGGGGGTGAGGCGGCGCGGGGGTGAGGGGCATGATGGGGCGGTGCCCCCCGAAGCCAGACCTGAACCCGAACCCGTTCCCGCTTCCGTCTCCCTTCCCGCTTCCGCTTCCACTTCCGTTCCCGTGATCGCGCCCCGGTCCGAGACCGTTCCCCGCCCCCGCTCCGAGACCGTCCCCCGTCCCCGGTCCGGGTCGATCCCCGCGTCCCGCCCCGGCATCCGCCCCGACGCGGGCCTCAGGCGTGCGCCCGTGCAGCAGCGCAGCGCGGCGCGGCTCACCCGGATCCTCGACGCCTGCGCCGAACTGCTCGACGAGTCCGGCTACGAACAGCTCTCCACCCGCGCCGTCGCGGCCCGCGCCGAGGTCCCCATCGGCTCGGTCTACCGCTTCTTCTCCAACAAGCGCGCCATGGCGGACGCGCTCGCCCACCGCAACCTCGACCGGTTCGCGGAGCGGGTCACCGCGCGGCTCGCCGCCGTCCCGCCCGCCGAGTGGCGCCGGGCGACGGACGTCGCGCTCGACGAGTACCTGCTGATGAAGCGGACCACGCCCGGCTTCGCACTGGTCAACTTCGGTGCGCCCGCACAGGCCGCGGGCACCGAGGACGACGCGAACCACCGGCTCGCGGACAGTCTGGTGGCGCTGTTCTGCGCACACCTCGGGCGGACGCCCGACGCGGTGCTGCGCCGCACGATCCTGGTGGCGGTCGAGGCGGCCGACTCGGTGCTCCAGCTCGCCTTCCGCCGTGATCCGTCGGGCGATCCCGAGTTCGTCGAGGAGACCCGGAAGCTGCTGCACAGCTACTTGGCCCAGACGCTCGACTGAGGCCACCGCGCCCTACACGTACACCGTTGACCTGCTGTTTTGCTCGTATTGCTCACGCGTCAACATCTTGTTAACGCCAGAACGCGGCACCTAACGTCAGCCGGACCGCCGACTCCGGTGGGAGTTCAAGGGTGAACGTTAGGTGTCCTCCATGCTGACCATCCTCGGCTTCACCATGATCGCGACCTTCCTGGTCCTGATCATGATGAAGAAGATGTCGCCGATCGCGGCGCTCGTCCTCATCCCCGCGCTCTTCTGCGTCCTGGTCGGCCAGGGCGCACAGCTCGGCGACTACGTCATCGAAGGCGTCGGCAAGCTCGCCCCCACCGCCGCGATGCTGATGTTCGCCATCGTCTACTTCGGCGTGATGATCGACGTCGGCCTCTTCGACCCGATCGTCCGGGGCATCCTGCGCTTCTGCAAGGCGGACCCGATGCGGATCGTCGTCGGTACGGCGGTGCTCGCCGCGATCGTCTCGCTGGACGGCGACGGCTCCACCACCTTCATGATCACCGTCTCCGCGATGTATCCGCTCTACAAGCGGCTCGGGATGAGCCTGGTCGTCATGACCGGTGTCGCCGCGACCGCCAACGGCGTCATGAACACGCTGCCCTGGGGCGGCCCCACCGCCCGCGCCGCCACCGCGCTCAAGCTGGACGCGGGCGACATCTTCGTCCCGATGATCCCGGCGCTGGGCGTCGGCCTGCTGGCCGTGTTCCTCCTGGCGTACGTGCTCGGGTGCCGCGAGCGCAAGCGCATCGGCTACCTCACGCTGGACGAGGCGCTGGAGCCGGGCGACGCGGCGGACGGGGCGGGCGAGTCGGGTGCGGTGCTGGTCAAGGCCGGGAGCGAGACGCTGACGAAGGACGGGGGAGCGGGCGCGGGCAAGGGCGGCCGCCGGGGCACGGGCGCCGGTATGGGCACGGGCGGCGCGTCCGCCGCCGTCGCCCCGGGCGACGAGGAGTTCCAGGGGCTCGACCCGAACAGGCCCACGCTGCGCCCCCGCCTCTACTGGTTCAACGCCGGCCTGACCGTCGCTCTCCTCACCGCGATGATCATGGAGCTGCTGCCGATCCCGGTGCTCTTCCTGCTCGGCGCGGCCCTCGCGCTCACCGTGAACTTCCCCTCGATGGCCGAGCAGCGCGAGCGTCTCGCCGCGCACGCGGACAACGTCCTGAACGTCTCCGGGATGGTCTTCGCCGCCGCCGTCTTCACCGGTGTCCTCACCGGGACCGGCATGGTCGAGCACATGGCCGACTGGCTGGTCGGGGCCGTGCCGGACGCGATGGGGCCGCACATGGCGATCGTCACGGGCGTGCTGAGCATCCCGCTCACGTACTTCATGTCCAACGACGGCTTCTACTTCGGCGTGGTCCCCGTGCTGGCCGAGGCCGGCGCCGCGCACGGCGTCTCCCCGCTGGAGATCGCCCGCGCCTCGCTCGTCGGCCAGGCGCTGCACATGTCGAGCCCGCTGGTGCCCGCGGTGTACGTGCTGGTCGGCATGGCGAAGGTGGAGTTCGGCGACCACACGAGGTTCACGGTGAAGTGGGCGGCGCTCACCTCGCTGGTGGTCCTGGGCGCGGGGATCCTGTTCGGGATCATCTGACGCGGCCCGGCTCCGCCCCGGGCGACAGCGGCGCGGCCCCGTCCCGAGCGGTCGGGGCGGGGCCGCCGTGCTCCGCCGGAGTCCCTCTGGACCCAGAAAACTAACGGCGCTAGTTTGGGGGCGGGCCGCTCCGGACGCGGGCCCGAGCCGGTCCCTCCGAAGGAGCACCTGATGATCGCGCACGACGGCATGTACATCGGCGGGGAGTGGCGCCCCGCGTACGGCACCGACACCTTCCCCGTGGTGAACCCGGCGGACGAGCAGGTCATCGCCCACGTCCCGGCCGGCACTGCGGCCGACGTCGACGCCGCCGTGCGCGCCGCCCGCGCGGCGTTCCCCGGCTGGGCGGCCACCGCCCCCGCCGACCGCGCCGCGCGCATCGCCGCCCTTCGTGACGCGCTCGCCGCCCGCAAGGACGAGATCGCCGAGACGGTCACCGCCGAGCTCGGCGCGCCCCTCGCGCTCTCCCGGGCGGTGCACGCGTCCGTGCCGCTGCTGGTCGCGGACTCGTACGCGGAGCTGGCCGCCTCGTACCCCTTCGAGGAGAAGGTGGGCAACTCCACCGTCCTCGCCGAGCCCGTCGGCGTCGTCGGCGCGATCACGCCGTGGAACTACCCGCTGCACCAGATCGTCGCCAAGGTCGCCCCCGCGCTCGCCGCGGGCTGCACGGTCGTGCTCAAGCCCGCCGAGTACACCCCGCTGACCGCCCAGCTCTTCGCCGAGGCCACCCAGGAGGCCGGCCTGCCCGCGGGCGTCTTCAACCTGGTCACCGGGCTCGGCCCGGTCGCGGGGCAGGCGCTGGCCGAGCACCCGGGCGTCGACCTGGTCTCCTTCACCGGTTCCACGGCCGTCGGCCGGCGGATCGGCGCGGTCGCGGGCGGCGCGGTCAAGCGCGTCGCGCTGGAGCTCGGCGGCAAGTCGGCCAACGTGATCCTGCCCTCCGCCGACCTCGCCAGGGCGGTCAACGTCGGCATCGCCAACGTCATGTCCAACTCCGGCCAGACGTGCAGCGCCTGGACCCGGATGCTGGTCCACACCGACCGGTACGAGGAGGCGGTGGCGCTCGCCGCGACCGCCGTCGCCAAGTACGTGCCGGGCGAGCGGATCGGCCCGCTGGTCAGCGCCGAGCAGCGGCAGCGGGTGCGCGGCTACATCGACAAGGGCGTCGCGGAGGGCGCGCGGCTCGTCGCGGGCGGCCCCGAGGCGCCCCTGGAGACCGGCTTCTACGTCGCGCCGACCGTCTTCGCCGACGTCACGCCCGAGATGACGATCGCCCAGGAGGAGATCTTCGGCCCGGTCGTCTCGATCATCAGGTACGAGGACGAGGCCGACGCGCTGCGGATCGCCAACGGCACGGTGTACGGCCTCGCGGGCGCGGTCTGGGCCGCCGACGAGGCGGAGGCCGTCGCCTTCGCGCGGCGCATGGACACCGGGCAGGTCGACATCAACGGCGGCCGCTTCAACCCGCTCGCCCCGTTCGGCGGCTACAAGCAGTCGGGCGTGGGCCGCGAGCTGGGCGCGCACGGCCTGAGCGAGTACCTCCAGACCAAGTCCCTCCAGTTCTGATGCCCGTCCCGCCGATCGAGGAGTACGTGAACGTGGTCCGCGCCGCAGTCCTGCCCGCCGTCGGTTCCCCGCTGGAGATCACCGAGATCCTGCTGCCCGACCCGGGCCCCGGGCAGGTGCGGGTCAGGATCGCCGCCGCCGGGGTCTGCCACTCCGACCTGTCCCTGTCCAACGGCACCATGCGGGTGCCCGTCCCGGCCGTGCTCGGCCACGAGGGCTCGGGCACGGTCGTCTCCGTGGGCGAGGGAGTCACCCACGTCGCCCCCGGCGACGGCGTCGTCCTCAACTGGGCGCCCGCCTGCGGCGCCTGCCACCACTGCGCGATCGGCGAGGTCTGGCTCTGCGCGGGCGCGCTGCGCGGCGCCGCGGGCAGGCACGCCCGTACCGCCGACGGCACCGAACTGCATCCGGGGCTCAACGTCGCCGCGTTCGCCGAGGAGACCGTGGTCGCCGCCGACTGCGTGCTGCCCGCGCCCGACGGCGTCCCGCTCGACCAGGCGGCGCTGCTCGGCTGCGCGGTCCTGACCGGGTACGGCGCGGTGCACCACAGCGCGCGGGTCCGCGCCGGGGAGTCCGTGGTGGTGTTCGGCGCCGGCGGCGTCGGCCTCGCCGCGCTCCAGGCCGCCAGGATCGCGGGCGCGTCGTCGATCGTCGCGGTGGACGTGTCGCCGGCGAAGGAGGAACTGGCGCGGCGGGCGGGGGCCACGGAGTACGTCGTCGCGTCCGACACCACCGCCAAGGAGGTCCGCGCGCTGACCGGCGGCCACGGCGCGGACGTGGCCGTCGAGTGCGTGGGCCGCGCCGCGACCATCCGTACCGCCTGGGAGTCCACCCGGCGCGGCGGGCGCACCACCGTCGTCGGCATCGGCGGCAAGGACCAGCAGGTGACCTTCAACGCGCTGGAGATCTTCCACTGGGGCCGTACGCTCTCCGGCTGCGTCTACGGCAACTCCGACCCGGCGGCCGACCTGCCCGTGCTCGCCGAGCACGTCAGGGCGGGGCGGCTGGACCTCGGCGCGCTGGTCACCGAGCGGATCGGGCTCGACGGGATCCCGGCGGCGTTCGAGAACATGCTCGCGGGGAAGGGCGGCAGGGCACTGGTCGTGTTCTGAACCCCTTCGGCTTCGACCGATGAGTTCCCGGGGTGCGCGCGGTCCGCATCTGTGAGAGGAAGCAGAAGCGCCCACCCCGAAGGGAACCGTCATGACGCAGAAGATCAGGACCTGTCTCTGGTTCAACGGCCAGGCGGAGGCCGCCGTCGAGCTGTACACGTCGGTGTTCCGCGACTCGCGCATCATCGACGTGACGCGCTACGGCAAGGAGGGGCCGGGGGAGCCCGGCTCGGTGCTCACCATCGAGTTCGAGATCGCGGGCAAGGAGCTGATCGCGCTCAACGGCGGCCCCGAGTTCACGTTCACCGAGGCGGTCTCGCTCTCCGTGGACTGCGAGGACCAGACCGAGGTGGACGACCTGTGGGCCGCGCTCACCGCGAGCGGCGGACAGGAGGGGCCCTGCGGGTGGCTCAAGGACCGGTTCGGCCTGTCGTGGCAGATCGTGCCGCGCCGCCTGACCGAGTTGCTCGGCGACGCGGATCCGGCGGTGGCCGGGCGGGTCACGGCGGCGATGATGAAGATGGGCAGGCTGGAGGTCGCCACGCTGGAGGCGGCGGCACGGGGGGAGTAGCCGGGGCCGCGGTCTCCGGCGCCCACCCGGGCAACGGCACCCCTACCGCGTCGCGCCCCGTGAGGCTCCCGCCGCCCTGCCGCGTCCGCGCGAGACCGCGACCCCCGCGAGGCACACCGCTCCGCCGAGCAGCGTCAACCACCCCGGCACCTCGTCGAGCAGCAGCCACGCCATCAGCACCACGATCGCCGGCACCGCGTAGGTCGTCGCGCCCATCTTCCCCGCGGTCGTGCGCGCCAGCGCGTACGCCCACGTGGTGAAGGCGAGCGCGGTCGGAAAGACCCCGAGGTAGACCATGTTCAGCGTCGCGGACACCGGCGCGTGCGCCGCGTCCTCCACGAGCCGCCCGGCGAACGGCAGGCACGCCACCGCGCCGATCGCGCAGCCGTACGTCGTCGCCTGGAGCGGACTCGCGTGCACCAGCGCGGGCTTCTGCGCGACGACCCCCGCCGCGTACGCGACCGCCGCGACCAGGCAGAGCACCACGCCGAGCACGGACGCCGAGCCGTCGCCCGACATCGACAGGCCCACGATCGCGGCGCCCACGAACGACACGCCCATGCCGAGCAGCAGCCGCTTCGGCAGCCCCTCCTTGAGCAGCCACCCGGCGAGCAGCGCCATCACCAGCGGCCCGATGTTGACCACCAGCGCCGCGGTCCCCGCGTCGACCTTCTGCTCGCCCCAGTTGAGCACCACCGTGTAGAGCCCGAACCAGACGAGGCCCGAGACCGCGATGCCGGGCCAGGCGGCGCGCGGCGGCAGCCCCTCGCGGCGGACCAGACAGATCGCGCCGAGCACCACCGCGCCGCTCAGCAGGCGTCCGAGCGCCAGCGCGCCGGGGGAGTAGGACTCGCCCGCGCTGCGGATCGAGACGAAGGCCGATGCCCAGAGCACGACGGAGACGGCGGCGGCAGCGACGGCGGCGATGCCGGGGGACGAGGTGCGGGAGGCGGCGGGGGCCGCCGGAGCGGCTGGGGTGTTGGCCATGTCCCGATGCTAGGTCACCGACACTTCGGCTGTCACCGAAGTATTTCCGCATCGATCCCGAGCAGCTCGCCCAGCGCCCGCTCGCCCTCCGCGGTCACCTTCACCGCCCGCTCGCTGCCGATGCGCACGCACCAGCCGGCCTCCAGCGCGTGCGCGCAGAGCGCGGCCCCCGCGACGCCCGCCAGGTGCCGCTTGCGCTCCGTCCAGTCCAGGCACGCGCTGACCAGCGGCCTGCGCCCCTTGGTCGCCAGCGGGACGCCCAGGTCCGCGAACCACCCGAGGCCCGCTTCGGTGAGCGCGAAGCCGGTCTCCGTGAGCAGCAGTCCGCGCCCGGCCATCGCGTCCGTGACCGCGATGCCCAGGCGCCCCGCGAGGTGGTCGTAACAGGTGCGCCCGCGCGCCATCGCCGAGCTCGCGCTCGCCGCGCGCAGCGTGTGCGGGCGGTCCCGGCCCGGGATCGCGTGCGAGGCCAGCGACTCGACGAGCGCCGCGGCCGTGGAGTCCGCGAGGCGCACGTAGCGGTGGCGGCCCTGCCGCTCCTCGGCGAGCAGCCCGGCCGCGACCAGCTTCCCCAGGTGTTCGCTCGCGGTGGAGGCGGCGACGCCCGCCGTACGGGCCAGTTCGCTCGCGGTCCAGGCGCGGCCGTCGAGCAGGGACAGGCACATCGTGGCGCGGGTCTCGTCGGCGAAGAGCGCGGCGAAGGCCGCCAGGCGGGCGCCGGGGGACGCGGCCTGTGCCGGGGTCGGGTGGGCTGCGGCGTACGACATGCCCCCAGGGTGCCCTATCGACCCTTCGGCGCGGCCCGAACCGTCTCGTGCCCGAGCAGTGCGTACTGCGCGGCGAGGCCGTCCAGCAGGGCCCGTACGCCCGTCTCGAACGCGCCCTCGTCGACCTTCTCCCGGTGTGCGGCCAGGAGGTGGGCCCGGCCCAGGTGCGGATAGTCCGCCGGGTCGTAGGCGGTCTCGTCCTGGACGAAGCCCCGGGCGAACGAGCCGAGCGCCGAGCCCATGACGAAGTACCGCATGAGGGCGCCGATGTGCGTCGCCTGCGCGGGCGGCCACCCCGCCCTGACCATCGCGCCGAACACCGCGTCGGCCACCTTCAGCCCGGCGGGGCGGCGCCCGGGGCCCTGGGCGAGCACCGGCACGATGTGGGGGTGCGCGGTGAGCGCGGCGCGGTAGGAGACGGCCCAGTCGTGCAGCGCGGTGCGCCAGTCGCGGCCGTCGTCCTCGTCGAACATCGACAGGTCGACCTGGGCGCTGACCGCGTCGGCGACCGCGTCCAGGATCTCGTCCTTGCCCCTGAAGTGGTTGTAGAGGGAGGGCCCGCTGACCCCCAGCTCGGCCGCGAGGCGCCGGGTCGACACGGCGTCGAGCCCCTCGGAGTCGACCAGGGAGCCCGCCGTGGCGACGATGCGGTCTCGGCTGAGGAGGGGCTTGCGCGGTCGGGCCATGCGGCACATAGTAGGGCCTGCCAGCGGGAAACTAGCAGTGTTAGTTAAAGAGGGGGTGGCCGGGCATGGACCTGGAGCTCGACGAGGAGCAGAAGGCCGTACGGCGGCTCGCCGAGGACTTCGTCGGCCGCGAGGTCGCCCCGTACGCCGCCGAGTGGGACCGCGCCGAGAGCGTCGACAGGTCGATCGTGGAGAAGCTCGGCGCGGTGGGCTTCCTCGGCCTCACGATCCCCGAGGAGTACGGCGGCTCGGGCGGCGACCACCTCGCGTACTGCCTGGTCACCGAGGAGCTGGGGCGCGGCGACTCCGCCGTGCGCGGCATCGTCTCCGTCTCCCTGGGACTGGTCGCCAAGACCCTTGCGACCTGGGGCGACGAGGAGCAGAAGCGCACCTGGCTGCCCCGCCTCGCCTCGGGCGACGCGCTGGGCTGCTTCGGCCTCACCGAGCCCGGCACCGGCTCCGACGCGGGCTCGCTGACCACCCGGGCGGTCCGCGACGGCGACGCGTACGTGATCAACGGCAGCAAGACGTTCATCACCAACGGCACCTGGGCCGACGTGGTCCTGCTCTTCGCCCGCACCAACGACACCCCGGGCCACCGGGGCATCTCGGCCTTCCTCGTCCCCGCCGACGCCCCCGGCCTCACCCGCCGCGCCATCCACGGCAAGCTCGGGCTGCGCGGCCAGGCCACCGCCGAGCTGACGCTCGAAGACGTACGGGTCCCGGCCTCCGCGCTGCTCGGCCCCGAGGGCAAGGGCTTCTCGATCGCCATGTCCGCGCTCGCCAAGGGCCGCATGTCGGTCGCCGCGGGCTGCGTGGGCATCGCCGGGGCCGCGCTGGACGCGGCCGTCGGCTACGCCGCCGAGCGCGAGCAGTTCGGCAGGCCCATCGCCTCGTACCAGCTCGTCCAGGAGCTGATCAGCGACATGGCCGTCGACGTGGACGCGGCCCGGCTGCTCACCTGGCGGGTCGCCGACCTGATCGACCGGGGCGAGGAGTTCGCCACGGCCGCCTCCAAGGCCAAACTGTACGCCTCCGAGGCCGCCGTCCGCTGCGCCAACAACGCCCTCCAGGTCTTCGGCGGCTACGGCTACATCGACGAGTACCCGGTCGGCAAACTGCTGCGCGACGCGCGCGTGATGACCCTGTACGAGGGCACCAGCCAGATCCAGAAGCTCATCATCGGCCGCGCCCTGACGGGGGTTTCGGCGTTCTGACGCACGGGTCCTGAGTACGGGATGAGTACCCGTACGGATGTGAGGGCCGCGTTCCGGGAGGAGGCTGCCGTTCATGAGTGAGACACCGGTCAAGCAGCAGAACACCGGGGCGTACTACGGCCAGGCCGTCGCCTCCTTCGCGATCGCGCTCGGCGCGACGGCCTTCGGGATCTACTTCCTGGACGCCGACGCCTGGGTCCGTGCCTTCCTCGCGATAGCCGTCCTCTACCTCACGACCTCGGCCTTCACCCTCTCCAAGGTCGTGCGGGACAAGCAGGAGGCCGGCGGGCTCGCGAACCGGGTCGACCAGGCCAGGCTGGACAAGCTGCTCGCCGAGCACGACCCCTTCCGCAACCCCTCCTGAATCCTCCCGGGATCCTTCCTGACGGACACCGGTCCTAAGCGCTTGCTCACCTTCGGGGTATGGTGTTCGTCCTGCTGACTGGAAGGGGCGAGGGATGAGCACGGCGGAGGGTGCGGCCGACGAGCTGGACGCGGCGTGGGACGAGGTCGCCCCGGACGCGGCCAGGCGGCTGCTGATCGCCGCCGTCGACGCCTTCGCCGAGCGCGGGTACCACGCGACGACCACGCGGGACATCGCGGGGCGCGCCGGGATGAGCCCGGCCGCGCTCTACATCCACTACAAGACCAAGGAAGAGCTCCTGCTGCGGATCAGCAGGATCGGCCACGAGAAGGCCCTCTCGGTCCTGGAGTCGGCGGCCGACGCCGAGGGCACCGCCGCCGAGCGGCTGGCCTCGGCCGTCCGTTCCTTCGTCCGCTGGCACGCCGAGCGGCACACCACGGCGCGGGTCGTGCAGTACGAGCTGGACGCGCTGGGCCCCGAGAACCGCGCGGAGATCGTGGCGCTGCGCCGCAAGAGCGACGCGGTGGTGCGGCGGATCGTGAACGAGGGCGTGGCGGCGGGGGAGTTCGACGTCCCGGACGTCCCCGGCACCACCCTCGCGGTGCTGTCGCTCTGCATCGACGTCGCGCGCTGGTTCAACGCCGGGGGCCGCAGGACGCCGGACGAGGTCGGCGAGCTGTACGCGGGGCTCGTGCTGCGGATGGTGGCGGCGCGGGGCGGTGCCGACGGTCCCGGGGGTGCCGGTGATCCGGGCGGTGTCGGCGGTCCGGGCGCTCGGGAGTAGCCCGGGAGCGGTTCAGAAGTAGTAGCGCGACACCGACTCCGCGACGCAGACCGGCTTGGCGCCGCCCTCGCGCTCCACGGTGACCAGCGCGGTCACCTGCACGCCGCCCCCGGCCTCCGTCACCCCGGTGAGGACCGCGCTCGCCCGCAGCCGCGAGCCGACCGGGACGGGGGCGGGGAAGCGCACCTTGTCGGTGCCGTAGTTGACGCCCATCTTCATGCCCTCGATGCGCAGCACCTGCGGTACGAAGAGGGGCAGCAGCGAGAGCGTCAGATAGCCGTGCGCGATGGTCCGGCCGAAGGGGCCGGCCGCCGCGCGCTCGGGGTCCACGTGGATCCACTGGTGGTCGCCCGTCGCCTCAGCGAAGAGGTCGATCCGCTTCTGGTCGATCTCCAGCCAGTCGCTGTGGCCGAGCTGTTCGCCGACGCCCGCGCGCAGCTCGTCGGCGGAGGCGAAGACCCTGGGCTCACCCATGCTGTAACTCCCTCGGTAGAAGCGTCCGGAGACGTGTCTAAGCGCTTGCTCAGCATGCTGGGGCGGGCAGGTCCTGTCAACGTTCCGTCAACGGACTGCCAGTAGGGTTCGCGGAATGCCGCAGATTCCAGAGAAGATTCACGAGCTCACGGTCGGTCAGCTGTCCGCGCGCAGTGGCGCGGCCGTGTCCGCCCTCCACTTCTACGAGGCCAAGGGCCTGATCAGCAGCCGTCGTACGGCGGGCAACCAGCGCCGCTACGGGCGCGACGCGCTGCGCCGCGTCGCCTTCGTGCGGGCCGCGCAGCGGGTCGGCATCCCGCTCGCCACGATCCGCGACGCGCTCGCGGAGCTGCCGGAGGAGCGGACGCCGAACCGGGAGGACTGGGCGCGGCTGTCCGAGGCGTGGCGCTCGGAGCTGGACGAGCGGATCAAGCAACTGGGGCGGTTGCGGGACCACTTGACGGACTGCATCGGGTGCGGGTGCCTCTCGATGGAGACCTGCGTCCTGTCGAACCCGGACGACGTGTTCGGCACGCGCATGGCAGGCTCCCGCCTGATGGCGGAACGCCCGAAGGAGTAGCGGGGACGGAGGTGTGGGCGGGGGAGCGGTGCGGGCCGGTGGGCGGGCCACTGCGGGGGCTCGCCCGCCGCAGGCGGAAGACGCCCGCCCCGGGCGACGGGACCCGTAGAAGGCGCGTCGCCTCGGGACAACCGCCCCGGAACACCGCGCCCGGCGGACTATTCGTACTCCGTGGCCCCCTTGCGCGTCAGGTACGCGCCGCTCACCGCCTTCGCGATCGCCCGCCCCCCGACCACTCCGCTGTACCGCTCCACCGCGGGCCGGACCACCACGCCCTCCCGCAGGTGCAGCCCCCGCCCCGACACCGTCTCCGCGCCGCTCGCCAGCGCGAGCACCGCCGCCTCGTCGTAGGGGCCCTCGTACAGCCGCGGCACCAGCGGCAGTTCGCCGTCCGCCAGGACCTCCGCGGGGTCCAGCCAGCGCACCGCCCCGTCGACCTCCGCCGACACGTCGAACACCGCGTACCCCACCCCGTCCTCGCGCCGCGCGTCCGCGCCGTACGCCAGGTCCTGGACCCCCGACCCGTACACCTCGCCGAAGATCCCGACCCTGGTCGCGCCCAGCTCCTCCGCGAGCCGCGCCGCGACCCGGGCCGCGCCGTGGCCGTGCACCGCGCGCCAGTACAGGTTCCGCGCGTCCTCCTTCAGCGCGAGCCCCTTCGCACCGAACCCCTTCGACGAGACGAACACCCGCTCCCCGTCGGCGACGTAGGTCAGCAGGCAGGCCGTGCCGTGCAGCTTCTCGGTGAGCACGACCCGCTCGCCGGGCTCGAAGATCCCCGGGTACCGCTGCACGTTCTCGATGTCGACCCACGGCAGCAGGTCCGCCGCCGGCTCCACCTCGCCGTCCATCGTCGGCGGTATCGGCGGCGTCCACTTGGTGATGCCGAGCAGCTCCGCGAAGTCCGTGCCCTCGTCGGCCGCCCGCGCCAGGTCGACCTCCGCCAGCGCGCGCGGCCTGCACACGATGCCCTGCGACAGCTCGCCGCGCAGCCGCACCGCCTTGACCCGGTCCGCCCTGCCGCCCGCGAGCCGTCCCGTCAGCCCCAGTTCGTCGATGAGCCCGGCGGGCAGCACCGACTGCTCCGGTATGTAGAGGGCGACGTCGCCGCTGCGGTACGCGCCCTTCGCGACGACCGCGCGGTAGAGGCCCACCTGCGCGAGCTCCAGCGCGTCGGCGTTCGGATGGTCGTGGACGGTCAGGACTTCTGCGGTGACGCGCAGCGTAGACATGGCGGACTCCAGTGCTTCAGGGGGTGTTCCCGGTGTGTCTCATCGCGGACCACTGTCGCCGCGGGGCGCCCCGCCCGCCATCGAATTACCCGGTCACGGCCCCGCTCCCCGCCCGGTCACGGCCCGGTCATCGCGCCGCTCCCCGCCAGGTCACCGCCCCGCTGTCCGCCGCCGCGACCAGCTCCGCGTTCGACCCCGCGCGCCGCCCGTCGGGGAGGAACAGCACGTCCTCCAGGCCGATCCTGGTGTCGAGGCCGAGCTCCCGCGCCAGCCGCAGCACGGGCCACGCGCCTCCGTCCTCCCCGTGCAGCAGCACCGGTCTGCCGTGCGCCCGCCCCAGCTCCGCGAGGAGCAGCCGGGCCGAGCCCGCGGCCGTCGCCGGGTCCGTGTCCGTGACCTCCGCGAGGACCCGCGCGACCCGCCCGGCCAGCGGGGACGCCAGGAAGCGCCGCACCCCGTCCGTGCCCGACCAGACGCCCGCCTCCACGCCGACCCCGCGCTCCATGAGCGCGGCCGCCAGTTCCTCGGCGCCCGGCTCGTGCCAGTTGACCGACGCGAGGTCGGGCAGCACCGTCCAGGCGCGCACCCGCTCGACGCGCCGCACCGGGTCGGGCTCGGCCCAGGCGCCCGTGGTCACCCCGACGGGCACGGCCACCGCCTCCCGCACCGCCGTCACGGTCGCCGCGACCACCCGCGGCGAGAGCGTGTCACCGCCGCACGGCGTCTTGGGGTGGACGTGCACCTCCGCCGCACCGGCCGCGACGGCGAGCGCGGCGGACTCGGCCATCGCACCGGGCGACAGCGGCACGGCAGCGCAATCACCCGCTCCGCGCTGCCCGTTCAGGCATGCCTGGATCATGTCCCGATGGTGGCACCCGCCACTGACAACGCCCCCGGCACAGGCGCGGCGGCCCCACGCCGCCCGCCCGCCCCTTCGGTCACCGCCCCCGACAGCGACGAGGCGGACCGTCGCACCGCGCCCCCCGTACCGCACGCAACCGCCCGCCCCGCGCACCGCACCTCACGCACCGCACCTCGAACACCGCGCGCCGCTCGGGACACCGCGGGCCGCGCGGCCCGGTCGATCGGCACCCGCCCCCGCCCCCGGTCCCGTCACACGGCTCACGCGACCGACACCAGCACCTCGCCCCGCCGCGCCCGTTTGGCCGCGGCCAGCGCCCGGGACGTCAGCACGGGCTGCGGCACGACGATCCCGCAGCTCCGGCAGACCGGGCCGTACCACGGTTCGTGGGACAGCTCCTGGCGCCAGACGATCCCGGACTCCGCACACACCGGGCACCGTTCTCCCGGTTCGGCCCGCAGCGCTCCTATGAGCCGCCGCAGCACCTCTGCCAGCGGCGCCTTCGGATGGACGGCCGGGTCGTCGCAGCGCGCGACCCCGTTGCCGCCCCAGGTGCGCCGGTGCCAGTCGTCGAAGGAGCCCGGCCGCCGCAGCCCGTGGTGCTTCTCGCGCCTGCGGCGCGCGGCGAACTCCGCCTCGTAGGCGAGCCAGACGGCCCGCGCCTCTTCCACCTCGTCGAGCGCGGCCACGAGCCGCGCCGGATCGGGCGCCCTGTCCTCCGGGTCGATCCCGTGCCTGGAGCACAGGTGGTCCCAGGTCGCCCGGTGCCCATAGGGGGCGAATCGCTCCAGGCACTTGCGCAGTGAGTACCGCCGGAGCGCCATGTCGCACCCCGGATCGCGCACCTGTCTCGCAAGACTCCGAAAACCGGCCATCGTGGCCACCTCCATCGCTGGTACTTCGGCGTCGAAGAATGGACGTACGACTGCCCGTTTCGGCTCCATCGAAAATCGAATGGCCCTCATTCACCGCGTTCGGAGGCCCCTGAGCGAGCTCTCTCGCACGTGATGTGGCGATTCGGAAAAGGTGACTCATGCTCACCTTACTGACGGGTCAAGTCGTCAGTAACCTCCGGCGCAGCCGCACTCCGGAGGAGCACGCATGCCACGACGCACCGTGAAACCCAGCAGAGTCCTCACCGCAGCCGCCGCCGCGCTGACCGTGGGACTCGCCCTGCTGACCCCCGCCAGCCCGGCCGGCGCACTGGCCGAAACCGCCGCGTCCGCACCCGCGGCCGCCGCCGTCCCCGACCACTGCGGCGGCCAGTGCGCCGACGTCCTGCCGCCCGGCGCCAACGGAAGCGCCACGCTTGTGGAGATTCTGGGGAACCAGGCGTTCGGCACGCACCCCAAGCACAGCGACGACCAGCTCGACCGCTACAACGCCCTCGTCGCGGGGCAGAGCGGCCTCACCGACGACCGGCTCACCGACTTCTTCAACGACGCCTCCTTCGGGGTCCCCGACGACCAGGTCGAGTCCGTCGTCAGCCCGCGCGCGGACGTCACCATCACCCGCGACAAGCGGACCGGCGTGCCGCACGTCAAGGGCACCACCCGCTACGGCACGGAGTTCGGCGCCGGGTACGCCGCGGGGCAGGACCGGCTCTGGCTGATGGACCTCTTCCGGCACATCGGCCGGGGCGAGCTGACCTCCTTCGCGGGCGGCGCGCTCGCCAACCAGGGCATGGAGCAGCAGTTCTGGCCGATGGCCCCGTACACCGAGGCCGACCTCAAGGCGCAGGTCGAGCGGATCCGCACCGAGGAGGGACCGCGCGGCGAGCAGGCCATGGCGGACGCCCAGGCGTACGTCGACGGCATCAACGCCTACGCCCGCAAGGCCAAGGACGGCCGGTACTTCCCCGGCGAGTACGTCCTCACCGGGAAGATCGACTCGATCACCAACGTCGGGGAGATCCGGCCCTTCGAGCTCACCGACCTGATCTCCATCGCCTCCGTCGTCGGCGGCCAGTTCGGCGGCGGGGGCGGCGGCGAGGTGCAGGCCGCGCTCTCGCTGCTCGCCGCCCAGCAGAAGTACGGCGTCGTCGAGGGCACCGCCGTCTGGGAGTCCTTCCGCCAGCGCAACGATCCGGAGGCCGTCCTCACCGTCCACGACGGCACCTCCTTCCCGTACGCGCAGAAGCCCGCGAACCCGCGCGGCACCGCGCTGCCCGACCCGGGCACCGTCGTCCCCGAGCCGCTGGTGTACGACCGCACCGGATCGGCGGGCACCGGCGTCAAGTCCCCGGTCAGGGCGCCCGAGGCGCTCAAGCCGCTCCAGGGGATGTACGACAGGGGGGTCCTGCCGCCCGACGCGCTGAAGCCGCGCGGCATGTCGAACGCGCTGATGGTCTCAGGCGCGCACACCGCCAGCGGCAACCCGATCGCCGTGTTCGGCCCGCAGACCGGCTACTTCGCACCGCAGCTGATGATGCTCCAGGAGCTCCAGGGCCCCGGCATCTCCGCGCGAGGCGTCGCCTTCGCCGGGGTCGGGATGTACGTCCAGATGGGCCGGGGCCAGGACTTCGCGTGGTCGGCGACGTCGGCGGCCCAGGACATCACCGACACGTACGCGATCGAGCTGTGCCAGGACGACGTCCACTACCTCCACCGGGGCGTCTGCACCCCGATGGAGAAGCTGGAGAAGAAGAACGCCTGGGCGCCGACCGTCGCCGACTCCACGGCCAAGGGCTCCTACCGCCTCCAGGTCTGGCGCACGGAGTACGGCATCGTCACGCACCGCGCGAAGATCGGCGGCAAGCCCGTCGCGTACACCTCGCTGCGCAGCACCTACGGCCACGAGGCCGACTCGATCATCGGCTTCCAACTGCTCAACGACCCCGAGCGGACGAAGGACGCCGCCTCCTTCCAGCAGGCCGTGTCGCACGTCGACTACGCCTTCAACTGGTTCTACGCGGACTCCCGCACCACCGCCTACTTCAACAGCGGCATGAACCCCGTCCGCGCCGAAGGCGTCGACGCCGCCCTGCCCGTCAAGGCCGAGCAGGCGTACGAGTGGCAGGGCCTCGCGCCCTTCGCGCAGCACCCGCAGTCCGTCGGCCAGGACTACTACGTCTCCTGGAACAACCGGCAGGCCAAGGACTTCAACACCGCCGCGTTCGGCTTCGGTTCCGTGCACCGCGGCGACCTGCTCGACGGGCGGGTGAAGAAGCTCGTCGCCGAGGGCGGCGTCACCAGGGCCTCCCTGACCCGCGCGATGGCCGAGGCGGCCGTCACCGACCTGCGCGGTGAGCAGCTGCTGCCCGAGCTGCTGAAGGTCCTGCGCTCGCAGCCGGTCACCGATCCGGCGCTGAGCACGGCGATCCAGCGGCTGGACAACTGGCGCGCGGGGGGCGCGCAGCGCAAGGAGACCGCGCCCGGCTCCAAGGCGTACGCGCACGCGGACGCGATCCGCACCATGGACGCCTGGTGGCCGCTCCTGATCGAGGCGGAGTTCAAACCCGGTCTCGGCGCCGAGCTGTACGGGGCGCTGACCGCGAGCCTGGCGACCGACGAGTCGCCCGCCGCGAACCACGGCCCCACGGGCGCGCACGGCGGTTCCGCCTTCCAGTACGGCTGGTGGGGCTTCGCCGACAAGGACCTGCGGCAGGTGCTCGGGCAGCCGGTCCAGGGGCGGCTCGCGAAGACCTACTGCGGCGACGGCTCGCTGAGCGCCTGCCGCGACGCGCTGCTCACCACGCTGAAGACGGCCGCGGCCAAGCCCGCGAACGCGGTCTACCCGGGCGACGCGAGCTGCGGCGCGGGCGACCAGTGGTGCACGGACGCGATCGTGCACCGGCCGCTGGGCGGCATCAAGCACAAGACGGTCCACTGGCAGAACAGGCCCACGTACCAGCAGGTCGTGGAGTTCCCCTCGCACCGGTAGCGGCCGGGCGAGGAGCCGGGTAAGGGGCAGGGGCCATGGCGCCCGCCCCTTACCCGGTGTGGTCTCGCACGCCGCCGATCCGGCCCGCCAGCAGCACGAGCCGTGCCAGCTCCTCGTGGCAGATGTCGCTGTGCGCGCCCGACGGCGGCCCGCCGTCCTTCACCACCGCCGCGGTGTCCACGCTCACGCACCCCGCGGCGGGCAGCCCCTCGCGCAGCGCGCGCTCCAGCGTGAGGTCGGGCGTCCCCGGCACGGCCTGGATGCCGTCGGCCCCCATCGCCCACCAGCGGCGGTCCAGCCGCGCGGGGGCCGCGGTCGTCGAGTCGCCCGCGAGCTTGGACGCCAGCGGATAGATCACCCCGAGCGCCGTGTCGTACCGCGAGTAGCAGCCCACCACGGGCCCGTCGACCCGCGCCTGAAGGCCGCTGAGCACGCCGCGGCTGCGCGTGGAGTGCGGTACGGAACCGGAGAACGCGTAGTGCGAGAAGGCCCCCTGGACGAGCGTCAGGGACTTCACGTTGCGCGCCCCCTCCGGCAGCCCGCGCAGCGCGAAGCCGACGAGCCTGGCGCCCTGACTGTGCCCGACGAGGTGGACGCGCGTCCCGGGACGGGTGCGGGCCAGCCGCCCGAGCAGCGGGCCAAGCCCCAGCTCGCCGACCTTCCCCGCGCGGCGCTTCATCGCGTAGTACGTCGCCTGGCGCAGCAGCTCCTTGGCGCCCTTCCAGAGCTTCTTGAGGCCGCCGCCGAGCGCGGCGGGCCGCGCGGGCTCCGGTGCGGACCCGGCGCCCGCGTCCGCCAGGGCCTGCGTGAACCACGTACACACCTTCAAGGTGTCCTCGGAGAGGATCGCCAGGTCGCTCCGCGGCAGCGCGTCCGGCTGGGCGTCGGCCCTGTACCGCGCATCCGGCGAGTCGAAGGGCACCGCCACGAGCCTGCGCACCAGCCGCCCGAAGTCGTCGAACGCCTCGCGCGACTCGGGTCGTTCGGCAAGCAGTACGGCCAGTTCCGCGACGGTCCGCGCCTCCCCGGGGAACAGCTCGACGAGCATCCGGCAGGTCTCGGCGTCCAGCGCGTCCGGGTCCGTCTCCGCGTCCCTGCCGACGAGGCTCCCGAAGTCCGGGATGGGCTCGTCCGCGAAGCGCATCGCGGGCCAGACCACCCCCGCGTACCCGACCCGCGCGCCGCCGTCGCCGAGCAGCCCGGGGAAGGGCGCGTAGAAGCGGGAGTAGAGACTGGTGGCGATCTTCCTGGAGTTGTTCCAGCCGTGGGCGAACACCACCAGGTCGGTGACGTCGAGCCCGTCCAGCGCGGCGCGCTGCCGGGCGTCCGGATCGCCGTCCGCGTCGAAGGTGATCTCCCGGTACGGCTCCACACTCATCGCGTCCACGACCGTCCCCCTCGGCGTCCGGCGGATGCGTTCAGCATCCCGCCGGACGCGGGGGACGGCCATAGCCCGAACGTCCCGGTGTCGCCGGTGATCAGCGCAGGTGCGCGGCCGTGACCCGGGGGAAGTGGATCAGCGCGTCGTACAGGGTGCCCAGCCGGTGCGGGGCCTCGGAGTTCGGCCACGGGTAGGCCGTGCCGATCGTGCGCGTGGGGCGGGTGCCCGCGAGCCAGGCGCGCGCGGGACCGGTCGCCGTGCGCAGGTCCAGGTAGTACGGGCGCTTCGAGACCCGGTCCAGGGTGTGCTCGTTGCTGCCGGCCGCCGGCGGGCCGACCGTGAACTTCCGCATCGGCTCGCCCGGCTGCTCGGTGTCGTTGGCGTTGAACGAGCCCTGCCCGAAGGTCGTGCCGACGGTCACGTAGCCCTTGCCCAGCAGGTCCCGCATGAACGCGCCCTGGACCTTCGGGTAGTGGACGGGATCGGTGGTCTCGTAGCCGACGTGGGCGTTGTGCGCGGACAGGACCATCCGGTCGCCGGTCGTGCGCTGCCACCACACCGTGTTCTCGGCCATGGTCCTGTCGCGGTACTCCATGGCCCGGTGCACGTGCCCCTCGCCGAGGTCGAACGCGTACAGGGTGCCGACCTGGGCGATGGCCCGCGCGTTCTGCACGGCCCAGGCGCGCTCCTCGGCGCTCTTGTCGCGCTTGCCCGGCTTGGCGGGCTTCTCGGGCTTCTGGCCCTCCAGCAGCGCCAGCGCGCGGTTCACGTCCGCCGACATCGACTGCCGTTCGGGCCGCGGCTTCTCCAGGTACCGCTGCATCCAGTCGGCGGTGGGGGCGTTCGGCCGCGACGTCCGGTACAGCTCCTTGAACCGGGGGAGCAGCGCGGGGTGGTGTTCGGCGACGTAGCGCTCGACCCGGTCGAAGAGCGAGGAGGGCGCGTAGCCGACGTCGTTGCCCATGAAGTGCACCCGGTGTTCCGGGTGGCGGACGTTGTGCTGCCGCATCCACCGGATGAGGTCGAGGTACTCCTGGTTGTTCCAGACCGGAGAGTCCAGCGCCTCCCGCATGATCTTCGCCGGGTCGCCCTTGCCGGTCTGCACGTACGCGTCGATCAGCAGCCCGCCGCCCCAGCTGGTCTCCAGGGAGAAGGTGGTGAACCCCTTCTTCTCGACGAGGTGCTCGAATATCCGGTGCTTGGTCCTGAAGAACTCCGACGAGCTGTGGGTCGCCTCGCCGACGCCCACCACCTTGGCATCGCCGACGATCCGCTCCAGCGGACGCAGATCGGTCAACGGGTGTGCGGTGCGGGCTAGTTCGCGGGCGGGGTCGGACGCGGCGGGGTCGGTGGCGCGGGGGGCGGCCCCGGCCGCGGGGGCGACGGACCCGAGGCACAGGGCGGTGAGCAGGCCGAGCAGGGGCAGACGGTGTCGTGTGCGCGATTCCATGTCCCCCACCCTTCCGGCCGGGCCCGGGGGAGGGACAGACGGGCAGCACCCCACCCGCGCCGGGGGACAACCCCCGTGCGCGGGCGGGGAACACCCCCGGTCGGCCGGACGGCGGGGGAGGCTCAGCGGTACAGCAGGTACGACTTCCGTACGGCGCGGAAGGCCGCCAGGTCGGCCCGCCAGGCCCCCGTCACCTCGTCCACGGAGGCGCCCGCGTCGATCATCGTGCGCACCCGGGTGTTGCCCGTGAGCTTGTCGATCCAGTTGTCCGGGCGCCACGCGAAGCCGCTCCAGCTCCGCCTGGCCGTCACCAGCAGCGCGATGCCCGTCCGTACGGGATCGAACGCCTCCCGGTCGTGGACGTGCAACTGCACCCCGCCGACCGTCTTCCCCTGGAACTTGGAGAACGTCGGCGCGAAGTACGCCTCGCGCAGGTGCACGCCGGGCAGGGCGAGCGCGTTCGCCGCCTCCGCCCACCGCCGGTCGATCCCCTCCGCGCCCAACAGCTCGAACGGCCGTGTGGTGCCCCGCCCTTCGGACAGGTTGGTGCCCTCGAAAAGGCAGGTGCCCGAGTAGACCAGCGCGGTGTCGGGCGTCGGCATGTTGGGGCTCGGCGGCACCCACGGCAGGCCCGTCGCGTCGAAGAAGTCGCCGCGCCGCCACCCCGACATCCGTACGGTCTCCAGCTCCACGGGCCGTTCCAGGAACTCCCCGTTGAACAGCAGCGCCAGCTCCGCCACGGTCATGCCGTGCGCCTGTGCGATCGGCTCGCGCCCGACGAACGTCGCGAACGCCTTGTCCAGCACGGGCCCGAGCGCGGCCCGCCCGGTCACCGGGTTCGGCCGGTCGAGCACCACGAACCGCTTGCCCGCCAGGCGCGCCGCCGCCATGCAGTCGTAGAGCGTCCAGATGTACGTGTAGAAGCGGGCGCCCGCGTCCTGGATGTCGAACACCACCGTGTCGACGCCCGAAGCGGTGAAGACGTCCGCGAGCGGCTGCCCGCTCTTGAGGTACGTGTCGTAGACCGGCAGCCCGGTCGCCGGGTCGTCGTACCGCCCCTCGGAGCCGCCCGCCTGCGCGGTGCCCCGGAAGCCGTGCTCGGGGCCGAAGACGGCGACCAGGTCGACCCGTTCGTCCGCGTGCATCTCGTCCACGACGTGCCCGGCCCGAGCGGTGATCCCGGTCGGGTTGGTGACCACGCCCACGCGCTGCCCGGCGAGCGGCCGGTACGCGTCGGCGGCGAGCCGGTCGAAACCGGTGCGCACGCGCGGGCGCCCGTGGCCCTTCGTCCCGGCGGCCGCCGGGGCGGCCAGTGCGCCCACGGTGCCCGCCGCACCTCCGCCGGCGGCCAGCAGTACCCGTCTGGACAGGCTCATTTCCGTACCTCCGCGCTCGGATCCGGTGGAGACCAGGGGGACCGGTTCCCGCACGCTAGCGCGCCGAAGGCGCCACGGGAACGATCCGCACCGACCCTTCCACGACCACATACCGACTGGTTAGTCTGCGAGGGTCGGCGGAGTGGTCGTGGAGAGGCAGGTCCCCATGAGTACGGTCCAGGGCGTCCGGGGCGCGGGCGTGGTCGTCACCGGGGCGGGCGGCGGCATCGGCGCCGCGCTGGCCCGCAGGTTCGCCGCCGAGGGCGCCAAGGTCGTGGTCAACGACATCGACGCGGCCAAGGCCCGGCAGGTCGCGGACGAGCTGGGCGCGATCGCGGTGCCGGGCGACGCGTCCGAGATCGTCGCCGAGGCCCGCGAAGCGCTGGGCGGCGGCATCGACGTGTACTGCGCGAACGCCGGACTCCCCGCGGGGGGCGACGCGTTCGCCGCCGAGGAGGTCTGGGCCACGGCCTGGGACGTCAACGTGATGGCGCACGTACGGGCGGTCCGCGCGCTGCTCCCCGACTGGCTGGAGCGCGGCGACGGCCGGTTCGTCTCCACCGTCTCGGCCGCAGGGCTGCTCACGATGATCGGCGCGGCGCCCTACAGCGCGACCAAGCACGCCGCGCTCGCGTACGCGGAATGGCTCGCGGTCACCTACGGGCACCGCGGCCTGAAGGTCCACGCCATCTGCCCGCAGGGAGTGCGCACCCGGATGCTCGACGCGGCGGGGTCGGCGGGCGAACTGGTCCTGCGGCCCACCGCGATCGAACCCGACCAGGTGGCCGCCGCGCTCTTCGACGCGATGGCCGTCGACCGCTTCCTGGTGCTGCCGCACGCCGAGACCGCGGCGCACTACAGGCTGCGCGCCACGGACACCGAGCAGTGGCTGGGCGGCATGAACCACATCCAGCGGAAGTGGGAAGGAGAGAGCTGTTGACCACCGAGTCCGCTCCCGAGCCCATGCCCGAGCCCACGCCGACGGCGCCCGAGCCGACGCCGACGCCGACGCCGACGGCGCCCGCGCCCGTGCCGACGGCGCCCGAGCCCGCGCAGGCGCGGCCCGCGCCCCGCGGCTATGCGGCCAAGCCCTGGCTCGCCCAGCTCAGCGAGGCCCAGCGCGCCGAGATCCACCCGGCCGACAGCGTCGTCCACCTCTTGAGGGCCGCCGTGGAGCGGGCCCCCGACCGTCCCGCGCTCGTCTACTTCGACGGCCGCCTCAGCTACCGCGAGACCGACGAGCTGTCCGACTCCGTCGCCGGACACCTGACCGCGCGCGGCGTCGCGCGCGGCGACCGCGTCGCCGTCATGCTCCAGAACACCCCGCACTTCGTGCTCGCCGTGCTCGGCGCCTGGAAGGCCGGTGCGACGGTCGTCCCGCTCAACCCGATGTACAAGGCGGGCGAGGTCGGGCACGTACTGCACGACGCCGGGGCGACCGTGCTGATCTGCGCGGACCACGCCTGGGAGGAGTACCTGCGGGAGACGGCGGCCGGCACGCCCGTGCGGTTCGCCCTCACGGCCTGCGAGCGCGACCTCCAGACGCGCGACGACGAGCGGGTCCTCGCCTTCGAGCGGCTGCCGAAGCCCGCCGACGCCGACGACCTGCTGGAGGTGGCGAGGGCGGGCGTGCCCGCGCCGACCTGCCGGGAGCAGGGCCCCGCCGACACCGCGCTGATCAGCTACACGTCGGGCACCAGCGGCACCCCCAAGGGCGCCATGAACACGCACGGCAACATCACGGTCAACGCGGAGCGCCAGCGCCGCGGCCTCCCCCTCGACGAGGGCTCCGGGTACTTCGTGCTCGCCCCGCTCTTCCACATCACGGGCCTGGTCTGCGAACTCGCCGCCTGCCTGGCCAACGCGGGCACCCTGGTCCTCGCGTACCGCTTCCACCCCGGCGTCGTCCTTGACGCCTTCGTCGAGCACCGCCCCGCCTACACCGTCGGGCCCTCCACCGCGTTCATGGCCCTCGCGGCGACGCCGGGGGCGACCCGCGAGCACTTCTCGTCGTTCCGGATCGTCGCATCGGGCGGGGCGCCCGTGCCGCCCGCGCTGGTGGAGGGGTTCCGGGCGGGCTTCGGCCCGTACCTCCACAACGGCTACGGCCTCACGGAGTGCACCGCGCCCTGTGCCGCCGTGCCGCCGGGGAAGGAGGCCCCGGTCGACCCGGTGTCCGGCACGCTCTCGGTCGGGGTCCCCGGGCCCGACACCGTCGTGCGGATCCTCGACGACGAGGGCGCCGAGGTGCCCTTCGGGGAGCAGGGCGAGATCGCGGTGCGCGGCCCGCAGGTCGTCCCCGGCTACTGGCGGCTGCCGGGCCCCACGGCCGAGACCTTCCCCGACGGCGAACTGCGCACCGGGGACGTCGGCTTCATGGACCGGGACGGCTGGCTGTACGTCGTCGACCGCAAGAAGGACATGATCAACGCGTCCGGCTTCAAGGTCTGGCCGCGCGAGGTCGAGGACGTCCTCCACACCCACCCGGCGGTGCGCGAGGCGGCGGTCGTCGGGGTGCCGGACGCGTACCGGGGCGAGACGGTGCGGGCGTACGTCAGCCTGCGGCCCGGCGCGGCCGCGGGACCGGACGAGCTGTCGGCGTACTGCGCGCAGCGGCTGGCCGCGTACAAGTACCCGAGGGAGGTGGAGATCCTGCCCGAGCTGCCGAAGACGGCGAGTGGGAAGATCCTCAGGAGGGATCTGCGTTCCCGCTGAGGCGGGGGCGGCACGGTACGGGTACGGGTACGGAGCGGGAAGGCTGGTGGTGGCGGCGATGTCTGCCGGGACGACGGGAGAAGGGGCGGGCGCCGTCGCCGAGGGCACCGGCCGCGAGGGCGCCGGACCCGTGCCGCAGCGGCTGCTGGCCGCCGCCACCAGGCTCTTCGCCGAGCGCGGCTACGACCGGACGTCGGTCCAGGAGATCGTCGAGGCGGCGGGCGTCACCAAGGGGGCGCTCTACCACTACTTCGGCTCCAAGGAGGACCTGCTCCAGGAGGTGTACGCCCGGGTGCTGCGGCTCCAGCAGGAGCGGCTGGACGCCTTCGCGGGCGCCGACGCGCCCGTCGAGCGGCGGCTGCGGGACGCGGCGGCCGACGTGGTCGTGACGACGATCGAGAACCTCGACGACGCGTCGATCTTCTTCCGCTCGATGCACCACCTGAGCCCGGAGAAGAACCGGCAGGTGCGGGCGGAACGGCGGCAGTACCACGAGCGGTTCAGGTCGCTGGTGGAGGAGGGGCAGAAGGCGGGGGTGTTCTCGGCCCAGACCCCGGCGGACCTGGTGGTGGACTACCACTTCGGGTCCGTCCACCACCTGTCGACGTGGTACCGCCCGGACGGCCCCCTGTCCCCCCAGGAAGTGGCGGACCACCTGGCAGGCCTCCTCCTGAGAGCACTGCGCCCGTAGGGGCGGGTGCGGGTTCCGCCGCGAGGGGCGGCACCCCACCCCGCGCCCCTTTCGGGGCGCGGGGAACTGCGCGAGAGTGGGGCACACGCCGCACGTACCCACCCACCCCGAGCGGGCTCGCCACCCGGGTCCCCACCCGCCCCCGCGCAGCGGCCCCCGCCCCCGGCAGGGTTTCGGGAAGGGGCGGGTAGGGGACCGCCCGCCGCAGGCGAAACGGCGCCCCCGGGCAACGGCACCCCGTAAGGGCAACGGCCCCTACTCCGCGTACCGCCTCAACTCGCGCCGCGCCAGCGACCGCTGATGGACCTCGTCCGGCCCGTCCGCGAGCCGCAGCGTCCGCGCCCCCGCCCAGAGCTCCGCCAACGGAAAGTCCTGACTCACACCCCCCGCCCCGTGCACCTGCACCGCCCGGTCCAGGATCTCCACCACCGCCCGAGGCGTCGCGATCTTGATCGCCTGGATCTCGGTGTGCGCGCCCCGGTTCCCGACCGTGTCCATCAGCCACGCCGTCTTCAGCACCAGCAGCCGCAACTGCTCGACCTGCACCCGCGCGTCCGCGATCCACTCCTGCACCACGCCCTGCGCGGCGATCGGTTTGCCGAAGGCGGTCCGGGAGACGGCCCGTCGGCACATCAGCTCGATCGCCCGCTCGGCCGTCCCGATCAGCCGCATGCAGTGGTGGATCCGTCCGGGTCCGAGCCGCGCCTGGGCGATGGCGAAGCCGCCGCCCTCCTCGCCCACGAGGTTCGCGGCGGGCACCCGCACCCGGTCGAAGAGGACCTCGGCGTGCCCGCCGTGGGCGTGGTCCTCGTACCCGTACACGCTCATCGCGCGGCGGACCTCGACGCCCGCCGCGTCCCTCGGCACGAGGACCATCGACTGCTGGCGCCTGACGTCCGCGCCGCCCGGATCGGTCTTGCCCATCACGATGAAGACCTTGCAGTCGGGGTTCATCGCCCCGGAGATGTACCACTTGCGGCCCGTGACGACGTACTCGTCGCCGTCGCGCTCGATGCGCGTCTCGATGTTCGTCGCGTCCGACGAGGCGACCTCGGGCTCGGTCATCGCGAACGCCGAGCGGATCTCCCCGGCGAGCAGCGGCTCCAGCCACTGCTTGCGCTGCGCCTCGGAGCCGAACTCCGCGAGCAGTTCCATGTTCCCCGTGTCGGGCGCCGCGCAGTTCAGCGCGGTCGGCGCCAACTGCGGCGAGCGGCCGGTGATTTCGGCGAGCGGCGCGTACTGCGTGTTCGTCAGCCCCGCCCCGTACCGCGCGTCGGGCAGGAAGAGGTTCCACAGCCCGCGCCGCCGCGCCTCGGCCTTCAACTCGCCCACCACCGCGGGCGTGTCCCACGGCGAGGCGAGCGCGGCGCGCTGCTCGCGGGCGACGGCCTCCGCCGGATGCACCCGCTCGTCCATGAAGGCCAGGAGCGCGGCGCGCAGTTCCTCGGTCCGTGCGTCGTATGCGAAGTCCATGTGTCTCAGCCTTCCCGGAGGGTCGTGAGGCCGTGCTCGACGAAGACGGGGACCAGTTCGCCGATCCGGTCGAAGCCCGCGCCCACGGTCTGCCCCAGCGTGTAGCGGTAGTGGATGCCTTCGAGGATCACCGCGAGCTTGAACCACGCGAAGGCGGTGTACCAGTCGACGGCCGACGCGTCGCGCCCGGACCGGGCCGCGTAGCGCTCGACCAGCTCGGCGGGGGAGGGGTGGCCGGGCGCGCCAGCCGTCGTGGAGACCGGCGAGTGCGGCAGGTCCAGGTCGGTGCTGTACATCACGAGCAGCCCGAGGTCGGTGAGCGGGTCGCCGAGCGTGGACATCTCCCAGTCCAGTACGGCCCTGATCCGGTCGCCGTCCGACGCGTCCCCGATGAGGACGTTGTCGAGCCGGTAGTCGCCGTGCACGACCGTCGGGGCGGGCGAGGCGGGCAGCCTGCGGCCCAGCGTGGCGTGCAGCTCGTCGATCCCGGCCAGCTCGCGGTTGCGGGACGCGTCCAACTGCTTCCCCCACCGCCGCAGTTGCCGGTCGAGGAAGCCGTCGGGCCGTCCGAAGTCGGCGAGCCCCACCGCGTCGGGCTTTACGGCGTGCAGTTCGACCAGCGTGTCGACCAGTCCGAGGACGGCGGCGCGGGTGCGTCCGGGGCCGAGCGCGGCGAGTTGCCCTCCGTCGCGGTACGGGGTCCCCTCGACGAACTCCATGACGTAGAACGGCGCTCCGAGCACCGACTCGTCCTCGCAGAGCAGCACGGTCTCCGGCACGGGCACCGGGGTCCCGCGCAGCGCGGTGACCACCCGGTGCTCGCGGCGCATGTCGTGCGCGGTGGCCAGGACGTGCCCGAGCGGCGGCCTGCGCACCACCCACCGGCCCGTCCCGTCCTCCACCGCGTACGTCAGGTTGGAGCGGCCGCCCTCGATGAGCCGCGCGGTCAGCGGGCCGCGCACCAGCCCGGGGCGCTCGCGGTCGAGGTGGCCGCGCAGCCGCTCGGGATCGAGGCCGGGTGGCGGGGTCGGGCTCATGTGTTCGCTCCTCCGGGGGTGCCGTTGGGACGCCGCTCATGATGACCGACCAGTCGGTATGTCGTCCAGGGGGTTGCCGGGGAGCGGCCCGGGGGCGACGGGAAGGTATCGGTGCCCGCCTCTGGTCGAGCGGACGTGTTTCTGAATAGAGTTCACGTATGGATACGCGACTGCTGATCGACGAAGTGCGGCTCACTCCGATCCTGATAGCCGACCCGCCCCTGCTCAACACCCAGGGCGTCCACCAGCCCCACACGCCCCGCCTCATCGTGGAAGTCGTCACCCGGGGCGGCGAGTACGGCGTGGGGGAGACCTACGGAGACACCCGCTACCTCCGCGCCGCCGCTCCGCTGGCCGCCGCGCTCCCCGGCCGCTCGGTCACGGACGTGAACGGCCTGTTCCGGCTCGCGGCCGAGTCCGGCGCCCCGGACGGCCCGGGGGCCCCGTCCGCCACGGCCGACGACACCCGGGTCGACGCGGGCGGCCTGCGCGGCGTCCAGAACGCCGAGAAGCTGATGCTCTCCGTCGTCTCCGCCTTCGAGGTCGCCTGCCTCGACGCGCTCGGCAAGTCGCTCGGCCTGCCGGTGCACGCCCTGCTCGGCGGCAAGGTCAGGGACCGCGTCGAGTACAGCGCGTACCTCTTCTACCGCTGGGCCGAGCACCCGGCGGGCGGCGGGAGCGACGGCTGGCCGCAGGCGCTCAACCCGGCCGGGATCGTGGCGCAGGCCCGCCGCCTGGCCCGCGAGCACGGCTTCACCTCCTTCAAGCTCAAGGGCGGGGTGTTCGCCGCGGACGAGGAGGTCGCGGCGATCAGGGCGCTGGCCGACGCGTTCCCCGGCAGGCCCCTGCGCCTGGACCCGAACGGCGCCTGGGACGTGGAGACCTCCGTGCGCGTGGCGCACGAGCTCGCGGGCGTCCTGGAGTACCTGGAGGACCCGACGACCGGCACGCCCGCGATGGCCGAGGTGGCGGCCCGCACCGACGTGCCGCTCGCCACCAACATGTGCGTGACCACGCTCGCCGAGGTCCCCGAGGCGTTCACCAGGGGCGCGGTGCGGATCGTGCTCAGCGACCACCACTACTGGGGCGGCCTCGGGCGCACCCGCGACCTGGCCGCGATCTGCGGGGCGTTCGGCGTCGGCCTGTCCATGCACTCCAACACGCACCTGGGCATCAGCCTCGCCGCCATGACGCACGCCGCCGCGGTCGTCCCGCACCTGGACCACGCCTGCGACACGCACTACCCCTGGCAGACCGAGGACGTCATCACCGCGCGCCACGTCTTCGACGGCGGCGGCCTCGTCGTGCCGGACGCGCCCGGCCTCGGCGTCGAGCTGGACCGCGACGCGCTCGCCGCGCTGCACAAGCGGTGGCAGGACGACGACGGGACGATGCACGACCGCGACGACGCGGCGGCGCTGAGCAGGGCGAGGGAGGCGGGCGCCTGAGAACCGGCGGGCGCCTGAGAACCGGCGGGCGCCTGAGAACCGGCGTCAGGACCCGGGCCGGGAGCCGGGGAGCCGGTGTCCGAACCCGCGCCGGGCGCCCCGGCTTGCGCGAGTGCCGTGCCGCACCCAAGGTCGGTGGCATGAAGGCGATCAGCTACAGCCGCTACGGCGGCCCCGACGTCCTGGAGTACGGCGAGCGCCCCGACCCCAAGGTCGGCCCAGACTCCGTGCTGGTGAAGGTGCGGGCCGCGGCCGTGAACCCGGTCGACTGGAAGTGCCGCGAGGGCTACCTGGACGGCGTCCTGGACGCCGTCTTCCCGGTGGTGCCCGGCTGGGACGTCTCCGGGGTCGTCGTCCAGCCGGGGGCGTCCGTCGACGAGTTCGCGGTGGGCGACGAGGTGATGGGGTACGTGCGCGAGGACTTCCTGTCCCGGGGCACCTTCGCGGAGTACGTCGCCGCCCCCGTCCGCACCCTCGCCCGCAAGCCGCTCGCCCTGTCGTTCGAACAGGCGGCCGGGCTGCCGCTGGCCGGGCTCACCGCCTACCAGGCGCTCCACCGGGCCCTCGCGGTGCGCTCGGGCGACACCGTGCTGGTCCACGCGGCGGCGGGCGGGGTCGGTTCGATCGCCGTCCAGCTCGCCCGGCACGCGGGCGCCCGCGTCATCGGGACCGCGAGCGAACGCAACCACGACCACCTCAGGGAGCTGGGCGCGGAGCCGGTCGCGTACGGGGAAGGGCTCGCGGAGCGCGTACGGGCCCTGGCGCCCGGCGGCGTCGACGCGGCGCTCGACACCATCGGCGGCGACACCCTCAAGGTCTCCGCCGACCTGCTCGCCCCGGACGGGCGCCTCGCGTCCATCGCGGACGGCGAGGTCCTCGCGTACGGCGGCCGCTACGTCTTCGTGCGCCCGGACGCCGACGACCTGAAGGCGCTGGCCGACCTCGCCGACCGGGGCGCGGTCACGGTCCACGTCGAGCGGACCTTCCCGCTGGAGCGGGCGGCGGACGCGCACCGGCTCAACGCGGAGGGCCGCACGCGCGGAAAGATCGTGGTGACGGTCGACTGGGAGGCCTGAGCGGCCCGGGGCCCAGGCCGCCGCTCACCGGCCACCGCAGGACCGCCCGCCGCAGGACCGCCCACCAGAGCACCGCTCACCACAGCACCGCGACGCCCCCGAACACCGCCAGTGCGAGCGTGCACGCCGTCGCGGTGAGCGCCCCGCGCGCGCCGAGCGTGCGGGGCACGGCGACGCCCAGCGCCTGGATGCGGCGGTGCGCGACGAGCAGGAAGCCCAGCCACACCAGCAGGCTCAGCGCGACGGCGGCGGCCGCGCGCCCGGTGAGGTCCTCGTGCTGGAGTCCCTGTTTGGCCGCGAGCACCGCGGCGACCGTGCAGGACAGGGTGGTGCGCCGCCAGGCCAGCCGCGTCCGCTCCGGCTGGAGCCCCGGATCGCGCCGGGCCGCCGCCACGGCCGGCCCCATCAGCCCGCCCAACCGCACACCACGACGACGACCATGGCGACCGCCACCAGGCCGACCGCCAGGCTCAGCACCGTCGGGAACCGCGAGACGGGCAGGTCGTCGCCCCTGCGCATGGCGCGCTCGCACCGCACCCAGTGGTTGACCGCGCGCAGCGCGCACAGCACCCCGGCGGCGAGCAGCGCGACGGCGAGCCCGACGCGCACGCCCCACCGCAGGTCGGGCAGGAACTGGTCGACCGCGAAGCCGCCGCCGATCAGCGCGAGCGCGGTGCGCAGCCAGGCCAGGAAGGTGCGTTCGTTGGCGAGCGAGAAGCGGTAGTCGGGGGTGTCGCCCTCGTCCCTGATCCGCGCGGGCGCGAACCACAGCCGGAGGCTCTCGACGAGGGCGTTCACGCGTGGCGTCCGCCGGGACAGGACCCGCCGGGGCCGAGGCCGTCGAACCCGTCGAACTCCCGCAGCCGCTCGAAGGCCGCCAGTCCGTCCGGCACCCACTCCCAGTCGACGAGCCTGCGCTCCAGCTCGGCCGGTTCGAGGAAGCCGTGCCAGGCGACCTCCTCGGCCTGCGGGGCGACCGGCAGCGTGCACCGCACCTCGTACACCCAGGACCACCAGCGGTGTTCGCCGTGCTCGTAGAGGAACTTGAAGAGCGGTACGGGCCGGGGGAGCCCGCTCACGCCCAGCTCCTCCTCGGCCTCGCGCAGCGCCGCGTCGTCGTAGCTCTCGCCCGCGCCGACCACACCGCCCACGAACATGTCGTACAGCGAGGGGAAGACCAGCTTCGTCGCGGTGCGCCGGTGGACGAAGAACCGTCCCTCCGCGTCCCGCACGAGGACGAACGCGGAGCGGTGCCGCAGCCCCTTGGCGTACACCTCGCCGCGCGGCGCCTGCCGCACCACGCGGTCGTTCTCGTCGACGACGTCCAGGATTTCGTCCGTAACACTCATGGAGTCATCAAACCCCACCCGCGCACGTCACCCGCCGTCCGGTGGGGCCCGCCGCGCCGCTCCCGCGCGCCCCCCGCGCGACCCGCCCCACCGCACCGGTTGACGTGTTACCGATGCGTACCGAAGATTCGCGCATGGAACCCAGGGATGCCAAGGCGTACGACGCCGACGCGATCGTCATCGGGGCGGGGCTCGCGGGCCTGGTCGCCACCGCCGAACTCGTCGACGCGGGGCGCAAGGTGATCGTCCTCGACCAGGAGCCCGAGGCGTCCATCGGCGGACAGGCGCACTGGTCGTTCGGCGGGCTCTTCCTCGTCGACTCCCCCGAGCAGCGCCGCCTGCGCGTGCGCGACAGCCACGACCTGGCGCTCCAGGACTGGCTCGGCACGGCGGGCTTCGACCGGCCGGAGGACCACTGGCCGCGCAAGTGGGCCGAGGCGTACGTCGACTTCGCGGCGGGCGAGAAGCGCTCCTGGCTGCACGCGCGGGGGCTGCGGTTCTTCCCCGTCGTGGGCTGGGCGGAGCGCGGCGGGTACGACGCGCGCGGCCACGGCAACTCCGTGCCCCGCTTCCACATCACCTGGGGCACGGGCCCCGGCGTCGTCGAGCCCTTCGAGCGCCGCGTCCGCGAGGGCGTCGCGCGCGGCCTGGTCGAGCTGCGCTTCCGGCACCGCGTCACGGGCCTGTCGACCACGGCGGGCGCGGTGGACACGGTCACCGGGGAGGTGCTCGAACCGAGCGGGGCCGAGCGGGGCAGGGCGTCGAGCCGCGAGGTGGCCGGCGCGTTCGAGCTGCGCGCCCAGGCGGTCGTCATCACGTCGGGCGGCATCGGGGGCAACCACGAGCTGGTCCGCGAGCAGTGGCCGCAGCGGCTCGGCACGCCGCCGGAGAAGCTGCTCTCCGGGGTTCCCGCGCACGTCGACGGGTTGATGCTCGGCATCGCGGAGGCGGCGGGCGCGCACCACATCAACCGCGACCGGATGTGGCACTACACCGAGGGCATCGAGAACTGGAACCCGATCTGGGCGCGGCACGGCATCCGCATCCTGCCCGGCCCTTCCTCGCTCTGGCTGGACGCGCGGGGCCGTCGGCTGCCCGTGCCGCTGTTCCCCGGCTTCGACACGCTCGGCACGCTGGAGCACATCATGCGCTCCGGGTACGCGTACACGTGGTTCGTGCTCAACCGCCGGATCATCGGCAAGGAGTTCGCGCTGTCGGGGTCCGAGCAGAACCCGGACCTCACGGGGCGTTCGGTCCGCGACGTGATCGGGCGGGCGCGGGCGGACGTGCCTGCGCCGGTGAAGGCGTTCATGGACATGGGTGCGGACTTCGTGGTGGCGGACGACCTGGCGAAGCTGACGCGGGGGATGAACGCGCTGACGCCGACCCCGCTCATCGACGAGGCGGAGCTGCGGCGCGAGATCACCGCGCGCGACCGGGAGATCAGGAACCCCTTCACCAAGGACCTCCAGGTCACGGCGATCAGGGGCGCGCGCAACTACCTGGGCGACCGGCTCATCCGTACGGCGGTGCCGCACCGGATCCTCGACCCCGCGGCGGGGCCGCTGATCGCCGTGCGCCTCAACATCCTGACGCGCAAGTCGCTGGGCGGCCTGGAGACCGACCTGTCGTCGCGCGTCCTGACGGCGGACGGCTCGCCGCTGCCCGGGGTGTACGCGGCGGGCGAGGCAGCGGGCTTCGGCGGCGGCGGGGTCCACGGCTACCGCTCGCTGGAGGGCACGTTCCTGGGCGGCTGCATCTTCTCGGGCCGGGCGGCGGGCCGCGCGGCGGCGCGGGAGGTGGGGTAGGGGGCGAGGGCCGGTGGGGCGGTGCGGGTTCCGCCGCGCGGGGGCGGTTCACACCCCGCCCCTTGAGGGGCGCGGGGAACTGCGCGGGGGAGGGCACGCGCCGCGCGCACCCACTCGGCGCGAGCGGGCCCGCCACTCGCGTCCCCACCCCTGTGACCCGTCACCCGCGTCCCCACCCGCTGTGACCCGCCTCACGACGGGAACCCCGCGGCCCCCGCCCACCCCGCCCCCCAAGCTGTCCGCATGGACATAGGCATCGCACTGCCCCAGTACGGCACCCACGCCACCCCCCACCACGCCACCCGCATCGCGGCCTTCGCCCGCGACGCCGAAGCCGCGGGCTTCACCTCCCTCTGGGTGGGCGACCGTTCCCTCACCCCCGTCGCCCCCAGCGACCTCTATCCCGGCCACACCGCGGAGAACCCCTACCCCCGCGAGTTCACCACCTTCCTCGACCCCCTCGCCGTCCTGACCGTCGCCGCGACCGCGACCACCACCGCCCGCCTCGGCACGAGCACCCTCAACGCCCCCTGGTACCCGCCCCTGTTGCTCGCCCGCTCCCTCACCACCCTGGACAACATCAGCGGCGGGCGCCTCGACGCGGGCTTCGGCGTCGGCTGGATGCGGGACGAATACACCTCCGTCAACGCCGACTTCGCCCGCCGCGGCGCCGACCTCGACGAGATCCTCGACTTCCTCGGGGCCATCTGGACCGAGGAGACCTTCGCGCACGATGGCCCCAACTGGCGCGTCCCGAGCGCGCACGTGGGCCTGCGTCCCGTCCAGCAGGCGGGCCCGCCCGTGTACCTGGGCGGCCTCACCCCCGCCGCCATGCGCCGCGTCGGCCGCCGCGCCGACGGCTGGGTCGGGATCGCGCTCCCGCCCGAGGCGCACCGCGCGCTCTGGGAGACCGCGCGCCGGGCGGCGGACGGCGCGGGCCGCGACCCGGACGCCCTGCGCCGGCAGATCCGGTACAACGCGACCCCCGGCCAGAGCGCCGAAGAAATCGGCCAACTGCTTCTCGCCATACGTGACTCGGGCGCGGACGGCGCCTTCGTCGACCTCCAGCAGGCCGTGCGCGAACCGGACGAGGCGCTTGAACTCGGCGGCAAGGCGTTGGATCTTTTCACGGCAAACTAATCACTTTCAGCCAAGACCGCATCGTGGAAAGGGAGTTGGGGGAAGCCGGGCCTTGACGTCGGGCGGTGGCCACCGCTTTGCTGTGCGCGATCATCGTGCAGGAACCACCCGACTACGGAGCGCATCGAACAGCGCGCACCGGACGTCACGCACCAGATGCCACGCACCACGCACCACGTCACGCACCACCCGAGCACCACGCCGAGCCCGGCACCTCCCACCCGCGCGCTGCAAAGGATCCTCGCGGATGTCCCCGCCTCCGCCCTTCCTCGGTCGGAACCGCAAGAAGGGCGACCACTCCTTCGACCCCGCCCTCGACGACGTCGAACTCGCCGCCGTACGCGACAAGTTCGTCCAGGGGCGCTGGGGCAGCGCCCGCACCCTCCTCGTGGCGACGGGCAACGACTGGGACCGCAGGGGCCACCGCGTCGTCGCGCTCGCCGAGACGCCGACCGCGGTCGGCTGGGCCCGCGACTGGCTGCTCGCGGAGCCCGGCAGCCCCGACGCCGCCGCGCTCCTCGCCTGCGCCACCGTCTTCCGCGCCCTGCGCGGCAAGACCTCGCCCGACAAGGCGCGCGCGGCCTGCGAGCAGGCGGCCCGGCTGGCGCCCGACGATCCGACGCCCTGGCTCGCGCTGCTCCTGCTGGCCCGTTCGACGGGCACGCACGAGGAGGCCGTCCGCTTCTTCGCCGAGGTCGGCGCGCGCCACCCCGAGCACCACCACGCCCACCACCTGATGGTCGCCGGGCTCGCCGAAGCCGCGTCGAGCACGACGGCCCTCGACGTCTACGACTTCGCCGCCGCCGCGGCCGAACGGGCCCCCGCCGACTCCCCGCTCGCCATCCTCCCGGTCGTCGCGCACGCCGAGCGCTACCGAGTGCTGGTCGCCGAGGGCGCCGAGTACGGCGACCCCGCGGCCAGCGGCCACTGGGTGGGCCGCCGCGCCCGACAGGTCCTCAAGACCGCGTTCGACTGGTGGCTGGAGTGGGAGGGCGAGGAGCACCCCAGGAGCCGCATCGACCTCAACTTCCTGGCGCACGCCAAGTTCTGCGCGGGCCGCTCGGCCGAGGCGGCCGCCCTGTTCCACCGCATCGGGGGCCACGCGACCCCCGCGCCCTGGTCCTATCCGGGCCGGGACCCCTACCGGGCCTTCGTCGCCGCGCGCGACGCGGCGCTCGGCGCCGTGTGACGGCCGTGCGACCCGGATGACGGCCCTGCGGCCCGGACCCACCGAAAGCGCGCAATCCGAACCCACCGAAAGGCACGTCCGTTGACCAGCCAACTCGGCGAATCGAGAACGACCGGCGCGATCAGCACGTACAAGGGCCAGGAGCAGGCGCTGCGCGCGGGCCGCCTCGGCACCGCGGGCCTCCTGCTGTGCGTGCTGGCCTCCAGCGCGCCGCTGATGACGGTCGCCGGCGTCATGCCGACCGTCTACGGCGTGATGGGCATCGCGGGCCAGCCCCTGCTGTACGTGATCCTGGGCGCCGTGCTCATGCTGTTCAGCGTCGGGTACGCCGAGATGAGCCGCCACGTCCACAACGCGGGCGCCTTCTACGCCTACATAGCGAGGGGGCTCGGTCCCACCGCGGGCGCGGGCGCCTCGCTCGTCGCCCTCGTCGCGTACAGCGCCATGCAGGTCGGCGTCTACGGCATCCTCGGCTTCGAGGTCTCCGGGCTCTTCGCCACGTACCTCGACATCACCCTCGACTGGTGGGTCCCGGCCCTCGGCGCGGTCGTGGTCATCGGCCTGCTCGGCTGGCTCAAGATCGACCTCAACGCCAAGGTCCTCGGCGTCCTGCTGGTCATCGAGTGCGGCCTCGTCCTGATCTTCGACTTCGCGGCCATCGCCGACCCCGGCCCCGAGGGCCGCTCGCTGCACGCCTTCGACCCCGACACCCTCACCGGCGCCGGGCTCGCCACCGCGCTCTGCTTCTGCATCGCCGCGTTCGTCGGCTTCGAGCAGTCCCCGGTGTACGCGGAGGAGACCAGCAGCCCGCACAAGATCGTGCCCCGCGTGCTGTTCCTGACCGTCGGCTGCTCGGCGCTCTTCCTCGCGCTCGGCTCCTGGGCCCTGTCGATCGCGGCGGGCCCCGGCTCGATCGCCGAGGTCGCGGGCAAGGAGGGCCCCGGGCTCCTCTTCGGCCTCACCGAGGACCGCCTGGGCAGCGCCTTCACCGACGTGCTCCACGTCCTGTACGTCACCGGGATGATCGCCGCGCTCCTCAGCTTCCACAACGTCGTCGCCCGCTACGCCTTCGCCATGGGCCGCGAGGGCCTGCTGCCCGCGGCCTTCGGCCGTACGAACCGGGCGAGCGGCGCCCCCGCGACCGGCTCGCTCCTGCAGAGCGCCGTCTCGGTCGTCGTGGTCCTGGCCTTCGCGCTCACCGACGACACGCGGGCTGGCGACCCGACCGTGCCGGTCCTGCACCTCTTCACCTGGATGGGCAACATCGGCGCGCTCGGCGTCATCCTGCTCATGGCCGCCGCGTCCTTCGCGGTGATCGCCTTCTTCGTGCGGCGCGGCGCGGCGGGCCCGCAGGCGCTCCGGCTCGCCGCGGCCGGCCTCGCGGGCGTCTCGCTGATCGTCATCGCGGTCTACACCGTCAAGGAGTTCGACGTCCTGGTCGGCGCGGGCCCCGGCTCCTCGCTCAGCTGGCTGCTGCCCGGCATCATCGGCGCCGCGCTGGTCGTCGGCCTGGGGTACGGCGCGTGGCTGAAGCGCGCCAGGCCCGCCGTGCACGGCCGCATCGGCCTGGGCAACGAGGCGTTCCAGCTCCAGAAGGCGGCGGAGTCCGACCGGATGTGACGAAAGTCTGACGGGCGCGCGCGACGGCTTCCACCGGGCCGCCGCGAGTGCTCGAATCGGACGCGTGACACCACAGCATCCCGACGGGGCCCCGATCGGCCGCCGCGTCCTGCTCGGCACGCTGGGCCTGGGCGCGGTCGGCATCGTCGCCGCCCCCGGACTCCAGCGCGGCCTCGAAGCGTTCCTGGGAGCCGCCGCGGACAAGGACCCGACCGGACTGACCGGGCTCCTCCCGAACGGCGGCGGCTTCCGCTACTACTCGGTCGCCTCCTCCGTACGCCGCAAGAGCGCGGCCGACTACCGGCTCGCGGTCACCGGCCTGGTGGACCGCCCCACGACGTACACCCTGGACGCGCTGCGCGCGCTGCCGCAGACCCGCCTGGTCAGGGACGTGCAGTGCGTCACGGGCTGGCGCGTGCCCAAGACCCCCTTCCAGGGCGTACGGCTCTCCGCGCTGCTGGCCGCGGCGGGCGTGCGGCCCGGCGCCGGCGCCGTCCGCTTCACGTGCTTCGACGGCGCGTACAGCGAGAGCCTCACCCTCGACCAGGCGCGCCGCGCGGACGTCCTGGTCGCCCTGCGCATGAAGGACGAGGACATCGGCCACGCGCACGGCGGCCCGGTCCGGCTCTACGTCGCGCCCATGTACTTCTACAAGTCCGCGAAATGGCTCTCCGGCATCGAGGTCACCGCGGACGTCGTGCCCGGCTACTGGGAGGAGCGGGGCTATGACATCGACGCCTGGGTCGGCCGGTCCAACGGCCGCAGCGACACCCCGACGACCTGAACACCCCTCCCGCGTCGTGCGGTTCACCCGCCCCGAGCGCTGGGTGCACCGCACGACCGCGGCACTGGTGCTGCTCTGCGTGGCGACGGCGGCCTGCCTGTACGTCCCCCAGCTCGCCGAACTGGTCGGCCGCCGCGCCCTGGTGGTGACCGTCCACGAGTGGTCGGGCGTCCTGGTGCCCGCGCCGTTCCTCGCGGGCCTGGTCTCCCGCTCCTTCCGCGCCGACCTGCGCCGCCTCAACCGCGCGCGGTCCCCGAAGTTCAACCGGGGCCAGAAGGCGTACGCGTCGTGGCTCGCGGGCGCGGTGCTGGTGATGCTGGGCACGGGCCTGGTGATGTGGTTCACCCACCTGACCCCGCTGCTCTGGCGCACCAGCTCCACCTTCGTCCACGACTGGCTGGCGCTCGCGGTCGGCATCGTGCTGGCGGGCCACATCGCGAAGGCGCTCGCCGATCCGGAGGCACGGCGAGGCATGCGCACCGGATCGGTCGAGCGCCGGTGGGCCGACCTCAACCACCCCGGCTGGACCGAGGAGTTGCGGAAGGAGCTAGATCACGAGTGAGAGCAGCAGCACGAAGACGATGCCGACCACGGAGATGATCGTCTCCATCACCGACCACGTCTTGATCGTCTGCCCGACGTCCATCCCGAAGTACTCCTTCACCAGCCAGAACCCCGCGTCGTTGACGTGGCTGAAGAAGAGCGAACCCGCGCCGATGGCCAGCACCAGCAGGGCCGTCTCGCCCGTCGACATGCCCTCGGCCAGCGGCGCGACCAGCCCGGCCGCCGAGATCGTGGCGACCGTCGCCGAGCCGGTCGCGAGCCGGATCGCGACCGCGATCAGCCAGGCGAGCAGCAGCGCGGGGATCGACCAGTCCTCGGAGAAGTCCAGGATCATCTGGCCCACGCCGACGTCGATGAGCGTCTGCTTGAAGCCGCCGCCCGCGCCCACGATCATCAGCACGCCCGCGATCGGGGCGAGCGACTTCTCGACGGTCGTGGACAGCCGGTCCTTGGTGAACCCGGCCGCGCGGCCCAGTGTGAACAGGCCCACGAGCACGGCCGCGAGCAGGGCGATCAGCGGCGAGCCGATGACGTCCGTGACCTTCTGCAGGCCGTTGTCGGGGTCGTCCACGACGATGTCGACCAGCGCCTTGGCCAGCATCAGCACGACGGGCAGCAGCACGGTCGCCACGGTGGCGCCGAAGCCGGGCCGCTTCTCCAGGTCCTCCGACGGGCGGACCGGGATCATCTTCTCCGGCGCCGGGATGTCCACCCAGCGCGCGGCGTACCGCGAGAACAGCGGGCCCGCGATGATCACGGTGGGGATCGCGACCAGCACGCCGAGCGCGAGGGTGACGCCGAGGTTGGCGCCGAGCGCGTCGATGGCCACCAGCGGTCCCGGGTGCGGCGGGATCAGGCCGTGCATCACGGAGAGCCCGGCCAGGGCGGGGATGCCGATGCGCATCAGCGAGTAATTGCCGCGCTTGGCGACGAGCAGGACCACGGGGATCAGCAGGACGATGCCGACCTCGAAGAAGAGCGGCAGCCCGATCACGGACGCGATGAGCACCATGGCCCACGGCATGGTCCGCGCGTTCGCCCGCGCCAGGATCGTGTCGACGATCTGGTCGGCGCCGCCGGAGTCGGCGAGCAGCTTGCCGAGGATCGCGCCGAGCGCGATGAGCACGCCCACGCCCGCCACGGTCTTGCCGAGGCCGCCGCTGAACGACTCGATCGTCGCGCCGAGCGGCGCCCCGGCCAGGGCGCCGAGGGCGAGCGAGCCGATGGTCAGGGCCAGGAAGGCGTGCAGCTTGAACTTGGTGATGAGCAGGACGATGACGGCGATGCCCACGAGGACGGCGATGCCCAGCTGGGCGTTGCCCGCGGAGGTGATCGGTTCGGCGGCGTCCGCTGCCAGGGTCTCGACGCTGAGACTGGTCACGGTGGTGGTTCCTTAACTGTCGGACGCCGACGCGCGAAGCGCGGCGGCGGCCCTTTCGGCGATCTCTTCGGGGGTCCCGGACACGTCGACGGCCACTCCGGCCTCGTCGTCCCCCAGCGGCTGGAGCGTCGCGAACTGCGAGTCGAGGAGCGCGGTCGGCATGAAGTGGCCCTTGCGCGCGGCCATCCGCTCCCCGATCAGCGCGCGGTCCCCGGTCAGGTGCAGGAACACCACGCCGGGGGCGGCGGCCCGCAGCCGGTCGCGGTAGATCCGCTTGAGCGCGGAGCTGCTGACGACGCCGCCGAGCCCGGCGCGCCCGTGGGCCCACCGCCCGATCGCGTCGAGCCAGGGGCCCCGGTCGGCGTCGTCCAGGGGGACGCCGGCGGACATCTTGGCGATGTTGGCCTCGGGGTGGAAGTCGTCGCCCTCGGCGTAGGGGACGTCGAGCAGGTCCGCGACCAGCGGACCGATGGTGGTCTTGCCGGTCCCGGCGACGCCCATCACGACGACGACCTGGGGGGTGGTGCTCATGGGGAATGCCTCGCTGTCCTCGTCGACATCGATTCCGGTCAGGCCACTAAACCCGTTGAGATACGACTTATTCAAGGAGCTGTGATCTAAAAGTCATACGTTTTTGCGGTCCGCGTGCATCCGCTTACGCTGAGCCCATGACGACACAGGCCGGGGGACTCCACACGCATGTGCTGGACTCCCTCGGTCTGGCCATCACCGCGGGCGAGTGCGCGCCGGGCAGCGTCCTGCGCACCGACGAACTCGCCCAGCGCTTCGACGTCTCCAGGACCGTCGTGCGCGAGGTGGTCAGGGTCCTGGAGTCGATGCACCTGGTCGAGTCCCGGCGCAGGGTCGGAGTGACCGTACGCCCCATGGACCAGTGGAACGTGTACGACCCGCGGGTGATCCGCTGGCGCCTGGCGGGCGCCGACCGGCCCAGACAACTGCGCTCGCTGACCGTGCTGCGCTCGGCGGTGGAACCGGTCGCGGCCGGTCTGGCCGCGGCGCACGCCACGCCCGAGCAGTGCCGCGAGCTCACCGAGCACGCGCTGGGCATGGTCGCCACCTCGCGGGGCAGGCAGCTGGAGGCGTACCTCGTGCACGACGTCGCCTTCCACCGGGTCGTGCTCAACGCCTCGGGCAACGAGATGTTCGCCCGGCTCGGGGACGTCGTCGCCGAGGTGCTGACCGGGCGGACCCACCACCAGGTGATGTTCGAGGACCCGGACCCGGCGGCGGTGACGCTCCACGTCCAGGTGGCCGAAGCCGTGCGGGAACGGGACGCGGTCCGGGCCGAGCGGCTCACCCGGGAGATCGCGGTCGGAGCGCTCCAGGAGTTGGACGTCCTCGCTCCCTAGCTCCGCAACCCCGGCGAAACCTCAGATTCACCTCAGAATTACCTCAAATATGTCTCTACGTGACATTGGCCACGGACAAAAGTCCTTTCCTCCCGGGACTATGTGCCCGCGGCCGTGCCGCCGGTGACCACCCCTGCCCACCGGCGAGACCGCCGGAACCGCACCACCCCCCCCTCACGAAGGCGAACCATTTTCATGAGTGACCGCACGCTGACTGCGGCCGACGAGCTCGCCGGGGAACCGGCGAAGGGCTCCCCCCACGTAGACGCGGGCGACGACGGGTACAACAAGGACCTGAAGTCCCGCCACATCAACATGATCGCCATCGGCGGCGCGATCGGCACCGGCCTCTTCATGGGCGCCGGCGGGCGCATGCGCGACGCGGGGCCCTCGCTCTTCATCGCGTACGCGATCTGCGGCGTCTTCGCCTTCTTCGTCGTCCGGGCGCTGGGCGAGCTGGTCCTCTACCGGCCGTCGTCCGGCGCCTTCGTCTCCTACGCCCGTGAGTTCATGGGCGAGAAGGGCGCCTTCGCGGCGGGCTGGCTGTACTTCCTGAACTGGTCGACCACCACCGTCGCGGACATCACCGCGGCCGCGGTCTTCGCCCACTACTGGTCGCTCTTCAGCGACGTGCCGCAGTGGATCCTCGCCCTGATCGCGCTCGCGATCGTGCTCACCGCCAACCTGATCTCGGTGAAGTACTTCGGCGAGATGGAGTTCTGGTTCGCGATCATCAAGGTCGCCGCGCTCGTCCTCTTCATGCTCATCGGCATCTTCCTGGTGGTCACCCAGCACGACGTCGGCGGCCACACCCCCGGCCTGGCCACCATGGGCGACAACGGCGGCATCTTCCCCAACGGCATGATGCCGATGCTCCTGCTCATCCAGGGCGTCGTCTTCGCCTACGCCTCCGTCGAGCTGTGCGGCGTCGCGGCGGGCGAGACCGAGAACCCCGAGAAGATCATGCCGAAGGCGATCAACTCGATCATGTGGCGCGTCGGCGTCTTCTACGTCGGCTCGGTCGTCCTGCTCGCGCTGCTGCTGCCGTACACCGCCTACACCGGCGACCAGTCGCCGTTCGTCACGGTCTTCGACAAGCTCGGCGTCTCCGGCGCGGCCGACATCATGAACCTCGTCGTCCTCACCGCCGCCCTCTCCAGCCTGAACTCCGGCCTCTACTCCACCGGACGCATCCTGCGCTCCATGTCGGTGGCGGGCTCCGCGCCCAAGTTCACCGGCGTGATGAACAAGGGCGGCGTCCCCTACGGCGGCGTGCTCTTCACGGCGGCGTTCGGCGTGATGGGCGTCTTCCTGAACTACCGGATGCCCAAGGACGCCTTCGAGCTGGTGATCAACTTCGCCTCGATCGGCATCCTCGGCACCTGGGGCATGATCATGCTCTGCTCGCTGCTGTTCTGGCGCGCGGCCAAGGAGGGCAAGGTCAGCCGCCCCGGCTACAACCTCCCCTGGGCCCCGTACACCCAGATCGTCACCCTGGTCTTCCTGGTCTCGGTGGTCTTCCTGATGTGGCACGGCGGCGGCATCGGCCGCACCACCGTCAACTGCCTCCCGCTGATCGCGGCGGCGCTGGTGGGCGGCTGGTTCCTGGTCCGCAAGCGGGTCGCCGAGGTCGCGGCCGAGCGCGCGAAGTAGCACCTCGTACGGGGGAGGGGGCGGCGTTCCCCGCGCGGGACGCCGCCCCCTCCACGCGTACGTCAGCCCGGCCCCCGCAGGTGCGCCAGTCGCGCCGCGGCGGCCGACAGCATCATCTCCAGCGCCGCCGGATAGGCGCTGCGCCCCATCTCGGCGACCAGCACCGGCGCGGTGGCCGCCACGTGCGGATGGGTCCCGGCGGGCAGCCGGGCGTACCGCTCGCGCCACGCCAGCTCCTCCAGCTCCCGGTTCTCCTCCGGGAGCGTGAAGGCCGCAGCGTCGATCGCCGCGAAGGACAGCGTCTGGTCGACGAAGACGTGGTAGATCCGCACGGCCTCCGCGTCCGGGAAACCGGCCCCGCGCAGGATCCCCAGGATCATGTCCACCGACCGCATCTCGTTCGCCCGGCCCGTGACCCGGGTGAACGTCAGCAGCGCCGCCCTGGGGTGCGCCAGGTAGTCCGCGTGGATGCGCAGGCCCAGCGAGCGCAGGTCGGACCGCCACTCGCCGCTCGGCCGCCACGTCCGCAGCGTCCGGCCGATCAGCTCGTCCGCCACCGCGAGCAGCAGGTCGTCGGTGTCCCGGAAGTAGCGGTACAGCGCGCTCGGGTCGGCGCCCAGCGCCGCGCCCAGCCTGCGCACGGTCAGCGCGGCGGCCCCGTGCTCGTGGATCAGCCGCAGCGCGGTGTCGACGATCAGCTGCTCGGACAGGACCGTGCCCCGCTTCGTGGGCCGGCGCCGCCGCCGCTCCCCGTCCGGTACGACTCGCTCGCTCATGGGGCGTCACCCTAAGGACCCGTACGCTTTATGACAACAGCGTTGACGCACAGGGAACACGAGGAGTTCGATGTGCCGCCAGCGGGGCCGAAGCGGGCCCCCCGGCGAAGGAGCGAGCGTGCGCACTCCCTACGGCAGTGATCCACCCGAGGGCCGGGACGGCCCACCCGTCCTGAAGCGGAGCCTCGGCGTCACCGACGGCTTCGCCATCGCCGCGTCCTCCACGGCCGCCACCACCTCCATCGGCATCGGCCTCGGCGTCACCGTCGGCGTCGTCGGGCTGCACCTGCCGATCATCATGCTGCTGGCGTTCCTGCCGATCCTCGGCATCGCCGGCGCCTACGCCCGGCTCAACAGCTCCGAGCCCAACATGGGCAGCGCCTACACCTGGGTCGGCCGCACGCTCAGCCCCTGGCTCGGCTTCCTCACCGGCTGGATCGGCATCGTCGCCACGGTCGTCTTCCTCTCGTACACCACCGCCGTCACCGGCTCGGCCCTGCTCCAGCTCGCGGGCGAGGCCGGGCTGCGCGAGCTCGGCGGGCTGCGGCTCGACCCGGACTCCACGGCCCAGTCCACGGCCATCGGCATCGTCGTCCTGGTCGCCGTCACCTTCACCGCCATCACCGGAGTGCACACCGCGGCCGCCTTCCAGAAGTGGCTGCTGGTCTTCGAGTACGCGGTGCTGCTCGGCTTCTGCGGCTACGGGCTCTTCGCCGGCACGCACCCCTTCAGCCTCGACTGGCTGAACCCCTTCTCCATCCCCTCCGGCCAGGCGCTCGCCCAGGGCCTGCTCATCTCGGTCTTCTGCTACTGGGGCTTCGAGACGACGTTCAGCGTCAACGAGGAGATCCGCGACCCCGGGGACGCCTCCAAGGCCGGGTTCATCACCCTCTTCACCATGCTGGGCCTCTTCCTGCTCGGCTCCTTCGCCTTCCAGCGGGTCCTCAGCGAGGAGGAGCTCGCGGTCAACGGCGCCCAGGGCCTCACGTTCTTCGGCGACCGCCTCGCGGACCAGCCGCTCGCCGCCCTCCCGCTCATCGCCCTCACCCTCTCGGCCGTCGCCTCCCTCCAGTCCGGGGTGATCCCGACCGTGCGCGGCATGTTCGCCATGGGCCGCGACCGCACGCTCGGCCCGCTCTGGCTCAGGATCAGCCCCAAGTACGGGACCCCCGCAGCGGGCACGATCGCGATCGGCTGCATCGCGGCCGCCGTCGCCGTCCTCTCGCTGGTGCTCCCGAAGATCGGCGACCTGATCCTGGCGTCCGTGAACGCCATCGGCGTCGTCGTCTCCCTCTACTACGCGCTCACCGCGCTCGCCGCCGCCACCCGCTTCAGGGGCGCCTTCCGGCAGGGCTTCGGCGAGGGGGTCAGGGCGATCGTCCTGCCCGTCCTGAGCGCCGTCTTCCTGCTCGGCCTCGGCGGCTACCTCGCCTGGACGTTCTACGACTCCGCCGACCACTTCGAGGTCAGCCCCGACAACGGCTGGTTCATGCTGATGTGCCCCGGCGTCATGCTGCTCAGCGGGGTCGTCGCGGCGGCCTGGGCGAAGTGGGTGCGCAGGTCCCCGTACTTCGAGACCGGCCGCCCGGTCCCGGCCGCCGACGCCCCGCCCCCGGTCACGGCGGCCTGACCCCGCACCCCGGCGTCCGCGCCACTCCGCCGTACCGAAGTCCCGTACGCAGCAAGCCCCGCACAGAGAAAGGGGACCGCACATGTCCCGCACCCCCGCCGACCTCGTCCTCACGGGCGGCCCCGTCCTCACCCTGGACGCCGCCCGCACCCGCGCCACCACCGTGGCCGTCACCGGGGACCGGATCACCGCCGTGGGCCACGACGAGGTCCACGACCTCATCGGGCCGAGGACCGAAGTCGTGGACCTCGCGGGCAGGCTGCTCGTCCCCGGCTTCCAGGACGCCCACGTCCACCCGGTGTCGGCGGGCCTCGAAATGGCGCAGTGCGACCTCACCGAAACCCGTACGGCGGACGACACCCTCGCCGCCGTACGGGCCTACGCCGACGCCCGCCCCGACCGGGAGTGGATCACCGGCGGCGGCTGGTCCATGGAGGCCTTCGAGGGCGGCAGCCCCACCCGGCAGCTCCTCGACCGCATCGTGCCCGACCGCCCCGTCTACCTCCCCAACCGCGACCACCACGGCGCCTGGGCCAACTCCCGCGCCCTGGAACTCGCGGGCATCGACCGCCACACCCCCGACCCCGCCGACGGCCGCATCGAGCGCGACGCGTCGGGCGAGCCCACGGGACTCCTCCAGGAGGGCGCGATGGAGCTGGTCGCCCGGCTCACCCCGCGCTCCACCCCCGCCGACCGGCGCGCGGCGCTGCTGCGCGCCCAGGCGCACCTCCACTCGTACGGCATCACCGCCTGGCAGGACGCCATCGTCGGCAAGTTCGGCTCGATGGACGACCCCGCCGACACCTACCTGGCCGCCGACGACGACGGCTCCCTCACCGCCCGGGTCGTCGGCGCCCTGTGGTGGGACCGCGAGCGCGGCGCCGAGCAGATCCCCGAACTGGTCGAGCGGCGCGCGAAGTTCAGCCGCGGCAACTTCCGCGCGACCTCCGTCAAGATCATGCAGGACGGGGTCGCCGAGACCGGCACGGCCGCGCTGCTCGGCCCCTACCTCGACGCCTGCGGCTGCGCCACGGCCAACACCGGCACGAGCTTCGTCGAGCCCGAAGCGCTCAAGGGGTACGTCACCGAGCTGGACGCCCTCGGCTTCCAGGCGCACTTCCACGCGCTGGGCGACCGGGCCGTGCGCGAGGCGCTGGACGCGGTCGCCGCGGCCCGCGCCGCCAACGGCCGCACCGACACCCGCCCGCACCTCGCCCACCTCCAGATCGTCCACCCCGACGACATCGCCCGCTTCCGCGAGCTGGGCGCCACCGCCAACATCCAGCCGCTGTGGGCCGCGCACGAACCGCAGATGGACGAGCTGACGATCCCCTTCCTCGGCCCCGAACGGGCCGCCCAGCAGTACCCGTTCGCCGCCCTGCTGCGCTCCGGCGCGACCGTCGCGGCGGGCTCCGACTGGCCGGTCAGCAGCCCCGACCCGATGTTCGGCATCCACACGGCGGTCAACCGCGTCGCGCCCGACGAGGGCGGCCCGGTCTTCTTCCCCGAGCAGCGCATCTCGCTGACGGCCGCGTTCGCCGCGTACACCGCGGGCACGGCGTACGTGAACCACCTCGACGACACCGGGTCGATCCGCCCCGGCGCCCTGGCCGACCTGGCGGTGCTGGACCGCGACCCGTACGCGGCACCGGCCGACGAGATCGCACTGACCAGGGTGGAGCAGACGTTCGTAGGGGGCCGCAGGGTGCACGGGGAAGGCGCATAGGGTGTATTGCTGAAACTCAGGGACAGTCGCAGAAGGAGAGCCCGCATGCCGCAGCAGGTCCGAGGGGTCGTCGCGCCGGGGAAGAACGAACCGGTGCGCATCGAGACGATCGTCGTCCCCGACCCGGGTCCGGGCGAGGCGGTGGTGAAGATCCAGGCGTGCGGGGTCTGCCACACCGACCTGCACTACAAGCAGGGCGGGATCAACGACGACTTCCCGTTCCTGCTCGGCCACGAGGCGGCGGGGATCGTCGAGTCGGTGGGCGACGGCGTCACGGACGTCGCGCCCGGCGACTTCGTGATCCTCAACTGGCGCGCGGTCTGCGGCCGTTGCCGCGCCTGTCTGCGGGGCCGTCCGCAGTACTGCTTCGACACGCACAACGCGAAGCAGAAGATGACGCTGCTGGACGGCACCGAGCTGTCGCCCGCGCTCGGCATCGGCGCCTTCGCCGAGAAGACCCTGGTCGCCGCGGGCCAGTGCACCAAGGTCGACCCGGCGGTCTCCCCGGCCGTCGCGGGCCTGCTCGGCTGCGGCGTCATGGCGGGCATCGGCGCGGCCATCAACACCGGGCAGGTCGGCCGGGGCGACACGGTCGCGGTCATCGGCTGCGGGGGAGTGGGCGACGCGGCGGTCGTCGGCGCCCGCCTGGCCGGCGCGGCGAAGATCATCGCGGTGGACATCGACGACCGCAAGCTGGAGACGGCCCGTTCGATGGGCGCCACCCACACGGTCAACTCCCGCACGGCGGACCCGGTGGAGCGGATCCGCGAGCTGACCGGCGGTCACGGCGCGGACGTCGTCATCGAGGCGGTCGGCCGCCCGGAGACGTACGAGCAGGCGTTCTACGCCCGCGACCTGGCGGGCACCGTCGTCCTGGTCGGCGTCCCCACCCCCGACATGCGCATCGACCTGCCGCTCCTGGACGTCTTCGGCCGGGGCGGCGCGCTCAAGTCCTCCTGGTACGGCGACTGCCTGCCGTCCCGCGACTTCCCCGTGCTCATCGACCTGCACCAGCAGGGCCGCATCGACCTCGGGGCCTTCGTCACCGAGACGATCGCGCTGGACGAGGTGGAGAAGGCGTTCACCCGCATGCACGAGGGCGACGTCCTGCGCTCGGTGGTGGTCCTCTGATGGCCCCGCGCATCGACCACCTGACCACCTCGGGCACCTTCTCGCTGGACGGCGGGACCTGGGACGTCGACAACAACGTCTGGATCGTCGGCGACGACGAGGAGGCCCTCGTCGTCGACGCGGCGCACGACGCGGACGCGATCCTCGCCGCCCTCGGCGGGCGCACCCTGCGCGCGATCGTCTGCACGCACGCCCACAACGACCACATCGACGCGGCCCCCGCGCTGGCCGAGGCCACGGGCGCGCCGATCCTGCTGCACCCGGACGACCTCCCGCTCTGGAAGCAGACCCACCCGGAGCGGCTGCCGGACGGCGAGCTCTTCGACGGCCAGACCCTGAAGGCCGGCGGCGCGGTCCTGCGCGTCCTGCACACCCCGGGCCACGCCCCGGGCGCGGTCTGCCTGTACTCGCCGACCCTCGCCACGGTCTTCACGGGCGACACGCTCTTCCAGGGCGGACCCGGCGCGACGGGCCGTTCGTTCTCGCACTTCCCGACGATCGTCGAGTCGATCACCGAGAAGCTGCTGACGCTTCCCGCGGAGACCGAGGTCCGCACGGGCCACGGCGCCTCGACGACGATCGGGGCCGAGGCCCCGCACCGCGAGGAGTGGCTGGCCAGGGGGCACTAGCGCGGGTCGGCCCCGAGCAGCGGCTGGTCGCCGCCCCGACACGGTCGTCGGGGCGGCGACCAGCCGTTTTTACGTGACCGGCCCCCGCGTCCCGGTCGCCCGGCCCCCGCGTCCCGGTCGCCCGGAAAGCCTTGCCCGGTTGCCTAAAGGCTTTAGGCAACCGCATAATCATCTTCGCGAGATGGAGGTAAGGCCATGGCCAGAGCGGGGCTGACCCCGGAGCGGCTGACCCTGGCGGGCGCGGAGCTCGCCGACGAGGTCGGCTTCGAGCAGGTGACCGTATCGGCGCTGGCCCGGCGGTTCGACGTCAAGGTCGCGAGCCTGTACTCGCACCTGAAGAACTCCCGGGACCTCAGGACGAGGATCGCCCTGTACGCCCTGGACGAGCTCGCCGACCGGGTCGCCGAGGCCCTGGCAGGGCGCGCGGGCAGGGACGCGCTGGCCGCCTTCGCCGAGGCCTACCGCGGCTACGCCACGGAACACCCGGGGCGGTACGCGGCGGCCCGGCTCAGGCTCGACCCCGAGACGGCCGCGGCCAGCGCCGGGGTGCGGCACGCGCAGATGGCGCGGGCGCTCCTGCGCGGCTACGACCTGGCCGAACCGGACCGGACGCACGCGGTCCGCCTGCTGGGCAGCGTCGTCCACGGCTACGTCGACCTGGAGCTGGCCGGCGGCTTCGACCACAGCGCGCCGGGCCCGCGGGAGTCCTGGGCCTGGGTCGTGGACTCCCTCGACGCCCTGCTGCGGAGCAAACGAACCTGACCCCTACCGACAGGCTGAGGCGATGAACACCGAGCGCGACACGACCGTCACCACCCCCGTCACCCCGGACATGCTGCGCGGCTTCCTCGACGTGGAGTCGACCGCGCACGGCCTGCTGCCGCACCGGCTTCCCGCAGGCGCGCGCAGGCAGATACCCGACGGCCAACTGGCCCTGGCCGAGGCCCAGCCCTCCGGCGTACGGCTGGTCTTCCGCACCGCGGCCACCACGATCGAGCTGGACGCGCTGCCCACCAAACGCGCCTTCCTGGGCGCACCGCCCCGCCCGGACGGCGTCTACGACCTGCTGGTCGACGGCCGACTCGCGGCCGGCACGACCGTGCCGGGGGGCAACGTGCTCACGGTCACCGACATGGTCGCCCAGACGTCCGAGCTGACCGAGGGCCCCGCCGGCACCGCCCGGTTCGCCGACCTGCCCGGGGGCGACAAGGACATCGAGATCTGGCTCCCGCACACGGAGGTCACCGAACTCGTCGCCCTGCGCACGAACGCCCCCGTCGAAGCGGCGCGCGACAGCGGACGCCGGGTGTGGCTGCACCACGGCAGCTCCATCAGCCACGGCTCGAACGCCACCCGCCCGACCGCGACCTGGCCCGCCCTCGCGGCGGCCCTGGGCGGCGTGGACCTGGTCAACCTGGGGTTCGGCGGCGGCGCGCTGCTCGACCCGTTCACCGCGCGGGCGATGCGGGACGCCCCCGCGGACCTGATCAGCGTGAAGATCGGCATCAACATCGTCAACAGCGACGCGATGCGCCTGCGCGCCTTCGGCCCCGCGGTCCACGGCTTCCTCGACACCGTCCGCGAGGGCCATCCGACCGTGCCGCTGCTGGTCGTGTCGCCCGTCCTGTGCCCGGTCCAGGAGGACACCCCGGGCCCCCTCGTGCCCGACTTCACCGACGGCACCCTGAAGTTTAGGGCGACGGGCGATCCGGCGCAGCGCGCGGCGGGGCGCCTGACGCTCACCGTCATCCGCGAGGAGCTGGCCCGGATCGTCGAGCGGCGCGCGGCGGACGACCCGAACCTGCACTACCTGGACGGCCGCGACCTGTACGGCGACCTGGACCACGCGGAGATCCCCCTGCCGGACGGCATCCACCCGGACCAGGCGGGCCACCACAGGATCGCCGAGAACTTCGCGGGCCGGGTCTTCGGGGAGCACGCCCCCTTCGCCCCCGAGGCCCCCTTCGCCCCCGAGACCCCCTGACGGGCCGCGGGTGGCGGACCCGCCTGAGCCCGGCCCGCCACCCGCACCCCGCTAGGGGAACCCCACCCCCGCCCCCGAAACGAACTCCCGCTCCACGCCGCTCACCGGATCCCTGAACCCCAGCCTCCGCGCCACGAGCCGCAACGGCCGCGCGAAGTCCTCCGCGTCCGCGCCCGGTACGCCCTTCCCCGTCTCCTCCCGCACCACCGGGTACACGGGATCCCCCACGATCGGCACCCCGAGCCGGTTCATGTGCACCCGCAGCTGGTGCGTCTGCCCGGTGCGCGGCACAAGCCGGTACCGCCCGTACGCCCCCCGCCGCTCCACCAGCTCCACCCGGCTCTCGCTGTTCGGCTCGCCGCCCGCCACCTCCCGCGCCGCGATCACCCCGCGCTCCTTCACGATCCGGCTGCGCACGGTCACCGGCAGCTCCAGGTCCGCCCGGTACGGCGCGACGGCCTCGTACTCCTTGCGCACCAGCCGGTCCCGGAAGAGCGTCTGGTACGCCCCCCGGTCCTCGGGTGCCACCACGAACAGCACGAGCCCGGCCGTGAGCCGGTCCAGCCGGTGCGCGGGCTGGAGGAAGGGCAGTCCGAGATCGCGCCGCAGCCGCGCCTGAGCGGTCTCGGACACGTGCCGCCCGCGCGGCGTGGTCGCCAGGAAGTGCGGCTTGTCGGCGACGACGATCCGCTCGTCCCGGTAGACCACGCCCACCTCGAAGGGCACGGGCTCCTCGGGCGCGAGGTCCCGGTGGAACCAGACGTACGTCCCCGCGCGGTACGGCTCCGAACCGTCCAACGGCCCCGCGGCCCCGACGAACCGCCCCTCGCTCAGCATGGCGTCCACCCGCCCGCCCCCGACGGCCCCGGCGAACCGCGCCACGAGGTGCTCCCGCACCGTGCCCCAGGCCCCGTCGGGATCGGCGGGCAGCCGCACCCGTACGGGATCCACCCCGTCCCGCTGCGGCAACGGGGAGTCCGGCACCCTGTTCCGACGGCGCACGGCCACCTCCGTACAACGACCGAAGGCCCCAGCATCGCTGGGGCCTTCTCTGGTGTCCGAGGGGGGACTTGAACCCCCACGCCCGATAAAGGGCACTAGCACCTCAAGCTAGCGCGTCTGCCATTCCGCCACCCGGACAAGGTGTCTGTCGTTTCGGCCTGGGCCGTTCCGACGTGGAAAACAATAGCAAACATCTGGGGGTGCTCGATCACCCCCCTGGCCTGCGTGAACGTCGCATGACGGGGGACAGCCGCCCTTGGGCGCGCGGCGGGATCGCGGGAGGATGAACGGGACCCACCAGCAGCGCAGCGGGAGGAACCATCGTGAGCGAGCCGAACACGGCCCGGACCGCCACCGGCGAGGACGAGGTCGTCGACCTCTGTCGCGACCTGATCCGGATCGACACCAGCAACTACGGCGACCACTCGGGCCCCGGCGAGCGCGCCGCCGCCGAGTACGTCGCGGAGAAGCTCGCCGAGGTCGGCCTGGAGCCGAAGATCATCGAGTCCCACCGGGGCCGCGCCTCGCTCGTGGCCCGCATCGAGGGCGAGGACCCCTCCAGGCCCGCGCTGCTCATCCACGGCCACACCGACGTCGTCCCGGCCAACGCCGCCGACTGGACGCACGACCCGTTCTCCGGCGAGATCACGGACGGCTGCGTCTGGGGCCGGGGCGCGGTCGACATGAAGGACATGGACGCGATGACCCTCGCGGTCGTGCGCGACCGGCTGCGCAGCGGCCGCAAGCCCCCGCGCGACATCGTGCTGGCGTTCCTCGCGGACGAGGAGGCGGGCGGCACGTACGGCGCGCGGTACCTGGTCGACAAGCACCCGGACCTCTTCGAGGGCGTCACGGAGGCGATCGGCGAGGTCGGCGGCTTCTCCTTCACGGTCAACGAGAAGCTGCGGCTGTACCTGGTGGAGACCGCCCAGAAGGGCATGCACTGGATGCGGCTCACCGTGGACGGCACGGCGGGGCACGGCTCGATGACCAACAAGGACAACGCCATCACCGAGCTGTGCGAGGCGGTGGGCCGGCTCGGGCGGTACGAGTGGCCGGTGCGGGTCACCAAGACCGTGCGCTCCTTCCTCGACGAGCTCTCCGACGCGCTCGGCACCGAGCTCGACCCGGAGAACATGGACGAGACGCTCGCCAAGCTCGGCGGCATCGCCAAGATGGTCGGCGCGACCCTGCGCAACTCCGCCGCCCCGACCATGCTCGACGCGGGCTACAAGGTGAACGTGATCCCCGGCCGGGCCAGTGCCAACGTCGACGGCCGCTTCCTGCCCGGGTACGAGAAGGAGTTCCACGCGGACCTGGCGCGGATCCTCGGCCCCCGGGTGAAGATCGACGAGGAGCGCTCGCACTTCGACAAGGCGCTGGAGACCGACTTCGACGGCAAGCTCGTGGAGGCGATGCAGACGGCGCTGCGGGCGGAGGACCCGATCGCCCGCGCCATCCCGTACATGCTCTCCGGCGGCACCGACGCCAAGCACTTCGACGACCTCGGCATCCGCTGCTTCGGCTTCGCGCCGCTCCAGCTGCCGCCCGAGCTGGACTTCGCGGGCATGTTCCACGGCGTGGACGAGCGCGTGCCGGTGGACGGGCTGAAGTTCGGCGCGCGCGTGCTGGACCGCTTCATCGACGCGAGCTGAAACGAAACTCCAATAATCGGCTATACGTACGCATTTGACTGGGAAGAGTGAAAGAGGCGTCGGTTTCGTAGCCCCATTAACCCCTCCTCGTTACAGGTGTTGCGGTCCGCGGCTGGGATCGCATTGTCTACGAGGAGGAATAATGATCAAGAAGGTCGTCGCCGCTGCGGCTGCCACCGGTGGTCTGGTGCTCGCTGGTGCGGGCGTCGCCATGGCCGACGCCGGCGCCCAGGGTGCTGCCGTGCAGTCCCCCGGCGTCATCTCCGGGAACGTCATCCAGGTTCCCGTCCACGTGCCGGTGAACGCCTGTGGCAACACGGTCTCCGTCATCGGGCTGCTGAACCCCGCCTTCGGGAACACCTGCAGCAACTCGTGACGCTTCGCTTCACCCCGTGAGGGGTTGAACCCGGGCGGCCCCGGAGTGCGCGCCATGCACTCCGGGGCCGTCGGGCATGCCGCTCCCGGGCGTCCAAGTCGCGGGGGCATTCCTGTAGCCAGAAGGCAAGAGGTACGAACCTATGCGAGAAGTTGCGCGCAAGAGCCTGATCACCATCGCCGCCGCAGGCGGCGTGCTCGCCCTGAGCGGTGGCAACGCCCAGGCGGACTCGGGCGCCAACGGACAGGCCGCGAACTCCCCCGGAGTCCTTTCCGGCAACGCGGTCCAGGTCCCGGTGCACGTCCCGGTCAACGCGTGTGGAAACACCGTCAACGGCGTCGGGCTGCTGAACCCCGCCGCGGGCAACAAGTGCACCAACAGCTCGCCCGCGGAGGACGATTCCTACGGCGGCGGGTCCAGCGGCCCCGCGTCCGCCGCGCAGGCCGAGACCTCCGACTCGCCGGGCCTCCTCTCCGGCAACCAGGTCCAGGTGCCCGTCGACGCCCCGGTCAACGCCTGCGGGAACAGCATCACCATCGGCGGCCTCGGCAACGCCGTCACCGGCAACGACTGTTCCAACGAGTCGGACGGCTACGGCGGCCCCGACTACCCGGACGAGCCCGGTACCCCCGACGAACCCGGCACCCCGGACGAGCCGGGCAAGCCGCAGGAGCCCGGCACCCCGGACGAGCCCGGCAACCCCGGCACCCCCCACGGGCCGAACGTCCCCGACGTGCCCGTCACGCCCGACGAGCCGGGCCCTCCCGGCGAACCGGGCACGCCCCACGCGCCGAACACCCCCGACCTGCCCGACGTCCCGGCCCTGCCCGACGAGCCCGGGAACCCGAACACGCCCAGCACGCGGAACGTCCCTCCCGGCACCGACGAGCTCGCGCACACCGGCTCGGGCGCGCTCGGCCTGACGATCCCGGCCAGCGCCGGACTCCTGCTGGCGGGCGCCGTGCTCTACCGACGGGCCCGAGTGTCCGCGTGATCACGGAGCGGACCGCCCGCGCGGGCGCGTGAGCGGCACCCGGCGGCGCGCCGGGAGGCGCGCCGACACCCGGCACCACACGACGAAGGGCCCCACACCGGCGGGGCCCTCCGTCGTTTCCGGAACTCACCAGGTCGCTCGCGCCTGGCGGATGATCCGTCTCTTCAGCCGTACCTTGCGGCTGCCGTCCCGCAGCAGCCTCAGTCGGTCCAACTCCCAGTGTCCGTACTCGGCGTGATCGGTCAGGAGCCGGGTCGCTTCCTTGCGGGAAACGCCCCGTGGCACGTACACATCGACAAATTCGTATTCCGGCATCGCATCTATTGTGCGGGCAGAGGGCCTGTACGGATAGCGTCTGCACTATGTCTGATGCTTCCGCTCCCGCGCAGCCCACCGCTGTCGAGGTACGTGCCGCCGTCGAGGCGGTCAAAGCCGCGCTGGACCGCCACCTCCAGGCGGTCGAGAACCGCACGGGAGAAGACGATCCGGCCGTCTACGACGCGTTCAACGCGCTCGCCGCGGCGGCCGAGGTCTACGACGAGCGGCTCTACGACCGCTACGACGAGGTGACCCCCTTCGAGATCCCGGGCGTCGACGACTCCCTGCCGCCGTACAACGGGCCCGAGGAGCCCAACGCACTGAGCGTGCTGATCCGCCGCGACTACGCGGTCGCCGAGCCGCAGCGACTGCTCGCCCAGGCCCAGCGCATCGCCGACCTGGAGGCCGACGAGCCCGCGGACCGCGCGGAGCCGGGCGGCCGGGAGGGAGCCGCCGCGGCGGTCGGCGCCAGCGTCCACGCCGCGCTGGGCGTGCTCTTCGGCGAGTACGAACCGGACGAGATCGCCTCGCGGCACAAGGAGTTCGGCCTGGAGGAGGGCGACTCCACCCTCTGGGTCTCGGCCGCCGACGACCTGCCCGAGCCGGGGGAGTGGCTGAACGCCCCCTTCGACCAGGCGGACCCGCAGCGAGTGGTGTGCCGCTTCGACGTCAGCTCCGTCTTCGACGACGACGACTTCGACGACGACCTGGACTCCGACGACTGACCCGGCGGGGCCGGCCCCGTCAGGGAGCTCCTGACGGGACCGGCCTCCGTCACGCCACGGGCGCGGGCGTCGCCTCCAGCAGCGCCCGCAGCCGCGTCGTACGCTCCGGGGCCGGCCGCTCCGCCACCGCGCGCGGCAGCTCCTGGTCCACCCCGTGCACCACCGACAGATGCCGCTCGCCCCGGCCGAACGCGGTGTACACCCAGGGGCGGCTCAGCCCCTGCGCCGCGTCGCCCGGCAGCACCACGACCGCCGCGGCCCAGCGCATCCCGGCCGCCTGGTGCGCCGTGAGCGCCCAGCCGTGCCGCACCGTCGCCTCGACGCGCTCCTTCGGCACGACCAGGGGCTCGCCTTCGCAGTCCAGCCGCAGCCCTTGCGCGTCGGCCGAGACCACCGTCGCCTGCACGGTCCGGCCGGGGGCCGGGGAATGGGCCACCCGGTCGCCCGGGTCGAAGCCGCCGAACCTGCCGGGGCCCGGGTTCAGCCGCTGTTTCAGCGCCGCGTTGAGCGCGCGCGTCCCCGCCGAACCGCCGTGGCCCACCGTGATCACCTGGGTGTCCGCCGATGCCACCCCGATCGCCCGCGGCACGGAGTCCGCGACCAGCTGGACCGTGCGGTGCACCGCCTCTCCCGCGTCGCGCACGGGGACGATCACCACTTCCCTGCCGGGCGCCTCCACCCGGTTCAGCTCACCGATCCCGATTCCGGAGACCAACTCGCCGATCGGGCCCGGGTCCGGCACGCGCGAGGCGATCTGCGGGCACGCCCTGGAAGCCAGCACGTCGCCGAACACCCGCCCCGCGCCCGCCGCCCCGAGCACCCCGGGGTCGCCGCTCAGCACCAGGCGGCAGCCGTCGGGCAGCGCCTCCACCAGCATCGCGGCCGACTCCACGTCCAGCTGCGGGGCGTCCAGCACCACCAGCAGGTCCAGGGCGAGCGCGCCCTCGCCGTCCCGTCCGGGGCCCTCGGCGCCCGACAGCAGCCCGGCCACGGTGACCGCCGCGTCGCCGAGCGACCCGGCGAGCCTGCGGCGGCCGTTCGCGGTGTGGGCCGCGCCGCACGCGCGCAGCCCGCGCGAGCGCGCCGCCCCGACCAGCGCGGCGGCCTCGGCCCTCGCCGCCTCGCCGCCCGTGTGCACCACCAGGCCGTTCGCCGCGAGCGCGCCGGCCAGCCCGCCGTCCTGTCCGCCCCACTCCTCGTCGCTCTCACAGGAGTTGACCAGCCTGGCCAGGCCGTCGGCGAGGCTCTCCTCCGCGAGCGCGTACCGGTCGAGTCCCAGCAGCACCTGCACGGGCGCGGCCGGGGCGGCGTCCGCGACGGCGCCCTGCTCGCCCTCGGGCCGCTCCTCGTCGTAGCCGTCCGCTTCGCCTTCGGCCGCCTCTTCGTCCTCGTCCTCCCGGAAGGCCAGCACCACGCCCTCCGCGACGGCGTGCTCAAGGGCCTCGTCCGGGTCGGGCACCGCGTGCGCGGCGAGCGAGGCGCGCACCTGGTCCGCGTCCAGCGCCGTGTGCCCCTGGAGCGCGGCACGCTCCAGGAAGTGGCCGACCAGCGCCGCGGTCCGCCGCTCGTCGCCTGGGCCGCACTCCGCGCCGAGCAGCGCGCGGGCGTAGCCGTCCGCCTGCTCGGGGCGCACGCCCGCCAGGGCGAGCAGCTGCCAGGGGTCGGCGCGCAGCACGTCGCCCGCCTGCTCGCCGAGCGCGGCGACGGCCTGCGGCGCCAGCGCGTCGGGCGCCCCGCCGGCGGTGAGCGCGGCGCGCGCGGCGGCCAGTGCCTCGGGCCCGGCGACCGGCTCCCGCGAGGGCTCGGGGATCAGAGGACGCGCCGACGCGGGCACCGCCCGCTCGGCGGGCTCGGGGGCGGCCGGTGCGGGGGCGTCGAAGACGGAGGACCCGGTGGACTTCCCACCGCCCTCCACGGCGCGCACGGCCGCGAGCAGATCGGCGGCCGTGCCGCTCAGCGCGGTGCCCGCGGCGATGGGCCCGTCCTTGTCGGCCTTGCGGCGCGCGATGCGCTCCCGCAGCTCCCGCTGGGCGGCGAGCTCGGCCTGGGCCTCGGACAACTGCTCGCCACCGGCCTCGACAGCGGTTCCGGACGCGGCGCCGTCCGTACCGGTGGACCCCTCGTCCTCGGCGCCGTCCTCGGTGCCGTCCTCGACCCCGGCCCCGCCCGTGGCGTCAGCGTCGGGTGCGTCGGGTGCGTTGTCCGCATCGGGCGCTGCGCCCTCTACCGGGGCGTCCCCCGCGCCGTCCTCGTCGGAGCCGTCCTCCTCCGGCGCCCCGTCCCGGGCCGCGGCCCCCTCCTCGGGGGCCGTCCCGGTGTCCTCCCCGCTCGTGGCGGCCTCGGGCGTCGGGTCCTCGGGGGCGGGCTGCCCCTCGGGGGCGGCCTCGGCGCGGTCCGTACTCACAGGGTGCTCCAGTCCTGGTCGGGGTAGCGGTGCACGGGCGCGGACACGTCGTCGAGCGCTCGGCAGATCTCGTCTGGAAGCGTAAGCGTCTCCACTGACAACGCGGCCACGAGCTGCTGCGCGTTGCGCGCGCCCACGATCGGGGCGACCACGCCCGGCCGGTCCCTGACCCACGCCAGGGCCACCTGGAGCGCCGTCGCCGCCAGTCCGTCCGCCGCTATGGAGACCGCGTCCACGACCCGCCCCGACACCTCGTCCAGGTACGGCTCGACGAACGGCGCCATGTGCTCGGACGCGCCCCGCGAGTCCGCGGGCGTGGCCTTCCGGTACTTGCCGGTGAGCACGCCCCGCCCCAGCGGGGACGAGGGCAGCAGCCCCACGCCCAGGTCCAGCGCGGCCGGCAGCACCTCGCGCTCCACGCCGCGCTGGAGCAGGGAGTACTCCATCTGTGTGCTTGCCAGCCTGGTGCGCGTCCCGGGCGCGGCGAGCTGCCAGGTCGCGGCCTTCGCCAGCTGCCAGCCGCAGAAGTTCGACACGCCCGCGTACCGCGCGCGCCCACTGGTCACCGCGAGGTCGAGCGCCTGGAGCGTCTCCTCCAGCGGGGTCCCCACGTCGTACGCGTGGACCTGCCACAGGTCCACGTGGTCCGTGCCGAGCCGCTGGAGCGAGGCGTCGAGCGCGGCCAGCAGGTGTCCCCGCGAGCCGTCGAAGCGCCGGTCGGGGTCGGGCACGCTGCCCGCCTTGGTCGCGATGACCAGGTCCTCGCGCGGCACGAACCCGCCGACGAGCTGCCCCAGCAGGTACTCGGCCTCGCCCCCGCCGTACACGTCGGCGGTGTCGACGAGGGTCCCGCCCGCCTCCCAGAAGGCCTTCAACTGGTCGGCGGCGTCGTGCTCGTCGGTGTCCCGGCCCCAGGTGAGGGTGCCGAGCCCGATTCTGGACACGCGCAGGCCGGTGCGGCCGAGATGCCTCTGCTCCATGGGCGCTGAGATTACTGGCCCGGCCTGTGCGGCGCGTGAGGCTGTGGACAAACCCGCACGTGTGGACAACTCCGTACCCCCACGCGCTACAGTCCGCGGCAGAGAGACGTTACTCATGGGTAGACGGTTAGGGGATTCGGCCATGAAGCTCGGGATCAACCTCGGTTACTGGGGCGCCGGAATGGACGCCGACAATCTCGCCGTCGCACAGGAGGCCGACCGGCTCGGCTACGACGTCTGCTGGGCGGCCGAGGCGTACGGCTCCGACGCGGCCACCGTGCTCACCTGGGTCGCCGCCCAGACCGAGCGCATCGACGTGGGCTCCGCGATCTTCCAGATCCCGGCCAGGCAGCCCGCCATGACCGCGATGACCGCCGCCACCCTCGACTCGCTCTCCAAGGGCCGCTTCCGCCTCGGCCTCGGCGTCTCGGGCCCGCAGGTCTCCGAGGGCTGGTACGGCGTCAAGTTCGACAAGCCCCTCTCCCGCACCCGCGAGTACGTCGAGATCGTCCGCAAGGCCATGTCCCGCGAGCGCCTGACCCACGAGGGCGAGCACTGGACCCTGCCGCTGCCCGGCGGCCCCGGCAAGCCGATCAAGCTGACCGTGCACCCCGAGCGCGAGTACATCCCGCTCTACATCGCCGCGATCGGCCCCAAGAACCTGGAGCAGACCGGCGAGATCGCCGACGGCGCCCTGCTGATCTTCCCCTCCGTCGAGCACCTGGAGGACACCGCGCTCCGGCACGTCCGCGCGGGCCGCGAGAAGGTCGGCAAGACCATGGAGGGCTTCGACGTCTGCCCGACCGTGCCGCTCGCCGTCGGCGACGACGTCCGGGGACTCGCCGACATGTTCCGCCCGTACACCGCGCTGTACGTCGGCGGCATGGGCAGCGCCAAGCAGAACTTCTACAACCAGCTCGCCCAGCGCATGGGGTACGAGAAGGAAGCGGCCGAGATCCAGGAGAAGTACCTCGCGGGCGACAAGAACGGCGCCGCCGGTGCCGTACCGCACCAGCTCATCGACCAGACCACGCTGCTCGGCTCCGTCGACCGGATCGCCGAGCGGATGACCGGCTACGCCGAGGCCGGGGTCACCACCCTCACCCTCGCCCCGGCCGGCTTCACGCTCGACGAGCGGATCACCGCGCTGCGCGCGGGCACGGAGGCGCTGGAGCGGGCCGGACTGGCGTAGCCGGGACCCCGGCGGGAGATCAGCGGCCGTGGTGGGGGCTCGGGGGTCTTCCCCGCCACGGCCGTCACGGGGAACAACGCGTGGCGCGCCCCCCGGTTACGCGGGAAGAGCGCCTTCCGATCCGCCTTTTGGCGGAGAAGTCCGACGTAGCTGTTGCCTGTCACCCCGTACCGCACTTGACTAATTCTTTGCGGATACGTGCCCGGCCCGTTCGGAGGTGGCAGTGATGCTCTCGGCCCGTAGCCTGTTCCAGGAGATCATCGACAACGACGCGTCGTTCCGGCTCTTCTGCTCCATCGCGGCCAGCGGAGAGGCCCAGGGCGGCTGGGAGAACGGCCGGATCGCGGCCCTCCTGCCCGAGGGCATGTCGGCCCTGGCCCCGAAGGTCACCCGGCACGGCGCCGACGAGGACAAGCACGGCCGGATCTTCAACGCACTGCTCAAGAAGCGCGGCCTCGAACCGGTGCCGGTACCGCCCGACACCGACTACACGATGCTGCTCGAACAGCGCGGCATCGGCCTCGCCCACGACAAGCTGCGCCGCGAGGAGCCGCTGACCGAGCACGACGTCATCGTCTACCTCGCGCACAGCAGGGTCACCGAACAGCGCGCGGCCGACCAGATGGACATGCTGGTCAAGTACTTCGGCGACCACCCCGACGTCGGCCGGGCCATAAGGATGATCTGCCACGACGAGGACAACCACCTGGCGTACTGCCACGAGGAACTGCTGCGCCTCGCCGCCGAAGGGCACGGCAGGACCATCCTGGACACCCTCCACGAGTGCGCCCGCGCCGAGGTCCGCGTCTACCGTGACGTCAGCCTCGCCGTGATGGGCCACCTCGGCGGCGTCCTCGGCTGGTCGAGACCGAAGGCGGCGGCGCTCGCCGCGGGCATCAACGCGATGTACGCGTACGAGCGGGCGGGCGGCTGGCGGCGGATGGTCTCCCTGAAGCAGCCCGAGCTGCACGACCCGATGGGCGGCCCGGCCCCGGCGGCCCCGGCCTTCTGAGCGGTACCGCTCCCAAACGTCCGACAGCAGACAAAAGGGACGGGCGCGGTCGACGGGTGAAAGGGACGGGCGCGGTCAGAGCCAGCCGCGGCGCTTGAACAGGCGGTACAGGCCCAGCACCGCGCCCGCCATCAGCAGCACCACCGTCGGGTACGCCCACGCCCACTTCAGCTCGGGCATGTGGTCGAAGTTCATCCCGTAGATCCCCGCGACCATCGTGGGGACCGCGGCCATCGCCGCCCACGCCGAGATCTTCCGCATGTCGTCGTTCTGGCGCACGCCCATCTGCGCCAGGTGCGCCGAGAGGATGTCGGACAGCAGCCGGTCGAGCCCCTCCACCTGTTCGTTGACCCGGGTCAGATGGTCGCTGACGTCCCGGAAGAACGGCCGCGACTGGTCGTGGACGAACGGCACGCCAGCCGCGCCCGCCAGCCGGTTCACCGGCTGGGCCAGGGGGCCCGTCGCCCGGCGGAACTCCAGCACCTGCCGCTTGAAGGTGTAGATCCGCGCCGCCGTGTTCTTCGTCGACCCGTTCGGCGCGAAGACCTCGGTCTCCAGCTCCTCCAGGTCGGTCTGGAGCTCGCCCGCCACGTCCACGTAGTGGTCGACGGCCGCGTCGCACAGCGCGTACATCACCGCCGTCGGGCCGTGCCTGAGCACGTCGGGCTCGGCTTCGAGGCGCTTGCGCACGGCGGTCAGCGGCGCGCCCTCGCCGTGTCTGACGGTCACCACGAAGGAGTCCCCGAGGAAGATCATCAGTTCGCCCGTGGCGACCGTGTCGTGCTCGGGCTCGTACACCACCGGCTTGACCACCATGAACAGCGAGTCGTCGTACACCTCGAGCTTCGGCCGCTGGTGCGCCGTCAGCGCGTCCTCGACCGCCAGCGGATGCAGCCCGAACTCGCTGCTGACCAGCTCGAACTCGTCCTCCGTCGGCTCGTGGAGCCCGACCCAGAGGAACGCGTCGCCCGTCGCCCGCGCCTCGCCGAGCGCGTCGGAGAGGTCGTCGGGGCCCTCGGTGCGGCGCCCGTCCCGGTAAATGGCACTGTCCACAATCACGGCGTGCATTCTTCCCCGGCGGCGGGCGCGGCGCACCCCCTGGTTCCCGGCGGCCCGCCGGGAACCAGGGGCCAGCGCCTAGGCTGGCGGGCATGGCCACGCTGATCCTCGTACGCCACGGACGTTCCACCGCCAACACCGAAGGGGTGCTCGCCGGACGGATGCCCGGCGTCCGCCTCGACGAGCGCGGCGCCGCCCAGGCCGCCGCCCTGCCGGCGCGCCTCGCCGGGGTGCCGCTCGCCGCCGCCGTCTCCAGCCCGCTCCAGCGCTGCCGGGAGACGCTGCGGCCGCTGCTCGACGCCCGCCCGGGACTCGCGCTGCACACCGAGGAGCGGATCAGCGAGTGCGACTACGGCGACTGGTCGGGCCGCAAACTCGCCGAACTGTCCGACGAGCCGCTGATGGAGGTCGTCCAGCAGCACCCGTCCGCCGCCGCGTTCCCCGGCGGCGAGTCCATGCGCGCCATGCAGGCGCGCGCGGTCGACGCGGTGCGGGAGTGGAACGCGCGCGTCACGGCCGAGCACGGCGACGACGCCGTGTACGTGATGTGCTCGCACGGCGACATCATCAAGTCCCTCGTCGCGGACGCCCTCGGCATGCACCTCGACCTCTTCCAGCGCATCTCGGTCGACCCGTGTTCCCTGACCGCGATCCGCTACACCCGGCTGAGACCCTTCCTCCTGAGGCTCGGCGACACCGGCGACTTCGCCTCCCTCGCTCCGCGCGACAAGGAACAGGGCGCGGCGCACGGCAAGGGCGCGGGGCGGGACGGCGGCGCGGCTGAGGTGGGCGGCGGCGCGGGAGCACCGTGATCGTCACGCAGTAGGGTGGACGGGCCGTCAACCGACGGCCCCATCGACGACTCAAGGGAGAACCGGACGTGTCCCGTCAGGTGTTCCTCTACGATCCGCCGGACCGATTCGTCGCCGGCACGGTCGGGCTGCCTGGCCGCCGCACGTTCTTCCTCCAGGCTTCGTCCGGACCGCGCGTGACCAGCGTCGCGCTGGAGAAGACCCAGGTCGCCGCGTTGGCCGAGCGGATCGACGAACTGCTCGACGAGGTCGTGCGCAGGACCGGCGGCAACGCGTCCGTGCCCGCCGTCGCGCCCGTCGAGATCGCCGACACCGCGCCGCTGGACGCGCCGGTCGAGGAGGAGTTCCGGGTCGGCACGATGGCGCTGGCCTGGGACGGCGACGAACAGCGCATGATCGTCGAGGCCCAGGCGCTGGTCGAGCTCGACGCGGAGTCCGAGGAGGACCTGGCGGAGGCCGAGGAGCGGCTCCTGCAGGACGAGGAGAACGGCCCGCCGATGCTGCGGGTGCGGCTCACCGGCGCGCAGGCGAGGGCCTTCGCCAAGCGCGCCCTGGACGTAGTGAACGCGGGGCGCCCGCCCTGCCCGCTGTGCAGCCTGCCGCTCGACCCGGAAGGACACGTATGCCCGCGCCAGAACGGATACCGGCGCTCCTGACCCTTCTGACGAAGGGCGAGCTGACCGTGCGCGGGCAGATCCGCGAGGCGTCCAACGCGGTGCTGCTGTGCTCGGTGTCCTACGAGGACGAGAGCGCCGAGTGCGTCTACAAGCCGGTCGCGGGCGAGCGCCCGCTGTGGGACTTCCCCGACGGGACCCTGGCGCAGCGCGAGGTCGCGGCGTACGAGGTGTCCGACGCGCTCGGCTGGGGCCTGGTCCCGCCGACCGTCCTGCGCGACGGGCCGTACGGCGAGGGCGCGGTCCAGCTGTGGATCGAGGCTCCCGCGGACGGGGCGGTGCCCGAGCTGCTGGCCCTCGCGGACGTGCCGGAGGGCGGGCGGCCCGGGGACGGCTGGAAGGCGGTGGCCAGGGCCGAGGTCGCAGAGGGGCGCACCGCGCTGCTCGTGCACGCGGACGACGCCCGGCTGCGGCGGCTCGCCGTCCTGGACGCGGTCATCAACAACGGCGACCGCAAGGGCGGGCACCTGCTGCCGGGCCCCGACGGGCGGCTGTACGGGATCGACCACGGGGTGACCTTCAACGTCGACGACAAGCTGCGGACGCTGCTGTGGGGGTGGGCGGGGGAGCCGCTGCCCGAGGAGGCGGTGGTCGCGCTCGGGCGGCTCGCGCGGGAGCTGGAGCCGGGGGCGGCGCTCGCCACCCGGTTGGCGGAGCTGCTGACCGGCGCGGAGGTCGTCGCGCTGCGGGAGCGGGTGGACGGGCTGCTGCGGAGCGGGCTGCACCGGGTGCCTTCGGGGGAGTGGCCGGCGATCCCCTGGCCGCCGGTGTAGGCCCCGCCGACCCGCCGGTGTAGCACCCCGGCACACCGCGCACTCGCGCGCAAGAGCGCGTCTTCGGACAAAGATCGGGTATCCGGTTCGTATCCGGAAGCCGCATCCGGTTACGCTCATGACATGCATGCCTGGCCCGCTTCTGAGGTCCCCGCCCTGCCCGGCAAGGGCCGCGACCTCCGGATCCACTCCACCGCGACCGGCGGTCTGGTCACCCTCACCCCCGGTCCCGTCGCCCGTATCTACGTCTGCGGCATCACGCCGTACGACGCGACCCACATGGGTCACGCGGCGACCTACAACGCGTTCGACCTCGTTCAGCGCGTGTGGCTCGACACCAAGCGGCAGGTTCACTATGTCCAGAACGTGACGGACGTCGATGATCCACTGCTGGAGCGGGCCATCCGTGACGGCGTCGACTGGACCGGCCTCGCCGAGCGCGAGACCGCGCTCTTCCGCGAGGACATGACCGCCCTGCGGATGCTCCCGCCGCGGCAGTACGTCGGTGCCGTCGAGTCCATACCCCAGATCGTTCCGCTGGTGGAACGGCTGCGGGACGCGGGCGCCGCGTACGAGCTCGAAGGCGACGTCTACTTCTCCGTCGAGGCCGACCCGCACTTCGGCGAGGTCTCCCGCTACGACGCCGAGCTGATGCGGGCGCTGTCCGCCGAGCGCGGCGGCGACCCCGAGCGGCCCGGCAAGAAGAACCCGCTCGACCCCATGCTCTGGATGGCCGCCCGCGAGGGCGAGCCGAGCTGGGACGGCGGCTCGCTCGGGCGCGGTCGCCCCGGCTGGCACATCGAGTGCGTGGCCATCGCCCTGGAGCACCTGGGCATGGGCTTCGACGTCCAGGGCGGCGGCTCCGACCTCGCCTTCCCGCACCACGAGATGGGCGCGTCGCACGCCCAGGCGCTGACCGGCGAGCACCCCTTCGCGCAGACGTACGTCCACGCGGGCATGGTCGCGCTCGACGGCGAGAAGATGTCGAAGTCCAAGGGCAACCTGGTCTTCGTCTCCAAGCTCCGGGGCGACGGCGTCGACCCCGCGGCCATCCGCCTCTCCCTCCTCGCGCACCACTACCGGGCCGACTGGGAGTGGACCGACCAGGTGCTCGAAGACGCCCTGGAGCGGCTCGGCCGGTGGCGCGCCGCCGTCTCCCGCCCCGACGGCCCCTCCGCCGACGCGCTGGTCGAGGAGCTCCGCGACGCGCTCGCCGACGACCTGGACGCCCCGCGCGCCCTGGCCGCCGTCGACCGCTGGGCCGCGCTCCAGGAGGAGAGCGGCGGCGAGGACGAGGGCGCGCCCGGCGTCGTCTCCCGTGCCGTGGACGCGCTGCTCGGCGTCGCGCTGTAACGGTCCGACGGCCCCGGCGGGGTCCGCTCCCGGCACGTAAGTCCAGGAGCGGACCCCGTCAGTCCATGGTCCCCGCCGGTGCCGTACCGCTAGATACGGCTCCATGAGATCACCCACACGGTTCAGAGCGGCCGCCGTCGCCGCGCTCCTGGGGCTGTGCGCCGCGCTCGCGGGCCCCGGCACCGCGAGCGCCGACGGCCCCGCCGCCCCCGCGGGCACGACCGTCGGCGACGTCACCGGGTTCACCGCGGACGGTCCCGTCTACCGGCTGAGGGCCGGCGCCGCCGAGGCGCGCGTCAGCTTCGTCTCCGCCGGGACCTTCCGCATCGAACTCGCCCCCGACGGCTCGTACGCCGACCCGACCGGCACCGACATCGTCCTCCCGCAGGGCGCCCCGCCCGCCACCCGCTGGCGCGACAGGGGCGACCGCTACGAGCTCTCCACCTCCGAGGTCACCCTCAAGGCCTTCAAGTCCCCGCTGCGCTTCGCGCTCCACCGGGCCGACGGCAGCCTGCTCTGGTCCGAGGCCAAGGGCCTCACCTGGGACGGCGACAAGACCACCCAGACCCTCGCGCGCGGCGCCGACGAGCAGTTCTACGGCGCCGGAATGCAGAACGGGCGCGGCAACACCTCGCACCGCGGCAAGACCGTCGAGGTCGGCGTCGACTACAACTGGAACGACGGCGGCCACCCCAACTCCGTGCCGTTCTACCTCTCGTCGGCCGGGTACGGCGTCTACCGCAACACCTACGCCCCGAACACCTACTCCTTCGCCGAGCCCGTCACCACCTCCGCGAAGGAACGGCGCTTCGACGCCTACTACTTCGCGGGCGCGGCCGGCACCGGCGCCAAGGACGTCATCGGGCAGTACACCAAGCTCACCGGAAAGCCCTTCCTCCCGCCGATCTACGGCATGGAGATCGGCGACGCGGACTGCTACCTGCACAACGCCAACCGGGGCGAGCGCCGCACCCTGGACGCGCTGAAGGTCGCCGACGGGTACGTCGAGAACGACATGCCGAACGGCTGGATGCTCGTCAACGACGGCTACGGCTGCGGCTACGAGGACCTGGCCGAGACCGCCGAGGGCCTGAACGACCGCAAGATGCAGCTCGGCCTGTGGACCGAGGACGGCATCGACAAGCTCGCCGACCAGGTCAAGGCCGGACAGCGGGTCGCCAAGCTGGACGTCGCCTGGGTCGGCGACGGCTACAAGTTCGCCCTCGACGGCTGCAAGGACGCGTACGCGGGCATCGAGGCCAACAGCGACGCGCGCGGCTTCACCTGGGCCCCGGAGAGCTGGTCGGGCGCGCAGCGCTGCGGCGTGCAGTGGTCCGGTGACCAGTCGGGCAGCTGGGAGTACATCCGCTGGCAGATCCCGACCTACGCGGGCGCGACCATGTCGGGCCTCGCCTACACCACGGGCGACGTCGACGGGATCTTCGGCGGCAGCGCCAAGACGTACACCCGCGACCTCCAGTGGAAGATGTTCCTCGGCACGACCATGACCATGGACGGCTGGGCCGCGAACGACAAGCAGCCCTTCCGGTACGGGGAGCCGTACACCTCGATCAACCGCGACTACCTCAAGCTGAAGGAGTCGCTGCTGCCCTACCAGTACTCCTACGCGCACGAGGCGACCAAGACCGGCGTCGGCATGGTCCGCCCCCTCGCGCTCGAATACCCGGACGACCCGAAGGCGGCGACGGACGCCGCCAAGTACGAGTTCCTCAGCGGCGAGGACTTCCTCGTCGCGCCCGTCTACCAGGACAGCGCCGTACGCAGCGGCATCTACCTCCCGAAGGGCACCTGGGTCGACTACTGGAGCGGGCGCACCTACCAGGGCCCGACCACCGTCGACCACTACAGCGCGCCGCTCGACACCCTGCCGCTCTTCGTGAAGGCGGGCGCCGCCGTGCCCATGTGGCCGGGCATCCGTTCGTACGCGGACCGCACCGCCGGATCGCCGCTCGCCTGGGACGTCTACCCGCAGGGGAAGTCGGACTTCACGCTGTACGAGGACGACGGCGTGACCCGGCAGCACAGGGCCGGGAAGTACGCCACGCAGCAGGCGCGCGTGCACGCCCCGAAGAGCGGGGCGGGCGACGTGACCGTACGGATCGGCGCCAGCGTCGGACAGTTCGCGGGCAAGCAGAAGGCCCGTCCCTACCAGTTCACCGTGCACACCGGCGACGCGCCCAGCGAGGTCGAACTGGGCGGGCGTGAGCTGCCCAGGCTGACGTCGAAGGGCGCGTACGACAGGGCCGCGCAGGGCTGGTGGTACGACCGCGACGACCGCGGGGGCGTGGTGAAGGTCAAGACCGCGCCGCTGCGCACGGACCGGGCGTTCACCCTGGAGCTGGAGGACACCGCGGCGGTCGGCGGCGCGGTGCCCGGCGCGCAGGCGTCGCTCTCCGTCCCGGCGGGGCAGGAACTGGGCGCGGGCGCCGAGGGCAGGGTCGCCGTGGACGTGACGGCGGGCGACAGGGACGCCACGGGCGTACGGGTCTCGCTCGCCGCTCCCGAGGGCTGGCGGGTCACCGACGCGCCGGTCGTCGAGAGGCTCGCGGCGGGCACCACGCGCCGCGTCGAGGTCGGCGTCGTCCCCGACGCGGGGGCGACGGCCGGGGACACCCGGCTCACCGCGCTCGCCCGGTACCGCTCCGCGGGCCAGGAGCGCACCTCCACGCAGCGCTTCGGCATCGCCCTGATGCCGCCCGCGCCGAGCGGACAGGCCTGGGCGAGCGACCTGGTGTGGCTCAAGTCGGCCAACGGGTACGGACCGGCCGAACGCGACCGCAGCAACGGGGAGTCGGGCGCGGCCGACGGCCGGACGCTGACGCTCGCGGGGAAGACGTACGAGAAGGGCATCGGGGTGCACGCGGACTCCGACATCGAGGTGTACCTCGGCGGGAAGTGCACCGCGTTCACCGCCGACGTCGGCATCGACGACGAGATCAACGGCTATGGAGAGGCGGCCTTCTCCGTGGAGGCCGACGGCAAGGTGCTGTGGACCTCGCCGAAGCTGACCGGCGCCTCGGCGACCGTGCCGGTGGACGTGCGGCTGGACGGCGCGCGGCACGTGCGCCTGAAGGTCACGGACACCAACGGGTCCAAGAGCGGTGACCACGGCGACTGGGCCGCGGCGCGCTTCCACTGCGCGGACTGACACCGCCGCACCCTTCGGCCGCACGGCCGCACGGCCGCACGGCCGGGCGCCGGGTGGGCACTGCCCACCCGGCGCCCTCTGCGCGGGAGGAGCGGCTACTGCTTGTTGACCACGACTGCCTGGATCACGCTGTTGGTGTCGTCGTAGAACCCGATCACCTGGTGGCCGAAGGCGAACGCCTCCTGCACCTCGTCATGGGTGACGGCGTTCGGGTTGACCAGCTGGCGCCAGTTGTTGTTGACGAACAGGTAGAGGATCGACGGCTGGCCGGGCAGGGGCGTCACGACGTCCCAGTACTTGGTGGCGATGCCGCTCACGAGCGCCTGGGCGTCGATCGAGCTGGGGATGACCAGCGGCTGGCCCTGGCCGATCTGCTGACCCTGCTGGATCTGCTGCCCGTACTGCTGCGGGAACTGGGGCTGGCCGAGCTGCTGGAGCAGCTGCTGGTAGGGCTGCTGCTGGCCGAGCTGCTGGAGCTGCTGCTGGAGGTGCGGCGGGAGCTGCTGCTGACCGATGCCCTGACCGTACTGCTGGCCGATGCCTTGGCCGTACTGCTGGCCGATGCCCTGCTGGCCGATGCCCTGCGGCGGGGAAGTGCTGGGGCCCTGCTGGCCGAGCTGCTGCCCGTACTGCTGCGGGGCGAACTGCTGGGGGCCGTAGGCCTGCCCGTAGCCCTGCTGGCCCTGCTGGCCCTGCTGGCCCGACTGGCCCAGCTGACTCATCTGGCTCATCTGCGGGGTGGTGCTCATTCGCTGTTCACCTTCCCTGTTGACTCATCCAGCGGATTTCCGGCCGATCGGTTCAGCCGGAGACGACCAGGCCGACGACCTCGTCGTCCGAGTACCAGACGCGTACGTCCGGCCGTCCCCCCGCGAAGGCGGTGTGCACCGCCTGGCGGACGTCGGGGGCGGGGTGGTTCAGGTTCCGCCACGCGCCCGCGACGAACAGCCGCAGGCGGGGCGGGAGCTCACGGGGGTAGGGGAGCAGTTCGTCCCAGTACCTCTCGGCCTGTCCCGAGCCGATCGTGGAGGGGACCAGCAGGGCCACCGCCGCCCTGACGTCGGGGCGGTTGCCGATCCGCTGCGAGGCCGGGCGGTCAGGTGCGTCCTGCTGCGCGGAGCCCGTGCGGCGCAGCACCTCGCGGGCGCGCTCGGGGCTCATCGGACCGAGGCCCGCTGCCTTGAGGATGCCCTGGAGGGCCGCCAGGGCGCCCACCACGACCGGGGAGGCCGACGAGGTCCCGGAGAACGTGTCGGTGTACCAGGCGATCTCCTCGGCGCCGCCCTGGAGGTCGCCCGCCCGGTCCCAGAAGCCGCCGGTCGTGGTGACCTCGCGGCCCCAGCCCTGGGCGTCCAGCCGGGCGCCGTAGTTGGAGAACGCCAGGCGCGAGCGGTCCGGGCCGTGGTCGCGGCCGTGCGTGCCGGGCGGCGGGGCGCCCGCGCCGACCAGGACGGCGCCCGACGAACGGTTCGACGGGTTGAACGGATTGCGCCAGGTCTCCGGGAAGCTGTCGGGCCTGCGCTCGTACACCGCGTCGTCCAGGCTCTCCGCTCCGTTGCCCGCCGCCTCGACGACGAGGACGCCCTTGGCGGTCGCCCAGCTGATCGCCGCGTAGTCGTCGGGCCACCATTCGAGGGCGATGTAGCCGCGCTGGTCGTCGCGCGCCTCGAAGTCGAACCGGGGCCCTGGCCGGTGCAGTTCGACCAGCACGACGTCGCCGGGCCGGAGCCGGTCCGCCGCCGCGTGGATCGCCGCCGCCGTCCCGACGCCCTGGAAGGACGCGGCCGCGCAGGAGGCGCCGGGCGCGATGCCGGTGACGCCCTTGCCGTCCCGGTCGCCGCCGATGACCCCGAGCACGGCCGTGCCGTGGTTGCGCCAGGCGACGTCCTGGACCGGGCTGCCGATCAGGATCCCGGACAGCTTCTCGACCAGGTCCTCGTGGCTCAGCTGCCAGGCGCCCTCGACGTCCACGACGGAGACGCCCGTGCCCGTGCCGCCGGGGCGCTGCCAGGCCCACACCGCGTCCACGCCCTCGGGCGCGGCGGCCAGATAGCCCTGGCGCCCGGTGAAGTCGGGCGTCGCGGGCGCGCCCTCCTTGAGCCGCTTGGCCTCCTCGCCTGGGCCCGCGCCGCCGGACTCGGCACCCGGCCCCTGGTGGTGCACGGGGCCCGGCATCGTCGCGGGCACGGCGCCCGGCTTGACGTACGCCGTGTCGACCTCTGGCAGCGCGGCCAGCCGGGCGGTCAGCTCGTGGGACCTCTCCCCGCCGCCGCGCACCCGGTAGAACAGCGACAGGTCGGGCAGGGCGGGGCCCGGGGAGCCGGTGAAGGCCTGCGGGGCCTGCGGGGAAGCGGCCGCGCGCAGCCGCTCCTCGTTGCCGAACAGCGGCTCAAGGGAAAGCTGTTGGTCGCTCAGGAACATGCTCAGGGCGGAGACGTCGGCGCCGGCCGCCGACCGCACGCCCTCCGCGCCCGCCCGCAGCCGGGGTTCCGCGCGAGCGACGACGATCAGCTCGGGTTCGGCTCCTTGGTAGGTGAATCCTGCTCCGTCGGGTCCCGGGCCCGCCGTGCCGGGGCCCTGGCCGGGGAGTTTCTGATCGGTCATCGCGGTGACCGCTCCCTTCGGATCTTCGTGCCTACGGCTCTTCGGGGCACACCCTGCTACCGGTTCGCGGGTCCGTCCACCCCGCTTGCGTGAACTGGGTTTGAAATCAAGATGCTTGGGAAGCCCCTGCATTCCGTCCTGAAAGCGATGTCACGCCGCAATTCGGCCAAACACTGCGGAGGGAGGGGGCGTGTGGTGGGGTGGTGGGGGACAACTGGACACGAGTGCTCTTCGTAAGGAGGAGGACCGATGCACGGTTCTTTCGCACGTCGAAGACTTCTGCGGGGCGCGGCGGCCCTGGGCGGCGCCGCACTGGTCGCACCGCTCGCCGGGACCGCCCGCGCGGCCGGAACCGCGGGTGACCCGTGGCCCGCCCGGTTCCCGCTGCCCAACGGGTTCAGGCCCGAGGGCATCGCCATCGGCCCGGCACCGTACGCCTACTTCGGCTCCCTCGGCACGGGCGACATCTACCGGGCGTCGCTGGCCAGCGGCACCGGACGGGTTGTGGTCAGGGGGACGGGTCCCGACCGCTCGGCCGTCGGTCTCAAAATCGACGCGCGCGGACGGCTGTTCGTCGCGGGCGGGTACAGCGGGGAGATCCGCGTCGCCGACGTCCGCACGGGCGCGTACGTCGCGCAGTACGCCCCGGCACAGGCGGCCATGGTCAACGACGTGATCCTGACCCCCGGCGCCGCCTGGTTCACGGACTCCTTCAAGCCCCAGCTGTACCGGCTGCCGGTGGGCAAGGACGGCAGGCCGGGCGAGCTCGCGACCGTGCCGCTGACCGGCGAGTGGGAGCAGGGAACCGGCTTCACGGCCAACGGCATCGAGCGGACCCCGGACGGACGGGCGCTGCTCGTCGCCAACACGGTGGCGGGCGGCGGCGGGCTGATGCGCGTCGACCCGCGTACGGGTCGGGCGCGCGCGGTCGACATCGGAGCGCTCAAGCTGCCCAACGCGGACGGACTGCTGCGGCTGGGGCGGCTGCTGTACGTGGTGCAGCAGGTACAGAACGCCGTGGACGTGATCCGGCTGAACGCGTCGGGCACCAAGGGCCGGGCGGTCACCCGGATCACCGACCCGGGGAACTTCCGGATCCCGACGACCGCCGCAGCATGGGGCGACCGGATCTACCTGCCGAACGCGCGGTTCGACGTGGACCCGCTGCCGGACACGGAGTACGACGTGGTGTCCGTGCCGCAGGTCTGACGCGGGGCTTCTGTCCGGTGCGCGTCGTCTCGGTACGGGAGAGGGGCGGGGGGCCGGGGGGGGGGGGGGCCCCCCCCCGGGGCCCCCGGGGGGCCCGGGGGGGGGGGGGGGGGGGGGGGGGGGGGCGCGGGGGGGGCCCCCCCCCCCCCCTCCTGTGCCGTGCGGGGGACCGTGCGGGTCAGTGCTCGGACGGGTCCTCGGGGGCGTCGCCGCCCTCCTCGCCCGCGGCGCCGTCCGTGGTGCCCGCGGCATCCGTGGCATCCGTGCCCTTGGCCTCGGGCGCTTCCGCTTCCGGCCCTGCTTCCGTCTCCGGCCCTGCTTCCGGCCCCGCTTCCGTTTCCGCCTCCGGCCCGGGTTCCGTCTCCGTCTCCGGTTTCGGGCGCCTCGGCGGGCGCGTGCGGCCGCTCGACGTGTCCCGCAGGTACGACGCCCCGTCGCCGCTCTCCGTGGCGATTCCGCCTGGGCCCTGCCCGGGACCGCCGTCGCGGCGCCGCAGGTACCGCTCGAACTCCCGGGCGATCGCCTCGCCGGACGCCTCGGGCAGTTCCGCGGTGTCCCTGGCCTCCTCCAGCGTCTGCACGTACTCCGCCACCTCGCTGTCCTCGGCGGCGAGTTGGTCGACGCCCAGCTGCCAGGCCCGCGCGTCCTCGGCCAGCTCGCCGAGCGGGATGCGCAGCCCGATCAGGTCCTCCAGGCGGTTCAGGAGGGCCAGCGTGGCCTTGGGGTTGGGCGGCTGCGAGACGTAGTGCGGCACGGCGGCCCACAGGCTCACCGCGGGCACCCCCGCGTGCGTGCACGCCTCCTGGAGGATGCCGACGATCCCGGTCGGCCCCTCGTACCTGGTCTCCTCCAGGTCCATGGTGCGGGCCAGGTCCGGGTCGGACGTGACGCCGCTGACCGGCACGGGGCGGGTGTGCGGGGTGTCGCCGAGCAGCGCGCCCAGTACGACCACCATCTCCACGCCCAGTTCGTGGGCGAAGCCCAGCAGTTCGTTGCAGAACGAGCGCCAGCGCATGGAGGGCTCGATGCCGCGCACCAGCACCAGGTCGCGCGGTTTGTCGCCGCCGACCCGGACCACGGAGAGCCGGGTGGTGGGCCAGGTGATCTTGCGCACCCCGCCGTCCAGCCAGACCGTGGGGCGGTTGACCTGGAAGTCGTAGTAGTCCTCGGCGTCCAGCGCCGCGAAGACCTCGCCCTTCCATTCCCGGTCCAGATGTGCGACCGCTGTGGAGGCTGCGTCGCCGGCGTCGTTCCAGCCCTCGAACGCGGCCACCATGACCGGGTCGATCAGCTCGGGAACCCCGTCGAGCTCGATCACCCAGGCCTCCTTCCGAAGTTCCCTTGCGTACGCCCCAACCTTACGGCCAACCGGGCACCCCGCCGCAGCCCCTGCGCACGGCCGGGTGAACCTGCCGTTCGCAGGTGCATTCGGAAGGAAAGCGGGGCATCAGCGGGGCACCGACCACCGGATTCATCCGAGCTGTGGGCCAGAAATTCTGCCGAATCGCTGGACTCTGGCGCTCGTGCGGCGCTATACATCGGAATACATCCGATGACCGCGTAGAGGTCCGATGTTCTCTCTCGCTGTTCTTTCCCTGGGGGGCACCGCATGAGTCCGACCGTCATGGATTTCGAGGTCCACGACATCCGCTTCCCCACGTCGACGGAGCTCGACGGTTCGGACGCGATGAACCCCGACCCCGACTACTCGGCCGCCTACGTGGTGCTCCGCGCCGACGACGGCACCGAGGGCCACGGCTTCTGCTTCACCATCGGCCGGGGCAACGACGTGATGGCCGCCGCCATCGGGGCGCTGCGCCCCTACGTCGTGGGGCGCCCCGCCCCCCGTACCGCGGCCGACCTCGCCGACCTGCACACCCGCCTCACGCACGACTCCCAACTCCGCTGGCTCGGACCGGAGAAGGGCGTGATGCACATGGCGGCGGGGGCCGTCGTCAACGCGGCCTGGGACCTGGCCGCCACCCGCGCCGGCCTGCCCGTCTGGGAGTTCCTGGCCGCCATGACCCCCGAGGAACTGGTCTCCCTCGTCGACTTCCGCTACCTCACCGACGCGCTCACCCCCGAGGAGGCCCTGGAGATCCTGCGCGCCGCCGAGCCGGGCCGCGCCGAGCGGGCCGAGCGGCTGCGCGCCCTGGGCTACCCCGCGTACACCACCTCGCCCGGCTGGCTCGGCTACTCCGACGAGAAGCTGGTGCGCCTGGCCAAGCAGGCCGTCGCCGACGGCTTCGGCCAGATCAAGCTCAAGGTCGGCGCCGACCTCGACGACGACGTGCGCCGCATGAGGCTGGCCCGCGAGGCGGTCGGCCCCGACGTGCGCATCGCGGTCGACGCCAACCAGCGCTGGGACGTGCCCGACGCGGTCCGCTGGATGTCCGCCCTCGCGCCCTACGCGCCGCACTGGATCGAGGAGCCGACCAGCCCGGACGACGTCCTGGCCCACGCCGCCGTGCGCGCCGGGCAGCCCGTGCCCGTGGCCACCGGCGAGCACGGCGCCAACCGCGTCCTGTTCAAGCAGCTCCTCCAGGCGGGCGCGGTCGACTTCGTGCAGATCGACGCCGCCCGAGTCGCCGGGGTCAACGAGAACCTGGCGATCCTGCTGCTGGCCGCGAAGTTCGGCGTCCCCGTCTGTCCGCACGCGGGCGGCGTCGGCCTGTGCGAACTGGTCCAGCACCTCGCGATGTTCGACTACGTCGCCGTCTCCGGCAGCTGGGAGGACCGCGTCATCGAGTACGTCGACCACCTCCACGAGCACTTCGAGGAGCCCGTCGTCGTCACCGAAGGCCGGTACGCCGCGCCCGCCGCGCCCGGCTTCTCCGCCCGCATGCGGCCCGAGTCCCTGACCGCCCACCGCTACCCCGATGGACCGGTCTGGCGGACCGGCCGGCACACGAACGAGCCCGGTCCGCGCACGAACCGGGCCGAGCCGCACACCGACGAGCCCGGTCCGCACGCCGGTCGGGCCGAACCGCGCACGAACGAGGAGATCCCCGCATGAGCGCCGCCCAGGACTTCCACGGCACGGCCGCCCTCGTCACCGGCGGCGCGTCCGGCATCGGCGCCGCCGTCGCCGGTCTGCTGCTCGCGCGCGGCGCACGCGTCGCCGTGCTCGACCGGGACACCGAAGGCGCCCCCGACGGCGTCCTCGCGCTCAAGGCCGACGTCACCGACGACGCGGCCGTGCGCGCGGCGGTCGACGCGGCCGCCGCCGAACTCGGGGGCCTGCACGCGCTGGTGAACAACGCGGGCGTCGGCGCCGTCGGCACCGTCGCCGACAACACCGACGAGGAGTGGCACCGGGTCATCGACGTCAACGTCCTCGGCATGGTCCGCGCCGCCCGGCACGCCCTGCCGCACCTGCGCGCCGCCGCACGGCAAAGTCCGGGCCGCGTCTCGATCACCCAGACCTGCTCCATCGCGGCCACCGCGGGGCTCCCGCAGCGCGCCCTGTACAGCGCCACCAAGGGCGCCGTGCTCTCGCTGACCCTCGCCATGGCCGCCGACCACGTCCGCGAGGGCATCCGGGTCAACTGCGTCAACCCGGGCACGGCGGACACCCCCTGGATCGGCCGCCTGCTGGACCGGGCCGACGACCCGGCGGCCGAGCGCGCCGCGCTCGACGCCCGCCAGCCCATGGGGCGGCTCGTCGGCGCGGACGAGGTCGCGGCGGCCGTCGCGTACCTCGCGAGCCCGGCGGCGGCGTCCGTCACCGGCACGGCGCTCGCGGTGGACGGCGGCATGCAGGGGCTGCGGCTGCGCCCCGAGCGCTAGGGAAAACCCGTACGGGACCGTACGGGGCCGTACGGGAGGCTGCACGAGAGGCCGTACGAGGGGCCGTACGGGAGCACCCCGTACGGCCCCGGTCACGGGTCCCTCACAGCGTCGAGCGCAGCCACTGCTCCACGCTCGCGATGTGCACCGTCGCCCACGACCGCGCCGCCTCCGCGTCCCGGTCCCTGAGCGCCGTGAGGATCGCCCGGTGCTCGTGCAGCGTGCGGCTCACCGCGTCCTCCTGGGTGAGCCCGCGCCAGATGCGCGCCCGGGTCGTGGGCCCCGACAGCCCGTCGAGCAGCGAGCAGAGCACCGAATTGCCCGAGCCCTGCACGATGCCCCGGTGGAAGTCCAGGTCGGACGCGACCAGTTCCTCCACCGACGGCGCGGGGCCGAGCGCGCTGAGCTGGGCGTCCAGCGCGTCCAGCTCGGCGTCCCCGATGCGGATCGCGGCCATGGCGGTCGCGGCGGGCTCCAGGATGCGGCGCACCGCCAGGAACTCCAGCACCGTGTCGTCCCGGTGGAAGTCCACGACGAAGCTCATCGCCTCAAGGAGCAGCTGCGGGTCCAGGCTGGTCACGTACGTGCCGTCGCCCTGGCGCACGTCCAGGATCCGGATGAGCGACAGCGCCCGCACCGCCTCGCGCAGCGAGTTGCGCGACAGGCCGAGCTCGGCGGCGAGCTCGCTCTCCTTGGGGAGCCGGTCGCCCGGCCGCAGCGCCCCCGAGACGATCATTTCCTTGATCTTCTCGATCGCCTCGTCGGTGACAGCCATGGACGACCTCCAGACATCGGATGTATCGCCCTCATTATGCGTCCCAGAGGGTCGTGGGGGCCTCCTTCCGCACGATCGGGGCGATCTCCTCGGCGAATCTCTGGAGGGTTTCGACCTGTTCGGCCCGGGACAGCCCGAAAGAGTCCACGGTGACCGATTGGAGGTCGTGCCGGTACAGCTCGTGGTAGCCCAAAATCTTGTCAATGATTTGCTGCGGGCTGCCGATCAGCTGGGGTCCGCCCGCGATGGCGTCCTCGATGGTGCGGAACGGCGTGTTGTACCCCGCCTTCCCGACCAGCTGCGGCTTGAAGCTCTGCCGCACCCGCGCCTCGTACAGGTCCTTGTAGCGCCGCACCGCCTCCTCGGCCGTGTCGGCGATCAGCAGCCCGCCCGAGCCCGCGGCGACCCGGGCCTCTGCCGGGTCGTGGCCGTGCGCCTCGAAGCGCTCGCGGTAGTGCGCGATGAGCTTCGCGTACGCCTCGCGCGGCTGGATGGCGTTGGCGGTGAACAGCGGGTCGCCGTGCTCGGCGGCCAGCTCGGGGGAGTTGAGGCTGGTGGCGGAGCCGTGCCAGACGCGCGGCGGGCCCGCGTAGGGCCTCGGCACGGTCGTGACGTCCTTGAGCGCGGGCCTGAACTCGCCCTCCCAGTCCACGTGCTCCTCGCGCCACAGCCTGCGCAGCAGCTCGTACTTCTCCTTCTGGAGGTCCCACTGCCTGGACTCGTCCAGCCCGAAGAGGTCGAAGTGCCCGGCCTCCGCGCCCTTGCCGACGACCAGCTCGATCCGGCCGCGCGAGATCTGGTCGAGCGTCGCGTAGTCCTCGGCGACCCGCACGGGGTCCAGGATCGCCACGACCGTCACCCCGGTCAGGAGCTTGATCCTGCTGGTACGGGCGGCCAGGGCGCCCAGCACCGCGGTCGGGCTCGACGACAGGAAGGCGCCCGCGTGCCGCTCCCCGACGGCGTACGCCTCGAACCCGAGCCGCTCCGCCTCCTCGCCCACCGCGACGACGTCGGCGAACCGGTCGGCTGCCGGGGCGAGTTCACCGGTCAGCGGGTGCGGGGCGTGATTGATGATCGACAGGACCTGGAACTTCACGGCGACTCCTTACCGGCCCGCGGCTGGGCGACTTGGTCCCACTGTCCGCGCGGGACGTTGCGCCCGTGTGTACGCCGTGTGGCAGCGCCCCGGGCACGAGTAAGGGGCGGCCGCCCATGGCGACCGCCCCTTACCGGCACTCCGTACCGGCTACTTCTTCTTCAGCAGGTCCTCGACCTTGCCGCGGATCTCGTCCGTGGCCAGGCCCCGGATCGTCAGCGTCGTACGGCGGCGCAGCACGTCGTCGGCCGTCTCGGCCCACTCGTTGTCGCGCGCGTACACGACCTGCGCCCAGATCTCCGGCGCGTCCGGGTGGACGCGCTCGGCCAGCTCCGGGTTCTCGTTCGCCAGGCGCGCGATGTCGAAGGCGAGCGAGCCGTAGTGCGTGGCCAGGTGCCGCGCGGTGTCCGCCGACATGCGCGGGCCGGGAGCCGGGCCGTCCACCAGCAGGCGGTGGGCGACGGCGCGCGGGTTGGCGATGCCGGGCAGCGGCAGCCGCTTCGGCAGCGCGGACACCGGCACGAAGTCCTCGTCGGAGGCACCGAGCGGGTGGCCGGGCAGCGACTCCAGCTTCTTCATGATCGTGCGGCCGATGTGGCGGAACGTGGTCCACTTGCCGCCCGCGATCGACAGCATGCCGCCGCTGCCCTCGGTGACGACCGTCTCGCGCTTGGCCTTGGAGGTGTCGCCGGGGCCGCCGGGCAGCACCCGCAGGCCCGCGAAGGAGTACGTGATCAGGTCGCGCGACAGCTGCTGGTCGCGGATCGAGAACGCCGCCTCGTCGAGGATCTGCGTGACGTCCTTGTCGTTGACGGCGACGTCGCGCGGGTCGCCTTCGTACTCCTCGTCGGTGGTGCCGAGGAGCAGCATGTCCTCCCAGGGGAGGGCGAAGGTGATGCGGTACTTGTCGATCGGGGTCGCCAGCGCGGCCTTCCAGGGGGCGGTGCGCTTGAGGACCAGGTGCGCGCCCTTGGAGAGGCGGATGGAGGGCGCCGCGTTCGGGTCCTCCATCTTGCGCAGGTGGTCCACCCAGGGGCCGGTCGCGTTGAGCACCAGGCGGGCGCTCACGCCGAACTCGTCGCCCGAGAGCCGGTCGCGCAGGTCGGCGCCGGTGACGCGGCCCTTGGTGAAGCGCAGGCCCGTGACCTCGGCGTGGTTCAGGACGGTCGCGCCCGACTCCACGGCCGCGCGCACCGTCATCAGCGCCATGCGCGCGTCGTTCATCTGGTCGTCGCCGTAGACCGCGACGGCCTTGAGGTTGTCGGTGCGCAGCTCCGGCACGTCCTGCGCGGCCTTGGCCGGGGAGAGCAGGTGGCCGACGCCGTCGCCGAAGGCGGACAGCGCGCTGTACGCGAAGACGCCCGCGCCGAGCTTGGCGGCGCCGTGCGGGCCGCCCTTGTAGACCGGCAGGTAGAAGGTGAGCGGGTTGGCCAGGTGGGGGGCCACGTCGCGGGTGACCGCGCGCCGCTCGAAGTGGTTCTCCGCGACCAGCTTCACCGCGCCGGTCTGCAGGTAGCGCAGGCCGCCGTGGAGGAGCTTGGAGGAGGCGGAGGAGGTGGCGCCGGCGAAGTCGCCGGCGTCCACCAGGGCCACCCGCAGCCCGGACTGCGCGGCGTGCCAGGCGGTGGAGATGCCCAGGATGCCGCCGCCGATCACCAGGAGGTCGTACGTCGCCTTGGAAAGCTGCTCCCGAGTCTCGGCGCGGCTCTGGGTGGAGCCGGAGGCCGGGTGCGTCCCGAGGGCAGGGACGCTCTGCAGGGTGGTCATGTCGATTACTCCTCGTCCTCGATCCAGCCCATGGTCCGCTCCACGGCCTTGAGCCAGTTCTTGTACTCGCTGTCACGCTTGTCGGCGTCCATGCGAGGGGTCCATTCCGCCGCCCGGCGCCAGTTGGCGCGCAGCGCGTCGGTGTCCGGCCAGAAGCCGACGGCCAGACCGGCGGCGTAGGCGGCGCCGAGGCAGGTCGTCTCGGCGACCATCGGACGCACGACGGGCGCGTCCAGGAAGTCCGAGAGGGTCTGCATCAGCAGGTTGTTGGAGGTCATGCCGCCGTCGACCTTGAGCGCGGTCAGCTCGACGCCGGAGTCCTTGGTCATGGCGTCGGTGATCTCGCGGGTCTGCCAGGCCGTCGCCTCCAGCACGGCGCGGGCGATGTGCGCCCGGGTGACGTACCGGGTCAGGCCGGCGATGACGCCGCGGGCGTCGGAGCGCCAGTAGGGGGCGAAGAGGCCGGAGAAGGCGGGCACGAAGTACGCGCCGCCGTTGTCCTCGACCGAGGACGCCAGGGTCTCGATCTCGGCGGCCGTCTTGATCATGCCCATCTGGTCGCGCATCCACTGGACGAGCGAGCCGGTGACGGCGATCGAGCCTTCGAGCGCGTACACCGGCTTCTGGTCGCCGATGCGGTAGCCGACGGTCGTCAGCAGGCCGTTGTAGGAGTTGACGGGCTGGTCGCCGGTGTTCATCAGCATGAAGGTGCCGGTGCCGTACGTCGACTTGGCCTCGCCCTCGGAGAAGCAGGTCTGGCCGAACAGGGCCGCCTGCTGGTCGCCGAGCGCGGAGGCGACGGGGACGCCGTCCAGGACGCCGCCCCTGGCCGCGCCGTAGACCTCGGCCGACGAGCGGATCTCCGGCAGTACGGCTGCCGGGACGCCCATCGAGGTGAGGATCTTCTCGTCCCACTCCATGGTGTGGAGGTTCATCAGCATGGTGCGCGAGGCGTTGGTGACGTCCGTGACGTGCACGCCGCCCTCGGTGCCGCCGGTCAGGTTCCAGATGACCCAGGAGTCCATGGTGCCGAAGAGGATGTCCCCGGCCTCGGCGCGCTCGCGCAGGCCCTCGACGTTGTCGAGCAGCCAGCGGACCTTGGGTCCCGCGAAGTAGGACGCCAGCGGCAGGCCGGTCTCGCGGCGGAAGCGGTCCTGGCCGACGTTGCGGCCCAGCTCCTTGCAGAGCGCGTCGGTGCGGGTGTCCTGCCAGACGATGGCGTTGTGGACGGGCTCGCCGGTGTTCTTGTCCCAGAGGAGGGTGGTCTCGCGCTGGTTGGTGATGCCGATGGCCTTGACGTCGGCCGCGGTGATCCCGGCCTTGACGACGGCCCCGGCGACGACCTCCTGGACGTTCTCCCAGATCTCGGTGGCGTTGTGCTCCACCCAGCCCGGCTTGGGGAAGATCTGCTCGTGCTCCTTCTGGTCGACGGAGACGATGCGTCCGTCGCGGTCGAAGACGATGCAGCGGCTGGAGGTGGTGCCCTGGTCGATCGCCGCGATGAAGGGCCCTGCGGTGTGTGCGTCGGTCACTGTGTGCTCCCGGAAGTCTCGGTGTGTCGTACGGCTCTGGTGTGCCGTCCGATCGGGCGGTGCGGCCCGGTCAGGCGAAGGCGAGTTCGTAGATCCCGCCCGCGATGGCGCCGCCGATCAGCGGACCCACGACGGGGATCCAGGCGTAGCCCCAGTCGGAGCCGCCCTTGTTCGGCAGTGGAAGCAGAGCGTGCACGATGCGGGGCCCGAGGTCACGGACCGGGTTGATCGCGTATCCGGTGGGGCCGCCGAGGGAGAGGCCGATGCCGACCACGACGAGCGAGGTGATCAGGGCGCCGAGGACGCCGAGGCCCTTGCCCTCGTTGTTCAGGCCCTGGGTGAGGATCGCGAGGACCAGGACGACCGTGGCGATGACCTCGGTCAGCAGGTTCTGCGCGGTGTGCCGGATCTCGGGTCCGGTGGAGAAGATGCCGAGCACGGGGCCGGCGGCGCTCTCGCGCGCCTCGACCGACTTCGAGCGCTCGACGAGCTCCGGGTCGGTCAGGTGGGCCTGGAACTGGCCCAGGTAGGTGGCCCACACCAGCAGGGCACCGATCATCGCGCCGAGGAGCTGGGAGGCGAGGTAGAGCGGTACGTCGCCCCACTCGGTGCCGCCCTTGATGGCCAGGCCGATCGTGACGGCCGGGTTCAGGTGGGCGCCGGAGACGCCCCCCGCCAGGTAGGCGGCCGTCAGTACGGCGAAGCCCCACCCGAAGGTGATGGCGAGCCAGCCGGCGTTCTGCGCCTTCGAGCGCTTCAGCGTGACGGCGGCGCAGACGCCGCCGCCCAGCAGGATGAGCACGGCGGTACCGATGGTCTCGCCGATGAAGATGTCGGAGCTGGACACCCGCGACTCCTTTGTCCTTCGTCCAGGGGAAATGCGATCTCCGGGGAATCCCGGTCCCGCCGGGGATCGCGCTGCCGGCCTGCTGGCGTTGTCACACTCTAGCGCGTATTGCCGTTAGGTGTTCGACAATGCCGACCGATGAACGGCAGTCTTCGTCCCGGGTCAATGCCGCGTCAAGAGTTCGGCGGCCGGATATTCGATCGTTACCGGCCAGTCACCACGGCCGGACCCGTACCGCCTCAGAAGCGTCCGGCGCCCAGATCCCGGGACACCGCGCGGGCGCAGTCGCGCACCGCCGCGATCAATTCGGGCCGCAGGTCGCCGTCCGCGCAGACCCGCTCGACGGCGCCCGTGATGGCCACCGCGCCGACCGGCATCCGCCGCCGGTCGTGGACGGGCGCGGCCACCGCGGCCACGCCCTCCCAGGTCTCCTCGACGTCCGAGGCCCAGCCGCGCGCCCGGGTGAGGTCCAGCACCCGCTCGAACTCCTCGGGGGCGGTGAGCGTACGGGGCGTGAAGGTGCCGCGCTCGCTCTCCAGCGCCTCGCTGTGCGCCACCGGGTCGTACGCCGCCAGCACCTTGCCGAGCGCCGTGGAGTGCAGCGGCTGCATGGCCCCCACCTCCAGCACCTGGCGGCTGTCGTCGGGCCGGAACACGTGGTGCACGATGAGCACGCCCTGCTGGTGCAGCACCCCGAGGTGGACGCTCTCGCCGCTGGAGCGGGCCAGGTCGTCCGTCCACACCAGGGCGCGCGCCCGCAGCTCGTGCACGTCCAGGTAGCTGTTGCCCAGGCGCAGCAGCTCGGCGCCCAGCTGGTAGCGGCCCGACGCCGGGTCCTGCTCGACGAAGCCCTCGGCCTGAAGGGTGCGCAGGATGCCGTGCGCCGTGCCCTTCGCGAGGTCGAGCGCAGAGGCGATGTCCGTCAGTCCCAGCCGGCGTTCGCCACCGGCCAGCAGCCGCAGCATCGCGGCCGCCCGTTCGAGCGACTGGATGTTCTTCGCCACCGCTCAACCCTCCTCACATACCGGTTCGACAATGCTGAACAGTATCGGTCCATGCCGACCTAGTGTGACAGCGGCGACCACGGTCCCACAGCCCGTGACCGGGCGGCCCCGCCCCTGCCGACCGTCTCGCGGCGCGGCCCTCCGCCCCCGTACGGGGCCCCGCACCGCTACCCTGGGCCGCATGCGGCTCCCGTCGGGGCCGCACAGCCGACAGCCGTCGCATCCCAGGGAGCTCTTCCATGGCCTCGTCGCCAACCCCCTCCGCTGACAGCCGCACCAGGGCCGAAGCCCTCCGCCAGGCACTCGCCACCCGTGTGGTGGTCGCCGACGGCGCCATGGGCACGATGCTCCAGGCGCAGGACCCCACCCTCGAGGACTTCCAGAACCTCGAAGGCTGCAACGAGATCCTCAACGTCACCCGCCCCGACATCGTCAGGTCGGTCCACGAGGCGTACTTCTCGGTCGGCGTCGACTGCGTCGAGACCAACACCTTCGGCGCGAACTTCGCCGCCCTGAACGAGTACGACATCCCGGAGCGCAACTTCGAGCTCTCCGAGGCCGGCGCCCGCATCGCCCGCGAGGTTGCCGACGAGTTCACCGCGTCGACCGGACAGCAGCGCTGGGTGCTCGGCTCGATGGGCCCCGGAACCAAGCTCCCCACCCTCGGCCACGCCCCGTACACCACCCTCCGCGACGCCTACCAGCAGAACGCCGAGGGCATGATCGCGGGCGGCGCCGACGCCATCCTCGTCGAGACCACCCAGGACCTCCTCCAGACCAAGGCGTCCGTCATCGGCGCCCGCCGCGCCCTGGAGGCCAGCGGCCTCGACCTCCCGCTGATCTGCTCGGTCACCGTCGAGACCACCGGCACGATGCTGCTGGGCTCCGAGATCGGCGCCGCGCTCACCGCCCTGGAGCCGCTGGGCATCGACATGATCGGGCTCAACTGCGCGACCGGCCCCGCCGAGATGAGCGAGCACCTGCGCTACCTGGCCCGGCACTCCCGCATCCCGCTCTCCTGCATGCCCAACGCGGGCCTGCCGGTCCTGGGCAAGGACGGCGCCCACTACCCGCTCACCGCCCCCGAGCTCGCCGACGCGCAGGAGACCTTCGTCCGCGAGTACGGCCTCTCGCTGGTCGGCGGCTGCTGCGGCACGACCCCCGAGCACCTGCGCCAGGTCGTGGAGCGCGTACGGGGCCTCGTGCCCTCCCGCCCCGAGCCGCGCCCCGAGCCGGGCGCCGCCTCCCTGTACCAGACCGTCCCGTTCCGACAGGACACCTCGTACATGGCGATCGGGGAGCGGACCAACGCCAACGGCTCCAAGAAGTTCCGCGAGGCCATGCTGGAGGGCCGCTGGGACGACTGCGTGGAGATGGCGCGCGACCAGATCCGCGAGGGCGCGCACATGCTCGACCTCTGCGTCGACTACGTGGGCCGCGACGGCGTCGCCGACATGGCCGAGCTGGCGGGCCGCTTCGCCACCGCCTCCACGCTGCCGATCGTGCTGGACTCCACCGAACTGCCGGTCATCAGGGCGGGCCTGGAGAAGCTGGGCGGCCGGGCCGTCATCAACTCCGTGAACTACGAGGACGGCGACGGCCCCGAGTCCCGCTTCGCGAAGGTCACCGAGCTGGCCGCCGAGCACGGCGCCGCGCTCATCGCGCTGACCATCGACGAGGAGGGCCAGGCGCGCACGACCGAGCACAAGGTCGCCATCGCCGAGCGCCTCATCGAGGACCTGACGGGCAACTGGGGCATCCACGAGTCCGACATCCTCATCGACACGCTGACCTTCACCATCTGCACCGGCCAGGAGGAGTCCCGCAAGGACGGCATCCACACGATCGAGGCGATCCGCGAGCTGAAGCGCCGCCGCCCCGACGTGCAGACGACCCTCGGCCTGTCCAACATCTCCTTCGGCCTCAACCCGGCCGCCCGGGTGCTGCTGAACTCGGTGTTCCTCGACGAGTGCGTGAAGGCCGGACTCGACTCGGCGATCGTGCACGCCTCGAAGATCCTGCCGATCGCCCGCTTCGACGAGGAGCAGGTCAACACCGCCCTCGACCTCATCTACGACCGCCGCGCCGAGGGCTACGACCCGCTCCAGAAGCTGATGGAGCTCTTCGAGGGCGTCAGCACCAAGTCGCTGAAGGCGGGCAAGGCCGAGGAACTGCTGGCGCTGCCGCTGGACGAGCGCCTCCAGCGCCGCATCATCGACGGCGAGAAGAACGGCCTGGAGGCCGACCTCGACGAGGCGCTCCAGGACACCCCCGCCCTCGACATCGTCAACAACACCCTGCTCGAAGGCATGAAGGTGGTCGGCGAGCTGTTCGGCTCCGGCCAGATGCAGCTGCCGTTCGTGCTCCAGTCCGCCGAGGTCATGAAGTCGGCGGTGGCCTACCTGGAGCCGCACATGGAGAAGTCCGACGCGGAGGGCAAGGGCACCATCGTGCTCGCCACCGTGCGCGGCGACGTCCACGACATCGGCAAGAACCTGGTGGACATCATCCTGTCCAACAACGGCTACAACGTCGTCAACCTCGGGATCAAGCAGCCGGTCTCGGCGATCCTGGACGCCGCCGAGGAGCACCGGGCGGACGTGATCGGCATGTCGGGCCTGCTGGTGAAGTCCACGGTGATCATGAAGGAGAACCTGGAGGAGCTCAACCAGCGCAAGATGGCGGCCGACTACCCCGTCATCCTCGGCGGCGCCGCCCTCACCCGGGCCTACGTCGAGCAGGACCTCCACGAGATCTACGAGGGCGAAGTCCGCTACGCCCGCGACGCGTTCGAGGGCCTGCGCCTGATGGACGCGCTCATCGCGGTCAAGCGCGGCGTCCCCGGCGCGACCCTCCCCGAGCTCAAGCAGCGCCGCGTCGCCAAGCGCGACACCGCCGTCCTGGAGGTCGACGAGCCCGAGGGCGCGGTCCGCTCCGACGTCTCCACCACCAACCCCGTGCCCACGCCGCCCTTCTGGGGCACCCGCGTCGTCAAGGGCATCGGGCTCAAGGACTACGCCTCCTGGCTCGACGAGGGCGCCCTGTTCAAGGGCCAGTGGGGACTCAAGCAGGCCAGGGCAGGCGACGGACCGACGTACGAGGAACTGGTCGAGACCGAGGGCCGCCCGCGCCTGCGCGGCTGGCTGGACCAGCTCCACACCCAGAACCTGCTGGAGGCCGCCGTCGTCTACGGCTACTTCCCGTGCGTCTCCAAGGGCGACGACCTGATCCTGCTGGGCGAGGACGGCTCGGAGCGCACCCGCTTCACCTTCCCGCGCCAGCGCCGCGGCCGCCGCCTGTGCCTCGCGGACTTCTTCCGCCCCGAGGACTCGGGGGAGACCGACGTCGTCGGCCTCCAGGTCGTCACCGTCGGCAACCGGATCGGCGAGGAGACCGCCAAGCTCTTCGAGGCGAACTCCTACCGCGACTACCTCGAACTCCACGGCCTGTCCGTGCAGTTGGCCGAGGCCCTGGCCGAGTACTGGCACGCCCGCGTCCGCGCCGAGCTGGGCTTCGGCTCCGAGGACCCGGCCGACGTCGAGGACATGTTCGCGCTGAAGTACCGCGGCGCGCGCTTCTCGCTGGGCTACGGCGCCTGCCCCGACCTGGAGGACCGGGCGAAGATCGCCGAACTGCTCCGGCCCGAGCGGATCGGGGTGCACCTCTCCGAGGAGTTCCAGCTCCACCCGGAGCAGTCGACGGACGCGATCGTCATTCACCATCCCGAGGCCAAATACTTCAACGCGCGTTAACCGCCCCGGACGTACACTGGTCGGCCCAGTGCAGGCCGGTCGCCCTCCCCTCGGGGAGCGGCGGCCGGCCTTCTCGTCCCTCAGGAGGTGTGCCCGGATGACCAGCACGGTCCCCGTGACCAGTACCCGTACCGGCGGAGGCGCGGGCGAAGGCTCCGCGCTCCAGGCGGTCTTCCTCGACATGGACGGCACCCTCGTCGACACCGAGGGCTTCTGGTGGGACGCGGAGGTGGAGGTCTTCGCCGACCTCGGCCACCGCCTCGACGAGGCCTGGCGGGACGTCGTCGTCGGCGGCCCCATGACCCGCAGCGCCGGCTACCTCATCGAGGCGACCGGCGCCGACATCACCGTCGACGAGCTCACCGTCCTGCTCAACACCCGCTTCGAGGAGCGCATCGGCCGCGACGTGCCCCTCATGCCGGGCGCCGAACGGCTGCTGGCCGAACTGGCCGCCCACTCCGTGCCCACGGCCCTGGTCTCCGCATCGCACCGGCGGATCATCGACCGCATCGTCCGCTCGCTGGGCCCGCACCACTTCCGGCTGACCGTCGCGGGCGACGAAGTGGCCCGTACGAAGCCGCACCCCGACCCCTATCTCGTCGCCGCCTCCGGGCTCGGCGCCGACCCCGCCCGCTGCGCCGTCGTCGAGGACACCGCCACCGGTGTCGCCGCCGCCGAGGCCGCGGGCTGCCGCGTCGTCGCCGTGCCCTCCGTCGCCCCCATCGCCGCCGCACCCGGCCGGGTCGTCGTCGACTCCCTCGAAGCCGTCGACCTCGCCTTCCTGCGCGGCCTGATCTGACGCTCCTGGCGCAATCGGGCCGTTGCGGCCGGGACCGGCGCAATCGGCCCGATGGCACCGGACCCGGCCCAATCGGTCGGTTGCGACCTGCGACGACGGACCCCGCCGCCGCGACTGCGAGTGACCTTGGTCACCCACCGTGCTCGCGGCCGGGGCCCGCCGCCCCGCGCCGAACCGCCCCCGGAGCCGAGAACCGAGACCTTGTGTCCCGATTCATCGAGCGCCACCCCAAACATTCCGGTGACGCGAAAGAGCCAAGCGACCAATTCCCGTCCCCCGGGGGTCGCGGCGCCTTTGAGACCCGTTCCCCGACGGGGGCCGCCGCCCACTAATCTCGTCGCGAGAACTCCGCCGCACCGCACGCTGCGCCCCGCGCTCCACCACGTCGCACGCGCAGGACCGATCGCCCTCGGCACCCGGCCGCCACGGCCACACCGGCCCGATCCCACCGCCCCGACCGGGCGGGCCGCGGCGGAGCGCCAAGCCAGCTGTGCCCCCGGTGGGGGAAGAGGGAGAAACGTCCAGCATGAAGCGTAAGACCATGGTGCTGCTCCCGGCCGTGCTCGGCCTGCTCGCGCCCGCGCTCGCGGGCTGCGGGGGCTCGGACGGGGACGGCGGCAAGGACATCGTCGTCGGCACCACGGACCAACTGTCCGCGTCCAAGGAAGTCCCCGCCCCGCTCGACCCGGCCTACGCCTACGACTCCGGCGTCTGGAACGTCCTGCGCCAGACCGTCCAGACGCTGATGCACATACCGCGCGGCGGCGGCCTGCCCGTCCCCGAGGCGGCCGAGAGCTGCGGCTTCAGCGACGCCGAGAACGAGAGCTACCGCTGCGAGCTGCGCTCGGGCCTGAAGTTCGCCAGCGGCAAGGCCATCACGCCCGAGGACGTCAAGTACTCGATCGACCGGGTACTGAAGATCAAGTCGGAGAACGGCCCGGTCTCCCTGCTCTCCAACATCGACACCGTCGAGACCAAGGGCGAGAAGGAAGTCGTCTTCCACCTCAAGGCGCCGGACGCCACCTTCCCGTACAAGCTCTCCACGCCGACGTCGGGCATCGTCAGCCGCGACGACTACCTGCCGGACAAGCTGCGCGACGGCTTCGAGGTCGACGGCTCGGGTCCTTACACCATGGAGGCCAAGGTCGAGGACGGCCAGATGACCAGCGCGGTCTTCACCAAGAACCCCCACTACAAGGGCGACTTGAAGGTCCGGAACGAGAAGGTCGAGCTGCGCTCCTTCGCCGACGCGGACGCCATGGGCAAGGCGCTCGACGAGGGCGAAATCGACATGATGAGCCGCACCATGTCCCCCGAACAGGTCACCTCGCTGCGGACCTCCACCCGGGAGGACGTCAAGCTCACCGTGCTGTCCGGACTCTCCATCCGCTACCTCGGCTTCAACACCGAGGACCCGTCCGTGAAGGACAAGGCGGTCCGCCAGGCGATGGCCTCCGTCATCGACCGGGGTCAGATCGCCTCCCAGACGTACGCCTCGACGGCCGAGCCGCTCTACTCGCTGATCCCCACCACCATCCCCACCCACACCAACTCCTTCTACACGCGCTACGGCGAGCCGAGCGTCAAGAAGGCCGCGGACCTGCTGCGCGCGGCGGACGTCAAGACCCCGGTCAAGGTCACGCTCAACTACACGACCGACCGCTACGGCCCCGCCACGGTCAAGGAGTTCGAGCTGCTCAAGAAGCAGCTCAACGCGTCCAAGCTGTTCGAGGCCGACATCAAGGGCACCCCCTGGAAGAGCTACCGCGAGGCCCAGAAGCGCGGCGACTACGCCGTCTACGGCCTCGGCTGGTTCCCCGACTTCCCGGACCCGGACAACTTCATCGCGCCCTTCCTCGACAAGGACAACTTCCTCAACACGCCGTACGCGAACAAGAAGGTCCGCGAGGTCCTCATCCCGCAGTCCCGCCGCGAGGCCGACCGCAGCGCCGCCGCCAAGACCTTCGAGCAGCTCCAGGACATCGTCGCCCAGGACGTCCCGGTCCTCCCGATCTGGCAGGCCAAGCAGTACGTCGCCAGCCGCGTCGGCCTCACCGGCGTCGAGTGGTCCGTCAACACCTCGGCCGACCTCCAGCTCTGGGAACTCGGCAAGGGCGACTGAGCCGCCCCGCACACGCCGGGGGGCGTGGGCGGACCTCCGCCCACGCCCCCCGGGGCACCCGCCGTCGGCTACTGCGCCCCGGGGCGCACCAGACCGCTCTCGTACGCGTACACCGCGGCCTGCACCCGGTCCCGCAGGCCCAGCTTCGTCAGCACGTGCCCCACGTGCGTCTTCACGGTCGTCTCGCTGACGAACAGGTCCGCCGCGATCTCCGCGTTCGACAGGCCGCGCGCCACCAGCTTCAGCACCTCGACCTCGCGCTCGGTCAGCGTGTTCAGCGTGTCGGGCACCGGCTCGTCGCCCGACGGCAGGTGGTCCGCGTACTTGTCGAGCAGCCGGCGCGTGATGCTCGGCGCCAGCATCGCCTCGCCCGCCGCGACCACCCGGATCGCCTGCACCAGCTCATTGGCGGGCGCGTCCTTCAGCAGGAAGCCGCTGGCCCCCGCGCGCAGCGCCTCCACCACGTACTCGTCCAGGTCGAACGTCGTCAGGACCAGCACCTTCGCGGGCCCGTCCCGGCCGGGGCCGGTGATCTGGCGCGTCGCCTCCACCCCGTCCATGCGCGGCATCCGGATGTCCATCAGCACCACGTCGGGCTGGAGCGCGCGCACCTGTTCGAGGGCCTGCAGGCCGTCCCCGGCCTCACCGACCACCGCGAGGTCCTGCTCGGCCTCCAGGATCATCCGGAAGCCGGTGCGCAGCAACGGCTGGTCGTCGACCAGTAGGACGCGGATCGCCACGGGAACTCCTTCGCTAGACCGGCCCCATTCTGCCCTGGTCCCCGTCGCCGCCCTCCCTCGGGCGCACCGGAAGCGGATACACCGGGGGAGTGCCGCCGAATTCCGGACACACCGCCCTGTGGTCGCACCAGCCGCACAGCTTCGTCGGCCGGGGCCGCCACTCGCCCGTCTCCGTGGCCTCCCTGATCGCCTCCCACAGCGCCAGCAGCTTGCGCTCCACCCGCTCCAGGTCCGCCTCGACCGGGTCGTACGTCAGGACGTCCCCGCTGCCCAGGTACACCAGCTGCAACCGGCGCGGCACCACGTGCTTCCAGCGCCAGATCACCAGCGCGTAGAACTTCATCTGGAACAGCGCGCCCTCCGCGTACTCCGGACGCGGCGCCTTCCCCGTCTTGTAGTCCACGATCCGCACCTCGCCCGAGGGCGCCACGTCGATCCTGTCGATCACCCCGCGCAGCCGCAGCCCCGAGTCCAGCTCCGTCTCCACGAACAGCTCGCGCTCCGCGGGCTCAAGACGCGTCGGGTCCTCCAACGAGAACCACCGCTCCACCAGGCCCTCGGCCTCCGACAGCCACCGCGCGAGCCGCTGCCCGTCCGGATCGTCCGCGAACAGCTCGGCCAGCTCCGGCTTCGACTCCAGGAGCCGGTCCCACTGCCCCGGAACCAGCGCCCTCGCCCGCGGCACCGTCCGCTCGACCGCCGGGTTGTCGAAGAGCCGCTCCAGGACCGCGTGCACCAGCGTCCCCCTGGTGGCCGCCTCGCTCGGCTTCTCCGGCAGCTTGTCGATCACCCGGAACCGGTAGAGCAGGGGACACTGCATGAAGTCGCTCGCCCGCGAGGGCGACAGGGAGGAGGGCTGCTGCGCGGAGGTCATGTCCAAGACCCTACGGCCCGCCACCGACACCCGGGAGCCGCCCGAAGGACCCGCCCCCGGGAGAATTCGCAGGAGTCGCGAGGGCGGAAACAGGGGAGGCGAGGCGAAGCGGAGCGGAGCAGCCGGAATACCATCGACGGCAGAGCGACGAACACTGCATGATCGTGAAGATCGTGCCAAACCCCCACCGACGACCGAAGGGACCCCGTGGACGAGAGCGGCGACAGCAGGCGGCCGCGGTCCGGACCGGACGGAAGCGACCCGGACGCCGCCCCCCACGACGGCAAGCCGCAGCCGCCCGAAGAGCCCGGCGGCGGCATCCTCATGGGCCGCCCCTTCGGCGTCCCGGTCTACGTCGCCCCCAGCTGGTTCGTCGTCGCGGCCCTCATCACCTGGGTCTTCGGCGGCCAGCTCGACCGCGTCCTGCCCGAACTGGGCGGCGCCCGCTACCTGGTCTCCCTCTTCTTCGCGGTCGCCTTCTACGCCTCCGTACTCGTCCACGAACTGGCCCACACCGTCGCGGCGCTCCGCTTCAAACTGCCGGTGCGCCGCATCCAGCTCCAGTTCTTCGGCGGCGTCTCGGAGATCGAGAAGGAGTCCGACACCCCGGGCAGGGAATTCGTCCTGGCCTTCGTGGGACCACTGCTGTCCCTCGTCCTCGCGGGCCTCTTCTACCTCGGCATGCAGGCCGTCGAGCCGGGCACGGTGCCCGGCGTCCTGCTCGCCGGACTGATGATCTCCAACCTGATCGTCGCGGTCTTCAACCTGCTGCCCGGCCTTCCGCTCGACGGCGGCCGGATGCTCCGCGCCGTCGTCTGGAAGATCAGCGGCAAGCCCATGACCGGCACGATCGCCGCCGCCTGGGTCGGCCGCGCGCTGGCCGTCGCCGTCCTCATCGGCCTGCCGATGCTCACCCACACCGGGGCCCTGGGGAACGCCACCGAGGACATCGGCGGCATGGAGACCGTCACCGACGCGCTGCTCGCCGCGATCCTGGCCGCGATCATCTGGACCGGCGCGGGCAACAGCCTGCGCGTCGCCCGGCTGCGCGAACACCTCCCCGAGCTCCGCGCCCGCAGCCTCACCCGCCGCGCCGTCCCCGTCGAGGCCGCCACCCCGCTCTCCGAGGCGCTGCGCCGCGCCAACGAGGCGGGAGCCCGCGCCCTCGTCGTGGTCGACGGCCAGGGCGACCCCGTCGCCGTCGTGCGCGAGGCCGCGATCGTCTCCGTCCCCGAGCACCGCCGCCCCTGGGTCGCGGTCAGCACCCTCGCCCAGGACCTCAACGACGGCATGCGGATCTCGGCCGAGCTCGCCGGAGAGGCCCTGCTGGACCGCCTCAAGGCCACGCCCGCCACCGAGTACCTGGTCGTCGAGGAGACCGGCGAGATCTACGGCGTGCTGTCCACGTCCGACGTCGAGCGCGCCTTCGTCCAGGCCATGGCCCGCCCCTCCTGACCGCTCTGACCTCGGACGCCCCCGGTCGGCGCCCCCGCCACGGGCCGGTACTCTTGTCCACATGTCCGAACCGACCGGTGCCGCCCGCCGACGCGGGCCCTTCAAGGTCGGGGACCAGGTACAGCTGACCGACCCCAAGGGCCGCCACTACACGTTCACGCTCGAAGAGGGAAAGAACTTCCACACCCACAAGGGTTCCTTCCCGCACGACGAGCTGATCGGCGCTCCCGAGGGCAGCGTTGTCCGCACGACGGGCAATGTCGCCTACCTCGCGCTGCGCCCCCTGCTCCCCGACTACGTCCTGTCCATGCCCCGCGGCGCCGCCGTGGTCTACCCCAAGGACGCGGGGCAGATCCTGGCCTTCGCCGACATCTTCCCCGGCGCGCGCGTCGTGGAGGCCGGGGTCGGCTCGGGCTCGCTCAGCGCGTTCCTGCTCCGCGCCATCGGCGACCACGGCATGCTGCACTCCTACGAGCGCCGCGAGGACTTCGCCGAGATCGCCAGGGGCAACGTCGAGCGCTACTTCGGCGGCCCGCACCCCGCGTGGCAGCTCACCGTGGGCGACCTCCAGGACAACCTCAGCGACACCGACGTCGACCGTGTGATCCTGGACATGCTCGCCCCCTGGGAGTGCCTGGAGGCCGTCTCCAAGGCGCTCGTCCCCGGCGGCATCCTCTGCGCGTACGTGGCGACCACCACCCAGCTCGCGCGCACCGTCGAGTCCATCCGGGAGATCGGCTGCTTCGCCGAGCCCCAGCCGTGGGAGTCGATGATCCGCAACTGGCACGTGGAGGGCCTCGCGGTCCGCCCCGACCACCGGATGATCGGCCACACCGGCTTCCTGGTCACCGCCCGCCGCCTCGCGGACGGCGTCGAGCCGCCCATGCGCCGCCGCCGCCCCGCCAAGGGCGCGTACGGCGAGGACTACGAGGGCCCCAACAAGGGCGGACGCGAAGGCTGACACCCGCCCCGCCAACCGACCGACGCCGCCGCCCGGTTCCCGTACACCACGGGGAACCGGGCGGCGGCGTCCGGCTGTTGGGGGACCGGCGGCCGAAGCGCACGCCCGCTGCTCGCGCGCACCCCCCGTTCCACCCCGCGTGTGACGTGTGGCACGATGCAGGCTCACCACGCTTCACAGGAGACCCCCGCGTGCAGAACCCCGCCGCCCCGGACCTCGCGCACACCGTCACCCGCCCCGTGCACTGGCTGGCCACCGCCGCCGCGATGTCCGGGGTCGTCGCCCTCGCCGCCCTCCTGAGCCCCGGCGCGGCCAAGGCGTCCCCGGACGCCCCGAAGCCCCGCGCGGGCATCGTGGCGGCCCCCGGACCCGCTCCCGACCCCGCCACCGCCGTCTTCCCGCTCGACTGCGGCGGCGCGAAGACGGAGGTCACCGGCAGGGCGACCGGCGACCTCGACGGCGACGGCGCCCCCGAGACCGTGGTCACGGCCCGCTGCGAGGCCGGCTCGGGCACCCCGCCCACCGGCGTCTACGTCCTGACCCGCGCCAAGAACGCCGAAGGGGCCCCCTCCCGCGTCGTGGCGACGCTGGTGGACCCCGAGGACAAGCTGGGCGTGCTGGACCTCGCCGTGCGCGACGGCTCGGTCAGCGCGACGCTCCTCGGCTACTCCTCGTCCGACGTGCCGCGCTGCTGCCCGGACCGTCGAGACCCAGCCAAGTGGCAGTGGCGGGGCGGCGCGTTCGTCCGCTCCTCCGCCGCGGAGCCGCGGAGCGTCTGAACCACGCCCCGCGCGCTACTCCGCGTCCGGTCCGTACACCTCGACCCTGTCCGAAACGCGTCGTACATGGATGCAGTCGCCGGGGCACTCCTTCGCGGAATCCACGACGTCCTGGAGGAGCGGCAGCGGCACCGGAGTCGTCGCTCCCTTGTCCTGGAGCAGCTCGTCCGACGAGTCCTTCACGTACGCGAGACCGTCGATGTCCAGCTCGAACACCTCGGGCGCGTACTGCGCGCAGATGCCGTCGCCAGTGCAGAGGTCCTGGTCGATCCAGACTTCAAGAGCCTCGTTCATTTCGCCTGCCGTTCCTGCGCGGATGTATCAATCGGTGCCAGCCCTGACGGGTGTTGACCAACTCGACGATACAACCGCCCGCTTTCCGATGTTGAAGGGTGGGTATTCCCCTGACGTGAGGGAGAGCGCAAGGGTGAAGATCGGACACACCCGACCGTCTTTTTGATCTAGGGGTTTCAATCGACACCCACCCAGGTAGGGTCAGGAAGCGTCCAGCTCCCCTTGGAGGAGGTGAGGACCGTGGCAGCCCACGACGACGACATCAACCGCGGCATCCGGCCCGCGCGAGGGTCTGACGACCCTGCGGGCCAGGTTGCCTATCTCGAGCAGGAAATCGCCGTCCTGCGCCGCAAGCTCGCCGACTCTCCGCGTCATACGAGGATTCTCGAAGAGCGGATCGTCGAGCTGCAGACCAACCTGGCAGGCGTGTCCGCGCAGAACGAGCGGCTCGCCAACACGCTCCGCGAGGCCCGCGACCAGATCGTGGCCCTCAAGGAGGAAGTCGACCGGCTCGCGCAGCCGCCGGCCGGCTTCGGTGTCTTCCTGCAGGCGAACGAGGACGGCACGTGCGACATCTTCACAGGCGGTCGCAAACTCCGGGTGAACGTCAGCCCAAGCGTCGAGCTCGAAGAGCTCAGGCGCGGCCAGGAAGTCATGCTCAACGAAGCGCTCAACGTGGTCGAGGCCATGGAGTTCGAGCGCGCCGGGGACATCGTCACCCTCAAGGAGATCCTGGAGGACGGCGAGCGCGCCCTGGTGGTCGGGCACACCGACGAGGAGCGGGTGGTGAGGCTCGCCGAGCCCTTGCTGGACATCACCATCCGCCCCGGCGACGCCCTGCTGCTGGAGCCCCGGTCCGGGTACGTGTACGAAGTGGTGCCCAAGAGCGAGGTCGAGGAGCTCGTCCTCGAAGAGGTGCCGGACGTCGACTACGACAAGATCGGCGGTCTGGGCAACCAGATCGAGCTGATCCGCGACGCGGTCGAGCTGCCGTACCTCTACCCCGACCTCTTCAAGGAGCACGAACTGCGGCCGCCGAAGGGCATCCTGCTCTACGGCCCGCCCGGCTGCGGCAAGACGCTGATCGCGAAGGCCGTCGCCAACTCGCTCGCCAAGAAGGTCGCCGAGGTGACCGGCCAGCCCGCGGGGAAGTCCTACTTCCTCAACATCAAGGGCCCCGAGCTCCTCAACAAGTACGTCGGCGAGACCGAGCGGCACATCCGCCTGGTCTTCCAGCGTGCGCGGGAGAAGGCGAGCGAGGGCACCCCCGTCATCGTCTTCTTCGACGAGATGGAATCCCTCTTCCGCACCCGCGGATCCGGTGTCAGCTCGGACGTGGAGAACACCATCGTCCCGCAGCTGCTCGCCGAGATCGACGGCGTGGAGGGGCTGGAGAACGTCATCGTCATCGGCGCCTCCAACCGCGAGGACATGATCGACCCCGCGATCCTGCGTCCCGGACGGCTCGACGTCAAGATCAAGATCGAGCGCCCGGACGCCGAGGCGGCGAAGGACATCTTCGCCAAGTACCTCACCGCCACCCTCCCGCTGCACTCGGACGACCTGTCCGAGCACAACGGGTCGAAGGAGGGCGCGGCGCACGCCATGATCCAGTCGGTCGTCGAGCAGATGTACGCGGAGTCCGAGGAGAACCGCTTCCTGGAAGTCACGTACGCCAACGGCGACAAGGAAGTCCTGTACTTCAAGGACTTCAACTCCGGCGCGATGATCCAGAACATCGTCGACCGGGCCAAGAAGATGGCCATCAAGGCCTTCCTCGACCACAACCAGAAGGGCATCCGCGTCTCCCACCTCCTCCAGGCCTGCGTGGACGAGTTCAAGGAGAACGAGGACCTGCCCAACACCACCAACCCGGACGACTGGGCCAGGATCTCCGGAAAGAAGGGCGAGCGGATCGTGTTCATCCGCACGCTCGTCACCGGAAAGCAGGGCGCGGACACCGGACGCTCCATCGACACGGTGGCCAACACCGGTCAGTACCTGTAGGGCGCGGATCGGCTGCGGGTGCCCGGCGCGGGCATCCGCAGCCGACTGTTTTCTGCCGTCCCCGGACCGGTACGCACACGACAGCAGAGCAATGCCGCAATTGATCTCCCCACCGGCGCAGAGGCGTTCTACGCTCTTCGGTACCGCCGAGTCGCGCAGTGCGGGGACGGGCACCGCACACGCACCGGAAGAACAGCGGTACTTGAGCGCCGCTCCCGCCGGGGAGCTCCGCCGGGCAAGGAGGGCCGCATGACCGTACGGCGAGTAATGGGCATCGAGACGGAGTACGGAATCTCCGTACCAGGCCACCCCAACGCCAATGCCATGCTCACGTCGTCCCAGATCGTCAACGCGTACGCGGCGGCGATGCACCGGGCGCGCCGGGCCCGCTGGGACTTCGAGGAGGAGAACCCGCTGCGGGACGCGCGCGGCTTCGACCTCGCCCGCGAGGCCGCGGACTCCAGCCAGCTGACCGACGAGGACATCGGCCTGGCCAACGTCATCCTCACGAACGGCGCACGGCTCTACGTCGACCACGCGCACCCCGAGTACAGCTCGCCGGAGATCACCAACCCCAGGGACGCGGTGCTCTGGGACAAGGCGGGGGAGCGCATCATGGCGGAGGCCGCCGAGCGCGCGGCCCAGCTGCCCGGCGCCCAGCCGATCCACCTCTACAAGAACAACACCGACAACAAGGGCGCCTCCTACGGCACGCACGAGAACTACCTGATGAAGCGGGAGACCCCGTTCTCGGACATCGTGCGCCACCTCACGCCGTTCTTCGTCTCGCGCCAGGTCGTCACGGGCGCCGGCCGCGTCGGCATCGGCCAGGACGGCCGCGAGCACGGGTTCCAGATCAGCCAGCGCGCGGACTACTTCGAGGTCGAGGTCGGCCTGGAGACCACGCTCAAGCGCCCCATCATCAACACCCGGGACGAGCCGCACGCGGACGCCGAGAAGTACCGCAGGCTGCACGTCATCATCGGGGACGCGAACCTCTCCGAGATCTCGACGTACCTCAAGCTCGGCACCACCTCCCTCGTGCTCTCCATGATCGAGGACGGCTTCATCAACGTCGACCTCGCCGTCGACCAGCCCGTGCGCACGCTGCACCAGGTCTCCCACGACCCGACGCTCCAGCGGCTGGTCACGCTGCGCAGCGGCCGCACGCTCACCGCCGTACAACTCCAGATGGAGTACTTCGAGCTGAGCAGGAAGTACGTCGAGGAGCGCTTCGGGGCCGACGCGGACGAGCAGACCAAGGACGTCCTCGCGCGCTGGGAGGACGTGCTGAACCGGCTGGAGCACGACCCGATGAGCCTCGCGGGCGAGCTGGACTGGATCGCCAAGCGGGAGCTCCTGGAGGGCTACCGCAGGCGCGACGGCCTCGACTGGGACGCGGCGCGGCTGCACCTGGTGGACCTCCAGTACGCCGACGTGCGGCCCGAGAAGGGCCTGTACAACCGTCTCGTGGCGCGTGGGCGGATGAAGCGGCTGCTGGACGAGGCGGACGTGGAACGGGCGGAGACGGCGCCGCCGGAGGACACCAGGGCCTACTTCAGGGGCCGCTGTCTCGACCAGTACGCGGACGACGTGGCCGCGGCCTCCTGGGATTCGGTCATCTTCGACCTCCCGGGCCGTGACTCGCTCCAGCGGGTGCCCACCCTGGAGCCGCTGCGCGGGACCAGGAACCACGTGAAGGCGCTGCTGGACAGGTGCCGCACGGCGGAAGACCTCGTCCGGGTCCTGTCGGGCGGCTGAAAGGCCCGGTGCGGGGGAATCATCGAGGTGTGCCCCGCGCTTTGGGAAAGTGAAGGAAAGTGCGGGGCGGATGTCAGACCTCACTTGTAGGGTCTGATCAAGTGCATCGATCTGAGCGGGGTGAGGTAGATGGCGACCAAGGACACCGGCGGCGGACAGCAGAAGGCGACGCGCTCCACCGAGGAGGTCGAGGAGCAGGCGCAGGACGCGCAGGCTTCGGAGGACCTGAAGGAGCGCCAGGAAAAGCTGAGCGACGACGTGGACTCCGTGCTCGACGAAATCGACGACGTCCTGGAAGAGAACGCCGAGGATTTCGTGAGGTCATTTGTTCAAAAGGGTGGAGAATAGGACTTTATGTCCGAACCCTCCTTTCGGGAAGGAGCGCTCGCGGTGCGGGCGGACGCTGCCGCGAGACTCCTTTGCCGGTAACCAGTCCATGAGGGACGGGTTCCGCGGGCGCGCGAGCGCTGCCCGCAGTGCGGAGGAGTGAAGCCGCACGTGCGGCGGGAGCGGAATCGGATCAGCTGTTTCCGGCGCAAGTACGGCCTCCCGCCAGCCGAATTGGCCGGGACGGTTGCCGGGCGGCATCGAATTTGCTGTATCTGCCCCACCGCTCCGGCAGAGCATGTGGATCACTGTCACGAGACGGGTAGGGTCCGTGACGTACTGTGCTTCAGCTGCGACGCGGCACTGGGGCAGTTCAAGGATCGGCCCGATGCCATGAGGCGGGCCGCCGCTTACGTGGAAGGAAACGTGTGGAAGCCAACACTCGTAGCACCGGGCGTCTACCGGCTGCCTTCCTGACGCCCGGGTCGTCCTCTTTCCTGGACTTCCTGTCCGATCACTCCCCGGAGCTGCTTCCGGGCGCGCGCACGCTGCCGCCCGAGGGGCACATCGAGGCGCCGCACGCCACCACGATCGTCGGCGTCACGTTCCCCGGCGGCGTGGTGCTCGCCGGTGACCGGCGGGCGACCATGGGCAACGTGATCGCCTCCCGGGACATGGAGAAGGTCTTCCCCGCGGACGAGTACTCGGCGGTGGGCATCGCCGGCACCGCGGGTCTCGCCGTGGAGATGGTGAAGCTCTTCCAGCTGGAGCTGGAGCACTTCGAGAAGGTCGAGGGCGCGCAGCTCTCGCTGGAGGGCAAGGCGAACCGGCTCTCCACGATGATCCGCGGCAACCTCGGCATGGCGATGCAGGGCCTGGCCGTCGTGCCGATCTTCGCGGGGTACGACACGGCCAAGGAGAAGGGCCGCATCTTCTCGTACGACGTGACGGGCGGCCGCTCCGAGGAGCAGGGGTACGCGGCGACGGGCTCCGGCTCGGTCTTCGCCCGCGGCGCGATGAAGAAGCTGTACCGCGCCGACCTCACCGAGGAACAGGCCACCACGCTGGTGGTGCAGGCGCTGTACGACGCCGCCGACGACGACTCGGCGACCGGCGGGCCCGACGTGGCGCGCCGCATCTTCCCGATCGTCACCGTCATCACGGACGAGGGCTTCAAGCGGCTGTCCGAGGAGGAGACCGCGGCGATCGCGCGGTCGATCATCGACAAGCGGCTTGAGAACCCCGACGGCCCGCGCGCCGCGCTGCTCTGAGTCCCTTCCGATGACCCTCTTGCCACTGACAGAAAGGGACGGATAGCCGGTGTCGACGCCGTTCTATGTCTCACCCCAGCAGGCCATGGCCGACCGGGCGGAGTACGCCCGGAAGGGCATCGCCCGCGGCCGCAGCCTGGTCGTGCTGCAGTACGCCGACGGCATCGTGTTCGTCGGCGAGAACCCGTCCCGCGCGCTGCACAAGTTCAGCGAGATCTACGACCGGATCGGCTTCGCGGCCGCCGGCAAGTACAACGAGTACGAGAACCTGCGGATCGGCGGTGTGCGCTACGCGGACCTGCGCGGATACACCTACGACCGCGACGACGTGACGGCCCGCGGGCTCGCCAACGTCTACGCCCAGACGCTGGGCACCATCTTCTCCAGCAACGCGGAGAAGCCCTACGAGGTGGAGCTGGTCGTCGCCGAGGTCGGCGCCGAGCCCGAGGGCGACCAGATCTACCGGCTGCCGCACGACGGCTCGATCGTGGACGAGCACGGCTCGGTCGCGGTCGGCGGCAACGCGGAGCAGATCAGCGGCTTCCTGGACCAGCGGCACCGGGACGGGATGACGCTGGCCGAGGCGCTGAAGCTGGCCGTACAGGCGCTGTCGCGCGACCCCAACGGCAGCGACCGGGAGATCCCCGCCGAGCGGCTGGAGGTCGCGGTCCTGGACCGCACGCGCCCGCAGCAGCGCAAGTTCAAGCGGATCGTGGGCCGGCAGCTGTCGCGCCTGCTGAGCGAGGAGGACGCGGCGGCGTCCCCGACGGACGCGCCGTCGGACGTCGAGGAGACGGCGGAGGAGGGCGGGGAGTAGCCCCCGGGCCTTTCCCGCCGAGCCGTTCCCCACGTGCCCCGGTCGCCTTCGGGCGGCCGGGGCTTCTCCGTGCGCGGCGCCGGGCCCCGGCGCGCCCGCCGGGCGCGGGTTCGCCGCCGGTGCGTCAGGAGGGCGGTGGCGGGGCCGTGGAGGCGCGTGCGACGAGGCTCACGGGCAGGACAGCGGGATCGGGCCGTTCGTCCGCGAGAACGGCCAGCAGGGCGGCCATGCCGCGCTCGCCGATGCGCTCGGCGGGCAGCCGTACGGTGGTCAGCTCGGGCTCGACCGCGGTGGCGAGCGCGAGGTCGTCGAAGCCGGTGACCGAGACGTCGTCGGGGACGCGCAGCCCCAGCCGCCGCAGCGCCTTGCAGGCCCCGGCGGCCAGGATGTCGTCGTCGCAGACCACGGCGGTGGGCCGGGGCCCCGACAGGGTGAGCGCGGTGAGCGCGGCCCGGCTCGCCTCGTGGACGTCGTGGGCGGAGCGCGCGGTCGTGACGTGCGCGCCGCGCAGCGCGTCGGCGAGGGCGGCGGCCCGGACGTCGAAGGTCCAGGACGGGACGCCGGACGCCAGGTGCAGGAAGCGGCGGTGGCCGAGGGCCAGCAGATGGTCCGTCACCTGCCGCATGCCGTCGGCGATGTCGAGGTTGACGTGGGCCGCCGCGCCCGACGAGGTGTCGGCCGGGTCGCTGTCGAGCATGACCAGCGGCAGCCCCGCGCCGCGCAGCTCCCCGACGGCGCCCGCGGCCATCGAGGAGGCGATGACGCCGTCCAGCGCGGCGCCCGCCGAGGCGAACGGGTCCCTGGCGGGGCCGACGCCGTCGGGCGAGGGGTAGAGCACGACGCCGAAGCCGTGCGCGGCGGCGAGGTCGGCGGCCCCGGTGTAGACGCGGGCGAAGAACTCGTTGGTGAGCGCGGGGACCACGAGCAGTGCGGTCCTGGTGCGGCCGAGGCGCAGGTTGCGGGCGGCGAGGTTGGGCCGGTAGCCGAGGGTGCCGGCCGCGGCGCGGACCCGCTCGGCGGTGGCGGGGGAGACGCGGCCCTGCCACTTGCCCCCGAGCACGAGGGAGACGGTGGCCTGCGAGACGCCCGCTGCGCCCGCCACGTCACGGCTGGTGGGCCTGGTCAAGTCGGGCCTCCTGGATGGACCTGGGTACAGCGCTCATGGTACGTATGACCTCGGAAGTTATACGTAACACTAAAGGTGTGGCACCGGACGGCGTGCCGCTGGAAGGGACGGGAGCCCGATGGCTTCGGGATACCTGGAGGTCCTGCGGGCGCGGCACGCCGCGCGGCTGCTCGCGGGGACGCTGGTCGGGCGGTTGCCCAACGCCACCGCCTCGATCGCGATCGTGCTCTTCACCCGCGCGGAGGGCGGCGGCTACAGCCTGGCGGGCGCGCTGGCCGCGGTGTACGGAGTGGCCACCGCGGTCGGCCAGCCGCTGCTCGGGCGGGCCGTCGACCTGTTCGGGCAGCCCAGGGTGCAGCTGCCCGCCGCCGTGGTGTCCGGCCTCGGCATGGTGCTGCTGTGCGCGGTGGGGATCGACCCGGTGGCGCCCGCGTACGTCGCGGTGGCGGTCGCGGGCCTGTTCACGCCGCCCCTGGAGGGCGGCCTGCGGGCGCTGTGGCCGGGCGTGCTGGGCCGCGAGGATCAGGTGCACCGGGCGTACGCGCTGGACGCCGTCGCGCAGGAGGTCATGTTCACCGTCGGGCCGCTGCTCGTGACGGTGCTCGTCGCGCTCTGGTCGCCGGGTGCCGCGCTGGTCGTCGTCAACGCGATAGGCGTGCTGGGCGCGCTGTCCGTGGTGGTCTCCGAGCCGTCCAGGGCCTGGCGCTCGGCGCCGCGCGAGGCGCACTGGCTGGGGGCGCTGCGCTCACCGGGGCTGCTGGTGCTGCTGGGGTCGTTCTTCTTCGTGGGGATGGCGCTGGGGTCGATCACCGTGGCGGGGGTGGCGTACGCGGACGACCGCGGGCGCGAGTGGGTGTACGGCGCGCTGATGGCGGCGCTCAGCCTGGGCGCGCTGCTCGGCGGCGTGGTGTACGGGGCGCGCGAGTGGGCCGGGGAGCCCGAGCGGCGGCTGCGGGTGATCGTGGGACTGCTCGCGGTGGGGTACCTGCCGCTCGCGCTGGTGCCCGGCGTGCCGCTGATGGCGGTGCTCGCCGCGGTGTCGGGCGTGTTCCTGGCGCCCGCGCTGGCCTGTGCGTTCGTGGTGGTGGACCGTCACGCGCCGCGCGGCACGGTGACGGAGGCGTTCTCCTGGCTGGTGACCACGTTCGGCGTCGGCGCCGCTGTCGGGACCGCGGCCGCCGGGCCCGCCGTCGAAGTGGGCTCCACGGCCTGGGGCTTCGCGGTCGCGGGGGCCGCGGGAGTGGCGGCGCTGCTCGTTCTGCTGGCCACGGGAGGGGTGTTGAAGGCCCCCGTCGCCGCGGAAACCGTGCGGTCGGGTTCTGAAAATGATCGAAGCCGAGCCGTCGAACCCGGTTTCAGCTCAGGCCATCAGGCGTAATGTTCAGTCATGGACCGCCGCATTTTCGGGCTGGAGAACGAGTACGGCGTCACGTGCACGTTCAGGGGACAGCGCCGGCTGTCTCCTGACGAAGTGGCGCGCTACCTCTTCCGCCGTGTTGTGTCATGGGGCCGCAGCAGCAATGTCTTCCTGCGGAACGGCGCCCGCCTGTACCTGGACGTGGGATCGCATCCGGAATACGCAACTCCCGAATGCGACAACGTGACCGAACTGGTCACGCACGACAAGGCGGGCGAGCGCATTCTCGAAGGACTGCTCGTCGACGCCGAACGCCGCCTGCACGAGGAGGGAATCGCGGGCGACGTCTATCTCTTCAAGAACAACACCGACTCGGCGGGAAACTCCTACGGCTGCCACGAGAACTACCTGGTGGCCCGCCACGGAGAATTCTCCCGGCTCGCCGACATTCTCATTCCGTTCCTGGTGACCCGGCAGCTGCTGTGCGGTGCGGGCAAAGTGCTCCAGACGCCGCGCGGCGCCGTGTACTGCGTGAGCCAGCGGGCCGAGCACATCTGGGAGGGCGTCTCCTCGGCGACGACCCGCTCCCGGCCGATCATCAACACCCGCGACGAGCCGCACGCGGACGCGGAGCGCTACCGCAGGCTGCACGTCATCGTCGGCGACTCGAACATGTCCGAGACGACCATGCTGCTCAAGGTCGGCGCGACCGACCTCGTCCTGCGCATGATCGAGGCGGGCACGGTGATGCGTGACCTGACGCTGGAGAACCCGATCCGGGCGATCCGCGAGGTCAGCCACGACATCACGGGCCAGCGCAAGGTGCGCCTCGCCAGCGGGCGCGAGGCGTCCGCGCTCGAAGTGCAGCGCGAGTACTACGAGAAGGCGGTCGACTTCGTCGAGCGCCGCGGCATCAGGACCGGGACGGTCGCCCAGGTCCTGGAGCTCTGGGGCCGCACGCTGGAGGCGATCGAGCAGGAGGACCTGGACCGGATCGCCACCGAGATCGACTGGGTCATGAAGTACAAGCTCATCGAGCGGTACCGGGCCAAGCACAACATGACCATGTCGCACCCCAGGGTCGCGCAGATCGACCTCGCGTACCACGACATCCACCGCCGCAGGGGGCTGTACTACCTGCTGGAGAAGCGCGGTCAGGCGACGCGGATCTGCAACGACCTGAAGATCTTCGAGGGCAAGTCGGTGCCCCCGCAGACCACCAGGGCGCGGCTGCGCGGCGACTTCATCCGCCGCGCGCAGGAGCAGCGGCGGGACTTCACCGTCGACTGGGTGCACCTGAAGCTGAACGACCAGGCGCAGCGCACGGTGTTGTGCAAGGACCCGTTCCGCTCGGTCGACGACCGGGTCGAGAAGCTGATCGCGGGCATGTAGCGGCTCCGCGGAACGTGACGCGGGCCCCGCACGTTCTCGTGCGGGGCCCGTCGCACACCCTAGAGTGGCGGGCGACCACCGTGATGTCTGAGATCTGAGGAACACGTGCGCCGACTCGCAGGCCTGCTCGTCGTCCCGCTCCTGCTGCTGTCGGCAGCGGCCTGCGGGGACGAGAAGAAGGACGACAACAACGCTTCCGACTCCGCTTCGTCCGCTTCCACGAGCAAGGACGGACTGCCCGCGATCACCAAGGGCGCGAAGTTCGGGGAGAAGCCGACCCTCGCCAAGGGCGAGGGCAAGCCGCCCAAGGAGCTGAAGGTCAGCGTGATCAGCCCCGGCAAGGGCGCCGCGCTCAAGAAGGGCGACCAGGCCCAGGTCAACTACCTCGGTCAGCTGTGGGACGGCGACAAGCCCTTCGACAACAGCTTCGACCGCGGCCAGCCGTTCGACGTGAACATCGGCGGCGGCGGTGTCATCGAGGGCTGGCAGAAGGCCCTGGACGGCCAGAAGATCGGCAGCCGCCTGGAGGTGTCCATCCCGCCGGAGCTCGGCTACGGCGCGCAGGGCCAGGGCGAGATCCCGCCCAACGCCACGCTGGTGTTCGTGATGGACATCGTCAAGGGCCAGACCATCCCGGTCGCGGCCAAGGGCACCGAGGTCGCCCAGGACGACATCGACCTGCCGAAGGTCGGCACCAACACCGACGGCAAGGCCCCCTCGCTGACCGTCCCCAAGAAGGACGCGCCGACCAAGCTCGTCTCGAACTACGTGATCGAGGGCTCGGGCGCCGCGGTCAAGGCGACCAACACGCTGACCGTCCAGTACCAGGGCGTGCTCTGGAAGGACGGCAAGGAGTTCGACAGCAGCTACAAGCGCGGCGCCCCGGCCTCCTTCCCGCTCGCCCAGGTGATCCCGGGCTGGCAGAAGGGCCTGGAGGGCAAGAAGGTCGGCAGCCGCGTGCTGCTCGTCGTGCCCCCGAAGGAGGGGTACGGGGACCAGGGCAACGCCCAGATCCCCGCGAAGTCGACGCTCGTCTTCACCGTCGACATCCTGGCCGCCAACTGAGCGCACGGACGCGCGCACGGGATGCGAGACTGTCCCGGTTGTCCAGTTTCACTGTATGAGGAGCACACTGCTGTGAGCATCGAGAAGCCCGAGGTCGACTTCCCCGGCGGCGAGCCGCCCGTCGACCTTGAGATCAAGGACATCTGGGAGGGCGACGGCGAGGTCGCCGAGGCCGGCGACTTCGTGAAGGTCCACTACGTGGGTGTGTCCTTCTCCTCCGGCGAAGAGTTCGACGCCTCCTGGAACCGCGGCACCCCGCTGGACTTCCAGCTCGGCGCCGGCCAGGTCATCCAGGGCTGGGACAAGGGCGTGCAGGGCATGCGGATCGGCGGCCGCCGCCAGCTGATCATCCCCGCGGCCCTCGCCTACGGCGACCGCGGCGCCGGCGGCAAGATCGCCCCGGGCGAGACGCTGATCTTCGTCTGCGACCTGGTGGGCGTGGCCAAGCGCTGACGCCGTACGGCTCCGGCCGACCGTTTCGCGACTGAATTCCGGCCGTTTCCGGCCGCGGATCCGATCGCGTCACGGCCGCCGGGACCGACCGGGGGCCCGTGCCTGAACCGGCACGGGCCCCCTCGCTTTTCCACCGAGGTCCGTCCCGCGCTCCCCGGCGGGATCCCGGGGGCGTCCACCCTTTGCCCCTGGCTTTTGCCACGACACCCCGGGGCGGTACGGTCAACGGTCGTAGAGCGAGGAAGAAAGAGGGCGTCGATGGCGATTGCCAAGGCCGAGCGGCTGATGAACCTTGCGCTGTGCCTGCTCGGAACGCGGCGCCCCTTGAGCAAGCGCGAACTGCGGGGCTCCATAGAGGCGTACCTGGAAGCCGGGTCCGACGACTCCTTCAACCGGATGTTCGAGCGCGACAAGGACGACCTGCGCGAGCTCGGCCTGGTCATCGAGACCGTGGAGAGCCTCGACGGCGACATCGGCTACCTCGCCCGACGCGACTCCAACCGCCTCCCGCCCATCACCCTCGACGCCGAGGAGGCCGCCGCCCTCGGCCTGGCCGCCCGCGTCTGGCAGCAGGCCCGGCTCGCGGGCGCGGCCAGCGGCGCCCTGCAGAAGCTGCGCGCCGCCGGAATGCCCGAGGCGGTCGACGAGTACGACACCCAGCACAGCGCCATCGAGCCGCGCATCCCGGTCCACGAGGCCGCCTTCGAGCCGCTGATGCTGGCCTGCCGCGACCGGCGCCCCGTCACCTTCGACTACCGCAAGGGCAACGCCGCCAAGCCCGAGCAGCGGCAGGTCGAGCCCTGGACGCTGGAGTGCTGGCGGGGCCACTGGTACCTCGCCGGATGGGACCGCGAGCGCAGGGCCGAGCGGGTCTTCCGGCTGTCGCGGATCACCGGCCGGGTCAAGTCGCGCGCCGGGGCCTTCACCGCCGAGGTGCCCGACGTGTCGACCGTGCGCGAGACGGTCGAGCGCTGGGCGGGCGAGAGCGCGACCCGCAGCGCCCGCATCCGGCTGCGGTCCGGCGCCGGCTACCCGCTGCGCTCCCGCGCGACGTCGGTGCGCGAGGGCGGCGACGGCTGGGACGAGCTGGAGATCCCGTACGGACACGGACTCGACGCCTGGCTGGTGGAGTTCGGCCCGGACGTGGTCGTGGTGGGGCCCGCGGACCTGCGGGCCGACGTGGTGGACCGGCTGCGCGCCGTGGCCAAGGGCTGAGGGGACGTACACGAGCTGTGGCTGCGAACGCCATCGACCAGACCAGGCGGATGCTCTCGCTGGTGACCTATCTGCGCGAGCGCCCCGGCGCGCGCGTCGGGGACGTCGCGCGGGCCTTCGGGATCTCCGAGGACGAGCTGATCGCCGACCTCGACGTGCTGCCCATGTGCGGGACCAGCTTCCGCGGCGGCGACCTCCTCGACATCGACACCGACGGCGACCGCATCTGGTGGCACAACCCCGATGACGTCGCCGAGCCGCTGCGGCTCGCGGCCGACGAGGCGACCGCGCTGCTCGTGGCCGCGCGCGCCGTGGCCACCCTGCCCGGCCTGCGCGAGGGCGACCGGCAGGCGCTGGTGCGGGCCACCGCGAAGCTGGAGGCGGCGGCCGGCGAGGTGGCGGGCGCCAGCGCGCGGCTCTCGGTGACCTTCGAGTCCGAGGGCGGGGTCTTCGCCGACGTCGACCGGGCGATCTCGGAGCGGCGGCGGCTGTGGCTGCGCTACTACTCGCCCGCGCGCGACGAGCTCACCGAGCGCGAGGTCGACCCGATCCGGCTGTTCGCGGTCGGCCACACGTACCTGGAGGGCTGGTGCCACCTCTCCGAGGCGCGCCGCACCTTCCGGCTCGACCGGGTCGCGGAGATCAAGCTGCTCGACGCCCCCGCCGCGGCGCCCGAGCTGGAGCTGCGCGACCTGTCGCTGGGGCTCGTGCAGCCGTCGGACGAGGACCCCCAGGTCGTGGTCGAGGTCGGGCCGGGCGGCCGCTGGGTCGCCGAGTACTACCCGCACGACAGCGCGGACGAGCTGCCCGACGGAGGGCTGCGGATCACGCTGCGCACCCCCGACCCGGCGTCCCTGCGGCGGCTCGCGCTGCGGCTGGGCCGGGACGGCAGGATCGTCGAGCCCGCCGACCTCGCGAGCAGCGCCCGGCGCGCGGCGAACGAGGCACTGGCCGCGTACGAGAGCCAGGTGTAGCGGCCATGCGGAACGCGTCCGTGATCCCGCCCGTGCTCTTCAAGGCGGCCTGCCCCGACTGCCGGGCCCGCTTCGAGCTCGACGCGCCCGCGCTGCGGCTGGCCATCGGCGGCAGCAGCCGTACGACCTTCTACTCCTTCACGTGCCCGGAGTGCGGCGCCGCGGTCCGCAAGCCCGCGGGCGAGCGCATCGTGGAACTCCTCACGGGCGGCGGGGTGAGCACCCTGCGGCTGCACTCCACCGCCCCCTGACCCTCCGAACCACCGAGGTTCCCGCCATGTTCTGGCCCATGCTCGCCATCGCCCTGGGTTTCCTCGGGATCGCCGTACTCGGCGTCCTGGCGATCCGGGTGTTCATCGAGGCCCAGCGCCTCGGCCGCCAAGTGACGCACGCCACGGAGCGGATCAACCGCGCGGCGGAGGAACTGGAGATCGCGGCCACCGACCTCACCGAGGCGGGCGGCACCCTGCGCTAGCGGAGGAGGTCTGCTGTACGGCAGTTGCGGGCGGTACGCTGCTGAGAGTGGTCCGGGCAGCCGAGGTGCGGGCCGCAACCAGGAGTACGCACGGCCATTGCCAGGCGTTTACCACGGCGGGTTACGATCGCTGACGGCGCGGCTGGTCGGACACCCGTTTGACCAGGCAGAGATCGTTCCCCACTCCACCGCCTCAGTATGAGAAGGAAGTAGCACATGATCGGCAACCTGAAGCCCCTTGAGATCCTTCTGATCATCGTGGTCATCCTGCTTCTCTTCGGTGCCAAGAAGCTCCCCGACATGGCGCGTTCGCTCGGCAAGTCCGCCCGCATCCTGAAGAGCGAGGCGAAGGCGATGAAGAAGGACGGCGAGGCGCCGGAGAGCGCCCCGGCTGCCGACACGGCCAAGGCCCAGCAGCAGGACGCCCCCCGTACCATCCAGGCGGCCCCCGGCGACGTGACCAGCTCGCGTCCCGTGAACGAGCCGAAGCCGACGACTCAGGGCTGACGCACTCAACTGAAAGCCGCCGGTACGAGAGGGACGTGGGTTGCTCAAGTCTGCCCGTAAGCAGGATAAGGACGCCGAGGGGCGCATGCCCTTGGCGGAGCACCTGCGCGAACTGCGCAACCGACTGCTGAAGTCGGTTCTCGCCATTGCCGTGGCGGTGATCGTCGCTGCGTTCTTCCAGAAGGAAATCTTCGAATTCCTGATGAAGCCGATCCTCGATTCGGTCGGCTGCAAGAACGGCGTCACCACCATGGACAACGGCAAGCCCTGCGCCGACATGACGACCAACGGCCTGCTGTCGCCCTTCACCATCGCGTTGAAGGTCGCGCTCATGGCGGGCGTCATCGGGGCCGCGCCCGTCTGGCTCTACCAGCTCTGGGCGTTCGTCGCCCCGGGCCTGCACAAGAACGAGAAGCGGTACTCGCTGGCCTTCGTGGCGGCCGGTGTCCCGCTCTTCCTCGCGGGCGCCTGGCTCGCCTACGCGATCCTGCCGCAGACCGCTTCGATCATGCTCGGGTTCACGCCCGACGACGTGAAGAACCTGCTGCCGCTCGACGACTTCCTGGACCTGATCACCCGCATGGTGATCGTCTTCGGTCTCGCCTTCGAGCTGCCGCTGCTGCTGATCGCGCTCAACATGACCGGTGTGATCACCGGCAGCCGCATGCTGGGCTGGTGGCGCGGCATGATCGTCGGACTCACCGCGTTCGCGGCGATCGCGACGCCGGGCGGCGAACCCATCTCGATGCTGCTCCTCGCGGGGCCGCTCGCGGTGCTCTACTTCATCGCCGTCGGCATTTCGCTGCTGAACGACAAGCGCCGCAGGCGCAAGGACCCCGACGCGGAGCTGGACGACGACGAGGCGTCCGAGCTCGACCTGACGCCCGAACCGGTCAACGCCTCCGTCCCCGAGCAGTCGGACGGCGGACGGTCGCAGTCGCAGCGGCTGAACGGTTACGACGACGTCACCTGACCTTGTAGGGTCCCCCGGGTGACCAGCGAGATCACCCTCTTCGTCAATCCCACCGCGGGGCGCGGCCGGGGCGCGCACGCCGCGCAACCGGCCGCTTCCGCTTTGCGCGACGCGGGATTCTCCGTGCGCACGGTGCTCGGCGCGGACGCCGACGACGCGCTGCGCAGGGCGCGCGGGGCGGTCGCGGGCGGAACCGGCGCGCTGATAGCCGTGGGCGGGGACGGCATGGTGTCCCTCGCCCTCCAGGCGGTCGCGGGCACGGGGACGCCGCTCGGCGTCGTCGCCGTCGGGACCGGCAACGACTTCGCGCGGGCGCTCGGACTGCCCGTACGGGAACCCGCGCTCGCCGGGCGGCTCGCCGCCGACGCGCTCAAGGGCGGCGGCGGCCGGGACGTCGACCTCGGGCGGGTGGGGGAGCGGTGGTTCGGCTCCGTGCTCGCCTCCGGCTTCGACTCGCGGGTCAACGACCGGGGCAACCGGATGCGCTGGCCGACGGGCCGCTTCAAGTACGACCTGGCGATGCTCGTCGAACTGGCCGCCTTCAAGCCCGTCCCGTACCGCATCACCCTCGACGACGGGGCCGAGCGCGAGGTCGAGGCGACGCTCGTCGCGATCGGCAACGGCTCCTCCTACGGCGGCGGGATGCGGATCTGCGCGGACGCCGTGATGGACGACGGACTGTTCGACGTCACCGTCGTCGGGGACTGCTCGCGCACGACGCTGGTCAAGGTGTTCCCGCAGGTCTACAAGGGCACCCACCTGAACCACCCCAAGGTCACCGTCCACCGCGCCGCGAAGATCCGGATCGCGGCCGACGACATCACCGGGTACGCCGACGGGGAGCCGCTCGGACCCCTCCCGCTGACCGCCGAGTGCATGCCGGGCGCGGTGCGGGTGCTCGCGCTCCCCAAGGCGCATTAAAGATCGCGCTGACTGTCAGAGGTGGCGGGTAGGCTCCTTCACGAGATGACAGAGGACCTTTCACCAGCCGAGGCGTACGCGGCGGCGCGCGCCCGCGCCACAGAGCAGGCCACCGCACTCGCCCCCTTCCGGGAGATGTACGAATTCGGCCTCGACCCGTTCCAGATCGAGGCGTGCCGGGCCCTGGAAGCGGGCAAGGGGGTGCTCGTCGCCGCGCCCACCGGCTCCGGCAAGACGATCGTCGGCGAGTTCGCCGTGCACCTCGCGCTGCGCCAGGGCAAGAAGTGCTTCTACACGACGCCCATCAAGGCGCTGTCCAACCAGAAGTACGCGGACCTCGCCAAGCGGTACGGCTCCGACAAGGTCGGCCTGCTGACCGGCGACAACAGCGTCAACGCCGACGCCCCGGTGGTCGTGATGACCACCGAGGTCCTGCGGAACATGCTGTACGCGGGCTCGCAGGCGCTGCTCGGGCTCGGATACGTGGTCATGGACGAGGTGCACTACCTCTCCGACCGCTTCCGCGGCGCCGTCTGGGAAGAGGTGATCATCCACCTCCCCGAGTCGGTCACGCTGGTCTCGCTGTCGGCGACCGTCTCCAACGCGGAGGAGTTCGGCGACTGGCTGGACACCGTCCGCGGCGACACCGAGGTCATCGTCTCCGAGGAGCGGCCCGTCCCGCTGTGGCAGCACGTGCTGGCCGGGCGGCGGATGTACGACCTCTTCGAGGAGGAGACCGACCACGGCGGCCGCGGCGCGTCCCGGCGCGAGGTCAACCCCGACCTCGTGCGCCTCGCCCGGATGGAGAACCAGAAGACCTACAACCCGCGCGACCGGCGCCGCGGCAAGATGGTCCGCGAGGCCGACCGCGAGCGGGAGCGCAGGTCGCGCAGCAGGATCTGGACGCCGAGCCGGGCCGAGGTCGTCGAGCGGCTGGACGCGGCCGACCTGCTCCCCGCGATCACCTTCATCTTCAGCCGGGCGGGCTGCGAGGCCGCGGTCCAGCAGTGCCTGTACGCGGGGCTGCGGCTGAACGACGAGGACGCCCGCGCCGAGGTGCGTTCGATCGTCGAGGCCAGGACGGCCGCCATCCCCGACGAGGACCTGCACGTCCTCGGGTACTTCGAATGGGTCGAGGCGCTGGAGCGGGGCATCGCCGCGCACCACGCGGGCATGCTCCCGACCTTCAAGGAGGTCGTCGAGGAGCTGTTCGTGCGCGGCCTGGTGAAGGCCGTGTTCGCGACGGAGACCCTGGCGCTCGGCATCAACATGCCCGCGCGCTCGGTGGTGCTGGAGAAGCTGGTCAAGTGGAACGGCGAGCAGCACGCCGACATCACCCCCGGCGAGTACACCCAGCTGACCGGGCGGGCCGGGCGGCGCGGCATCGACGTCGAGGGCCACGCCGTGGTGCTCTGGCAGCGCGGCATGGACCCGGGCGCGCTGGCCGGCCTCGCGGGCACCCGCACGTACCCGCTGCGCTCCAGCTTCCGGCCGTCGTACAACATGGCCGTCAACCTCGTGCAGCAGTTCGGCCGGCACCGCTCGCGCGAACTGCTCGAAACGTCCTTCGCGCAGTTCCAGGCCGACAAGTCGGTCGTCGGGATCGCCCGGCAGGTGCAGCGCAACGAGGAGGGCCTGGACGGCTACAAGGAGGGCATGACCTGCCACCTCGGCGACTTCCAGGAGTACGCGCGGCTGCGCCGCGACCTCAAGGACCGCGAGACGGAGCTGGCCAAGCAGGGCGCGGCGCAGCGGCGGGTCGCCGCGGCGGACTCGCTGGAGAAGCTGAAGCCGGGCGACGTCATCCACGTGCCGACGGGCAAGTTCGCCGGCCTCGCGCTTGTCCTGGACCCGGGCCTGCCCGCAGGCAGGGCCAACGGCCACCGGGGCATGGAGCAGCACGACGGGCCGCGCCCGCTGGTGCTGACGGCCGAGCGGCAGGTCAAGCGCCTCGCGTCGATCGACTTCCCGGTGCCCGTCGAGGCGCTGGACCGGATGCGGATCCCGAAGTCCTTCAACCCGCGCTCGCCGCAGTCCCGGCGCGACCTGGCGGCCGCGCTGCGCACCAAGGCCGGGCACATCGTGCCCGACCGGCACCGCAAGGGGCGGGCGCCCGCCGCCGACGACCGCGAGATCGCACGGCTGCGCGGCGAGCTGCGGGCGCACCCCTGCCACGGCTGCGACGAGCGCGAGGACCACGCGCGGTGGGCCGAGCGGTACTACCGCCTGGAGCGCGACACCAAGCAGCTGGAGCGGCGCATCGAGGGCCGGACGAACACCATCGCCCGCACCTTCGACCGCATCGTCGCGCTGCTCACCGAGCTCGACTACCTGCGCGGCGACGAGGTCACCGAGCACGGCAAGCGGCTGGCGAGGCTCTACGGCGAGCTGGACCTGCTGGCGAGCGAGTGCCTGCGCGACGGCGTGTGGGAGGGCCTGTCCCCGGCCGAACTGGCCTCCTGCGTCTCGGCGTTGGTGTACGAGGCGCGGCAGTCCGACGACGCGGTGGCGCCGAAGGTCCCCTCGGGCAAGGCCAAGGCCGCGCTCGGCGAGATGGTGCGGATCTGGGGCCGGCTCGACGGCCTGGAGGAGGAGTTCAAGATCAACCAGGCGGAGGGGGTCGGCCAGCGCGAGCCCGACCTCGGCTTCGCCTGGGCGGTCTACCAGTGGGCGTCCGACAAGAGCCTGGACGAGGTGCTGCGCGAGGCGGAGATGCCGGCGGGGGACTTCGTGCGGTGGTGCAAGCAGGTCATCGACGTGCTGGGGCAGATCGCGGCGGCGGCGCCCAAGGAGAACTCGACGGTGGCCAAGAACGCCCGCAAGGCGGTGGACGCGGTGCTGCGCGGGGTGGTGGCGTACAGCTCGGTGGGGTAGTGCCCGCCCTTCGGGGGCGCCCGTGCCGGTCGGGACCGTTCAGCGGGACGGGACCGTTTTCAGTACGGGCGCGCGCCGCCGTCGGCGAGGCGTCGGCCCTGGGCGTCCAGGCGGCGGGCCAGGTCCGCGAGGTCGGGCGCGCGCAGGACCCGGTCGCCGAAGCCCGGGAGAGGCACGTGGAGCGGCCCCGTCCAGCGGGCCGGGATCGCGGCGGCCCCGTACACCGCCCCGGCCAGCGCACCGGTGACGGCGGCGACCGTATCGGTGTCGCCGCCCAGGTCGATCGCGGCGGCGAGCGCGGTCTCGAAGGAGTCCGTGGTCCGCAGTGCCCAGAGCGCCGAACCGAGACAGGGCCACACCGCTCCGTTGAACTCGGTCGCCAGGTCGGGGTGCCAGTCGGGGGCGAGGACCACGGCCCACCGCGCGCGGTGGTCGTCGGGGATCGCGGCGACGGCGTCCGGGAGCGCGGTCAGCGGGTCGGAGCCGGTCAGGGCCACCCGTATCAGCTCGTGGAAGACCGCCGTACCCGCCCAGGCGGCGCCGTCGCCGTGGGTGAGGGCGGCGATGCGGCCGGCCGCGGCCATCGTGGCCGCGCGGCCCGCGGGGGCGAAGTACACCGCGGACGTCGCCGCGCGCATCAGGGAGCCGTTGCCCGCCGCGCGGCCCGTCGTCTGGAAGTGCAGCGCGGCGGCCAGGTCCCAGGGGTGACCGTTCGTCAGGACGTCCTCCGTCTGGAGGCCGATGTCCTTCGGATCCCCGGCGGCCCAGCGCCGGAAGCGGCCGAAGACGTCCTGGGGGTCGAGGCCGCCCCGCTCCAGCAGCGAATCGGCCACCAGGACCGCCATCTGGGTGTCGTCGGTCGCCTCGCCCGGATCCCAGCCGCCGCCCCCGCACATCTCCCCGACGCCGTCGGGGAAGCGGGCCGAGTACGTGCCGGGCATGCCGAACTCGAAGGGGGCGCCCAGTGCGTCGCCGACGGCTGAGCCCAGGACTGTTCCGAGCGCTTTGGACGTGCGCGGTACGGGGTCGATCATGCGATCAGCCTAAGGGCATGCCGGGTTGACGCTGAGATCGTGGAAACCGCCGTGGCCGCTGGTCCTGTCGGGCGCGGGTGCCTCCCTCGGGGAGCGGCAGGCGGGGGCGGTCCGAGGTCTTCGGGCCGCCTCCGCGCTGAGCGTCGCCCCTGAGGGCCGCGTGCCGCCCCTGAGAGGCGGGCGGGTTCAGGACTCCTGCTCGCGCTCCACCTGCTCGTTCCACTCGCGCTTCACCGCGCGCCAGGCCTCGTCCGCCTGGCCCAGGCGCCAGTAGCCGGAGATCGACAGGCGCTCGCGGGGGATCTCGCGCTCCACGCGGAGGTGCCGGCGCAGGTCCTTCACCCAGCCCGCCTCGCCGTGCACGAACGCGTGCACGGCGCCCTCGGGGAAGGTCAGGGACGTGACCGCCGCTACCAGCGCCTCGCCCACGGGGCGGTCGCCCCGGTGCAGCCAGGTCACCTCGGCGCCGCCCGGAGCGGCGATCTTCTGCTCCTCCGCCGCGTCCGGGATCTCCACGAGCGCGTACGCCTTCGCGCCGTCGGGCAGGGCCTCCAGGGACGCCGCGATCGCGGGCAGCGCGCTCTCGTCGCCCACCAGGAGGTGCCAGTCGGCCGTCGCGTCCGGGGCGTACCCGCCGCCGGGGCCGAGGATGCGCACGTCCGCGCCGGGCTCGACCCGGGCGGCCCACGGGCCCGCCAGGCCCTCGTCGCCGTGGACCACGAAGTCGATCGTCGCCTCCAGGACCTCGGGGTCCCAGCTGCGGATCGTGTAGGTGCGGTTGGCGGGCCACTGCTCGCGGGGGAACTCCTCGCGGATGCGGTCCATGTCCCACGGCTCGGGGTACGTCACGCCCTCGGCCGGGAACAGCAGCTTCACGTAGTGGTCCGTGAACTCGCCCATGCCGAAGCCGGAGAGTCCCTCGCCGCCGATGGTGACGCGGACCATGTGCGGCGTGATGCGCTCGGTGCGCAGCACTTCGGCGTGATGGATCGAACGAGCTGCCACGGCGGTCTCCCCTGTAAGTATGTGCTTAGGCTTACCTAACCTAGCAGTTCACCCCCGGAGAGTGGAGAGCAGCCGCTGGAGGGCCCCGCCCAGCCCCCAGCGCGCCGCCAGCTCCTCAAGTGTCGCGGGGTCCAGCGGCTCGACGGGCAGGGCCGGGTCGAAGTCGGGGAGCGGGACGTCGGCCGCGACGTGCACCACCTCGGGCGCCACCGCGATGTACGGCCGCGCCTCGTCCAGTCGCTTGCGCTGCGAGGGGGTGAGCCTGGCGGCCGGGTCGTCGACCGCCGCCATGATCCCGGCCAGGTCGCCGTACGCGTCCAGCAGCTTCGCCGCCGTCTTCTCGCCGATGCCGGGAACGCCGGGCAGGCCGTCGCTGGGGTCGCCGCGCAGCAGCGCCAGGTCGGCGTACCCGGGGCCGTCCACGCCGTACTTCTCGCGCAGCCACGCCTCGTCGGTCAGCTGCGGGGAGCCCACGCCCTTGATCGGGTAGAGCACCCGGCGCCCCTTGGCGTCGTCCACCAGCTGGAAGAGGTCCCGGTCGCCGGTGACGATGTCGACCGGGCCCGTGGCGCGGGCCGTGAGCGTGCCGATCACGTCGTCCGCCTCGTACCCCGCCACGCCCACGCGGGCGATGCCCAGCGCGTCCAGCACCGACTCGATGATCGGGACCTGGGGCGCCAGGGTGTCGGGGGTCTCCTCGGCGTCCGGGCCGTCCGGGACCTCTTCCGCGACGCGGTGCGCCTTGTACGAGGGGATCAGCTCGACCCGCCAGGCCGGGCGCCAGTCCGCGTCCATGCAGGCCACCAGGTCGTCCGGGCGGTGGTCCTGGACGAGCCTGGCGATGAAGTCGAGCAGGCCGCGCACGGCGTTCACCGGCGTCCCGTCCGGGGCCCTGACCGAGTCGGGCACGCCGAAGTAGGCGCGGTAGTAGAGGGAGGCGGTGTCGAGGAGCATCAGGCGTCGCGTCACACCCCGATCATGCCGCACCCCACCGACAGCGCCAGCGGATGACGCCGCACCCCTCCCGCACCCCTTCCCGCACCCCTTCCCGCGCCCCTCCCGCATCCCTTCTCGTACGCCTTCCCGCAGGGCTCCGCGGTGACCTGGATCACTCTCGTGTTTGGCTCGATCGCGCCGGGGCAGGCGCGGCCCCGGAGCGGACCCCGTCGCAGTTTCAACTATTGCAATGGGCACGCGGGCGGAACCCGCCCCGCTCCACGGCCTGCCTGCGGGGGTGGCAGGCCGTTTTCCGTTCGACGCGTGAGGTGTATGTGTCCAGGCTGCAGGCCGAGCACTTGTACAAGGTGTTCGGCAGACGACCCGTGGAAGCGGTTGCGAAGCTCGAAGGCGGCACCGGCCGCGACGAGCTCCGCTCCGACGGTACGACCGCAGCGGTGATCGACGCCTCGTTCTCCGTCGAGCCCGGCCAGATCTTCGTGGTCATGGGCCTCTCCGGATCCGGCAAGTCGACGCTGCTGCGGATGCTCAACGGACTCCTGGAGCCCACGTCGGGCCGTGTGCTCTTCGACGGTCAGGACCTGACCGCCCTGAGCCCCAAGGACCTGCGGGCCGTCCGTTCCGCCAAGATCAGCATGGTGTTCCAGCACTTCGCGCTCTTCCCCCACAGGAGCGTGCTGGAGAACGCCGCGTACGGCCTCGAAGTGCAGGGCGTGCCGCGCGCCGAGCGCGAGAAGCGCGCTCTGGAGGCGCTGGAGCTGGCCGGGCTCTCCGGCTGGCAGGAGTCCTGGCCCGACGAGCTGTCCGGCGGCATGCAGCAGCGCGTCGGCCTGGCCCGCGCGCTCGCCACCGACGCCGACCTGCTGCTCATGGACGAGTCGTTCAGCGCGCTTGACCCGCTGATCCGCCGCGACATGCAGGACCAGCTCCTCGAACTCCAGAAGCGGCTGAAGAAGACCATCGTCTTCATCACCCACGACCTCAACGAGGCCATGCGGCTCGGCGACCGGATCGCCGTCATGCGCGACGGCCGGATCGTCCAGCTCGGCACCGCCGAGGACATCCTGGTCACGCCCGCCAACGACTACGTCGCCTCCTTCACCCAGGACGTCGACCGGGCCCGGGTGCTCACCGCGGGCGCGATCATGGCCGAGCCGCACACCGCGATGGGCACGACGACGGACGACGGCGCCGAGATACGGACGCACGACGACGTCCTCAGGGCCGCGCCCGCCACCGTCGACGCCGACACCCCGATCGTCGACCTCTTCACGCCCTGCTCCACCAGCGGCGACGCCGTCGCGGTCACCGACGACAGGGACAGGCTCATCGGCGTCGTGCCCAGGGCCAGGCTGCTCGCCGTGCTAGGCGAGCCGATGACCCCGGAGCGGCCCCCGGCCGAAGTCGCGGTCGGGAAGGCCGACGAAGCCGACGAGCCCGGCAAGGCCAGCGGGGCCGACGGGGCCAGTGGGGCCGACGGGGCGGACCGGGCCGTGAAGGGCGCCGACGCCACCGAGGCGGTGACCGCCGATGCCTAGGATCGAACTCGGCCGATGGGTCGACTCCGCCGTCGACTGGCTCCAGTCCCACCTCTCCTGGCTCTTCGACGCCATCAGCACCGTCGTCAACGGCATGCAGGACGGCATCTACGCCGTCCTCTCCGCCCCCGAGCCGCTGCTCTTCGCCGGCATCCTCGCCGTCGTCGCCTGGTGGCTGCGCGGACTGACCGCGGGCGTCCTGGCCTTCGCGGGCTTCGCGCTGATCGACTCGGTCCAGCTCTGGGACGAGGCGATGTCCACCCTGGCGCTGGTGCTGGTGTCGACCGTCATCACGCTGGTCCTGGCGATCCCGCTGGGCATCGCCTCGTCCCGCTCCAGGGCGGTCAGCGCCGTGACCCGCCCGGTCATGGACTTCATGCAGACCATGCCCGCCATGGTCTACCTGATCCCCGGCATCGTCTTCTTCGGCGTCGGCCCGGTCCCCGGCATCATCGCGACGATCATCTTCGCGCTGCCGCCCGGCGTCCGCATGACCGAGCTGGGCATCCGCCAGGTCGACGGCGAGCTGGTCGAGGCCGCCGAGGCGTTCGGCACGCCGCCGCGCGACATCCTCTTCCGGGTCCAGCTGCCGCTCGCCGTACCGACGATCATGGCGGGCGTCAACCAGGTGATCATGCTCGGCCTGTCCATGGTCGTCATCGCGGGCATGGTCGGCGCCGGCGGCCTCGGCGGCGCGGTCTACAGCGCCATCGGCAACGTCGACATCGGCCTGGGCTTCGAGGCGGGCATCTCCATCGTCGTCCTCGCCATGTACCTGGACCGGATGACCGGCGCGCTCGGCAGCCAGGTCTCGCCGCTCGGCCGCCGGGCGCTCGCCAAGGCCCGGCAGTCCGCCACCGGGGGCGCGAAGGTCTGGAACGCCAGGCCGCAGCCCGCCGTCGCCCTCGCGGGCGTCGTGGTCCTCGCGCTCGTCGCGGGCGGCATCGGCATCTTCGGCAACAGCCCCGCCACCGGTACGTCCGCCACCGAGGGGGCCGACGTCGGCAAGGGCAGGAAGGTCAGCGTCGGCTACATCCCGTGGGACGAGGGCATCGCCTCCACGTACCTCTGGAAGGAGCTGCTGGAGCGGCGCGGCTTCCGGGTCGACGCCAAGCAGCTGGAGGCCGGGGCGCTCTACACCGGCCTCGCGGGCGGCCAGCTCGACTTCCAGACCGACGCCTGGCTGCCGACCACCCACGCCAGCTACCTGAAGAAGTACGGGAACAAACTGGAGGACATGGGCTCCTGGTACGGCCCCACCTCGCTGGAGCTGGCCGTCCCCTCGTACGTCGACGGCGTCGACTCGCTCGCCGACCTCAAGGGCAAGGGCGGCACGTTCAAGGGCCGCATCGTCGGCATCGAGCCCAGCGCCGGGATGATGGGAATCCTCAAGGACAAGGTCCTGAAGGAGTACGGCCTCGAAGGGGAGTACGAGGTCGTCGACGGCTCCACGCCCGGCATGCTCGCCGAGCTGAAGCGCGCGTACGCCAAGAAGGAGCCGGTCGTCGTCACGCTCTGGTCGCCGCACTGGGCCTACAGCGACTTCGAACTGAAGAAGCTGAAGGACCCCCGCGGCTCCTGGGGCGAGGGGGACGGGGTGCACACCCTGGCCCGCAAGGGCTTCGCCGCCCAGCACCCCGAGATCGGTGCCTGGCTCAAGAATTTCAAGATGACCGAGAAGCAGCTCACCGGCCTCGAAGCGAAGATCCAGTCCACCGGCAAGGGCAAGGAGCAGGAGGCCGTGCGCTCCTGGCTCAAGGAGAACCCGGGCCTGGTCGAGAAGTGGGCTCCGACCGGCGGCACCACCGGAGATTCCAAGACAGCGGGCTGACGCCCCCAGGGGAACGCCGCCGCACGGGGCGGGGACCACCGGTCGGTGGGCCCCGCCCCTTCCCGTATTCCCGGAACTGGGAAAACATGGGAGCTCGGCTCGAATACTGATCCGGACAGCTCATTTACCGACGTCATTTCCGAACCGACTGCGTAAGGTGCGTTGAGCCAGGAAGGATGACGGGCGTGGGTCGGGGAGGGAGCTGACACGATGACGGACATGAAGGACGACAAGGAAGCCCTTCGGGTGGGCTCCGCCGTCCGCAGGCGGCGCAGATCACTCGGGCTCACGCTGGCCTCGGTCGCCGAGCGCAGCGGACTCTCCGTGCCCTTCCTCAGCCAGATCGAGAACGAACGCGCGCGGCCCAGCGCACGCTCCCTCGACAAGGTCGCCGAGGCCCTGGAGACCACGGCCGAGCGGCTGCGCGCCGCCGCCGACTCCGCGCGGACCGTGGACGTGGTCCGCGCCAAGGAGAGCGAGAGCGGGGTGCGCAGGCTGGTGCACGGCCGCCACCAGCTCGGCGCGCTGGAGTTCACCGGCGAGCAGGACACCGGGCGCGAGTTCCAGCACCGCAACGACGAGGTCCTGTACGTGGCCGACGGCGCCGTGGAGGTCGAGGCCGAGGGCCGCGCCTACCGCTTGGAGCGCGGGGACACGCTCTATCTCTCCGGCGGCGTACGGCACCGGTGGCGCGCCACCGAGCCCGGCACCCGCATCCTGAGCGTCGCCGTCGGCGAGCACATCGACGCGACCGTCGACCCGCGCGGCTGAGGCCCGGGTGCGCGTCGTCTCCCTGGTCCCCTCGCTGACCGAGGCCGTCGCCGTCTCAGCGCCCGGCCTGCTCGTCGGCGCCACCGACTGGTGCACGCACCCCGCTGACCTGTCCGTGGCGCGGATCGGCGGCACCAAGAACCCCGACGTCGCCGCGGTCGCGGCCCTTGGCCCCGACCTCGTCGTCGCCAACGAGGAGGAGAACCGCGCGGCCGACCTGGCCGCGCTGCGCGAGCGCGGCATCGAGGTGCTGGTCACCGAGGTGCGGGACCTGCCGCAGGCGCTGCGCGAGCTGGAGCGGGTGCTCAGGGCGTGCGGCGTCGCGGGCGGCGGGCGGCCCCGCTGGCTGGACGCGGCCGACGAGGCGTGGGCCGCGGTGGAGCCGGTAGGGCCGCGGGCGGTGCGCAGGGCCCTCGTACCGATCTGGCGCAGGCCCTGGATGGTGCTGGGGCGCGACACCTTCGCGGGCGCGCTGCTGAGCAGGCTCGGCGTCGAGAACGTGTACGGGGCGCACCCCGATCGCTATCCGAGGATCGGGCTCGACGCGCTGAACGCGGCGGGCGCCGACCTCGTGGTGCTGCCCGACGAGCCGTACCGCTTCACGGCCGACGACGGCCCCGAGGCGTTCCCCGGGCTGCGCGCCGCGCTCGTCAGCGGCCGCCACCTCACGTGGTACGGGCCATCGCTGGCCGAGGCGCCCGGGGTGCTGCGAGCAGCGCTCCGCTGAACAGCCCGCGCCCGGTGTGGAAGGCGGCCACCGCCCAGGCCGCCAGGAGCAGCCCGTAGAGACCGACCGACAGCCAGCTGAAGGCGGCGAGCCCCGTGTGGTGCGCGAGCCCGGCGGCGCCCGTCACGCACGTGCCGACGGGGAAGGTGAAGCCCCACCAGGTCATCGCGAAGCCCATGCCCGCCCGCTTCGCGCGCACCACGAGGGCGGCGGCGAGCGCCAGCCACAGCAGCGCGAAGCCCATCACGGGCACCCCGTAGACGACGGCGAACGCGGCGAACGCGGGGGCGTAGGGGTCGGGCACGACGCCGGGCGCCGCGTCGGCGAGCTGGTTCACGGCGGTGGTGGACTGGCCGAGCGGGCCGAGCACCAGGAAGAGCGTGGGGGTCAGGGCCAGGGGCAGCGGACCGTGGTGGAACAGCCGCGCGAGGACCATCGGCAGGATCAGCAGCGTCGCCAGCAGGCTCAGGCCGAACATCGCGTAGCAGCCCAGCAGCATGGCCTCCCGCCACTGCCCCGCGGGCAGGTGCGGGATCAGCGCGGGGCCCTGCGCGGCGGCCACCATCGGCGCGACGACGGGCAGCAGCCAGACCGGCGACGCGGAGCCCGGGGTGATCTCGTGGCGCACGACCATCAGGTACGGGACCGCGACGGCGGCCGCCAGGCCGAGTGCCGTCCCCGCGACCCACAGCACCCCGTCGACCCAGGCGGGTGCGCCGAAGAGCAGCGAGCCGCCGCCGACGGACAGCAGCGCCATCGAGAGGCAGCCGTAGAACGGGGCGACCGCCGGGTCCCGGAGGTGGGCGCGGGCCTGGTCGGGATGGCGCGCCCAGTGCGCGGCGCGGGCCGCCAGCAGGACGGCGAGCATCAGCGCGGAGAGCGCCCACAGGGCGGCGAGGCCGGGGATCGGGAAGGGCAGGGCGTAGCCGGCGCCCGCGACGATGGAGGTCCCCATGACGGTGGCGTACCAGTTGGGGCCCAGGTGGCGAAGGGTGACCATGCCTCCAGGGTCCGCTCGGGCGGCGCCGGTCGCCAGAGCCCCTTCCCCTATGTACCCATAAACTGACCTTATGGCTTCAGCTGCACGTTCCGCGCCCCTCTCCCACCGCGTGCCCGACCTGGGCGCCCTGGAGCTGCTGATCGCCGTGGCGCGCCACGGCAGCCTGGGGCGCGCGGCGCGCGAGATGGAGATCACCCAGCCCGCGGCGAGCAGCCGGATCCGCTCCATGGAGCGCCAGCTGGGCGTCGCCCTCCTGGAGCGTTCGCCGCGCGGCTCCCGGCTGACCGACGCGGGTGCGCTCGTCACGGACTGGGCGCAGCGGATCGTGGAGGCGGCGGAGGCGTTCGACGCGGGGGCGCAGGCGCTGCGCGACCGGCGGGACTCGCGGCTCACCGTCGCCGCGTCCATGACGATCGCGGAGTACCTGCTGCCCGGGTGGCTCATCGCGCTGCGCGCCGAGCGCCCCGACACGGCGGTGTCGCTGCTCGCGGGCAACTCGTTGGCGGTCGCCGCGCACCTGGCGGCGGGGGAGGCGGACCTGGGGTTCGTGGAGGGGCTCGGGGTGCCCGAGGGACTGGACGGGGTCGCGGTCGGCCGGGACCGGCTGCTCGTCGTGGCCGCCCCGACGCACCCCTGGGCGCGTCGCCGGGGGCCGGTGGGCGCGCCCGAACTGGCGGCGACCGCGCTGATCCTGCGCGAGAAGGGGTCGGGGACCCGGCAGGTGCTGGACGCGGCGCTGGCGGAGTACGGGGGGTCGGCGGCGCCGCTCCTCGAACTCGCCTCGACGACGGCCGTGAAGGCGGCGGTGGTGAGCGGGGCGGGGCCGAGCGTGCTCAGCGAACTGGCGGTGGGGGAGGAGATCGCCGCGCGGCGGCTGGTGGCGGTGCGGGTGGAGGGGGTGCGGTTGGAGCGGGAGCTCCGGGCGGTGTGGCGGGCCGGGCAGGTCCCCGCGGGGCCGGCGCGGGAGCTCCTGGCGTTGACCCGGGGGTAGGGCGCTTCCCTCGCGGGGGCGCGTGTCTCTTGCGGGGCCCGTCGCACGGGGCGGGCGCCTCTTCGCCTGCGGCGGGCAGGCCCCTCCCCTTCCCCAAGCTCTCGGCTTCGCTCGAGCAGGGGAGACCCCATCCTTCCCGAAAACCTGCCGGTGGCGAGCCCGCTGCCGCGGGGTTGGTACGCGCGGCGTGTGCCCCACCCTCGCGCAGTTCCCCGCGTCCCTACGGGGCTCGCGCCCCGCAGGGCCCCCGGAGGGTTTCGGGAAGGGGGGGGTGGGGTCAGGGCCGCGCGGCGGAAGCCGCTGCCCTCACCAGCCCCTCCATCACCCGCACGTCCGTGCCCATCTCCGGGTGCCACTGCACCCCCAGGACCCACGAACCGCCCTCCGCGGGTTCGACCGCCTCCACCGTGCCGTCCTCCGCGTACGCCGATGCCAGCAGGCCGTTCCCCAGGGCGTCCACCGCTTGGTGGTGGTACGTCGGGACGTCCGTCGCCTCCGGCACCAGCGAGGCGTACCGCGTGCCGGGGACCGGCTTCACGGTGTGGAGGCCGAGCACCCCCGTGCCCCCGGTGTGGCCGTCCAGGTGCTGCACCAGCGTGCCGCCCAGCGCCACGTTCAGCAGCTGCATGCCCCGGCAGATGCCGAGCAGCGGCGTCCCCGCCGCCAACGCCGCCTCGATCAGGGCGAGTTCCCAGGAGTCCCGCTCCCGGGCCGGTGGCCCCGTGCGGGGGTCGGTGGGCGCTCCGTACCGTACGGGCTCGACGTCCGCGCCCCCGGCGATCACGAGCCCGTCGAGCCGGGCGACGACCGCCGCCGCGCGCGAGGGGGCGTCGGGCGGCAGCATCAGCGCCGTCCCGCCCGCGCGCTGCACCAGCCGGGGGTAGGCCAAGGGCAGCAGGGTCGCCGGGAGCTTCCACACCCCCCACGCGGCCTCGTCGAGATAGGTGCTGATGCCGATGAGAGGGTGGGTCACTGGTGCGTGGCTCCTGTTCGTACGGTGGGGTGTTCAGTCGCGGGAGAGTTCGGCCTCGGCCGCGGCCAGCGCCGCGAACTCCTCCTCGGGGGCGTTCGCCACCAGATGATGGCGGCTGTAGAGGGCGAAGTACGCGAGCGCCACCACGTACACGCCGAGCGCCATGAGCGCCGCCTCCTTGTCCACCAGGAACGTCGCCACCAGCGCGGAGAGCGCGAGGACGAAGGCGACGGACGAGGTGAGCACGCCGCCCGGCGTGCGGTACGGGCGCGGCAGCGCGGGCTCGCGGCGCCGCAGCACGATGTGGGACAGGGCCATCAGCGCGTACGAGATGGTCGCGCCGAACACCGCGATGTTCAGCATCCGCGCGCCGTTGCCCGTCGACGCGGCCAGCGCGAAGCCGATCGCGCCGGGGATCAGCAGCCCGAGGTAGGGGGACTTGCGGCGGCTGGTCAGGGAGAGGAAGCGCGGCAGGTAGCCCGCCCGGGAGAGCGCGAAGAGCTGGCGCGAGCCCGCGTAGATCAGCGAGAAGAAGGAGGCGACCAGGCCCGCCAGGCCCGCGTAGTTGACGAAGCGGCTCAGCGCGGTCGGGTCGCCGGCCCCCTCCAACGCCACGACCAGCGGATTGCCCGCGTCCTTGATGGCGTTCGCGCCGCCCGCGCCCGTCGCGGCGAAGAAGGTGAGGACCGCGAGCGCCACCAGGATCGTCAGCGAGATCGCCAGTGCCCTGGGCATCGAACGGACCGGGTCCTTCGCCTCCTCGGCCGCCAGCGGCACGCCCTCCACGCCGAGGAAGAACCACATGCCGAAGGGGAACGCGGCCCAGATGCCGAGCAGTCCGAACGGCAGCCAGGAGCTGGCGCCCAGCGCGTCCTCGTCGACCGGGACGTCGTTGAGACCGCCCGCGTCGAACTCGGTGAACGCCCCCACCGCGAAGATCAGCAGCGCCGCCACCGCGATGGCGGTGACGACCAGGCTGAAGCGCAGCGCCTCGCCGACGCCCCAGAGGTGGATGCCGATGAAGACCGCGAAGCAGGCGAGGTAGACGGGCCAGCCGGACTCCAGGCCGAACAGGCCGAGCGATTCGACGTAGTCGCCGATGAAGATGGAGATCGCGGCGGGCGCCAGTACGTACTCGATGAGGATCGCGGTGCCCGTCAGGAAGCCGCCCCAGGTGCCGAGCGCGCGGCGCGCGAAGCCGTAACCGCCGCCCGCGGTAGGCAGGATGGCGGAGAGTTCGGCGAGCGCGAAGACCAGGCAGGCGTACATCGTGCCCATCAGCACGGTGGCGATCGCGAGCCCGCCGAAGCCGCCCTCCGCGAGGCCGACGTTCCAGCCGGAGAAGTCTCCGGAGACGACGTAGGCCACGCCGAGCCCGGTCAGCAGCAGCCAGCCCGCGCTGCCCCTGCGGAGGGTGCGGCGGTTGAGATAGGCGTCGTCCTCGATGTCGTCCTTGGCCATGGGGGGCTCCCAGCACAGGGGGTCAAAGGTTCGGGTGCATACCTTTGCGGTCGAGGCAGTCGTTCCGCAAGTCCCCTGCGTCAACGGGACGTTACGGAATCCTCACCGCGGCGCGCGGGGGCGGCTCCCGCCGCTCAGGTCAGGAAGCCCCGCAGCAGCGCCGCCGTCCCCTCGCAGTGCTCGCGCATCACCTCGCGCGCCGCGTCCGCGTCCCCGGCCAGCACCGCGTCCACCAGCGCCGCGTGCTGCGCCTGCGAGTGCTCCAGGTTGCGCACCAGCAGCGGGATGCGGTCCAGCAGGTCGTTCAGCCCCGCCCTGACCGCCGCGTACTGAGCGGTGAGCGAGCGCGACCCGGACAGCTCGGCCAGCGCGAGGTGGAGCAGCGTGTCGCGCCTGCGGTACTCCGCGAGCGGCGCGTCCTGCGTCGCCTCCAGCGCCTCGCGCAGCCGCCGCCCGCCCGCCTCGTCCAGCCCGTGCGTCGCGCACAGCCCGGCCGCGCCCACCTCCAGGACCTCGCGGAACCGCAGCGTGTCCTCCACGTCCACCGCCGCGACGCGCCTGTGCAACTCGTCCTCGTCGGGCCCCGCGGGGCCGCCCGCGCTGCCGGGACCCGTGGGGCGCGGGCGGACGAAGGTACCGCCGTACCTGCCGCGCCTGCTCTCCACCAGCTCCTGGTCCTGAAGGACCTTCAGGACCTCGCGCAGCGTGACCCGGCTGATCCCCATCCGGTCCGCCAACTCCCGCTCGGACGGCAGCCGTTCCCCCTCGGGCACCAGGCCGAGCCGCACCACCTGGAGGATCTGTTCGAGCGCTTCCTCGAAGCCGTTCCCCGCCCGCACGGGACGCAGTACGGGCGTGAGGCGGTCGGTCGGAGTGATCTCCTGCGTCACCGTGCGGTTCCCCCTTCCCAATCAATGGTCTTCGCCCATACCTTATGACTCCCGGCTGACCGATGGAGGATTTTCCCGTGGCAGACCGCACACCCCCGCTCTCCGTCGAGGAACTGCGTTCCCTCGTCGCGAGCGGTGAGATCGACACCGTCGTCCTGGCCTTCCCCGACATGCAGGGGCGCCTCCAGGGCAAGCGATTCGCCGCGCCGTTCTTCCTCGACGAGGTGCTGGAGCACGGCACCGAGGGCTGCAACTACCTGCTCGCCGTCGACGTCGACATGAACACCGTCGACGGCTACGCGATGTCCTCCTGGGAGAGCGGGTACGGCGACTTCGCCATGCACCCCGACCTCGCGACCCTGCGCCGCGTCCCCTGGGACGAGGGCACCGCGCTCCTCGTCGCCGACCTCGCCTGGCACGACGGCGCCCCCGTCGTCGCCGCGCCCCGCCAGATCCTCCGCCGCCAGCTGGAGCGGCTGGCCGGACTCGGGCTGAGCGCGCACGTCGGCACCGAGCTGGAGTTCATCGTCTTCAGGGACACCTACGAAGAGGCCTGGGACCGCGACTACCGCGACCTCACCCCCGCCAACCAGTACAACGTCGACTACTCCGTCCTCGGCACCGGACGCGTCGAGCCCCTGCTGCGCCGCATCCGCAACGAGATGCGGGCCGCCGGGCTCACCGTCGAGTCCGCCAAGGGCGAGTGCAACCCCGGACAGCACGAGATCGCCTTCCGCTACGACGAGGCGCTGACCACCTGCGACCAGCACGCCGTCTACAAGGCGGGCGCCAAGGAGATCGCCTCGCAGGAGGGCGTCTCGCTCACCTTCATGGCGAAGTACAACGAGCGCGAGGGCAACTCCTGCCACATCCACCTCTCCCTCCAGGACGCCGAGGGACACAACGTCATGGCGGGCGACGGGCCGGGGGGAATGTCCCCCCTCATGCGCCACTTCCTGGCCGGACAGCTCGCCGCGCTGCGCGACTTCTCCCTGCTGTACGCCCCCAACATCAACTCCTACAAGCGCTTCCAGCCGGGCTCCTTCGCCCCGACCGCCGTCGCCTGGGGGTACGACAACCGCACCTGCGCCCTGCGGGTCGTCGGCCACGGCCGCTCCATGCGGTTCGAGAACCGGCTCCCCGGCGGCGACGTCAACCCGCACCTCGCCGTCGCCGGACTCGTCGCGGCAGGACTGTACGGGGTGGAGAACGAGCTCGAACTCCCGGACTCCTGCGCCGGAAACGCGTACACCTCCGGGTACGCGCACGTCCCCGGCACGCTGCGCGAGGCCGCCGAGCTGTGGGAGAACAGTCCCGTCGCGAAGGCCGCCTTCGGGGACGAGGTCGTCGCCCACTACCGGAACATGGCCCGCGTCGAGCTGGACGCCTACGACGCGGCGATCACCGACTGGGAGCTGCGCCGCTCCTTCGAACGCATGTGAGGAACTCCCCTTGCTCCACGAACTCCAGGTTCTGAACCCGGCGACCGAGGAGGTCGTCGCCACCGTCCCCGCCGCCACGCCGGGGGACGTCGACGCGGCCGTCGCACGGGCCGCCGGGGCCCAGCGCGGCTGGGCCGCCGCCGCCCCCGCCGACCGTGCCCGGCTGCTGCGCCGGTTCGCCGCGGTCGTCGACGCCCACACCGAGGAGCTGGCCCTCCTCGAAGTGCGCGAGGCCGGCCACACCATCGGCAACGCCCGCTGGGAGGCGGGCAACGTCCGCGACCTGCTCGACTACGCGGCCGGCGGGGTGGAGCGGCTGAACGGACGGCAGATCCCCGTCGCGGGCGGCCTCGACGTCACGATCCTCGAACCCCTCGGCGTCGTCGGCGTGATCGCGCCCTGGAACTTCCCCATGCCGATCGCCGCCTGGGCCACCGCCCCGGCCCTCGCCGCGGGCAACGCGGTGCTCCTGAAGCCCGCCGAGACCACCCCGCTCACCGCGCTCCGGCTGGCCGAACTGGCGCTGGAGGCCGGGCTCCCCGAGGGCCTCTTCCAGGTGCTCCCCGGCGAGGGGGCCGTCGCGGGCGACGCGCTCGTCGAACACCCCGGCACCGCCAAGATCGTCTTCACCGGCTCGACGCGGGTCGGCAAGGGCATCATGGCCAAGTGCGCCGACCGGGTGAAGCGGGTGACGCTCGAACTCGGCGGCAAGAGCCCCAACATCGTCTTCGCCGACGCCGACATCGAGGCCGCCGCGGCCGCCGCACCCATGTCCTTCCTCGACAACAGCGGCCAGGACTGCTGCGCCCGCACCCGCATCCTCGTCCAGCGCAGCGCGTACGACCGCTTCCTGGCGCTCCTCGCCCCCGCGGTCGAGGAGATCGTCGTCGGCGACCCGGCCGACGAGAAGACGCAGATGGGGCCGCTGATCTCCAGGGCCCAGCTGGAGCGCGTACGGGCGTACGTCCCCGACTCCCTCCCCGGCGTCCGCGGCCGCGCGCCCGAAGGACCCGGCTTCTGGTTCCCGCCGACCGTCCTCACCGGCGTCGCCGAGGACGCGCCCTGCGCCGTCGAGGAGGTCTTCGGCCCGGTCGCCGTCGTCCTGCCCTTCGACGACGAGGCGGACGCCGTACGGCTCGCCAACGCCACCGAGTACGGCCTCTCGGGGTCGATCTGGACCCGGGACGTCGGCCGTGCCCTGCGCGTCTCGCGCGCCGTCCGGGCCGGCAACCTCTCCGTCAACTCCCACTCCAGCGTCCGCTACTGGACCCCCTTCGGCGGCTACCAGCAGTCCGGCCTCGGCCGGGAGCTCGGCCCCGACGCACTGACCGCCTTCACCGAAACCAAGAACGTCTTCATCAGCACGGAGGGCCCCGCACTGTGAGCAACGAGAGCAACGAGAACAACGCGAGCAACGCGCCCGTCTGCCGCCGCCTCGTCGGCCGCACCGCCGTCATCACCGGGGCCGGCAGCGGCATCGGCCTGGCCACCGCCCGCCGGCTCGCCTCCGAGGGCGCCCGCGTCGTCTGCGGCGACATCGACGAGACCGCGGGCAAGGCCGCCGCCGAGGCCGTCGGCGGCACCTTCGTACGGGTCGACGTCACCGACGCCGAACAGGTCGACGCGCTCTTCAAGACCGCGTACGACACCTACGGCTCCGTCGACATCGCCTTCAACAACGCGGGCATCTCGCCGCCCGACGACGACTCCATCCTGGAGACCGGCCTGGAGGCGTGGAAGCGCGTCCAGGAGGTCAACCTGACCTCGGTCTACCTCTGCTGCAAGGCCGCGCTCCCCTACATGCGCGCCCAGCGGCGCGGCTCGATCATCAACACCGCCTCGTTCGTGGCCCGCATGGGCGCGGCGACCAGCCAGATCTCGTACACCGCCTCCAAGGGCGGCGTGCTGGCGATGTCGCGCGAGCTGGGCGTGCAGTTCGCCCGGGAGGGCATCAGGGTCAACGCGCTCTGCCCGGGGCCCGTGAACACCCCACTGCTCCAGGAACTGTTCGCCAAGGACCCGGAGCGGGCCGCCAGGCGCCTGGTGCACATCCCGCTGGGCCGGTTCGCCGAGGCGGACGAGATCGCGGCGGCCGTGGCGTTCCTGGCCTCCGACGACTCCTCGTTCGTCAACGCGACGGACTTCCTCGTGGACGGCGGCATCTCCGGGGCGTACGTCACCCCGCTCTAGGAGCACGCCCGGCGCGGCCCTAAGGTGTGCCGCATGACCATGACGACCCCGCCCGGCTGGTACCCGGACCCGAGCGCGCCGACCCTCGAACGCTGGTGGGACGGCACGGCGTGGACCGGGCACACCCGCCCGCCGGGCGGGGCCGCGGACGCGGCGGGACAGGCCGCTGTCCCGCAGGCCCCGGCGTACCCGCAGGCCCCGGCGCAGCAGCCCCCGGCTCCCGCGCCCGCTCCCGGCCCCGCCCAGCACCCCGCGTACCGGCAGCAGCCGCAGCAGCCCTTCCCGCCGCAGCACGCGTCGGCGCCCACCCAGCCGATGCCGCAGCCGACGGGCCCGCGGCCGCCCGCCGGGAACCGCAACCGGCTGATCGCGCTCGTCGCGGCGGGCGCCGTGCTCGCGGGCGCGGTCGTGGCGGGCGTCGTCCTGCTCGGCGGCGAGGACAAGAAGGAACCCGAGGCCAAGGCGGAGAAGAGCGCGGCCTCCCAGGCGGCCCCCAGCAAGCCGGCCGAGCCCTCGCCCACGGCGACCGGGCAGCCCGTCGACGACGCGAACCTCCTCACCGACCAGCTCAACGGCATCACCCTGCCGATGCAGCCGCAGTGGGAGAAGCCCGACAGCACGATGGACAACGTGCCGACGATGCGGACCCAGCCGTCGTACGACTGTCCGGGAGACACCGGGCGGTTCTGCTACAGCGGCACCGTGACCACGCGCACCGCGTCCCTCGCCGACGGCACCACCGCCGAGGCGGTCGCCAAGAAGGACATCCTGACCAACGCCGACCAGTCGTACGACAACGACGCGCTCGGCAACCGTCCGCACGGCGGCCTCAAGTCCCACACCCAGGTCAAGGCGGGCCCGGTCACCGTCGCGGGCAAGCAGGGCTACCTGGTCCGCTGGAAGTGCGTCACGGGCGCGGGCCCCGGCGGGTACGTCCAGTCGCTGGTCTTCCCCGCCCCGACGGCCACGCAGCAGCTCGTGATCGTGCGCTTCACCTTCGACGCGGGGCCCAAGGGCGTCCCGGTGGAGACCATGGACAAGATCACCGCGGGCATCAAGCCGATGGCCTGACCGGCACCGGCCGCAGTGCCGGTGCCGGTGCCGCAGGCCGTACGGACCGCACGGACCGCACGGACCGCGACGGGGCCGCCCCTCACAGGAAGGTGCGGCCCTCGCCCCGGTACGTCGGCACGGCCGCCGTCACCCGGTCGCCCTCGACCAGGTGCAGCTCGTCGAAGCGCTCGCACATCTCCCCGGCCTTGGCGTGCCTGAACCACACCTTGTCGCCGATCCGCAGGTCGTCGGCGACGGCGCCGAGCAGCGGGGTCTGCACCTCGCCAGCCCCCTCCTGCGGGTCGTAGCGCAGGCCCTCGGGGAGGTACGGGACGGGGGAGCGGTCCTGCCCCGCGACCCCGGACGCCGGATAGCCGCCGCCCAGCACGGTCACCACGCCGGGCCCTGGGCGGCGCACCACGGGCTGGGCGAAGAGCGCGGCGGGCCTGCCGGTGAACGACCGGTAGTTGTCGAACAGCCGGGGCAGGTAGAGCCCGGACCCGGCGGCGACCTCCGTCACGGCGTCCTCGGCCGCGGTGTGCTGGACGCTGCCCGTGCCGCCGCCGTTGACGAACTCCAGGTCCGGCGCCACGGCCCGGACCGCGCGCACCACTTCGGCGCGCCGGGCCGCCAGTTCCTTGCGGGCGGCGGCCTGCATGCGGCGCACGGCACCCGACTTGACCGGCTGCCCCGCGACGTCGTCCCCGACCCCGGCGACATGACCCTCGTACGCCATGATGCCCACCAGCCTGAAACCGGGCCGCCGGGCCACCGAGCGCGCCAGGTCCGCGAGTTGGACGGGCTCGTGCAGCGGGGAGCGGCGGGCGCCGATCCGCACCCGGCCGCCGAGCAGGCGCAGCGAGGTGTCCAGCTCCAGACAGACCCGGATCTCCTCGCGGCCCTCCCCGCGCGCCGCGTCGATCAGGTCCAACTGCTCGACGTCGTCGACCATCGCGGTCACCGCGCGGGCGAGCTTGGCGTCCCCGGCCAGCTCGGCGAAAGCGGCCCGGTCGGCGGACGGGTAGGCGAGCAGCACGTCGTCGAACCCGGCCCGCGCCAGCCACAGCGACTCGGCGAGCGTGAACGACATGATCCCGGCGAAGCCCGGCTGGGCGAGGGCCCGTTCGAGCAGCGCGCGGCAGCGCACGGACTTGCTCGCGATCCGGACGGGCTTGCCGCCCGCCCGGCGGGCCAGGTCCCTGGCGTTGGCGTCGAAGGCGTCGAGGTCGACGACCGCGAAGGGTGCGTCGAGGTGCGCGGTGGCCCGGTTGAGCCGGGCCCGGTCAGCGGTTCGGGCAGCCATGCGCGTAGCTTGCCAGAGAGCGTTACCACGGGGTAGCGGGACGATCCGGGCAGAACGCCCGCCCCTGTGCGGCCGGTTCCCGCAGGCCAGGGGGCAGCCCGTAGAGTGACGGCGGCACGGGTACGAGGACCAGGGGGGGGGCGGGATGAGCACGGAGGCACGCCGCGCACCCGCCCAGCAGGAGGGCGACCTGCCCGCACGGCCCCGGCCGGCCACGGAGCCGGACGCCGAGGTGCCCGCACGGCAGACCGATGAACCGGAGACCGCGGGGACCGCGGGGACCACCGAGCAGTCCTCCGCGACACCGTCCGAACCGCCCGCCGCAGCCCCCTCCGAACCGTCCGGCGCGGCACCCTCCGAACCGTCCGAACCATCTGTACCGGTCCCTTCCGAACCGAGCGCCGCGGCACCCTCCGAACCGTCCGCCGCGCCCCCGAAACCGACCGCCCCACCTCCCCCCACGGCGCCCCCCATGCCCACGAACCCCCCGCACCAGGCCGCCCCCGCCCCGGCGCCCGAACCCCCCGCGGAGCGTCCCGCGGTGGTCCCGGACCCAGGTCCCGTGGCCCCCGGGCGCCCCCACCTGCCCCCCGGCTTCCGCCCGGTCCCCCGCTCGACGCTCACCCCGCCGTACGGCACCCAGGCCCCCGCCGCACCCGAGCCGTTCACCGCGCCCGAGCCCGAAGTGCTCCCGTACGCCGAAGAGCCCCTGTACACCGCGCCCGCGGAAGGGCTCCCGTACACCACCCCCACCGCGCCCGCGCCCGTCCCGGGCCCTTCCTCCGCGCCGCTCCCTCCCGCGCCGCTCCCTCCCGCGCCGCTCCCTCCCGCGCCGCACTCCGCCCCCCTCACCCGGTCCCGGCCCGCAGGGGCGCGCCGCCCCGGGCGCACCGCTGCTGCCGCCGCCTGCCTCGTCCTCGGACTCGGGCTCATCGGGGGCGCCGCCACCGGCAGCCTGCTCATCGGCGACTCGGCCGCGGGCACCTCGGGCGACAGCGCGTACACCGACGCCCGCGCCCTGTGGCACAGCGTCCCCGTCGACCGGCTCTTCCCGCGCACGCTCCAGGGCGACGGCGCGGGCCCAGGCGGCGCCGACCGGACGTGGACCAGGATCGGGGTCGCGCCGGACAGCGTCTGCGAGGGCGCACTCGACCCGCTGCTCGTCGAGACGCTCCAGCCGGTCGGCTGCCTGAGCCTGCTGCGCGCCACGTACACCGACGCGACCACCACCAGCGTCACCACCGTCGGCATGGTCTTCACCGAGGCCGACAGCGAGTCGATGGCCGCGCTCGGCACCCGCTTCACCGAGCAGGGCCTCGACGAGCGCACCGACCTGATGCCCCGCGCCCTGCCCGCCAAGGGCACCGTCGCCGCGGACTTCGGCGACAAGCAGCGCGCCAGCTGGACGGTCAAGGTGCTCACCAAGGCGCCCGTCGTGGTCTTCGCGGTGTCGGGCTTCGCGGACGGACGCGCCGTCAGCGACCCCCAGCCCGCCGCCGAGGCCATGGCCAAGGGCAGTACGACACCGGCGGCCCAGGCCGGGCTCGGCAACGAGGCCAAGGGCGTCGCGGACGCCGTGGAGCGCGCCCTGCGCGCCGCGTCGCGCAAGGACAACGGGGCGTAGGGCGAGGGTTAAGGACAGCATGAAGCGACGCCACCACCAGCCCCGTCGGACCTACCGGCCCTACCGGCCCCACAAGTTCATCGCCGCCGCCTGCGCCGCCGCGCTCGCGGTGCTCCCGGCCGCGGGCCCCGCGCACGCCGACTCCATCCGCGACCAGCAGTGGGGCCTGGACGCCATGCGCACCCGCGAGGCCTGGGACACCACCAAGGGGCAGGGCATCACCGTCGCGGTCCTGGACACCGGCGTCGACGACAGCCACCCCGACCTGGCGGGCAACGTCCTGCCCGGCAAGGACTTCATCGGCTTCGGCGCCGTGCGCGGCGACCGCCCCTGGGCCAGGCACGGCACCAACATGGCCGGGATCATCGCGGCCCGCGGCCACGGCTACGACCGCGGCGACGGAGTCGTGGGCATCGCCCCCGAGGCGAAGATCCTCCCGCTCAGGGTGATCCTCGAAAGCGGCGACCCGGCCCGCGACCGGGCCCGCAAGTCGCGCGGCACGGCCCTCGCGCAGGGCATCCGCTGGGCCGTCGACAACGGCGCGGACGTCATCAACCTCTCCCTCGGCGACGACAGCGAGTCCGCGCACCCCGAGGCGGCGGAGGACGCCGCCGTCCAGTACGCGCTCTCCAAGGGCGCCGTCGTCGTCGCGTCGGCCGGCAACAGCGGCGAGAAGGGCGACCACGTCTCGTACCCCGCGGCCTACCCCGGGGTGATCGCGGTGACGGCCGTCGACAAGCAGGGCAACCACGCGTCGTTCTCGACCCGCCGCTGGTACGCGACCGTCGCCGCGCCCGGCAACGAGATCGTCATCGCCGACCCGGACCGGAAGTACTACCAGGGCTGGGGCACCAGCGCCGCCTGCGCCTTCGTCTCGGGCGCCGTCGCCCTCCTGCGCTCCGCCCACCCCGGCCTGCGCCCCGCCCAGATCCGGCAGCTCCTCACCGACACCGCGCGGGACGCCCCCGACGGCGGCCGCGACGACACCAGGGGACACGGCACGGTCGACGTGGCGGCGGCGCTCGAAGCCGCGGAGAAGCTCCGCCCCGCGGAGCCGAGGACCACGTCGTCCGGCTACGCGGGGAAGTACTTCGGTACGGGCCCCGGGGGCGACGGCAGGGGCGGCGGCGAACCGGCGAGCTGGCTGGCCCCGACGGCGGGCGCGCTCGGCGCGCTGCTCCTCGCGGCGGCGGGCGCCCTCTGGCGGGGCGGCCGACTGACCCGCCGCTGAGACCGGGCCCCTCGACGTTCCACCGTCGAGGCGAGGGCCCCGCAGGCCGCGCCCCTCCCCGTACGCCCCTCCCTGAATACCCCACCCCGAACGCCCCACCCCGACCGTTCCTCCCCGGGCGTGCCGCCGTCAGCCCTCCCCGACCGCCTCCCGCGCCGCCGCCTCCACCCGCGCGATACCCTCCGCCAGCGTCGCGTGGCCGTCCGACAGCACCGCGACCGCCCGCCCGCGCACCACGCCCACCGAATGCACCACCCACAGCCCCGTTGCGCGCATCGGCATCCAGCCGTTCTTCAGCGCGTACGGCCCCCCGGCGGCCGACACCCCCCAGCGCTGCCCGTCCACCACCCGGGCCATCGCGCGCGCCACCCCGGGATGCCCGGCGAACACCGACCGCACCACCGTCAGCTGGTCCCGCGCCGTCGTCCGCGTCAGTCCCCACGCCCGGTCGGCGACCGTCTCGCGCAGCCCCAGCCGCGCGTGCGCCGCGTCGAGCCCGGCCGGGCCGCCGACCACCGCGTACAGCGCGCTCGCCGCGTCGTTGTCGCTGCGCCGGATCATCGCGTCGACCAGCGCCCGTTCCCCGGCGTCCGGGGGGCGCCCCCGCAGCGCGAGGGCGAGCGCGATGCCCACCTTCACGACGCTCGCCGAGGAGAACGCCTCCCCGTCGCCGTACGAGAAGCCGTCGGTCGCCACCGAGATGCGGATGCCCACACCCAGGAGGTTAGGGTCGTGGCGTGGCGCTCAAGAACATCCCAGACCCCGGTTTCTCCGACGACGACGGCAGCGCGTCCCCGGCCCTGACCGAGGCGCTCGCCGCCTGGTCGGCCGACCGCACCGCCGTCGGCCCCGTCCTGACGGCCCTGCGCACCGCCCGGCTGCTCGTCCCCGTCGTCGCCGTCCTGGGCGAAGTGGAGGTCGACGAGAACGGCCTCAGGCGCGAGAAGACCAGCGACATGGCGGTGCCCACGCTCACCGCGGGCGACCGGCGCGCGCTGCCCGCCTTCACCTCCACCGCGTCCCTGGCGCTCTGGGACCCCGAGGCCAGGCCCGTCGCCGTACCGCTGCACCAGGCGCTCCAGGCGGCCGCCCACGAGAAGGCCGACACCGTGATCCTCGACATGGCGGGCCCCGTCCCCTTCGAGCTGACCGGCGGCGCCCTGCTCGCCCTCGCCGAGGGCCGCACCAGCGCCGACCCGCTCGACGACCCGGCCGTCACCGGGGCCGTGCGCGCCGCCGTGGCGGCCGAGCCCGCAGTGCTCCGCGCCCACCTCACGCAGGGCCGCGACGCCGACGGCACCCTCGCCCTGGTCCTGGCCCCCGACGCGGCGCCCGCCGAAGCGGCCCGCAGGGTGGCCGAGGCGATCGCGGGCGACGACACACTGAGGGCCCGCCTGGTGCGCGGCCTCGACCTGGCACTGCTGCCGGCCGGAGCCACGCCTCCCGGCGAGCCCTTGTTCGTGCGGAACTAGCTGTCGCTGAGGGTCGGGCGCGGGGCCCCGGTCAGCGGGCCGAGCCGTACACCGGACCCGTGTACTTCTCGCCGGGGCCCTGGCCCGGCTCGTCCGGCACGATCGACGCCTCGCGGAACGCCAGCTGGAGCGACTTCAGGCCGTCGCGCAGCGGAGCCGCGTGGAAGGAGCTGATCTCGGTCGTGCTCGCGTCGAGCAGCCCGGCCAGCGCGTGCACCAGCTTGCGGGCCTCGTCGAGGTCCTTGTGGGCGTCGCCGTCCTCCGTCAGACCGAGCTTCACGGCGGCGGCGCTCATCAGGTTGACGGCGACCGTCACGATCACCTCGACCGCGGGGACCTCCGCGATGTCGCGGGTCATGGCGTCGAAGTCGGTGGTCTCTGCGGACTCACTGGTGGGGGTGGGGGTCGCGTCACTCATGCGTCACACGATAAGCGCAGGAGGACGGCCGGTTCGCACCACCCTGGGGGAGCTGCTAACCTTGTGTAACGACCGGCCGGACACGTGTGTGCCCGGCCCACAAGTGGAGGCTCCGATCTCCCACCTGACCGTCCCCCGGGACGGCGGGTCACCGGTCAGGCGACGGCCATCGTTCCGTACGGACGATGGAGTCGCCCGAAGTGCGCCCCGCGGTTGACCGCGGCGGTGCTCCGGTATTCCCAAGGAGCCCCGCCTGTGTCCCGTCCGGGGCATTTTTTCTGTTCCGGTGCGGTTGGTCCTAAGGAAAAAGACGTACGCGGCCGTCTGCCAGGCGGTCCGTGTGGTGCTACCGAGGAGGATCCATCAGCGCCGAGCCCCGCATCAACGACCGGATTCGCGTTCCCGAAGTGCGACTTGTCGGTCCCAGCGGCGAGCAGGTCGGGATTGTTCCGCTTGCCAAGGCCCTTGAGCTTGCGCAGGAGTACGACCTCGACCTGGTCGAGGTCGCGGCGAACGCCCGTCCGCCCGTCTGCAAGCTCATGGACTACGGGAAGTTCAAGTACGAGTCGGCCATGAAGGCCCGTGAGGCGCGCAAGAACCAGGCGCACACGGTCATCAAGGAGATGAAGCTCCGGCCGAAGATCGACCCGCACGACTACGACACCAAAAAGGGTCACGTCGTCCGGTTCCTCAAGCAGGGCGACAAGGTCAAGATCACGATCATGTTCCGCGGTCGCGAGCAGTCCCGTCCGGAGCTCGGCTTCCGGCTGCTGCAGCGCCTCGCTTCGGACGTCGAGGACCTCGGGTTCATCGAGTCGAACCCGAAGCAGGACGGCCGAAACATGATCATGGTTCTGGGCCCGCACAAGAAGAAGACCGAGGCGATGGCCGAGGCCCGCGAGGCGCAGGCCGCCCGCAAGGCCGAGCGCCAGGGTCAGTCCGCGGACGAGTCCGGTCGGGACGCGGTCGCTGAGCCGGTCGCCGAGGACGCGGTCGCCGAGGCACCCGCCGAGGCCTGATCTTCCGGACTGCCGTCCTGGAGATCAACCAATACAACTGAGGCTCCCACCCGCCGGCCCGGGTCGGCCGGGGGCGCCACTGACGATGGAGAGAACGGCGCGATGCCGAAGAACAAGACGCACAGCGGTTCCAAGAAGCGCTTCAAGATCACCGGCTCCGGCAAGGTGCTCCGTGAGCGCGCCGGCAAGCGCCACCTGCTGGAGCACAAGTCGTCCCGGCTGACGCGCCGCCTCACCGGCAACGCCGAGATGGCCCCGGGCGACGCCGCGAAGATCAAGAAGCTTCTCGGCAAGTGACGTCGTCGTCCCCGCCCGACCGGCCGGGGACGGGACGTCAGCACCGGGACCAATTCGTTTTCGGGTCGTGTGAGTCCAACCACGGCCCCGCTACAAGGAGTCAAAAGTGGCACGCGTCAAGCGGGCAGTAAACGCCCACAAGAAGCGCCGGGCGATCCTCGAGGCCGCCAGCGGTTACCGCGGTCAGCGTTCGCGCCTGTACCGCAAGGCCAAGGAGCAGGTCACCCACTCCCTGGTCTACAACTACAACGACCGCAAGAAGCGCAAGGGCGACTTCCGTCAGCTGTGGATCCAGCGCATCAACGCCGCTGCCCGCGCCAACGGCATCACCTACAACCGCTTCATCCAGGGTCTGAAGGCCGCCAACATCGAGGTGGACCGCAAGATCCTCGCGGAGCTGGCCGTGAACGACACCAACGCGTTCGCCGCGCTGGTCGAGGTCGCGCAGAAGGCCCTCCCGGCCGACGTCAACGCCCCGAAGGCCGCGGCCTGATCGGTCGCGTCACGCGGAAACGACGCTGAACGGACCCGCAGGCGGCTCGCCGCCTGCGGGTCCGCTCGCGTTCCCGCCCCCACGGCAGCACGAAGCAGAGAAGAGAACCGCACCGCCATGCGCACCCCCGAGCTGATCTCCCCGCGATCCCCGCGCGTCACCGCCGCCCGCCGGCTGGCCAAGCGCAGCTTCCGGGGCAAGGAGCGCAGGTTCATCGCCGAGGGGCCGCAGGCCGTGCGCGAGGCCGCCGGGCACCGCGGCGCCGACGGGGCCGCCACCCTGATCGAGCTGTTCAGCACCGTCGAGGCCGCCGAGCGGTACGCCGACATCGTCGCCGCGGCCCGCGCCGCGGGCGCCCTCGTCCACCTGGCCTCCGACGACGTGCTCGCCGAGGTCTCCCAGACCGTCACCCCGCAGGGCATCGTCGGCGTCTGCCGCTTCCTCGACACGCCCTTCGACGACGTCCTGCGCGCCCGCCCCAAGCTCGTCGCCGTCCTCGCCCACGTACGCGACCCCGGGAACGCCGGGACCGTGCTGCGCTGCGCCGACGCCGCGGGCGCCGACGCGGTCGTCCTCACCGACGCCTCCGTCGACCTCTACAACCCCAAGTCCGTACGCGCCTCCGTCGGCTCCCTCTTCCACCTGCCCGTCGCCGTGGGCGTCCCCGTCGAACAGGCCGTGAGCGGACTGCGGGACGCGGGCGTGCGGATCCTGGCCGCCGACGGCGCGGGCGACGACGACCTCGACGACGAACTGGACGCGGGCACCATGGGCACCCCGACCGCCTGGATCTTCGGCAACGAGGCGTGGGGGCTCCCGGAGGAGACCCGCGCGCTGGCCGACGCCGTCGTGCGCGTCCCCATCCACGGCAAGGCCGAGAGCCTGAATCTGGCCACCGCGGCCGCGGTCTGCCTGTACGCCTCCGCGCGTGCGCAGCGCCCCGCACGCCGTACTGACGGCTGAAAGCGCTGCCACCCCCCGCGGACCCGCCGCCGGGACCGCACAGTCTCGGCCGTCTTGGCCGACCGGTACTGGCTGAGGGGGTCCGCGCCGTCACTCCCAGCTAGTAGTGTGACGGGCTCGGGGGCCCACTGCGCGAGCCGGAGGGGTGGGACAAGGGGATGGCCGTCGGGACGAGTGAACCCGCATCGACACAGAGGCGCGCCGCGCCCATGGGCGGCGACGGGTTCGACGTCGACCCGGACGACCTCCCCGACGGGCTGGTCGTCGCCGACGAGCGGGGCCGCGTCGTCTGCTTCAACGCCGCGGCCGCCCGCATCACCGCCGTCCCCAGCGCCGCCGCCATCGGCCGCGCCCTGGAGGACGCGCTGCCCCTGGAAGACCTCAAGGGCCACCGCTGGTGGGCGCTGACCGACCCCTACGGCGGCCTCGCCACCCGCGTCGGCCAGCCCGAGCGCAACCTCCTGCTGCCCGGCGGCCGCGAAGTGCTGGTCTCCGCGCGCTACGTCCGCGACCACCCCACGGGCCCCGTCCGCCGCCTCGTCGTCTGCCTGCGCTCCACCGAGGCCAGGCGCCGCACCGAGCGCAGCCACGCCGAACTCATCGCCACCGTCGCCCACGAACTGCGCTCCCCGCTGACCTCGGTGAAGGGCTTCACGGCCACGCTGCTGGCCAAGTGGGAGCGGTTCACCGACGACCAGAAGCGCCTCATGCTGGAGACGGTCGACGCCGACGCCAACCGCGTCACCCGGCTCATCGCCGAACTCCTGGACATCTCGCGCATCGACTCCGGCCGCCTCGAAGTGCGCCGCCAGCCCATCGACGCGGGCGCGGCCGTGGGCCGCCACGTCCAGGCGCTGACCGCGGCGGGCCAGTCGCCCGACCGCTTCCTCGTACGGATCAGGCAGCCGCTGCCCGACCTGTGGGCGGACCCCGACAAGGTCGACCAGGTGCTCGGCAACCTGCTGGAAAATGCCGTGCGCCACGGCGAGGGAACGGTCACCATCGAGGTGGCACCCGCAGCCGACGAGAAGGGCACGGCAGTCACCGTGAGCGACGAGGGCCCCGGCATCCCCGAGGAGTCGATGGGCCGCGTCTTCACCCGCTTCTGGCGGGGGAGCAAGCGCGGCGGCACCGGCCTGGGCCTGTACATCGTCAAGGGCATCGTCGAGGCGCACGGCGGGACGATCACCGTGGGGCGCGGCCCCGGCGGTGGCGCCGAATTCCGATTTATCCTGCCCGTGGGGGCCCCGGCCTATCTGGCCTGAGGCTCCACGGGCCGCTTCGCATCCGCGCAACCTTTAGACTCGACCTTTGGCGCGTTCGTGCCGGGGTCGTCCAGAGCGTCGGCCGCGGGTGACTCCCAGCCACAGCCAATCGGAAACACGGGAAGAGATGTCGGCACCCAATAAGTCGTACGACCCAGTTGAGGTCGAGGCCCTGAAACCGGAAGAGATCGAGCGCGCACGGGACGAGGCGATCGCCGCCTTCGCCGCCGCGGGCGACCTCGAAGCGCTCGCCCACGCGAAGACCGCGCACACCGGCGGGACCTCGCCGCTGTCGCTGGCCAACCGCGAGATCGGCGCCCTGCCCCCGCAGGCCAAGGCCGCCGCGGGCAAGCTCGTGGGCATGGCCCGCGGCGCGGTCAACAAGGCACTCGCGGCCCGCCAGACCGAGCTGGAGGCGGAACGCGACGAGCGCGTGCTGGTCGAGGAGGCCGTGGACGTCACGCTGCCCCACGACCGCACCCCGGCAGGCGCCCGCCACCCGCTCACCACCCTCATGGAGCGCGTCGCCGACGTCTTCGTGGCGATGGGCTACGAGGTCGCGGAGGGCCCCGAGGTCGAGGCGGAGTGGTTCAACTTCGACGCCCTGAACTTCGTCCCCGACCACCCCGCGCGCCAGATGCAGGACACCTTCTTCGTCGAGGGCGCCGACGGCGCCAAGACCGACGAGTCCGGTGTCGTGCTGCGCACGCACACCTCGCCCGTGCAGGCCCGCACCCTGCTCGACCGCGAGCCCCCCGTCTACGTCGTCTGCCCCGGCCGCGTGTACCGCACCGACGAGCTGGACGCCACGCACACCCCGGTCTTCCACCAGATCGAGCTGCTGGCCGTCGACGAGGGCCTGACCATGGCCGACCTCAAGGGCACCCTGGACCACATGGTGCAGGCGCTCTTCGGCCCGGACATGAAGACCCGGCTGCGGCCGCACTTCTTCCCCTTCACCGAGCCGTCCGCCGAGATGGACATGGTCTGCTACGTCTGCCGCGGCGCGTCCGTCGGCGACCCCGACCGCCCCTGCCGCACCTGCGGCAGCGAGGGCTGGATCGAGCTCGGCGGCTGCGGCATGGTCAACCCCAAGGTGCTCACCGCCTGCGGCGTCGACCCCCGCAAGTACAGCGGATTCGCCTTCGGGTTCGGCATCGAACGGATGCTGATGTTCCGCCACAACGTCGAAGACATGCGAGACATGGTCGAGGGTGACATCCGGTTCACCCGGCCGTTCGGGATGGAGATCTGATGCGGGTCCCGCTTTCCTGGCTGCGGGAGTACGTCGACCTCCCCGCCACCGAGACCGGCCGCGACGTACAGGCCAAGCTCGTCTCCGCCGGTCTTGAGGTCGAGACCGTCGAGCAGCTCGGCGCCGGGCTCAAGGGCCCGCTCGTCGTCGGCAAGGTCCTCACCATCGAGGAGCTGACGGAGTTCAAGAAGCCCATCCGCTTCTGCACCGTCGACGTCGGGCAGGCCAACGGCACCGGCGAGCCCCAGGAGATCGTCTGCGGCGCGCGCAACTTCGCCGTCGGCGACAAGGTCGTCGTGGTCCTGCCGGGCGCCGTGCTGCCCGGCGACTTCGCGATCGCCGCGCGCAAGACGTACGGCAAGACCTCGCACGGCATGATCTGCTCGGGCGACGAGCTGGGCATGGGCGACGACGGCTCCGGCGGCATCATCGTGCTGCCGCCCGAGCACGAGGTCGGCAGCGACGCGATCGAGCTCCTGGAGCTGGTCGACGAGGTGCTGGACATCGCCGTCACGCCGGACCGCGGCTACTGCCTGTCCATGCGCGGCGTCGCCCGCGAGGTCGCCACCGCCTACGGCCTGCCGCTGCGCGACCCGGCCCTCCTCGACGTGCCCGCGCCGAACTCCTTCGGCCACCCGGTGAAGATCGCCGACCCGCTCGGCTGCGACCGCTTCACCGCGCGCACCGTCGTCGGCCTCGACCCCGAGGCACGCTCCCCGATCTGGCTCCAGCGCCGCCTCCAGAAGGCGGGCATGCGCCCGATCTCGCTCGCCGTCGACGTCACCAACTACGTGATGATCGAGCTCGGCCAGCCGCTGCACGCCTACGACCGCAGCCGCCTCGACGGAACCATCGGGGTCCGCCGCGCCGAGCAGGGCGAGGTGCTGACCACCCTCGACGGCGTCAAGCGCAAGCTCGACCCCGCCGACCTGGTCATCACCGACGACCGCGGCCCCATCGGCATCGCGGGCGTCATGGGCGGCGCCAACACGGAGATCGCCGACGCCACGGCCGACCCGGAGACCGGCGCCGTCGTCGGCACCACTGAGGTCGTCATCGAGGCCGCGCACTTCGACGCGCTCTCCATCGCCCGCACCGCGCGCCGCCACAAGCTGCCCTCCGAGGCGTCCAAGCGCTTCGAGCGCGGCGTGGACCCGCAGGCGGGCGCCGCCGCCGCGCAGCGCACCGTCGACCTGCTGGTGCTGCTCGCGGGCGGCACCGCGGAGGCCGGGGTCACCGAGGTCATCGCGCCGTCCGCGCCGCGCACGATCACGATGCCCGCCGACCACCCGGACCGCGTGGCGGGCGTCGAGTACGGTCGCGAGACCGTGGTGCGCCGCCTCCAGGAGGTCGGCTGCGACGTCTACGGCCAGGACGACCTGACCGTGACCGTGCCGTCCTGGCGGCCCGACCTCGCCGAGCCCAACGACCTCGCCGAAGAGGTCATCCGCCTGGAGGGGTACGAGAACCTCCCCTCCACGCTGCCCACGCCGCCCTCGGGCCGCGGGCTCACCGAGAGCCAGCGGCTGCACCGCCGCTTCGGCCGCGCGCTGGCCGGGGCCGGTTACGTCGAGGCGCTGAGCTACCCGTTCATCGGGGAGCAGGTCTTCGACCAGCTCGGCATCGCCGCCGACGACGACCTGCGCAAGGTCGTCAAGCTGGTCAACCCGCTCTCCGACGAGGAGCCCGCGCTCCGCACGACGCTGCTGCCCGGCCTCCTCGCCGCGCTGCGCCGCAACGACGGGCGCGGCAGCCACGACCTGGCGCTCTTCGAGACCGGCCTCGTCTTCCGGCCCACCGGCCAGGAGAAGAAGCCGGTGCGGCTGCCCGTCGACCGTCGGCCCACCGACGCCGAGATCGCCGAGCTGGGCGCCACGCTGCCCGCGCAGCCGCGGCACGCGGCCGTGGTGCTCAGCGGCGCCCGCGAGCAGGCCGGCTGGTGGGGCAAGGGCCGCCCGGCGACCTGGGCGGACGCCGTCGAGGCCGCCCGCACCCTGGCCCGCGAGGCCGGTGCGGAGCTCATCGTCGACCAGGGCCAGTACGGCCCCTGGCACCCGGGACGCTGCGCCGAGCTGAAGGTCGTGATCGACGGGGACGTCGTCGTCGTCGGCCACGCGGGCGAACTGCACCCGCGCGTGGTGAAGGCGCTCTCGCTGCCCGCCCGCACCTGCGCGATGGAGCTCGACCTGGACCGGCTGGAGAAGGCCGGAGAGGGGGCGCTCGCCGCGCCCCGCATCTCCACCTTCCCCGTCGCCACCCAGGACGTCGCGCTGGTCGTGGACGCCGAGGTGCCCGCCGCCGTCGTGCAGTACTTCCTGCAGGGCGGCGCCGGTGAACTCCTCGAATCCATCCGGCTGTTCGACGTCTTCACCGGCGACCAGCTGGGCGAGGGCAAGAAGTCCCTGGCGTACGCGCTGCGCTTCCGCGCACCGGACCGCACGCTGACCGTCGAGGAGGCCACGGCCGCCCGCGACGCCGCGGTGGCCCTGGCCGCCGAGCACACCGGGGCGGTGCTGCGCGGCGCCTGACGCCCGCTGCTCCGCAGAGGGGGCGCGTCCGGGAACTTCCCGGATGCGCCCCCTCACTCGTTCGAGTGAGAGTTACGGGCGCTGTTCCCCTGGAGTGCTCCCTATGGACAGAATCGTCCCCGGCCGCAGGGGCGGCCCGGCCGGACCGGCGCAGAAAACGGTTTCTGGTAAACGGTTTCTGAGCGCGGCCCAGCGTGCTGGACGACCTATGAGGGGACCAGCGGCATGATTCTCGCGGGCGGCACAGGCGACACACGGGCCAGGCAGCTCCTCCCCCTCGCGCTCCCCGCCGTATGGGGCGCCCTGGCCGTCGTCTGGAAGCTCGCCTGTCCCATCGCCCAGGACGACAGCATGGCGCCCCGGGTCACCAGCAGCATCGTCTTCTTCTCCGTCGGCGCGGGCCTGGTGCTCGGCGCCCGCCGCCACCTCGCGCTGCAACTGCGGCAGATCCGCGAGGTGGCGCACGCCGCGCAGCAGGTGCTGCTGCGACCGCTGCCGCCCAGGATCGACGGGCTGGCGATCGCCGCGTCCCAGCTCTCGGCCGCGCGCGGCGCGACGGTCGGCGGGGACCTGTACGAGGCGGTGGCCACCCCGTACGGCGTGCGCGTGGTCATGGGCGACGTGCGGGGCCACGGCCTGAGCGCGCTCGGCGCGGTCGCCGCCGTCCTCGGCAGCTTCCGCGAGGCCGCGCACGACGAGGCCGAACTGGCCGGTGTGCTCAGGCGCCTGGAGCGCGCCCTCCAGCGGCACCTGCGGGAGCGCTCGCGCGCCGAGCACCCCGCGTCGGGCGGCGCCGAGCCCGACTGCCCGATGGCCGAGGAGTTCGTGACACTCCTGCTGCTGGAGATCGGCCCCGAGGGGCAGCTGTCCGCGGTCAACTGCGGGCACCCCTGGCCGTACCGGCTCGACCGGCGCGCCGAGCCGCTGTCGACCGGCGACCCGCTGCCCCCGCTCGGCCCCTTCCCGCTGCCCGCCGACATCCCGGTGCACACCTGCGCGCGGCTGCTGCCGAGCGAGGCGCTGTTCCTGCACACGGACGGCGCCGAGGACGCCAGGGACGGCGGTGGCGCCTTCTTCCCGCTGGAGGAACTGCTCGCGGAGATCGCCGACTCGTCGCCGGTCAGCCCCGCCGCGGTGATCCGCCGGGTGCACGGGGCGCTGCTGCGGCACACCGGGGGCAGGCCCACCGACGACATCGCGCTGCTGGTGCTGCGGAACGACCGTGCACGGGTACCGGCGCAGCCGGGGGAAGCGGTCCTGCGCCGCCGTACCCGTACCCGTTCCGCCGCCTCCAATCGCTGAGAGCGCGGTGTTCCGCGTCCGCCCGCCCTGCTGCGGAGTGTCGGGCAGATCAAGCAGGGCGAACGGCGCGGTGCGGGCCGTCGCACTGTTCGAGGGGGAGCCGACGGCCCGTCCGCCTCATGGTGAGGCGGTCAGCAGTCAACCGGTCGGGGAGCGCGGGCGGCAGGGTGTGCGGCGCATAGATGCGTGCATTCCGTTCACACGGGGTGTGAAGGGCGCTCCACTACGCTTGGGGCGCACCGAGCCGTCGGAGGGGCACATGATGGAGCCCAACATCCTGCTCGAATCGCTCATCGACGAGGCGGGCGTCTCCAAAGCGGGGCTCGCCGTGCACATCAATCTGGCCGGCAGAGCCAGAGGGCTCTCGCTGCGGTACGAACACACCGCGGTGGCCCGCTGGTTGAAGGGGCAGCGGCCGCGCGGCCAGGTGCCCGACCTGCTCTGCGAGGTGCTCACCGCCCGGCTGCACCGGGCGGTGACCCTCGACGACATCGGCCTCGGGAAACCGGGCGAGGGGGCCTCGTCGCACTCCTCGCCGCTCTCCGGCTTCGTGGAGCGGGCCACCGCGCTGTGGCGCTCCGACGAGCAGCAGCGCCCGCACATAGTGGGCGCGCCCGCGGTCACCGGCACCCCGGCGATCGTGCCCGTGTGGGAGTGGGAGAACCCGCCGGAGGACGCGGACGTCTCGCGCAGCGGCCAGGTCAGGGTCTCGCTCGCCGACATCGAGATGCTGCGCGCGGCCAGGGCGCACTACGAGCTGATGTACCGCAGGGCGGGCGGCATCGCGACGCGCAGCCGGGTCGTCGGCTTCCTGAACGCGGAGACGGCGCCGCTGCTGCGCGGCTCGTACAACGACGCGCTGGGCCGCCAACTGCACCGGGCCACCGGGGGGCTGGTGGCGGTGGCGGGCATCTGCGCGTACGACTCCGACGCGCACGGCCTGGCGCAGCGCTACTTCCACCAGGCGCTGCGGCTGGCGAAGGCCAGCGGGGACCGGGCGCTGGGCGGCTACGTGATCGCGCTGCTCGTCAACCAGCTGCTCTACATGGGGGAGTTCCGGCAGTCGGTGGCGTTCGCCGAGGCCGCGCTGCGGGCCGCGGGGCACCACATCTCGCCCGCGCTGGCCGCCGATCTGAACGCGATGCAGGCGAAGGCGTACGCGCACCTGGGCGACAGCGCCGCCGCGCTGGCCTGCATCAGGCGGGCCGAGGCGGAGGCCGAACGGATCAGGCCGGGGCACGAGCCGGACGAGACGGGCTACGTCCAGCCGGGGCTGGTGAACGTGCAGGTGGCGGAGGCGCTGCTGAGCCTGGGCGACCTGCCCGCCGCGCGGGAGCACGCGACGGCCGCCGTGGACACTCCGGCGCACGACCGGGGCCGCATCCACCGTCTCGCGATGCTCACCCACATCGAGCTCCGCCAGGGCGAGGCGGACCGGGCGGCCGAAACCGCCGCGGAAATGGCAGAGCGCGCCAGGGGGATGGAGTCGCAGCGGCTCAGGGACCGGCTGCGTGCGGTGCGCGAGCACCTGGTGGCCAGTGGGGGCAACGATGCGGAAAAAGCTGCCGAGTTGATCGACGGGGCGTTGCGCGTTCCCCTGTGAGCACTCGCCTGCTGCGATATTGCCATCTCCCTGTCGGAAGGTGGCAGAAAAGTGCAGTGGACGAAACTAAGTGAACAACCTGTATACGGAAACCGCTGGTTCAAGGTGAACCTGGCGGACGTCGAGCTCCCCGACGGCCGGCACCTCGACCACTTCGTCATCAGGCTCAGGGCGGTCGCGATCGCCACGGTCGTCAACGAGGCGAACGAGGTGCTGCTGCTCTGGCGGCACCGGTTCATCACCGACAGCTGGGGGTGGGAACTCGCGGCGGGGGTGGTGGAGGACGGCGAGGACGTCGCCGCCGCCGCTGCCCGCGAGATGGAGGAGGAGACCGGGTGGCGGCCCGGCCCCTTGCGGCACCTGCTCACCGTCGAGCCGTCCAACGGGCTCACGGACGCCAGGCACCACCTCTACTGGGCGGAGGAGGCGACCTACACGGGACACCCCGAGGACGACTTCGAGTCCTCGCGCCGCGAGTGGGTACCGCTCAAGCTGGTGCCCGACATGATCGCCCGTGGCGAGGTCCCGGCCGCCAACATGGCGGCCGGACTGCTGATGCTGCACCACCTCAGGCTGGGCTGAGGTTCAGCGCCCCAGTGCCTGCCAGACCGTGACGGCGAGCGCGCCCACGGTGGAGAGCGTCGCGATGGTGCGCAGGGGCCATCTGTGGTGCTCCAGCGCCGTCAGCCGGGAGGCCAGGCCGACGGTCTCCCGGTCGGTCTGGTCGCCCCGGTGGGACAGCAGCGCCAGCTGGCCGTCGATCCTCGCGAGGGCGACATCCAGCCGGCGCCGTAACTCGGCGACTTCTTCGACGACCGCGGTCTTCACGGGGTCGGTGGTCACAGTTCCGCTCCTGTCGGGAGAGTGCTGACTCCGGGCCGCACGGCCCATTGACTGTCCGTCAAAGAGTCAACTCTCCCTGGTCGCAGGGCGGGAGCGTGTGCGCAGGGCATATGCGGGTGTACCCCTCACACCCCGTGTGAATCAGGAGTAGACGTAGAAGCCCGAGCCCGTCTTGCGGCCGAGCCGACCCGCGTCCACCATGCGCTGGAGCAGCGGGGGAGCGGCGTACAGCGGCTCCTTGTACTCGGCGTACATCGAGTCCGCGATCGAGACGATGGTGTCGAGGCCGATCAGGTCGGAGAGCTTGAGCGGGCCCATCGGGTGGGCGCAGCCCAGCTCCATGCCGTTGTCGATGTCCTCGCGGCTGGCGATGCCGGACTCGAACATCCGGATCGAGGAGAGCAGGTACGGCACGAGCAGCGCGTTCACCACGAAGCCCGAGCGGTCCTGGGCGCGGATCGCGTGCTTGCCGAGGACCTTCTCGACCAGGGCCTGGGCGCGGCTGACGGTGCCCTCGGAGGTGGTCAGCGCCGGGATCAGCTCGACCAGCTTCTGCACCGGGGCCGGGTTGAAGAAGTGGATGCCGATGACGTGGTCGGGGCGCGAGGTCGCGACGGCCAGCTTCACCAGCGGGATGGAGGAGGTGTTCGAGGCGAGGATCGCGTCCGGGCGCGTCACGACCTGGTCGAGCACCTGGAAGATCTCGGTCTTGACCTGCTCGTTCTCCACGACGGCCTCGATGACCAGATCGCGGTCGGCGAACTCGCCGAGGTCGGTGGTGAAGCTCAGCCGGGCGAGCGTGGCGTCGCGCTCCTCCACGGTGATCTTCCCGCGCTCGGCCGCCTTGGCGAGGGAGTTGTGCAGCCGGGTGCGGCCGATCTCCAGCGCCTCGCCGGTGGTCTCGGCGACCTTGACCTCAAGGCCGCTGCGGGCGCACACCTCCGCGATGCCCGCGCCCATCTGGCCGCAGCCCACCACTCCGACGCGTGCGATGTCATAGAGGTCCGTCACATCGTGCCTTTCGCTGATCCGCTGGTCGACGGTGCGACGGGGGCCGTGTGATTCCGGCACCCGCCGCGACCCCACGACGTTACTCCGCCCGCGCGGGTGCACGGGGGCCAGGGGCGGGCATGCTGAGCGGATACGGTGCCATCCATCCGACTCCCTGGGGGGTTGCAAGTGCAGCGAATGGGGCGAATTGGCCGCAGAGGGTTCGTGGCGGGGACGGCCGCCGCTGTGACGGGGCTCATGGTCGCGGGCGACGCGGCGGCCGTCGAGGGGGCCGTGCGCGCGGGCCGCGGCCGGGGCCGCACCCGCCGCCGGGAGCTGCGCGGCATGTGGCTCGCCACCGTCGCCAACCGGGACTGGCCGTCGCGGCCTGGGCTCCCGGCCGACGAGCAGCGCGCCGAGCTGCTGGCGTACCTGGACACGGCCGCGGCGAGGAGGCTGAACGCCGTCGTCTTCCAGGTCCGCCCCACCGCCGACGCGCTGTGGCCCTCGCCGTACGAGCCGTGGGCGCAGTACCTGACCGGGACGCAGGGCCGCGACCCGGGCTGGGACCCGCTGGGCACGGCCGTGCGCGAGGCGCACCGCAGGGGCCTGGAGCTGCACGCCTGGTTCAACCCCTACCGGGTCGCCAACCACACCGACCCCTCCCGGCTGGTCCCCTCGCACCCGGCCCGCGTCCACCCGGAATGGGTGCTGCCCTACGGCGGCAAGCTCTACTACAACCCGGGGCTGCCCGAAGTCCGGCGCTTCGTCCAGGACGCGATGCTGGACGCCGTGCGCCGCTACGACGTGGACGCGGTGCACTGGGACGACTACTTCTACCCGTACCCCGTCGCCGGTCAGGTCTTCGACGACGACGCGGCGTACGAGCGCTACGGCGCGGGCTTCCCCGACAAGGCGGCCTGGCGGCGCGACAACACCGACAGGCTGGTCCTGGAGACCGCCCGGCGGATCAAGCGGATCAAGAAGAACGTCCGCTTCGGGATCAGCCCCTTCGGCGTCTGGCGCAACGCGGCGACCGACCCGCTCGGCTCGGACACCAGGGCGGGCGTGCAGACCTACGACGACCTGCACGCCGACACCCGCAAGTGGGTCAAGGAGGGGTGGATCGACTACATCTGCCCGCAGATCTACTGGAACATCGGCTTCCCCGCGGCCGACTACGCCAAGCTGCTGCCCTGGTGGGCCGAGACGGTCCGGGGCACGGGGGTCGACCTCTACGTCGGCGAGGCGCTCTACAAGGCGGGCGACCCCGCGCAGCCCGCCGCCTGGCAGGACCCGGCCGAACTCTCCCGCCACCTCACGCTGGCGCGCGGCCACGACGAGGTCGACGGGCACTGCTACTTCTCCGCGAAGGAGGTCGTCACCGACCGGATCGGGGCCATGGCGCGGGTCGTCGCCGACCACTATCCGACCCGGGTGCGGCCGAGGTAGGTCCCCGCCGCGGCGGTCCCCGGCGCTACGCCCCTTCGCCGTGCTGGACGACGGTGTCGGGGCCCGGGGACATCAGCGTCTCGCGGCCGTCCTCGAAGCGGACGCGGTACGGGGGCGTGCCGTCCGGGCCCAGCACCTCGATGACTTCCGCGGTCCGGTCCTGCTGACCGACGATCCTGCCGTGCACCAGTAACCGGTCGCCCACACTCGCTCGCATCGGAAGAGACCTCCTCGGGTACGGCGTCGCGTACCCGGAGTGTACGGCCGGGCGCGCGGGTTGGGCCCCGTCGTGCCGCGCCCCGGGGAGCCCCGTCCGAAAGCCGTCAGGTCCTGGCCCGCTGGGTGACCGCGATGCAGACCAGCACCCCGACGGCCGCCAGCGGCGCCGCCGGCGAGAGCCGCTCGCCGAGCAGGCCCACCGACCAGACCAGGGTCAGCAGCGGCTGCGCGAGCTGGAGCTGGCTGGCCCTGGCGATGCCGATCTCCGCCATGCCCCGGTACCAGACGACCAGTCCCAGGAACTGCGAGCCCGCCGCGACCCAGAGCACTCCGGTCACGCTGTGCGCGGTCAGCGCGACCGGCTCGTACGACAGGGCGAGGGCCATCGCGGGCACCGTCAGCGGCAGGCACAGCACCAGCGCCCAGCCGATCACGTGCCAGCCCGGCATCTCCCGCGCCAGCCTGCCGCCCTCGGTGTAGCCCGCGGCGCACACCAGCAGCGCGCCGAAGAGGTAGAGGTCGCCCGTGGTGAGCGCGCCGCCGCTCTGCTGCACGGTGAAGCCGATCACCACGGCGGCCCCGGCCAGCGCGGCGGTCCAGAACGTGCGGGAGGGCCGCGCGCCGGTGCGCAGCGCCGAGAACACCGCCGTGGTCAGCGGCAGCAGGCCCACCACGACGGCGGCGTGCGCGGTGGTGGACGTCCGGAGCGCGAGCGTCGTCAGCATCGGGAAGCCGATCACCACACCGCCGCCGACCACCGCGAGCGGCCCCCAGTGGCGGCGGGGCGGCAGCGGTACGCGCAGCGCGAGCAGCGCGCCGCCCGCGATCAGCGCGGCGAGCACGCTGCGGACGGCCACCAGCGACCAGGGGCCGAAGCCCTCCAGGCCCCAGGCGGTGGCGGGGAAGGTGAGCGAGAAGGCGGTGACCCCGAGGGCGGCGAGCACGGTGCCGTTGCTCACCGCTATCGAGGTGGTGCGAGTAGCGCTATCCTGTGCTGTCATGCAAGAGCGTAGCAGCGTGGTGGATCTGGCGAACTCCCTTAAAGCGGAACTCGACCGCTACTCACCAGGTGGAAAGCTCCCGTCCAGCAGGGCCCTCGTCGAACGGTTCAGGGTGAGCCCGGTGACGGTGTCCAGGGCAATCGCCCAGCTCGCCGCGGAAGGGCTCGTCGTCACCCGCCCCGGCGCGGGCGCCTTCCGCGCCGAACCCCGCACGGGCGCCCCCGAGGCCGGTGACACCTCCTGGCAGGAGGTCACGCTCAGCGCCGCGGGCGCCGCCGGACTCGTGCCCCGCGCCGTCGACGCGTCCGGCGTGCTGGTGACCCTGGCCGCCCCGCCCACCGGCGTCGTCGAGTTCAACGGCGGCTACCTCCACCCCTCGCTCCAGCCCGAGCGCGCGCTGGCCGCCGCCCTGGCCCGCGCCGGGCGGCGGCCCGGGGCCTGGGGGCGGCCGCCCACGGACGGCCTGCCCGAGCTGCGCGAGTGGTTCGCCCGGGAGATCGGCGGCAGCGTCGGCCCCGCGGACGTCCTCGTCACGGCGGGCGGCCAGTCCGCGCTCACCACCGCGCTGCACGCGCTGGCCCCGCCCGGCGCCCCCGTCCTCGTCGAGTCGCCGACCTACCCCGGCATGCTGGCCGTGGCGCGCGCCGCCGGAATGCGTCCCGTGCCCGTGCCGACCGACGCCGAAGGGGTGCGCCCCGACCTCTTGGAGGCGGCGCTGCGGGCCAGCGGGGCGCGGGTCTTCGTCTGCCAGCCGCTCTTCCAGAACCCCACGGGTTCGGTGCTCTCCCCGCGGCGGCGCCTCGACGTGCTGCGGATCGCGCGGGCGGCGGGCGCGTTCGTGGTCGAGGACGACTTCGCCCGGCGCCTGGTCCACGAGGACGCCGGGCCCCTGCCGCCCACGCTCGCCGCCCAGGACCCCGACGGGGTCGTCGTGCACGTCTGCTCGCTCACCAAGGCCGCGTCGCCCAGCCTCAGGGTGGGCGCGCTCGCGGCGCGCGGCCCGGTCCTGGAGCGGCTGCGCGCGATCCAGATCGTCGACCAGTTCTTCGTGCCGCGCCCGCTCCAGGAAGCGGCGCTCGAACTCGTCGGATCGCCCGCCTGGAGTCGCCACCTCAGGTCCCTGGCGGGAGAGTTGGCGGCGCGCCGCACCGCGATGGCCGCCGCCGTCGCCCGGGAGCTGCCCGAACTGACCGTCCCGCACACCCCGTCGGGCGGCTTCCACCTCTGGGTGCGGCTCCCCGACGGGACCGACGAGGCCGCGTTCGTCGCCGCCGGGCTGCGGGCGGGGGCCGCCGTCGCCCCGGGCCGCCCCTACTTCTGCGCCGAACCCCCCGCGGGGCACGTCAGGTTGAGCCACGCGGGCGTGGCGGGGACCGCCGAGGTCGCGGAAGGGGTGCGCCGCCTGCGCGCCGCCGTCGGCCGATAGCCTCCGGCCATGGACTACGAGATATCCACCGACCAAGGCCGCATCGACCCCGACCTCGTCCACCGCTGGATCTCCACCGACACCTACTGGGCGCACGGGCGCAGCCGCGAGCAGATGGACGCGGCCATCGCCGGGTCGCTCAACTTCGGTGCGTACGAGCCCGGTTCGGGCGCGCTGGTCGGCTACGCGCGGGTGGTCACCGACCGGGCGACGTTCGGCTGGCTCTGTGACGTCTACGTGGACCGCGCGGCGCGCGGCAAGGGGCTCGGCACCGCCCTGGTCGAGGCGGTCCGCGACCACCTGGCCCCGCTCGGCGTGCGCCGCGTGATGCTGGCGACGGCCGACGCGCACGGGGTGTACGCGAAGGTCGGGTTCGCGCCGCTGGAGTCCCCGGAGAACTGGATGGCGCTGGCACTGGCCGGGACCGCCTGAGGGCCCGTGCCCGAGCCGTACGGGGGCGGGGCGCGCGGCACGGTGGCGGCGCGCCCCGCCCCGTACGCACCGCTACTCCAGCTTCCGCACCACCCGCGCCGGATTGCCGACCGCCAGCACGCCGTCCGGCAGGTCCCTGGTCACCACGGACCCCGCGCCCACCACCGTGTTCGCGCCGATCGTCACCCCGGGGCAGACGATGACCCCGCCGCCCAGCCAGACGTTGTCCCCGAGGGTGATGGGCACCCCCTTCTCCCATCCGGCGCGCCTGCGCTCCGCGTCCAACTCGTGCGTGGCGGTGAGGAGTTGAACGTTCGGACCGATCTGCACGTCGGCCCCGATCGTGATCGGCGCGATGTCCAGGAACACCGCGTTGAAGTTGACGAACGTCCCCTGGCCGACGCTGATGCGGTACCCGAAGTCGCAGTGGAACGGCGGCCGTATGTTCACGTGCGCGCCGACCTCGCCGAGCAGCTCGGTGAGGATCCTGCGCCGCTCGTCGCGGAGCACGCCCGGCGCGTTGTACGCGTCGCAGAGCTTGGCCCGGCGCACGCTGTCGTCGCGCAGCTCGGGGTCGTCGGGTACGTACCACTCGCCGGCCAGCATGCGCCGCTTGTTCTCGCCCATGGATTCCTCCGGACCGTCTCGCGCGGATCGTGTCGCTCCCCATGGTGGTGCAGGCTCCACCACGAACGGGGCAGCGGGCTCCCTCGCGGCGCACGGGCCCCGGCGGCGAGAGTGGCACCCGTAATCGAGAAACCGCACGGAGAACCACCGCACGACCCGTGCCCGCCCCGGAGGTACCCCCCATGAAGTCGCTGCTCTGGACGCTCTTCGCGGCCGGCGTCGCCGCCAACCTCGTTGCCAACCTGGTCGTCGACAGCGGCGGGCCGCAGATCGCCGTCAGCATCGTCAGCGGCGCGCTGCTGATCGGCTCGGGCGCGGGGCTGTGGGTGACGCGGGACCGCGAGGCGTGAGCCGCGCTCGGCTAGCCTGAGAGCACAATGAACCGTTTGACGACGTCAGCGGGGGAGCACACGCTCACCCGCTTCCCCGAAGACCCCCGCGACCAGCTCCGCGCCTGGGACGCATCCGACGAGTACCTGCTGCGGCAGCTCGCCGAGGACGGCACCGACCTCTCCGGGAGCGTCGCCGTCCTGGGGGACCGGTGGGGCGCGCTGACCACGGTGCTCGCCGCGCACCGCCCCGCGCGGCTCGCCCAGCTCACCGACTCGTACCTCACCCAGCGCGCCACCCGCGCCAACCTCGCGCGGTCCGGCGCCGACGGGGCTGCCGTGCGGCTGCTGACCACCAGGGACGCGCCGCCCGAGCGCATCGACGTGCTGCTGGTGCGGGTCCCCAAGAGCCTCGCGCTCCTGGAGGACCAGCTGCACCGCGTCGCGCCCGCGCTGCACGCGGGGAGCGTCGTCGTCGGCACGGGCATGGTCAAGGAGATCCACACCTCCACGCTGAAGCTCTTCGAGCGGATCGTCGGCCCCACCAGGACCTCGCTCGCGGTCAAGAAGGCCCGGCTGATCTTCAGCACGCCCGACCCGGCGCTCGCCAGGACCCCGAGCCCCTGGCCGCTGCGGTACGACCTGCCCGACGACGTCGGCGCGGTCTCGGGGCGGACGGTCGTCAACCACGCGGGCGTCTTCTGCGCGGACCGCCTGGACATCGGCACCCGCTTCTTCCTGCGGCACCTGCCGGGCGAGCGCGGCCCGCGCCGCATCGTCGACCTCGGCTGCGGCAACGGAGTGGTCGGCACGGCCGCCGCGCTCGCCCACCCGGACGCGGAGGTCGTCTTCACCGACGAGTCGTTCCAGGCGGTGGAGTCGGCCAGGGAGACCTACGCGGCCAACGTCGGTACGGGCGCCGGAGCCCGCTTCCTCGTCGGCGACGGGCTCGTCGACCTGCCCGCCGAATCGGCGGACCTGGTCCTCAACAACCCGCCGTTCCACACCCACCAGGCGACGACCGACCGCACGGCCCGCCGGATGTTCTCCGGAGCGCGCGCGGCCCTGCGCCCCGGCGGCGAGCTGTGGGTGGTCGGCAACCGGCACCTGGGCTACCACGTGACGCTGCGCCGGATCTTCGGCAACAGCGAACTGGTCGCGAGCGACCCGAAGTTCGTGGTGCTGCGCGCGGTCAAGCGCTGACGCGCCCGAGCGGGGGCCGGGACCGGGATCGGGGCCGGTTTCGGGATCGGGATCGGGATCGGGGGAGGGGCCGGGGGATCACGCCTCGTACTGGCTGAGGTCGATGGCGTAGACGCGCAGCGGGTGGCCGAGCTCGGGGTGCTCGGCCTCGCGCTCCAGCTCCATGCCGAGCTTGCGCATCACGTTCTCCGACGCGGTGTTCCCGGCGTGGCAGATGCTGACGACCCGGTCGAGGCCGCGCTCCTGGAGCGCGAACTCCAGCGAGGCGTGGGCCGCCTCGGAGGCGTACCCCTGGCCCCAGAACTGCCGTCCGAGCCGCCAGCCGATCTCCACGTCGGACGCCAGCTCGGGCAGGACGTCCGGCACGGAGAGGCCGGTGAAGCCCGCCAGCTCGCCGGAGGCCAGCAGCTCGACGGCGAAGAGCCCGAAGCCCTCGTCGTCCCACTCCTCCTCGATGCGCTCGATGCCCTCGGCGGTCTGCTCCAGGTCGCGCACCGAGCCGTCGCCGATCCACCGCATCACGTCGGGATCGGCGTTGATCTCGGCCATCGGGACGAGGTCGTCGTCGGTCCAGCGGCGCAGGAGGAGGCGGGGGGTGCGGATCTCGGTCATGCCGCCCATCCTGCCAGGGCGGACCCGCGCTACCCGCGGCGGCGGGGCCTGCCCGAGCGCTGGGCGCCCTTCGCCGTGCCCCGGCCCGCGCCCTTCGCTCCGCCCCTGGCGGGCGCGGCCTTCTTCTGCGGGGCGCCGCCCTTGCGCGCCTGCCCCTGCTTCTGGCCCTGCTTCTGGCCCTGGCCCGGCTTTCCGTCCTGCTTCTTCTCCGGCTCGGGGCGGCGCCCGCGCGAGCTGTTGACCGTGCGTCCGCGCACGATCCCGATGAAGTCCTCCACCAGGTCGGTGGTGGCGTCCTGCCGCCAGGACAGCGCGACCTGCGACTCGGGGGTGCCGGTGACCGGGCGGTAGGTGAGGTCCTTGCGGTGGTGCAGCCTGGCCAGCGACTGGGGCACGAGGAGCACCCCGATCCCGGCGGCCACCAGCTCGATCGCGTCCGCCGTCGTGGCGGGCCGCTCGAACGCGGGGAGGCCGGGCGGCCGCTCCCAGTCGAGCGCGTCGTCGAGCGGGTGCAGCACGATCTCCTCGGCCAGGTCGTCCGCCGCGACCTCGTCGGCCGCGGCCACCGCGTGGTCCTTTGGGACCACCACGACGGTCGTCTCGGTGTAGAGCGGGATCGCGCTGAGGTCCGTGCGGTCGATCGGCAGCCGGACGAATCCCGCGTCCGCGCCGCTCTCCCGCAGCACGCCTGGCGCCTCGGCCGCGGCGAGCTGGACCAGCTCCAGAGGGACGTCGGGCAGGCGCTCGCGCCAGATCTTCACCCATTTGGCGGGCGTCACCCCTGGGACGTACGCGAGCCGGAACGAGGGGGTTTCTTGCGAGCCTGTCACCGCGCCAGGTTACCGGTCGTGGTCGGAGGTCGCGCACGCGCTCGATACCCTTGACCTCATGAAGTCGCACCAGACCACCCAGACGATGAAGCCCGCCACGGCGGCGAAGAAGCTGGGTGTGTACCTCGAAGCCACCCCCGCCGAGTTCCAGGAGGGTGTCGTTTCGCGCGCCGAGCTGGCGGCCCTCCAGTCCGACCCGCCCGAGTGGCTGCGCGAGCTGCGCCGCACCGGACCGCACCCGCGCCCGGTCGTCGCGTCGAAGCTCGGCGTCTCCATCTCGGGCCTCGCGCGCGGCGGCGTCACCGACGCGCTGACCACCGAGCAGATCGACGCGATCAAGGCGGAGGACCCGGAGTGGCTGCGCAAGGAGCGCGCCACGCAGGCCGACGTCCGCAAGGAGGCCGTGCGCATCAAGGAGAAGAACACGGCGAAGGCGGAGAAGGAGCGGGACGCCCGCGACTGAGCCGTTCCCGAGCCCGAACGCGCTGCCCCCGGAGGGATTCCCTCCGGGGGCAGCGGTGCGTACGGGTGCGCTCACGTACCTCTTACAGGCATCGACGACAATGGTGAGGGCACCCTTACCTCGTGCGTCTCGCCCTGCGGAACATCGCATTGCATAAAACTGCGGCGCTACGTATAGTAATGCTCTCTACGAGGAGGCATGTTCGATGGCGGTACGCGCAGCAGTGGCAGGGGCGAGCGGTTACGCGGGCGGCGAGCTCCTGCGTCTGCTCATCGCCCACCCCGAGGTGGAGATCGGCGTCCTGACCGGCCATTCCAACGCGGGCCAGCGGCTCGGTGCGCTCCAGCCGCACCTGCTGCCGCTCGCCGACCGCGTCCTGGAGCCGACCGTGCCCGGCGTGCTCGCCGGGCACGACGTCGTGTTCCTCGCGCTGCCGCACGGCCAGTCCGCCGCCGTCGCCGAACAGCTCGGTCCCGATGTGCTCGTCGTCGACATGGGCGCCGACTTCCGGCTCGCCTCCGCCGCCGACTGGGAGCGGTTCTACGGCTCCGCGCACGCCGGGACCTGGCCCTACGGCCTGCCCGAGCTGCCCGGCGCGCGCGCCGCGCTCACCGGCAGCAAGCGCATCGCGGTCCCCGGGTGCTACCCGACCGCCGTCTCGCTCGGCCTCTTCCCCGCGTACGCCGCCCAGCTCGCCGAGCCGGAGGCCGTGATCGTCGCGGCCAGCGGGACCTCGGGCGCGGGCAAGGCCGCCAAGCCCCACCTGCTGGGCAGCGAGGTCATGGGCTCCATGTCCCCGTACGGCGTCGGCGGCGGCCACCGGCACACCCCCGAGATGATCCAGAACCTCAGCGCGGCCGCGGGGGAGCGGGTCTCCGTCTCCTTCACCCCGACGCTCGCCCCCATGCCCCGCGGCATCCTCGCCACGAGCAGTGCGAAGGCGAAGGAGGGCGTGAGCGCCGAGGCCGTACGGGCCGCGTACGAGAAGGCGTTCGCCGACGAGCCCTTCGTCCACCTGCTGCCCGAGGGGCAGTGGCCCGCCACCGCGTCCGTCTACGGCTCCAACGCCGTGCAGATCCAGGTCGCGTACGACGAGGACGCCGGCCGCATCATCGCGGTCAGCGCGATCGACAACCTCACCAAGGGCACCGCGGGCGGAGCGGTGCAGTCCATGAACATCGCCCTCGGTCTCGACGAGACCACCGGACTTTCCACGATCGGAGTTGCGCCGTGAGCGTCGCACGCGCAGCCGCCGGGCCGCAGACAACCACGAATCCCGCGCCGCTGCGCCGCGCGGGCGGAGAAGCGAACGAGGAGATGCAGTGAGCGTGACGGCAGCTAGGGGATTCACGGCTGCGGGCATCGCCGCCGGGATCAAGGAGAACGGCAACCCGGACCTGGCCCTCGTGGTCAACACCGGGCCGCGCCGCGCCGCCGCGGGCGTCTTCACCTCCAACCGCGTCAAGGCCGCGCCCGTCCTCTGGTCGGAGCAGGTGCTCAAGGCGGGCGAGGTCGCCGCGGTCGTCCTCAACTCCGGCGGGGCCAACGCCTGTACGGGTCCGCGGGGCTTCCAGGACACCCACGCCACCGCCGAGAAGGTCGCCGAGGTCCTGTCGGTCGGGGCGGGCGAGGTCGCCGTCGCCTCCACCGGGCTCATCGGCGTGCTGCTCCCCATGGACAAGCTGCTGCCCGGCGTCGAGAAGGCCGCGGCCGAGCTGTCCGAGCACGGCGGCGAGAAGGCCGCCATCGCCATCAAGACCACCGACACGGTCCACAAGACCGCCGTCGTCACCCACGCCGACGGCTGGACCGTGGGCGGCATGGCCAAGGGCGCGGGCATGCTCGCCCCCGGCCTCGCCACCATGCTCGTCGTCCTCACCACCGACGCCGACCTCGACAGCGCCGCGCTCGACGCCGCGCTGCGCGGGGCGACCCGGCTCACCTTCGACCGGATCGACTCCGACGGCTGCATGTCCACCAACGACACGGTGCTGCTGCTGGCCTCCGGGTCCTCCGGCACCACCCCGGAGCAGGACGCGTTCGACGAGGCCGTACGGACGGTCTGCGACGACCTGGCCCGCCAGCTCATCGGCGACGCCGAGGGCGCGAGCAAGGACATCCGCATCGAGGTGATCAACGCCGCGACCGAGGACGACGCCGTCGAGGTGGGCCGCTCCATCGCCCGCAACAACCTCCTCAAGTGCGCCATCCACGGCGAGGACCCCAACTGGGGCCGGGTGCTCTCCGCCATCGGCACCACGAAGGCGGCCTTCGACCCGGACGGCCTCAACGTCGCCATCAACGGCGTCTGGGTCTGCAAGAACGGCTCGGTCGGCGAGGACCGCGAGCTGGTCGACATGCGCTACCGCGAGGTGAAGATCACCGCCGACCTCGCCGAGGGCGACGCGTCGGCCGTCATCTGGGCCAACGACCTCACCGCGGACTACGTCCACGAGAACAGCGCGTACAGCTCATGAGCCCGACGCGGAAGCACACCGCGCTGCCGAAGGCGCAGACCCTCATCGAGGCGCTGCCCTGGCTCACCCGCCACCACGGCAAGAGCGTCGTCATCAAGTTCGGCGGCAACGCCATGGTCAACGAGGAGCTCAAGGCGGCCTTCGCCCAGGACGTCGTCTTCCTCCACCACGCGGGCCTCAAGCCCGTCGTGGTGCACGGCGGCGGACCGCAGATCAACGCGGCCCTGGACCGGCACGGCCTGGTGAGCGAGTTCAAGGCGGGCCTCAGGGTCACCACGCCCGAGGCCATGGACGTCGTCCGCATGGTGCTGTCGGGGCAGGTCCAGCGCGAGCTGGTCGGCCTGCTCAACCAGCACGGCCCGCTCGCCGTCGGCATGACGGGCGAGGACGCCCACACCATCACCGCGACCCAGCACCGCCCCGAGATAGACGGCGAGCTCATCGACATCGGCCGGGTCGGCGAGATCTCCGGCATCGACACCGGTGCCATCGACGCGCTGCTCGCCGACGGCCGCATCCCGGTCGTCTCCTCGATCGCCCGCTCCGAAGACGATGGACATGTCTACAACGTCAATGCTGATACGGCGGCTGCGGCACTGGCTGCGGCGCTTGGCGCCGAGACGCTCATGGTCCTGACCGACGTCGAGGGCCTCTACGAGGACTGGCCCAACAGCGACGAGGTCATCAGCAGGCTCACCGCCTCGCAGCTGGAGAAGCTGCTGCCCGACCTCTCCAGCGGGATGGTCCCCAAGATGGAGGGCTGTCTGCACGCCGTCCGCAACGGCGTCACCACCGCCCGCGTGATCGACGGCCGCGTACCGCACTCGATCCTGCTGGAGATCTTCACCGACGAGGGAATCGGCACCATGGTCGTGCCGGACGGAACGGAGAGGCCGTGAGCGCCGACAGCCGCAACACGGAGCTGGCCCAGCGGTGGCGGGGCGCGCTCACCGACAACTACGGCACCCCGAAGCTCGCCCTGGCCCGCGGGGAGGGCGCCAGGGTCTGGGACGCCGACGGCAGGGAATACGTCGACTTCGTCGGCGGCATCGCGGTCAACGCGCTCGGCCACGCCCACCCGGCCGTCGTCGAAGCGGTCTCCCGGCAGGTCGCCTCGCTCGGCCACGTCTCCAACCTGTACGTCGCCGAGCCGCCCGTCGCCCTCGCCGAGCGGCTGCTCCAGCTCTTCGGCCGCGAGGGCCGGGTCTACTTCGCCAACTCGGGCGCCGAGGCCAACGAGGCCGCGTTCAAGATCGGCAGGCTCACCGGGCGCGGCCACATGGTGGCCACCTCCGGCGGCTTCCACGGCCGCACGATGGGCGCGCTCGCCCTCACCGGGCAGCCCGCGAAGCGGACGCCGTTCCTGCCGCTGCCCGGCGACGTCACCCATGTGCCGTACGGCGACGTGGAAGCTTTGCGCGCGGCCGTGACCAGCGACACCGCACTGCTGATCGTCGAGCCCATCCAGGGCGAGAACGGCGTCGTCGTGCCCCCCGAGGGCTATCTAGCGGCCGCCCGCGAGATCACCAGGGCCACCGGCACCCTCCTGGTGCTCGACGAGGTGCAGACGGGCGTCGGCAGGACCGGCAACTGGTTCGAGTACCAGGCGCACCACGGCGTCGAGCCCGACGTCGTGACGCTCGCCAAGGGCCTCGGCGGCGGACTGCCGCTGGGCGCGACGGTCGTCTTCGGCCCCGCGGCCGAGCTGTTCAGGCCCGGCCACCACGGCTCGACGTTCGGCGGCAACCCCGTCGCCTGCGCCGCCGGGCTGGCCGTGCTCGACACGCTCGCGGCGGACGGAGCGCTCGACGAGGTCAAGCGGCTCGGCGAGAAGCTGCGGGACGGAATCGAGTCACTGGGCCACCCGCTGGTCTCCCACGTCCGTGGTGCGGGGCTCCTCCTGGGTATCGTGCTGACCGGGCCCCTCGCACCTCAGGTGCAGCAGGCGGCCCAGGACGCCGGCTTCCTGGTGAACGCGCCCGCCCCCGATGTCGTACGGCTCATGCCGCCGCTGATCATCGGCGATGCGGAGGCGGAAGCGTTTCTCCGGGCCCTCCCCGGCGTCCTCGACACCGCGACCGCGGTATCCAACGGGGACGAACGATCCGGAGAATGAGACGACGATGACCGAGGCGCAGGAGAACGAGCACGGCGGTCCTTCCGTCCCGCAGACCCGAATGGCGCGCCACCGCCGGATCGTGGACATCCTCAACCGGCAGCCGGTGCGCTCGCAGAGCCAGCTGGCCAAGCTCCTCAGCGACGACGGGCTGAGCGTCACCCAGGCGACGCTCAGCCGGGACCTCGACGAGCTGGGCGCGGTGAAGATCCGCAACACCGGCGGCGAGCTGATCTACGCGGTTCCCAGTGAGGGCGGCTTCCGCACCCCGCAGGCCCCGCTGGGCGGCTCGGCCAAGGAGGAGCGGATGCGCAGGCTCTCCGGGGAACTCCTGATCTCCGCGGAGGCGTCGGCCAACCTGGTGGTGCTGCGCACCCCGCCGGGCGCCGCGCAGTTCCTCGCCTCGGCCATCGACCAGGCCGAACTCCACGACGTCCTCGGCACGATCGCGGGCGACGACACGCTGATGCTGATCAGCCGCGACCCCCTGGGCGGCCAGGCCCTGGCGGACCACCTGCTGCGGCTGGCGCAGAACGAGCGCTAGGGCCGGGCAGGCGTAGCCCCGCAGGCGGGAAGCCGACGACAGGCCCGGGGGCCCGGTCGTCAGTAGCGCGTGAGGGCCGTGGCCCCCGATTCCGTGCCGATCGCGATGTGCGGGGCGCGCAGGGGGTCGGCCCACGCCAGGATCCCGGCCATCGCGTCGGCCGGGACCGAGACGCAGCCGGCCGTCGCGCCCCGGCCGTCGGCGTGCAGGAAGATCCCGGCGCCCCTGCCGCGCACCGGGCGTCCGTAGTTGAAGCCGGTGACCAGGGCGTGCCGGTACTGGGCTTCGTAGGCGACGAGGTGTTCGGCCTCGGCGGGGCGGCAGTCGGGCGCGAGCGGCTGCGTCCAGCGGTTGTAGGCGCGCGAGTCGTTGTCCTGGCACCACCAGGACGCGTCGGTCACGCGGCGGTACGGATAGCGGGTCCCGGCGGGCGCGGGCGCGATGCCGAAGGCGTACGGGAGGTCGTAGAGGCCCGTGGGCGTGGTGTTCGTGCCCTGCTGCCGCGCGGCGCCCTCGACGAGCCCCTTCGCGCCGAACCGCGCGGGCGCCGAACCGGCCTCGGTCCAGCGGCCCGCGCGCCGCTCCCACCAGGTGACGCGGCCGGTGGTGGAACCGGTGTCGGGGGCCTGGGCGGTGATCAGCTGGCTGCCGCCGCCGGTGTCGGCCATCCGGTCGGGCAGCGGGAGGGGCGGCGGCATGTGCCGCGGGGCCGCGGGCGCGGCGGCCACGGACAGCAGGGCGGCGGCGAGGAGCGGGGCGACGGTACGGGGCAGGCGCATGCCCGGACCGTACGGCGCGCGGGCCCCGGCGGCCCGCATCCGCGCCGCGCGCCGCGCCGGACCCCGGACCCTGGGGCGCGGGACGCGGACCTACGTTCGGTCCGTGCGGGCGGGCAGCGGCAGCGGGATCGCGGGCAGGCCGTCCACGCTCTGTCCGATGTACGGCTTCTTCTCGCAGTACGCGGCGAACTCGTCGTCGGACTTCCGGGCGAAGTACTCGGCGTGCTGGGTGCGCTCCCGCTCGTACTCCATGTGGGGCACCGCGAAGCCGCAGGAGTCGCTGACCCGCTTGGCCCTGACCAGGACGATCGCGCGGGCGCTCGGCCCGTCCACGTCCTCGAAGTGCTCGATCAGACCGGCCCAGCGCGGGTCGTCCCGGAACACGGCCTCGCCCTCGCCGTGCACCCGCAGGATCTTCGGCGGGCCGGAGAAGGCGCACCACATCAGGGTGATGCGGCCGTTCTCGCGCACGTGCGCGACGGTCTCGGCGCCGCTGCCCCCGAAGTCCAGGTACGCGAGCGTCAGCTCGTCGAGGACGACGAGGGTGCCGGAGCGGCCCTTGGGGGAGAGGTTGACGTGTCCGTCGGCCGCGAGGGGCGCGGTCGCGGTGAAGAAGACCGGCTGTTGCTCGATGAAGGAGCGGATCCTGCCGTCTATGCGTTCGTAGAGCTTTCCCATGGGCCGGATTATCCGTCCGCGCGGGGCCGGGGCCGAGGGGCGGGCCACCGTCGAGCACATTGACAAAACATACAGGGGATTGCATAGTTATGCCCATCGCCATTCGTTACGCGAACGAAGGCCACCGCCCCGCTCTCGCGGCGGGGAGGGGCCACCGCACCCCGTGGTTTCCCGGCCCCTTCCGGCCCCCTGTCCTGAGGAGCACGCAGTGAGCAGCAACAACGGTGACGTCCGGCTCTGGGGCGGACGCTTCGCCGACGGTCCCGCCGAGGCGCTGGCGGCCCTGTCGGCCTCGGTCCACTTCGACTGGCGGCTCGCGCCCTACGACATCGCGGGCTCCCGCGCCCACGCGCGCGTGCTCCACAAGGCGGACCTGCTGACCGACGACGAGCTGACCCGGATGCTGGCCGGCCTCGACCAGCTGGAGTCCGACGTCGCGGACGGCTCCTTCGTGGGCACCGTCGCCGACGAGGACGTCCACACCGCCCTGGAGCGCGGGCTCCTGGAGCGCCTCGGCGCCGACCTCGGCGGCAAGCTGCGCGCGGGCCGGTCCCGCAACGACCAGGTCGCGACCCTGTTCCGGATGTACCTGCGGGACCACGGCCGGATCATCGGGGGCCTCATCGCCGACTTCCAGGACGCCCTGGTGCGCCTCGCCGAGGCCCACAGGGACGTCGCGATGCCGGGCCGCACGCACCTCCAGCACGCCCAGCCCGTGCTCTTCGCGCACCACGTCCTGGCGCACGTCCAGGCGCTGTCCCGGGACGCGGAGCGGCTGCGCCAGTGGGATGCCCGCACGGCGGTCTCGCCGTACGGCTCCGGGGCGCTGGCCGGTTCCTCGCTGGGCCTGGACCCCGAGGCGGTCGCCCGGGACCTGGGCTTCGAGCACGGCTCGTCGGGCAACTCCATCGACGGCACGGCGTCGCGGGACTTCGTCGCGGAGTTCGCGTTCATCACCGCGATGATCGGCGTGAACCTCTCCCGCATCGCGGAGGAGGTCATCATCTGGAACACGAAGGAGTTCTCCTTCGTCACCCTGCACGACGCCTTCTCGACCGGCTCCTCGATCATGCCGCAGAAGAAGAACCCGGACATCGCGGAGCTGGCCCGGGGCAAGAGCGGTCGTCTCATCGGCAACCTCACGGGCCTGCTCGCGACGCTCAAGGCGCTGCCGCTCGCGTACAACCGCGACCTCCAGGAGGACAAGGAGCCGGTCTTCGACTCCTGCGACACCCTTGAGGTCCTGCTGCCCGCCCTCACCGGCATGATGGCGACGCTCACGATCAACCGCGCCCGGATGGAGGAGCTGGCCCCCGCCGGTTTCTCGCTCGCCACGGACATCGCGGAGTGGCTGGTCAAGCAGGGCGTGCCGTTCCGCGTCGCGCACGAGGTCGCGGGCGAGTGCGTCAAGGTCTGCGAGGCCGAGGACATCGAGCTGCACCAGCTCAGCGACGAGCAGTTCAACAAGATCTCCGAGCACCTGACGCCGGACGTGCGCGCGGTGCTCAACGTCCCGGGCGCGCTCGCGTCCCGCAACGGCCGGGGCGGCACGGCCCCCTCGGCGGTGGCCGCCCAGCTCTGCGAGCTGAAGGCGAACCTGGTGATCCAGCACGCCTGGGCGACCGCGAAGCAGCGGTAACCGCCGCCGGAGCCTGATCGAGGGCGCCGCTCTTCCCCCGAGGGGGAGGGCGGCGCCCTTCGTCGTGCGCCCCCCCGGTGAGCGCCGAACGCTCCGAGTGAGACATTGATGTCTCATTCAGGTTATGATCGTCTCATGACAGTCGATCGCGCGCAGGTGCTGCGCACCGCCGCCGCCCTCCTGACCCGCAAGGCGACCGCCACGATGGACGAGGTCGCCCGCGCCGCCGGCATCGGCCGCGCCACCCTGCACCGGCACTTCGCCGGGCGGGACGCCCTGGTCAGGGCGCTCGAAGAGCTCGGCATACAGGAGATCGAGCTCGCCCTGGAGGCGGCCGTCCTCGACGAGGGGACCGTCGAGGACGCGCTGCGGCGCCTCGTCGACGCCGTGCAGCCGTCGGCCGGACTGCTCTCCTTCCTCGTCACCGAGAACCAGCTCTTCGAGGGCGAGCAGATGAACGAGGGCTGGGAGCGCATCGACGCCCGGGTCTCCGCGCTCTTCAAGCGCGGACAGGAGAGCGGTGAGCTGCGCATCGACCTCACCCCCGCCTGGCTGACCGAGGCCTTCTACGGGCTGGTCAGCGGCTGCGCCTGGGCCGTCCAGGACGGACGGGTCGCGAGCAAGGACTTCCAGTACATGATCGTCGAGTTGCTGCTCGGCGGAGCACGACGGAGCGTGGAGAAATGACCAGTACCGACCAGCGCGAGACGGCGGCCGACGAGCTGCGCCGCCCGGGACGCTGGATCGCCCTAGCCGTGCTCGTCCTCGCCGTGCTGCTGGTGGCCGTAGACGCCACCGTGCTCGGCCTGGCGACGCCGTTCCTCAGCGAGGACCTCAAGCCGACCGGCACCCAGCTCCTGTGGATCGGCGACGTCTACTCCTTCGTCATCGCCGGTCTGCTGGTCTCCATGGGCAGCCTCGGCGACCGCATCGGCCGCAAGAAGCTGCTGCTCGTCGGTGCCGTCGCGTTCGGCGCGGTCTCCGTGCTGAACGCGTACGCCACCACCCCCGAGATGATGATCGTCGCCCGTGCGCTGCTCGGTGTCGCCGGTGCGACCCTGATGCCCTCCACGCTCGCGCTGATCCGCAACCTCTTCCACGACCCCCGCGAGCGCAGCCTCGCCATCGGCGTCTGGGGCGCGATGGCCTCGGCGGGCGCGGCGGTCGGCCCGGTCGTCGGCGGCTTCCTGCTGGAGCACTTCTGGTGGGGCTCGGTCTTCCTGATCAACCTGCCCGTGATGGCCGTGCTGGTCGTCGTCGGCGTCAAGATGATCCCCGAGTCCAAGAACCCCGCGCCCGGCCCGTGGGACCTGGCCAGCGTCGTCCTCTCGCTCATCGGCATGATCGCGGTGGTGTACTCGATCAAGGAAGCGGCCTCGCACGGCCTGACCTGGGACGTCGCCGTCGCCGCCGTGACCGGTGTCGCCGCGCTCTGGGGCTTCGTACGCCGCCAGCTCACGCTGCCCGCGCCGCTGCTCGACATGCGGCTCTTCCACCACCGGGGCTTCTCCGGCGCGGTCCTCGCCGACCTGCTGACCATCCTCGGGCTGTCGGGCCTGGTCTTCTTCCTCTCGCAGTTCCTCCAACTGGTACAGGGCCGCGCGCCCTTCGAGGCCGGCCTCGCCGAACTGCCCGCCGCCGTCGGCGCCGTGGGCGCGGGCCTCGTCGCGGGCCTGGTCGCCCGGCGGTACTCCGTGCGCGCCGTGGTCTCCGGCGGCCTCGCGGCCGTGGGCCTCGCGCTCGCCGCGGTGACCGTGCTCGCCGAGGACACCGCCTACCCGCTGCTCGGCGCGGCCCTCCTGGTGGTCGGCATCGGCGCGGGCTTCGCGTTCACCGTCACCGCCGACGTGATCCTCTCCAGCGTGCCCAAGGAGCAGGCGGGCGCCGCGTCGGCGGTCTCCGAGACCGCCTACGAACTGGGCGCCGCGCTCGGCATCGCCCTGCTCGGCTCCATCGTGACCGGCGTCTACCGGGACTTCGCGACCCCAGAAGGCGTCCCGTCGGGCATCGCGGCCGATGCGCACGAGTCGCTGGGCGGCGCGGTCGAGGCCGCCGCCGCGCTCCCCGCGGGGCAGGCGGACGCGCTGATGGCATCGGCCAAGGACGCCTTCGTGGAGGGCCTGCACCTGGCGGCCGGGGTGGGCGCCACCGTGCTGCTGGTGACGGCGGTCGCGGCGTGGTTCCTGCTCAAGGGCCAGAAGCTGGAGGACGGGATCGAGCACTGACCCGGTATGCGAAAGGGTGGGCCCCGCACAGGAAGTCCTGTGCGGGGCCCACCCGTTCGTCGCGTCCGGCTACGCGGCCTTCGCCTTCGTGGCGTACATGTCCACGTACTCCTGGCCCGAGAGCCGCATGACCTCGGCCATCACCGAGTCCGTCACCGCGCGCAGCACGTACCGGTCGCGGTCCATGCCCTCGTAGCGGGAGAACTCCATCGCCTCGCCGAACCTGACCGTCACCCGGCCCGGACGCGGCAGCCCCGCGCCGCCCGGCTGGATCTTGTCCGTGCCGATCATCGCGAACGGCACCACGGGCGCGCCCGTCATCAGCGTCAGCCGCGCGATGCCCGTACGGCCCCGGTAGAGGCGGCCGTCGGGGGAGCGGGTGCCCTCCGGGTAGATCGAGAAGATGTTGCCCTCCTCCAGCACCCGGCGGCCGGTCATCAGCGCCGCCACGCCGCCGTGGCCGCCGTCCCGGTCGACCGGGATCATGCCGGTGCCCGTGAAGAACCAGGCCATGAGGCGGCCCTTGAAGCCCTTGCCCTTCACGTACTCGTCCTTGCCGATGAAGAAGACCTGGCGGTCGCAGCACAGCGGCAGGATCATCGAGTCGATGAAGGTCAGGTGGTTCCCGGCGAGGATGACAGGACCGGTGCCCGGGATGTTCTCGGCGCCTTCCACTCGTGGGCGGAACATCAGGCGCATGATCGGACCGAGCACTGCCTTGATGAGCGCGAAGCGGGACAACGGGCCCTCCGGAGTAGTGAATGTCTGTGCAGGTGAGGACGATACTCGCGGGTCACCGCTGATCGCACATCGGGTTCACCGAGTGGATACACAGAGTTGACGTGTGTTTGGGCCGTGTTCGTCCAGGGTCTGCCGTACGTACGGCGTAGCTGCCTACCATCTCGTCTCGCCTTGACAGGTGCGGGACATCACACCCGCTGCGTACGTACATGAAGGAGCGTTCGATGACACAGGGTGCGGACAAGAGCACCGGCCGCAGGACCGTCCTGGGAGCGGCCGTGCTCGGCACGGCCGCCGCCGCGGTCACCGGCCTGCCGGGCACCGCCGCCGCGCAGGGCGGCGCCGACCGGGGGCAGCGGGAACCGGCGCACGGCCACGGCTCCTACCGGGGCCTGCCCGTGCCGACCGTCATCGCGCACCGCGGTGCCAGCGGCTACCGCCCCGAGCACACCATCGGCTCGTACCAGCTCGCCCTCGACATGGGCGCGCACGTCGTCGAGCAGGACCTGGTCCCCACCAAGGACGGCCACCTGGTCTGCCGCCACGAGAACGACATCACGGGCACCACGGACGTCGCCGACCACCCGGAGTTCGCCTCCCGCAGGACCACCAAGACCGTCGACGGCACCAAGCTCACCGGCTGGTTCACCGAGGACTTCACGCTCGCCGAGCTGAAGACGCTGCGCGCCAAGGAGCGCATCCCGGGCACCCGCCAGGAGAACACCGTCTACGACGGCCGCTGGGAGGTGCCGACCTTCGTCGAGGTGCTGGAGTGGGCCGAGCGCGAGGGCCGCCGCCGGGGCCGTCCGGTCTGGCTGCACGTCGAGACCAAGCACCCCACGTACTTCCGCTCGATCGGCCTGGGCCTCGAAGAGCGCCTGGCCAAGCTGCTGCGCCGGTACGGCCGCCACCACCGGAACTCCCCGGTCTTCCTCCAGTCCTTCGAGCCGACCAGCATCCAGCGCCTGTCGAAGCTGGTCTCCTCGCCGCGCGTCGTGCTCTTCGGCGGCGCCAAGGACCGCCCGTGGGACTTCGTCCAGTCCGGCGACCCGCGCACCTACGGCGACCTGGCGACCCCGGCCGGCCTGAAGTGGATCGCCTCCTACGCCCAGGGCATCGGGCCCACCCTGGACCTGATCATCCCCAGGAAGGCGGACGGCACGCTGGGCGCGCCGACCACGCTGGTGCGGGACGCGCACGCCAAGGGCCTGATCGTGCACCCGTACACGATGCGCAACGAGAACGCCTTCCTGCCCGCCGACTTCCGGCGCGGCACGGACGCGACCGCGTACGGCGACGCGTTCGGCGCGCTCAAGGTCTGGTTCGAGCAGGGCATCGACGGCATCTTCTCCGACAACCCGGACACGGCGCTGCTGGCCCGTGAGGACTTCGTCGGCAAGAACGGCAAGACCGGGAAGTGACCCCGCCCGCGGTCGGCCGGTCCACCGCGACCGGCCGGCCGCGGTCACCCCGCCGCCCCTCCGTGCCCCGGTCGGGTGACCCGGGCGCCGTACGGCAACCGCCCGGGGCCGCGGCTCCGTCCGTCCGGACATGACGATCTCCGCACGTTCCGTGTCTTCCGGGCCTTCCGCACCGCACGACCGCCTCCTGCGCACCCTGCGCCCGCTGCTCGTCGCCGAGGCCCGTGCCGAGGCACCGGCCGCCGCCGTCGAGCCCGGCGACCTCGAACAGGCCGTGTGGCTCAGGCTCCTGGAACGCCTCGACTGCCAGGGCCCGCCCGCCGACGCCGCCCGCTGGGTGCGCTCCGCCGTCCGCGCCGAGGCCCGCCGTGCCCGCAGGACGGCGGCCCGCGAGATCCCGTACGCCGCCGATCCGGCCGCGCCGCTCGACCTCGGGGGAGACCCGGCGGTCCCCGCCGACCACGCCGGGGCGCCCGAACGGGCCGTGCTGGTCGCCGAGCGGCGCAGGGCCGTGCGCAGGGCGGTGGGCAGGACACCCGGACGGTGTCCTCGGCTGCTGACCGCGATGTTGTCCCCGAACGACCCGACCTACCGTGAGATCGCAGGGGAGTTGGGTATGTCACAGGGGAGTTTGGGGCCGATGCGTTCCCGATGCCTTGGATGTCTGCGCAGAATGCTGGCGGCGGAGGTTGCGGCTCCTGAACGGCGGGGAAAGGAGCGGTAGACCATTGGTGGACCAGGTGAGTGGAGGCATGCGCACATGGGCATGAGCGTGACCATCTCAGCGGCGGACGAGAGTGACGTCGAGCAGATCTTCAAGCTCCAGTACCTCTGCTTCCAGAGCGAGGCCGAGCTGTACGGCAACTACCGGATCGACCCGCTCGTCCAGAGCCTCGATTCGCTCCGTGCGGAAGTCGCGTCCGACCTGGTCTACGTGGCCAGGCTCGGCGAGGAGGTGGTCGGAGCGGTCCGCGGTGCCCTCGACCCCGAAGGTCCCGACGGCACCGGCCGGATCGGCAAGCTCTGCGTCCACCCCCGGCTCCAGGGCCACGGCCTGGGCGCCCGGCTGCTGGAGGCGGCCGAGTCGGGGCTCGCCGCGCAGCGCCACGCCAAGCGGTTCCGGCTGCACACCGGGCACCTCAGCGAGCCGAACCTGCGGCTCTACCGCAAGGCGGGGTACGCGATGGTCGGCGACACCACGGGCCGCGACGGCGTCCGGCTGCTCCTGCTGGAGAAGGACGCGCGCGGGGACGCGGCCTACGCGGCCAGCGCCTGAGGCCCGGCTACGCGGCCGGGGCCGGGGCCCGCGTACGTGCCCCGCGCAGCCACAGGATCCCGGTGACCGGCAGGACCACCGGGATGAAGACGTACCCCATGCCGTAGTCGGACCAGACCGTGGCGTCCGGGAAGGCGGACGGGTCCAGCAGCGTCCAGGTGCCCACGGTCAGGACGCCCACCAGCTCGGCGGCGCAGCACACCAGCGCCGCCTTGCGGGCCCGCTCGCCGCCGCGCACCAGCGTGTAGGTGATGAAGACGTAGACGAGCGCGGCGAGCGCGGAGAGCGTGTACGCGAGCGGCGCCTCGTCGAACTTGGTGAGCATCTCGTACGCCGTGCGCGAGACCGCGCCGACCGACATCACGCCGTACAGCCAGACCACCAGCAGTCCGGGGCCCTTGGCCAGGCCGGAGCGGTTCGCCCCCGAGCGGTCCTTCGCCACGGTCAGCCTCCCCAGATGTCGTAGAGCCGCACTTCGAGCACCGCCAGCACGACCGCGCCCGCCGCCACCGTCGCCGAGCCCCAGCGGGTCCGCTCGGCCAGGGACAGGAAGGCCGCGGCGGGCACGGTCGCGAAGGAACCGAGCAGGTAGGCGATGAAGAGCGTCTTGCCCTGCGCGGGCTCCTCGCCGCGCGCCAGCTGCACGATGCCGACCACCAGCTGCGCCAGGGCCAGCACCGACACGACGGCCATCGCGATGAAGTGCCAGTCCTTCGTCGGCTGGTCGCGGTAGGCGGCGAAGCCGCACCAGGCGGCGAGGGCGAGCGCGGCCACGGAGAGCGCGACCGTCAGGGCGACAAGCATGGAAGCGAGGGTATTACGGGGGGAGCGGCGGCCCGCGCGCGGGCCGGTGCCGGCCCCGTCGAGCCGTGGCCTTGACCACAGCGCGCCCGCCGGCCGGGCTGCTCACCACATCGGCCACATGCGCATCACGTCTATGTTTACGCAGGTCAGGGCGGACGGAATGGGCTCGGGGCGGCCGAAGCCCGGCGAGCGGACGGACTGAAGCATGGACCACGTCTGTCCGGTATTCGGACAGTTCTGATCGACTCGTGTGAATGTCTGCTTTACTTTCAAGCATGACCACGACGAGCAGCCGCACCCTTGCGACCGAGGCGATCACGACGCCCGGTGCTCGTTGTATGTGTCGAATGTGCGCCTTCTGAGGGCCCCTGCCTGAGCCTCGCGCCCCGAAGCGAGACCGACAGTCACGCCGTGTTCCGTACACCGATCCCGTACGAGCGCGAGCCTGCCCCCGCGCACGCGCCCTGCCGTGCCGCGTCTTTCAGCCACCATGCCCCGTGCCCGGTACGCCCCGCTTCGCCGCGCACTCGACAGTGACGGAAACCCCCCTGTGATCACCACGACGGGCCTGAGAAAGGTCTACAACTCGCGAGGCCGAGAGGTCACCGCCCTGGACGGCGTCGACCTGCACGTCCGCGAGGGCGAGGTCTTCGGCGTCATCGGCCAGAGCGGTGCCGGCAAGTCCTCCCTCATCCGCTGCGTCAACCTGCTGGAGCGCCCCACGTCCGGCACCGTGACCGTGGACGGCACCGACCTCACGGCGCTCGCCGGGCGCGGCCGCCGCGCGGGCAAGGAGCTGCGCCAGGCCAGGAGCCGCATCGGCATGGTCTTCCAGCACTTCAACCTGCTGTCCTCGCGCACCGTCCAGGACAACGTGGAACTGCCCCTGGAGATCCTCGGCGTCACCCGCGCCGAGCGCGCCCGCAAGGCGCTCGAACTCCTCGACCTGGTCGGCCTCGCCGACAAGGCCAAGGCGTACCCCGGGCAGCTCTCCGGCGGCCAGAAGCAGCGCGTCGGCATCGCCCGCGCCCTCGCGGGCGACCCCAAGGTCCTCCTCTCCGACGAGGCGACGAGCGCCCTCGACCCGGAGACCACCCGCTCCATCCTCCAGCTGCTGCGCGACCTCAACCAGCAGCTCGGCCTGACCGTCCTGCTCATCACGCACGAGATGGACGTCGTCAAGACGATCTGCGACTCCGCCGCGCTGATGCAGAAGGGCCGCGTCGTGGAGTCCGGCACCGTCAGCGAACTCCTCGCGACGCCCGGCTCCGAGCTGGCCGCCGAGCTGTTCCCGGTCGGCGGCGGGGCATCGGGCCCCGGCCGCACGGTCGTCGACGTCACCTTCCACGGCGAGGCCGCCACCCAGCCGGTGATCTCCCAGCTCTCCCGCACGTACAACATCGACATCTCGATCCTCGGCGCGGCGATGGACACCGTCGGGGGCAAGCAGATCGGCCGCATGCGGATCGAACTGCCCGGCCACTACGAGGAGAACGTCGTCCCGGTCGGCTTCCTGCGCGAGCAGGGCCTCCAGGTCGAGGTAGTCGACGAAGAACCGAACGTGCCCGCCCAGGGCCCGGTCAAGGAGGTCGCGAAGTGACCTGGTCCGAAATGCAGCCGGTGCTGGAGCAGGCGACCATCGACACCCTCTACATGGTGCTGTGGTCGACGGTCGTCACCGTCGCGGGCGGACTGCCGCTCGGCGTGCTGCTCGTCCTCACCGACAAGGGCGGACTGCTGCAGAACGCCGTGGTGAACAAGGTCGTCGGCGTGATCGTGAACATCGGCCGCTCGCTGCCGTTCATCATCCTGCTGATCGCGCTGATCCCGTTCACCACCTGGCTCGTCGGCACGTTCATCGGGCCCTCCGCGATGATCGTCCCGCTCTCCATCGGCGCCATCCCGTTCTTCGCGCGCCTCGTCGAGACGGCGATCCGCGAGGTCGACCAGGGTCTCGTCGAGGCCGTCCAGGCCATGGGCGGCGGCATCCCGACGATCATCTGGAAGGTGCTGCTCCCGCAGGCCCTGCCGTCGATCGTGTCCGGCGCCACCACCACCGTCATCGCGCTCATCGGCTACTCCGCCATGGCGGGCGCGGTCGGCGCGGGCGGCCTGGGCGCCGAGGCCATCACCAACGGCTACATGCGCTTCGACAACCAGTTCATGATCGCCACGGTGATCGTCCTGGTCGTCATCGTCACGGTGGTGCAGCTGATCGGCGACCTCACCGTGCGGCTGCTGGCCCGCAGGGGCCGCACCGCCTCCTAGCACTTCTTCTCCGCAGAGCCCGCACTCCTTGTCCGGGCGACCACCCCGTACATCCGTACATCCAAGAAAGAGGCACTCTTCGTGCGTAACTCGATCAAGATCACCGCGACCACCGCCGTCGCCGCCGCCCTCGCGCTCGGCCTCACCGCCTGCGGCACCGACTCCGACCCCAAGGCCAAGACCGAATCGGGCGCCAAGGCCGACACGTCCAAGCCGCTGGTGGTCGCCGCCAACCCGACGCCGCACGGCGACATCCTCAAGTTCGTCGAGAAGAACCTCGCCGCGAAGGAGGGCCTGAAACTCCAGGTCAAGGAGTTCACGGACTACGTCCTGCCGAACACCGCGACCGAGAGCGGCCAGGTCGACGCCAACTTCTTCCAGCACAAGCCCTACCTCGACGACTTCAACAAGAAGAAGGGGACCCACATCGTCCCCGTCGTCAACGTGCACCTGGAGCCGCTGGGCCTGTACTCCAAGAAGCTGGAGAGCCTGAAGGACATCAAGTCCGGCCAGACCATCGCGGTGCCCAACGACACCACCAACGGCGGCCGCGCGCTCAAGCTCCTCGCCGACAACGGCCTGATCACGCTGAAGGACGGCGTGGGCGCGAACGGCAAGCTCTCCGACGTCACGGACAAGAAGGGCCTGAAGTTCAAGGAGCTGGAGGCCGCCACGATCCCGCGCGCGATCAGCGAGGTCGACGCCGCGGTCGTCAACGGCAACTACGCCATCGAGGCCAAGCTCAAGCCGTCCACCGACGCCCTCGTGCTGGAGAAGGGCGAGGACAACCCCTACGCCAACTTCCTCGCGGTCAAGGAGGGCAACGAGAAGGACCCGCGCGTCGAGAAGCTCGCCAAGCTCCTCAACTCGCCCGAGGTGAAGAAGTTCATCGAGGACACCTACAAGGACGGCGCGGTCATCCCCGCCTTCGGCCCGGTCAAGTAACCGGACCCGCCAGCGGCCCCCGAGCGGCGCCCCGGTCACCCTCCGCGGTGACCGGGGCGCCGTCGCGCCACCCGGCCATGCACGGCCGCCGCCCCATGCTGCATGCTGTGCCCTTGACGAACCTTCGCGGCCCGCACGCCGCACAACGGTCTTCGGTATGGAGCTGCGCATGACTTCCACCCTTCCGTCCGTCTCCATCAGCACGGACCGGCTGGTGCTGCGCCCCTTCGAAGACGCCGACGTCCCGACCCTCGTCGAGATGATGAACGACGAGGCGGTCACCGCCTGGACCGCCGCCCCCCACCCCTACACCGCGGCCGACGCCGAGCACTGGGTGCGCACCGGGACCCTGACCGAGCGCAGGACGGGGCGAGGAATCGTCTTTGCGGTGACGGAGTTCCTCACCCAACGCCTCGTCGGCACCGTGCGCCTCACCAACACCGACTGGCGCACCCTCGCCACCGAGGTCCACTACGTCACCGCCCCCTGGGCGCGCGGCGAGGGCTACGCGACCGAGTCCGTGCTCGCCGTCGCCCAGTGGCTCTTCCGCGACCGCGGGTTCGAGCGCGTCGAACTGCGCACGGCGGCCGACAACACCGCCGCCCAGCAGGTCGCCCAGAAGACCGGCTGCATCAGCGAGGGCGTCCTGCGCAACGCCTGGATAGCGCGTACGCAGACGGAGGACGGCGGCTGGACCGACATCCGCACCGACCTCATCGTCTGGAGCCTGCTCCCCGAGGACCTGGAGGGCGTCGCCGACCAACTGGTCGACAACGGCGGTTACGGAGTCAGCGGTTACGGGAACGGCGGTTACGGGAACGGCAGCCTCGCCGGTTTCGCCGACTGGAACTGACAGCGGATACGCTCCCCACCAGCCCCCGCAGTCCCTTCTGCGGTTCTTTCGCCCCTTTGCCCCCTCACGCCCCTGGAGAACGACGACGATGGCCGACCGGGTCACGGTGATCGGCTGGGACGGCTCACCCCTCACCCCCGCCGCCAGGTCCGCCCTCTCGGCAGCCACCCTCGTGGCGGGTGCGGGACACCACCTCGTGCTCCCCGAAGTGCCGCCGGGCGCCGAGCGGATCCGCCTCGGCAGCGTCGACCTCGCCGCCCGCAGGATCGCCCTCCACCGCGGCAGCGCCGTCGTGCTCGCCGACGGGGACCCGGGCTTCTTCGGCGTCGTACGCTCCCTGCGCGCCCCCGAGCACGGCCTCGAAGTCGAGGTCGTCCCCGCCGTGTCCGCCGTCGCGACGGCCTTCGCCCGCGCGGGCATGCCCTGGGACGACGCGCAGATCGTCGTCGCCAACCGGCGCACCCTGCGCCGCGCCGTCAACGTCTGCCGCGCCCACAGCAAGGTCGCCGTCCTCACCTCCCCTGGCGCGGGACCCGCCGAACTCGCCCTGCTCCTCGACGGCGTCCACCGCACCTTCGTGATCTGCGAAGAGCTCGGCACCGAGCGCGAACAGGTCTCCGTCCTCACCTCGGACAAGGCCGCCGACCACGCCTGGCGCGACCCCAACGTCGTCATCGTCATCGGCGGCGGCGGTACCGCGGCGGCCCGGGACAACAGCTGGCTCGCGGGCCACGACCCCGGCTACCCCGAATCCTCGGTGCGGGGCTGGGCACTGCCCTTCGACGCGTACGGCGGTACGGCGCACGGCGAGGGGCAGTCACCCGGGCTGCGCGCCGCCCAACTCGCCCGCCTCGGACCGCGCGTCGGCGACCTCGTGTGGGACATCGGCTCGGCCGGCGGCGCCTTCACGGTGGAGGCGGCCCGCTTCGGCGCGGCCGTGCTCGCGGTCGACGGCGACGCGGACGCCTGCTCCCGCACCGCGGCCGCGGCCAGCCGCGCGGGCGTGCGGATCGACGTCGTGCACGGCACGGCCCCGCACGTCCTGGAGAGCCTGCCGGAGCCGGACGTCGTACGGATCGGCGGCGGGGGCCCCGGAGTCGTCACGGCCTGCGCGGACCGCCGTCCCGAACGGATCGTCACGCACGCCGCCAACCGGGACGAGGCGGAGGCGCTCGGGAGGGCGCTCGCCGACGGCGGGTACGAGGTCGAGTGCGCCCTCCTCCAGTCGGTCGAACTCGACCCGAACGCCTGGTCGGAGCGGGAGCGGACCGTGGTCTTCCTGGTGGCCGGGCGGCGCCTGGACCGCTGAGCGGGGTAGGCTGGCCGATCGTTGTACCGCCCGGATGTTCGAGATCGATCGAACGCGAACACCCGGAAGAGGGGCCCGCATTTGCCCCTTGTGTGGTACGGCGAATCCGGGGGACGCGCAACGTGGCGCAGTCCACAGCGGGCCGTGGTGCAAGTGGCTGCCACGGCGGGCGAACGGCCGCGACAATGCATGGTGTCCGCGTGCCGTTCGTGCCGTTTTCGTGCCGCGCGGTGGGCGCGCTCGTTGTTGTTGACGGGCGTCAGCCGCGCCGCGTTCGGACGTACCGGACGATGGGCCGAAGGAGCACTGACGATGGGCGAGGGGTACGCATGACTGACACCGGCCAGGTCCCGGCTGAGGGACTGCCGGAGAACGCAGGCATGGTGGAGCAGCCGGGAGCCCCCGCCCCTGGCGCGTACACCTTCCTCGACCCCTCCGAGCACACCGCGGAGGACGACGACCTGCTGCTGATGCCCGGCGCGCAGGGCGCGTGGAGCGACCCGCAGGTCGTCCCCCCGTCCGTGGCCGTCCCGGCCCAGGTCCCGGCCCAGGCGCAGGTGCCGGACGCCGCGCAGGCACAGGTGCAGGATCCCGCCCAGGGGCTCGTCTCCCGGCTCGTACAGGACACCGCGCAGGCCCAGGCCTCGATGCAGGTGCCCGCCCAGGCGTCCGCGCAGGACCCCGCGCAGGCGTTCGCGCCCGAGGGGCTGCCCGGCGCCGACGGGCTCGTGGCGCAGGCGCCGTTCGCGGACCACCGGGCTCCGTCGCCCGAGCAGCCGTCCCCGTCCGAACAGGGCGTTGCCCCCGTGCCGCCCGCCGAGCCCGCGTTCGCCATGGCCCCCGGCGCTCCCGCAGCCGACCTGGCGGCCGAGGCGTCCGTGCCCGGCGCGCACGAGGTCGGAGGCCGCGACTCGGGCTCCGTCGACCTCAGTGGCGTACGCATCCCGCCGCCCGCCCCCGCGTCGGCGTCCGCCCAGCCGCAGGCCGCGGCCCCGGTGCGCCGCCCGCTGCACATGGGCCCGCCGGTGCCCGAGCCCTCGGTGGGCGTCGTGCGCTCGCTCGCCGACCGGGGCCCCGCGGGCGCGGCCACGCCGCCGACCCGGATGCCCGTGCGCACCCCTGGACCGCCCACGACCGGCCCCGAGTACTTCGACGTCCCGCGCGACGACACGGCGGCCGAGGCGCCGCTGCCGGGTCCGCAGCTCGGCGAGATGCCGCAGGCCGCCGAGCCGTGGACGCCGCAGCCTCCGCAGGCGCAGCAGGAACAGCAGGCGCGGGAACAGCAGGCGGCGCAGCCGGAGCAGGTCCAGCCGGAGCCCGCACAGGCGGATCCCGTACAGCCGCAGCCCGTGCAGGCGGAGCAGGCCCAGGTGCCGGGGGAGCCGGTGCAGGCCGTCGCGCCCGCCGAGGGCGCCGAGCCGGTTGCCGCCGTCGAGCCGGTCGAGCCGCTCGTGGCGGTCGGGCCCAGCGCGCCTGTCGGGCCCGCCGCGTCCGGTGCGCAGGGCGAGCCCGTCGCGGAGGCCGGGCCGGTCGTGGCCGCCGAGCCGACCGGGCCGGACGCCTCGGCCGTGCCGGTGGAGCCCGTGGAGCCCGGGGAGACTCCGGAGGCCGTAGCGCCCGCGCAGTCTGCGGTACCCGAGGCGACCGAAGTGCCCGTGGAGACCGCGGAGCCTGTCGGGGCCGTAGAGCCCGTCGAGATCGCGGAGCCCGCTGAAGCGGCGGAGCCGTCTGCGGCAGTCGAGTCTGCTGAGCCGGTCGTGTCTGCCGAGGCGCAGGAGTCGACGGAGACGCAGGAGTCGGCCGAGACGCAGGAGTCGACGGAGTCTCAGGAGGTACGGGAGGCGCCGGAGTCGCTGGAATCTCCGGAGGCCGCCGAGCAGGCCGAGCCCGTGGAACCCCAGCAGTCACAGCAGACCCCGCAGGGTCCGATCGTCCCGCAGGCCCCTGCCGCCCCAGCAGAAACGGTCGTCCCGGAGCCCGCCGCCCAGGAGCCGGTGGCCCCGGCCGAGGGCGAGCCCGAGGCACAGCAGGCCGAGCAGTCGGCCGAGGCGGAGACCGGGGCCCAGGAACCCCAGGTCCAGGAGGACCTGACGCAGGAGCCGGAGCCCCAGGCCCAGCCCGAGGCCGAGGCCGAAGCCGCGGCCGCCGTCCCGGCGCCGCGCGACGGCGGACCGGTCGCACCGCTTCCCGAGGCCGAGGCCGAGGCACAGCCGCAGGCCCCCGGGACCGAGGCCGTCGTCCAGGTCGCCGAAGCCCCTGCCGAGGCCGTCGCCGACGCGCCGCAGGAGCCCGTCACAGCCGTGGCCCCCGCCCCCGCCCCCGCCCCCGTGGCGGAGGAGGCGCCGCTCGACGCGCGGCCCGAGGACGAGCAGGAGGCCCCGACCGAGATCTCCGCGGACTCGATCCCGGTCGTCCCCACCGACACGCCCGCCGACGCCCCGGCCGAAGCCGTCGACCCCGAAGCCGTAGACCCCGGGGCCGACGCCGCCCCCGTCGCCGAGCAGCCCGCCGACGAGCAGGTCGGCGCGCCGCCCGCCCCCGGCTACGACGAGGCCGAGCGCGAAGCGGTCCTGCGCGTCATGCGCGAGCGCCGCGACATCCGCAACGGCTTCCGCGGCGACCCCATTCCGCACGAGGTGCTGCTGCGGGTCCTGGAGGCGGCCCACACGGCGCCGTCCGTCGGCCACTCGCAGCCCTGGGACTTCGTGGTCATCCGCTCGGCGGAGACCCGGCGCACCATGCACGAGCTGGCGACGCGTCAGCGCGACGCGTACGCCAAGTCGCTGCCCAAGGGCCGGGCGAAGCAGTTCAAGGAACTGAAGATCGAGGCCATCCTCGACACCCCGGTCAACATCGTCGTCACCGCCGACCCGACCCGGGGCGGCCGCCACACCCTCGGCCGCCACACGCAGCCGCAGATGGCGCCGTACTCCTCGGCGCTGGCCGTGGAGAACCTGTGGCTCGCGGCGCGCGCCGAGGGCCTGGGCGTCGGCTGGGTCAGCTTCTTCGACGAGCGCGAGATGGTCCGTGCGCTCGGCCTGCCCGAGCACCTGGAGGTCGTGGCGTACCTCTGCGTCGGCTACGTCGACGAGTTCCCCGAGGAGCCCGAGCTGATGCAGGCGGGCTGGTCCAAGCGCCGCCCGCTGTCCTGGGTCGTGCACGAGGAGACGTACGGCCGCCGGGCCCTGCCGGGCGAGGAGCCGCACGACCTCGTCCAGGAGACGATCGCGGGCATCCGCCCGCTGGACGCCAAGGCGCTCGGCGAGGCGTGGGAGCGCCAGAAGCGGATGACCAAGCCGGCCGGCGCGCTCGGCATGCTGGAGATCATCTCGGCGCAGCTGTCCGGCCTGTCGCGGATGTGCCCGCCGCCGATCCCTGAGCCGGCCGCCGTTGCGATCTTCGCGGGCGACCACGGGGTGCACGCGCAGGGCGTCACGGCCTGGCCCCAGGAGGTGACCGGCCAGATGGTCGCGAACTTCCTCGGCGGCGGCGCGGTCTGCAACGCGTTCGCGACGCAGGTCGGCGCCGAGGTCTGCGTGATCGACGTGGGCGTCGCGTCCGACCTCCCGGCCACGCCCGGCCTGCTGCCGCGCAAGGTGCGGCCGGGCACCGCCGACTTCACGACCGGCCCCGCGCTCAGCCGCGAGGACGTGCTCGCCGCGATCGAGGTGGGCATCGAGACCGCGCGCGACCTGGTGGCGGCGGGCAACAAGGCCCTGCTGACCGGCGAGATGGGCATCGCGAACACCACGGTGTCCGCCGCCCTCATCGCGGTCTACACGGGCGTCGACCCGGCCGAGATCACCGGGCGGGGCACGGGCATCAACGACGAGATGCACGCCCGCAAGGTGGACGTGGTGCGGCGCGCGCTCGAACTCCACCAGCCCGACCCGGCGGACCCGATCGGGGTCCTGGCGGCGGTCGGCGGCCTGGAGCACGCGGCGATGGTCGGACTGATCCTGGGCGGCGCCTCGCTGCGGACGCCGGTGATCCTGGACGGCGTGAGCGCGGGCGCGGCGGCGCTGGTCGCACGGGCGGTCGCCCCCGAGTCGCTGGCCGCGTGCATCGCGGGCCACCGCAGCGCGGAGCCCGGCCACGTGGCGGCCCTCAACAAGCTGGGCCTGCGCCCGCTGGTCGACCTGGACCTGCGCCTGGGCGAGGGCACGGGCGCGCTGCTGGCGCTGCCGGTGGTGCAGAGCGCCGCGCGGGCGATGCACGAGGTGGCGACGTTCGACTCGGCGGGCGTCACGGAGAAGTAGCGGGTCCGGGGGAGGGGGCACCGCTTCGCCTGCGGCGGAGCCGCGCATCGGCACAGCCCCGCGCCCCGTCAGGGGCGCGGGGAACCGCGCGAGGGCGGGGCAGGTGCCGCACGTGCCCCCCCCGAGCCCCCGGCAGGGTTGCGGGAAGGGGCGGGTGGGGGACAGCGCCGCAGGCAGCGGCCGCCCCGGGTGACGGCACCCTCCCCGACCACGGCCCGTACAGTGTCCTCGTACCCCTGCAACCCCTCCCACCAGCCGCTTCACCGCCGAAGCGGCCCGCGCCCCGCGTAACGCGTACGCCCACAGGGCAACACGCGCGCGCAACACGCACCGCACACGATGCACCCGTGCCGTGCACGGCACCCCCGAACCCCGTCCCCGCCCCCCCGCCCGCCCCCGAGGAGCCGCCATCATGACCGCCGCGCCCGCCCCGGCCTCCGCACAGCCCGGTCGGCCGACCCACCCCGCCTACCCCGTCGGCCTCCGCCTCACCGGCCGCCGCGTGGTCGTACTCGGCGGCGGACAGGTGGCCCAGCGCCGCCTGCCCGCCCTCATCGCGGCAGGCGCGGACATCACCCTGGTCTCGCCCTCGGCGACCCCTTCCGTGGACGCCATGGCGGCGGCGGGCGAGATCACCTGGATACGGCGGCGCTACGCGGAGGGCGACCTCGCCGACGCCTGGTACGCCCTCATCGCGACCAGCGACCCCGAGGCGAACGCCACGGCCTCCGCCGAGGCCGAGCGGGGCCGCACCTGGTGCGTCCGCTCCGACGACGCCTCGGCCGCCACCGCCTGGACCCCGGCGACGGGCCGCTCCGAGGGCGTCACGGTCGCGGTCCTCAGCGAGACCGAGACCCCCAACCCCCGGCACACCGCCGCCATCCGCGACGCGATCGTCGAGGGCCTGCGCGACGGCACCCTCGCCGCCCCCCAGTTCCGCACCCGCACCCCGGGCGTCGCCCTCGTCGGCGGCGGCCCAGGCGACCCGGACCTGATCACGGTCAGGGGCCGCCGCCTCCTCGCCGAGGCGGACGTGGTCATCGCCGACCGCCTCGGCCCCCGCGACCTCCTGGACGAACTGCCGCCGCACGTCGAGGTCATCGACGCGGCGAAGATCCCGTACGGCCGCTTCATGGCCCAGGAGGCCATCAACAACGCGCTGATCGAGCACGCCAGGGCGGGCAGGGCCGTGGTCCGCCTCAAGGGCGGCGACCCGTTCGTCTTCGGCCGCGGCATGGAGGAGGCCCAGGCGCTCGCCGCCGAGGGCATCGCCTGCACGGTCGTCCCCGGCATCTCCAGCTCGATCTCCGTGCCCGGCGCGGCCGGCATCCCGGTCACGCACCGGGGCGTGGCCCACGAGTTCACCGTCGTCAGCGGCCACGTCGCGCCCGACGACGAGCGCTCGCTGGTCGACTGGGAGGCCGTCGCCCGGATGCGCGGCACGATCGTCGTCCTGATGGGCGTCGACAAGATCGGTGCGATCGCCCAGGCGCTGATCGGGTACGGCAGGTCCCCCGACACCCCGCTGGCCCTGGTCCAGGAGGGCACCACCCACGCCCAGCGCAGGGTGGACGCCACGCTGGCGACGGTCGCCGAGCGGGTGAAGGCCGAGGACGTGCGCCCGCCCGCGGTCATCGTCATCGGCGACGTGGTGCACCAGGGCCCCGGCACGGCGACCGGCACCGCCCCCGCGAAGTAACCGCGGGTAACCATCCCCGCCCCAGCCGTTGGCACCACTCACCGGACAAGGCAGTATCACCCTGTGGCCGATCTCAGCAGCATCGAAACCATCGAGGACCCCGACGACCCCCGCCTGCGGGACTACACGGGCCTGACCGACGTCGAGCTCAGGCGCAGGCGGGAGCCCGCCGAGGGCCTGTTCATCGCCGAGGGCGAGAAGGTCATCAGGCGCGCCAAGCACGCCGGGTACGAGATGCGCTCGATGCTGCTCTCCTCGAAGTGGGTCGACGTCATGCGCGACGTCATCGACGAGGTCCCGGCGCCGGTGTACGCGGTCAGCCCGGAGCTCGCCGAGCGCGTCACCGGCTACCACGTGCACCGCGGCGCCCTCGCGTCGATGCAGCGCAAGCCGCTCCCGACGGCCGACGACCTCCTGGCGACGGCCCGCCGGGTGGTCGTCATGGAAGCGATCAACGACCACACGAACATCGGGGCGATCTTCCGCAGCGCCGCCGCGCTCGGCATGGACGCGGTGCTGCTCTCGCCGGACTGCGCCGACCCGCTCTACCGCCGCTCGGTGAAGGTCTCCATGGGCGCGGTCTTCTCCGTCCCGTACGCCCGTCTGGAGGCATGGCCCAAATCCCTCGAAACGGTCAGGGAGGCGGGCTTCAGGCTGCTCGCGCTGACCCCCGACGAGAAGGCCTCCGACATCGACGACGCCGCGCCGCACCGCCTCGACCGGGTCGCGCTGATGCTCGGCGCCGAGGGCGACGGACTGTCCACGCGCGCCCTGATGGCCGCGGACGAGTGGGTGCGGATCCCGATGGCGCACGGCGTCGACTCGCTGAACGTGGGCGCGGCGGCGGCGGTGGCGTTCTACGCGGTGGCCACGGGCCGTCCGACCGGCTGATCGGGCAGCACGCGCCAGGTACGGCGAAGGCGGCCGGTCCCCGGGGACCGGCCGCCTTCGCCGTACCTGCCGCGCCGCGCCCTACAACTGCTGCGCCGCCGCGATCCCCAGCGCCACGATCAGCGTCACCACCACGAACACGATGAGCCGCTGGCGCAGCAGCCGCGGATTCGCCGGCCTGCGTCCCGGACGCGTTCCGGTCCGCCCCGAGCGCGTCGTGTTCCGCGCCGTCCGGGGGCGCGAGCCCCCCGTCCGCGCGCCGCCCGAACCACCGGTGCGCGGCCCGCCGCCTCCCGTACCGGGCGATCCTCCCGTGCGCGGCGACGAGGCGCGCGGGGCCTGCGCGGCGGCGCCCCGCTGGGTGGTCCGCTCGGTGTACCGCTCCGTCATCCGGCCCGTCGGCCGGTCGAGCTCGCGGTCCCGCTCGCCGCGCGGCGCGGGCGGCCTGGCCTCGGAGAGGCCCTGCGCCTCCCTGGCGGCGATCTCCTTCAGCCGCAGGGACAGCTGGAGCGTGCTGGGACGCTCCTCGGGGTCCTTCGCCAGGCAGGCGCGCACCAGCGGGGCCAGCGCGTCGTGCACCCCGTGCAGCTGCGCCTCCTCGTGGACGACGCGGTACAGCATGACCTCGGAACTTCCGTGCCCGAAGGGCGAGTCGGCCGTCATGGCGTACGCGAGCGTCGCGCCCAGCGCGAAGACGTCCGTCGCCGGGGTGACCGCGGCGCCGCGCACCTGCTCGGGCGCGAGGAAGCCGGGCGAACCCACCGCCGTGCCGACGTGGGTGAGCGTGCTGGCGCCGGTCGCCCAGGCGATCCCGAAGTCGATGATCCGGGGGCCCTTGGGGGAGAGGAGGATGTTCGACGGCTTCAGGTCGCGGTGCACGACCCCGGCCTCGTGGACGGCCACCAGGCCCTCCGAGAGCGCGGCCCCGATGGCGGCGACCTCGGCGGCCGACAGCGGGCCCACCTCGTTCACCTTGTCGTGCAGCGAGGGGCCGGGCACGTACTGCGTGGCGAACCAGGGCCGGTCCGCCTCCAGGTCGGCCGCGACCAGCCGGGCCGTGCAGCCGCCCCTGATCCGCCGGGCCGCCGACACCTCGCGCGCGAACCGGGACCTGAACTCCTGGTCCTCCGCCAGGTCGGGCCGGATCACCTTGAGCGCGACCCGCTGGCCGCGCCGGTCCGAGCCCAGGTAGACGACCCCCATGCCGCCGGCGCCCAGCCGCCGGTGCAGCCGGAACGAGCCGACGACACGCGGATCCTCGCGCCGGAGCCGCATCATCGCCATGTCCGCCCATCCCCGCTGCCTGGTCCGTGTGACGGGGCACAGCTTACGTACCCGTGGCCCGGCGCGCTCAGAGGCCGCGCCCTCGCCGACCGATCGATTGTCAGTGCCCGGTGGGAAACTCGAAAGGCGGTCAGGAAGCGGCAGATCCCGGCCTCCTGGCGCACGCACGGCCTCAAAGGTCCGTCACAGAAGGGGGATTGGATCCATGAAGGGTGACCGGGTGGAGATAGTGGTGGACGCGGGGGACACGACGCGCACCTACGAAGTGGTGGCGAGCAGGGCGGGTCGCAGGGTGGAGACCGCGGTGCGCAGGGGGGTGGTCGAAGTGAGTGAAGTCACACGCAACGGCTCGGTGGTGCGTACGGCGCGGTTCATGGCCAATCGGGTGCTCGCCCTCGTCGAACAGCCCGTTCCCAGGGAAGACGCGTCGGAGGCGTAGCGACCCCTCCGGGAAGACCCCCGGGTCCCGGGCCGGTGTCTCCACCCTGGGGAGTACGCCGACGGCGGGGGAGTCCTCCTGCGGGAGGCCCAGGAATCGGTACGAGGGCATGACGCCAGGGCCTTCGGGGGTCCGTAGATTTGAGGTCAAGCGGCGGGCGCAGCACTCGTCCCCCGAGGTCAGACGCCCGCCGCTCCAAGACAGGACAGGAGAGGGACCATGGCGGACACGGCCACGCGGACGATCCTCCGCACGCAGGGGCGCAAGGCGTACGCCGCGTTCGGCGGCGGCCGGTCCGGCCCCCGTCGCCACCCCCTGGTGGCCACCGCCATGGTGCTTCCCTTCGCGGCCCTGCTGGTCATCGTCTTCGGTGGCTGGGACGCAGTGGTCACACAGGCGTCGTCCGTGGGCGTGATGCTGGGGCGCTGAGCGGCGCCCCGGGTCCGGGTGAGCGGCCCGGACCGGGGACATCTGGCCCTTAACCCCGTGGGGACGGGGGTGCGGCGGACGGCAGCGTTTGGCCGGTGAGCTGGGGAGCTCACCGGCCATCGCGCTGTCCGCGCCCGTGTCTCCTTCCGTACGCGTCCTCCCCCGTACCGTCCTCCCCCGCACGCCGCCTCGGAGGTCCGCGTACGCTCCCCGGGTGAGGACCACACCCGCCGCGGGCGCCGAGCTCGTCACCTCCCTGACGGCCCTGGCCCGCACGGCCCCCGCAGCGCCCCCCGTCGAAGCCGCCCGCGCGGACGACGGCGCCGTCGGTCCTGCCGTCCTCGCCGACCGCCCGGACGGCACCGTCGTCCGGGTCGGCGCCGTCGTCGCCAAGGCGCACGCCCCCGACGCCGACCCCGGCGCCCTCGCGGTCCGTCTCGCGGTCGCGGCCCACCCCCTCCTCGACGGCGTCCTCCTGCCCCCGCTGCCCGCCGCGACCGGCACCGTCCACGGCCGCCCCGCCACCCTCTGGCCGTACGGCACCCCGGTCGCCCCCGACGACCCGGACGCCGCCCCCTGGGCCGAGGCCGCCGCGCTGCTCGCCCGGCTGCACGGCACGAGGATCCCCGACGGCGACCTCCCCGCCCCGCTCCCGCCGATGCGCGGCCCCGCGAAGGCGGCGCTCGCCGTGGCCAGGATGCGGGCCTCGGGAGCGCCCCGCCGCGCCACGGAGCCCGTCGAGCGCGCCTGGCTCACCCTTCCGCCCTGGGCCAGGGGCGAGGCTCCCGCACCCGGTCCCGCCCGCCTCTGCCACGGCGACCTCCACCTCGGCCAACTGGTCCGCCACCCGGCTCCCGACGGCCGCTGGCTCCTCATCGACGTGGACGACCTGGGCGTCGGCGACCCCGCCTGGGACCTGGCCCGTCCCGCCGCCTGGTTCGCGGCCGGCCTCCTGCCGCCGGAGATCTGGGACCGCTTCCTCTGCGCGTACCGAGCCGCCGGCGGCCCCGCCGTGCGCCCGGCGGGCGACCCCTGGCCCGAGCTGGACGTCCCCGCGCGGGCCCTGACCGTGCAGACGGCGGCACTCGCGCTGGCCAAGGCGGCCGCGGAGGGCCGTACGACGGACGAGGTGGAGGAGGTGGTGCTGGGCGCTTGTTCCCGAATTGCAGCACTCCCGGCCCAGTTGGGGCCCGTACCCCCGTCGTAGGGTGAACCGACCGCCGCCGGGCATGCATTCCGGCGATCCGTCGGCGGCGTAGAACGGCGAGGAGCTGAGCAGACCATGCAGTGTCCCAAGTGCCATGCAGCGATGCACACGTACAACCGCAACGGCGTCCAGATCGAGCAGTGCAGCGGCTGCCGCGGGATCTTCCTCGACTATGGGGAGCTGGAGTCGCTGACCCGCCTCGAAGCGCAGTGGATGCAGCAGGCCCCGCCCCCGCCCGCCTCCTACCCCGCGCCGCCGGTCGCCCCCGCCGCCCCGGCCTGGGGAGCCCCGCACCACGGTGGCCACCACGGCGGTCACTACCGGCAGAAGGGCTTCGGCCGGATGCTCTTCTCCTCCTGACGGCCGTCGCGCGCCAGTGGGCCCGGAAACCCGTGCGGGGGGACCGGGCCCCGGCCCGTGCTTCCCGCACGCCGCACGCACGAAGAAGCCCCCGGTCGACGACCGGGGGCTTCTTCGTATGGTGCGCGATACTGGGATTGAACCAGTGACCTCTTCCGTGTCAGGGAAGCGCTCTCCCGCTGAGCTAATCGCGCGGGGGATCCGAAGACCCAGGGTGAAGCATACTGCGTGCGCGATACTGGGATTGAACCAGTGACCTCTTCCGTGTCAGGGAAGCGCTCTCCCGCTGAGCTAATCGCGCGGGGGATCCGAAGATCCAGGACCCTAAGGTCCAGTGGACGATACTGGGATTGAACCAGTGACCTCTTCCGTGTCAGGGAAGCGCTCTCCCGCTGAGCTAATCGTCCTTGGAGGTGGAGACGGGATTTGAACCCGTGTAGACGGCTTTGCAGGCCGTTGCCTCGCCTCTCGGCCACTCCACCAGGAGTGAATACGGGGGTTCGGGAAGATCCCCCACATCGAGCGGACGACGAGATTCGAACTCGCGACCCTCACCTTGGCAAGGTGATGCTCTACCAACTGAGCCACGTCCGCTTGTCGTTTCCGTTTCGCTTGCGCGTCCCGGCGACGTGTTGAACTCTAGCGGATTCCTGGGCCAGCACAAAAACGCGTTTGTGCAGCGTGCTGCGGTGCGCCCCGCTCCGCCCGCCCTCCGGCAGGTCATCACGGCCCGACCTAGACTCACAGGCGTGCACCAGCTCGCTCCTCTGGCCCGCTTCGGCGACCTCGTGGCCACCGACCTCCAGGACGTCACCAGTGACCCGGAGGCCCTGGACTCCGCCGGCTTCTGGGCCGTCTCGGCCGACTTCGAAGGCCGCCTCGTCTGCGCCCGCTTCGCGCGCGTGACCAGGCAGCCCGTCCCCGCCCCCGTACCCGGGGCCTGGCAAGGGCCCGGGGCGGACGACTGGACGTCCTCCCTGGACCGGGCCGCCTATACGGAAGGCGTGCGCCGCATCCGCGCGCACATCGCGGCCGGGGAGGTCTACCAGGCGAACCTCTGCCGCGTCCTGTCCGCGCCCGTCGCCCCCGACGCCGACGTGGACGCGCTCACCGCGCTCCTCGCGCGCGGCAACCCCGCCCCGTACGCGGGAACGGTCCGCGTCCCCTCGCACGGCGTGGAGATCGCCACCGCGTCCCCCGAGCTGTTCCTGCGCAGGGAGGGGCGCACGGTGGAGTCCGGGCCGATCAAGGGCACCGGGCGCACCGAGGCGGACCTCCTGGAGAAGGACTACGCCGAGAACGTGATGATCGTGGACCTGGTCCGCAACGACCTGGGCCGCGTCTGCGCCACCGGCTCGGTCACCGTCCCCGACCTCTGCGTGGTCGAGAAGCACCCCGGACTCGTCCACCTCGTCTCCGCCGTGCGCGGGGAGCTGGCCGAGGGGCAGGGGTGGCGCGGGCTCCTCGGCGCCGCATTCCCGCCCGGCTCGGTCACCGGCGCGCCCAAGTCCAGCGCGCTGCGGATCATCGAGGCGCTGGAGACGGCGCCCCGCGGCCCCTACTGCGGCGGGATCGGCTGGGTCGACGCGGACCGCGCCACCGCCTCCCTCGCGGTCGGCATACGCACCTTCTGGATCGACCGCACGGACGCGGGGGCCGTCCTGCGCTTCGGCACGGGCGCGGGCATCACCTGGGGATCGGACCCGGAGGGGGAGTGGGCGGAGACCGAGCTGAAGGCGTCGCGCCTGCTCGCGGTAGCGTCGGGCAGCCACCAGGAGACGGGAAGGACCAGCTAGATGAAGGTGTGGGTCAACGGCGGGCTGTACGAGGCCGAGGCCGCCAGGGTGTCCGTGCTCGACCACGGGCTGACCGTGGGCGACGGGGTCTTCGAGACGGTCAAGGCGGTCGGGGGGCGCCCCTTCGCGCTCGGCCGCCATCTGGACCGCCTCACCCGCTCCGCGCTGGGGCTCGGGCTGCCCGAGCCCGACCTGGACGAGGTGCGCCGCGCCTGCGCCGCCGTGCTCGAAGCCAATCCGATGCCGCTCGGGCGGCTGCGCATGACGTACACCGGAGGGCTCTCCCCGCTCGGCTCGGACCGGGGCGACGCGGGGCCGACGCTGGTCGTCGCGCTCGGCGAGTCGGCGCCCCGGCCCGACAGCACCGCCGTGATCACCGTCCCCTGGACCCGCAACGAACGCAGCGCGCTCGCCGGGCTCAAGACGACCTCGTACGCGGAGAACGTCGTCGCGCTCGCCAGGGCCCACGGCCGGGGCGCGTCCGAGGCGCTCTTCGCGAACACCGTGGGACAGCTCTGCGAGGGCACGGGGTCGAACGTCTTCGTGGTCGTCGACGGACAGCTGCACACCCCGCCGGTCGCGTCGGGCTGCCTCGCCGGGATCACCCGCGCCCTGGCCGTGGAGTGGACGGGCGCCCTGGAGACCGACCTGCCGTTCGACGTCCTGGAGAGCGCCGACGAGGTCTTCCTGACCTCGACGCTCCGCGACGTGCAGGCCGTCCACGCGGTCGACGGCCGCGCGCTCGCCGACGCACCGGGCCCCGTCACCGCGAAGGCCATGCGGATCTTCGAGGAGCGGGCGGCGGAGAATCCGGAGCCGTAGACCCCGGAGCCGTAGACCCCGGAGCAGTGGAGGCCGGAGCCGTGGACCCCGCCGGGGGCGCGGTCGGCGGGAGCGGGGCGGAAAACCGGATGACGGGGCCCGGCGCGATGGGTAGAACACCCGTGATGACCACGACCCTGCGGCCGACCGGGCCGCTCCAGCAGGGCGCCGACGGCGCCAAGTCGCGCACCTACGAGGTCTGTGTGAACAGCAGGCCCGTCGGGGGGCTGACGATCTCCACCGACCCCGGCTTCGGCCCCGAGGCGGGGGTGATCGCGGACCTGCACATAGACGAGCCCGACCGGCGCAGGGGCCGGGGCACCGTCGCGGCCCTCGCGGCCGAGGAGGTGCTGCGCGGCTGGCGCTGCGGCCAGGTGCTGGTCTCCGTGCCCGCCGGGGCCGGGCCCGCGCTCCGGCTCGCCGCCGCCCTCGGCTACGCCGAGCGCAGCCGCAACATGGTCAAGACCCTGTCGGCGGCGCCCGGGCTGCCGGACGGCGTGACCGTGCGCCCCATGACTGAGGAGGAGTACGGGACCTGGGAGGCACGGTCGACCGAGGGCTTCGCGCAGAGCTGGATCGACCGGGGCATGCCCGAGGCGCAGGCCAGGGCGAAGGCCGAGGCGAGCCGCCGGGAGAACCTCCCCCGGGGACTGGCCACTCCAGGCACCGAGCTGAACGTCGTCGTCAAGGACGGCGCGATGGTCGGCTGGCTGTGGACCGGGCGGCGCGAGCTGGCCCCCGGCGACGAGGCCGCCTTCGTGTACGACATCGAGGTCGCCGAGGAGCAGCGCGGCCGGGGGTACGGGCGGGCGCTGATGCTGCTCGCCGAGCGGATCGCGGTGGAGTCGGGGGCGGCGCGCCTCGGACTCCACGTCTTCGCGGGCAACACCCCCGCGCTGCGGCTGTACGAGTCGCTGGGCTTCGAGACGACCTCGGTCAACAGCTTCAAGCGCCTGCTCTGACCGCCCGCTCCGGCCGCGCCCCCTCCGGGGCTCAGCCCTGCCGCGCGAGCAGGCGCTCCGCGATCTCCGTGATGCGCTCGCGCAGCCCCTCCTGGCTCTTGCCGCCGTCCAGGCGCTCGTCGCCGATCACGTACGTCGGGGTGCCGGTCACGCCGATGGCCTTGCCCTCGGCCTGGTCGGCGTCGACGATCAGGATGTGCCGGCCGTCGACGAGGGCGGTGTCGAACTCGTCGGCGTCGAGCCCCAGCCGGCGGGCGGTGTCGAGCAGGACCGGCTCGCCCTCGTCCTTCAACTCCGAGGTGCGCGCGAGCAGCGCCTCCGCGTACGGCATGCCCTTGCCCTGCGCGAGGGCCTCCTCGGCTGCCTGGGCGGCGGCGAAGGCGTGCTTGTTCTTCTCCAGCGGGAAGTGGCGCAGCCTGATGTCGATCCGGTCGCCGAAGTGCGCGCGCAGGGCGTTCAGATCGCCCAGGGCGGTGTGGCAGTCGGGGCACTGGAGGTCGCACCAGACGTCCAGGACGACGGGGGCGGGGGAGGGGGAATCGCTCATGGAAGCAGTCTCGCATCCCTGAGATCACCCTGATCTCCGGCTCGGACGTGGCCCGGGAGGGGCCGCGCGGTGCAGGATGGAAGGGTCATACCGCCCACGCCACACAGCCAGACCCCTATGCATGGAGGACCGGATGCTGCTCGCCGAGACGATATGTTCCGCGGTGTCCGCGGCCGGCCTGGGCATCGCGGCCATCACCGCGTACCGCAAGCGGTTCCTCTCCGCGACCCGCATCGCCGCGTACGCGCTGGTGCCGGTCGGTCTGGTGATGACCGGTGTCGTCGACTGGGTGACCGGCGTGGTCTTCAAGCCGAGCGTGTGGGTCGGCTTCGGCGTGCTGGGGCTCGCCTGGCTGCTCTTCACCACCACGCGGGCGATCGAGCGCAGGAGCGGTTCCACGCGGGCCGAGCGCAAGGCGGCCAGGGCCGCGCAGCGCGAGGCCGTGGCGCCCGCGGCCTCGGCGCCCTCGCTGCCGGGCGGCGGGGCGGTGGCGCGGCCGAAGCCGAAGGCCAAGCCGCAGTCGGCCGGCGCGGGTGAGGACTTCAGCGACATCGAGGCGATCCTGAAGAAGCACGGCATCTGAGAGCCGGTGTCCGAGCCGCGGCCGTATCGCGCCGGGGAGCACCGGCCGGTTCGCGACTCTCCGTGGCCGGTTCCGGCCGTATGCCGAGCCGGGTCCCGAGAATGCGGGAAAGCGCGTACATGATGCGAAATGCGCGGAACGCTCTCGGTCGTGAATGGCCGCCGAAAAGCGGAATGCGCGGCCGCCGAATGTGGAGATCGCGAATTGTTCGTCAAAACCGTTGGGCGGCACGCTTCATGAGCCCGATGTGAGTTCCATGGGCCGTCAGGAGGGGGCTCGGGCCAGGGATTTCACGGCGCGTGCCGCAAATCGCTACCGGTTCGAACGGTCAGCTGGGGACGGTGAACTCCCCGCGCGCCGGGGCGTGTTGGCGATCTAGGGGTCGTCGGCTGCGTCATCATCGCCCCGAGATGCTCGATACATCCCGGGGCCAGGCCCCCGCCCCCGTTGACGAGGAGCCCCGTGGCTGCCTCTTCGCCCTGTCGCAGCCGCCCCTGATGATCTTTCTGGGGGTGATCGGCTGCCTTCTGCTCATGGGTGCGGTGCACGACCTGTTCCTGCTGTGAATCGTTCCTGCCGTCCGGCCCGCCGGTCCCGTCGCCCGTTCGTGCGGCGGTGTCGGCGATCAGCCGGACGCCTCTTTGCGGCGTGCCCGGTACGCGGCGACGTGCAGCCTGTTTCCGCAGGTCCGGCTTGAGCAGTAGCGGCGCGAGCGGTTGCGGGACAGGTCCACGAAGGCGCGTCCGCAGTCCGGCGCCTCGCAGCGGCGCAGCCGCTCCTGCTCGCCGGCCACCACGATGAAGGCGAGCGCCATCCCGCAGTCCGCCGCGAGGTGGTCGGCGACCGACGCGCCCGGTGCGAAGTAGTGCACGTGCCAGTCGTAGCCGTCGTGGTCGGTCAGCTGCGGCGTCGTGCCCGCCGCCGCGACCAGCTGGTTCACCAGGCGCGCCGCGACCCGGGCCTCGGTCGTCGCGAAGATGTCCGCGAACCTGGTCCGTACGTCGCGCACCGCCGTGAGGTCCTTCTCGCCGAGGTCGCCCACGTCACTGATGGCGTTGCGGTGCACGAAGACGTGCAGTGCCGCCATGTCCGCGAGCCCGTCGGGCCCCCCGTCCTCCGGTGCGGTGTTCACCAGATCGACGACGGTGTCGAGGGCGATCCGGGTGTCGTGGGGGATCAGCACGATTCGCTCCCTGGCCTGCCTGCGGCGGGTGGATACCCGCCGAATTCCGCCTGACTCTAGCGGTTCGGCCCGACAACGCACCGGTGTCGCCCCCGTGGTGGATTCCGCGGGGGCGACACCGGTGGCCGCCCTATGAGTTTGTTCGCCGTACGGGGTGGTGTGCGCGGCGCCGTCTCCCCGAGTCGGACGGCGCCGAGCAGCTCCCGGCCTGGCTCAGTTCTCCGCCAGGATGTGCGAGAGCTCCGTGTCGAGATCGAAGTGGCGATGCTCGGTGCCCGGTGGCACGGCGGCGTCGGTCCGCTTCAGGAACGACTCCAGGGCCCGTGCCGGGGCCTCCAGCAGTGCTTCGCCCTCCGGGGAGCTCAGCGCGATGCAGACGACGCCCTGACCGTGGCTGCGGGACGGCCAGACTCTGACGTCGCCGGTTCCGGTGGGCCGGTGCAGGCCCTCCGCGAGGAGGTCGCGGGCGAACACCCATTCGACCGTCTCTTCGGCTCCGGTGTGGAACGTGGCGTGCACGGCATACGGATCGGCCGTGTCATACCGCAGGCCCGCCGGTACAGGCAGTGAGGACTCGCTCGACACAACGAGGCGCAGGTGCAGCTCGCAGCTGACCGTGGTGTTCATAAGCGCCAGGGCCTTTCGCTCAGTGTGCGCTCGGGGATTCGCACGTCGGCGAAATCGACATGCCACCTACGGTGCCGTTGTAAACCCCTCTGACCTTTTTGTGGCCCTTCAGGTACCTCATATAGCGGTGTGTAACTTTGGGTTATACAGCCATTCCGGTGAAGGAACCCTTTCCGGTAGGTTGGCCCCCATGAATGCGGAGAGTGACGAGCGGGGCGTGATCGCCGTACCGGCGACCGACGCACCCGCGACGGGGGCGGACTCGGAGCAGCCACTTGGCTCGCGGGCGCCGCACTTCATCAAGAGGTCGAGGACGCTCCACCTGAGCTGGCAGGTCGGGGTCTTCATCGTCGGACTGGCCGTGGTCGCGGCGGGCATCGTGATGCTCCCGCTGCCGGGGCCCGGCTGGCTGGTGATCTTCGGCGGCATGGCGATCTGGGCGACCGAGTTCGTCTGGGCGCAGCTGGTGCTCCGGTGGACGAAGCGGAAGGTGACCGAGGCCGCCCAGCGGGCCCTGGACCCCAAGGTCCGGCGTCGCAACATCATCCTCACCACGATCGGTCTGGTGATCGTGGCGGTACTGGGCGGCATCTACGTCTGGAAGTTCGGGATCGTGATGCCCTGGAAGATCGACGAGTGACATCAGGGGTGGTCGGGAGCCCCGCTGACATGGGGTAATGTTTGCGGTGCGCCCGGGGCGATTAGCTCAGTGGGAGAGCGCTTCGTTCACACCGAAGAGGTCACTGGTTCGAACCCAGTATCGCCCACCCCGGACCGAAGGCCCGGAGACTCCAGAGTCTCCGGGCCTTCGGCGTTCCCGGGGCCGGGGTCAGTGCATGCGGCCCAGCGTGCGGCGGAGCCTGCGGGCGTCGCGCAGCCGCTTCTCGTACGTCGCCCCGACCGCCAGGAGCAGCAGGCCCGCCAGCGCGGGCGGCAGCCAGCGGGGGAGCGCCCCGACCGCCTGCACCACGTAGGGCGCCAGCTCGTGCAGCGCGACCAGCGCGAGGACCGCGCCGCCCAGCGTCAGCGGCGCCTGGAGGCGGTGCCCGGCCCCGACGAGCGTGAGGGTCAGCGCGGCGGCGCCCAGCAGCAGCGGACGCGGCCCGTGCGCGTCGCCCCAGGCCGCCAGCAGGCTCGGCAGCAGCGTGGCCGCGAGCCCGGGGCCGTACGCGGCCCAGGACCGCGTCCGGGGGTCCCGGCGGCGGCGCAGCAGGCCGATCACGAGCGCGGGGACCGTGACGGGCAGGGTGTACGCCTCCGGGGCCGTCACGTCGGAGAGGGCGAGGCGCACCCAGGCCGCCGCGACGAAGAGGACCGCGGCGGTCCGTCCGGCGACCCGGCGGCGCTCGGGGCGCAGCGCGGTCCCGGCGGCGATCACCCCCGCCAGGGCCAGCACCAGGGCGAACGTCGGGAGGTGCGCGAGGGCCAGGGCGAACGCGGGGAGGGCTACCAGGGCGCCGGTCAGCTCGACGGACAGCGCCGTGGGGTCGGCGCCCGAGCGGGCGGCACCGGGGCGGCCTTCGGAGCGGGCGCCCAGCCGGGCCGCGACGAGCGCGGTCACGGCAGGGACCGCGAGCAGCGTCAGGGCGGCGTACCGCGCGGGGACCGCCCAGGAGATGTCGGCCGCCGCGAGGGAGGCGGCCCCGAACAGGACGGCCGCCACGGCGGCGCAGGCGGAGGCCGCGCGCGGAACGTGCCCGTGCGACCGGACCGCGGCCGCGGTGAACAGCGGGAACAGGGCCGCGAGCGCGGCGTGGGTGGCGGGCTCGGAGGCGAGGGCCAGCAGAAGCGCGCCGCCGCTCCCGGCGAGGGCGCAGACCAGGGCGGTGGTGGCGAGGGACGCGTCGGCGCCGTGGGGACGGGCGGCGGGGCGCGCGGGCCGGACCGCGGTCACGAGGAGCGCGGCCACCAGGGCGAGGTGCAGCGCCAGGGTTGCTGCGTACGGGAGGCGCAGGGCGGGCGGCGCGGTGAGCAGGGCCGCCCAGCCGAGGACCGGTGCGGCGCTGGCGGTGGCGGCGCGGAGCGGGAAGGGGCGCGGGGCGGCCGACGCGGGGAGCGTGCGCGGAACCCAGGGTGACCAGGGGGCGTGCGCCGGACCTGGAGGCGGGGTCGGGCCATGAGGCGGGGTCGGGCCGCCGGGCGCGGTGGCTCCTTCGGGTGCAACGGCCTGGGTGCCGGGCGCGGCGGGCTCGGGCGCGGGGCGGGGCGCCGCGGTGCCGGGTGCCGGGTGCGGTGCCCGGGTGCTGGGCGCGGGGGCTCCTTCGGGTGCAACGGCCTGGGTGCCGGGCGCGGTGGCCTCGGGCGCGGGGCGGGGCGCCGCGGTGCGGGGTGCCGGGTCCGGTGCCCGGGTTTCGGGTGCCGGGGGCGGCGTGCCGGGTGACGCGGGGGCGGGGGGTGTGGCCCCGGGCGTCTTCGGGGAGTGCGCCGGGGGGCCCGCGGGAACCCGGTCGGTCGGCTCCGGGGACGGACTGCCCGGAGCGCCTTTCAGCGCTCGGCGCCGACAGGTTGCGGTGCGTTACCGTCAGGGTCGCCGCCAGGGCCAGGAGCACCAGCGGGGTCGTGGACAGGGCGTCCCAGGGCAGCGCGACGCCCAGGGCCTCCCGGGCGTCGGCGGGGGCGCCCGCCCACGCCCCGTCCGTGCCCGTGCGCGCCGCCGGGCCCAGCAGCGCGGCGCCCGCCGCCGGCAGGGTCCACAGGAGCGCGGCGGCCAGGACCGTCCAGGACGCGGCCGAGAGCCCCCGCACCAGCGGGCGCGGTACCCGGTCACGTACCGCCGGTGCCGCCGCGAGCAGCGCGATCGCACAGATGACGTACGCGGGGACCGCCCAGGCGTCCGGCGCGATGGTGCGGAGCGCGCCGCCGGTCGCCGCCAGCACGGCCAGACCGCCCGCCGTCGCGGGCACCGGCCCGCCCGACTTCCACGCGGCGCCGACGGCCAGCGCCGCGCCCGCGAGCAGCAGCAGGGACGGCGACAGGACCTCGGCCGGGGATCCGGCCACCAGGGACTGCCCGGCGGCGATCAGCAGCGCCGCGCCTCCGGCGCACCACCCGGCGGCCACCGCGACGTGCCGCGCCCCGGCCCGCCGCAGCCGCGCGGCCGCCGCGACGTCCAGCGCGGACGTGCCCAGGAGCGCCCAGCCGAAACCGGTCGCCGAAGCGTTCGACGCCGCAGCCCAGAGGAACAGCGGGAGCTGCGCGGTGAGCACGGCGACGGGCACGGGCCCCCGCAGCCCGGCCGGCACCGACGCGTTCACCGCCTCGTACGCCGTCCCGTACGCCAGCCACACCAGGGCGAGCACGGCCGTGGCGACGGCGGCGAAGGCCACCGGGTCCGTGTCCGGCAGCGCCACCGCGTGCAGCGCGTACGCGTCGAGGACCGTCAGCAGCAGAGCGAGCGCCGCCACCGACTCCGCCGTCGAGCCGAGGCCCCTGCGGCCCAGCGCGACCGGCGCCGCCAGCGCCGCGGCGGTCACCGTACCGAGCACCGCGCTGCGCCCGGCGATCCCGAGGTGCCCCCAGCTCAGCAGCGTGAAGGCGATGGCGGCGACCGCGAGCAGCACCCCGCCCAGCACCAGCAGGACGTTCTGCGCGCCCGGCGACGACGCGTCCGGGGCCGGTGCGGTCGGCACGGAAGGCAGGGCAGGCGGGGTAGGCAGGGCAGGCGGGATAGGCAAGGCAGGCAGGGAAGGCACGGACGGGCCGGTCGGGGTCGCGGCGCGCGCGGGCCGGGGCCACGGCGCGGCCGCCTGTGACCGCAGCACCCCGACGAGCCAGGCGCGGCGGGCCAGCAACTGCGCCCTGCGGGCGTCCAGTCGGACCAGCTCCCGATCGAGCAGCACCAGCTCATCGGCGGGTGGCGGGACGTTCTCCATGCCCGGAGTGTGGCCCGCGCCACACCGCGGGTCATGCGCTGACCTACTCAGATCCGTTCTGAGTACGCAGACTTGGGGGCATGGACTGGTGCCACTACCGCTTCCGCAGCGTCTGGGAACTGCCCGCGCCCCCGGACGCCGTCTACGCGGTCCTGGAACTGCCCGACCGGTACCCGCGCTGGTGGCCCCAGGTCCGCGAGGTCGTCCCGCTCGACGAGGAGAGCGGCACCGCGCGCTTCCGCTCCTTCCTCCCGTACGAACTGCGCGTCACGCTCCGCGCCGCGCGCCGCGACCCCGTCGCACGGATCCTCGAAGTGACCATGACCGGCGACCTGGAGGGCTGGGCGCGCTGGACGCTCGCTGACGGCGCTCTCGGTGCCGGGCGCGGCGGGGCGCGGACGCGCGCGGTCTACGAGCAGGAGGTGGACGCGCGGCGCCCGCTCATGCGGCGCTTCGCGGCCTTGGGACGGCCGGTCTTCATCGCCAACCACGCGGTGATGATGCGCGCCGGACGGCGCGGACTGGCCGCGCTGCTCACCGCTCGGGGCGCGGCGGGGAACGCGGTTTGAACGAAACCCGCGGGGGCCTGTATTGTTCGGTGCGTTCCCGGGCGATTAGCTCAGTGGGAGAGCGCTTCGTTCACACCGAAGAGGTCACTGGTTCGAACCCAGTATCGCCCACCACCCGGGAAGGCCGGTCCGTCGCAGACGGACCGGCCTCCTGCTTTTCCGGGGCTCCTCAGGCGGCCTGCGCCGGGAGTTCGGGGCGGACCGGCCACGAGGTGTCGACCTGCTCGGGCGTGCCGTTCTTGGTGAACCACGCCTGGAGCCCGCGCGCCTGGGCCGCGTGCCACACCTCCTGGAGGGTGTGCAGCTCCGACGGGCTGAGGCGTTCGAGCCGGGCCGCGTAGCGGCGCCCGATCGCGCGCACCAGCTCCAGCGCCGCCGTCGCGTCCGCCGCCGCGTCGTGCGCGCCGTCCAGCGGGATCCCGTACAGCTCGCACAGGTCGGTGAGCGTGCGGCGGCCCTTGCGGTACCGGTCCAGGTGCTTGTCCAGCACGCGCGGATCCAGCACCGACAGCGGGACGTTCGTCAGGTAGTGGGAGAGCGAGGAGGCGCGGTGGCGCCGCAGCTCGCGGTCGAGGACCGTCAGGTCGAACGGCGCGTTCATGATGACGAGCGGCCGCCCCGCGGCGCACTGGTCGGCCAGCGCCCTGCCTATCTCCTCCATCACCGGTGAGGGCCAGCGGCCGTTGCGCTGGAGGTGCGCGTCGTCCAGGCCGTGTATGTCGGTCGCGGCGCGGGGAACGGGGATCCCCGGATTCACCAGCCAGCGGGTGACGCGCACGCGTCCGCCCGCCATGTCCTGGACGACGAGGGAGGCCGAAACGATCCGGTCCTCCTCGACGTCGACTCCCGTGGTCTCGGTGTCGAAAGCGGCCAGTGGCCCCTCGTACCAGCGCGTCATCGCCGAACTCCTCGCACATGCTTGGCAGATGGCGAGATTCATCTGCCCGAATCGGTGATACCCGGGCCGTTTGGCCTGTACGCAGGCGGGTGACAACACAGGTGACGGGGACGGAGATTGACGGACGTTCACGGACCTCCGCCGAGCGGCCGGAATGCGGCCACCGCCCGACCCGTCGCGGGGAAATCGATCGGCACAGCCCGGAAGGCACACGGAGCCATGGCGCTCGCGCAGCCCGAACCGGGCGGGCTGCTGCCCCAGCGGGTCGCACCGCTGCGCGGCGCGCTCGCCACCACCGCCTGCATGGAGACCCTCCAGGTGGGCTATTTGCACGCGGTCGCGGCCGCGGCGGGGTGCTCCCTGTCGCAGCCGTTCCCGGACAACGGCATCGACTGGCACGTGAGCCACAGCTCGCCGACGCACTCCGTGGACGACGAAGTGACCATCAAGGTGCAGCTGAAGTGCACGTACCAGCTGTCGCCGCACCCGGCCGGGCCCGCCTTCCCGTTCGTCCTGGACAACGCGCACCTGGCGAAGCTGGCCAGGACGCCGGTCTCGGTGCACAAGATCCTGGTCGTGATGATCGTGCCGCGCTCGCGCGAGGAGTGGCTGCGGGCCGGGCACGACCGGATGGACCTCAGACACTGCTGCTACTGGATCAACCTGGCGGGCCATCCGGTGACCGGCGCGCGCAGGACGACCGTGCGGATACCGACCTCGCGGATCTTCGACGACCGCGCGCTCTGCGAAATCATGACCCGCGTCGGGGCGGGAGGGAGACCTTGATGAACTGGGCGATGCATCCCGTGGGCGAGGAGGAACCGGGCGGCGGCGGTGCGCCGCGGGTGTCGCGGGCCGCGGGGGCGTACGAGGGGTCCTACGCGGTCGGCCGCGGCGACGCGCCCGTGCCCGACCCGGCCCAGGTCGACCCGGCCGTGCTCGGTGCCCTCTTAGGTCGGCACGGGTGGCGGCGGCGCGGGGGAGCGGCGGGCCGCTACACGCGGTGGACGCCGCCACCGGGCGCGGGCGCCGGGGGGCCCTCCCTGCTCGTGCCGGAGAACCGGACGTACCCCGACAGCGAGGAACTGCTCGGCGAGGCGCTGACGGCCCTCCTGCGGTGCGGGGTGCCCGCGGCGCGCGAGGTGCTCGTCTCGCTGGCCGTGCCGAGCGACGAGGTGCGGTGGTGGCGCGACGTCCCGCCAGGACCGGCGGGCGCGGCGGACTGGGCGGGGCAGGACGAGCTCCGGGCGGCGGCGCGCCAGATGCTGCTCGCCGCGGCGCTCGCGGTGCGCGGGAGGGCGGGGTACTACGGCGTGCGGCACCGGAGGCAGGCGCAGGCCGCGCTGGAGGGGGTGCTGGTGGGCGGGGCGGAGGACGTCGGGGGCGCCGGGGGCGGCGGATCCGGCGCGGGACCGGGCGGCGGGCTCGTCGTGGCCGGCGGGGGTGCCCATGGGGTCGGCGGTGACCGCGGGGCCTTCGGGGGGCGGGGGCTGACCGCGTTCGTGCCCGTCGGGGCGGGGGGCCGGGCGGTGACCGTACGGCTCTACCAGGCGCTGCACGCGGCGCGGGACGCGGTGGACTACCGGCGGGCCACGGGCGGGATGGAGGCGTTCGACGCGGCTGTCGGGGCCGGGGTGAGCCGGGAGCTCACGGAGGCCGTGGTCGCGCTGGTGCGGGGCTCCGAGGGGGCGCGGATCGCCATGGAGTGGGCGCCCGCCGCGGGGGTGCCGCGGGAGTGCGCGGCGCGGCCCGCGCCGGTGGAGTTCTCGCCCGGCGATCTGCCCGCGCTGCGGGAGGCGGGGGCGCGCTACCTCCAGGACGAGCCCGCGGTCGCGGTGCGGATCACGGGCGCGGTGGTCAGGATGCGGCGGTCGGGGCCGAAGGGGCCGGGGACGGTGCGGCTGCGGGTGCTCGCGGGGGTGGAGGTGCCGCACGTCCGGGTGGAGCTGGACGAGGAGGCGTACCGGACGGCGGGGCACGCGCATCTGGTGGGGGTGCCGATCCGGGTGGTGGGGCGGCTGGAGAGCCGGGGAGGGTTCCGGCGGCTCACGGACGCGTCCCAGGTGGTGCCGGTGCCGGTGGACGAGGTGGAGAGGGACCGGTTGATGAAGTCGCTCCAGGAGAACCTGGACTTCTTCGGGGAGGTCTGCGGGGCGGGAGAGTAGGAGCCGTGGGGCGGGGAGGGGCGCCTGGTGTTCGCGCCCGCGCGGCGGAGCCGCAGATCGGGTACGGCCTCGCGCCCCTGACGGGACGCACCCGTCTCCGGGAGGCGTTTCGCGGGGTGGGGGCCGGGCTCGGTACGATTCAGGCGCGCGCAGTGTCCGCTCGCGCATTCCCCTGAGTCAGGAGAGACCGGTGTCAGACGTCCGTGTGATCATCCAACGCGATTCCGAGCGGGAAGAGCGCGTGGTGACGACGGGCACTACGGCCGCCGAGCTCTTCGAGGGCCAGCGCACCATCGTCGCCGCCCGTGTCGCGGGCGAGCTCAAGGACCTCTCGTACGAGGTGCGCGACGGCGAGACCGTCGAGGGCGTCGAGATCTCCTCCGAGGACGGTCTGAACATCCTGCGCCACTCCACCGCGCACGTGATGGCCCAGGCCGTGCAGGAGCTCTTCCCCGAGGCCAAGCTCGGCATCGGCCCGCCGGTCCGCGACGGCTTCTACTACGACTTCGACGTCGAGAAGCCCTTCACGCCCGAGGACCTCAAGGCCGTCGAGAAGAAGATGCAGGAGATCCAGAAGCGCGGGCAGCGCTTCTCGCGCCGCGTCGTCACCGACGAGGCCGCCCGCGAGGAGCTGGCCGCCGAGCCGTACAAGCTGGAGCTCATCGGCCTCAAGGGCTCCGCGTCCAGCGACGACGGCGCCGACGTCGAGGTCGGCGCGGGCGAGCTGACGATCTACGACAACCTCGACGCCAAGACCGGCGAGCTGTGCTGGAAGGACCTCTGCCGCGGTCCGCACCTGCCCACCACCCGGAACATCCCGGCGTTCAAGCTGATGCGCAACGCCGCCGCCTACTGGCGCGGCAGCGAGAAGAACCCGATGCTCCAGCGCATCTACGGCACCGCGTGGCCGTCGAAGGACGAGCTGAAGGCGCACCTGGAGTTCCTCGCCGAGGCCGAGAAGCGCGACCACCGCAAGCTCGGCAACGAGCTCGACCTGTTCTCCATCCCCGAGCAGATCGGCTCCGGCCTCGCGGTCTTCCACCCCAAGGGCGGCATCATCCGCCGGGTCATGGAGGACTACTCGCGCAAGCGCCACGAGGAGGCGGGCTACGAGTTCGTCTACACGCCGCACGCGACCAAGGGCAAGCTCTTCGAGCAGTCCGGGCACCTGGACTGGTACGCCGACGGCATGTACCCGCCCATGCAGCTCGACGAGGGCGTGGACTACTACCTCAAGCCCATGAACTGCCCGATGCACAACCTGATCTTCGACGCGCGCGGCCGCTCCTACCGCGAACTGCCGCTGCGCCTCTTCGAGTTCGGGACCGTGTACCGGTACGAGAAGTCGGGCGTCGTGCACGGCCTGACCCGGGCCCGCGGCTTCACGCAGGACGACGCGCACATCTACTGCACCAAGGAGCAGATGGCGGACGAGCTCGACAAGACGCTCACCTTCGTCCTGGACCTGCTGCGCGACTACGGCCTGACCGACTTCTACCTGGAGCTGTCCACCAAGGACCCGGAGAAGTTCGTCGGCTCCGACGAGATCTGGGAAGAGGCCACCGAGACGCTGCGCCAGGTCGCCGAGAAGCAGGGGCTGCCCCTGGTCCCGGACCCGGGCGGCGCCGCCTTCTACGGCCCGAAGATCTCCGTGCAGTGCAAGGACGCCATCGGCCGCACCTGGCAGATGTCGACCGTGCAGCTCGACTTCAACCTCCCGGAGCGCTTCGACCTGGAGTACACCGGCCCCGACGGCACCAAGCAGCGCCCGGTCATGATCCACCGTGCGCTCTTCGGGTCGATCGAGCGCTTCTTCGCGGTGCTCCTGGAGCACTACGCGGGCGCGTTCCCGGCGTGGCTCGCCCCGGTGCAGGCCGTCGGCATCCCGATCGGCGACGCGCACGTGGAGTACCTCCAGGAGTTCGCCGCCGAGGCGAAGAAGAAGGGCCTGCGGGTCGAGGTCGACGCCTCGTCCGACCGGATGCAGAAGAAGATCCGCAACCACCAGAAGGCCAAGGTCCCGTTCATGGTCATCGTCGGCGACGACGACATGAGCGCCGGCACGGTCTCCTTCCGCCACCGCGACGGCTCGCAGGAGAACGGCATCCCGCGCGAGGACGCCATCGCCAAGCTCCTCGACGTCGTGGAGCGCCGCGTCCAGGTCTGACCCGGGCCGCGTCCGTACGGAGCCCCCGGGAGGCACCGCCTCCCGGGGGCTCCGCCCTTTCCGGCCGCCCCGGCGGCACGATCCGTGCGGGCGAAGTCATATGCTGCACCTCATGACGACTGAGCCCGAGCAGCAGATCGGAGTGGGGACGCAGGACGCGTTCCAGCGCCTGTGGACGCCCCACCGGATGGCGTACATCCAAGGCGAGAACAAGCCGACAGGGCCGGGGGCCGACGACGGCTGTCCGTTCTGCTCCATCCCGTCGAAGTCCGACGAGGACGGGCTGGTCGTCGCGCGCGGCCGGTACGTGTACGCGGTGCTCAACCTGTACCCGTACAACGGCGGGCACCTGATGGTGGTCCCCTACCGGCACGTCGCCGACTACACCGAGCTGGACGGCGCCGAGACCGCCGAACTCGCCGAGCTGACCAAGCAGGCGATGACCGCGCTGCGCGCCGCGTCCGGCGCGCACGGGTTCAACATCGGCATGAACCAGGGCGCAGCGGCGGGCGCGGGCATCGCCGCGCACCTCCACCAGCACGTGGTGCCGCGCTGGGGCGGCGACACCAACTTCATGCCGGTGGTCGGCCACACCAAGGTGCTGCCCCAACTCCTCGCCGACACCCGGAAGATGCTCGCGGAGGCGTGGCCGACCGCCGCGTAGCCGCCGCACGCGCGGCGGCCACGCGGGCCGTGGCCGCTACGCGTCGTAGACGTCCGCCCTGCGCGGCGTCGGGTCCTGGACCATGCCGCTGAGGACCATCGAGCGGTTCCCGAAGCGCTCGGTGTCCACGCCGTTGTCGTTCAGGACCCGGATCGCGGCCTCGTGCACCACCCGCAGGACGGGCGTGGCCGCGCGCATCGCGTCGTCGGCCATGAAGCGGTGGCGCCAGGGCTTCTCGGCCCAGGCGTGCCGCAGGCCGAACGGCTCCGGCAGCGAGAGCCCGCCGCCCATGAAGTCCAGGACCGGCGGGAACCAGGTCAGCGGCGCGCGGGCGGCGAGCCGCACCACCTCCTTGGCCTCCACCAGCGGCTGCTTGATGTCCTTGGTCTCCCAGAAGCGCACCGTCTTGGAGACCGTCTTCACCTTGGCCTTCGGCTTGGAGGTGAAGAGCGAGTGCACGGGCCCCAGCGCGTGCCCGGTCACCTCGATGCGCAGCGTCTTGAGCAGGACGGTGACCGTGACCATCATCGTGATCACCAGCTGGCCGTCCCAGAGCGTGAACTGCACGCCCAGGTAGTGCCGGTTTCCGCCGCCGAACTGCTGCTGGTCGCAGATCCGCTGTATCTCCGCGGGCTTCACCTGGAAGGTGGCGACGCCGTCGCCGCTGGGCCGCGAGACCTCCTTGGCGTTCTCCCCGACCGGCGAGACGATCCAGTTCGTCACCGAAGGGGCGGGGAATCCGCCGGTGTTGAGGGGGCCGCGCTCCAGCAGCCGCAGGTCGTTCTCGATGGCCCGTATGACGTCCCAGCTGCGGAACTGGTCGAAGTCCCGGTTCGGGTCCTTGGACACCAGGTCCTCGGCGAGCTGCCAGCTGCCCCAGCGGGTGCCCATGCCCAGTATCCCCTTGGGGCCCGCGTAGAAGACCGAGTTGGACTGCTGCTCGGCCGAGAGCTTCTGCAGGCCCTGGCGGAGCTGTTCGCGGGCGGCGTCGCCCGGGTTCTTCGGCACGGACTCGGGGATCTTCGCGCCGAAGCCGCCGCCCCCGCCGCCGAGCAGGCTCGACCAGCGCGAGCGCAGGTCCTGGGCCGTGCGCTCGGCGATCTGCTTGGCCACGAACCAGCCGAGCACCGGGGCGACGATCATCGCCCGCAGGTACAGCGCGAGGAAGCCGGTGAACGGCAGCCGCACCAGGAAGATCACGGCCAGCACGAGCACCGCAGCCATCGCGGCCGTGCCGATCGCCCCGACGTTCTTGTTCTGCGATCCGGCGAGCGTGCGGCGCAGCTGGAAGACGCCCAGCCACAGCAGCAGCCCCGGCAGGAACAGCAGCCCGAAGAACACCATCACCGCGGTCAGTTTGGTGTCCCGCGCCTTGCGGATGCCGCTCGCGGCCAGGCAGTGCTCCACGATCGTGCCCGGCTCGGTGCCGAAGGACTGGATGAGCGGCTTGCGGGCCCCGCCCAGCATCCGCACCTGCACGGCGCGCGAGAACGCCTCACCGAGGTTCGGCTCGAAGAGCGAGAACTTGCCCTTGCGGACGTCGGACTGGTGCCACTCGTTGTTGGCGTCGAGGATCTGCGCGACCGGGCTGTCGCGGTACGCGGCGGACGCCAGGGCGAACGTCGCGGCCGTCTGCCCCGCCGGTCCCTGGAGCGGTACCTGCGCCCCCGGAAGGAAAGGGTCGTTGTCGTTTGCCACTGCCTGCCCCCACATCGCCGCGCATCCCGACCACTGCTGCGGCCTGTTCCCAACTACCGCACCCGGCACACCTTCTGAGCTGGGACCACAGCGTATCGGGCCGTCGCCGCCACGTCAGGAGAGCATGGCAGGCCGCCCGACGCGCGGACGGGCGGCCTGCGGGGACCGGCGCCGACTAGGCTCCCTTCTCCGCCTGTTCGCGGATCCGGTCGGCCAACTGCGGCGGCATCGCCTCGTGCCGGGCGTACGCGCGGCCGAAGCGGCCCGTCCCGTGCGAGAGGGAGCGCAGGTCCACCGCGTAGCGGCCGATCTCGATCTCCGGCACCTCCGCCCTTACGAGGGTCCGCCCCGGACCCGCCTGCTCGGTGCCCACCACCCGGCCCCGCCGGCCCGACAGGTCGCTCATCACCGGGCCCACGTAGTCGTCGGAGACCAGCACCTGGAGCTCCGCGACCGGTTCGAGGAGGTCGATCCTGGCGTCCGCCGCCGCCTCGCGCAGCGCCAGCGCGCCCGCCGTCTGGAACGCCGCGTCGGAGGAGTCCACCGAGTGCGCCTTCCCGTCGCGCAGCGTGATCCGCACGTCCACCAGCGGGTACCCGGCCGCCACCCCGCGCGTCGCCTGCGCCCGCACCCCCTTCTCGACGGACGGGATGAACTGCCGCGGCACGGCCCCGCCCACCACCTTGTCGACGAACTCGATGCCGGAGCCCGGCGGCAGCGGCTCGACGGTGATCTCGCAGATCGCGTACTGGCCGTGGCCGCCCGACTGTTTGACGTGCCGTCCGCGCCCCGCCGAACTGCCCGCGAACGTCTCGCGCAGCGACACCTTGTGCGGGACGACGTCCACCTGCACCCCGTACCTGCTGCGCAGCCGTTCCAGGGCGACGTCCTTGTGCGCCTCGCCCAGACACCAGAGCACCACCTGGTGGGTGTCCTGGTTCTGCTCCAGGCGCATCGTCGGGTCCTCCGCGACCAGCCGCGAGAGCCCCTGGGAGAGCTTGTCCTCGTCCGCCTTGCTGTGCGCCTCGATGGCGAGCGGCAGCAGCGGGTCCGGCATCTCCCAGGGCGCCATCAGCAGCGGGTCGTCCTTGGCGGAGAGGGTGTCGCCGGTCTCGGCGCGCGACAGCTTCGCGACGCAGGCCAGGTCGCCCGCGATGCACCGGCCCAGGGTGCGCTGCTGCTTGCCGAAGGGCGCGGACAGGGCCCCGACCCGCTCGTCGGCCTCGTGGAAGGCGCGGCCCTCGTGGCCCCGGTCGGCGAGCCCGTGCCCCGAGACGTGGATGGTCTCGTCGGGGCGCAGCGTGCCGGAGAAGACCCGGACCAGCGAGATCCGGCCCACGTACGGATCGGAGGCCGTCTTCACCACTTCCGCGACCAGCGGCCCCGCGGGGTCGCAGGAGAGCGCCGGGCGGGCCGCGCCCTGCGGGGTGGTGACGTCCGGCGCCGCGCGCTCCAGCGGGGTCGGGAAGCCACCCGTGACCAGTTCGAGGAGTTCGACCGTGCCGAGGCCGTGCCTGGCGCCCTCGGGCGCGGGCGCGGCGGCGAGCACCGGGTGGAAGATGCCGCGCGCGACGGCCTTCTCCAGGTCGGTCACGAGCGTCTTGAGGTCGATGTCGTCGCCGCCGAGGTAGCGGTCCATCAGCGACTCGTCCTCGCTCTCCGCGATGATCCCCTCGATCAGCCGGTTGCGGGCGTCCTCGATGAGCCGCAGCTGGTCGTCGGCGGGCGAGGCCTCCTTGCGTTCGCCCGACGCGTAGTCGAAGACCTTCTGCGAGAGCAGCCCGAGCAGCCCGGTCGTCGGCGCGTGCCCGTCCGGCGCCTCGGGGCCGTACACCGGCAGGTAGAGCGGGAGCACGGCGTCCGGGTCGTCGCCGCCGAAGACGCGGCCGCACACCGCGGTCAGCTCGTCGAAGCCGGTGCGCGCGGTGTCCAGGTGCGTGACGACGATCGCGCGCGGCATCCCGACGGCCGCGCACTCCTCCCACACCATGCGCGTCGACGCGGCGACGGCGTCCGCCTCCTGGGCCGCCGAGACGACGAACAGGGCCGCGTCCGCGGCGCGCAGACCGGCCCTCAGCTCCCCGACGAAGTCCGCGTAGCCGGGGGTGTCGAGAAGGTTGATCTTGTAACCGCCCCATTCGACCGGCACCAGGGAGAGCTGTACGGAGCGTTGCTGCCGGTGCTCGATCTCGTCGTAGTCCGACACGGTCCCGCCGTCCTCGACGCGGCCCGCGCGGTTGATCGCCCCCGCCGTCAGCGCCAGGGCCTCGACCAGGGTCGTCTTGCCCGATCCGCTGTGGCCGACCAGCACCACATTCCGTACGGATGCGGGGTGGTCGGCCGTTGCCGCCCTGCCGGCGGCTCCGGGGTGTGCGCTCGCCTTGTCACCCATGTTCCTTGCCTCCCGATCGATCGGATCGATTGCACGGTGAGGAGAGAAGAAGAGGAGGCGCGGACATGTGAGGGCCGCCTCGGCGGCGACGGCGACGCCCGCGGTCTTTCGAGCTTTCCACTCACTTCTGGTCACGTCCATACGCCGGACGTGATCGCGACACCACCCGTGTGCCGAGGTGCGCGAACGCCGCGGGGCGGGGTGCCCGGGGGTGGAGCCTGCGAGTCCTGGCTACGATGGGCCAGCCGGTGGCCACAGGGCCGCGCGGCCCATCCGACCCCTCGGGAAGGCCATGCTGAACAAGTACGCGCGTGCATTCTTTACGCGTGTCCTCACACCGTTCGCCGCGTTTCTGCTCCGCCGTGGGGTGAGTCCCGACGCGGTCACCCTCATCGGCACGGCGGGAGTGATGGCGGGTGCCTTGGTCTTCTTCCCCCGAGGAGAGTTCTTCTGGGGCACGATCGTCATCACGCTTTTCGTGTTCTCCGACCTCATCGACGGCAATATGGCGCGGCAGGCCGGGATTTCCAGCCGCTGGGGCGCATTCCTCGATTCCACGCTCGACCGGGTCGCCGACGGCGCGATCTTCGGCGGATTCGCCCTCTGGTACGCGGGACAGGGCGACGACAACGTGCTGTGCGCGGTGTCCATCTTCTGCCTGGCGAGCGGTCAGGTCGTGTCGTACACCAAGGCGCGCGGCGAGTCGATCGGGCTGCCCGTCGCCGTGAACGGCCTGGTGGAGCGCGCCGAGCGGCTCGTCATCTCGCTGGTCGCCGCGGGCTTCGCGGGGCTGCACAAGTTCGGCGTGCCCGGCATCGACGTCCTGCTGCCGGTCGCGCTGTGGATCGTCGCCGTCGGCTCGGCCGTGACGCTCGCCCAGCGCGTCGTGACGGTCAGGCGCGAGTCCGCCGAGGCCGACGCGGCGGCCGCCGCCGAGGCCGCTTCCGCCACGCAGGAGAGCGGAGCCTGACGATGAAGGAGCGGCTGACCGACTCGCTGTACGGGCTGGGCTGGGCCACCGTCAAGAAGCTCCCCGAGCCGGTGGCCGTGAAGCTCGGCCGCACCATCGCCGACCAGGCGTGGAAGCGGCGCGGCAAGGGCGTGCTGCGGCTTGAGTCGAACCTCGCGCGCGTGGTGCCGGACGCCACGCCCGCGCGCCTGGCCGAACTGTCGAAGGCCGGGATGCGCTCGTACATGCGCTACTGGATGGAGTCCTTCCGGCTGCCGGCCTGGAGCGCGGAGCGGGCGAAGGACAGCTTCGAGGTGAAGGACGTCCATCACCTGACGGACGGCCTCGCGGCGGGCCGGGGCGTGGTGCTGGCGCTGCCGCACCTGGCCAACTGGGACCTCGCGGGCGTCTGGGTCACGCGGGCGCTGGGGGTGCCGTTCACGACGGTCGCCGAGCGGCTGAAGCCCGAGACGCTGTACGACCGGTTCGTCGCCTACCGGGAGTCGCTGGGCATGGAGGTGCTGCCGCACACCGGCGGCGCCGCGTTCGGCACGCTCGCGCGGCGGCTGCGGGCCGGGGGCCTGGTCTGCCTGGTCGCGGACCGCGACCTGTCGGCGTCGGGCGTCGAGGTGGAGTTCTTCGGCGAGAGCGCGCGGATGCCGGCCGGGCCCGCGCTGCTCGCCCAGCAGACGGGCGCGCTGCTGCTGCCCGTGACGCTCTGGTACGACGACACGCCCGTGATGAAGGGGCGCGTGCACGCGCCGGTCGACGTGCCAGGGGCGGGGACGCGCGGCGAGCGGACGGCCGCGATGACCCAGGCGCTGGCCGACGCGTTCGCCACGGGGATCGCCGAGCACCCGGAGGACTGGCACATGCTCCAGCGGCTGTGGCTCGCGGACCTGGAACCGCGGCCCGGCGAGCGGGACGCGGCGGAGGAACGGGCCGGGTCCGGGGCACGGGACGCGGCGGAGGGGGAGCGGCTGTGAAGATCGGGATCGTCTGCCCGTACTCCTGGGACGTGCCGGGCGGCGTCCAGTTCCACATCAGGGACCTGGCCGAGCACCTGATCGGCCTCGGCCACGAGGTGTCGGTGCTGGCCCCGGCCGACGACGACACCCCGCTGCCGCCGTTCGTCGTCCCCGCGGGGCGCGCGGTGCCCGTGCCGTACAACGGCTCGGTCGCCCGCCTCAACTTCGGCTTCCTCTCGGCGGCCCGGGTACGGCGCTGGCTGCACGAGGGCACCTTCGACGTCATCCACATCCACGAGCCGACCACGCCTTCGCTGGGGCTGCTCACCTGCTGGGCGGCGCAGGGGCCGATCGTCGCCACCTTCCACACCTCCAACCCGCGCTCGCGCGTGATGCTCGCCGCGTACCCGATCCTCCAGCCCGCGCTGGAGAAGATCAGCGCGCGGATCGCGGTCAGCGAGTACGCGCGGCGCACGCTGGTGGAGCACCTCGGCGGCGACGCGGTCGTCATCCCCAACGGCGTCGACGTCGGCTTCTTCGACAAGGCCGAGCCCAAGGCGGAGTGGCAGGGGCAGACGCTCGGCTTCATCGGGCGCATCGACGAGCCGCGCAAGGGCCTGCCGGTCCTGATGAAGGCGCTCCCCGCGATCCTCGCGGCGCGCCCCGACGCGCGGCTGCTGGTCGCGGGGCGCGGCGACGAGGAGGAGGCGGTCGCCACGCTGCCGCCCGGGATGCGCTCGCGCGTGGAGTTCCTCGGGATGGTCAGCGACGAGGACAAGGCGCGGCTGCTGCGGAGCGTCGACGTGTACGTCGCGCCGAACACCGGCGGCGAGAGCTTCGGGATCATCCTGGTCGAGGCGATGTCGGCGGGCGCGGCGGTGCTCGCCTCCGACCTCGACGCGTTCGCCCAGGTGCTCGACCAGGGCGCGGCGGGCGAGCTGTTCGCCAACGAGGACGCGGACGCCCTCGCGGAGGCCGCGATCCGGCTGCTCGGCGATCCGGAGCGGCGGGACGAGCTGCGGGTGCGGGGGAGCGCGCACGTGCGGCGGTTCGACTGGTCGACGGTCGCGGCGGACATCCTGGCCGTGTACGAGACGGTGACGGACGGGGCCGCGTCCGTGGCGACGGACGAGAGGTCCGGGGTGGGGCTCCGGGCCCGGTTCGGCCTGACGCGGGAGTAGGCGGGCGGGGCCCTTTCCCGGGCGGTTCGGTGGGGTCCGTCGCCCCGCCCCTTCAGGGGCGCGGGGAACTGCGCGAGAGTGGGGCACACGCCGCGCGTACCCAACCCGCCCCGCAGGGCCCCCGGAGGGTTTCGGGAAGGGGCGGGTAGGGGACGGCCCCGCGTAGCGGAACCCGAGCCACCCACCGGCGGTAGCCTTACTGTCCGTGACCGTAACCCTCATCTGGATCGCCGTCGCGCTCTTCGCGACCGGGCTCTACCTCAGCTGGACCGCGGGCCGCCTGGACCGTCTGCACTCCCGGATCGACGCCGCCAGAGCCGCGCTCGACGCCCAGTTGCTGCGCCGCGCCTCGGTCGCCCAGGAGCTGGCCACGTCCGGCGTGCTGGACCCGGCCGCCTCGATCGTGCTCTACCAGGCCGCGCACGCCGCGCGCCAGGCGGAGGAGGAGCAGCGCGAGGTCGCCGAGAGCGAGCTGAGCCAGGCGCTGCGCGCGGTCTTCGGCGAGCCGGAGCAGATGGAGGCGGTGCGCGAGGCCCCGGGCGGCGACGAGGCGGCGACCGAGCTCGCGGCCGCGGTCAGGCGCGTGCCGATGGCGCGCAGGTTCCACAACGACGCGGTGCGCGCGGCCCGCGCGCTCCGTCGGCACCGCAAGGTGCGCTGGTTCCGGCTCGCGGGCCACGCGCCGTTCCCGATGGCCTTCGAGATGGACGACGAGCCGCCGGTGGCCCTGGCCGACCGGCCCGGATCCCAGCCGTAAGCACGCGTAGACCCTCGTACGCGGACACGGCGGTGCCACACCCGTACGACCAAAACGATCCACCGCCTCCTCATTGGCCCTTGCTGTGGACTGCTCCCTGACGGTTTCCTCGCTGATGTCGTCACCCCCGCCACCTCGGGCGTCGCACGGACCCCGACGACGGGTGATCACGGTGATCCAGGTGACCGACATCCCCGGCCCGCACCCGTGGGCCACGTTTGACGAATGAGGTCGCCCCGTGTCGAGCACGCCTTCCACCACCCCGCAGTCCGCTGACTCCTCGGCGATCGGCACCTCGCGCGTCAAGCGCGGCATGGCCGAGCAGCTCAAGGGCGGCGTGATCATGGACGTGGTCAACGCCGAGCAGGCGAAGATCGCCGAGGACGCAGGCGCCGTGGCCGTCATGGCCCTGGAGCGGGTGCCCGCCGACATCCGCAAGGACGGCGGCGTCGCCCGGATGTCCGACCCCAACATGATCGAGGAGATCATCGAGGCGGTCTCCATCCCGGTCATGGCCAAGTCGCGCATCGGCCACTTCGTCGAGGCGCAGATCCTCCAGTCCCTCGGCGTCGACTACATCGACGAGTCCGAGGTGCTGACCCCGGCCGACGAGGTCAACCACAGCGACAAGTTCGCCTTCACCACCCCCTTCGTCTGTGGCGCCACCAACCTGGGCGAGGCCCTGCGCCGCATCGCCGAGGGCGCGGCCATGATCCGTTCGAAGGGCGAGGCCGGCACGGGCAACGTCGTCGAGGCGGTCCGCCACATCCGCCAGATCAAGAACGAGATCGCCAAGCTGCGCGGCTTCGACAACAACGAGCTGTACGCCGCCGCCAAGGAGCTGCGCGCCCCGTACGAGCTGGTCCGCGAGGTCGCCGAGCTCGGCAAGCTCCCCGTCGTGCTGTTCTCCGCCGGTGGCGTCGCCACCCCGGCCGACGCCGCGCTGATGCGCCAGCTGGGCGCCGAGGGCGTCTTCGTCGGCTCCGGCATCTTCAAGTCGGGCGACCCGGCCAAGCGCGCCGCCGCCATCGTGAAGGCCACCACCTTCTACGACGACCCGAAGATCATCGCGGACGCCTCCCGCAACCTGGGCGAGGCCATGGTCGGCATCAACTGCGACACCCTGCCCGAGTCCGAGCGCTACGCGAACCGGGGCTGGTGATGACCACTCCGGTGATCGGCGTCCTGGCGCTCCAGGGCGACGTGCGCGAGCACCTGATCGCCCTGGCCACGGCGGACGCCCTGGCCAGGCCGGTCCGGCGGCCCGAAGAGCTCGCCGAGGTGGACGGCCTGGTCATCCCGGGCGGCGAGTCCACGACCATCTCCAAGCTCGCCGACCTGTTCGGGATGCGCGAGCCGGTGCGCGAGCGGATCGCGGCCGGGATGCCGGTGTACGGCACCTGCGCCGGCATGATCATGCTGGCCGACAAGATCCTGGACCCGCGCTCGGACCAGGAGAGCTTCGGCGGCATCGACATGATCGTGCGCCGCAACGCCTTCGGACGGCAGAACGAGTCGTTCGAATCGGCCGTCGAGGTCGCGGGCGTGGCGGGCGGCCCCGTGGAGGGCGTCTTCATCCGCGCGCCCTGGGTGGAGTCGGTCGGCGCCCGCGTGGAGGTGCTCGCCGAGCACGAGGGGCACATCGTCGCCGTGCGCCAGGACAACGCCCTGGCGACCTCCTTCCACCCCGAACTGACCGGCGACCACCGGCTGCACGCGTACTTCACCGACATGGTGCGCGCGGGACGCTGACGGGATCCCGGTAGGATCTCTGGGGTTCGTTCAGAAATTGGTTACGCGAAGGAGACAGGCAGATGTCCGGCCACTCTAAATGGGCTACGACGAAGCACAAGAAGGCCGTGATCGACGCCAAGCGCGGCAAACTCTTCGCGAAGCTGATCAAGAACATCGAAGTCGCGGCGCGCACCGGCGGCTCCGACCCCGAGGGCAACCCGACGCTCGTCGACGCCATCCAGAAGGCCAAGAAGAGCTCGGTCCCCAACAAGAACATCGACTCCGCGGTCAAGCGCGGCGCCGGCCTCGAAGCGGGCGGCGTCGACTACGAGACGATCATGTACGAGGGCTACGGCCCGAACGGCGTCGCGGTGCTCATCGAGTGTCTGACCGACAACCGCAACCGCGCCGCGTCCGACGTCCGCGTCGCCATGACCCGCAACGGCGGTTCCATGGCCGACCCGGGCTCGGTCTCGTACCTCTTCAACCGCAAGGGCGTCGTGATCGTCCCCAAGGGCGAGCTGTCCGAGGACGACGTGCTCGACGCGGTCCTGGACGCGGGCGCCGAAGAGGTCAACGACCTCGGCGAGTCCTTCGAGGTCCTCTCCGAGGCCACCGACCTCGTCGCGGTCCGCACCGCGCTCCAGCAGGCGGGCATCGACTACGACTCGGCCGACTCCAACTTCGTGCCGACCATGCAGGTCGAGCTCGACGAGGAGGGCGCGCGCAAGATCTTCAAGCTGATCGACGCGCTGGAGGACAGCGACGACGTGCAGAACGTCTTCGCCAACTTCGACGTCTCGGACGAGGTCATGGAGAAGGTCGACGCCTGACGGCCGACGAGCGGCGGGGGGGGGGGGGGGCCCCCCCCCCCCCCCCCCCCCCCGGGGGGGGGGGCCCCCCGCGGCCCCCCCAAACCACCACCCACACCGGG
>NZ_JBITHO010000007.1:0-153857 GCF_044458065.1 Streptomyces sp. NPDC050504 | reverse complement strand
GGGGGGCGCACCGCCGCGCGGGCCCCCGTGTAGCCCCAACCGCCCCTGGCGCCTGGGGGTTCGGGTCTGTGCGACCCGCGCCCGGCCGCGGGGGGGGGGGGGGGGGGGGGCACCCCCCCCCCCCCCCCCGCCGCTTTGTGGGCGGCATTGTCAGCGGCAGCCGATAGCCTGCACAAACAGGTGAGCGAAGGAGGGGGAGCGGCGTGCGCGTACTGGGCGTGGACCCGGGTCTTACCCGGTGCGGCGTCGGCGTCGTCGAGGGCGTCGCGGGCCGCCCGCTGACCATGCTCGGCGTCGGCGTCGTGCGCACGCCCGCCGACGAGGACCTCGGACAGCGGCTGGTCGGCATCGAGCGGGGCATCGAGCGGTGGCTGGACGAACACCGCCCCGACGTCCTCGCCGTCGAACGGGTCTTCAGCCAGCACAACGTGCGCACGGTGATGGGCACCGCCCAGGCCAGCGCGGTCGCCATGCTCTGCGCGTCCCGCCGCGGCATCCCGGTCAGGCTGCACACCCCCAGCGAGGTCAAGGCCGCCGTCACCGGCAGCGGCCGCGCGGACAAGGCGCAGGTCGGCGCCATGGTGACCCGGCTGCTCAGACTGGCCGCGCCGCCCAAGCCGGCCGACGCCGCCGACGCCCTCGCCCTCGCCATCTGCCACATCTGGCGGGCCCCCGCGCAGAGCCGCCTCCAGCAGGCCGTGGCCCAGCACGCCGCGGCGCACGCACCGAAAGGCCGTACGTCATGATCGCCTTTGTCAGCGGCCCGGTGGCCGCCCTCGCCCCCACCACCGCGGTCATCGAGGTCGGCGGCGTCGGCATGGCCGTGCAGTGCACCCCGAACACCCTCTCCGAGCTGCGCGTCGGCCAGGAGGCCAGGCTCGCGACCTCCCTCGTCGTACGGGAGGACTCGCTGACCCTGTACGGCTTCGCCGACGACGACGAGCGCCAGGTCTTCGAGCTGCTCCAGACCGCCAGCGGCGTCGGCCCCCGCCTCGCCCAGGCCATGCTCGCCGTGCACTCCCCGGACGCCCTGCGCGTCGCGGTCTCCACCGGCGACGAGAAGGCGCTGACCGCCGTCCCCGGCATCGGCAAGAAGGGCGCCCAGAAGCTCCTGCTCGAACTGAAGGACCGGCTCGGCGCACCGCTCGGCAGCAGCGGCCTGGTCGGCGCCCAGCGCGCCGCGGCCAGTGGCCCCGCCCCCTGGAGCGAGCAGCTGCACGCCGCGCTCATCGGCCTCGGATACGCCTCCCGCGAGGCGGACGAGGCGGTCGCGGCCGTCACCCCGCAGGCCGAGGCCGCCGAGGGCGCACCGCAGGTCGGCCAGCTCCTCAAGGCCGCGCTCCAGACCCTGAACCGCACGCGCTGACCGCCCGCGCCGAGCCATCGATCGAGGCACTTTCATGAACTGGGACGACACGCACGACGAGCCGACGGACGCCGCGGGCGCGGCCGACCGGCTGGTCGGGGCGGACGCCGAGGCCGACGACACGGCGGTCGAGGCCGCCCTGCGCCCCAAGGACCTGGGCGAGTTCGTCGGCCAGGAGAAGGTCCGCGAACAGCTCGACCTCGTGCTGCGCGCGGCGCGGGCCCGCGGCGCCACCGCCGACCACGTCCTGCTCTCCGGCGCCCCCGGCCTCGGCAAGACCACCCTCTCGATGATCATCGCGGCCGAGATGGGCGCCCCTATCCGCATCACCTCGGGCCCCGCCATCCAGCACGCGGGCGACCTCGCCGCGATCCTCTCCTCCCTCCAGGAGGGCGAGGTCCTCTTCCTCGACGAGATCCACCGCATGTCCCGGCCCGCCGAGGAGATGCTCTACATGGCGATGGAGGACTTCCGGGTCGACGTCATCGTCGGCAAGGGCCCAGGCGCCACCGCCATCCCGCTGGAGCTGCCCCCCTTCACGCTGGTCGGCGCGACCACGCGCGCGGGCCTGCTGCCGCCCCCGCTCCGCGACCGCTTCGGCTTCACCGGGCACATGGAGTTCTACGCCCCCGTCGAACTGGAGCGCGTCGTCCACCGCTCCGCCCGCCTCCTCGACGTCGAGATCGACCCGGCGGGCGCCGCCGAGATCGCCGGACGCTCGCGCGGCACGCCCCGCATCGCCAACCGCCTGCTGCGCCGCGTCAGGGACTACGCCCAGGTCAAGGCGGACGGCCACATCACCCGCGAGGTCGCGGCGGCCGCCCTCGGCGTGTACGAAGTGGACGGCCGCGGCCTCGACCGGCTCGACCGGGCGGTCCTGGAAGCACTGCTCAAACTGTTCGGAGGCGGACCTGTGGGACTTTCCACACTCGCGGTCGCCGTGGGGGAGGAGCGCGAGACGGTCGAGGAGGTTGCGGAGCCCTTCCTGGTCCGCGAGGGACTGCTGGCCAGGACGCCGCGCGGGCGGGTCGCGACCCCCGCCGCCTGGGCGCACCTGGGGCTCGTACCACCGCAGCACACCACGGGAAAGGGACAACAGGGGCTCTTCGGGCCGTGACGGCGCGGAGGCTCGCCCGGTCAGGAACCGGGGTGGGATGCTGGGCGTTGTTCCAGTGATGCGGACTCATCTAGACTCCGCCGACGTCGTCCTTTACGGACGGCGTGCCCACCCCCGTAGATCAGGCCGCCCAGTCCGCGGCCGTGCGAAGGAATCTCCGTCCCGTGAGTATCGTGACTCTCCTCCCCTTCATCGTCCTCATCGGGGCCATGTTCCTGATGACCCGCTCGGCGAAGAAGAAGCAGCAGCAGGCCGTGTCCATGCGCGACCAGATGCAGCCCGGCTCCGGCGTCCGCACGATCGGGGGGATGTACGCCACCGTCAAGGAAGTCAAGGACGACACGGTCGTCCTTGAGGTCGCACCCGGCGTGCACGCGATCTACGCGAAGAACGCGATCGGCGCCGTCCTGGAGGACGAGGAGTACAACCGCATCGTCCACGGCGACAGCGACGAGCTCACCGTGCCGGACGACGCCTCCTCGCTGACCGCGGACTCCGACGCCACCGTCGTCGACGACGCCGCCGCCGACAAGATCGACCTGGGCAAGAAGCCGGAGGCGGACGACGCCGACCGCAAGGACGGCAAGGCCGACGGCGAGGCCGACGCGAAGTAGTCACCCCCGGGACCGTTTCTCGCCGACCGGCGAGCGGCGGTCCCGGCCAGGTGGAGACTTTTGCGGGGGCAGGTCCCCACAACACTTCGTGGCCGGTCGGCGCATACCCGGCGCTGGACGGTTGGACAGGGAGAAACGAGAAGGTGGCAGCACCGAAGAAGGGCCGAAGGCCGACGGGGACTCAGGGCAGGCCGGGCCGCACCCTGGCGTTGATCCTGATCGCCATGGTCGCGCTCACCGGCGGGATGTTCTGGTCCGGGCACACCACGCCCCGCCTGGGCATCGACCTCGCGGGCGGCACGAGCATCACGCTCAAGGCGAAGCCGGACCCCGGCGCGCCCACGCCCAAGAAGTCGGACATGGACACCGCCGTCTCCATCATGGAGCGCCGCGTGAACGGTCTCGGTGTGCAGGAGGCCGAGGTCCAGACCCAGGGTGACGACAACATCATCGTCAACGTCCCCAAGGGCACGAACTCCGAGCAGGCCCAGAAGCAGGTCGGCACCACCGCCAAGCTGTACTTCCGGCCGGTGCTGCTCGCCGCCGGACCCGAGGCGCAGACCAAGCAGCCGCCCGCCACCAAGCCCTCGGGCAAGCCGTCTGGCTCGCCGAGCGGCAAGGCCTCCGACAAGCCGTCCGACAAGGCCTCCGACGCCGACAAGGCCGACAAGGGTGACAAGGCCAAGGACGAGAAGGCCACCCCCAGCGGCACCGCGACCAGCCAGGGCCGCGCGGTCACCGACGGCCTGAAGAAGGACGCGACCCCGTCCCCCTCGGCGACCTCGAAGGACACCCCCAAGCCTTCGAAGACCCCCGAGCCGACGCCCTCCGGCGGCGCCGGCGACATGGCGGCGCTCCAGGCGAAGTTCGCCGCGACGGACTGCACCACCCCCGCCGGCCGGGCCAACGCCGCCGCGGGCACCAAGCCCGACGACACGATCGTGGCCTGCGGCAACAAGGGTGACCAGAAGTTCATCCTCGGCCCGCAGGAGGTCGAGGGCAAGGACATCGACGGCGCCCGCGGCGAGTTCGACCAGCAGCGCGGCCAGTGGCGCGTCACCATGGACTTCACGGGCTCCGGCTCGAAGAAGTTCCAGAAGATCACCTCGAAGCTCTCCCAGAAGCAGGACCCGGAGAACCGCTTCGCCATCGTCCTCGACGGCCAGGTCGTCTCCGCGCCCTCGGTCAGCCAGACGCTGAGCGGCAGCGCCGAGATCACCGGCCAGTTCAAGCAGCAGGAGGCCCAGGACCTGGGCAACATCCTGTCCTTCGGTGCCCTCCCGCTGACCTTCGAGACGCAGAGCGTCGACACCGTCTCCGCCGCGCTCGGCGGCGACCAGCTGCGCGCCGGCCTGATCGCGGGCGCCATCGGCCTCGCGCTGGTCATCTTCTACCTGGTCGCCTACTACCGGGGCCTCGCCCTGATCGCCATCGCGAGCCTCGGGGTCTCCGCGGTCCTCACGTACACGATCATGGCGCTCCTCGGCCCGAGCATCGGCTTCGCGCTGAACCTCCCGGCCGTCTGCGGCGCCATCGTCGCCATCGGCATCACAGCGGACTCGTTCATCGTGTACTTCGAACGGGTCAGGGACGAGGTCCGCGAGGGCCGTACGCTGCGTCCCGCCGTCGAGCGGGCCTGGCCGCGCGCCCGGCGCACCGTCCTGGTCTCCGACTTCGTGTCGTTCCTCGCCGCCGCCGTGCTCTTCGTGGTCACCGTCGGCAAGGTCCAGGGCTTCGCGTTCACGCTCGGCCTGACCACCCTGCTCGACGTGGTCGTGGTGTTCTTCTTCACCAAGCCCGTCATGACCCTCGCGGCGCGCACGAAGTTCTTCGCCGACGGCCACAAGTGGTCCGGCCTCGACCCCAAGCGCCTCGGCGCCAAGCCGCCGCTGCGCCGCACCCGGCGCCCCGCCACCGCTTCGACCGACCCCAAGGAGGCGTGAGATGTCCCGACTCGGAAATCTCGGCGCCAGGCTCTACCGCGGTGAGGTCGGCTACGACTTCTACGGCAAGCGGAAGCTCTGGTACGGCATCTCCATCCTGATCACCATCACGGCCATCGTCGGCCTGGCGGTGCGCGGCCTCAACATGGGCATCGAGTTCAAGGGCGGTGCCGTCTTCACGATCGAGAAGGCGAAGGCGTCCGTCTCGCAGGCCCAGGAGGTCGCCGAGGAGTCCTCGGGCCACCAGGCGATCGTCCAGAAGCTCGGCAGCGGCGACCTGCGCATCCAGATCGCGGAGGTCGACACCAGCAAGGCCGGGCAGATCAAGTCCGACCTCTCCAAGGAGCTGGACGCCCCGGCGGGCAAGATCAGCTACGAGCTGGTCGGCGCGAGCTGGGGCGAGCAGATCACCGAGAAGGCCTTCCAAGGTCTGATCATCTTCATGTTCCTGGTGGTGATCTATCTGGCCATCGCCTTCGAGTGGAGAATGGCGATCGCCGCCCTCGTCGCCCTGATCCACGACATCACGATCACGGTCGGCGTGTACGCCCTGGTCGGCTTCGAGGTCACCCCGGGCACGGTGATCGGTCTGCTGACCATCCTCGGTTACTCGCTCTACGACACGGTGGTGGTCTTCGACTCCCTCAAGGAGGGCACGAAGGACATCACCAAGCAGACCCGCTGGACGTACAGCGAGATCGCCAACCGCTCCATCAACAGCACGCTGGTGCGCTCGATCAACACCACGGTCGTCGCGCTCCTGCCGGTGGCGGGCCTGCTCTTCATCGGTGGCGGCGTCCTGGGCGCCGGCATGCTGAACGACATCTCGCTGTCGCTCTTCGTCGGCCTCGCGGCCGGTGCGTACTCCTCGATCTTCATCGCCACCCCGCTCGTCGCCGACCTCAAGGAGCGCGAGCCCGCGATCAAGGCCCTGCGCAAGCGGGTGCTCGCCAAGCGCGCGCAGGCCGATGCCAAGGGCGAGTCCGCCGACGCCGGTGCCGAGCAGACCGACGAGGTCCCGGACGCGGCCGCCGCCGCGGGCGCCGGTGCCGTCGTGGGTCAGCGCCAGCAGCCCGAGCGCGGACGCGGGAAGCGGCGATGAACAGCACCACCGAACAACTGCTCCTCAGCAGGATCAAGGACGTCGCCGACTACCCGAAGCCGGGCGTGGTGTTCAAGGACATCACCCCGCTGCTCGCGGACCCCGTGGCGTTCTCGGCCCTCACCGACGCCCTCGCCGAGCTGTGCGTCACGCACCGCGCGACGAAGATCGTCGGCCTGGAGGCGCGCGGCTTCATCCTGGCGGCGCCGGTCGCCGTCAGGGCGGGGCTCGGCTTCATCCCCGTGCGCAAGGCGGGCAAGCTCCCCGGAGCGACCCTCAAGCAGGCGTACGACCTGGAGTACGGCTCCGCCGAGATCGAGGTGCACGCCGAGGACCTGGCGCCGGGCGACCGCGTCATGGTCATCGACGACGTCCTGGCCACCGGCGGCACCGCCGAGGCCTCGCTGGAGCTGATCCGGCGGGCCGGGGCCGACGTCGCGGGCGTCGCGGTGCTCATGGAGCTGGGTTTCCTGAACGGGCGCGCCCGTCTGGAGCCCGCGCTCGCCGGGGCCCCGCTGGACGCCCTGATCAAGGTCTGACCAGCACGGAGCACCACACAGCGGTACAGGGACGGGCACCGGGGAGCACCCCGGTGCCCGTCTCGCGTACCGGGCCCGCGGCACTCCCGGGGCGAGGACTCGGCGATGGCTAGATACCATGGCTTTCCGGGCCTGACCGGGGGACCCGGAACCTCCCCCAGACTCGGTCCGGGGGAACCCCAGAGGAGCGCTCTTGCCAGACAAGGCCCAGCCAATCTCCGCCGCGCAGCCCGACCAGCAGGCCGAGAAGGCCACGGCGCCCCCAGCCGCGCCCCAGGGCAAGTCCGCCCCCGCCGAGCGCGCCGGCGGCCCCGCCCCCGCCGCCGGGCCCGTGCCGCCCGCCCCGCCCGCGAAGCCGGCGACACCCGCCAGGACCGCCCCGGCCACGGGCTCCACGGCCAGGTCGGGCGGCTCGTCCAACCGCGTACGGGCCCGCCTCGCACGCCTCGGCGTCCAGCGCTCGTCCCCGTACAACCCGGTCCTGGAGCCGCTGCTGCGGATCGTGCGCAGCAACGACCCCAAGATCGAGACGGCGACGCTGCGCCAGATCGAGCGCGCGTACCAGGTCGCCGAGCGCTGGCACCGCGGCCAGAAGCGCAAGAGCGGCGACCCGTACATCACGCACCCCCTCGCGGTGACGACGATCCTCGCCGAACTGGGGATGGATCCGGCCACCCTCATGGCGGGCCTGCTGCACGACACCGTCGAGGACACCGAGTACGGCCTGGAGGACCTGCGCCGCGACTTCGGCGACCAGGTCACGCTCCTGGTCGACGGCGTCACCAAGCTCGACAAGGTCAGGTTCGGCGAGGCCGCGCAGGCCGAGACCGTGCGCAAGATGGTCGTCGCCATGGCCAAGGACCCGCGCGTCCTGGTCATCAAGCTCGCCGACCGCCTGCACAACATGCGCACCATGCGCTACCTCAAGCGCGAGAAGCAGGAGAAGAAGGCGCGCGAGACGCTGGAGATCTACGCGCCGCTGGCCCACCGGCTGGGCATGAACACCATCAAGTGGGAGCTGGAGGACCTCGCCTTCGCGATCCTCTACCCCAAGATGTACGACGAGATCGTCCGGCTGGTGGCCGAGCGCGCGCCCAAGCGCGACGAGTACCTCGCCATAGTGACCGACGAGGTCCAGTCCGACCTGCGCGCCGCCCGCATCAAGGCCACCGTCACCGGCCGCCCCAAGCACTACTACAGCGTCTACCAGAAGATGATCGTCCGCGGCCGGGACTTCGCGGAGATCTACGACCTGGTCGGCATCCGCGTGCTCGTCGACACGGTCCGCGACTGCTACGCCGCGCTCGGCACGGTGCACGCGCGGTGGAATCCGGTCCCCGGCCGGTTCAAGGACTACATCGCGATGCCGAAGTTCAACATGTACCAGTCGCTGCACACCACCGTGATCGGCCCCAGCGGCAAGCCCGTCGAACTCCAGATCCGCACCTTCGACATGCACCGCCGCGCCGAGTACGGCATCGCCGCGCACTGGAAGTACAAGCAGGAGGCCGTCGCGGGCGCCTCCAAGGTGCGCACCGACGTGCCCAAGGCGGGCAAGGGCAAGGACGACCACCTCAACGACATGGCGTGGCTGCGCCAGCTGCTCGACTGGCAGAAGGAGACCGAGGACCCCAGCGAGTTCCTGGAGTCCCTGCGCTTCGACCTCTCGCGCAACGAGGTCTTCGTCTTCACCCCCAAGGGCGACGTCATCGCCCTGCCCGCGGGCGCCACCCCGGTCGACTTCTCCTACGCGGTCCACACCGAGGTCGGGCACCGCACCATAGGAGCGCGGGTCAACGGACGGCTCGTACCGCTCGAATCGACCCTCGACAACGGCGACCTGGTCGAGGTCTTCACCTCCAAGGCGCCCGGCGCGGGCCCCTCCCGCGACTGGCTCGGCTTCGTCAAGTCGCCGCGCGCCCGCAACAAGATCCGCGCCTGGTTCTCCAAGGAGCGCCGCGACGAGGCCATCGAGCAGGGCAAGGACTCCATCGCGCGCGCGATGCGCAAGCAGAACCTGCCGATCCAGCGGATCCTCACCGGCGACTCGCTGGTCACCCTCGCGCACGAGATGCGCTACAGCGACATCTCCTCGCTGTACGCGGCGATCGGCGAGGGCCACGTCACCGCGCAGTCCATCGTGCAGAAGCTGGTGCAGGCACTCGGCGGCGAGGAAGCGGCCAACGAGGACATCGCCGAGTCCGCGCCGCCCTCGCACGGCCGCGGCAAGCGCCGCTCCAGCGCCGACCCCGGTGTGGTCGTCAAGGGCGTCGACGACGTCTGGGTCAAGCTCGCCCGCTGCTGCACGCCGGTGCCCGGCGACCCGATCATCGGCTTCGTCACGCGCGGCAGCGGAGTGTCGGTGCACCGCGCCGACTGCGTCAACGTCGACTCGCTCTCCCAGCAGCCCGAGCGGATCCTCGACGTCGAATGGGCGCCCACCCAGTCCTCGGTCTTCCTGGTCGCCATCCAGGTCGAGGCCCTGGACCGCTCCAGGCTGCTGTCCGACGTCACCCGGATCCTCTCGGACCAGCACGTCAACATCCTCTCGGCGGCCGTCCAGACCTCCCGCGACCGGGTGGCCACCTCGCGCTTCACCTTCGAGATGGGCGACCCCAAGCACCTCGGGCACGTCCTGAAGGCCGTGCGCGGCGTGGAGGGCGTGTACGACGTGTACCGCGTCACCTCGGCCCGCAGGCCGTAACGAGCGGCACGGAGAAGGGCCCCGGCACCAGGTGCCGGGGCCCTTCTCCACGCGTACGGAACCAGCGGATCAGCCGCCGAACTCCTCCAGGCCCTTCAGCGCCTGGTCCAGCAGCGCCTGACGGCCCTCAAGCTCCTTGGCGAGCTTGTCGGCCCTGGCGTTGTTGCCCGCGGCGCGCGCCTGGTCGATCTGGCCGCGCAGCTTGTCGACGGCCGCCTGGAGCTGACCGGTGAGACCCGCGGCACGCGCACGCGCCTCCGGGTTCGTCCGGCGCCACTCGGCCTCCTCCTGCTCCTGGATGGCCCGCTCCACCGCGTGCATCCGGCCCTCGACCTTCGGGCGGGCGTCGCGCGGCACGTGGCCGATGGCCTCCCAGCGCTCGTTGATGGAGCGGAAGGCGGCCCGCGCCGCCTTCAGGTCCGCCACCGGGACGAGCTTCTCGGCCTCGGCCGCCAGCTCCTCCTTGAGCTTCAGGTTCTCGCCCTGCTCGGCGTCCCGCTCCGCGAAGACCCCGCTGCGCGCCGCGAAGAACACGTCCTGGGCGCCGCGGAAGCGGTTCCACAGGTCGTCCTCGTGCTCGCGCTGGGCGCGGCCCGCCGCCTTCCAGTCCGCCATCAGCTCGCGGTACCTGGCCGCCGTCGCGCCCCAGTCCGTTGAGTTCGACAGCGACTCGGCCTCGGCGACCAGCTTCTCCTTCGCCTTGCGGGCGTCCTCGCGCTGCGCGTCCAGCGAGGCGAAGTGCGCCTTGCGGCGCTTGGAGAACGCCGAGCGGGCGTGCGAGAAGCGGTGCCACAGCTCGTCGTCGGACTTGCGGTCGAGCCGGGGGAGCCCCTTCCAGGTGTCCACCAGGGCCCGCAGCCGCTCGCCCGCCGAGCGCCACTGCTCGCTCTGCGCCAGCTCCTCGGCCTCGACGACCAGCGCCTCCTTGGCGGCCCGCGCCTCGTCGGTCTGCTTGGCCTTCTGCGCCTTGCGCTCCTCGCGCCGCGAATCGACGGTCGTGACGAGCGTGTCGAGACGGCCGCGCAGCGCCTGAAGGTCACCGACGACGTGGTGCTCGTCGACCTGCTTGCGGATGTGATCGATCGCGGTCGTCGCGTCCTTGGCCGAGAGGTCGGTGGTCTTCACCCGCTTTTCGAGGAGGCCGATCTCGACGACCAAGCCCTCGTACTTGCGCTCGAAGTAGGCCAGGGCCTCCTCGGGAGAGCCGGCCTGCCACGATCCGACGACCTTCTCGCCATCGGCAGTACGCACGTACACGGTGCCCGTCTCGTCGACGCGGCCCCACGGGTCGCTGCTCACAGCGCCTCCTCCACATGATGCCTGCGAGGGGTGGCCCCCCGGGCATCGTCCACAGTTTCCGAGGGCGGGGCTGTACCCGCCCTGCACAACGCCAATCTAGGCGACCGGCGGCCCGGCTGTCCGCACTCAGCGCGGCCGAAATTCTCCGGTCGTCCGCAGCTCGGCCACCGGTCAGCCCGTCGCGGGGCGCTCCGGCGCCCCGGTCAGGACTTCGCGACCGTGGCCTTCGTGATCGTCACCGGCTTCTTGGGCGGGCCGTCCGTGCCGCCGCCCTTGACGCCGTCGGCCGCCAGGTCCTTCAGCGCCTTCAGGCTCGCCGCGTCCATCGTCCCGAACGGCGTGTACGTGGGCGGCAGCTTGCTGTCCTTGTACACCAGGAAGAACTGGCTGCCGCCGGAGTCCGGCTGCCCGGTGTTGGCCATCGCGACCGTGCCCGCCGGGTAGGTCACCGTGCCGTCCGCGCCCGCCTTGCCCAGGCCCGTCAGGTTCTCGTCGGGGATGTTGTAGCCGGGGCCGCCCGAGCCGGTGCCCTGCGGGTCGCCGCACTGGAGCACGGAGAGGCCGGGGGAGGCGGTGAGGCGGTGGCACTTCGTGCTGTCGAAGTAGCCCTTGTCCGCGAGCGCCTTGAAGGAGTTGACCGTGCGCGGGGTCTTCGCCGCGTCCATCGCGAACGAGACGTCGCCCCGGTCGGTCTTGAGCGCCATCGTGTACTTCGACTTCTGGTCGACGGCCATCGCGGGCTCCGGGGACTTCTTCTCCTCGGGCGGCGTCGCCGACGGGCTGTCCCGCACGGTCGACTCGTCGGCCGTCTTCTTCTCGTCGTCCCCGCCGAACGCTCCCGCGGCGGCCGCCGCGGCCCCCGCCGCCAGGACGACGGCGAGCGCGGACGCGACGACCGCGTTGCGGCGCTTCGCCTTCTTCCGGGCTGCCTCGCGACGCTGCTGCTGCCGCTCGAACTTCTCCTTGGCGAGCTGCCGCCGCCGCTGATCGTTGCTGACCACCGGGTCTTCTCCTTGTACGTCGTGTGATCCCGACCGGCCGGGATGACCCGTACCGTATATGGGTTACCTGTGAAAAGAGGAGCGCCGGTAGGCTCTGAACCGCCGCGGCGAACCGCCGCGGCCTCCCGTCGGACGCATATTAAGGACGATCGTGCTCATTGCCGGGTTTCCCGCCGGGGCCTGGGGGACCAACTGCTACCTGGTCGCCCCCGCCGCAGGCGAGGAGTGCGTGATCATCGACCCGGGCCACCAGGCCGCCCAGGGAGTCGAGGACGCGCTCAGGAAGCATCGGCTCAAGCCCGTTGCCGTGGTCCTCACCCACGGGCACATCGACCACGTCGCCTCGGTCGTCCCGGTCTGCGGGGCCCACGACGTCCCCGCCTGGATCCACCCCGCCGACCGCTACATGATGAGCGACCCCGAGAAGGCGCTCGGCAGGTCCATCGGCATGCCCCTGATGGGCGAGCTGACCGTGGGGGAGCCGGACGACGTCAAGGAGCTGGCCGACGGCGCGGAGCTGAGCCTGGCCGGGCTCGACTTCTCCGTCGCGCACGCCCCGGGCCATACCAAGGGGTCGGTGACCTTCAGGATGCCCGAGACGGCCGAGATCCCCTCGGTCTTCTTCTCCGGGGACCTGTTGTTCGCCGGCTCCGTCGGACGCACCGACCTGCCCGGCGGCTCCCACGCCGAGATGCTCGAATCGCTGGCCCGCGTGTGCCTGCCGCTCGACGACTCGACCGTGGTGCTGTCCGGCCACGGCCCCCAGACGACCATCGGCCAGGAGCGCGCCACCAACCCGTACCTGCGGGACCTGGGCGCGCCCGCCCCCCGACGAGGAATGTGACGTTTTTCCGTTGAGTACCTTCCAGGCCCCCAAGGGCACCTACGACCTGCTGCCGCCCGTCTCCGCGACCTACCTCGCGGTCCGCGAGGCCATCGCGGCCCCCCTCAAGAACTCCGGCTACGGCTACGTCGAGACCCCCGGCTTCGAGAACGTCGAGCTGTTCGCGCGCGGCGTCGGCGAGTCCACCGACATCGTCACCAAGGAGATGTACGCCTTCGAGACCAAGGGCGGCGACCGGCTCGCGCTGCGCCCCGAGGGCACCGCGTCCGTGCTGCGCGCCGCCCTGGAGGCCAACCTCCACAAGGCCGGCAACCTCCCCGTCAAGCTCTGGTACTCCGGCTCGTACTACCGCTACGAGCGCCCGCAGAAGGGCCGCTACCGCCACTTCTCGCAGGTCGGCGCCGAGGCCATCGGCGCCGAGGACCCCGCGCTGGACGCCGAGCTGATCATCCTCGCCGACCAGGCGTACCGCTCGCTGGGCCTGTCGCAGTTCCGCATCCTGCTGAACTCGCTGGGCGACAAGGAGTGCCGCCCCGTCTACCGCGAGGCGCTCCAGGGCTTCCTGCGCGGCCTCGACCTCGACGAGGAGACGCTGCGCCGCGCCGAGATCAACCCGCTGCGCGTCCTCGACGACAAGCGCGCCGACGTCCAGAAGCAGCTCGTCGGCGCCCCGGTGCTGCGCGACTACCTGTGCGACGGCTGCAAGGCGTACCACGAGGAGGTGCGCGCCCTGCTCCAGGCGGCGGGCGTCGCCTTCGAGGACGACACCAAGCTGGTGCGCGGCCTCGACTACTACACCCGCACCACCTTCGAGTTCGTCCACGACGGCCTCGGCTCGCAGTCCGCGGTCGGCGGCGGCGGCCGCTACGACGGCCTCTCCGAGATGATCGGCGGCCCCGCGCTGCCCTCGGTCGGCTGGGCGCTCGGCGTGGACCGCACGGTGCTGGCCCTGGAGGCGGAGGGCGTCGAGCTGGACGTCCCGGCCGCGACCAGCGTGTACGCGGTGCCGCTCGGCGAGGAGGCGCGGCGCGTGCTCTTCGGCGTGGTCACGCGGCTGCGCAAGGAGGGCGTCGCCACCGATTTCTCCTTCGGCGGCAAGGGCCTCAAGGGCGCGATGAAGAACGCCAACCGCAGCGGCGCGCGGTACGCGCTCGTCGCGGGCGAGCGCGACCTCGCCGAGGGCGTCGTCCAGCTCAAGGACATGGAGTCCGGCGAGCAGGAGTCCGTCGCGCTGGACGCGGTCGTCGAGGCGGTACGGGCCAAACTGGCCTGAGCGGTAATCGAACGCGGGGCCCGGGGCGCGGGAAAACGCCCCGGGCCCTTCCGTTTGGCCGACCAGGAGCGGTTCAGTAGGGGCATCGACACTCGGGGGGAGGTGCGGGATGTCCGCATTGGGGGTGGGCGCCGAACTGCGGAACGGGCGCTACGTACTGGACGCCGTGCAGGGCGAGGGCGGCATGGCCACCGTCTACCGGGCGCGGGACACGGCGCTGGGCAGAACCGTCGCCATCAAGGTCATGAGCGGCGCCCTCGGCGGGGACGAGTCCTTCGGGCGCCGCTTCCAGCGCGAGGCCAGAACGGTCGCGGCGCTCAGCCATCCGCACGTGGTGGCCGTCCACGACATCGGCGAGCACGAGGTGCCGGGCGGGGTCCCGGTCCCGTACCTCGTCATGGAGTTCGTCGAGGGCGAGTCGCTGCGCGAGCGGCTGGTGCGCGGACCCGTCTCCTACGACGAGGCGCTGCGCATCACCCGCGAGGTGCTGGCGGCGCTCTCGGCCAGCCACGCCAAGGGCATCGTGCACCGCGACGTGAAGCCCGCCAACGTGATGCTGGGCGAGGGCGGCTCCTGCAAGGTGATGGACTTCGGCATCGCGCGTGCCGTCGAGGCGGTGGGGACGCACCTGACCAGGACGGGACTGGTCATCGGGACCGTGCCGTACATGGCGCCCGAGCAGGCGATGGGCGCGGCCGTCGACACCAGGACCGACCTCTACTCGGTGGGCGTCATGCTCTTCGAGCTGCTCAGCGGACGGCTGCCCTTCCCCGACGACTCCATCCCCACCCTGCTCTACAAGCACGTCCACGAACCCCCGCCGAGCCTCGCGTCGATCGGCGCCCCGCACTCCGGGGCCCGGCTGGCCGTCGTCCAGCCCGTCCTGGACCGGGCCCTGGCCAAGGCGCCGGACGAGCGGTACGCGGACGCGGCGGCGATGCGGGCGGCGCTCGCGCCCGGCGGCCTGCACGCGGCGCCCACCCGCACGGCCGCGGCGCCGCCCCTGCGGCCCCCGGCCCCGCGCGGCTTCCCCGCGGAGGCCGGCCCGCCGCCCCCGCCGGGGGGCGTCAACCCGCCCCGCCCCCAGCTCCCGCCGCAGCAGTGGCACCGGGCCGCGGCGGGGCCGCCCGCACCACGGGCCCGGCCCGTCCGGGCTCCGGGCGGACGGGCCCCGGGCGGGCGGGCGCGGGCGTCGTCCGCCGGGTCACAGGGGTACGGGCCGCTGCTCGCGCCGCCCGGACCGCCGTACGCACGGCGCTCGCTCTGGGCGGCGCTCGCCGTGGTCGCCTTCTACGTCGGCGTCGCCCTGACCCACGACAACGGCTCGTCGAGCACGCGCAGGGCCATCAACGACGCCGCTCCCTTCCTGCTGGCGTCGCTCACGGCGATCGCGCTGGCCGGAGTCGTGTTCGCGGTGCGCGGGCTGATCAGGGTCGGACCCGGCGGACGGTTCCTGGCGTTCTTGGGACTGCTCCTCAACGCGTTGCTGACGGTCTATCTGGTGCTGCGCCAGGGATGAGCGGCGGGCCCGCTCGAGCAGCGGACCCGCACGCTCCGCCGACCGGATCTCCTTATGTCCATCGAACGGTGGAATGACAGGTCCGTACGGCACAATGACCCCTGCCCAGCTGGCTTCGAACTGATGGAACGGCGATATGACGACTGCGGCGGTAGACGAAGTGTCCTCCGAGGCGGGGGAGGGGAACGCGGACCGGTTCGGAGCGAGCCGGGCCTTCGCGATCCTGCTGATGATCACGGGCGCGGCGGGCCTCCTCGCCGCCTGGGTGATCACCATTGACAAGTTCAAGCTGCTCGAAGACCCGAACTTCACCCCGGGCTGCAGCCTGAACCCCATCGTTTCCTGCGGCAACATCATGAAGAGCGAGCAGGCGTCGGCGTTCGGCTTCCCGAACCCGATGCTCGGCCTCATCACCTACTCCGCGGTGATCGCCATCGGCGTGACCCTGCTGACGGGCGCCCGCTTCGCGCGCTGGTACTGGCTGACCTTCAACGCGGGCACGCTCTTCGGCGTGGGCTTCTGCACCTGGCTCATGTACCAGTCGCTGTACAACATCAACTCGCTCTGCCTGTGGTGCTGCCTCGCCTGGGTCGCCACGATCTTCATGTTCTGGTACGTGACGGCCTTCAACGTGCGCAACGGGATCCTGCCCGCGCCCGGCTGGCTGCGCGGCTTCCTCGCGGAGTTCCCCTGGGTGCTCCCGGTCCTGCACATCGGCGTGATCGGCATGCTGATCCTGACCCGCTGGTGGGACTTCTGGACCAGCTGACCGCCGGGGCGGGCGGTGTCGGTGCCCTGACTTAGGGTGGGTCGACGTGGAGCCCGATCTCTTTACCGCAGCAGCCGAAGACCGCCAGGAGAAGGATCCGTCTAGCAGCCCCCTGGCGGTCCGGATGCGCCCGCGCACCCTCGACGAGGTCGTCGGCCAGCAGCACCTGCTGAAGCCGGGCTCGCCGCTGCGGCGGCTGGTGGGCGACGGGCAGGGCTCGGGCAACCGGGCCGGGGCCTCGTCGGTGATCCTCTGGGGCCCGCCCGGCATCGGCAAGACGACCTTGGCGTACGTGGTCTCCAAGGCGACCGACAAGCGCTTCGTGGAGCTCTCCGCGATCACCGCGGGCGTCAAGGAGGTCCGCGCGGTCATCGACGGCGCCCGGCGCGCGGTCGGCGGGTACGGCAAGGAGACCGTCCTCTTCCTCGACGAGATCCACCGCTTCTCCAAGGCCCAGCAGGACTCGCTGCTCCCGGCGGTCGAGAACCGCTGGGTCACGCTCATCGCGGCGACGACCGAGAACCCGTACTTCTCCGTCATCTCCCCCCTCCTCTCCCGCTCGCTGCTCCTCACCCTGGAGCCGCTGACCGACGAGGACCTCAGCGGACTGCTGGCGCGGGCCCTCGCCGAGGAGCGCGGCCTGGGCGGCGCGGTCTCGCTCCCGGCGGACGCCGAGGAGCACCTGCTGCGCATCGCGGGCGGCGACGCGCGCCGGGCGCTGACCGCCCTGGAGGCCGCGGCGGGCGCGGCCATCTCCAAGGGCGAGGCGGAGATCACGCTCCAGACCCTGGAGGAGACCGTCGACAGGGCGGCGGTGAAGTACGACAGGGACGGCGACCAGCACTACGACGTGGCGAGCGCCCTGATCAAGTCGATCCGCGGCTCGGACGTGGACGCGGCGCTGCACTACCTGGCGCGGATGATCGAGGCGGGGGAGGACCCGCGCTTCATCGCGCGGCGCCTGATGATCTCGGCGAGCGAGGACATCGGCCTCGCGGACCCCACGGCGCTGCCCACGGCGGTCGCGGCCGCGCAGGCGGTCGCCATGATCGGCTTCCCCGAGGCGGCGCTGACCCTCTCGCACGCGACGATCACGCTGGCCCTCGCGCCGAAGTCGAACGCGGCGACGACCGCGATCGCGGCGGCTCGGGCCGACGTGCGGGGCGGCCTGGCCGGCCCGGTCCCCGCGCACCTGCGGGACGGCCACTACAAGGGCGCGGCGAAGCTGGGCCACGCACAGGGGTACGTCTATCCGCACGACGTCCCGGGCGGGATCGCCGCCCAGCAGTACGCCCCGGACGAGATCCACGGCAGGCGCTACTACGAGCCGACGCGCTACGGCGCCGAGGCGAGGTACGCGGACGTCGTGGAGAACGTGCGCAAGCGGCTGAGCGGGGAGTGAGCGCCGAGCGGGGAGCGGAGAGTGAGCGGGGAGCAGTGAGGCGGCGCGGCTCAGGTCGTCCGGATCCGCGCGGTGACTGTCCGGTCGCGGTCCCCCGTCGTGCGGCCGCGACCCGCGCCGCCGGTGCTACTCGGCCGCCGCGGCGAAGAGCGCGTGCATCGCCCGGCGCAGCCCGTACACGTCGCGCACCGGCTCGGGGAAGTCGAACCGCGCGTCGAAGCCGCCCGGCCCGGCCCGGCCCTCCCCGCTGAACCGCACGCGCAGCCCGAACCGGTCGAGCGCCAGCGGCGTCACCCGCTCCACGGGCCCGCGCGCCGCGCCGACCAGCCCGCACAGCGCCCGCACCTGCTCGCCGTGCACGGAGTGCAGGTGCTGGAGCAGCTCGGCCTCGTGCTCCACGAGCGGGTCGGGCGAGGCCGCGGCGAACTCCTCGGGCTCGACGGTCGCCGTGCCCCACAGGTCGTCGAGGCTCACCTCGTCGACCTCCAGGCGCACCAGCATCCGCCCCGGCTCGGCCATGCCGGGCACGCAGGTGATCCAGCCGGAGACCCAGGCGCGGCCGCGGATGCGGTGGGGGACGGCGACCGGGGCGACGTCGGTGATCTCCAGCACGGCCGTGACCTCGTCGTCCTGGGCGTGCGTCGCGGCCCGTACGACCGGTGAATCCACGGGGAAGACGAGGAACAGCTCGCCCTCGGGACCGACGGTCCTGATGTCGGGCATCAGCTGCTCGGGGCGTGCGCCGACCACTCCGGTGACGAGCAGTACGGATGAGCAGGTACTCTGTACGAGAGTTCGTGTGCGCTCGGCTGCTGACGGCATCCGTGCGATTTCAAGTCCGCTGGGACGCGGCTGACCACGATCTGATCGGACCTCCGTCGCGTCGACGCCATTGGCAGCATTGTCTGCAGCGTCGGCCTTCTTCGTGCTGTCCGTGACGTGACTGGTGTTCCCCGGACGAGACATGCGATCTCCTTGAGTAAGGTGAGCCTAACCTAACCCAACCATGGAGGTTTGGAGAACGTGCCTAACCAGTCGCGTCCCAAGGTCAAGAAGTCTCGTGCGCTCGGCATCGCGCTGACGCCGAAGGCCGTCAAGTACTTCGAGGCCCGTCCGTACCCGCCGGGCGAGCACGGCCGTGGCCGCAAGCAGAACTCGGACTACAAGGTCCGTCTGCTGGAGAAGCAGCGTCTGCGCGCGCAGTACGACATCAGCGAGAAGCAGATGGCCCGCGCCTACGACCGCGCCAAGAAGGCCGAGGGCAAGACGGGCGAGGCGCTCGTCGTCGAGCTGGAGCGTCGCCTCGACGCCCTGGTGCTGCGTTCGGGCATCGCCCGCACGATCTACCAGGCCCGTCAGATGGTCGTCCACGGCCACATCGAGGTCAACGGCGGCAAGGTCGACAAGCCGTCCTTCCGCGTGCGCCCCGACGACGTCGTGACCGTCCGCGAGCGCAGCCGCGCGAAGCACCCCTTCCAGGTCGCCCGCGAGGGTGGCTACGCCCTTGACGGTGAGACCCCGCGCTACCTCCAGGTGAACCTGAAGGCCCTGGCCTTCCGCCTGGACCGCGACCCGAACCGCAAGGAGATCCCGGTCATCTGCGACGAGCAGCTGGTCGTCGAGTACTACGCCCGCTGATCCAGCGAGCGCGAGCACTCCTCCGCGCCCCGGCCCGCCGCCCCGCTCCGCAAGGAGGGGGCGGCGGGCCGCCGCGTTCTCCAGGGTGGCCGGATGTGTACGGTCGCGGCGCCCGGCGGGCCCCGTCAGCCGCTGCGCTCCTCCAGGGCGGCGTCCGCCGAAGGCCCCTGCGGTCTGCCGGGACCCGGCTCGGCGGACGGTCCCGGCACCGCGCTCCCGGGGCGGCCCGCCACCGCATCCCCGCCCAGCGCCCGCGCCACCGCCGCGTCCAGGTCCAGCGCGGCCCCCTCGCGCCGGCACTCCTCGTAGGCCGCGTCGCCCAGCGCCTCGCGGGCCCGCTCCTCGCACAGCGCGTGCGGCCCGTTGTAGTACGCCGAGCCGAACAGCGGCAGCCCCACCGAGGGCCAGATCGCCCCGGCCGCGCCCTGGAGCACCGCGGCCCCCGCCGGATCGCCCTCCGTCAGCGTGACGAGACCCAGCAGCTCCAGCGCCAGCACCGAACCCAGCAGGTCGTGGAAGGCGTGGTCGATGCGCAGGCACTCGGCCAGCAGCTCCCGCGCCCCCGCGTTGTCCTCCCGCGTCCAGGCCGCGTAGGCCAGCACGTACAGCGCGTACGCCAGGGCCCAGCGCTCCCCGTGGTCCTCGCAGACCTCCCGCGCCTCCTCGCAGATCGCCACCGCCTCGTCCAGCGCGCCCCGGAAGGCCACCGCCATCGCCAGCTCGATCTGCGCCATCAGCACGTTGCTGTTGAGCTCGCCGATCTCCCCGTACCGCTCCAGGGCCTCCCGCAGGAGCGTTTCCGCACGCTCCATGTCGTCGGTGACCAGCGCCAGACAGCCGGTGCGGTGCACGGCGTACGCGGCCGCCGCCGCGTCGCCCGTGCGGTCCGCGCCCTCCCGGCACTCCTGGAGCGCGGCCAGCGCGGGCACCGCGTCCCCCTGGAGCACCGCCACGTAGCCGAGCACCCACAGCGCCTTGAGCCGCACCGCCTCGTGCCCGGCCGCCACGGGCTCCAGCGCGTGCAGCACGTGCTCCAGCCAGTGCCGCCCCTCGGCGAGGCGCCCGCACCCGGCCCAGTAGAACCAGAGCGTGCCCGCCAGGTGCTGCGCCAGGTGCGCCTCGCCCTCGCACTGCAACGAGCACTCCATGGCCTGGCGGAGGTTGGGCAGCGCGCTGTCGATCCGCGCCGCCACCTCGGCCTGCCGGGGGCTGAACCACTCCAGCTCGCACCAGGTCGCCAGGCCCAGGTACCAGTCGCGGTGGCGCCGCCGCAGCCGCTCGGCGTCCCCGGCGGCCTCCAGCCACTCGGCGCCGTACTCCCTGACCGTGTCCAGCAGGCGGTAGCGGATGCCCGCCGCCGAGTCCTCGCGGAGCACCACCGACTGCGCCAGCAGCTCGTCGAGCAGGTCGAGCACGGAGTCGGCGGCCAGCCCCGTGCCCCCGCAGACGTACTCCGCCGCCTCCAGGTCGAAGGGCCCGGCGAAGACCGAGAGCCGCGCCCACAGCAGCCGCTGGCCCCGCGTGCACAGCTCGTGGCTCCAGCCGATCGCGGTGCGCAGCGTCTGGTGGCGCGGCAGCGCGCCCCTGTGCCCGCCGGTCAGCAGCCGGAAGCGGTCGCCGATGCGGTGCAGCACCTGCTCGACGGAGAGCGTGCGCAGCCGCCCCGCCGCCAGCTCCAGGGCGAGCGGGATGCCGTCGAGGCGGCGGCAGAGCTCCAGCACGGCGGCCCGGTTCGCGTCGTCGAGCCGGAAGTCGGGCGACGCCGAAGCCGCGCGGTCGGCCAGCAGCAGTACGGCGTCGGCGTCGCCCATCGGCGGCAGCGGGGCCACCAGCTCGCCCGCCAGGCGCAGCGGCCTGCGCCCGGCGGCGAGCACCCGCAGCCCGGGGGAGCGGAGCAGCAGTTCCCGCACCAGCTCGGCGCAGGCGTCGACGACCTGCTCGAAGCCGTCGACGACGAGCAGCAGCCGGCGGTCCGCGAGGTGCTCGGCCAGGGCGCTGCGCGGCGGCCTGCTGGTGTGGTCGGTCAGGCCGAGCGCCTCCGCCAGCGCGTGCTCCAGCAGCCCCGGTTCGCGGACCATCGAGAGGTCGGCGAGCCGCACCCCGTCGCAGAAGCGTTTCTGCGCAGTGGCCGCGACCTGGGCGACACAGCGGGACTTGCCCACCCCGCCCACTCCGACGACGGTGACCAGCCGGGACTCGTCGAGCTGCCGCTCCAGACGGGCCACTTCGGCCTCGCGTCCCACGAACCGGCTCAACTCCGCCGGCAGATTGCATCGCATGGGACACGGAGCGTACCGATCCGTACGCACTCCGTACAATCCTCCCGCCGAAGTCCCCTCCCGCGCGGCCGCAATCCGGTTCGGGGCGCGACGCCGGGCGCGATAGGGTCGGGGGACGACTTATCTGTGACCTTCAACGATGGCGGTGCGACGTGTCCGGTGGAGAGGTGGCCGGGATTCTCGTGGCCGTCTTCTGGGCGATCCTGGTCTCGTTCCTCGCCGTGGTGCTGGTGAGGCTGTCCCAGACGCTCAGGGCGACCACCAAGCTGGTGTCCGACGTGACCGAGCAGGCCGTTCCCCTGCTCTCCGACGCCTCGGCCACCGTGCGCTCCGCGCAGACGCAGCTCGACAAGGTCGACGCCATCGCGACGGACGTCCAGGAAGTCACATCGAACGCCTCCGCCCTCTCCACCACGGTCGCGTCGACCTTCGGTGGCCCGCTGGTCAAGGTCGCTGCCTTCGGCTACGGCGTGCGCAGGGCGATGGGGCGCAACAAGACCGAAGTGCCGGAGCCCACGACGCGTCGTACCGTGATCGTCGGCCGCACCGTGCCGTCCGCGCGGCGGCGGCAGAAGCGGAGAGGTTGACCCTTCCATGTTCCGCCGTATTTTCTGGTTCACCGCAGGCGCGGCCACCGGAGTGTGGGCCACCACCAAGGTGAACCGCAAGCTGAAGCAGCTCGCGCCCGAGAGCCTGGCCGCGCAGGCCGCGGACAAGGCCGTCGAGACCGGCCACCGGCTCAAGGACTTCGCGCTCGACGTCCGCGCGGGAATGCTCCAGCGCGAGGCGGAGTTGGGAGAGGCACTGGGGCTGGAGGCGCCGGTGGAGCCCGCGGAGCTGCCGTCGCAGCACCGCAGGGCCATCGCCCAGCGCGTCACCTACCTCCAGCAGATCAACTACACGAACAACCACCGGAATGAGGACCACTGATGGAGTCGGCTGAAATTCGTCGCCGCTGGCTGAGCTTCTTCGAGGAGCGCGGTCACACCGTCGTCCCTTCGGCGTCGCTCATCGCGGACGACCCGACTCTGCTTCTGGTCCCCGCGGGCATGGTGCCCTTCAAGCCGTACTTCCTCGGTGAGGTCAAGCCGCCCGCCCCGCGCGTCACCAGCGTGCAGAAGTGCGTGCGCACGCCGGACATCGAAGAGGTCGGCAAGACCACCCGCCACGGCACGTTCTTCCAGATGTGCGGCAACTTCTCCTTCGGCGACTACTTCAAGGAAGGCGCCATCAAGCTCGCCTGGGAGCTGCTCACCAGCTCCGTGGCGGACGGCGGCTTCGGCCTCGACCCCGAGCGCCTGTGGATCACGGTCTACCTCGACGACGACGAGGCCGAGCGGATCTGGCACGAGGTGGTCGGCGTGCCCAAGGAGCGCATCCAGCGCCTGGGCAAGAAGGACAACTTCTGGTCCATGGGCGTCCCCGGACCCTGCGGCCCCTGCTCGGAGATCAACTACGACCGCGGCCCCGAGTTCGGCGTCGAGGGCGGCCCGGCCGTCAACGACGAGCGGTACGTGGAGATCTGGAACCTGGTCTTCATGCAGTACGAGCGCGGCGCGGGCGACGGCAAGGAGGACTTCCCGATCCTGGGCGACCTCCCCTCGAAGAACATCGACACGGGCCTCGGCCTGGAGCGCCTGGCGATGATCCTCCAGGGCGTGCAGAACATGTACGAGACGGACACGCTGCGCGTCGTCATGGACAAGGCCACCGAGCTGACCGGCGTGCGCTACGGCGCCGAGCACGGCTCCGACGTCTCGCTGCGCGTGGTCGCCGACCACATCCGCACCTCCACGATGCTCATCGGCGACGGCGTCACCCCGGGCAACGAGGGCCGCGGCTACGTGCTGCGCCGCATCATGCGCCGCGCCATCCGCAACATGCGCCTGATGGGCGCCACGGGCCCGGTCGTCCAGGACCTGATCGGCGTCGTGATCGACACGATGGGTCAGCAGTACCCGGAGCTGGTGACCGACCGCAAGCGGATCGAGACCGTCGCGCTCGCCGAAGAGGCCGCCTTCCTCAAGGCCCTCAAGGGCGGCACGAACATCCTCGACACCGCCGTCACCGAGACCAAGGCCGCAGGCGGCAAGGTCCTCGCCGGCGACAAGGCGTTCCTGCTCCACGACACCTGGGGCTTCCCGATCGACCTCACCCTGGAGATGGCCGCCGAACAGGGCCTGTCGGTGGACGAGGACGGCTTCCGCCGCCTGATGAAGGAGCAGCGGGACCGCGCCAAGGCCGACGCCCGCGCCAAGAAGACCGGTCACGCCGACCTGTCCGCCTACCGCGAGGTCGCCGACAACTCCGGCGCCACGGACTTCACCGGCTACGTCTCCACCGAGGGCGAGTCCACCATCGTGGGCCTGCTCGTCGACGGCGTCTCCTCCCCGGCCGCCTCCGAGGGCGACGAGGTCGAGGTCGTCCTGGACCGCACCCCCTTCTACGCCGAGGGCGGCGGCCAGATCGCCGACCAGGGCCGCATCAGGCTCGACACCGGTGCCGTCATCGAGGTCCGCGACGTGCAGAAGCCGGTCCCCGGCGTGCACGTCCACAAGGGCGTCGTCCAGGTCGGCGAGGTGACGGTGGGCGCCTCCGCGTACGCCGCCATCGACGTCAAGCGCCGCCGCGCCATCGCCCGCGCCCACAGCGCCACGCACCTCACGCACCAGGCGCTGCGCGACGCGCTCGGCCCGACGGCCGCCCAGGCCGGTTCGGAGAACCAGCCCGGCCGCTTCCGCTTCGACTTCGGCTCGCCCAACGCCGTGCCCGGCTCGGTCATGGTCGACGTCGAGCAGCGGATCAACGACGTGCTCTCGCGCGAACTGGACGTCCAGGCCGAGGTCATGTCGCTGGACGAGGCCAAGAAGTCCGGCGCCATCGCGGAGTTCGGCGAGAAGTACGGCGAGCGCGTGCGCGTCGTGACCATCGGCGACTTCTCCAAGGAGCTCTGCGGCGGCACGCACGTCGGCAACACCGCCCAGCTCGGCCTGGTCAAGCTGCTCGGCGAGTCGTCCATCGGCTCCGGCGTGCGCCGCATCGAGGCCCTCGTGGGCGTCGACGCGTACAACTTCCTCGCCAAGGAGCACACGGTCGTCGCCCAGCTCCAGGAGCTGGTCAAGGGCCGTCCCGAGGAGCTGCCCGAGAAGATCGCCTCGATGCTCGGCAAGCTGAAGGACGCCGAGAAGGAGATCGAGAAGTTCCGCGCGGAGAAGGTGCTCGCCGCCGCCGCCGGGCTGGTCGAGGGCGCCAAGGACGTGCGGGGCGTCGCCCTGGTCACCGGCCAGGTCCCGGACGGCACCTCCGCCGACGACCTGCGCAAGCTGGTCCTCGACGTGCGCGGCCGCATCCAGGGCGACCGCCCGGCCGTCGTCGCCCTGTTCACCACGGCGAACGGCCGCCCGCTGACCGTGATCGCCACCAACGAGGCCGCGCGCGAGCGCGGGCTCAAGGCCGGTGACCTGGTCCGCACCGCCGCCAAGACCCTCGGCGGCGGTGGCGGCGGCAAGCCGGACGTCGCCCAGGGCGGCGGCCAGAACCCGGAGGCCGTCGGCGAGGCCATCGCCGCCGTCGAGCGACTGGTCGGAGAGACCGCCTGATGCGACGGGGCCGCCGCCTCGCGATCGACGTCGGGGACGCCCGGATCGGGGTCGCCTCGTGCGACCCCGACGGGGTCCTCGCGACGCCGGTGGAGACCGTGCCGGGACGTGACGTCCCGGCCGCCCACCGGCGGCTCAAGCAGATCGTCGACGAGTACGAACCGATCGAGATCGTCGTCGGGCTCCCCCGCTCCCTCAACGGGGGCGAGGGGCCCGCGGCGGCCAAGGTCAGGGCGTTCGCCCAGGTCCTGGCGAACGCCGTCGCACCGGTGTCCGTACGACTGGTGGACGAGAGGATGACCACAGTGACGGCCAGCCAGGGGCTGCGTGCTTCGGGCGTGAAGTCCAAAAAGGGCCGTTCGTTCATCGACCAGGCTGCCGCTGTGGTGATCCTCCAGAACGCTCTGGAGTCCGAACGGGCGTCAGGCACCGCTCCTGGCGAGGGCGTCGAAGTGGTCATCTGATCGCGATACGGTAACGTTCCGCGCGATGTGGCGGCGTTCGAACAGCTGCCGCACTCCAAAGAGGTGGAACGTCAATACCGCCTCGCGGACTCGTAGGGGATCGATGACTGAGTATGGCCGGGGCCCCGGCTCCGAACCGTGGCACCCCGAGGACCCGCTCTACGGGGACCAGGGGTGGGGAGGGCAGCAGCCGCAGCACGGCCAGAATCAGCCCGGTCAGCAGCAGTACGGCCAGCACCAGCAGCAGTACGGCCAGAACGAGTACGGAGCCCAGCAGCAGTACGGCGACCAGCAGGGGTACCCGCAGCAGGCGCAGTACGGAAACCAGCCGGATCCGTACCAGTCCGATCCGTACCAGCAGGACCCGTACCAGCAGGACCCCTACGGCCAGCAGCAGTACGGCGACGGGAACGGCGGCTGGGACACCGGCCAGCAGCACGCCATGCCGTACGGCGTCAACGCCGCCGACCCCTACGCCGACCAGCAGGCGAACGCCGGGTACGGCCCCGAGGCCGACTACTACAGCACCCCCGAGGCGTACCCGCCGCCGCAGCCCCCGGGCCGCCGCGCCGCCGCCCCCGAGCAGACCGAGTGGGAGCCCGAGGCCGAGGCCGACGACCACCCGTTCTTCTCCGACGGCGAGGACGGCGCCGCGGGCGAGGGCCGCGCGGCCCGCCGGGCCGCGAGCCGCGCCGGGGCCCGCCGCGACGACGGCGACGAGGACCTCGACGACGCCGACCACGAGCGCACGGACTCCCGCAGGGGCGGCCGGGGCCGGACCAAGAAGCAGAAGAAGGGCCGCAGCGGCGTCGCCTGCCTGTTCATCGCGGTGGTGCTCGTCGGCGGAGTGGGCGGCGTCGGCTACTTCGGCTACCAGTTCTGGCAGGACAAGTTCGGTGCGCCCGAGGACTACGCGGGCGAGGGAAGCGGCTCCGTCGAGATCGAGATCCCCAAGAACGCGGGCGGCTACGAGATCGGCAACATCCTCGTACGCAACGGCGTGGTGAAGAGCCAGGGGGCTTTCGTCGCCGCGCAGAACAGCCACGAGAAGGGCAAGTTCGTCCAGGAGGGCACGTACGTCCTGAAGAAGGGGATGTCCGCGCAGAGCGCCCTGGCACTGATGCTCGACCCGAAGAGCCGCAGCAACTTCATGGTCACCCCGGGCCAGCGCAACATCAAGGTCTACGCCGCGATGGACAAGCGCCTCGGCCTCAAGGCGGGCACCACGGCCGGCGTCGCCCGCAGCAAGGCCGGGAGCCTGGGACTGCCCGACTGGGCGGGCGACAACCCCAAGATCAAGGACCCGCTGGAGGGCTTCCTCCACCCCGGCACGTACGCGGCGACCAAGGGCGCCAAGCCCGAGGACATCCTCAAGAAGATGGTCGCCCAGGCCACCGCCGCCTACGAGAAGGCGGGCTTCCAGGAGAAGTACAAGGCGCTCAAGCTCGACAGCCCCTTCGACCTGGTCATCATCGCCAGCCTCGTGGAGGCCGAGGGCAAGTCGCACGACGACTTCCGGAAGATGTCCGAGGTCGCCTACAACCGGCTCGCCTCGAAGACCAACGAGACCGTCGGCAAGCTCCAGTTCGACTCGACGTACAACTACCTCACGGGGCAGAGCAAGACCAAGATCAGCAACAAGGACGTCCAGGGCAACACGGACCCCTACAACACGTACCACTGGCAGGGGCTGCCGCCGGGTCCGATCGGCAACCCGGGCACCGACGCGATCAGTGCCACGCTCGACCCGACCGACGACGGCTGGATGTTCTTCATCTCGCTCGACGACAAGACCACGAAGTTCACCAAGACGCTCGCCGAGCACGAGAAGCTCAATGAGCAGCTCAGGGAGAAGCACGGCTTTGACTGACGTACAGCGCAGGGCCGCCGTCCTCGGCTCGCCCATCGCGCACTCGCTCTCGCCGGTCCTGCACCGGGCCGCGTACGCCGAACTCGGCCTGGCCGACTGGGAGTACGGCAGGCACGAGGTAGACGAGGCCGCGCTGCCCGGCTTCGTCGAAGCGCTCGACGCGAGCTGGGCCGGGCTCTCGCTCACCATGCCGCTCAAGCGCGCGGTCATCCCGCTGCTCGACGAGGTCAGCGAGACCGCCGCGTCCGTCGAGGCCGTCAACACGGTCGTGTTCACCGCCGAAGGCCGCAGGGTCGGCGACAACACCGACGTGCCCGGCATGATCGCGGCGCTGCGCGAGCGCGGCGTGCGGAAGGTGGAGTCCGCGGCCGTCCTCGGCGCGGGCGCCACCGCCTCCTCCGCGCTCGCCGCGCTCGCCCGGATCTGCGCGGGGCCCGTCACCGCGTACGTCCGCACGGCTGAGCGCGCCCGCGAGATGCGCACCTGGGGCGAACGGCTCGGCGTCGACGTGCGCACCGCCGACTGGGCGGACGCCGCCCGCGCCCTCGCGGCTCCCCTGGTCGTCGCCACCACCCCGGCCGGTGCCACCGACGCGCTCGCCGCCGAGGTGCCCGAGCGGCCCGGCACGCTCTTCGACGTGCTGTACGACCCCTGGCCCACCCCGCTCGCCGCCGCCTGGGCCGCGCGCGCCGGAGCCGTCGTGGGCGGCCTCGACCTGCTCGTCCACCAGGCCGTGCTCCAGGTCGAACAGATGACGGGCCGCGTGCCCGCGCCGCTCGCCGCGATGCGCGCGGCGGGGGAGGCGGCGCTCGCCGCCCGCCACTGACCCGGGTCCCCGCCCGCCCCGAGCCGTGCCGCACCGTGCTGCCCCGTGCTGCCCCGTCCCAAAGAGTGGCGCGGTCGTCCGCCTGCTGGACCGGCTGCCTGGAGCGCCCCCCGGACGTGGGAGGATCAGGGGGAGGCGGGCCAGGGCCGCGCACCCGGTCGCGCCGAAAGCAGTCGAGGCGCGAGCATGAGGAGCACCGTTGAGCAGGTTGCGCTGGCTGACCGCAGGGGAGTCGCACGGCCCCGCACTCGTGGCGACGCTGGAGGGTCTTCCCGCCGGTGTCCCGATCACCACGGAGATGGTCGCTGACCACCTCGCCCGGCGGCGCCTGGGCTATGGGCGCGGTGCCCGGATGAAGTTCGAACGCGACGAGGTGACCTTCCTCGGCGGCGTCCGCCACGGCCTCACCATGGGATCGCCGGTCGCGATCATGGTGGGCAACACCGAGTGGCCCAAGTGGGAGCAGGTCATGTCCGCCGACCCGGTGGACCCCGAGATCCTCGCCGACCTGGCCCGCAACGCCCCGCTGACCCGGCCGCGCCCCGGCCACGCCGACCTGGCGGGCATGCAGAAGTACGGCTTCGACGAGGCCCGCCCGATCCTGGAGCGCGCCTCCGCCCGCGAGACCGCCGCCCGCGTCGCGCTCGGCGCCGTCGCCCGCTCGTACCTCAAGGAGACCGCGGGCATCGAGATCGTCAGCCACGTCACCGAGCTGGCCGCGGCCAAGGCCCCGTACGGCGTCTACCCGACCCCGGCCGACGTCGAGAAGCTGGACGCCGACCCCGTGCGCTGCCTGGACGCCGACGCGTCGAAGGCGATGGTCGCCGAGATCGACCAGGCCCACAAGGACGGCGACACCCTCGGCGGCGTCGTCGAGGTCCTGGCGTACGGCGTCCCCGTGGGCCTCGGCTCGCACGTCCACTGGGACCGCCGCCTCGACGCCCGGCTCGCCGCCGCGCTCATGGGCATCCAGGCCATCAAGGGCGTCGAGGTCGGCGACGGCTTCGACCTCGCCCGGGTGCCGGGCTCCGAGGCCCACGACGAGATCGTGGCCACCGAGGACGGCGTCAGGCGCGCCACCGGCCGCTCCGGCGGCACCGAGGGCGGCCTGACCACCGGCGAACTGCTGCGGGTGCGCGCCGCGATGAAGCCCATCGCGACCGTGCCGCGCGCGCTGGCCACCATCGACGTCACCACCGGCGAGGCCGCCAAGGCCCACCACCAGCGCTCCGACGTGTGCGCGGTGCCCGCCGCCGGGATCGTCGCCGAGGCCATGGTCGCGCTCGTCCTCGCGGACGCCGTCGGCGAGAAGTTCGGCGGCGACAGCGTGGCCGAGACCCGGCGCAACGTCCGGTCGTACCTCGACAACCTGCACATCCGATGACGGCACCCGCCGTCGTGCTCGTCGGCCCGATGGGCGTCGGCAAGTCGACCGTGGGCGAACTGCTGGCCCAGCGCCTGGGCACCGCCTACCGCGACACCGACGCCGACGTGGAGGCCGCGGCGGGCAAGCCGATCGCGGAGATCTTCTTCGACGAGGGCGAGCCGCACTTCCGCGCGCTGGAGCGGGGCGCGGTGCGCACCGCCGTCGCCGAGCACGGCGGGGTGCTCGCCCTCGGCGGCGGCGCGGTCCTCGACGAGGGGACCCGCGCGCTCCTCGCCGACCTGCCCGTCGTCTACCTCTCGATGGACGTCGAGGAGGCCGTGCGCCGCGTCGGCCTCGGCGCCGCCCGCCCGCTGCTGGCCGTCAACCCGCGCCGGCAGTGGCGGGAGCTGATGGACGCCCGCCGCCATCTGTACGAAGAAGTGGCCCGCGCCGTCGTGGCCACCGACGACCGCACCCCCGAAGAGGTCGCCCAGGCGGTCCTCGACGCACTGGAGCTGAAGGACGCATGACCGAGCAGGCAGTCACCCGTATCCAGATCGCCGGAAGCGCTGGCACCGATCCGTACGAGGTGCTGATCGGCCACCAGCTGCTGGCCGAGCTGCCGGGGCTGATCGGCCCGCAGGCCAGGCGCGTCGCCGTGATCCACCCCGAGGCGCTGGCCGGGACCGGCGACGCGATCCGCGAGGACCTGGCGGCGCAGGGCTACGAGGCCATCGCCGTCCAGGTGCCCAACGCGGAGGAGGCCAAGACCGCCGAGGTCGCCGCCTACTGCTGGAAGGCGCTCGGCCAGACCGGCTTCACCCGCACCGACGTCGTCGTCGGCGTCGGCGGGGGAGCCACCACCGACCTCGCGGGCTTCGTCGCGGCCAGCTGGCTGCGCGGGGTGCGCTGGATCGCCGTGCCGACGACCGTGCTCGGCATGGTCGACGCCGCGGTCGGCGGCAAGACCGGCATCAACACCGCCGAGGGCAAGAACCTCGTCGGCGCCTTCCACCCGCCCGCCGGGGTCCTGTGCGACCTCGCGGCGCTCGCCTCGCTGCCCGTCAACGACTACGTGTCGGGCCTCGCCGAGGTCATCAAGGCCGGATTCATCGCCGACCCGGTGATCCTCGACCTGATCGAGGCCGACCCGGAGGGCGCCCGCGGCCCCGAAGGACCGCACACCGCCGAGCTGATCGAGCGGGCCGTCCGGGTCAAGGCCGGCGTGGTCTCCGACGACTTCAAGGAGGCGGGCCTCCGCGAGATCCTGAACTACGGCCACACCCTCGCCCACGCCATCGAGAAGAACGAGCGCTACAAGTGGCGCCACGGCGCCGCCGTCTCCATCGGCATGGTCTTCGCCGCCGAGCTGGGCCGCCTCGCGGGACGGCTCGACGACGCCACGGCCGAACGGCACGCGGCCGTCCTCAAGTCGGTGGGCCTGCCGCTCACCTACCGGGGCGACCAGTGGCCCAAGCTCCTGGAGACCATGAAGGTCGACAAGAAGTCCAGGGGCGACCGGCTGCGCTTCATCGTCCTGGACGGCCTGGGCAAGCCGACCGTACTCGAAGCGCCCGACCCGGCGATCCTGCTCGCCGCGTACGGAGAGGTGTCCGCGTGAGCCGCACGGTGTACGTACTCAACGGGCCGAACCTCGGCCGGCTGGGCTCGCGCGAGCCCGACGTGTACGGCTCCACCTCCTACGCGGGCCTCGTCGAGGCGTGCCGCAAGCTCGGCGCCGAGCTGGGCTTCGACGTGGACGTGCGGGAGACCAACGACGAGGGCGAGCTGATCCGCTGGCTCCACGAGGCGGCCGACGGCCGGATCCCGGTCGTCATCAACCCCGGCGCGTTCACGCACTACTCGTACGGCATGCGCGACGCGGCGGCCCAGCGCACGGCGCCGCTGATCGAGGTGCACATCTCCAATCCGTACGCGCGCGAGGAGTTCCGTCACAACTCCGTCATCGCCCCGGTGGCCAGCGGCACCGTCGCGGGCTTCGGCATCGGCTCGTACCTGCTGGCACTGCGGGCCCTCGCCGACGAACCGACCGGCTGAGGGGCACTCGGGCGACCCCCCGGCCGTTGTTCGAGCAACGGCCGGGGGAGGTACGGTGGCCGTTCGTTCAGGCTCAGTTGTCAGCAGTACGAGACGGAGTGGCACCGGATGCAGCACGGCGTCGCCGGCCCAGCACACCCGCACCCGGGGCACCCCGGGCATCCCCAGGTGCCCCAGGCTCCGCAGGCCCCCGGCTGGACCGGACAGGTCCCGCCGCACGGCCCCTTCCCCGCCACGCCGCCCGCGCCCCTCCCGCCCGCGCAGCTGCCCCCCGCCCCTCCCGCGCCCCTTCCTCCCGTCACCCCCGTCACCCCCGCACAGGGGGTTCCGGCCCCGCCCGCGCCGGACACCACGGGGCACGTCAGGCTGCCCCCCGGCGGCCCCGTGGCGATGCCGTCGCCGCCGCCCGTGGAGACCGGCACCGGCACGGCGACCCTGGCGGTCCTGCTGATCGGCCCCGCGGGCGCGGGCAAGACCACCGTCGCCCGGCACTGGGCGCAGCGCCGCAGGGTCCCCACGGCCCACATCAGCCTGGACGACGTGCGCGAATGGGTCTGCTCCGGCTTCGCCGACCCGCAGTCGGGCTGGAACGACAACTCCGAGGCGCAGTACCGGCTGGCCCGCCGCACCTGCGGCTTCGCCGCCCGCAACTTCCTGGCCAACGGCATCTCCTGCATCCTGGACGACGCCGTCTTCCCCGACCGGCCCGTGGTCGGCCTCGGCGGCTGGAAGCGGCACGTGGGTCCGGGACTGCTGCCCGTGGTGCTGCTGCCGGGACTGGAGATCGTCCTGGAGCGCAACGCCGAGCGCAGCGGCAACCGCAGGCTCACCGACGAGGAAGTGGCCCGTATCCACGGCCGGATGGCGGGCTGGTACGGCTCGGGGCTGCCGATCATCGACAACTCCGCGCTGGACGTGGAGGCCACCGCCCGCGTCCTGGACGACGTGCTGGCCCGGTCCATAGCGAGCCCGCCCGCCTGGTAGCCGCTCCGGGCGGGCCTCCTCTCACTCGTACGGTCCGGGCCCGCGTGCCCCGGGCCCCCGGGCCTGCCTAGCCTCGATCCATGTCAGAGGTGTACGCGGCCCGCCGTGGCCGGCTCCGTGACCGGTGCGCCGCCGCGGGCAGCGCGGCGGCCCTGGTCTCCCGCCCCGCCAACGTCCGCTACCTCGCGGGCGGAGCGCCCCCCGGCGCCGCGCTGCTGCTGGGCGCGGACGCCGAGGACGACGTCCTGCTCTGCCCGCGCCCGCCCGCGACCGGCCCCCTGGGGGGCGGCCGCATCGACGAGCGCCTGCGGCTGATGAACCTCGCGACGCCGGACGGCGACCCGGCCGTGGCCGCCGCCGACCTCGCGGCGGGCCGGGGCACCGAGTCCCTGGCCGTCGAGGAGCACGACCTGACCGTGGCGCGGCACCGCGCCATGCGCTCGGTCGCGCCCCGGCTGCGCCTGGCCGACCTCGCCTCCGCGGTCGAACAGCAGCGGATCGTCAAGGACGAGGAGGAGATCTCCTGTCTGCGCATCGCGGCGGAGATCACCGACCAGGCACTCGGCGAACTCCTCGAATCGATCCTGGTGGGCCGCACCGAACGGCACCTCGCACTGGAGCTGGAGCGCAGGCTCGTCGACCACGGCGCGGACGGCGCCGCCTTCCCGACCTCCGTCGGGACGGGGCCGAACTCCGGCAGGGGCGGCCACCGGCCGACGGACCGCCGCGTGGAGGAGGGCGACTTCCTCTCGGTCGGCCTGGGCGCCGACTACCGCGGCTACCGCTGCGAGATCGGCCGTACGTTCGTCATCGGGAGCGCTCCGGCCGACTGGCAGATCGAGCTGTACGACCTGGTGTTCGCCGCCCAGCGGGCGGGCCGGGAAGCCCTGTTCCCCGGCGTGGCCTGCCGCGACGTGGACCACGCGGCGCGCCAGCCACTGGTGGCCGCGGGGTACGGGGAAGGGCTCGTTCCGCGGGTCGGGCACGGGGTCGGACTCGAAATCGTCGAGGACCCGCAGCTCGCACCTGGTGCCATGGGTAAACTGGACGCTTGCGTGCCGGTCACCGTCGAACCGGGGGTCCACCTCCCGGGCCGGGGCGGTGTCCGGATCGATGACACGCTCGTCGTCCGCCCCGAGGCGGACGGCGGACCCGAGCTACTCACCATCACGACCAAGGAGCTGCTCGCGCTCTGACGCGCGGCCTAGGTCGTCGACCAAGTCCAGGAGATTCCGCAACCGTGGCTTCCACGAACGACCTCAAGAACGGCATGGTGCTCAAGCTCGAAGGCGGCCAGCTCTGGTCCGTCGTCGAGTTCCAGCACGTCAAGCCCGGCAAGGGCCCGGCCTTCGTGCGCACCAAGCTGAAGAGCGTGATGTCCGGCAAGGTCGTCGACAAGACGTTCAACGCCGGCACCAAGGTCGAGACGGCCACCATCGACCGTCGCGACATGCAGTTCTCGTACATGGACGGCGACTACTTCGTCTTCATGGACATGGAGACCTACGACCAGCTGATGGTCGACCGCAAGTCCGTCGGCGACACCGCCAACTTCCTGATCGAGGGCTTCACGGCCTCCGTCGCGCAGCACGAGGGCGAGGTGCTCTACGTCGAGCTCCCGGCCGCCGTCGAGCTGACGATCCAGGAGACCGAGCCGGGCGTGCAGGGCGACCGCTCCACCGGCGGCACCAAGCCCGCCACCCTGGAGACCGGCCACCAGATCCAGGTCCCGCTCTTCATCACCACCGGTGAGAAGATCAAGGTCGACACCCGCACGAGCGACTACCTCGGCCGGGTGAACAGCTAACCGTGGCCGCCCGGAACAAGGCCCGCAAGCGCGCCTTCCAGATCCTCTTCGAGGCCGACCAGCGCGGGGCGACCGTGCAGACGGTCCTCGCGGACTGGGTGCGGCTCGCCAGGAGCGACACCAGGCAGCCGCCGGTCAACGAGTTCACGATGGACCTCGTCGAGGGGTACGCGCAGTACGCGGCCCGCATCGACGAGCTCATCTCCACGTACGCCGAGGGCTGGGCGCTCGACCGCATGCCGGTCGTCGACCGGAACATCCTGCGACTGGGCACCTACGAGCTGGTCTGGGTCGACGGGACGCCGGACGCCGTGGTGATCGACGAGGCGGTTCAGCTCGCCAAGGAGTTCTCCACCGACGACTCGCCCGCGTTCGTGAACGGGCTGCTGGCCCGCTTCAAGGAGCTGAAGCCGAACCTGCGCCGCGACGCCTAGGCGTTCGGCGACGAGCAGTGCCCCAGGGGCCCGCAGCGCGAGGTGCGCTGCGGGCCCCTGGGGCGTTCCCGCGCGCTGCGCGCGGGAGAGGAAAGCAAAGCCGGGGTGGGCGGGGCCTCAGCGGCCCCGCCCACCCCGGCGGTACGTTTCTGCTCGTCCTGCGTCAGGCGTCCTCGTGGCCCACCGCGCGGCGGGCGTCCGCGTCCAGAACGCCCCAGCTGATGAGCTGCTCGGTCAGGACGGACGGCGACTGGTCGTAAATGACGGCGAGGGTGCGCAGGTCGTCCTGGCGGATCGACAGCACCTTGCCGTTGTAGTCGCCGCGCTGCGACTGGATCGTCGCGGCGTAACGCTGCAGCGGGCCGGCCTTCTCGGCGGGGACGTGGGCAAGGCGCTCCAGGTCGAGCACGAGCTTGGGCGGCGGCTCCTGGGCCCCGCCCGGGGTCGTACCGGGAAGGAGCTCCTGCACCGGGACGCCGTAGAAGTCCGCGAGCTCGGCGAGGCGCTGCACGGTCACGGCACGGTCGCCGCGCTCGTACGAGCCGACCACGACGGCCTTCCAGCGACCCTGGGACTTCTCCTCCACGCCGTGGAGGGAGAGGCCCTGCTGGGTGCGGATGGCACGGAGCTTGGCCCCGAGCTGTTTTGCGTATTCGCTGGACATATGGCTCCCCGGACGCTGGAACAACATGCGGCTCCGCCGCGTGGCTGGTAACTCACTGTGAGGTTACGCAGCGTTACTTGGATGCGTCAAGCCGAATGGTCCACACCCTCCTGGGCCAACGGGGTGACTCACATCCGACACAAGCCCTGGTACCGTGGACGAAGCAATTTCGACGTCCTTTAAGGTCCGTCCCGTGAGGCGGAGAAGGAGGTCCGTTTTATGGACGCCAAAAATTCTCATACCGCGCGCCCCGTTCTTGAGGGCCCGGACATTGCGCGGGTGCTGACCCGCATCGCCCACGAAATCGTGGAGCGCGCCAAGGGCGCCGAAGAAGTGGTGCTCCTCGGAATTCCCACCCGCGGCGTTTTCCTCGCCCGGCGCCTGGCTGTCAAGCTGGAAGAGATCACCGGCCGCAAGGTTCCCGTCGGCTCCCTGGACATCACGATGTACCGGGACGACCTGCGCCTCAAGCCCGCCCGTGCGCTCGGCCGCACCGAGATCCCCGGTGACGGCGTCGACGGCCGCCTGGTCGTCCTCGTCGACGACGTGCTCTTCTCCGGCCGCACCATCCGCGCCGCCCTCGACGCGCTCGGCGACATCGGCCGCCCGCGCGCCGTACAGCTCGCCGTCCTGGTCGACCGCGGCCACCGCGAGCTTCCGATCCGCGCCGACTACGTCGGCAAGAACCTCCCCACGTCGCTGCGGGAGACGGTCAAGGTCCAGCTCGCCGAGGAGGACGGCCGCGACGCCGTGCTGCTCGGTCTGAAGCAGCCCGTTCCGGCCCGCGAGCAGTAGCGACTCCCCCTCCGTACCGGCCCGTTCCACCGTCGTACGGAGCGCTGCCGCGCGCCCGCACGCCCGAAACTCCATCACACCTGGAGACACACCCAGATGAAGCGTCACCTCATCTCGGCCGCCGACCTCACCCGCGACGACGCCGTACTCGTCCTCGACACCGCACAGGAGATGGCCCGGGTCGCCGACCGGCCGATCAAGAAGCTCCCGACCCTGCGCGGACGCACCATCTGCAACCTCTTCTTCGAGGACTCCACCCGCACCCGGATCTCCTTCGAAGCGGCCGAGAAGCGCCTGTCGGCCGACGTCATCAACTTCGCCGCCAAGGGTTCGTCGGTCTCCAAGGGCGAGTCCCTCAAGGACACCGCCCAGACCCTGGAGGCCATGGGCGTGGACGCCGTCGTCATCCGGCACGGCGCGTCCGGCGCCCCCTACCGGCTGGCCAACTCCGGCTGGATCGACGCCCCCGTCATCAACGCGGGCGACGGCACCCACCAGCACCCCACCCAGGCCCTGCTGGACGCCTTCACCATGCGCCGCCGCCTCGTCGGCGAGGACGCGCTCGGCCAGGACCTGACGGGCAAGAGCATCACCGTCGTCGGCGACGTCCTGCACAGCCGGGTCGCCCGCTCCAACGTCGAGCTGCTGCACACGCTGGGCGCCGAGGTCACCCTGGTGGCCCCGCCGACCCTGCTGCCCGTCGGCGTCGACCACTGGACCTGCGACGTCTCCTACGACCTCGACGCGGTCCTGCCCAAGTCCGACGCCGTGATGATGCTGCGCGTCCAGCGCGAGCGGATGAACGCGGCCTTCTTCCCGACCGAGCGCGAGTACGCCCGCCGCTACGGCCTCGACGGCGAGCGCATGGCCAAGATGCCCGAGCACGGCATCGTGATGCACCCCGGTCCGATGGTCCGCGGCATGGAGATCACGGCCGAGGTCGCCGACTCCCCGCGCTGCACCGTCATCGAGCAGGTCGCGAACGGCGTGCACACCCGCATGGCCGTCCTCTACCTGCTCCTGGGCGGCAACGAGCCCGCCGTCAGCCACACCCGTACCACCGAGGAGAGCAAGTAACCATGAGCAAGACCCTGATCCGCGGTGCGAAGGTGCTGGGCGGCGAGCCGCAGGACGTTCTCATCGACGGCGAGACCATCGAGGCGGTCGGCACGGGCCTGGAGGCCGCCGACGCCACCGTGATCGAGGCCGGGGGCCAGATCCTCCTGCCCGGCCTGGTCGACCTGCACACCCACCTCCGCGAGCCCGGCCGCGAGGACTCCGAGACGGTCCTCACCGGCACGCGGGCCGCCGCGCGCGGCGGCTACACCTCCGTGTTCGCCATGGCCAACACCTTCCCGGTCGCCGACACCGCCGGTGTCGTCGAGCAGGTGTGGCGGCTCGGCAAGGAGTCCGGCTACTGCGACGTACAGCCCATCGGCGCCGTCACCGTCGGCCTGGAGGGCAAGCAGCTCGCCGAGCTGGGCGCCATGCACGAGTCGGCCGCCGGCGTCACCGTCTTCTCCGACGACGGCAAGTGCGTCGACGACGCGGTGATCATGCGCCGCGCCCTGGAGTACGTGAAGGCCTTCGGCGGCGTCGTCGCCCAGCACGCCCAGGAGCCCCGCCTCACCGAGGGCGCCCAGATGAACGAGGGCGTCGTCTCGGCCGAGCTCGGCCTCGGCGGCTGGCCCGCCGTCGCCGAGGAGTCGATCATCGCGCGCGACGTCCTGCTCGCCGAGCACGTCGGCTCCCGCGTCCACATCTGCCACCTGTCGACCGCCGGCTCCGTCGAGATCGTCCGCTGGGCCAAGTCCCGCGGCATCGACGTCACCGCCGAGGTCACCCCGCACCACCTGCTCCTCACCGACGAGCTGGTGCGCAGCTACAACCCGGTCTACAAGGTGAACCCGCCGCTGCGCACCGAGGCCGACGTGCTGGCGCTGCGCACGGCCCTGGCCGACGGCACGATCGACATCGTCGCCACCGACCACGCCCCGCACCCGCACGAGGACAAGGACTGCGAGTGGGCCGCCGCGGCCATGGGCATGGTCGGCCTGGAGACCGCGCTCTCCGTCGTCCAGCACACCATGGTCGAGACCGGCCTGCTGGACTGGGCGGGCGTCGCCGAGCGCATGTCCTTCAAGCCCGCGGCCATCGGCACGGCCACCGGACACGGCCGCCCGGTCGCGGCGGGCGAACCCGCCAACCTCGTCCTGGTCGATCCCGATTACCGTGGAAACGTGGACCCCGCGGGCTTCGCCTCCCGCAGCCGCAACACCCCCTACGAGGGCCGCGAGCTGCCGGGACGCGTCACCCACACCTTCCTGCGGGGCCGTGCAACGGTCGTCGACGGGAAGCTCGCGTGACAACTCACATCCTCCTGGCCGCCGAGGAGAAGTCGGCGGAAGTAACCAACTGGTCCGGACGCATCGGCTGGCTGATCGGGCTCGCGCTCTTCGTCGCGCTCGTCTACTGGCTGATGCGCCAGGGATGGAAGTGGCGCGGCAGCCTCCAGTCGGACCTGCCGCCGCTTCCCGAGCTGCCCGAGTCCCCCGCTCCGGCGAGACTTGAGCTGACCGGCCGCTACCACGCCTCCACCACCGCGGGGCAGTGGCTGGACCGGATCGTGGCACACGGGCTCGGCACCCGCAGCCGCGTCGAGCTGACCCTCACCGACGAGGGCCTGGCGGTCGTGCGCCCCGGGGCGAACGACTTCTTCGTCCCGGCCGCGCAGCTGCGCGAGGCCAGGCTCGACAAGGGCATCGCGGGCAAGGTCCTGGCCGAGGGCGGTCTGCTCGTCGTCACCTGGCAGCACGGCGACAAGCTGATCGACTCCGGCTTCCGCTCCGACCGGGCCGCCGAACACACGGCCTGGGTCGAAGCAGTCAACAGCATGATCAACACTACGGAAGGCACCTCACGATGACGACCTCCACCAGGGGAGCCGGCAAGGCTCCCGCCGTACTCGTCCTGGAGGACGGCCGCACCTTCCGCGGCCGTGCCTACGGGGCCGTGGGGGAGACCTTCGGCGAGGCGGTCTTCAACACCGGCATGACCGGCTACCAGGAGACCCTGACCGACCCCTCCTACCACCGCCAGGTGGTCGTGATGACGGCGCCGCACATCGGCAACACCGGCGTCAACGACGAGGACGACGAGTCGAAGCGGATCTGGGTCTCCGGCTACGTCGTGCGCGACCCCGCCCGCATCCCCTCCAACTGGCGCTCCCGGCGCACGCTGGACGAGGAGCTGGAGCGCCAGGGCGTCGTCGGCATCTCCGGCATCGACACCCGCGCCCTCACCCGCCACCTGCGCGAGCGCGGCGCCATGCGCGTCGGCATCTTCTCCGGCGAGGCGCTGGCCGACGAGGCCGCGCTGCTCGCCCGCGTCAAGGACGCCCCGCAGATGAAGGGCGCCGACCTCTCCGCCGAGGTCGCCACCGCCGAGACGTACGTCGTCCCGGCGATCGGCACCAAGAAGTTCACCGTCGCCGCCATCGACCTCGGCATCAAGGGCATGACCCCGCACCGCATGGCCGAGCGCGGCATCGAGGTGCACGTCCTGCCCGCCACCGCCACCGTCGAGGACGTCTACGCGGTCAACCCCGACGGCGTCTTCCTCTCCAACGGCCCCGGCGACCCGTCCACCGCCGACGTCTCCGTCGTCCGGGCCGTCCTGGCGAAGAAGACCCCGCTGTTCGGCATCTGCTTCGGCAACCAGCTCCTGGGCCGCGCGCTCGGCTTCGGCACCTACAAGCTGAAGTACGGCCACCGGGGCATCAACCAGCCCGTCCAGGACCGCACCACGGGCAAGGTCGAGGTCACCGCGCACAACCACGGCTTCGCCGTCGACGCGCCCCTCGACAAGGTGTCCGAGACCCCCTACGGCCGCGCCGAGGTCTCGCACGTCTGCCTGAACGACGACGTCGTGGAGGGGCTGCGGCTGCTCGACCAGCCCGCCTTCTCCGTCCAGTACCACCCCGAGGCCGCCGCAGGTCCGCACGACGCCGCGTACCTCTTCGACCGCTTCGTATCTCTGATGGAGGCCGAGCGTGCCTAAGCGCACCGATATCCAGTCCGTCCTGGTCATCGGCTCCGGCCCGATCGTCATCGGCCAGGCCGCCGAGTTCGACTACTCCGGCACCCAGGCGTGCCGGGTGCTGAAGTCCGAGGGCCTGCGGGTCATCCTCGTGAACTCCAACCCGGCCACGATCATGACCGACCCGGAGATCGCCGACGCGACCTACGTCGAGCCGATCACCCCCGAGTTCGTCGAGAAGATCATCGCCAAGGAGCGCCCCGACGCGCTCCTGCCCACCCTCGGCGGCCAGACCGCGCTCAACACCGCGATCTCCATGCACGAGCAGGGCGTGCTGGAGAAGTACGGGGTCGAGCTGATCGGCGCCAACGTCGAGGCCATCAACAAGGGCGAGGACCGTGACCTCTTCAAGGGCGTCGTCGAGGCCGTCAAGGCCAAGATCGGCTCCGGCGAGTCCGCCCGCTCGGTCATCTGCCACTCCATGGACGACGTCATCGAGGGCGTCGACACGCTCGGCGGCTACCCCGTCGTCGTCCGCCCCTCCTTCACCATGGGCGGCGCGGGCTCCGGCTTCGCGCACGACGAGGACGAGCTGCGCCGCATCGCGGGCCAGGGCCTGACGCTCTCCCCGACCACCGAGGTGCTCCTGGAGGAGTCCATCCTCGGCTGGAAGGAGTACGAGCTGGAGCTGATGCGCGACAAGGCCGACAACGTCGTGGTCGTCTGCTCCATCGAGAACTTCGACCCGATGGGCGTGCACACCGGCGACTCCATCACCGTCGCGCCCGCCATGACGCTCACCGACCGCGAGTACCAGCGGCTGCGCGACATCGGCATCGCGATCATCCGCGAGGTCGGCGTCGACACCGGCGGCTGCAACATCCAGTTCGCGATCAACCCGGACGACGGCCGCGTGATCGTCATCGAGATGAACCCGCGCGTCTCCCGCTCGTCCGCCCTGGCGTCCAAGGCCACCGGCTTCCCGATCGCCAAGATCGCCGCCAAGCTGGCCATCGGCTACACCCTGGACGAGGTCCCGAACGACATCACGGAGAAGACCCCGGCGTCGTTCGAGCCCACCCTCGACTACGTCGTCGTCAAGGCCCCGCGGTTCGCCTTCGAGAAGTTCCCGTCCGCCGACGCCACCCTCACCACCACCATGAAGTCGGTGGGCGAGGCCATGGCGATCGGCCGCAACTTCACCGAGGCGTTCCAGAAGGCCCTGCGCTCGCTGGAGAAGAAGGGCTCCCAGTTCTCCTTCACCGGCCCCGTCGGTGACAAGAAGGAGCTGCTCGAAGCCTCCGTCCGCCCCACCGACGGCCGCATCAACACCGTCATGGACGCGATCCGGGCCGGCGCGACCCAGGAGGAGGTCTTCGACTACACGAAGATCGACCCCTGGTTCGTCGACCAGCTCTTCCTCATCAAGGAGATCGCGGACGAGCTCGCCGGGGCCGAGCGCCTCGACGCCGACCTGCTCGCCCACGCCAAGCGCCACGGCTTCTCCGACGCCCAGATCGCGGAGATCCGCGGCCTGCGCGAGGACGTCGTCCGCGAGGTCAGGCACGCCCTCGGGGTCCGCCCGGTCTACAAGACGGTCGACACCTGCGCCGCCGAGTTCGCCGCCAAGACCCCGTACTTCTACTCCTCGTACGACGAGGAGAACGAGGTCGCGCCCCGCGAGAAGCCCGCGGTGATCATCCTGGGCTCCGGCCCGAACCGCATCGGCCAGGGCATCGAGTTCGACTACTCCTGCGTCCACGCCTCCTTCGCGCTGAGCGACGCGGGCTACGAGACCGTGATGGTCAACTGCAACCCGGAGACCGTCTCCACCGACTACGACACCTCCGACCGCCTGTACTTCGAGCCGCTGACGCTCGAAGACGTGCTGGAGATCGTCCACGCCGAGTCCCTCGCGGGCCCGATCGCGGGCGTCGTCGTCCAGCTCGGCGGCCAGACCCCGCTCGGCCTCGCCCAGGCGCTCAAGGACAACGGCGTGCCGGTCGTCGGCACGCCCCCCGAGGCGATCCACGCCGCCGAGGACCGCGGCGCCTTCGGCCAGGTGCTCGCCGAGGCCGGGCTGCCCGCGCCCAAGCACGGCACCGCCACCACCTTCGCCGGCGCCAAGGCCATCGCCGACGAGATCGGCTACCCCGTCCTGGTCCGCCCGTCGTACGTGCTCGGCGGCCGCGGCATGGAGATCGTCTACGACGAGACTCGCCTTGAGGCGTACATCGCCGAGTCCACCGAGATCTCCCCGACGCGCCCGGTCCTCGTCGACCGGTTCCTCGACGACGCCATCGAGATCGACGTGGACGCGCTCTACGACGGCCACGAGCTCTACCTCGGCGGCGTCATGGAGCACATCGAGGAGGCCGGCATCCACTCCGGCGACTCGGCGTGCGCCCTGCCCCCGATCACGCTCGGCGGCCACGACATCAAGCGGCTGCGCGCCTCCACCGAGGCCATCGCCAAGGGCGTCGGCGTGCGCGGACTGATCAACATCCAGTTCGCGATGGCCGGCGACATCCTGTACGTCCTGGAGGCCAACCCGCGCGCGTCCCGCACCGTCCCCTTCACCTCGAAGGCGACCGCGGTCCCGCTCGCCAAGGCCGCCGCGCGCATCTCGCTCGGCGCCACCGTCGCCGAGCTGCGCGCCGAGGGCCTGCTGCCCAGGGAGGGCGACGGCGGCACCCTGCCGCTGGACGCGCCGATCTCCGTCAAGGAGGCCGTGATGCCGTGGAGCCGCTTCCGCGACATCCACGGGCGCGGCGTCGACACGGTCCTCGGCCCGGAGATGCGTTCCACCGGCGAGGTCATGGGCATCGACTCGGTCTTCGGCACGGCGTACGCCAAGTCGCAGGCCGGCGCGTACGGCCCGCTGCCCACCAAGGGCCGCGCCTTCATCTCCGTCGCCAACCGCGACAAGCGCTCGATGATCTTCCCGGCGCGCGAGCTGGTCGCCCACGGCTTCGAGCTGCTCGCCACCTTCGGCACCGCCGAGGTGCTGAAGCGCAACGGCATCAACGCCACCATCGTGCGCAAGCAGTCCGAGGGCGAGGGCCCGAACGGCGAGAAGACGGTCGTCCAGCTGATCCACGACGGCCAGGTCGACCTCATCGTCAACACCCCGTACGGCACCGGCGGCCGCCTCGACGGCTACGAGATCCGTACGGCGGCGGTGGCCCGCTCCGTGCCGTGCCTGACCACGGTCCAGGCGCTCGCCGCCGCGGTCCAGGGCATCGACGCCCTCAACCGGGGCGACGTCTCGGTCCGCTCGCTCCAGGAACACGCACAGCGCCTGACAGCGGCCCGCGAGCAGTAGGAACGGGGGAGGGGGACACCGGGAACGGTGTCCCCCTCTTCATGCGACCCCCGTCACGCTTCACGCGGAAACCGAGAAATCGAGAACATGTACAAGATCTTCTTCAACCTCGTCTTCAAGCGCATGGACCCCGAGAAGGCCCACTACCTGGCCTTCCGCTGGATCCGCCTCGCGGCCCGCGTCCCCGTCCTGCGCACCTTCGTCGCCGCCGTGCTCGCGCCCCGCCACGAAGAGCTGCGCACCGAGGCGTTCGGCCTGCGGATGCACGGCCCCTTCGGCCTCGCCGCCGGGTTCGACAAGAACGCCGTGGCCATCGACGGCATGTCGATGCTCGGCTTCGACCACATCGAGATCGGCACGGTCACCGGCCTGCCGCAGCCGGGCAACCCCAAGAAGCGGCTCTTCCGCCTCGTGCCCGACCGCGCGCTGATCAACCGCATGGGCTTCAACAACGAGGGCTCCGAGGCCGTGGCCGCGCGCCTGGCCGCCCGCAACCCGGTCTTCAGGACCACGGTCGGCGTCAACATCGGCAAGACCAAGGTCGTCCCGGAGGCCGAGGCCGTCGGCGACTACGTCCTGTCCACCGAGCGCCTGGCCGGGCACGCCGACTACCTGGTCGTCAACGTCTCCTCGCCCAACACCCCCGGCCTGCGCAACCTCCAGGCCACCGAGTCGCTGCGGCCGCTGCTCACCGCCGTGCGCGAAGCGGCCGACCGCACGGTCACCGAGCGCCGCGTCCCGCTGCTGGTCAAGATCGCCCCCGATCTCGCCGACGAGGACGTGGACGCCGTCGCCGACCTCGCCGTCGAGCTGGGCCTGGACGGCATCATCGCCACCAACACCACCATCGCCCGCGAGGGCCTGGGCCTGAAGTCCGACCCCGCGCTGGTCAAGGAGACCGGCGGGCTGTCCGGCGCGCCGCTCAAGGAGCGCTCCCTCGATGTCCTGCGCAGGCTGCACGCGCGCGTGGGCGACGAGATCACGCTGGTGGGCGTCGGCGGCATCGAGACCGCCGAGGACGCCTGGCGGCGCATCCTCGCCGGAGCCACGCTGGTCCAGGGCTACAGCGCCTTCATCTACGAGGGCCCGTTCTACGCCCGCGCGATCCACCGGGGCCTCGCCGCCCGCCTGGCCGCTTCCCCGTACGCCACCCTCGCCGAAGCCGTCGGCGCCGACACCCGGAAGGCGGGTACCTCCGCATGACCCCGCAGCCCTTCGGCGCACGCCTGCGCCACGCCATGGACACCCGCGGTCCGCTCTGCGTCGGCATCGACCCGCACGCCTCGCTGCTCTCCGAGTGGGGCCTGAACGACGACATCGACGGCCTGGAGCGCTTCACGCGCACGACCGTGGAGGCGCTGGCCGACAGCGTCGCGGTCTTCAAGCCGCAGGCCGCGTTCTTCGAGCGCTTCGGCTCGCGCGGCGTCGCCGTCCTGGAGCGCGCCGTCGCCGACCTGCGGGCGGCGGGCGCCCTGGTGGTCATGGACGCCAAGCGCGGCGACATCGGCTCGACCATGGCCGCGTACGCCGAGGCGTTCCTGCGCGAGGACTCGCCGCTGTTCTCGGACGCGCTGACGGTATCGCCCTACCTGGGCTACGGCTCGCTGAAGCCCGCGGTCGACCTGGCGCGGAAGAGCGGCGCGGGACTGTTCGTGCTCGCCCTCACCTCGAACCCGGAGGGCGCCGAGGTCCAGCGGGCCGTGCGGGAGGACGGCAGGACCATCGGCGCGACGATGCTCGCCCACCTCGCCGAGGAGAACGCGGGCGAGGACCCGATGGGCTCCTTCGGCGCGGTCGTGGGCGCGACGCTCGGCGACCTGTCCTCCTTCGACCTCGACGTCAACGGGCCGCTGCTGGCCCCCGGCATCGGAGCCCAGGGCGCGACCCCCGCCGACCTTCCGCGCGTGTTCGGCGCGGCGGTGGGCAACGTGGTGCCGAACGTCAGCCGCGGGGTCCTGCGCCACGGTCCCGACGCGGCGGGCCTGCGGGAGGCGGCCGCGCGCTTCGCGGACGAGGTCCGCACAGCGGTTCGGGCCGGGGGCGCGGCCGGTGCCGTGAGCGCCTGACGGCCGTGCTCGGGGTTTGTTGACAAATTCCTTACGCAAAACCCGGGTGTTATGTCCGGAAAGTCCTGGTCGAGCGATGCTGACCAGGACTTTTCGTCTGTTCTCGCTGACTAGAGCGCTTGTGGCCGCTAGTCTCCGTCGAGAGTCATCGGGCAGCGCACCCGTGCGATGCCCGTTGCTCGCTGGTGTGGGGCGACGAGTTCCGCACCGGTCCGTATCCGACAGTTCGACATCCGAGGTGACGTAGGCGTGGCTCTTCCGCCCCTTACCCCTGAACAGCGCGCAGCCGCGCTCGAAAAGGCCGCCGCGGCTCGCCGGGAGCGGGCCGAGGTCAAGAATCGACTCAAGCACTCCGGCGCCTCCCTCCACGAGGTCATCAAGCAGGGCCAGGAGAACGACGTCATCGGGAAGATGAAGGTCTCCGCCCTCCTTGAGTCCCTGCCCGGCGTGGGCAAGGTCCGGGCCAAGCAGATCATGGAGCGGCTCGGCATCTCCGAGAGCCGCCGCGTGCGGGGCCTCGGCTCCAACCAGATCGCCTCCCTGGAGCGCGAGTTCGGCGGCAGCGCCGCCTGACGTCTCAGGCACCCCTGAGAAGCTGGAATAATCGATGCATGAATGAACGTCCGCGGTTGACCGTGCTCTCCGGCCCCTCTGGGGTCGGCAAGAGCACGGTCGTCGCCCATATGCGCAAAGTCCACCCCGAGGTCTGGCTCTCGGTGTCGGCGACGACACGGGGGCCCCGCCCCGGCGAGCGTCACGGCGTCCAGTACTTCTTCGTGGACGACGAGGAGTTCGACAAGCTGGTCGCCAACGGCGAACTCCTTGAGTGGGCCGAGTTCGCGGGCAACCGCTACGGCACACCGCGTCGCGCCGTCCTGGACCGCCTGGAGGCGGGCGAGCCGGTCCTCCTGGAGATCGACCTCCAGGGCGCGCGGCAGGTCAAGGAGTCGATGTCCGACTCCCAGCTGGTCTTCCTCGCCCCGCCGAGCTGGGACGAACTGGTCCGCCGCCTCACCGGCCGCGGCACCGAGGCGCCCGACGTCATCGAGCGCAGGCTGGACGCCGCCAAGGTGGAGCTGGCCGCCGAGGCCGAGTTCGACACCACCCTGGTCAACACCTCCGTCGAGGACGTAGCACGTGAGCTGCTAGCCTTGATGAAGGTTCTTTAGATCTTCACCCCCATCGGAAGGCAGAGAGTGTCCTCTTCCATGACCGCGCCCGAGGGCATCATCAACCCGCCGATTGATGAGCTGCTCGAAGCGACCGACTCGAAGTACAGCCTGGTCATCTACGCCGCCAAGCGCGCGCGCCAGATCAACGCGTACTACTCGCAGCTCGGCGAGGGCCTGCTGGAGTACGTCGGCCCGCTGGTGGACACCCACGTCCACGAGAAGCCGCTCTCCATCGCGCTGCGCGAGATCAACGCGGGTCTGCTGACGTCCGAGGCCATCGAGGGCCCGGCGCAGTAACCGGCACTTCATTTGTCCCCACGGGCCCGGCGGAGCATCCGCCGGGCCCGTGGTGTGTGATGGAGGCGTACGGAACCGAGATCGGGGAGGCAGTGGCAGTGGCCGAGAAGCCGAAGGTAGTCCTGGGGGTCAGCGGAGGCATCGCCGCCTACAAGGCGTGCGAGCTGCTGCGCCGGTTCACCGAGTCGGGCCACGACGTACGGGTCGTGCCGACCGCCTCGTCGCTGCACTTCGTCGGCGCCGCGACCTGGTCGGCCCTCTCGGGCAACCCCGTCTCCACCGAGGTCTGGGACGACGTCCACCAGGTGCCGCACGTGCGCATCGGGCAGGGCGCCGACCTGGTCGTCGTCGCCCCCGCCACCGCCGACATGCTGGCCAAGGCCGCGCACGGGCTCGCCGACGACCTCCTCACGAACACCCTCCTGACCGCCCGCTGCCCCGTGGTCTTCGCGCCCGCCATGCACACCGAGATGTGGGAGCACCCCGCCACCCAGGAGAACGTCGCCACGCTGCGCCGCAGGGGCGCGGTCGTCGTCGAGCCCGCCGTGGGCCGCCTCACCGGCGTCGACACCGGCAAGGGCAGGCTGCCCGACCCCGGCGAGATCTTCGAGGTCTGCCGGCGCGTCCTGGCGCGCGGCGCCGCGGCGCCCGACCTGGCCGGGCGGCACCTCGTCATCAGCGCGGGCGGCACCCGCGAGCCCCTGGACCCCGTCCGCTACCTGGGCAACCGCTCCTCGGGCAAGCAGGGGTACGCCCTGGCCCGCACCGCCGCGGCCCGGGGCGCCCGGGTCACGCTCGTCGAGGCCAACACCGGCTTCCCCGACCCGGCGGGCGTGGACGTCGTCCACGTCGGCACGGCCCTCCAGCTCCGCGAGGCCGTGCTGAAGGCCGCGGCGGACGCGGACGCGGTGGTGATGGCGGCGGCCGTGGCGGACTTCCGCCCCGAGACGTACGCCACCGGGAAGATCAAGAAGAAGGGCGACGAGGGCGCCCCGACCGTTCCGCTGGTCCGTAATCCAGACATTCTCGCGGAGATTTCCGCGGAGCGCGTCCGCCCGGGGCAGGTGGTCGTCGGCTTCGCCGCCGAGACCGACGACGTGCTCGCCAACGGCCGCGACAAGCTCCGCCGCAAGGGCTGCGACCTCCTGGTGGTCAACGAGGTCGGCGAGCGCAAGACCTTCGGCTCCGAGGGCAACGAAGCCGTGGTCCTGGCGTCGGACGGCGGTGAAACCTCCATTCCCTTCGGCCCCAAGGAGGCACTGGCGGACACGGTCTGGGACCTCGTCGTGCCGCGCCTCGGCCCGGGAGCGGCGTAATCGGGGTCCGCCTCGACAGCGGTCGCAAAACAGGTCGAAACAGGTGAAATGGTCCACAGCGCAGGGTGATGTTCGTACCACTTACGGTGGTGACGCAGGTCACGGGGCGTATTCCGATCGCATGCCAGTGCCCCAGTAGTCGGAAGCGCCCGATAAGCTGGACCGTGGAACGGAGCCGGGCGCAGCCCCCGGACCGGTCCGTCAATGATCAGCCAGCAGCCGCTGCAACCCCAGGGAGCGAAGTGTCGCGCCGTCTCTTCACCTCGGAGTCCGTCACCGAGGGACACCCGGACAAGATCGCTGACCAGATCAGCGACACCATTCTCGATGCACTCCTCCGCGAGGACCCCACGTCGCGCGTCGCTGTGGAGACCCTGATCACCACGGGTCTCGTGCACGTCGCGGGCGAGGTCACCACCAAGGCGTACGCGCCGATCGCGCAGCTGGTGCGCGAGAAGATCCTGGAGATCGGTTACGACTCCTCGAAGAAGGGCTTCGACGGCGCCTCCTGCGGCGTCTCGGTGTCCATCGGCGCGCAGTCCCCGGACATCGCGCAGGGCGTCGACACGGCGTACGAGAAGCGCGTCGAGGGCGACGAGGACGAGCTGGACAAGCAGGGCGCGGGCGACCAGGGCCTGATGTTCGGCTACGCGTCGGACGAGACCCCCGAGCTGATGCCGCTGCCCATCCACCTCGCGCACCGGCTCTCGCGCCGCCTCACCGAGGTCCGCAAGAACGGCACCATCCCCTACCTGCGCCCCGACGGCAAGACCCAGGTCACCATCGAGTACGACGGCGACAAGGCCGTCCGCCTCGACACCGTCGTCGTCTCCTCGCAGCACGCGAGCGACATCGACCTGGAGTCGCTGCTCGCTCCCGACATCCGCGAGTTCGTCGTCGAGCACGTCCTCAAGGCCCTCGTCGACGACGGGATCAAGCTGGACACCGAGGGGTACCGGCTGCTGGTGAACCCTACGGGCCGCTTCGAGATCGGCGGTCCGATGGGTGACGCGGGTCTGACCGGCCGGAAGATCATCATCGATACGTACGGCGGCATGGCCCGGCACGGCGGCGGCGCCTTCTCGGGCAAGGACCCCTCGAAGGTGGACCGTTCGGCCGCGTACGCGATGCGCTGGGTCGCCAAGAACGTCGTCGCGGCCGGCCTCGCCGCCCGCTGCGAGGTCCAGGTCGCCTACGCGATCGGCAAGGCCGAGCCCGTCGGCCTGTTCGTCGAGACCTTCGGCACCAACACCGTCGACACCGACAGGATCGAGCACGCCATCGCCGAGGTCTTCGACCTCCGCCCGGCCGCCATCATCCGCGACCTGGACCTGCTGCGCCCGATCTACGCCCAGACCGCCGCGTACGGCCACTTCGGCCGCGAACTCCCCGACTTCACCTGGGAGCGCACCGACCGCGTGGACGCACTGCGCGCGGCGGCGGGCCTGTAAGGCCCCCGAGCACCGACGACGAGGCCCGGCACCCCCGAACGGGGGCGCCGGGCCTCGTCGCGCACCGGCCCCGGGCCCCGGCGCCGCCCACGGCCCGCCGCGTTGTCGGTGGGCTCTGGTAGGAATGCTGCTGTGAGCAGCGAGAACGACGAACCCCAGGCCGCGGCGGGTGCGCCGCCCGAACAGCTCGCGCTCATCCGGGAGACCGTGCGCAAGGCCAAGGCGCCGCGCGCCAGGCCGAAGACCTGGCGGGGGGCGCCGCTCGCCGGGGAACTGCCCGTCGCCCGGGTCGTGGTGAACAAGGGAGTGCTCCACCTCGACCAGTACTTCGACTACGCCGTCACCGAGGAACTGGACGCCGCCGCCCAGCCGGGCGTGCGGGTGCGCGTGCGGTTCGGGGCCGGGTCGCGCAACGTCCGGGAGGGGCGGCGCGAGGGCGGCGGGATGATCGACGGGTTCGTCGTGGAGCGGCTCGCCGAGTCGGACTACGTGGGCCCGCTGGCCGCGCTCGCCGACGTCGTGTCGCCCGAGCCCGTCCTCAGCGCGGAACTGCTGGCCCTGGCGCGGGCCGTCGCCGACCGGTACGCGGGAAGCCTCGCCGACGTGCTCCAGCTCGCCGTGCCGCCGCGCAACGGACGGGCCGAGGGACGGCCTTCGCCCGACCCGCTGCCGCCGCCCCCGGCGCCGGAGCCCGGGACCTGGGAGCGGTACGGACGGGGACCCGACTTCCTGCGGGCGCTCGCGGCCGGGCGGGGGCCGCGCGCCGTGTGGACGGCGCTCCCCGGGCCGCACTGGGCCCAGGAGATCGCCCGAGCCGTGGGCGCGACGCTCGCCTCGGGGCGCGGCGCGCTCGTGGTCGTGCCCGACGGGCGGGGCGTCGCACGGGTCGACGCCGCGCTCAAGGAACTGCTGGGCGAGGGGCACCACGCCGTGCTCACCGCCGACTCGGGGCCCGAGAAGCGGTACCGCCAGTGGCTGGCCGTGCGGCGCGGCTCCGTGCGGGCCGTCGTCGGCACCAGGGCCGCGATGTTCGCGCCGGTCACCGACCTCGGGCTCGTCGTCGTGTGGGACGACGGGGACGCGAGCCTGAGCGACGACCACGCCCCCTTCCCGCACGTGCGCGAAGTGCTGGAACTGCGCGCCGTGCAGAGCGGCTGCGGCTTCCTGCTCGGCGGCACGAGTACGACGGTCGAGGCGGCGCAGCTCGTGGCGAGCGGCTGGGCCAGGCCGCTCGCCGCCGACCGCGAGCAGGTCCGCAGGTCCGCCCCGCTGGTGCGGACCGTGGGCGACGGCGACCTGGCGCGCGACGAGGCGGCCAGGGCCGCGCGGCTGCCGAGCCTCGCCTGGGGCGTGGTGCGCGACGGACTGAAGCACGGGCCCGTACTGGTGCAGGTGCCGCGCCGGGGGTACGTGCCCCGACTGGCGTGCACGCGGTGCCGGGCGCCCGCGCGGTGCCGGCACTGCGCGGGGCCGCTGGAGGCGCCCGACCAGCGGGACCTGGTGTGCGCGTGGTGCGGGATCGCCGAACCGTCCTGGCACTGCGCGGAGTGCGGGGGCTTCGGGCTGCGCGCCCAGGTCGTGGGCGCGCGGCGGACCGCGGAGGAGCTGGGGCGGGCGTTCCCCGACGTGCCGGTGCGCACGTCGGGGCGGGACGAGCAGGTCCTGGACCGGGTGCCCGGTGCGCCCGCGCTGGTGGTGAGCACGCCGGGCGCGGAGCCCGTCGCCGACGGCGGCTACGCCGCGGCGCTGCTCCTCGACGGCTGGGCCATGCTCGGCCGCCCCGACCTGCGCGCGGGCGAGGAGGCGCTGCGGCGCTGGATCTCCGCGGCCTCGCTGGTGCGGGGGCAGGAGGACGGCGGTGTCGTGGCGATCGTCGCCGAGCCGACGCTGCGGCCCGTGCAGGCGCTGGTGCGCTGGGACCCGGTCGGGCACGCGCAGCGCGAGCTCGCGGACCGGGCGGAGCTGCGCTTTCCGCCCGTGTCGCGGATGGCGTCGGTCGCGGGGCGGCCCGACGCGGTGGCGGAGTTCCTCGCGGCGGCCGAGTTGCCGCGGGACGCGGAGGTGTTGGGGCCGGTGCCGATGGCGGGGTGGGACGGCGGGCCGGGCCGTGCGCAGGGCCGTGCGCGGAGGGGGGGCGAGGCGCCTGCGGGGGAGCGTTGGGAGCGGGCGCTGGTTCGGGTGCCGCCGGGGAGCGGGGGGGCGTTGGCTCGGGCGCTCAAGGAGGCGCGGGCCGCGCGGATGGCGCGGAGCGGGGTGGAGCCGGTGCGGGTCCGGGTGGACCCGGTGGACATCGGGTGAGGATGCCTTGCGGGGGGCATTGCCCGGGGGCGCCGGTTCGCCTGCGGCGGGGCGGGCGTGCTTCTTGGGGGTCCCGGGCCCCGGGGCGCCGTTTCGCCTGTGGCGGGCCCGCCGGGGGTTCGTGGGTACGTTGCGCGTGTGCCCCACTCTCGCGCAGTTCCCCGCGCCCCTGACGGGGCGCACTTGTGCTCGCGCCCGCGCGGCGGAGCCGCATATCGGGTACAGCCCCGCGCCCCTGACGGGGTGCGCCTGTGCTTGCGTCCGCGCGGTGGAGCCGCGTATTGGGTACGGTCCCGGGCTCCTGGCGGGGCGCGCCTGTGCTCGCGTCCGTGCGGTACGGCCCCGCGCCTCCTTCGGGGTGCCGGTGAGCATGGAAGTGCCCCGGCGCATGGGGTGCGGCGGGGCACTGGGGTGGGCGTCAGCCTTCGGGGGGCGTCAGCCGTTGCGTGGGGCGGGGAAGGTGCTCGGGCGGATCTGGTCCTCGCGCAGCGACTGTGCCGCCGCCGTCGGCTGCGGCGGCATGGAGCGTGCGGCGGGGACCGACGGCAGGCCCGGGGCCATCGTCGGCAGCGGGGACCTGGGCGCGGGGGTCGTCTCGGGAGCGCGGTCCTGGTCGGCCGTGCCGACCGAGGACTGGGCGGCGCGGCGCGCCCCGTAGCGGCGGTGGACCGCCTGCTTGGTGACTCCGAGCGCGGAACCCACCGCGTCCCACGAGAAGCCCAGGGAGCGGTCGAAGTCGACCGCGGCTGTCACCAGGGTCTCGACGCTGTCCCGCAGTTCCTGCGCGAGACGGACTGTCGGGGCGGGGGCGCGCCCGTACACGACGAAGCCCGTGGACGGGCTGGAACGGCGGGGACGGTAGACATTGCCGAGCTGCGCGGTGAGGGTGCGCAGCGCGTCCACCTGCCGCCGGACCCGCTCGATGTCCCGCACCAACAGGTGCAGACTGGCCCGCGCTTGGGCGTCGTGGGTTGCGTGGTCGGCCATGAACAAGCCTCTCGAACCGGCGTGGAAACGGATCGGGCCGCTCGGGGCGGCCCGTTTCGGTCAATCTCTCTTGACCAACGCTCTACCGGGGGAAGTGGTCACGCCCAGACGGCGTATGCGCATATGCCCGGGGGCGTGTGCATAGGCGCACAGGGCGCACGCGGGAGCGTACGCCCCCCGTGGCGAGCGCCGCGCCGGGCCATAGACTGGTGCGCTGTTCTCGCACTTCCCCCGCCCGAGAGGCCACCGGATGAAGCTCGTCTTCGCAGGCACCCCCGAGGTAGCCGTACCCGCCCTGGACGCCCTGATCGCCTCGGGGCGGCACGAGGTCGCCGCCGTCGTGACCAGGCCCGACGCCCCCGCGGGGCGCGGCCGCCGACTGGTCGCGAGCCCCGTCGCCGAGCGCGCCGAAGAGGCCGGGATCGAGGTGCTCAAGCCCGCCAGGCCGCGCGACGAGGAGTTCCTGGCCCGGCTGCGGGAGATCGCGCCCGACTGCTGCCCCGTGGTGGCCTACGGCGCGCTGCTGCCCCGCGTGGCGCTCGACATCCCCGCCAACGGCTGGGTCAACCTGCACTTCTCGCTGCTGCCCGCGTGGCGCGGCGCCGCGCCCGTGCAGCACTCGATCATGGCCGGGGACGAGGTGACCGGCGCGTCCACCTTCCTCATCGAGGAGGGGCTCGACTCCGGGCCCGTGTACGGCGTCGTCACCGAGGACGTCCGCGCCACCGACACCAGCGGGGACCTGCTGACCCGGCTCGCCTTCGCGGGCGCCGGGCTGCTCGCGGCGACCATGGACGGCATCGAGGACGGCACGCTGAAGGCGGTGCCGCAGCCCGCCGACGGGATCTCCCTCGCGCCGAAGATCACGGTCGAGGACGCGCTGGTCGACTGGGCGGCGCCCGCGCTCCGCGTCGACCGCGTGGTGCGCGGCTGCACGCCCGCGCCCGGCGCGTGGACGGTCTTCCGCGGCGAGCGGCTGAAGCTGATCCAGGCGGTGCCCGTGCCGGAGCGCACGGACCTCGCGCCCGGCGCGCTCGTCGCCGGCAAGAACAACGTGTACGTGGGCACCGGCTCGTACGCCGTCGAACTGCTCTGGGTCCAGCCGCAGGGCAAGAAGCCGATGAAGGCGGCCGACTGGGCGCGCGGCGTGCGCATCGCTCCCGGGGAGCGGATCGGGGCGTAACGCGTCGGGGGCGGGCCCCGCGGGAGGATGCGGGGCCCGGCCCGGCGTACGCTGAGGGGGTTCGTCCCTCTTTTTTCGCAGCGGAGCACCTTTTGAGCGAGCAGTCCCGTCGCCGTCCCGGCAAGCCCTACCGACGCCCCAAGAAGGACCCCGTCCGGATCCTCGCCTTCGAGGCGCTGCGGGCCGTCGACGAGCGCGACGCCTACGCCAACCTGGTGCTGCCGCCGCTGTTGAAGAAGGCGAGGGAGAAGGGCGATTTCGACGGGCGGGACGCGGCCCTCGCCACCGAACTCGTGTACGGGACGCTGCGCCGCCAGGGCACGTACGACGCGGTCATCGCCGCCTGCGTCGACCGCCCGCTGCGCGAGGTCGACCCGCCGGTGCTCGACGTCCTCTCGCTCGGCGCGCACCAGCTGCTCGGCACGCGGATCCCCAGCCACGCGGCGGTCTCCGCGAGCGTGGAGCTGGCGCGGGTGGTGCTCGGCGACGGGCGCGCCAAGTTCGTCAACGCCGTGCTGCGGAAGATCGCGGCCGACGACCTCGACGGCTGGCTGGAAAAGGTCGCTCCGCCCTACGACGAGGACCCCGAGGACCACCTCTCGGTGGTCCACTCGCACCCCCGCTGGGTCGTCTCGGCGCTCTGGGACGCGCTCGGCGGCGGGCGCGCGGGCATCGAGGACCTGCTGGAGGCCGACAACGAGCGCCCCGAGGTGACGCTGGTCGCCCGGCCGGGGCGCGCCACCACCGACGAGCTGCTCGACGCGCTGGGCGAGGAGTCCGGACTGCCGGGCCGCTGGTCCCCCTACGCCGTGCGGATGGCCGAGGGCGGCGAGCCCGGCGCGCTCGCGCCGGTCGCCGAGGGCCGGGCGGGCGTCCAGGACGAGGGCAGCCAGCTCGTCGCGATCGCGCTCGCGAACGCCCCGCTGGAGGGCCGCGACGAGCGCTGGCTCGACGGCTGCGCGGGCCCCGGCGGCAAGGCCGCGCTGCTCGGCGCGCTGGCCGCGCGGCGGGGCGCGGCGCTGCTCGCCTCCGAGAAGCAGCCGCACCGCGCGGGCCTGGTCGCCAAGGCGCTGGCCGGGAACCCGGGCCCGTACCAGGTGATCGCCGCGGACGGGACGCGCCCGCCGTGGCGCGAGGGCTCCTTCGACCGGGTCCTGATGGACGTGCCCTGCTCCGGGCTGGGCGCGCTGCGGCGGCGGCCCGAGGCGCGGTGGCGGCGGCGCCCCGAGGACCTGGAGGGCTTCGGGCCGCTCCAGCGCGGGCTGCTGACGGAGGCGCTGCGCGCGGTGCGGGTCGGCGGCGTCGTGGGGTACGCGACCTGCTCGCCGCACCTCGCGGAGACGCGCGTGGTCGTGGACGACGTGCTCAAGCGGGTGGGCGGCGCCGAGCTGATCGACGCGCGCCCGCTGATGCCGGGCGTCGCGGGGCTCGGCGAAGGACCCGACGTACAGCTGTGGCCGCATTTGCACGGCACGGACGCGATGTACCTGGCGCTGCTGCGCCGCACGGCGTGAGCGGGTGACCGCGCAATAGGAGCGCAAAAGGAAGCGGGGCCGCGGAATTCCGCGGCCCCGCTTCCTTTTGCGCTTTTCCGGCTCAGGCGGGCTCGGGCTGCGGCTGCGGCTTTCCCGTCGGCTGCCGCCGCGGTTCGGGCAGGCGGTCCCACGCCCTGGTGGTCCGCGCGTAGTGGTATACCACCGAGGACATCGCCGCGATGAGCAGCGGTCCGAATGCCCAGGGAAGGTCGGCCATCTGGGTCGCGAGGTAGCGGTACGCCACCAGGAGCGCGGCGAAGACCACGACGCCGTGGGTCACCAGCAGGATTCCCGCGCGGTCCCAGCGCTGGTCGTGCGCCCGCAGCGCGCCCTCGATCGTGAGCGCGAACACCACGCCCGCGACCAGGTCCACGCCGTAGTGGTAGCCGAAGCCCAGCGTCGCGGCGAGGGTGGCGACCAGCCACACCGCGCCCGCCGCCTTCAGGATCCGGGGGCCCCTGAGGCAGTGGACGAAGATCACCAGGGCCCACGCGGTGTGCAGGCTGGGCATGCAGTTGCGCGGGGTGATCTCGTCGAACGGCATCGGTCCCGGCACGCCGACCGAGGGCAGGGCGTCGGGCCACACGTCGGCCGCCGCCCACTGCCCGCCGTCGGCGCCGTACGCGAAGATCGGGCCGACCACCGGGAAGATCATGTAGATGGACGGGCCGACCAGGCCGACCAGCAGGAAGGTGCGCACCAGGTGGTGGCGCGGGAAGCGGCGCTCGGCCGCCACGTTGCGCAGCTGGTACGCGGCGACGACGACGGCCGCGACGGCGAGCTTGACGTAGACGAAGTCCAGGACGTGGTGGCCGACCGATCCCGTGGCCTCGACGAGCCTGCCCACCAGCCACGACGGGTTGCCGAGCGCGTGGTCGGCGGTGACCAGGTACGGGTCGAGCACGTCGGGCCGGGTCTTGGAGGTGATGACCAGCCAGGTGTCGCCCGTCCTGCGCCCGGCCAGCAGCAGCAGGCCCAGCGCCACGCCCTTGAGCAGCAGGGTCCGCTCGTCGCCGGTGCGGCGGGTGACGGCGAGCACCGCGAGGCCCAGGATCACCCACAGCGCGCCGCTGCCGTAGTTCGTCTCGGCCCCGGCCGCCCACCGCACCAGGGTCAGCACGAGGTCGATGCCGATCGCGGCGCCGGCCGCCAGGAGCCGCTCGCGCCAGGTGAGCACCACCATGGTCAGCGCCAGGCTGGCGTACAGCAGCGGCCCGTACTGCGGGGCGAAGACCACCTCGCGCGCCTGGCTAGTGATCGGCCCCGGCACGCCGTAGTGCCGGGCGACGACCTCCAGGACGACGAGGAATCCGAGAGTCACCACGGCCGCGGTGGTCCACAGCATCACCCGTGGTTGGCACCACGCGCCGGATGCCATGTGGGAATTCACGCGCGAAAACACCCGCGATGCTCTAGATATCAATTGCTTGGCCGCTTTGTGAGAGATGGGTCAAGTGAGTAACGCTTTATTTGGGTGACGTACAGGTGGTGTGGGCGGTCACCGTGTGGCGGATCATGCTATAGGAACCGCGTGGGGCGGCATTCGGCGGCCACCCGGATTGTTTGAAGGTGCACGGTCAGGTGTGCCAGCCGCCCGCCGCCGCGGTCGATCCGGCGAATTCGGCGAAGGTGCGCGGCGGGCGGCCGAGGGCGCGCGGCACGCCGTCGGAGACGTACGCGTCCGTGCCCTTCCGCAGGGGTTCCAGGACGTCGGCGAAGGCCTGGGCATCGGCGGGCGGCAGTCCCTGGCGGACGAGGTCGGCGACGTACGCGTCGAAGGAGACCGGCACGTAGCGCACCTCCCGGCCCGCGGCCGCGGAGATCGTGGCGGCCGCGTCGGCCAGCGTGAGGGCCTCGGGCCCCGACAGTTCGTACACCTGCCCCGCGTGTCCGTCCTCGGTGAGCGCGGCGGCGACCACCTCGGCGATGTCGTCGGCGTCCACGAAGCTGGCGGCCCCCTCGCCCGCGGGCAGCCGCAGCTCGCCCGCGCGGACGGCGTCGGCGAAGAAGCCCTCGCTGAAGTTCTGCGCGAACCAGCCGGGCCTGCTGATCGTCCACTCCAGGCCGCTCTCGCGCACCGCCGCCTCGCTGTCGCGGATGCCCTCCAGGATCCCGCCGCTGTCCTTGGCGTACCGGGGATCGTCGATGCCGCGCCCCGAGGCCAGCACGATCCGGCGCACCCCGTGGCGCACCGCCCGCGCGACGAACGGGCGCACCAGCCTCGTGCCGTCCAGCTGCACGACGTACACGGCCCGCGCGCCCTCCAGCGCGGTGTCCCAGGTGGCGGGGTCGGTCCAGTCGAAGAGGTGCTCGCCGCCGCGGGCCGCCGCGCGGACGGGCAGCCCGCGGGCCCGCAGGCGCTCGACGACGCGGCGGCCGGACTTGCCGGTCGCCCCGGTGACCAGGACCGGTCCTTCGGTCGTGGCCGACTGTTCGGTGGTGGCCGACTGTCCGGTTGTGGTCGGCTGTTCGCTCGTGGTCAGTGGTTCGCTCATGGCTCCAGTCAATCGACCGGTGGCGAGACGATCCATGGCTCACAAGCTCCGCTCGATGTCTGTGCGTCTACGCTCGGGGCATGGACGCCGTGTCGGAACTGTTGGCGGAGGTACGGGCGCGGGGCGCCGTCTTCCGGCGTGCGGTCGTGCGACCGCCCTGGGCGCTGCGGATGGCCAGCGGCGCCCCGCTGACCCTGGCCACGATGCTGCACGGCCGGGCCTGGATCGTCCCCGACCAGGGGGATCCGGTGTCCATCGGCGCCGGAGACATCGCCGTCGTGCGCGGCGACGTCCCGTACACCGTCGCCGACGACCCCGCGACCGTGCCCTCGCTCGTGGTGACGCGTGCCGACTACTGCCCGGGGGCGGAGGGCGTCGAACCCGCCGTACGCGCGAACGGGCGGGCCCGCACCTGTGGAACACCGGACGAGGTGGCTCCCGTGCTGGTCAGCGGGGCCTTCGAGCGCAGGGGCGAGCTCAGCGAACGGCTGCTGCGGGCCCTGCCCCCGGTGCTGGTCGTGCGGGCCGACGACGGCGCGGGGCCCTCGGCGGCGGCCCTGGCCGACGAGGTCGCGGGGGACCGGCCTGGGCAGCAGCTGGTGCTGGACCGGATGCTCGACCTGATGCTGGTCACCGCGCTGCGCGGCTGGTTCGACGCGCCGGACGCCGGTGCCCCGGCCTGGGGGCGCGCGCTGGACGCCCCGGTCGTGGGGGACGCGCTGAGGCTGCTGCACGCGGCCCCCGCCAGGCCGTGGACGGTGGCGGACCTGGCGGGCGCCGTGGGCGTCTCCAGGGCGGCGCTGGCCCGGCGGTTCACCGCGCTGGTGGGCGAGCCTCCGATGGCGTACCTCGCGGGCTGGCGGATCGCCCTGGCGGCGGACCTGCTGCGGGAGAGCGACCACACGGTGGACGCCGTCGCGCGGAAGGTGGGCTACGCCAACGCCTTCGCGCTGAGCGTGGCGTTCAAGCGGCTGCGCGGCGTTCGGCCCAGTGACCTCAGGGGCCGGGGGGCGGGCTGGCGGGCCGGATGAGGCGCGTCACGGCCGGTCGGGCCGCGGCTCCAGGGGCGCCCCGTCCGGCGTGGCCCCGTCCGGCGCGGCCCCGTGCGGCGCGGCCCCGTGCGGCGCGGCCCCGTGCGCCGGGTCCTCGCGGGCCAGCGCGTGCGGCCACCAGACCCGCGGGCCCGTGTCCAGGAACAGCGACGTGACCAGCACCGAGCGGACCACGAAGGTGTCCAGGAGCACGCCCAGCGCCACCGCGAAGCCGATCTCGGCGAACGCCACCATGGGCAGCGTGCCGAGCACCGCGAAGGTGCCCGCCAGGACGAGCCCGGCCGAGGTGATGACCGCTCCCGTCGCCGCCAGGCCCGTCACGACGCCCTCCTTGGTGCCCTGCCGGGCGGCCTCCTCGCGGATGCGCGTGGAGAGGAAGATGTTGTAGTCGATGCCCAGCGCGACCAGGAAGACGAAGACGAAGAGCGGGAAGTCCGTCGACTCTCCCGCGTAGTCGAAGAGGTGCCGGAAGGCGAGCGCGCTCAGACCGAGCGCCGCCGCGAACGACAGCACCACCGTCGCGATCAGCAGCAGCGGGGCGACCAGGGCCCGCAGCAGGACGGTCAGCACGAGCAGCACCACCAGCAGGACCAGCGGAATGACCAGTACGTTGTCGTGCCGGGTCGCCGCGTCCATGTCGAGCAGGATCGCGGAGCCGCCGCCGACCCGGGCGTCCGCGCCGGGGACCGCGTGCACCGCGTCCCGCACCCGCTCCACCGTCTCCTTCGCCGCCGTGCTGTCGGAGCGGTCGGCCGGCGTCGCCTCGAACAGCACGCGCCCCTCGTGCTCGGCCCTGGTGCCCTGCGGCACGCCGAGCGAGCCGGGCACCACGCCCTCCGTCCGCGCGACGGCCTCGCGGATCTGCCCGGCCCGCCCCGCGTCCGCGAGGACGACCAGCGGATCGCCGCTGCCCGCAGGGAAGTGCCTGGCCTGGACCTCCTGGCCGACGATCGAGTCCGGCCTGTTCGTGAACGAGTCGGCGTTGGCGATGCCCTCCGCGCGCAGCTGCACCAGGCCCGCCGCGCACGCCGCGAGCGCCAGCGCGGTCACCACCCAGACCGCGCGCGGACGGCGGTCGATGCGGCGGCCCGTACGCGCCCAGAAGCCCCGCGCGGTGGGCTCGTCCGAGCCGTGGTCGGGGTGCACGGGCCAGAAGATCCAGCGGCCGCAGATCACCAGCAGCGCGGGGAACAGGGACAGCATCGCCAGGACCGCGACCAGCACGCCGATCGCCGCGACGGGGCCGAGCCCGCGCGTGGAGTTCATGTCCGCCGCGAGCAGCACGAGCATGCTGAACGTGACGGTCGCGCCGCTCGCCAGGACGGCGGGGCCCGCGCGGTGCAGGGCCAGGGCCATCGCCTCGTGCCGGTCCTCGTGGCGGCGCAGCTCCTCCTTGTAGCGGGCGACCAGCAGCAGCGCGTAGTCCGTGCCCGCCCCGAAGACCAGGACCGTGAGGATGCCCGCGCTCTGGCCGTTGACGGTCAGGTCGGCGTGCGTGGCGAGCAGGTAGATCAGCGCCTGGGCGGCGAAGAGCGCGCCGATCACGGTCAGCACGGGCACCAGGAGCAGGGACGGGCTGCGGTACGTGACGAGCAGCGCGACCACCACCACGGCGAGCGCCGAGAACAGCAGCGTCGAGTCGATGCCCTCGAACGCCTCGGAGAAGTCCGCCGAGACGCCGCCTGGGCCCGTGATGTGCACCGCGAGGCCGTCCCCGCCCCTGCCGGTCACGTCCCTGATCGAGTCGACCGCGGGCGCGATCCGCTCCCAGCCCTTTGCGTCCATCGTGATCGGCACGAAGACCTGGGCCGCCTCGGGCGCGCGGGCGTCGTCGAGGACCGGGCCGCGGACCTCCGGGCCCCGCACGCCGTGCGCGCGCAGCTCCTTGAGCGCGGCGACGTCCTCGGCGACCGCGGCCCGGTCGCGCGCGGTGAGGCCGCCCTCCCGTGCGTACACCACGACGGCGGGGATCGCCTCGGGCCTGAACTCCTCGGACTCCTTGAGGACCCGGGTCGACTCGGCGCTGCTGGGCAGCCAGGATGCGGAGTCGTTGTCCTGGGCGTCGCCCAGCTTCTGGGCGAGCGGGGCCGCGGCGAGGATCAGCAGCAGCCAGACCGCGACGACCAGCCACTTCGTACGCGGCCCGCAGACCAGTCCGGCCGCGCCCCGCCGGTGGTGCGGCGGCCGCGCGCGGCCCGCGGCCGGGAGCCGCGCGTTCGTGTGCCGAGGTTCCGGTTGCCGTGCGTCCGGCATGACGCCCCCACTGGCCGGTTTCCTGCGCCGAATCGTCAGGATTGCACGGACTGTGCTGATCCCGGGAGCCCTCGGCGGGGCCCGTCGTCCAGGATTGGTACGTACCGGAGCCGTACCCGGGCGTGGAAGTGCCGGAAGGCATGGCAGGCTTGGCACATGGCCCAGATCAACCCCAGCATCCTGTCCGCCGATTTCGCCCGCCTCGCCGAAGAGGCGCAGGCCGTCGAGGGCGCGGACTGGCTCCATGTCGATGTGATGGACAACCACTTCGTCCCGAACCTGACGCTCGGCGTGCCGATCGTGGAATCCCTCAGCAGGGCGACGGACACCCCGCTGGACTGCCACCTGATGATCGAGGACCCCGATCGCTGGGCACCCCAGTACGTCGAGGCGGGGGCCGGATCCGTCACCTTCCACGTCGAGGCCGCCGCCGCGCCGGTCCGGCTCGCCCGCGAGATCAGGGCGAAGGGCGCGCGCGCCTCGATGGCGCTGAAGCCGGCCACGCCCATCGAGCCCTTCGAGGACCTGCTGCCCGAGCTGGACATGCTGCTGATCATGACCGTCGAGCCGGGCTTCGGCGGCCAGGCGTTCCTGGACATCATGCTGCCCAAGATCCGCCGCACCCGTGAGCTGATCTCCAAGCACGGTCTGGAGCTGTGGCTCCAGGTCGACGGCGGGGTCTCCGACGCGACCATCGAGCGGTGCGCCGAGGCGGGCGCGGACGTCTTCGTGGCGGGTTCCGCGGTGTACGGCGCGGCCGACCCGGCCCAGGCGGTGCGCTCGCTGCGGGCCAAGGCGGAGGCGACCGTGGCCGCCGCGCCCTGGGCATGTGGCCACTGAGCCACGGGAAAGTGAACGTGGCCTTCGGGCCTGATCAAGGGGCGCTGGATCTGACAGGATGAACAGCGAATCCAGAGTGTGAACAGAAGTGAGGAGATCGCGGTGTCTGCAATGTCGGCGGGACGGTCAGCCCTGCGGATGGGACCCGCGGAGCTGGTGCAGGCGGCGGCCATGGCCCGGCGCTTCTACCTGGAGGGCAAGTCCAAGATCCAGATCGCGGAGGAGTTCGGGGTCAGCCGCTTCAAGGTCGCGCGGGTCCTGGAGACCGCGCTGGAGCGCGACCTCGTGCGGATCGAGATCCGGGTGCCGTCCGAGCTGGACGCGGAGCGGTCCGACGCGCTGCGCGCCCGCTACGGGCTGCGGCACGCGGTCGTCGTCGAGTCGCCCGAGTCCAGCGAGGCCGCGGAGGACGGGCCCGACCCGGAGAACCTCGGCGAGGTCGCGGCGGACCTGCTCGGCGAGCTGGTGACGGAGGGCGACGTGCTGGGCCTGGCCTGGGGCCGGTCCACCATCCACATGGCCGCCGCGCTCGACCGGCTGCCGCCCTGCACGGTCGTCCAGCTGACGGGGGTGTACGACGCCGGGACCGCCGAGCGCGGGTCGGTGGAGGCGGTACGGCGGGCCGCGCAGGTGTCCGGGGGCGAGGCGCACCCGATCTACGCGCCGATGCTGCTGCCCGATCCGGCGACGGCGGCCGCGCTGCGGAACCAGACCGGGATCGCGCGGGCCTTCGAGTACTTCGACAAGGTCACCGTCGCCGCGGTGTCCATCGGCTCGTGGGAGCCGGGGATCTCGACGGTGCACGACATGCTGTCGGACGAGGAGCGGGCGCACTACGCCTCGCTCGGGGTCGCGGCGGAGATGTCCGCGCACCTCTTCGACAGCGAGGGGCGGCGCGTCGGGCGGGACCTCGGGGAGCGGTGCATCACGGTCGAGGCGGACCGGCTGCGGCGGATTCCGGAGGTCGTGGCCATCGCGGGCGGGCTGCGGAAGGCGGCGGCGATCGACGCGGTGCTCAGGTCGGGGCTCGTGACGAGCCTGGTGACGGACACCGCGGTGGCGGATCACCTGATCTCCGCCGCGGGGGAGCGGCCCCGGCCCGCGCTCGACCGGGCGGACCCGGACGGGGAGTAGCGCTTCGCGCGGGGGCGGGGCTTTTCGCCTGCGGCGGGCTGCAGTGGATACGTTGCGCGTGTGCCCCACTCTCGCGCAGTTCCCCGCGCCCCTAAAAGGGGCGCGGGGAACCGCGCAATCTTTTGACGCCCCCGGCAGGGTTTCGGGAAGGGGCGGGTAGGGGACCGGCCCCGCGCAGCGGAACCCGCATCCCCCGAAGTCATCCCGGGCCCAGGCCGTACACCCGCTCCGCGTTGCCGAAGGCGACCAGCTCCGCCACCCGCCCCGCGTCCTCCTGCGACCACGCCCCGCTCTCCGTCCAGCGCCCCAGCAAGGACCCCAGCGCCTCGCGGAACAGCGCCGCGCCCACCGCGTACAGCTCCGGGAGGCCGTACGCGTCCGTGGAGAACAGGAGCTTGCCGAACGGGGTCAGCTCCAGCATCTCCGCCAGCACCGCCTCCGCCCGCGCCCCCGTGTGCGACAGGGACAGGCCCATGTCGGCGTGGACGTGCGGGTACACCTGGGCCAGATAGCCCGACTGCCGGTGGTACGGGTACCCGTGCAGCAGCACCAGCGGGCAGCCGGTGGGCTCCACCGCCCGGACGAAGTCCGTCAGGAGCAGCGGGTCGCAGTCCTGGAGCCGCAGGTCGGGATCGCCGAACCCGGTGTGCAGCTGGAGCGGCAGGCCCGTGCCCGCCGCCGTCCACAGCAGGTGGCGGATGAGCACCGGGTCGGTGAGTCGGCGCACCGGGCCCGCAAGCCACGCGGCCGCCGCCGCACGGACCTCCTTCGCGCCCGGCGGGTCCGGCGGCAGCGCCAGCCCGTGGCGGTAGGCGACCACCGACTTGAAGCCCACCGCCGAGGACCGTTCGACGGCCTCGGTCACCGCTTCCACGTACGCCCCGGCGCCCGCCGAACCCGCCGCCACGCCCGCCGCCACGTCCTCGGCCAGGTGCTCGAGGCGGACGATCTCGTGGACCGTGCCCGTCCCGGGGAGCACCCCCGGCAGCCCCGTGTCCACCAGGAACGTGTCGATCCCGCTGCCCGTCAGCAGGCGGCGCGCCGCCTCCCCGGGACCCAGTTCGCGGCGGCGGGCCAGGTACTCGTCGGGCGGGCAGTGCGCGGGCAGCCCCAGCAGGGGCGGGCACCAGCGGCGTACCGCGAAGCCCAGCTGCGTGTCGAAGAACGTGGTGCCGGGCGCCGGAGGGCGGTCCGACTCGGTGAGGTACGACTCGAACCCGGCGCGGTCCTGCTCGCCCGCCACCGTCCCGTGGCAGTGGTGGTCCACCAGACGCGGGGGCCGCACCTAGTACCGCCCCCGCGTCGCGTCCGCGATCTCCTGCGGCGTACGGTCCGCGAACAGCTCAGCCTCCGCCGCCCGCACCGCCGCGACCGCCTCGAACAGCGGATCGCCCAGCGCCTCGCGCAGCACCGACGAGCCGGTGAAGTGCGCCAGCGCCGCGGGCAGCGAGGTCGGCAGGCGCTCCGCGTCCGCCCGCCGCGCCGGGTCGCCCGCCACCGGCTCGGGCAGCTTCAGGCCCGCCGCGAGCCCGGCCAGCCCCGCCGCGATCACCGCCCCCGTGACCAGGTACGGGTTGGCCGCCGCGTCGAAGCACTTCACCTCGGCGTTCGCCGCGTCCGGGTCGTCAGGCGCGCCCGTGACGAACCGCAGCGCCGCCTCGCGGTTCTCCAGGCCCCAGCAGCGGAACGCCCCCGCCCAGCGGGACGGCTCCAGGCGCAGGTAGCTCGCGGGCGACGGCGCCCCGACCGCGAGCAGCGCGGGCAGCTCGTCCAGCACCCCGGCCAGGAACGACTCGCAGCGGCCCGTCATCGCGAACGGCCCCCCGCCCGCCCGGCACAGGTTCCGGCCGTCCTGCCAGAGGCTGAGGTGGAGGTGGCCGCCGTTGCCCACCGCGCCCGCCGTCACCGCGGGGCCGAACCACGCGGTGAGCCCGTGGCGCACCGAGACCGCGCGGACCGTCTCCCGCACCAGCACCGCCAGGTCGGCCGCGCCCACCGGGTCCGACGGCGCGACGGACACCTCGAACTGCCCCGGGGCGTACTCCGGATGCAGTTGCAGCACCTCGACGCCCTGCGCCACCAGCGAGTTCAGCACGTCGGAGAGGTACGCGGAGTGCTCGGCGACCCGCGCCATGCCGTACGCGGGGCCCGGCTCCCGCGCGGGCGCCGCCCCAGGACCGCCGACGATCCACTCCGTCTCGAAGCCCATCCGCAGCTCGATGCCCTGTTCGGCGGCCCGCCGCGCCATCGTGGCCGCGAACTGCCGCTGGCACGCGGGGTGCGGCGCGCCGTCCTGCCGGAAGCGGTCCGCCGGGGCCCAGGCCCAGCCCGGCTGCCCGGCCAGCGGCGTCAGCCGGTCCAGGTCGGGCACGAGCCGCAGGTCCCCGTCGGGGCCGCCGATGTGCGGGCTGTCGGTGATCGAGTCGTCCACCAGGAAGACGTCGAAGACCGGCGACATGCCGACGCCCCTGAGCGCGGTCTGCGGGAGCCGCGCGGCGGGCACGGCCTTCACGCGGGTGATGCCCGCGTTGTCCACCCAGGTCAGCGCCACCGCGCCGACCCCTGCCGCGGCCATCCTGGCCGTCTCGACCCGTGCTTGTTGTACGCGCTGTGCGCTGAGCGGATCCACGGGTTCATCGTGGCGCAGCCGGGCCCCTTCCGCCCTCGACTTGGAGGATCGGACCAGGGTGATTCGTCCGGACCTGGAGGATCGTCCGGGGGCAGGTAATCGTACAAACATGGGAGAATGAGCTACGTGCTTTTTCCCCTGGCTGAAATGCCTAGGGGCCACTCCGAACGACTGGGATGTACAGCACGTGCGTTTCCTCAATGACCTGAAGCCGCCGTACGACCTGACGTACGACGACGTGTTCATGGTGCCGAGCCGCTCCGCGGTCGGCTCCCGCCAGGCCGTGGACCTCTCGTCCCCCGACGGCACCGGCACCACCATTCCCCTCGTCGTGGCGAACATGACCGCGATCGCGGGGCGGCGCATGGCCGAGACCGTGGCCAGGCGCGGCGGCATCGTCGTCATCCCCCAGGACATCCCGATCGAGGTCGTCACCGACGTCATCTCCTGGGTCAAGACCCGGCACCACGTGCTGGACACCCCCATCGTGCTGGCCCCCACGCAGACCGTCGCCGACGCGCTGTCGCTGCTGCCCAAGCGCGCGCACGACGCGGGCGTCGTCGTGGACGAGGACGGCAGGCCGATCGGCGTCGTCACCGACGCGGACCTGACCGGCGTGGACCGCTTCACGCAGCTCTCCGAGGTCATGGCCAAGGACCTGCTGCTGCTCGACGCGGACATCGACCCGCGCGAGGCGTTCAACAAGCTCGACGCGGCCAACCGCCGCTACGCCCCGGCCGTGGACGCCGAAGGCAAGCTCGCCGGCATCCTCACCCGCAAGGGCGCGCTGCGCGCCACGCTGTACTCCCCGGCCGTCGACGCCGGGGGCAAGCTGCGGATCGCGGCCGCCGTCGGCATCAACGGCGACGTCGCGGGCAAGGCCCAGCAGCTGCTCGACGCGGGCGTGGACACCCTCGTCATCGACACCGCGCACGGCCACCAGGAGTCGATGATCGAGGCGATCAGGAAGGTGCGGGCGCTCGACCCGCGGGTCCCGATCGTCGCGGGCAACATCGTCGCCGCCGAGGGCGTCAAGGACCTGATCGAGGCGGGCGCCGACATCATCAAGGTCGGCGTGGGCCCCGGCGCCATGTGCACCACCCGCATGATGACCGGCGTCGGCCGCCCGCAGTTCTCGGCCGTCCTGGAGTGCGCCGCCGAGGCGAAGAAGTACGGCAAGCACGTCTGGGCCGACGGCGGTGTCCGGCACCCCCGCGACGTCGCCATGGCGCTGGCCGCGGGCGCGTCCAACGTGATGATCGGCTCCTGGTTCGCCGGGACGTACGAGTCCCCCGGCGACCTCCAGGCCGACGCCAACGGGCGCCTGTACAAGGAGTCCTTCGGCATGGCGTCCGCGCGCGCCGTGAAGAACCGCACCAGCGAGGAGTCCTCGTACGACCGCGCCCGCAAGGCGCTGTTCGAGGAGGGCATCTCCACGTCGCGGATGTTCCTGGACCCGGCCCGGCCCGGCGTCGAGGACCTGATCGACTCGATCATCGCGGGCGTGCGGTCCTCCTGCACCTACGCGGGCGCCGACTCGCTCGCGGAGTTCGAGGAGCGGGCCGTGGTCGGCATCCAGTCCGCCGCGGGGTACGCCGAGGGCAAGCCGCTGCACGCCAGCTGGAGCTAGTCCGCACACGCGTGACGTCAAGCGCCCCGCCGCTCCGGCAGCGGGGCGCTTCGCCATGCCCGTGCGATGGCCGCCGCGATGCGCGCGTGGCCCGCGTCCGTGGGGTGCAGGCCGTCCGCCAGGTGCCCGGGGCCCAGGATCCCCGCGCCCGGCACCAGCGACAGCGCCCCGTCGCCCGCCGCGACCAGGTCGCGCACCGCGCGCTCCATCGCGGCGCGCAGCTCGCCCAGGGTGGCGCCCAGGACGTTCGGGACGTCCTCGGCCTCGGGGCGCAGCACGGGGGAGAGGAGCTGGAGCGGGGTGCCGGGGTGGCCGGTGCGGATCAGCGCCACGTACGCCCTGACCACTTCGTACAGCAGCGGCGCCGAGTGCGGGGTGCGCGACCAGCAGTTGGTGCCGAAGGCCAGGGTGATCCGGTCGGCGGGCAGCGCGGCGAGCTGTTCGGCCGTGGGCAGTTCGCCGCGCGCCGCGCCCGCGTAGCCGAGGTTGACCGCGTCCAGGCCGAGCGCGCGGCCCGCCGCGGCCGGCCAGGCGTGCGCGGGCCTGGTGGACCACCAGCCCTCGGTGATCGAGTCGCCGTGCACCAGCCAGCGGGGCCGCGCCGGGCCGGGGGCCAGTGCGCCGCCCCTGCCGCGCAGGCCCAGCACCGCGGGCGCCTGGGATTCGGGCAGGTAGAGCGTGTACGGGCCGGGCGCGGGCGGCAGCGGCACGGTGACCGCGCGCTCGGCGGCCGGGGCCGCGGTGAACTCGCCCACGAGGCCCGCGGGCGACCAGAGCGCGAACAGGTGGGGGAGCGCGGAGTCCCGCGGGCGCCCCTGCGGGGCCGTCCGGTAGCGGACCTCCACCGCGTCCGCGCCCGCAGAGGCGAACTCCAGGCGCACGCCGACCGGCAGCGCGGCCCGCTGCGCGGTGTCCCACGGCAGCCGCGCCGTGTCGGCCGGGTCGGCCCGCACCGCGCGCCCGCCGTCCCACCAGGCGACGCCGCGCAGGAAGGGCGCGGGGTCCAGCCACGGGGTCGCGGTGACGTCGGTCCCGTACAGCACATCGAGCTCCATGGCAGTGCAGCGTGACGCCGAAGGGCCGCCGACGGCAACGCCCCTGGCCGTTTCCTGCCGTGGCCCCAATGTCTTGATTCGTGCAGGTGGGCGCAGTGTTTCCCCGCCGGTGACCCAAATGCGCAACGATCCGTCGGCCATGCGCAACATCGCTGCATTACGGGCGCGAACGCTCAGCTCATAGGCTCGGCTCCCGTACGAGGAGCGGCGGTGACCGCCTGCCCGGCCACCGCCGCCGGTCACCGCTGTCCCGTCACCCTCCCCGCAGGCCCCTCACCTCATTCCCTGCGGCCTCTTCACGTCCCGCAGCGATGAACGGAGCCACCTCAGTGCTGGACCACAGCGAAGCCCGCACCGCGGAGAACACCGCAGGACCACCGGGGATCGGGGCGCGGCTCATGCGGCGCAAGCCCGTGGAACGCCTGATCGCCGAGGGCGGCCAGGGCGAGGGCGGCTCGCTCCGCCGCTCGCTCTCCATGTGGCAGCTGACGATGATCAGCATCGGCGCCACGCTCGGAACCGGAATCTTCGTCGTGCTCGGCGAGGCCGTCCCCAAGGCCGGGCCCGCCGTCACGCTCGCCTTCGTGATCGCCGGACTCACCGCGCTCTTCTCGGCCCTCTCCTACGCGGAGCTGGCCGGCACCATCCCGGTCGCCGGGTCCTCCTACTCGTACGCGTACGCGACGATGGGCGAGTTCGTCGCCTGGATCTGCGGCTGGTGCCTGGTCCTGGAGTACGGCGTGTCGGTCGCGGCCGTGGCCGTCGGCTGGGGCGAGTACCTCAACGAACTCCTCGACGGGACCATCGGCGTCACCATCCCGGACGCGCTCTCCGCGCCGCCGGGCGACGGCGGGCTCTTCAACCTGCCCGCGCTGCTCGTGGTGCTGCTCGCCATGGTGTTCCTGCTCGGCGGGGCCAAGGAGAGCGCCCGCGCCAACACGATCATGGTCGTGGTGAAGATCGCTTCGCTGGTGCTCTTCTGCACGATCGGCTTCGTCGGCTTCAAGAGCGGCAACTACGAGAACTTCATGCCGCTCGGCATGGCGGGCGTCAGCGCGGCCGGCGCCTCGCTCTTCTTCTCGTACATCGGCTTCGACGCCGCCTCCACGGCCGGCGAGGAGGCGAAGGACCCGCAGCGCGACCTGCCGCGCGCGATCATGCTCTCGCTGCTGATCGTCACCGTGCTGTACGTGCTGGTGGCCGCCGTCGCCGTCGGCGCCCGCCCGTGGCGGGGGTTCAGCGACTCGGAGGCCGCGCTCGCCGGGATCCTGGAGGACGTCACGGGACAGTCCGTCTGGGCCGTGCTGCTCGCCGCGGGCGCGGTCGTCGCCATCGCGAGCGTCGTGCTGACCGTGCTCTACGGGCAGACCCGCGTGCTGTTCGCGATGTCCCGCGACGGGCTCGTGCCCAAGGTCTTCGCCAAGGTCCACCCGAAGAGCGGTACGCCCCGCGCCAACACCGTCATCGTCTCGCTCTTCTGCGGCGTGCTGGCGGCCGCCGTTCCGCTCGGCCAGCTGGCCGACGCCACCAGCATCGGCACGCTCTTCGCGTTCGCCCTGGTCAACGTGGCCGTCGTGGTGCTGAGGTACACCCGGCCCGAGATGAAGCGGACGTTCAGGGTGCCGCTGTCGCCGCTCTTCCCGGTCCTCGGCTTCGGCTTCTGCGTCTGGATGATGTTCAGTCTCGACGCGATCACCTGGCAGGTCTTCGGGGTCTGGATGCTGGTCGGCCTCGTGTTCTACTTCGGGTACGGTTTCCGCCGCTCCCGACTGGCCACAGCAGAGAAGTGATCCACCCGCAGTGCTGAACGATCTCGACGAACGCATCGTCCACGCCCTCGCCGAGGACGCCCGCCGCTCCTACGCGGACATCGGTTCGCTCGTCGGCCTGTCCGCGCCCGCCGTGAAGCGGCGCGTGGACCGGCTGCGGGCGGAGGGCGCGATCACCGGTTTCACCGTACGGGTGGACCCGGCGGCGCTGGGCTGGGAGACCGAGGGGTTCATCGAGATCTACTGCCGCCGCAACACCTCGCCCGAGGCGATCCAGCGGGGCCTGGAGCGCTACACGGAGATCGCGTCCGCGTCGACCGTCACGGGCGACGCGGACGCGATCGTCCAGGTCTTCGCCTCGGACATGCGGCACTTCGAGCGGGTCCTGGAGCGGATCGCGGGGGAGCCGTTCGTGGAGCGCACCAAGTCCGTCCTGGTGCTCTCGCCGCTGCTGCGGCGCTTCTCCTCCAGCTCGCCCGCGTAGGGCTCCCGCGAGCGCGCAACGAATCGCCGCGAAGCGCGGGAACCGCGCAACGGATCACCCGTCGGTCCGCAACGCTCGCGCCTTGTCCGGGGTGAATACAAGACCGTACCTTCGTAATGTCTCGTTCTCCCCCCTCCGCATCCCTCTTTCGCTCCCCTCACAGAGGTCCCTCCATGCCGCTGCGCACCTCCCTGCTCCAGAGCTCCGGGCGTCCCGGTGACGTCGCCGAGAACCTCAAGGTCCTCGACGCCGCCGCGGGCCGTGCGGCCGCTGCCGGTGCCGGGCTGGTGGTGGCGCCGGAGATGTTCCTCACCGGCTACGCCATCGGCGACGACGTGCCCGAGCTGGCCGAGACCGCGGACGGGCCCTCCGCCGCGGCCGTCGCCGAGATCGCCGCGCGCCACGGCGTCGCCGTCGCCTACGGCTACCCGGAGCGGGACGGCGAGCGGGTGTACAACGCCGCTCGGCTCGTCGGCCCCGACGGGGCGGGCCTGGCGAACTACCGCAAGACCCACCTCTTCGGCGACTTCGAGCAGAAGCACTTCACGCCGGGCGGTTCGCCCGTCGTCCAGGCCGAGCTCGGCGGGCTCACCGTCGGCATCCTGATCTGCTACGACGTGGAGTTCCCCGAGAACGTCAGGGCGCACGCGCTGGCGGGCACCGACCTCCTCCTGGTGCCCACCGCGCTGATGCACCCCTTCCAGGTCGTCGCCGAGTCCGTCGTGCCCGTCCGGGCCTTCGAGAGCCAGCTGTACATCGCGTACGCCAACAGGACGGGCCCCGAGGGCGAGTTCGAGTTCGCCGGGCTGAGCTGTCTGGCGGGCCCCGACGGCATCGCCCGCGCGCGTGCCGGGCGGGGCGAGGAGCTGGTGACCGGCGACGTCGACCCGGTGTTCCTGGCCGCGTCGCGCGAGACCAACCCGTATCTGAACGACCGGCGACCAGGGCTCTACCGCTCGCTGATCTGACCGGCCCCGGCCGAGTCCCCCGTCGTCCCTTCTCCACCTTCCGCGCAAGGAGTCCGTCCCCCATGACGTCCACGGTGCCCACCGCTGTCCAGCACACCGACGCCACGCCGCCGATCACGATGTTCGGGCCGGACTTCCCGTACGCCTACGACGACTTCCTGGAGCACCCGGCGGGCCTCGGCCAGATACCCGCGACCGAGCACGGCGAGGAGGTCGCCGTCATCGGCGGCGGGCTCTCGGGGATCATCGCCGCGTACGAGCTGATGAAGATGGGCCTCAAGCCCGTCGTCTACGAGGCCGACCGGATCGGCGGCCGGCTGCGCACGGTCGGCTTCGAGGGCGCGGGCACCGAGGAGCTGACGGCCGAGATGGGCGCCATGCGCTTCCCGCCGTCGTCCACCGCGCTCCAGCACTACATCGACCTGGTGGGCCTGGAGACCAGGGCGTTCCCCAACCCGCTGGCCGAGGCGACGCCCTCGACGGTCGTCGACCTCAAGGGCGAGTCGCACTACGCGGAGACCGTCGACGACCTGCCGCAGGTCTACCGCGACGTCGCCGACGCGTGGAACGCCTGCCTGGAGGAGGGCGCGGACTTCTCCGACATGAACCGCGCCATGCGCGAGCGCGACGTGCCGCGCATCCGCGAGATCTGGGCGAAGCTCGTCGAGAAGCTCGACAACCAGACCTTCTACGGCTTCCTCTGCGAGTCGCAGTCCTTCAAGTCCTTCAAGCACCGCGAGATCTTCGGCCAGGTCGGCTTCGGCACCGGCGGCTGGGACACCGACTTCCCCAACTCCATCCTGGAGATCCTGCGCGTCGTCTACACCGAGGCCGACGACCACCACCGGGGCATCGTCGGCGGCTCGCAGCAGCTGCCGCTGCGGCTGTGGGAGCGCGAGCCGGGGAAGATCGTGCACTGGGCGCAGGGCACCTCGCTGGCCTCGCTGCACGAGCGCCGCGCGCCGAAGCCCGCCGTGACCCGGCTGCACCGCACCGCGGGCAACCGCGTCACGGTCACCGACGCGAACGGCGACATCCGCACGTACCGGGCCGCGGTCTTCACCGCCCAGTCGTGGATGCTGCTCTCCAAGATCGACTGTGACGACACGCTGTTCCCCATCGACCACTGGACGGCGATGGAGCGGACCCACTACATGGAGTCCTCCAAGCTCTTCGTGCCCGTCGACAGGCCGTTCTGGCTGGACAAGGACGAGGAGACCGGCCGGGACGTCATGTCGATGACGCTCACCGACCGCATGACGCGCGGCACCTACCTGCTGGACGAAGGACCGGACAAGCCCGCCGTCATCTGCCTCTCGTACACCTGGTGCGACGACAGCCTCAAGTGGCTGCCGCTGTCGGCGAACGAGCGCATGGAGGTCATGCTCAAGTCGCTCGGCGAGATCTACCCGAAGGTCGACATCAGGAAGCACGTCATCGGTAACCCGGTGACGGTCTCCTGGGAGAACGAGCCCTACTTCATGGGCGCGTTCAAGGCCAACCTGCCCGGCCACTACCGCTACCAGCGGCGTCTGTTCACCCACTTCATGCAGGACCGCCTCCCCGAGGACAAGCGGGGCATCTTCCTCGCGGGCGACGACATCTCCTGGACGGCGGGCTGGGCCGAGGGTGCCGTGCAGACCGCGCTGAACGCGGTGTGGGGCGTGATGCACCACTTCGGCGGCGCGACCGACGCCACCAACCCCGGCCCCGGCGACGTCTACGACGAGATCGCGCCGGTGGAGCTGCCGGAGGACTAGTTCCTCCGGTGAGGAGACCCCTCGGGGCCGACCGCGATCCGGTCGGCCCCGAGTGACATCGTGTACGGGGCCCGGCGCGGGCCCTCAGCGCCAGGGCGTCAGCAGGAACCTGCCGACCATGCCCACGCCCGCGTCCAGCCGCTCCCTGAACTCGTCCGCGAGCGGCGGCAGTTCGCGCACGCCCCAGAGCAGCCTGGCCCCCGACCAGGCCGCGTCCCTGGCCCGCTCCAGGCTCCAGGAGCCCACCAGGTGCGTCAGCGGGTCCGCGATCTCCAGCAGGTCGGGGCCCGGCATCAGGTCCTCGCGGATCCGCTCCTCCAGCGCGGCCAGCACATCGCCCACCCGGTCGAACTCCCGCTCCAGGTCGGACGGTTCGCAGCCGAGCGCCCGGCAGGCGTCCACGACGGCCAGCGCCAGGTCGTGCCCGATGTGCGCGTTGATCCCGGCGAGCGCGAACTGCAGCGGGCGCACGCCGGGATGGCGCCGGTACTGGAAGAGCGGCCGCCAGCTCGCGGGCGGACGGCGGCCCGCCGCCACCGCGTCGACGGCCGCGAGGTAGCGCTCCGCGAAGCGGACGTCGAGCACGGAAGCCGCGCGCCGGTCGGGGAAGAGCCCCCGGTCGATGGCGCGGTCCACGGTCTCGGTGACGGTCAGGTAGATCCGGTTGAAGACCGCGACGCCGTCGGTTTCGGGCCACTGCCCGCGCAGCGCCCGCATGCGGGCGAGCACGTCGTCGACGTCGGCGGGCGCCCCGCGGGGGTGCGGCAGGGCGGTGAGGGGTTCGGTCTGCGCCATGGGGGCAGCGTCCCAGCCGGGCGGCACGAAGGGTGCGGCCCGGCCGGTGCTTCGTCACAACGAGCGAAGCGCACGGACCCCGAAGGACCGGGACGGGGCCGGGACAGGACCGGCCGGGACAGGACCGGACCGGCCGGGGTCAGGCGCCGCGCTTCGCCGCCGTGTCGTCGCCGTCGCCGTCGGAGTCGTACGCGGAGGTGCCCGAGTCGAGCAGGGGCTCCTGCTCCTTCATGTGCGCGGGGGCGAAGGCGCGCAGCGCGTGGTAGCCGGTGATGACCACGATCGTGCCGAGCGCGATGCCGCTGAGCTGGAAGTCGTCCGTGAACTTCAGCGTCACGTTGCCGACGCCGATGATGATGCCCGCGGCGGCGGGGACCAGGTTCAGCGGGTTGCGCAGGTCGACGCCCGCGTTGATCCAGATCTGCGCGCCGAGCAGCCCGATCATGCCGTACAGGATCACCGTGATCCCGCCGAGCACGCCGCCGGGGATCGCCGCGACGATCGCGCCGAACTTCGGGCAGAGGCCGAACAGCAGGGCGAAGAGCGCTGCGGCCCAGTACGCGGCAGTGGAGTAGACCCGGGTCGCCGCCATCACGCCGATGTTCTCGGAGTACGTGGTGTTCGGCGGGCCGCCCAGCGCGGTGGAGAGCATCGAGGCCGCGCCGTCGGCCGCGACGGCGGTGCCGAGCTTGCCGTCCAGGGACTCGCCGGTCATCTCGCCGACGGCCTTCACGTGGCCCGCGTTCTCCGCGATGAGCGCGATCAGGACGGGGAGCGCGACCAGGACGGCCGACCACTCGAAGCTCGGCGCGTGGAAGGTGGGGAGCCCGATCCAGTCGGCCTTGCCGACGCCCGAGAGGTCCAGGCGCCAGTGGTCGACGGCCTCGGCGCCGCCCGCCGTGGAGTGGATCTTGCCGAAGAGCCGGTCGAAGAGCCAGGAGATGCCGTACCCGAAGATCAGCCCCAGGAAGATGGCGATGCGCGAGAAGAAACCGCGCAGGCCCACCACGGCCAATCCGGTGAACAGCATCACCAGCAGCGCCGTCCACTGGTCCTGCGGCCAGTACGTCGACGCGGTGACCGGCGCCAGGTTGAAGCCGATCAGCATGACCACGGCGCCGGTCACCACCGGGGGCATCGCCGCGTGGATGACCCGGGCGCCGAAGCGCCGGACCGCGAGGCCCGCGAGGAAGAGGGCGGCGCCGACGACGAAGACCGCGCCGGTGACCGTGGCGCTGTCGCCGCCGGTGGCCCTGATGGTCGCGGCGACGCCCACGAAGGAGAGCGAACAGCCGAGGTAGCTGGGGACCTTGCCGCGCGTGGCGAGCAGGAAGATGGCCGTCGCGACGCCGGAGAGCATGATCGCGAGGTTGGGGTCGAGGCCCATGAGGACCGGTGCGACGAACGACGCCCCGAACATCGCCACCACGTGCTGGGCGCCGAGTCCGAACGTACGCGGCCAGGAGAGCCGTTCGTCGGGGCGCACGACGGCTCCGGGAGCCGGTGTCTTCCCGTCGCCGTGCAGTTTCCAGCGCACGCCGAGGTCCATGGGTTGCTCCCGTTCACGTTCGAGCCGAAATGATCAGGCACATGCTATGTCTGAAAACTTTCGCTCATTTACCGCTGTGAGCGGTCGCTTAGCGCCCTTAGGGTGAGCCGTTCGGGTGAGCGTGACCGGCCGGAGGTGGGGGCGGATGGAGCTGCGCGTGCTGGCCGTCGAGCACGAGGACGACGCCGGACCCGCCAGGGTGGGGGAGTGGCTGGCCGCCGAGGGCGTCGCGCTCGAAGTGGCCGGGCCGTGGCGCGGCGACGGCCTCCCCGCCTCGCTGGATCCGTACGCGGGACTCGTGGTCCTCGGCGGCGCGATGGGCCCCACCGACGACGTCCGTGCCCCCTGGCTCCCGGCCGTGCGCGAACTGCTGCGCGAGGCGGTGCGGCGCGACCTGCCCACGCTCGCCATCTGCCTCGGCGCCGAACTGCTGACCGTCGCGCTCGGCGGCGAGGTGGGCCCCGCCGCGCTCCCCGAGGTCGGGCTCCACCCGCTCGCGGCGCTGCCGGACTGCGCGGCCGACCCCGTCTTCGGGCCCCTCGCCGCCGCCCCCGCGCCGCGCGCCGTGCAGTGGCACTTCGAGGAGACCCGCCGGCTGCCGCCGGGCGCGGTCCCGCTCCTCACGAGCGGGCGCTGCGCCCATCAGGCGTACCGGATCGGCGATCAGGTCTGGGCCACCCAGTTCCACCCCGAGACGCTCGCCGCCGACATCGTCGAATGGGGCCGTTCGGACACCGGGGCCCTGCGCGGGCTCGGCCTCGACCCCGACGACGTCGTCGCGGCCGTCGCGGCGGACGAGGCCGCGCTCACCGGGCTGTGGAGCGGTCTGACGCGGCGCTGGGCCGGTCGGCTGCGCCCGGTGCGCTGACCTCCGGGCCCCCGGCGGCGCTAGGGCCGTCGCCCGCCGCCTGGCCGCCGCCGTCCCGCCCGGCCGAGCGCAGCACGCCCGCCCCGAGCACGAGGCCGAAGGCGAGCGCCGTCACCAGGCCGAAGGAGGCCACCAGCGAGGTCGCGTCGGCCAGCGCGCCGATCGCGGACGGGGCGATCAGCCCCGAGGTGTACGTGATGGTGGCGACGCCCGCGATGGCCTGGCTGGGGTTGGGGCCGCTGCGCGCGGCCGCCGCGAAGGCCAGCGGCACGACCACCGCGATGCCCAGGCCCATCAGCCCGAAGCCCGCCATCGCGACCAGCGGGTGCGGCGCGAGGACCACGAGCAGTCCGCCCGCCGTCGCCCCGGCCCCGCCGACGCGCACGGTCCGCACCGCGCCGAACCGGTCGACCACCCGGTCGCCCGCGAACCGGGCCACGGCCATCGTCAGCGCGAACGCCGTGGTGGAGGCGGCCGCGGCCCCGGCGGACGTGTCCAGGACGTCCCGCAGGTAGACCGCCGACCAGTCCAGGCTCGCGCCCTCGGCGAAGACCGCGCAGAACCCGATCGCGCCGATGACCACGGCCGACTTCGGCGGCAGCGCGAACCTCGGCGGCGGCTCCTCGTCGGGCGCGGGCCCGCTGTGCAGGTCGAGTACCCAGCGGCAGGCGATCAGCCCGGCCGCCGTCAGCGCGACGGCCGCCAGCACGTGGTGCAGCCGCGCGTCGGCGCCCAGGTGCGCGGCGAGCGTGCCGCCCGCCGAGCCGATCAGGGCGCCCGCGCTCCACATGCCGTGCAGCCCGGACATGATCGACCTGCTCAGCCGGTTCTCGATCTCCACGCCCAGCGCGTTCATCGCCACGTCCGACATCCCGGACGTGGCGCCGTAGACGAAGAGCGCGGCGCACAGCGTCAGCAGGTTCGGCGCGAACGAGGGCAGCACCAGCGCGAGCGTCCACGAGGCGAGCAGCCAGCGCAGCGCGGTGCGGGCCCCGAAGCGGTGGCTGATCCGCCCGGCCAGCGGCATCGCGACGGAGGCGCCGACGGCGGGGAAGGCCAGCGCGAGGCCGAGCTGTCCCGCGCTGAGGCCCGCGTGGTCCTGGATCCACGGAACCCGGGTGGCGAAGCTGCCCGCCACCGAGCCGTGGACGCAGAACACGGCGGCCACGGCGTACCGCGCCCTGACCAACTGCCGTGGGCTGTACGTCTGTTCCACTTCCTTCATCCTCCCGGGACCGCTCCGTCCAGCGTGCGCCGTAAACTATCAGGAACCCTGCCTGATGAATAGATCCCGTAGGCGGCGCCGATCTGGAAGGATCTCCCGCATGCCCGTTTCCCCCGCATCGCCGAGCACCGCACGCGCCATCAACGACCGGCTCGCGCTGCGCCTGCTCCAGGAGGAGGGCGCCCTCACGGCCGCCCAGCTCAAGAAGCTCACGGGCCTCTCCCGCCCCACCGTCGCCGACCTGGTCGAGCGGCTGACCGGGGCGGGGCTCGTGCACGTCGTCGGCGAGGCGGGCGCCGAGCGGCGCGGCCCCAACGCCCGGCTGTACGGGATCGTCGCGGACCGCGCCCACCTCGCCGCCCTGGACGTCCGCACGGAGGGCGTGTCGGTGGTCGTCGCCGACCTGCTGGGCACCGTCCTCGCGGACGCGGCCCTGCCGATCGACGCGGGCACCGGCACCGGACCCGCCGTCGAGCGCGCGGTCGCCCTGCTGGAGCGCACCGCCGAGGAGGCGGGCGCGGGGAAGCTGCACAGCGTCGGGATCGGCGCCCCCGGGCTCATCGACCCGGACACCGGGGAGCTGCGGGACTCCACGGGGCTGCCCGAGTGGCACCGAAGACTCGTCGCCGCCCTCCACGAGCGGCTGCCCGCCCGCGTCCTGGTGGAGAACGAGACCAACCTCGCGGCCGTCGCGGAACAGCGGCTGGGTGCGGCCAGGGGTCTCGACACCTTCGTGCTGCTGTGGCTCGGGCACGGCGTCGGCGGGGCCGTCGTGCTGGACGGCAGGGTGCGCAGGGGGGCCTCGGGCGGCGCGGGCGAGCTGGGCTTCCTGCCCGTGCCCGGCACGGGCGGACTGCCCTCGGCCACCGGGTGCGACGGCGGTTTCCACTCGCTGGCGGGCAGCGCGGCGGTGCTGGCGCTCGCCGGGGAGCACGGGCTCGGGGGCGCGGTGGGCGCGGCGGGTGCGACGGGTGCGACGGGCGCGGGTGACGTGGTGCGCGCCGCGCTGGACGGCGGTGACGGGGGTGCGGGCTTCCTGGACGCGCTCGCGGACCGCGTCGCGATCGGGGCGGCGGCCACCGTCTCGGTGCTCGACCCGGGGTGCGTGGTCCTCTCGGGCGAGGTGGGGCTCGCGGGCGGCGCGGAGCTGGCCTCGCGCGTGGAGCGGCGGCTGGCGGCGATGACCCCGCTGCGCACCGGGGTGCGGGCGAGCGAGCTGGGCGACGCGGCGGTGCTGCGCGGGGCGCTGCTGACGGCCAGGGACGCGGCGCAGGACGCGCTGTTCGCCCCCGCCTGACGGCAGGCCGCCTGACGGCGGGCCCCGGGGCGGCAGGCCGCGGGGCGCACGCGAAGGGGCCGGGCGCGAAGGGGCACACGCGAAGGGGCCGGGCGCGCTCTCGCGCACCCGGCCCCCACTCACGTACTCACGTGTTCACCGCTCAGCAGGCGCCCAGGTCCGTCCAGGGGCCCCAGGCGGAGGCGCCGGGCTCCTCGCCCTTCGTCCACCACTTGGACTTCCACTGGTGGTTGCCGTGCGAGACGGTCGTACCGCCGGCGTACTCGCCCGTCGCGCTCCAGGCGGGCGCCGTGCAGGTGCCGGGGCCGGGACCAGGGCCGGGGCCGCTGCCGCCCGGCTCGACGACCTCCGTGCCGCGCGCCAGGTCACCGGCGAGCGCGTAGGTCGTGCCGGAGATGTTCACCGTCCAGTTCCACGGCGTGGAGACCGGCAGGTAGTAGTTGAACGACAGCTCGACCGAGGCGCCGGGCGCCAGGGACTGCCACGCCGGGAGCTTCAGCGAGACCCGGTGGAAGTCGCCCTTCAGGCCGCCGACGTTGCTGCCGGTGTGGTCGCTGCTGATCACCTTCGTGCCGAAGCCGGACTGGTCGGACGCGTTGGCCGGGGCCGAGGTCGAGTAGTCGAACTGGAACTCCGTGCCGCCGGGCAGCGCCGTCTTGGTGTTGTTGGTGATCTTCACCTTCGGGGTGATCGGGTAGTTGGAGTCGCCCAGCTTGAACTCGCCGAACTCCACGCCGATGTTGACGGCCTTCTTCGGCAGCGCCTTGTTCGAGACCGTCGCGCCGTACGGCTTGGCGGCCTTGAACTTGTCGTACATCAGCGAGGTCAGCGTCGAGCCGATCTCGTACTGGCCCTTGGCCGCGTTCCAGCCGTAGTCGCCGGCCAGCTCCCAGATCATCGTGCCGCCGATGCCCCGGTCCACCACGTAGTCGGCCTTGGCGCCGATGGACTGCTCGTCCTCGGTCGACAGGAAGACCTTCTTGTCGGCGTTCCACAGCCACGGCGCGACCAGCGACGAGCTGTACTTGCGGGCGTAGGCGCCGGTCAGCTTGGTGCCGGCGGGGAAGCCGTACTGCGTGACGTAGTCGCCGACGATCCCCTTCTCCAGGTTCTTCGCGTGCCACATCGGGTTCGAGCCCGCCGGGGACTCCTTGCCGTTGTCGTCCTTGTCGTGCCAGAGGTTGTCGATGCCGACCGCGCCGTCACCGCACTTGGTCAGCCCCGAACCGGCCGGGCAACTGGCCGCGGGCGCCCTGCCCCACAGCCCGTCGGTGCCGCCCTGCACGTTCTTGAAGCCGCGCGTGTAGTACGGCAGCCCGATGTTGATGCGGCCCGAAGGCATCGAACCGCGGAAGTAGTGGTACGCCCAGTCGGTGTTGAGGTACCCGATGTTGCCGTACTGCTGCGAGCCGTAGACGTTGGCCGCGGCCAGCTCGGCGTCCTTGCCGTCGTCGAAGAGCGAGGCGTTCGGGCCGACGTACTCGTTCCAGGCGCCGTGCAGGTCGTACGACATGATGTTGACGTAGTCCAGGTACTTCTGGACCTGGAAGGTCTCCATGCCGCGCAGCAGGTAGCCGGAGGAGGGGGCCGCGATGGTCAGCATGTAGTGCTTGCCGTCGGCCGCGCCCGCCGCGTCGAGCTTCTCGCGCAGGGTCTTCATCAGCGCCGCGTAGCCCTTGACCAGGCCGCCGCGCCGGGCGTTGGAGATCGGGAAGTCCGCCGGGTGGCCCGCGTCCTTCATCGACGTCGGGTACTCGTAGTCGATGTCGACGCCGTTGAAGCCGTACTTCTTGATGAAGGAGACGGCCGAGTCCGCGAAGGTGTTGATCCCGGCCTGGTTCACCGAGCCGTCCGCGTTGGTGGCCATCGTGTAGAAGCCGCCGGAGCCGACGCGCTTGCCGCTCTCGTCGAAGTAGCCGCCGGTCTCGGCCCAGCCGCCGACGGAGACCAGGGTCTTCACGTCGGGGTGCTGCTTCTTGAACTTGTTGAGCAGGTTGAAGTGGCCCTTGTAGGGGAGCGCGGGGTCCATCTCGGCGCCCGCCTTGCCCGGCCAGGTCATCCCCGTCGCGGGGTTGCCGGGGGAGTCCGCGCCGACCGACAGCTTGTTGGCGCCGTCGATGTGCGCGAAGGCGTAGTTGAGGTGGGTGACCTTGTCCCACGGGATGTCGGACGCGAGGTACGAGGGCTGGCCGTTGGTGCCGGTGCGCCAGCTGGTGAAGTAGCCGATGACGCGGCGCTGGTGGTCGGCGCCCATCTTCTCGCGGCCCTCGGTGTCGTAGACCGAGCAGTAGGGGACGTCGACGCCGGGCGTCTTGTACATGCCGTCGGGACGACAGGACTCGTGGTTCACCGGGGCCGGGGTCTCGGCCGAGGAAGCGGCGCCCGCGGGCACGGCGCTCAGCAGGAGGCCGGCGACCGCTGCGCCGGTGGCAAGGAGGGCGGCTTTCGCCCGTGCGGGGGGTCTCGCGGGGGACGTCACGGGATGTTCCTCCTGGGGGAGGTCGGAAAGAACACAACAGACAACGGGGGTAGGTCGTGCCGTGGGCCTCGGCGGTGCGCACCCCTCGGCCCTCTTCCTCGGAGGTGTCGCAGACGTTAAGAGGACTAGACCAGAGCGTCAATAGGTCTGGACCTTTTAAATTCCCCGCCGTCCCTGTGAGTCAACCCACAGACGTTCGCCCGCATGGGTCCCGATCGGCCGTGGCACACTGACCCTGTACCAGCAGCAGCGCACTCCGGGGTCGGTGTAATTCCGAACCGGCGGTATAGTCCGCGACCCGTCCGCATCCAGCGGCCGGTTGACCAGGTGAAATTCCTGGACCGACGGTGAAAGTCCGGATGGGAGGCAGTGCGCGGCGGACCGTGTTCCACGGGTGCGTCGCTGGCCGCGTTTCGTGGTTCCCCGTTTTCGGGGACCCCTCTCGTCGGCCTTGGCGTCCCCGTACGCGTGTCCGCTGTTCTGTCGTCTTCTCGTCGACAGCCCCGGAGTCCGTGCCCGAAGAGGCAGGAGGACACCGGTGGCCACCGCAGCCGACACGACCGCCATGCGCCGAGCGATCGAGCTCGCCGCCCGCGGACTCGGCTTCACCAGCCCCAACCCGATCGTCGGGTGCGTCGTCACCGACGCCTCGGGACACCCCGTGGGCGAGGGCTACCACCAGCGCGCCGGCGGCCCGCACGCCGAGGTCCACGCACTGCGCGCGGCCGGCGTCCTGGCCAGGGGCGGCACCGCCTACGTCACCCTCGAACCCTGCAACCACACCGGTCGTACGGGCCCCTGCGCCCAGGCGCTGATCGACGCGGGCGTCGCCCGCGTCGTCTACGCCGTCGCGGACCCGAACCCGCAGGCCACCGGCGGCGCGGCGACCCTGCGCGCGGCCGGGATCGAGGTCGGGGCCGGGCTGCTCGCGGCCGAGGCCGAGGCGGGCAACGCCGCCTGGCTCACCGCCGTCCGCACCGGCCGTCCCCACGTCACCTGGAAGTACGCGGCCACCCTCGACGGCCGCATCGCCGCAGCCGACGGCACCTCGCGCTGGATCACCTCGCCCGAGGCCCGCGCCGACGTCCACCGGCTGCGCGCCGAGGCCGACGCCGTGCTCGTCGGCACCGGCACGATGCGCGCCGACGACCCGCACCTCGCGGTGCGCGGCGTCGAAGGCGCCGTACAGCCGCTGCGCGTGGTCCTCGACGGCTCCGCGAGCGCGGTGAAGCCCGGGGCCCGCGTCCTGGACGACGCCGCGCCCACCCTGATCGCCGTCGCCGCCGACGCGATCACCGAACTCCCCCCGTCCACCGACGTGCTGCGGCTGCCCAGGGACGGACGCGGCCTCTCGCTGCCCGCCCTGCTCGCCGCACTGCACGAGCGCTCGGTGCGCTCCGTGCTCCTCGAAGGCGGCCCGACCCTGGCCGGCGCGTTCGTCGCCGCCGGACTCGTCGACCGCGTCGTCGGCTACCTCGCGCCCGTCCTGCTCGGCGCGGGCCCCGCCGCACTCGGCGACGCCGCCGTCACCACCATCACCGAAGCGATCGGGCTCGACGTCACCGAGACCGTCCGCATCGGCCCCGACCTGCGAATCACCGCAACTCCCAAGGAGCGCTGAAGTGTTCACCGGAATCGTCGAAGAACTGGGTGAGGTCACCGCCGTCGAGAACCTCGGCGACTCCTCCCGCTTCACGCTGCGCGGCCCCCTCGTCACCGGGGGCGCCAAGCACGGCGACTCGATCGCGGTCAACGGCGTCTGTCTCACCGTCGTCGAGAGTGCCGACGGCGAGTTCACCGCCGACGTGATGGCCGAGACGCTGAAGCGCTCCAGCCTCGGCGCCCTCGCCGTCGGCTCCCCGGTCAACCTTGAACGCCCGATGGTCGCCGACGGCCGCTTCGGCGGCCACATCGTCCAGGGCCACGTCGACGGCACCGGCACGATCCTGAGGCGCGAGCGCTCCGAGAACTGGGAGGTCGTCACCGTCGGCCTCCCCACCGGACTCGCCCGCTACGTCGTCGAGAAGGGCTCCATCACCGTCGACGGCGTCAGCCTCACGGTCGTCGACGCCGCCGACGACCACTTCACCATCAGCCTCATCCCCACCACCCTCGCGCTGACCACGCTGGGCACCAAGCAGCCCGGCGACCCGGTCAACCTCGAAGTCGATGTGATCGCCAAGTACGTCGAGCGGCTGCTCGGCGCCAAGGAGTCGAAGGAGAACGTCCAGTGAACTGGCTCAACTCCGAGGCGTTCAGCGTCTTCGGCCAGCACATCATGTGGTCCGACATGATCGGCAACACGATCGGTCTGATCGCGCTGGCCCTCGGCTGGCGGCGCTCCATACTCACCTGGCCCGCCCAGTTCCTCTCCGGCGCCATCCTCGTCGGCGCCTACGCCTCCGCCCACCTCAGCGGCGGCGTCGGCAAGCAGATCCTGGTCATCGGCGTCGCCCTGTGGGGCTGGCGGCAGTGGCAGCAGGGCAGACAGCAGGCCCAGGACGGCACCATCGCCGTGCGCTTCGCGAGCTGGCGCGAGCGCGCGCTGCTCGTCGGCGGCGCCGCCGTCGGCACCCTCGCGGTGGGCGCGCTCTTCACCGCGTACCCCTCGCTCTCCTGGAGCCCCTGGGCCGACGCCTACATCTTCGTCGGCACGCTCGTCGCGATGGTCGCGCAGGCGCGCGGCCTGGTCGAGTTCTGGTTCGCCTGGCTGCTGGTGGACCTCGTGGGCGTGCCCCTCGCCTTCAACAGCGGCCTCGCCTTCTCCGGCCTGGTGTACGTGATCTACCTGGCGCTCGTCCTGTGGGGCATGCGCGACTGGTGGCTGCGTACGCGGACCCCGCAGCCCGTCATGGAAGGAGCGGCCGCATGAGCGCGCTGCCCGATTGGTACAGCACCGAAGACCTCGCCCTCGACCCCGTCGAACAGGCGATCCGCGACATCGCGGCGGGCCGCCCCGTGGTCGTCGTCGACGACGAGGACCGGGAGAACGAGGGCGACCTCGTCGTCGCCGCCGAGATGGCCACCCCCGAGATCGTCGCCTTCATGATGAGCGAGTGCCGCGGCCTGATCTGCGCCCCCATGGAGGGCGACGAACTGGACCGGCTGGAACTCCCGCAGATGGTCGGCGAGAACACCGAGTCGATGAAGACCGCCTTCACCGTCTCCGTCGACGCCTCCGCCGCCCACGGCGTGTCCACCGGCATCTCCGCCGCCGACCGCGCCACCACCCTGCGCCTCCTCGCCGGCGGCCGCGCCGGGCCCGGCGACTTCGTCCGCCCCGGACACGTCTTCCCGCTGCGCGCCAAGCCCGGCGGCGTGCTCGCGCGCAACGGCCACACCGAGGCCGCCGTCGACCTGGCCCGCCTCGCGGGCCTGCGCCCCGCCGGGGCCATCGTGGAGATCGCGGGCGAGGACGGCGCGATGCTGCGCCTGCCCGAGCTGGTCCCCTTCGCCCGCAAGCACGGCCTGACGATCATCTCCATCGAGGACCTGATCGCCTACCGCCGCTCGTCGGACCCCACCGTCCGGCGCGAGGCGGAGGTCAGCCTGCCCACCGCGTTCGGCGAGTTCACCGCGTACGGCTACCGCTCCACCGTCGACGGCGTCGAGCACGTCGCCCTCGTCCACGGCGACGTGCGCGCGGACGGTCGGGACGACGACGCGGTCCTGGTCAGGATCCACTCCGAGTGCCTGACCGGCGACGTCTTCCACTCCCTGCGCTGCGACTGCGGCCCCCAGCTGCACGCCGCCATGGAACGCATCACCGAGGCGGGCCGCGGCGTCGTCGTCTACCTCCGCGGCCACGAGGGACGCGGCATCGGCCTGCTGTCCAAGCTCCGCGCGTACGAACTCCAGGAGCGGGGCCGCGACACCCTCGACGCCAACCTCGAACTCGGCCTGCCCGCCGACGCCCGCGACTACGGCGCAGGCGCCCAGATCCTGGCCGACCTCGGCGTGCGCGGCGTCAAACTGCTCACCAACAACCCCGACAAGGTCACCGCGCTGGTCCGGCACGGACTCGCGGTCACCGCGCGGGAGCCGATGCCCGTGCAGGCGGGCGAACACAACCTGCGCTACCTGCGCACCAAGCGGGACCGCATGGGGCACGACCTGCCCTGGCTCGACACCACCGCGGTGTCGGCCTGCAACAACCAGTAACACAGAACAGCACCAGCACCAGTACCAGCACTCACAGCACGTACAGGAGAAACATGAGCGGCAAGGGCGCACCCGAACTGTCCGTACGCAACTGCGGTGACCTGCGCGTCGCCGTCATCGCCGCCCAGTGGCACGAGCAGGTGATGGACGGACTCGTCGACGGCGCGCTGCGCGCCCTGCACGAGCTGGGCATCGACGAGCCCACCCTGCTGCGCGTCCCCGGCAGCTTCGAGCTGCCGGTCGTCGCCAAGGTCCTCGCGGGCCGCGGCTACGACGCGATCGTCGCGCTCGGCGTCGTCATCCGCGGCGGCACCCCGCACTTCGACTACGTGTGCCAGGGCGTCACCCAGGGCCTGGTCCAGGTCTCCGTCGACACCGGAGTCCCCGTCGGTTTCGGCGTCCTGACCTGCGACACCGAGGAGCAGGCGCTCGACCGCGCGGGCCTGGCGGGATCGAACGAGGACAAGGGCCACGAAGCGGTCACCGCGGCCGTCGCGACCGCCACCACGCTGCGCACGGTCAACGAGCCCTGGCGCTGAACCGCCCCCCGGGACCCCGTACTCTAAGGACCATCATGGCGAACACACCCTCCAAGAGTTTCGAAGAGCTCTTCGCCGAGCTCCAGCTCAAGGCCGCCAACGGCGACCCCTCCACCTCCCGCACCGCCGAGCTGGTGGAAAAGGGCGTCCATGCCATCGGCAAGAAGGTCGTCGAAGAGGCCGCCGAGGTCTGGATGGCCGCCGAGTACGAGGGCAAGGAAGCCGCCGCCGAGGAGATCTCCCAGCTGCTGTACCACGTCCAGGTGATGATGGTCGCCCGCGGGATCTCGCTCGACGACGTCTACGCCCACCTCTGAGCAACGCCCGAACCCGTTCCACGAAGCACGACACACGAGCAAAGGAAACCCGGTCTCATGCTGCGCATCGCCGTCCCCAACAAGGGTTCACTCTCAGGGCCTGCGATGGCGATGCTCCATGAGGCCGGGTACCAGCAGCGCAAGGAGTCCAAGGAACTCGTCCTCGTCGACCCCGTCAACGAGGTGGAGTTCTTCTACCTGCGCCCCAAGGACATCGCGATCTACGTCTCGTCCGGCCGCCTCGACATCGGCATCACGGGCCAGGACCTGCTCGTCGACTCCGCGGCCGACGCCGAGGTGATCCTCCCCCTCGGCTTCGCCCGCTCCACCTTCCGCTTCGCCGCCAAGCCCGGCACGGTCGCCGGCATCGAGGACCTCGAAGGCAAGACGATCGCCACCTCCTACGAGGGCATCGTCGCCAAGCACCTCGCCGAGCGCGGCATCAGCGCCTCCGTCGTCCACCTCGACGGCGCCGTCGAGACCGCCATCGAACTGGGCGTCGCCCAGGTCATCGCGGACGTCGTGGAGACCGGCACCTCGCTGCGCAACGCGGGCCTCGAAGTCTTCGGCGACCCGATCATGACGTCCGAGGCCGCCGTCGTGCGCCGCACCGGCGCCGACCACGAGGACGCCAAGGTCCAGCAGTTCCTCCGCCGCCTCCAGGGCGTCCTGGTCGCCCGCAGCTACGTGATGATGGACTACGACTGCCGCGTCGAGCACCTGGAGCGGGCCGTCGCCCTCACTCCGGGCCTGGAGTCCCCGACGATCTCGCCGCTGCACCACGAGGGCTGGGTCGCCGTCCGCTCGATGGTCGCGGCCAAGGAGGCCCAGCGGATCATGGACGACCTGTACGAGCTGGGCGCCCGCGCCATCCTCACCACGGCCATCCACGCCTGCCGCCTGTGACGAGGACCGCGACCGACATGAACGACATCCAGATCCCCACCCTCCCGGTCACCTTCCGGCCGACCCGCACCCGGGCCGTCCTGCTGACCGTCGGCGCCGTGATGTTCGGCGTCATCACGGCCATCGCCCTGATATTGGAGAAGCTGAACCCCGGCGAGCGGATCAGCTTCGTCTTCGTCGCCGCCCTCTTCTTCGGCGTCCTGGCCCTGCTCAGCCGCCCCAAGGTGGTCGCCGACGACACCGGAGTCACCGTCGTCAACCTCACCCGCAGGCGCCGCCTGGCCTGGGCGGAGATCCTGCGCGTCAACCTCCGCGCGGGCGACCCCTGGGTCTTCCTCGACCTCAGCGACGGCACCAGCCTCCCCGCCCTCGGCATCCAGCCCGGCATCGGCAGGGCCCAGGCCGTGCGCGACGCCCGCGCCCTGCGCGCCCTCGCCGAGTCGCACGGCACGGGCCGCGACGCCGCCTGAGACACCGGCCCCGTGTCCCCGCCGCGGCGGGGACACGGGCCCCGAGCGCCCTGCCGCCGCGGGCCCTCGGTTGACTACGCTGTAGGGCGGCGGCGCCGAGCGCGCCGCCGCCCGCGCTCCGGGCTCCTGCGACCCGAGGAGTGACTCCCTCCAGCAATGGACGGATCGCCCGTTAGTACCTGCGCCGCCCCTTCCGAGGAGGCGGCGGCATGACAACCACCCTCCTGCTGCTCGCCGCGGCATTCCTGCTCATCCTCGCCAACGGATTCTTCGTGGCCGCCGAGTTCGGCCTGGTCACCGTCGAGAAGCCGGACGCCGAACGGGCCGCGGCCGACGGCGACCGCAGGGCCCGCACCGTCGTCAAGGCGCTGCGCGAGCTCTCCTTCCAGCTCTCCGGCACCCAACTCGGCATCACCATCACCTCGTTGGTCGTCGGCATGCTCGCCGAACCGGCCCTGGCGCACCTGCTGGCCGGGCCGCTCACCGCCACCGGCCTGCCGGGGGGCGCCGTCCCCGGCATCAGCGTGGTGATCGGGATGCTCCTGGCCTCCGCCGTCCAGATGGTGATCGGCGAACTCGTCCCCAAGAACTGGGCGGTGTCCCGCCCCCTCCAGGTCGCCCGGTTCGTCGCGGGCCCCCAGCACCTGTTCGCCACGGCGCTGCGCCCGGTGATCACCCTGCTGAACGCCACCGCCAACCGGCTCGTACGCCTCTTCGGCGTCGAACCCGCCGACGAACTGGCCTCCGCCCGCACCCCCGGCGAACTGGTCTCCCTGGCCCGGCACTCCGCGCAGGCCGGGGCCATCGAGCAGGACACGGCCGACCTGTTCGTCCGCACCCTCTCGCTCGGCCACCTCACCGCGCAGCACGTCATGACCCCGCGCGTGAAGGTCAGCGCCCTCCAGTCGTCCGCGACCGCGGAGGACGTCCTCAACCTCACCCGCGCGACCGGCCTCTCGCGCTTCCCCGTCTACCGCGAGCGCATCGACGAGGTCGTCGGCGTGGTGCACCTGAAGAACGCGCTCGCCGTGCCCGCGCACCAGCGGCTGCGCACCCCCGTGGGCCGCGTCGCCGTCGCCCCGCTCCTGGTCCCCGGGACGCTGCCGGTGCGCCAGCTCCTGGAGCGGCTGCGCAGCGAGCAGCCGATGGCCGTCGTCGTCGACGAGTACGGCGGCACCGCGGGGGTGGTCACCCTGGAGGACATCATCGAGGAACTGGTCGGCGAGGTCCGCGACGAGCACGACGACGAGGGCGACGCCGGGCCCGAGCTCGCGCAGGCCCAGCCGGAGGACGGCAGGCCCGCGTGGGACGCGGACGGCAGCTGCCGGGTCCTGACCCTCAAGCGGATAGGCCTCGACGTGCCCGAAGGGCCCTACGAGACGGTCGCCGGGCTGGTCGCGGACCTCCTCGGGCGGATCCCCGCGCCGGGCGACCGCGCCGAACTCCCCGGCTGGCGGCTCTCGGTGCGCCGGGTCGACCGGTACCGCGCGGAGCGGGTGCGGCTGGTGCGCACCGCCCCGGCCCCGGCCGCCCAGAAGCTGGCGGAGGCGTCGCGATGAGCCTGGTCCAGCTCCTCTTCGCGCTGCTGCTGGTGCTCGCCAACGGCTTCTTCGTCGGCGCGGAGTTCGCCCTGGTGTCCGTGCGCCGCAGCCAGATCGAACCGCTCGCGCCGGGATCGGCCCGCGCCCGCCAGGTCCTGCACGGCCTGGAGAACCTGCCGCAGATGATGGCCGCCGCCCAGTTCGGCATCACCGTCTGCTCGCTGACCCTCGGCGCGGTCGCCGAGCCGACCGTCGCCCGCCTCCTGGAGCCGCTCTTCGAGGCGGCCCGGGTGCCGCACGGCCTGGTCCATCCGCTCGGCTACGTCGTCGCGCTGGCCTCCGTCGTCTTCCTGCACCTGGTCATCGGCGAGATGGTGCCCAAGAACCTCGCCATGGCCGCGCCCGAGAAGACCGCGCTGTGGTTCAGCCCGGGGCTCGTCGGCTTCGCCCGGCTCTGCCGCCCCGTCACGGCCGCGCTCGGCGCCTGCGCCCGCCTGGTGCTCAGGCTCTTCCGGGTCGAGCCCAAGGACGAGGTGGAGGCCGTCTTCACCAGTGCCCAGCTCGGCAGGCTCGTCGAGGACTCCCGCGAGGCGGGGCTCCTGGAGCCGGAGGAGCAGGAGCGCCTGGAGGACGCGCTGGAGCTGGGCAGCCGTCCGGTGACCGACGTGCTGCTGACCCGGGCCTCGCTGGTGACGGTCGACCAGTCGGTCACGCCCCGGCGGATCGAGGAGCTGACCGTGCGGACGGGCTTCTCGCGCTTCCCGGTGTGCGCGTCCGACGGCGGCGCCTTCATGGGCTACCTGCACGTCAAGGACGTACTGGACCTGGAGGACCGGGAGCGTGCCGTGCCCCAGCAGGTGTGGCGCCCGATGGTCACGCTGCGGGCGGAGCTGCCGCTGGACGACGCGCTGACGGTGATGCGCAGGGCGGCGACGCACCTGGCGCAGGTGACGGACGGCTCGGGCCGGGTGCTGGGGCTCGTGGCGATGGAGGACGTACTGGAGCTGCTGGTCGGCGAGGTACGGGACCCCGCGCACCGGACGCTGCCCGCGCGCCGCTCCCCGCAGGCGGAACAGGACACGGCGCTGGCCGGCTGAGGAGGCGGGGGAGGGCGCCGGGACCGGCCCTCCCAGGTAGGGGAGGGCCGGTCCCGGCTCCCTCCCCGCGCCTCACATGGCCGGCGGTTCCTGGGGCCCGCCCCTGGACCTCGGCGCGCCGCGCCCGGACAGCACCTCGCCGTACGCCTGCATGAGGTCGGGCAGCCGCAGCGTGGCGAGGTCGTCGCGCGTGGGCGTGCCGAGGTATCCCGACAGCCGCAGGTCGCGGTAGGCGCAGCTCTTCTCGTACAGCGTCCGCAGGAACCGGCCGTTCCCCAGTTCGTCGATCCACCCCTGGTCGACCACGTGCCCGCTGATCGAGCGCAGCTCGTCCAGCGCCTCCTCGTCCCAGACGTCTCCGTTGTCGCCCGCCAGCACCTCGCCGATCGAGGTGAGTTCGAGCGGGCGGTACGAGGGGAAGTCGACGCGCGTCGTGAAGCGCGAGGAGAGCCCGGGGTTGGCGGCGAGCAGCCGGTCCATGCCCTCCGGGTAGCCCGCGAGGATCACTATCAGGTGGTCCCGGTTGTCCTCGGCGCGCTTCAGCAGCACCTGGAGCGCCTCGTCGCCGTACGCGTCGCCCTTGCTGAAGCCGGAGTTGGACAGCGAGTACGCCTCGTCGACGAAGAGCACCCCGCCGAGCGCCGAGTCGATCAACTCGTTGGCCTTGACCGCGGTCTGCCCGAGGAACTCCCCGACCAGGTCGGAGCGTTGGGCCTCGACCAGGTGGTCGCCGCCGAGCAGCCCCAGCGCGTAGAAGACCCGGCCGAGGATCCGCGCGACCGTGGTCTTCCCGGTGCCGGAGGGGCCCGAGAAGACAAAGTGACGTTTCGGCGGCTGTACGGGAAGGCCCTGGCCCGCCCGCAGCCGCGCCATGTTGAGCTGCGCGGACAGCGCCCGCACCTGGCGCTTCACCGGCTCCATGCCGACCATCCGCTCCAGCTCGGCGAGCGCGTCGGCGAGCAGCGCGGGGTCGGTGGGGCCCGCGGGGAAGGCGGGCGGCGACACGGGCAGCACCGCCTTCTCGCGCACGCCGTCGTCCCGTCCCGGCACGGAGCCGCCCGACCTGCCGCCGAGGTCGCCGCCCAGGCCGCCCCCGAGGCCGAGCCCGCCCCCGAGCCCCGGGCCCAGGTCGCCGCCCAGGTCGCCCCCGAGGTCCGCGCCGAACTCGGCGCCGAACTCCGGCGCGAGCTCCGCGCTCCGCCTGCCGCCCTCCGCGGGGTCGGCGCCCGCCCCGGTGTCCGCGTCGGCCGCCTCCAGCAGCGAGTCCTGCCCGAACCCGGCCATCGACAGGGCGGCGAACCCCGACGCGTCGGCGTCCGTGCAGTCGTAGCCGTCCCCGTCCGCGATGGCCGCGAGCCGTGCGGCCGTGTCCATGAACCCGGGGTCGATCCGGTGCACCGCGCGGTACAGCGGCAGCGCGGCGGCGGTGCGCCCGATGCCCTCGTGGGCGCGGGCCAGCCAGTAGCGCAGCTCCTTGCGCTGCGGCTGCTCGCTGCGGCACCGCATCAGCGCGGTGGCCAGCAGCGGCTCGGCCTGCCCGAACATCTCCAGGCGCACCCGCGCCATCCCGCCGAACAGCCCGGCCTCGATGCCCAGGAGCTGGTCGTCGACGAGGGGTTCGGTGTGCCGCACGAGCTGGTCCCAGTCCTTGACCAGGTAGGCGCGGCAGGCGTGCAGGAAGCGGACGTGGTGGTCGGTGTCGACGGGCGGGAGCCCGGCGAGCGCCCGGTCCAGCTCGGGCACGTGGCGGCCGTCGAGCCAGTGCGAGGCGTGCGCGAGCAGCAGGTCGCGCGGGGTCTCCAGGACGGGCTGGACCCACCAGCCCAGCCAGTACCAGGAGTTGAGGCCCCTGCGGTGGCGGGAGCGCTGCTCGCCGAAGCGGTCGCGGTTGCGGTACATCCGCAGCAGCGCGGTCGTGGTGTCGATCCTGAGCGCGTGCAGTCCGAGCCAGCCGTCGGCCATGCCCGGATCGAGCCGCACCGCGGTCCTGAACTCCTCCTCGGCCTGCGGATAGGCGCCCACGGTGTAGGCGTCGACGCCGCGCACCCAGGCGAGGTCGGCCGGGGCCTGTGTGCCCTGCGTGCCGAAGTCCATCGGGCCCCCCGCAAACCGTGCCCCCGTGGTGTCCCGATCGGACGGGAGCCCGCCGGGAGCGTGCTGAACCACCTTGCCGTGGACGGGATTTGACCGCACCGTGGTGCATCGTACCTGCGCAGGGGGTGTGCGACCATGCGCCTGAGGGCCTCGACGAGTCGTCCGCGATGGTGACCCAGGGTGAGCGTCAGGCGCCGGATTGCCGCCGGAAAGCGGGCGAAGAAGGGCCCTGAGGGCAGAACGAAGCCCCCGATCACGGGGGAACAACCGGGGGCTTCGCGTCCGCGGCGGCTCCGAAAAGCCGCACATTGAGAACGTAAGACCTGTACGGCCCCTGGGTCAAGCCGAGTTGAGCCATCCCCGAGGGCTGATTTCCGACTGCTCAGTACGGCGGCGCATGACCGTCACCGTGTGTGACAGTGTGGTTCGGGCTTGCTGTCACAGGAGTCACAGGAGTCACCTCGTATCCCTCCCGCAACTGCCGTACCAGAAAATCGGCGTGCGGCCGCGAGGGATCCCGGGCGAAATGGCGGGACTCCGCCACTGTCCAGCCGTCCCAGAAACCGGACTGCGCCGCTCCGTCCCGCGCCCTGCCCCGCGCCCAGGACGCGGCGGGACCCAGCTCCATCCAGAGCAGCGCGGCGAGCGAGGGCCGCAGCTCGCCGCGCCCCGCGCCCACCCCCTCCAGCAGCACCACGGGGGCCGGGTCCAGCGGGCGGGGCGGCCCGAAGGCGCGCAGCTCCCAGTCGTACGGGGTGTAGAGCGCGCGCTCGCCCCGGGAGAGCGGCCCCGTCACCTGTGCGGCGAGCCGGTCCGTCCAGGCGAAGAGCCGCTCGTGGCTGGCGATGTCGTCGAGGTGCAGCACGGGCGCGCCGCCGAGCGCGTCCGCGAGCCGCGCGGCGAAGGTGCTCTTGCCGGAGCCCGCGTGGCCGTCGACCGCGACCAGCCGCACGGGGCCGCAGGAGGCCGGCAGCGCGCGCAGGCGGTCGGCGAGGCGGCCGAGGCCGTTGGGGTGATCCATTGTGCCCAGCCTAGGCGCAGCCGCCGCGCGGCTCCCGGCGGGCGCCAGTGGACGAGACCAATATTGGTGGCGCGGCGGCGGTCCGCGAACCTGGTCGAACGGCCCGGGGGCCGCGATAGTGGCCGCACTGTCGCGCTCTCTACCGGGGGTCCCGCCATGACCAGACCTACTTCGCGCAGATCCGTACTGACGGCCGCCATCGCGGTGGCCGCGGGGGCCGGCGGGTTCGCCTCCCCGTCCGGCGCCGCCGCGGCCCCCGCGGGCTCCGCTGTCCTGCCCGCCGCGGCCCCGCGCCCGAAGCCCCTCGTGGACAACCGCTTCTGGAGCACGTACGCCGAATGGCGCCGGGGCAAGGGGCGGGGTACCCGCGCGGTGTCCGGCCGCCGCCCCGGCGTGGTGCTGCACTCGTCGGCGGGGCGCAGGGAGTACACCGACCCGCACACCGGACGGGCCTCCGCCTGGGAGTACGCCACCTGGACCTCGCCCGTGCACCGCCCCGCCGTCCCCGCCACGGAGCTCATCGCCTCCTGGAACGCCCACGTCCCGGCCGGCACCTGGATCGAGGTCGAGCTGCGGGGCACGTACACCGACGGCACCGCCACCCCCTGGTACGTGATGGGGCGCTGGGCGGCGGGCGACGACGACATCAGGCGCACGTCGGTGGACGACCAGACCGACGGCAGGAGCACCATCTGGACGGACACGTTCTCGCTCGACGACCCGGCGAGCGGGCTGCGCGTCGTCTCGTACCAGCTGCGCCTGACGCTGTTGCGCAGGCCGGGCACGCGGCTCACGCCGACCGTCTGGCGGCTCGGCGCGATGGCGTCCGACGTCCCGGACCGCTTCACCGTGCCGGCCTCGGCCCCCCGGCTCGCGCGCGAGCTGAAGGTGCCGCGCTACTCGCAGAACACGCACGTCGGGCAGTACCCGGAGTACGACAACGGCGGCGAGGCGTGGTGCAGCCCCACCTCCTCGCAGATGATCATCGAGTACTGGGGCCGCAGGCCCACCGCGAAGGACCTGGCCTGGGTGAATCCGGCCTTCGCCGATCCGCAGGTCTGCCACGCGGCCCGGTTCACCTTCGACCACCAGTACGAGGGCTGCGGGAACTGGCCCTTCAACGCCGCCTACGCGGCCACCTACCGCGATCTGAACGCGGTCGTCACCAGGCTCTCCTCCCTCGCCGACCTGGAGCGGCTCGTCAGGGCGGGCATTCCGGCCATAACGTCACAGTCCTTCCTCAAGGAGGAGCTGACCGGCGCGGGCTACGGCACGGCGGGCCACCTGATGACCGTGATCGGCTTCACGCGGGACGGCGACGTGATCGCCAACGACCCGGCGTCGCCCAGCAACGAGGCCGTCCGCCGGGTGTACAAAAGGCGCGAATGGGAGAACATCTGGCTCCGGACCAAGCGCTACAACGCCTCGGGCAGAGTGGTGTCCGGCACAGGAGGGGTCTGCTACCTCTACTGGCCCGCGCACCCGACGTCCGCGCAGCGCAAGGCACTTGGCGCACTCGGCATCCACTGAGGGGCCGCGCGGCCCGCGGGGCAGTGACCCACGTCATGTACCCCGCGGGCCGCGCCCGCTGGCACTGTGTCTGCCATGACCGCCCTCACCTCGGCCTTCGCGGCCCGCCGGGTCCGCACCGGTGGCCCCAAGGACAACGGCCCCAAGATCCTCGAACACGCCCTGGGCTGGACGCTCGTCGTCCTGCTCGCGGTGTTCGTCACGCGGGCGGGCCTGTTCTGAGCCGCGCCGCCGCCACGGCCGTACGCCGGCCGCCGCCCGGCCGCACGACGGCCGCGGCTTCATGACGCCGCCAGCCTGAGCCCGTCCGTGACGATCAGGTCCGACGTGACCAGCGCCTGCTCGGCGGTGACGTCGGTCATGAAGACGAAGGGCGGGACGACCGGCGGCACCGGCAGCCCGTCCGGGGTGAAGGTGACGCAGAGGACGCCCTCGATGCAGCCGCTGAACCTGGTCAGATAGAGCGTGACGCGCCCGCTCAGCTCCAGCGTGTCGGCGCTCAGCGCCAGCTCGTCCCGCCCGTCGCGGGTCCTCAGCCGGTAGTCGGTGAGCGAGGCCGACTCCATCCTGAGCACCATCACCTTCAGCGGCCCGCCCGCGGTCGGCACCTCGCGCACGCCCGCGAAGAGGAAGCCGTGCGGGGCGAAGAGCGTGGTGGTGACCGTCGGGGGAGTGCGCACGGCGGTCGGCGGTTCGGCGGCCCGCGCCCGCGCGAGGGGGCCCGCCACCGCCAGGGCGAGCAGCACGGGCAGGGCGAAGGCCAGGGCGCGGTGCCCCTGCGGGCCGGCGGCCGGCGGAGGCCCGTCGGCTCCTCCCGGTTCCCCTTCCCCTTCCGCTTCCTGCGCGGGTTCCGCTTCCCGTACGGGCGTCCAGGCGAAGCCCATCGCGCTGCCCGCGATCCCCAGGGCCATGCCGACCAGGAAGCCGCCGAGGTTGGTGGCGGCGAAGGAGAGCACGGAGAGGATCAGCGCGTTGATCGAGACGTAGGCGCGGGCGTGCGGCAGGAACCACAGGAAGAGCCCCGCCGCGATCAGCGCGAGCCCGATGCCGAGGGCGGCGATCCCGCCGAGCCCCAGACTGACCAGGACCGTCACCGGGGAGAGCGGCGCGAGCAGCAGCTCGGCCCCGGCGAGCACCAGCAGCAGCCCGGCCCAGAAGGGCCGGGTGCGGCGCCAGGCACGCAGCCTTCGCCGGGCGCCCGGCAGCGGCGGCCACCGGTTCGGCAGGCCCTTTCGCGCGAGCGCTAGAAGCACTGCTTGCCGTCCAGGCTCACGTTCAGCCGCATGCCCTTCAGCCGGAAGTTCCCGCCGGTCGCCGACCAGGCGCGCGACCGCACGCCGACCACTTCGATGTCCCCGGCCTGGAGCCCGAACTTTCCGGGTTCGCCCTTCACCCCCCGCACCCGGTCGAGGGTGGAGGCGTCCCGGCCGATCTCGGCCGTGCCGAAGCGGGCGTCGCCCGTCAGGTCCTCGCCGTCGATGACGAGGTTGCTCGCGGTGACCTCCCCGGCGCTGCCGCCCGCGGTGAGTTTGAAGACGACCTTGCCGAGAGGGGTGTCGACCGCGGCGGACTGGCAGATGTCGCTGAGCCGGGCGTCCCCGATGCCCAGCAGCGCCACCGGGTGGCCCTTGCCGTCCACGTCCCGGTCGATGTGGACGTAGGAGGCGAGGCCCTGGCTGGTCAGCCTGCCCGACGAGACCTGGAAGCTGGTCCCGGATACGGCGAAGGAGGCGGCGAGCGCCCCCTGGGCCGTCACGGCCGCCAGTGCGCCGACCGCCAGGACCGCGGGCACGGCGACGGCGGCGGCCTTCTTCCAGGACGTCCGGCCTTCGGTCAACGGCCGCTCGAATGTGCTCACTTGATCCTCCCGTACGTCTGCCATACTGCGGGGATTCCTGTGGCAGTCCGGAGAGTAGGGCCGAATTTGAATAATAGTCAACAGCGCGGAACGGCCGAGCGTTCCCAGGCGCGGCGCGCCGAACTCATCGCGACCGGAAGGAAGTTGTTCGCCGACACCTCCTACGACGCGCTGTCCATGGACGACATCGCGGCGCACGCGGGCGTGGCCAAGGGGCTGATCTACTACTACTTCAAGTCCAAGCGGGGCTACTACCTGGCGATCGTCGAGGACTCGGTCGCGGGCCTGGTGGCGCGCGCCGCCAGCGACACCGAACTGCCGCGCGCCGAACGCGTCCGGCGGACCGTGGAGGGCTATCTGCGCTACGCGCGCAACCACGAGGCGGCGTACCGCACCGTCGTATCGGGCGGCGTCGGCTTCGACCCCCAGGTCCAGTCGATCCGCGACACGGTGCGCGAGGCGCTGATCGAGACGCTCGCCGAGGGCGCGTACGGCCGCCCCGACATCCCGCAGGTCGCCCGGCTCGCACTGATCGGCTGGATGAGCGCGGTGGAGGGCGTCACGCTCGACTGGCTGGCGCGGCAGGCGGAGCAGGGCGGCCCCGACCTGCTGACGGTCCGCGACCTGCTGGTGCGGCTGCTGCGCGGGGCGCTGCACGCGATCGAGGAGTTCGAGCCGGACTTCCCGGCGCCGGAGCCCGCCTGAACCCGGGCGCGGGAAAGGGGCGGGGGAGCATCCCCCGCCCCTCGTGGAGCGCCCGGCCGTCCCGGGTTCAGACGCGGGCTCTCAGCGAATGGACTTGATCAGCTCGCCGTTCGCGGTGTCACCGCTCAGCTCCCAGAAGAAGGTGCCGCCCATGCCCTGCTGGTCCTTGTAGGCCATCTTGCCCGCGATCGTCGCCGGGGTGTCGTAGCTCCACCAGTTGGTGCCGCAGTGCGCGTAGGCGGTCCCGCCGACCGTGCCGTTCGACGGGCACTTGGCCTTGAGCACCTTGTAGTCCTCGATGCCCGCCTCGTACGTCCCCTGCGCGGGCCCGGTCGCCGTTCCGCCGGGCGCCTTCTGGGTCACACCGGTCCAGCCGCGCCCGTAGAAGCCGATGCCCAGCAGCAGCTTGCCCGCGGGGATGCCGAGCCCCTTGAGCTTGGCGGTCGTGGCGGCGGTGTCGAAGCCCTGCTGCGGGATGCCCGGGTAGGCGGTGAGGGGGGAGTGCGGGGCCGTCGGGCCGTTCTTGGCCCAGGCGCCGAAGTAGTCGTACGTCATGGGGTTGTACCAGTCGAAGTACTGCGCGGCCCCGGCGTAGTCGGTGGCGTCGATCTTGCCGCCGGCCGAGGCGTCCGCGGTGATCGCGGCGGTGAGCAGGTTCTTCGTGCCGAACTTGGCGCGCAGCGCGGCGGCCACGTTCTTGAAGGCGGTGCGCCCGCTGGTGTCGCAGCTGAGGCCGCAGGCGTTGGGGTACTCCCAGTCGATGTCGATGCCGTCGAAGACGTCGGCCCAGCGCGGGTCCTCGACCAGTTTGTAGCAGGAGTCGGCGAACGCGGCGGGGTTGCGGGCGGCCTCGGCGAAGCCGCCCGACCAGGTCCAGCCGCCGAACGACCAGATGACCTTGAGGTTCGGGTGCTTGGCCTTGAGCTTGCGCAGCTGGTTGAAGTTGCCGCGCAGCGGCTGGTCCCAGGTGTCGGCCTTGCCGTCGACGGACTGGTCGGCGCCGTACGCCTTCTCGTAGTCGGCGTAGGAGTCGCCGATGGTGCACCTGCCGCCCTGGACGTTGCCGAAGGCGTAGTTGATGTGGGTGAGCTTGGCGGCCGAGCCCGAGGTCTCGATGTTCTTGACGTGGTAATTGCGCTGGTAGACACCCCAGTTGGTGAAGTAGCCGACCACTTTGCTACCGGCTGCCTGCGTGTCGGCGGACGGGGCGCCCGCGGCCCGCGCGGCACCGGCGGGCGCTGCGGTCCCGGCCGCGTCGGCCGACGCGGTGCCCGAGGCGCCGAGCAGTCCGGCGCCCAGCAGGGCCGTACAGAGGGCGGCGACGAGCGCCCTTGAGCGGGTGGGGGGACGGTTCATGGGATCTCCTCGTGGGGGAGGGAGAGTTGACATGAACGCGCGGATGCGTGCTCGCTGGGACCGTAGAAGGACTAGACCACTGAGTCAATGGTTCGGACCACTTCCGTTCACCGCGTGTCGCGGGGGCGTCGGCCGTCATCCGTTCCCGCCGACCCGTGACGGACGCCGCCCGATCGGGCATACTCAACCCGCCACAGCCCGCTGATCAGCCAGCCTTCCGCAATCCGGGAGTGCTGCACGGACCGGCGAGACCCGGCGGCGCCGCCCACCCCGCGCGCCCGCCGTCGTGCCCGACATGGAGGAGAGCGCCGCAATGCCCGACCGCGCCCCGCAGCCGGTGGAACGCCAACTGCCCACCGATGAGTCGAGGGACCTGCTCGCGCTCGTGCGCGACATCATCCAGCGGGAGATCGCCCCCCGCGCGGCCGAAGAGGAGGACGCGGGCCGCTTCCCGCGCGACACCTTCGCACTGCTCTCCGAATCGGGCCTGCTCGGACTGCCGTACGACTCCGAGTACGGCGGCGGCGACCAGCCGTACGAGGTCTACCTCCAGGTCCTGGAAGAGCTCGCCGCCGCCCGCCTCACCGTCGGCCTCGGCGCCAGCGTCCACACCCTGGCCTGCCACGCGCTCGCCGGGTACGGCACCAAGGAGCAGCGCTCCGAGCACCTCGCCGGCATGCTCGGCGGCGGCCTGCTGGGCGCCTACTGCCTCTCCGAGCCCGCGTCGGGATCGGACGCCGCGTCGCTGCGCACCAAGGCCGTCAGGGACGGCGACGACTGGGTGATCACGGGTACGAAGGCGTGGATCACCCACGGCGGCGTTGCCGACTTCTACACGGTCCTGGCCAGGACCGGCGGCGAGGGCGCCCGGGGCATCACGGCCTTCCTGGTGCCGGGCGACGCCGAGGGGCTGAACGCCGCGGTGCCCGAGAAGAAGATGGGCATGAAGGGCTCGCCCACCGCCCAGCTCAACTTCGACGGCGTGCGCGTCCCCGACGCCCGCCGCATCGGCGAGGAGGGCCAGGGCTTCGCCATCGCGCTCGCCGCGCTCGACTCGGGGCGCCTGGGCATCGCCGCCTGCGCCATGGGCGTGGCCCAGGCGGCCCTGGACGAAGCCGTGGCGTACGCCGCGGGGCGCGAGCAGTTCGGCCGCCCCATCGCGGACTTCCAGGGGCTGCGCTTCATGCTCGCCGACATGGCCACCCAGATAGAGGCGGGCCGGGCCCTGTACCTCGCGGCGGCGCGGCTGCGCGACACGGGCCGCCCCTTCTCCCGGCAGGCCGCGATGGCCAAGCTGTTCTGCACGGACGCCGCGATGCGGGTCACCACCGACGCGGTCCAGGTGCTCGGCGGCTACGGCTACACCGTCGACTTCCCCGTCGAACGCTACATGCGCGAGGCCAAGGTGCTCCAGATCGTCGAGGGCACCAACCAGATCCAGCGCATGGTCATCGCCCGCCATCTCGCTGGTCCCGAGACCCGCTGAGCCACACGGGGGCCGCCGCGAGCCGGGTCCACTCCTGGTCGCGGCGGCCCGGCAGGGTCCTGCCCGCGCTCTCCCAATGGCGGACCAGCGCGCGGTAGATGGGCGGGTCCGCCAGGTGCGGAACCGATTCTGCTGGGCCGGTCGTCGCGAAGCCTGCGCGGCCCCACGCGGACGTCGTGTGCGGTGCGTTCACACCAGGGCAACGCCCGGTACCCGCCCGGGGTTATCGCCTCTTCCGCACGGATGTGAACAAGCGGCGTTCGCACACATCGTCGACGACACGGGTATGGCTCCCGGCGCGGCATCTGACGTACCGTCAAATCCCTTGCTGTCCGGGAGGTTTGCCATGTCAGTCGACGACCGGCCCGTCCCGCTCGACGAGTACCCGATCCACCAGGCGCCCCTGTCGATGAAGCACCTCGTCACCGGCGACCGCAATGCCTACGACCGCTGCATCTTCCACGTCTTCGACCACCGGGGCCGCGCCGTCCTCGTCGCGGGCCTCGGCGTCTACCCCAACACCGGCGTCATCGACGCCTACGCCACCCTGCGCACCGGAGACCTGCTGCACGCCGTCCGCGCCTCCGACGCCCTCACCGACGACCGGACGAACCTGTCCGTCGGACCGCTGCGCATCACCGTCGACGAGCCGCTGCGCCGCATGACCCTGCACTGCGCGGGCGACCCCCGGGACCCCGGCTCCCTCGCGTACGACATCGAGTGGACCGCCGACTTCCCCGCCCTCTGGGAGCCGCACCACACCCAGCGCAGGGGCGGGAGGCTGATCCTCGAAGGCCGCCGCTTCGTCCAGGCGGGCCACTGCACCGGCACCATCAGGGCGGGCGGCGAGGAGTTCACCGTCGCGGCGGGGGAGTGGACCGGCACGCGCGACCGCAGCTGGGGAGTGCGCCCCCTGCCCGGCGAAGAGGGCGGCAGGGCGGCGGCCGAGCACCGCCCCGAGGGCTTCCACTGGCTCTGGATCCCCGTCCGCTTCGACGACCGCTTCCTGATGGTGGTCGTCCAGGAGGACGCGGACGGCCACCGCTCCCTCAACGAGGCCGTCCTGGTGCGCGAGGGCGAGCGCGACCGCCAACTCGGCTGGCCGCAGGCCGACATCGCGTACCGCCCCGGCACCCGCCACCCCCAGAGCGCCGTCGTCCACCTGACGGGCCCCGACCGCAAGCCCCTCGAACTGGGCATCGAGGTCCTCGCCTCCTCGCCGCTCGCCGTCGGCGCGGGCTACCCGCCCGCCGACGACTGGCAGCACGGCAGTTGGCAGGGGCGCGGCTGGACCGACCGCAGGGTCTACGACCTCTCCGACCCCGCGGCCCACGCCGTCGCCGCGTACGGCGTCACCGACCACGCGGCCCGCTTCACGCTCGAAGGCCGCACCGGCTACGGGATCTTCGAGCACGGCAGCTTCGGCCGCCACGACCCGAGCGGCTTCACCGGCTACGCGTCCGTCGCCGACTGAGAGCCTGTGTCTGAACCTGGGCCGGGCGTGCGACGCCTGGCACGCACGCTGATCCGGCCCAGGTTCAGACACAGGCTCTGAGGCCCGCCGCCGTCCGGTCCGTCGACGTTCCGTCCCCCCCCCGGCGAAGGAGAGCGCAGCCATGGCCACGGCACCCCGCCCGCGCACCACCACCCGCGACCCCCTGGAGCTCGGCGAACGCCTGGAGCGCTGGCTCCGCGCCAGGCTCCCCGGCGCCCGCGCCACGGGCCTGCGGATCCCCGAGTCCAACGGCATGTCGAGCGAGACGCTGCTGTTCGACCTCGACCACCCCGACGCGCCGCACGGCCCCTGCGCCCTGCGCCTGGCGGCCGACCCCGCCGCGTACACCGTCTTCCCCGTCTACGACATGCCGCGCCAGCACCGGCTGATGCGCCTGGTCGCCGAGCACACCGACGTGCCCGTGCCGCGCGTGCTCTGGCTGGAGGAGGACCCGGCGGCGCTCGGGGCGCCGTTCTTCGTGATGGCCCGCGCGGAGGGCCGCGTGCCGCCGGACGTCATGCCCTACACCTACGAGGGCAACTGGCTGCACTCCGCGACCGACGCCGAACGCGACCGCCTCGAAGCGGCCACCGTCTCCGTCCTCGCGCGGTTGCACACGCAATTCCCGGTGGAGGAGGCGGAGTTCCTGCTGCCCGAAGGCGACGGCTCGCCGCTGCGGCGGCACGTCACCGCCCAACGCGCCTACTACGAGTGGGTGGTGGACGGCGTTCCGCGCTCACCGCTCATCGAGTCGGCGTTCGGCTGGCTGGAGCGGCACTGGCCCGACGACGAGGGCGCCCCGGTGCTCACCTGGGGCGACGCCCGCATCGGCAACATCGTCTACGACGGCTTCGAACCGGCGGCCGTGCTCGACTGGGAGATGGCCGCCTGCGGCCCGCGCGAACTCGACCTCGGCTGGACCGTCTACCTGCACCGCTTCTTCCAGGACCTCACGGTGGGATTCGGCCAACCGGGCCTGCCCGACTTCCTGCGGCGGGAGGCGATCGAGCGCCGCTACGCGGAGCTCACCGGACACGTGCCGCGCGCCATGGAGTTCCACACGCTCTACGCGGCGCTGCGCCACGCGATCGTCATGCTCCGCATCGCCCACCGCCAGCTGCACTTCGGCGAGGTGCGGCCGCCCGGGGACCCGGACGCGCTGATCATGCACCGGGCCAGCCTGGAGGCGATGGTGCGGGGCGCGTACTGGTGAGACGGCGCGCCGGGGGCCCGCACCGGCGCGGCCGCGTCGTACGACCGCCGGCTGCTGCCGGGCTCCGCCGCGTACGGGCCTCAGGCCGCGCGGCGCATCCGCGGGACCTTGATCGGGCGCGAGCCGGGCCCTCCGACGTGCGAGAACGGCTGCGTGCGCCAGTCGAGCCCCTGCGGCAGCGTCAGGAGCATGGCCATGTCCTGCTCCTGGGCCAGCGGCGACTCGTCGGCGCGCCGGGCGTCGGAGGCGAGCCGGCCGGTGCCGGGGCACACGGTCAGCCCGAAGGGGTTCCAGCGGGTGGGGCACAGGGCGTGCTCGGGCAGGACCTCCTCGTCGGCGAGGAGCGCGATGGGCTGCTCGCAGTCCGGGCAGAAGACCCGGTACATCTCGAAGGTGTCGTACACGTCCGGTGCGACGTCCTCGACGGATTCGGAGTTCAGATCTGGCATGGGAATCCCCCCTCGGGTGGGCCGAACAGGCACTCGCGTCCTCGGCCACAGCAAGCACTTCCCGCCAACCCACTCAGGTAACCGTGCGGTCACGACGGACACCTGCGATGGGGTGTGGCGTTCGTCACATGCCCGGCGCAGATGCCCCGCGGACGGCCATCGGGAACGTCGCGACTGTGCCCGGAGCGAACCGGGGTAATAGGTTGAGCCGCATGGAGGAGTTGGATCGTCAGATCGTTGAGTTGCTCGTCAAGGACGGCCGGATGAGCTACACCGACCTGGGCAAGGCCACGGGCCTGTCCACGTCGGCCGTTCACCAGCGCGTCCGCAGGCTGGAGCAGCGGGGCGTCATCAGGGGGTACGCCGCGGTGGTCGACCCGGAGGCGGTCGGGCTGCCGCTCACGGCGTTCATCTCGGTCAAACCCTTCGACCCGAGCGCCCCCGACGACATCGCCGAGCGCCTGGCGGGCGTGGCCGAGATCGAGGCGTGCCACAGCGTGGCGGGCGACGAGAACTACATCCTCAAGGTGCGCGTGGCGACCCCGCTGGAGCTGGAGCACCTCCTGACCCGGATCCGCTCGCTGTCGGGCGTCTCGACGCGCACGACGGTGGTGCTCTCGACCCCGTACGAGGCGAGGCCGCCCAAGGTCTGACGGGGCGGGGAGGCGCCGCGGGGGACGGCTGGCGGATCCCGCGGCCCGGGGCTGGAAACCGTCCCCCTCGGCCCGGCCCCTAGGCTGGCCGCATGAGCGAACACCGCACCGTGCTGCTGCGCGGTGGAGAAGTACACAGCCCCGCCGACCCGTTCGCGACCGCGATGGTCGTGGAACGCGGGCACGTCGCCTGGGTGGGCTCCGAGGGCGCGGCGGACGCCTTCGCCTCCGGCGTGGACGAGGTCGTCGACCTCGAGGGCGCCCTCGTCACCCCGGCCTTCACCGACGCGCACGTGCACACCACCGCGACCGGTCTCGCCCTGACCGGCCTCGACCTCTCCGGCGCCCGCACCCTCGCCGAAGCCCTGGACCTCGTACGGGCCCACGCGGCGGCCAGGCCCGGCGACCGGGTCCTGCTCGGCGGCGGCTGGGACGCGGCGCGCTGGCCCGAGCGACGGCCCCCGTCGCGCGCGGAGCTGGACGGGGCGACCGGCGGGCGCCCGCTCTACCTGCCGCGCGTCGACGTCCACTCGGCGGTCGTCACCACCGCGCTGCTCGACCTCGTGCCGGGCGTCCGCGACCTGGCCGGCTTCCGCGCGGACGCGCCGCTCACCGCCGCCGCCCACCACGCGGTGCGCGCCGCGGCCCACGAGGCGATCGCTCCCGCCCAGCGCACCGAGGCCCAGCGCGCCGCCCTCGCGCACGCCGCTTCGCTGGGCATCGGCACCGTCCACGAGTGCGGCGGCCCCGAGATCTCCGACGAGGCCGACTTCACGGCGCTCCTGGCGCTCGCCGCGTCCGACGAGCCGGGGCCGCGCGTCTTCGGCTACTGGGCCGACCTGGACGTCGAGCGGGCCCGCGAGCTGGGCGCGGTCGGCGCGGCGGGCGACCTCTTCGTGGACGGCTCGCTCGGCTCCCACACCGCGTGCCTGCACGCCCCCTACGCCGACGCGGGGGAGAGCACGGGATCCGCCCACCTCACGGCCGCCGACGTCGCCGCGCACGTCGCGGCCTGCACCGAGGCCGGGCTCCAGGCCGGGTTCCACGCCATCGGGGACGCCGCGCTCACGGCCGTCGTCGACGGGATGCGGGCCGCCGCCGAGAAGGTCGGGCCCGCCCGGGTCCGCGCCGCCAGGCACCGCGTGGAGCACGCGGAGATGCTCACCCCCGAGACCGTCGCGGCCTTCGCCGAGCTGGGCCTCACGGCGTCCGTGCAGCCCGCCTTCGACGCGGCCTGGGGCGGCGACGAGGGGATGTACGCCCAGCGGCTCGGCGTCGAGCGGGCGCGCACCCTCAACCCGTACGCCGCCCTGCTGCGCGCCGGCGTCCCGCTGGCCTTCGGCTCCGACGCGCCGGTGACCCCGCTGGACCCGTGGGGCACGGTCAGGGCCGCCGCCTTCCACCGGACCGCCGAGCACCGCGTCTCGGTGCGCGCCGCCTTCACGGCGCACACCAGGGGCGGCTGGCGGGCCGTCGGGCGGGACGACGCGGGCGTGCTCGTGCCCGGAGCCCCGGCCGACTACGCGGTCTGGCGCACCGACGAACTGGTGGTCCAGGCGCCGGACGACCGGGTGGCCCGCTGGTCGACCGACCCCAGGTCGGGGACCCCGGGGCTGCCCGATCTGACCCCCGGCGCCGACCTGCCCGTATGCCTGCGGACCGTGGTGCTCGGACAGACGGTCTACGCAAGGCCGAACGAGTGACGTCGGGACGTTTCGTCCCCCCGATGGCCGCCGTGCGGGTTCTCCCTGGACCTGCGTTTCTCCGGTCTTGACCTGCTTACTTCGGGAAAAGTCCCAGATCAGGCGAGTGTTGACAGAAAGCGCCCACTGACGGGTAGGTTCGGCCACGTCCACCACGGACGTCCGACCGGTCGAACCTCCACGCAGTCGTCGAACGCCGCTGGGTCAAGGTGGAGGTGTGCCGCACCGGCGCACCCCCGCCGGGAGCCAGGTTCAGCGCCCGCGCCTCGGGGGCGAGGGAAGGTTTTTTCCGGTGGGAAGGTGCGACCCGGGTGGGGCCCGGACGTTCAATAGACCACGGCTCTAGGTCGACCCGCAGCCAGCGGGTCCCAGGTCGGCCCGAAGGACCCTGGGCCCCCTCCGCACCTCTTCAGGCCATCGCCGCCACTGCTCCCGTACCACGCACATCCGTACATGTACGACACCCTGCCACCCGCGTAGGTCCGGCCCTCCCGGGCGCTCGCTATGGTGGTGCATCTGCGTACGGACTTTAAGGGGCAGTAGTGAAAGACGGCGGTCAGCGGCAGTACGGTCCGCTCGGCAAGGCATTGGTGATCATCCCGACCTACAACGAGGCGGAGAACATCAAGCCGATCGTGGACCGGGTGCGCGCCGCCGTCCCCGCGGCCGACGTCCTCGTCGCCGACGACAACAGCCCCGACGGCACCGGGAAGATCGCCGACGAGATCGCCGCCGAAGACCCCCGGGTCCACGTCCTGCACCGCAAGGGCAAGGAAGGGCTGGGCGCCGCCTACCTCGCGGGCTTCCGCTGGGGCATCGAGCGCGACTACGGCGTCCTCGTCGAGATGGACGCCGACGGCTCCCACCAGCCCGAGGAGCTGCCCCGGCTGCTCACCGCCCTCAAGAACGCCGACCTGGTCCTCGGCTCGCGCTGGGTCCCCGGCGGCCGGGTGGTGAACTGGCCCAAGAGCCGGCAGTTCATCTCCCGCGGCGGCTCCACCTACTCGCGCATCCTGCTCGACCTGCCGCTGCGCGACATCACCGGCGGCTACCGCGCCTTCCGCAGGGAGACCCTGGAGGGCCTGGGCCTGGACTCGGTCGCCTCCCAGGGCTACTGCTTCCAGGTCGACCTCGCCCGCAGGACCGTCGAGGCGGGCTACCACGTAGTCGAGGTGCCGATCACCTTCGTCGAGCGGGAGGTCGGCGACTCCAAGATGAGCCGCGACATCCTCGTCGAGGCGCTGTGGCGGGTCACCGGCTGGGGCATCGGTGCACGCACCAACAAGCTCCTTGGCCGCAAGCCTTCCTGACCAGGCACACTGGGGGCATGACGACCGGCGCACCGCAACCGACCACTGCCCCCCGGCGCTCGCGCGCCCGTACTTTCGTGCCCCTCGCCATCGCCGCCTGGCTGGTGCTGGAGATCTGGCTGCTGACCGTCGTGGCCGGCGCGACGAGCGGATTCGTCGTCCTGCTGCTGATCGTGGCGGGCGGCCTGCTCGGCGCGACGGTCATCAAGCGGGCGGGCCGCAGGGCCTTCAAGAGCCTCACGGAAACGCTTCAGCAGCAGTCGGCGCCCGGGGCGGGCGACCGCCCGTCCGGCGGCGCCGACGGCTCGGGCAACGGCTTCCTGATGCTCGCCGGACTCCTCCTGATGCTGCCCGGCCTCGTCTCGGACGCGCTCGGCCTGGTGCTCCTGGTGCCGCCGGTGCGCACGGCGCTGGCCAAGTACACCGAGAGGACGCTGGAGCGGAAGATGAGCGCCATGGCGCCCGGCGGCCTCGGCGACGCCTTCCAGCAGGCTCGCATTCACCGGCCCGACGGAAAGGTCGTGCAGGGTGAGGTCATCAGGGAGGACGGCGGTCCTGCGGGCCCGACCCGCCACGACAACGGCCCCAGGCCGCCGTTGACCCCCTGAGGGGGGTGCCGTGCGTTCCCCCGGGCGGTGGCCGGTCGGCCACCGCCCGGGGGTCGTAGCGCGGGCGCCGGGGGGGGGCGTACCGTGCCCGCACAGCGCGACGCGGGCACGCGTACGACGGCCGGGAGCGTCCGGGCGGTGCGCGGGTCAGGGCGACGCACGGACGGGCGACGCACAGGACGGACAACGCAGACGAGCCGAGGGCCGCGACGCTGATGCTGTCGCGGCCCTCGGCTCTTGTGCTGCCTACTGCGGTACTGCCTACTGCTCTACTGCGCGGCGGTGGCCCGCCCCGCGCGCCGGTGGGGCGCTACGCGGACTTCCTGCTGTCGCGCGGATGCACGGCGATGTTCATGGCGCCGGAGCGCAGGACGGCCAGCCTCTCGGCCAGCACCTCCTCCAGCTCCTCGCGGGTGCGCCGCTCCATGAGCATGTCCCAGTGCGTGCGCGCGGGCTTCCCCTTCTTCTCCTCGGGGCCGTCCCCGTCCACCAGGAGTGCCTGGATCCCGCAGACCTTGCACTCCCACTCCGGCGGAATCTCCGCCTCCACGGAGAAGGGCATCTCGAAACGATGACCCTTCTCACATGCGTACTCCACCGCCTGGCGCGGGGCCAGATCGATGCCGCGGTCGGTCTCGTAGCTGGTCACCACGAGGCGCGTGCCGCGAAGAGCTCGCTCACTCATGAATCGTGCCTCCCGGGCTTGTCGCCCACAGGACAGGTGTCGCTGTCGTCGTCATCCGGTCAACGTCCGGTCGTCGGCAAAGATTCCCGTTGCCGGTCATGCGTCGCCCGTCGTGCCGCTGCTTTTCAAACAATTGGGGTACCCGCCAGCGCCCGGTTCGTCACATCTGACAGAAGATGTCACCCAGTGCATTCATTTCTTCAGCGCGCAGTAACGGTCCGCCTGGCAGGCCAAAGGCGTACACTACCGGCCTTTCGATTCAACTGCTAAATCCGTTCAGGTACGGGGTTCCCCGCGGCCTCCACGGCCCGCCGCACCGGCACCCGTGCGAGCAGCACGAATCCGAGTGCGAAGAAGGCCGCGAGGGAGATGATCGCATCACGGTAGCTCCCGGTCAGCTGGTAGGCGAGGCCGAACACGAGCGGTCCAAGCCAGCTCAGTCCGCGGTCGCTCATCTCGTACGCGGAGAAGTACTCCGCCTCCTTGCCGCGCGGCACCAGGTGCGAGAAGAGCGAGCGGGAGAGCGCCTGGCTGCCGCCGAGCACCAGGCCGATCGCCGCCGCCAGGCAGAAGAACCAGACGGGCGCCCCCGCGGGCAGGAAGTATCCGGCCACCAGGATCGCCACCCAGACGGCGAGCGATCCGAGGATCGTCCGCTTGGCCCCGTGCGTCCTGGCGAGCCTGCCCATCCCCAGCGCCCCCGCCACCGCGAGCACCTGGACCAGCAGCACGGCGACGATCAGCGTCGTCTGGCCGAGCCCCAGCTCCTCGGAGCCGTACACCGAGGCCTGGGAGATCACCGTCTGCACCCCGTCGTTGTAGACGAGGTACGCGAGGAGGAAGGAGAGCGTCAGGGGGTGGCGGCGCATGTCCTTGAGCGTCGCCAGCAGATGGCGCCAGCCCGAGCCGACCGAGCCCTCGCCGCCCGGCGCCGCCGCGCGGTCGCGCAGCGTGCGCAGCGGGACCAGGGCGAAGGCGCCCCACCAGAGCCCGGCGGACGCCAGACAGATCCGCACGGCCATGGACTCGGACAGGCCGAACGAGTCGTGTCCCGAGTACAGGACCAGGTTCAGTACGAGGACCAGCGCCCCCGAGGTGTAGCCGAACGCCCATCCCCTGGACGAGACGGCGTCCCGTTCCTCGGGCGCGGCGATCTGCGGGAGGTAGGCGTTGTAGAGCGCCATCGAGACCGACAGCGAGGCGTTCGCCACGATCAGCAGGAACGCGCCCAGCAGATAGCGGTGCCCGTCCAGGAAGAACATCCCGGCCGTCGCGGCGGCCCCGGTGTAGGCGGCGGCGGCGAGCAGCGGCTTCTTGCGGCCCGTGCGGTCCGCCCTGGCGCCCGCGAGCGGCATGAGGACCACGGCCAGCACGATCGAGGCCGAGACGGAGTACGCGAAGAGCGAGCCCGCCCTGACCGGAACGCCCAGCGGGTGGACGTACCCCTCGTCGTCGGCCGCGGCCTTCGCCACGGCGGTGAGGTAGGGGCCGAGGAAGACCGTCACGACGCTCGTCGAGTAGACGGAGCAGGCGAAGTCGTAGAAGTACCAGCCGCGCTGTTCGCGTCTGCGCCCGGCGGCCGTCCCGCCGTCGCGGTCGGTGCTGTTCGCGGTGCCGGTGGTCAACCCGCGCCCCCTCGCTCGTCCCCGTGGATCAGACCCAGACCCCGCGCTCGGTCAGCACCGACCGCAGCGTCTGAAGATGATCGGTCATGATGCCATCCACGCCGAGGTCCAGGAGCGCGGCCATCCGCCCGGGGTCGTTGACCGTCCAGACGTGCACTTGGAGGCCGCGGGCGTGGGCGGTCCGCACGAAGCGGCGGTCGACGACGCGCACGCCGTTCTGGGTCTCGGGGACCTGGGCCGCCACGGCGCCGACCCGCAGCGCCGCCGGGATCCCGTACGAGCGCAGCCGCAGGCCCACCACGCCCCGCACGCCGTACGAGGTGGCCAGGCGGGGGCCCGCCAGGCGCAGCGCCCGCGCGACGCGGGCCTCGGAGAACGAACTGACGCAGACCCGGTCCCAGGCGCCCGTCCGCCTGACCAGGTCCACGAGGGGCTGGAGCGCGGGCCACGCCTTGACGTCGACGTTCCAGCGGGCCTCGGGGAACTCCTCCAGCAGCTCCTCGAAGAGCGGCAGCGGCTCCTTGCCCGCCACCCGCGCCCGCCCGACCTCGCTCCAGGGCAGCTCGGCGATCCTCCCGCGCGCGTCGGTCACCCGGTCGAGGGTCGCGTCGTGGAAGGCGACGAGGCGGCCGTCCGCCGTGGCGTGCACGTCCGTCTCGAAGTAGCGGTAGCCCTCGACGGCGGCGCGGCGGAAGGCGGCCGCGGTGTTCTCGATGCCGTCCGCGGCTCCGCCGCGGTGGGCGAAGGGGATCGGCGACGGGTGGTCCAGATAGGGATGGCGTGCGTGCGTCACTTGGGCAGTATGGACTGTTCCGGGGCGCTTGCCGCGGTCGCGGGGCTCTGGGCGACCACGGTGCTGGGCGGCTTCTCCTCGGAGGCCGTGAAGATCCGCAGGAAGAACTGCGCGAGCGGCCCGATGGCCAGGGCGTACGCCAGGGTGCCGATGCCGACCGAGCCGCCGAGGGCGAAGCCGGTCGCGACGACGGCCACCTCGATCGCGGTGCGCATCAGCCGGATGGAGCGGCCCGTACGGGCGTGGAGCCCGGTCATCAGTCCGTCGCGCGGCCCGGGGCCGAAGCGGGCCGCGATGTAGAGGCCGGTGGCGGCGCCGTTGAGGACGATCCCGGCGACCAGCAGGGGGACGTCGGCCGCGAGGCCGTAGGAGTGGTCGGGGACCAGGGCGAGCGTGGCGTCCATGGCCAGGCCGACGACGAAGACGTTGGAGACCGTGCCGAGGCCGGGCTTCTGCCGCAGCGGGACCCACAGGAGCAGCACGGCGGCGCCGACGACGATCGAGACGGTGCCGATGGTCAGGCCGGTCAGTTCGGAGAGCCCCTGGTGCAGGACGCCCCACGGTTCGAGTCCCAGCGCGCTGCGGACCAGCAGCGCCGAGCTGACGCCGTACAGGGCGAGCCCCACGTACAGCTGCGACAGCCGGCGGACGAGATGGCCTGACACTTCGTTTCCCCCCAAGGTGGTGGTACTGGACTGACACATGACACTCTGTGGCCGGGGATCGAAGGCCAACCATGGCCAATTCTCGGAAGGTGGACTGAATTCCATGACGCAGTGGACTTCGGCGGTGGGGGCGGCGCAGCTCGCGCGCCAGCTGAACGCGCAGAGCAGGCCCGTGGGGCCCGGCACCCGCAAGCCGCCCGCCTACCGCGCGCTCGCCGAGGGCGTCCGGCTGCTGGTCCTGGAGGGCCGGGTGCCGGTCGCGGCCAGGCTGCCCGCCGAGCGCGAGCTGGCCCTGGCCCTGTCCGTGAGCCGCACCACCGTCGCCGCGGCCTACGAGGCGCTGCGCGCGGAGGGCTTCCTGGAGTCGCGCAGGGGCGCGGGCAGCTGGACCGCGGTGCCCGCGGGGAACCCGCTGCCCGCGCGCGGCCTGGAGCCGCTGCCGCCCGAGTCGCTCGGTTCCATGATCGACCTGGGCTGTGCCTCGCTGCCCGCGCCCGAGCCGTGGCTGACCCGCGCGGTCCAGGGCGCGCTGGAGGAGCTGCCGCCGTACGCGCACACCCACGGCGACTACCCGGCGGGCCTGCCGGCGCTGCGCCAGATGCTCGCCGACCGCTACACCGAGCGCGGCATCCCCACCATGCCCGAGCAGATCATGGTCACCACCGGTGCCATGGGCGCGATGGACGCGATCTGCCACCTCTTCGCGGGGCGCGGCGAGCGGATCGCCGTGGAGTCGCCCTCGTACGCCAACATCCTCCAGCTCATGCGGGAGGCCGGGGCGCGCCTGGTGCCGGTGGCGATGGGGGACGAACTGACGGGCTGGGACCTGGGGCGCTGGCGGCAGGTGCTGCGCGACGCCGCGCCCCGGCTGGCCTACGTGGTCGCCGACTTCCACAACCCGACGGGCGCGCTGGCCGACGAGGACCAGCGCCGCCAGCTGGTGGAGGCGGCCCGCTCGGCGGGGACGGTGCTGGTCGTCGACGAGACGATGACCGAGCTGTACCTGGACGACGGGATCGAGATGCCCCGGCCCGTCTGCGCCTTCGACCCGGCGGGCTCCACCGTGCTCACGGTGGGCTCGGCGAGCAAGGCGTTCTGGGCGGGCATGCGGATCGGCTGGGTGCGGGCCGCGCCCGACGTGATCCGCTCGCTGGTCGCGGCCCGCGCCTACGCCGACCTCGGCACGCCCGTGCTGGAACAGCTCGCCGTGAACTGGCTGATGCGCACGGGCGGCTGGGAGGAGGCCGTGGCGGTGCGCAGGGGACAGGCGCGCGAGAACAGGGACGCGCTGATCGCCGCGGTGCGCAGGGAACTGCCCGACTGGGAGTTCGACGTGCCGCGCGGCGGGCTGACGCTCTGGGTGCGTACGGGCGGACTGTCCGGCTCGCGCCTCGCGGAGGTCGGCGAACGGGTCGGCGTACGGGTCCCTTCGGGACCGCGCTTCGGTGTGGACGGCGCGTTCGAGGGGTACGTGCGGCTGCCGTTCACGGTGAGCGGCCCGGTCGCGGACGAGGCGGCGGCGCGCCTGGCCGCCGCGGCGAAGCTGGTGGAGTCGGGGGCGAGCACGGGGGCGGAGTCGCCGCGCACGTTCGTGGCCTGAGGAACGGCCCGGCACCCGGCGTACGTACGCAGCCGCCCCGTCAGTCGAGGACGGTCAGCTGCTCCCCTTCTTCCAGTCCCTCCAGTGCTTCCAGCTCCTGCGTCTCGTGCTCCACGCCCGTCCCGAAGCTTTTGGCCGTCCGTTCGGGCAGCAGGTCGAGTACGGCCTGCCGGTGCGCCTCGCTCGTCGCGTCGTCGTACGGGTCGGGAGTGGCCGGCACCTGGAGCCGCAGCACCGGACCGGCGCCGAGCCTGGCGTAGCCGCGGCCGGGCGGGGTGTCGGGCGTCGGAGTGGTGTGGGGTTCCGTGCCGAGCACCGCCGCCACCTGTTCGGGCGCGGCGGGGCCCAGCACCACGCGGGCGCGGGTGTGGGTCCGCACGGTCTCGACGATCGTGTCGACGCTGTCGAACTGTTCGGCCACGACCACGGTCACGCCCGCGGCCCTGCCGTGCCGCAGCGGGACCTGGAGCAGCTGCTGGGGGTCGGGGCGGCCGTCGGCCGCGGCCAGGTGGCCGAAGACGCTGGGCCGGTCCAGCAGGATCCACAGCGGGCGCTTGGTGTCCTCGGGCGCGGGGTGCCCGGCCTGGCGCGCGCGGTTGGCCGCGATGAGCCTGCGCTCCGTCTCGTGCGCCGCCCACTCCAGCGTGGCCAGGGCCCCGGCGAGGCCGCACTCCACGGCCAGGACGCCGGACCGGCCGGTCAGACAGGCGTACTCGCCGGTTCCGCTGCCCTCCATGATGAGCACGTCGCCGTGCTGGAGCGCCTGGAGGGCGATCGAGCGCAGCAGCGACGTGGTGCCGCTGCCGGGCTGTCCGACGACCAGCAGATGGGGTTCGGTGGAGCGCGATCCGGTGCGCCAGACGACCGGAGGGGCGTCCGTCGTCCCGTCCCCGTCCAGGACGGGGACCGTGCGCTGTACGGCGTCCTGGTCGGTGAAACCGAGCACCGTCTCGCCGGGCGCGGTGACGAACCGCTGCGCCGCGATGGAGGTCGACAGGGGCGGCAGCACGCTCATGACGAGCTGATTGCCCTCCTCGTCCCAGGCGAAGTGGTACTCGCGGCCGCGCCCCGACTTGGCGTGCAGCAGCTGTTCGATGCGGGCCCGCGACGCGGCCTCGCCGTCGGTGAAGTACGCCGGGTACTTCACGCACAGCTTGCGGAGGCGGCCGTCGTCGTCGAACGCGTAGTCGCTGAAGGCGCTCTCCCAGCCGCCGCCGTGCGAGAAGAGGGGGCTCGGGTCGTCGGGCACCGAGAAGTACGGAACCAGTGCCTCGTACAGCGCCTGGAGGCGGCCGAGCTCCGCCTCGTCGGGACCCGTCTGCACGGGGGTGCGCTCCCGCCCCTTCCACGCGGCCACCGCCATCACCCCGATCAGGGCGAGCAGTGGTCCGTACGGGACGAGCGCCACCACCAGGACGCAGGCCGCGGCCAGGAAGAGCGTGGGACCACGCCGTTCCTTGGGCGTGGCGGCCCACTTCGCCCGCCCGGCCGCGGCGATCTGCCGCAGCCCCCGCGTGATGGTGATCAGCGGGTGCAGGACGTCGGTGGCGCTGTCGGCGGCCGTCCGCGCCATTTCACGGCTGCGGGCGATCTGGGCGCTGCCGCTGCTCAGAATGCGGGGGAGTGGTCGCCGGGCCACGTCTGTCTCCTGGAGGGCCTGATGGTGGAGCCGATGGGGGAGTGAGGAAGGGGCAGGGAGCGGTGGTGCGGGGTCAGAACTTGATCCCGCCCAAGAGGCTGGCGAGGCTCGCGCCACCGGCCTTGATGCTCGGGGCGATGGCGGTGCCCGCGAGGTAGAAGCCGAACAGGGCGCAGACGAGCGCGTGCGAGGCCTTGAGGCCGTCCTTCCTGAAGAACAGGAAGACGATGATGCCCAGCAGCACGACACCGGAGATGGACAGGATCATGAGGGGTTCTCCTGGTTGAGGGGACAGTCACCATGAGTCCTTCCAGGCTCACAGGAAGTATCTATGCGATAAAAGGTGCAATCGAGTGAAATAAGCGATATTTCACCTGAGTGGCCTACCTTCCGGTGGCGCCCGTCGGCGCGGAGCCGCATCGGGCGACCCCTCTTCGTCACTCGACGTGATCTTTGCCGCGCCCGGCCCGGGTCATGTCGCCGCCGGGGCAGTACCCTGTCGATTCACTCGTACGGCTGGCACGCCGTACTCCCCGACCGAGTCGACACAGGTCAACGGCATGAAAGGCGGACCGTCAGATGAGCGAAACCCCGGACCCCGAGGTCATCGAGCTGGCGACGAAGATCTTCGACCTGGCCCGGCAGGGCGAGGCCGAGCAGCTCGCCGCCTACGTCGACGCGGGCGTCCCGGCGAACCTCACCAACGATCACGGTCAGTCACTCGTGATGCTCGCCGCCTACCACGGGCACGCGGCGGCCGTGGAGGCGCTGCTCGCCCGGGGAGCCGACCCCAACCGCGCCAACGACCGCGGCCAGACGCCGCTCGCCGGAGCCGTCTTCAAGGGCGAGGAGGCCGTCATCCACGCGCTGCTCGCCGGCGGCGCCGACCCGTCGGCCGGGACTCCGTCCGCCCTGGACACGGCGCGGATGTTCGGCAAGACGGACCTGCTGGAATTGTTCGGAGCCCACTGAGGGTATGCGCCGTAAATGTGGTCGCGGTGGCGAAATGGCTGGGTCATCATGACGTCGCGGGTCCGCTTCGGACCACCGACGAGAGGCAGGAAGATGGTCTACACCAGGCAGAAGACGACGGGCGGCTCCCCATGTTGCTGCGCGGCCTAGGCGATTCCCCTTCATCCGGTATCTCCGGTTGCGTCGACAGCTTGATGTGAGGCTTTCCCATGTTCGATCCAGACATAGCGCCGAGCGGCACCCTGCTCGGACTGCTCCAGAGGGGCCGTGGCGACGGCACCCTGCACGCGCTCGCCGCACCGCGCTCCGAAGCGCTGGCCGCCCTCGACCACTGCGTACTGAGTGACCCCCGCCACGACTGGCAGGTGGAGAACCGCTCCCTGTACTACGCACGCCTGTACCTCGACCTCGACGGAGGTCTCGACCAGATCGAGCGGCACCTGTCCGACCCGGACGACCTGCTCGACACCGACGACTCCAGGACCGGTCTCGCCCTGTCCGTGCTCGGGCACCTGGCCTCCTACGGCCGGGCGGACGCCCTGGCACTGCTCAGGCGCTACGCCGCGACCGGCGCCAACTGGGCCTGGGCCCTGGACGAGCTCGCCCTGCGCGACGACGACGCCGGGCTGCGCTCCCTGGCCGTCCCGGTCCTGGCCCGGTTCGCCGAAGGCCCCGAGGGCGAGGCGGAACTCGCCGCCGCCGTGCGCGACGCCTTCGAGCCCAGGCCGTGGCGCCTGTGGGCCGAGGACCCGCGCGCAACGGTAGGCGGCCGGGTGCGCGCCGCCCAGGAACAGGGCTCCTTCGACCGCTGGCAGCGCCAGATGCGCCCCGGAGGCCCCCGTCCCGGCTGGAGCGTGGGGGCCGTCTTCGAATGGGCCCAGCAGGGCCTGGAGCGCGGCAGCGTCCTCCACGTCCCGGCGGCCCGCTGCCTGAGCGCGGTCGCGGGCCCCGAGGACCGTCCGACGATCGTCGAGGCGGCCAGGGGCGGCACGGACGGCGCGCGCGGTGCTGCTCTGCACTACCTCGCCGAGACCCAGGACCCCGACGCCCTCGACCTGATCGAGGCGGCGGCCGCGGCCCCGTCCCGCACGGTCGTGGAGGCCGCCGTGTCCGCGTTCGAGCGGATGTGCGGCGAAGCGGCCGTTGACCGGGCCAGGGGCTGGGTGCACAGGCCCGACGCCCTGGGTGCGTCCGCCGCCTGCGTCCTCGCCTGCCGGGGCGGCGCCAAGGACGGCAAGCTGGTGCTCGGCGCCCTGCGCGAGACCGTGCGCGCCGAAGGCCCCGACGCCCCGCTGCTCTGGACGCTGGTCGACGGGGCGGGACGCCTGGGCATCGCCTGCGCCGCCCCCGTGCTGCGCCACGTGTACCGCGAGACGGCCTCGTCCCAGCTGCGCGGCAGGACCGCGCGCGCCCTGGCGGGCACCGACCCCTCCTTCGCCACCGGCTTCGCCGTCGAGTGCCTGTGGGACTGCGAGGAGACGACCAGGGAGGTCGCCGCCCTGCACGCCGAGACGCGCGACGCGCGCGTGGCCGAGCGATTGCGCAGGCTGGCCGCGGACCCCGCCGAAGAGGCCGAGGTGCAGACGGCCGTGCGGAGCAGGATCGGTCCCGACACGACCGCCGTATGACCCCGGTGTGACCCCGGAAGGGGGAGAGGCACCATCCGGAACGGCGTGCGGACGCCGCCGTCGCCGGAACTGAAAGGAAGCTGGGAACCGGGCTGGGGGAGCCCGACCCCGCCGACCGCGCCTTCGCGGCCGAGGCGGGCCCGTCCTTCGCCACCGACGCGCTCCTCGAACGGCGCGGTGAGCAGAGCGTCCCGATCGTCACTGATGGCCACTGATCGCCGCCGATCGCAACTGGCCGATCGCAGCTGTTCGCCTCCGGAGGGTCCTCCGAAGGGTTCCGCGACGCCCCGCGCATCGCCCACCGGAACCGCCCCGGGACCTTCGACCGCCGGATCCCGCTTCCCGAAATCCTGTACAGCCGGGTGACCGAGGTCCCCGAGCGCGTCGACGCGCACGAGGCCGCCACCGTACGCACACGCGACCTGGCACCCGTCACGACGGCCCGCGGCGCACTCAGCACGCTCAGCGCACTCAGCACACACAGTGCACTCAGTGCACGAAGCGCAGGGGAGTGCCGGGTACCGCCTGCGCCGCCGCCGCGAGATCGCGCTCCGGCACGACGCCGACCACCGGATAGCCGCCCGTGGTCGGGTGGTCGGCCAGGAACACCAGCGGGCGCCCGTCCGGCGGCACCTGGACCGCGCCCAGTACCAGGCCCTCGCTGGGCAGCTCACCGGGGACGGCGCGCTCCAGGGCGGGGCCCTCGGTGCGCAGGCCGATGCGGTTGGAGGCCGATGAGACGCGGTACGTGGCCGTGGCGAGCGCCCGCAGGGACGCGGGAGTGAACCAGTCGGCACGCGGCCCGGGGCGCAGCCGCAGCGTCAGCTCGCTCGGCGGCGCGGGCAGCGGGGCCCCGAGGGCGTGCCCCGGGCGGCCCTCGGGAGCCCCCAGTGGCAGCACGGCGCCGTCCGTGAGCGGGGGCGGGCCGAGCCCGGAGAGCAGGTCCGTCGCGCGGCTGCCCAGCACGGGCTCAACGGCGATCCCTCCGGAGAACGCCACATAGCTCCGTACGCCGCGCAGTGCGGGTCCGACGTCGAGCAGCGCGCCCGCGGGGACGCGCACCGCCGCGCCCCACGGCGCGGGCCGCCCGTCGACCGTGACCGCGCAGTGCGCCCCGGTCACCGCCGCGACGACCGTACGGCGCGTGCGCACCGTACAGCCGGTGAGCGTGGTCTCCAGCAGTGCGGCGTCCGTGCGGTTGCCGACGATCCGGTTGGCCAGGTCGGCGGCCGGCCCGTCGAGGGCGCCCGACCGGGGCACCCCCAGATGCGCGTGCCCCGCCCTTCCGCGGTCCTGCACGGAGGTGAGCGCGCCGGACCGCACGACGGCGAAGGCCCGGTCCGTCACCGGCCCTCCGCCACGAACCGCACCCGCGCTCCTGGCGTGAGCAGTGCGGCCGGTACGCGCGCGGGGTCCCACAGCACGGTGTCCGTGGTGCCGATCAGCTGCCAGCCGCCGGGCGAGGCGCGCGGGTACACACCGGTGTACGGGCCCGCGAGGGCGACCGATCCGGCGGGCACGGCGGTGCGGGGCGTGTCCTTGCGGGGTACGGCGTACCTCTCGGGCAGCCCGGTGAGGTAGCCGAATCCCGGCGCGAACCCGCAGAACGCCACCCGGAACTCGGCCGCCGTGTGGATCCGCACCACCTCGTCCTCCGCGACCGCCCACAGCCGTGCGACCTCCGCGAGGTCGGGGCCCTCGTAGCGCACCGGGACCTCGATCGCCCCCTGTGCCTCGGGGCGCAGCGGCGGGACCTCCCAGCCGGACAGCTCCGCCGCGAACCAGCCCGGGTCGTCGATCCCGTCGAGCAGCACGGTGCGCGCGGCGGGCACGACCTCCCGTACGCCAGGCAGTGTCCCGGCCGCCCTGCGGCGCAGCAGCTCGGCGTGGAGCGCCTGTGCCTCGGCGCCGCTGTCGAGCTCCACGAGCAGCGCGCGCTCGCCCATGGGCAGGGCGCGTACGGTCACGTGAACGCCTCCACCCGGATGCCGGCGGCCTCCAACTGTCCGCGCACCCGGCGGGCCAGGTCGACGGCCCCCGGGGTGTCGCCGTGCAGACAGAGCGAACGGGCCCGTACGGACAGCGGCTGGCCGCACTGGGTGGTCACCATCCCGAACCGGGCGAGCGAGACGGAGCGCTCCACGACGGCCGCGGGATCGGTGATGACGGCACCGGCGCGGCCGCGCGGCACCAGCGAGCCCTCGGGGGTGTACGCCCGGTCGGCGAACGCCTCGGGCACCGCGGGCAGTTCGGCCTTCTCCGCCATGACGTGCAGCAGCGAACCGGGGAGTCCGAGCACCGGCAGCGGCCCGGTCACCGCGCCCGCCAGCAGCACGCCCTTCACGACCGCCTCGGCCTGTTCCTCGTCGTGCACCACCCGGTTGTAGAGCGCGCCGTGCGGCTTGACGTAGCTGACGCGGCTGCCCGCCGCGCGGGCGAACGCCTCAAGGGCGCCGATCTGGTACGCGACTTCGGCGGACAGCTCGTCGGGCGGCACGTCCATGGCCCGCCGTCCGAACCCGGCCAGGTCGCGGTAGGAGACCTGGGCGCCGATCCGTACGCCCCGCTCGGCCGCCAGGTCGCAGACCCTGCGCATGGTGGCGGCGTCGCCCGCGTGGAAGCCGCAGGCGACGTTGGCGCTGGTGACGACCGACAGCAGCCGCGCGTCGTCGGTCAGCTCCCAGCGCCCGAAGCCCTCGCCCAGGTCGGCGTTGAGGTCCACGCGCGCGGGGTGCGCCGGGCTTGACGGGTGTGCGTTGTGTGCCGTGTTCATCAGGTGAGCTCCTGGCCGCGTGTTTCGGGAAGGCCGAACAGGGCGATCACGGCGATGCCGTACCCGACGGCGCCGAAGACCAGCGCGCCGCCGACGCCCCAGCTGTCCGCGAGGAAGCCGACCAGGGTGGGGAAGAACGCCCCGACCGCCCGCCCCGTGTTGTAGGTGAACCCCTGTCCCGTGCCGCGCAGCGCCGTCGGGTACAGCTCGGCGAGGAACGAACCGAAGCCGCTGAAGATCGCCGACATGCAGAAGCCGAGCGGGAAGCCGAGGACGAGGAGCAGGCCGTTGGCCCCGGACGGGATGTGGGTGTAGACGAGGACACAGGCGGCCGACAGCACGGCGAAGATCGCGATGTTCTTCTTCCTGCCCAGTGCGTCGGTGAGGTACCCGCCGGTCAGGTAGCCGATGAAGGCGCCGGATATGAGCATGCCCAGATAGCCGCCCGTGCCGACGACGGTCAGTCCGCGCTCCTGCTTGAGGTAGGTCGGCACCCAGGTGGCGAGGGTGTAGTAGCCGCCCTGCACGCCGGTGGAGAGCAGTCCGGCGAAGAGGGTGGTGCGCAGCAGGTCCTTCTTGAAGATCGCGGCGAAGGAGCCCTTCGTGGTGCTGCGTTCGAGCTGCCGCGTGGTGCGCGGGGCGTCGCTCACGTGGCGCCGTACGTAGAGCACCAGCAGCGCGGGCAGGGCGCCCGTCCAAAACATCACGCGCCAGGCCGTGTCCCCGTCCAGGAAGTGGAAGACCAGCGTGTAGACGACGACGGCGAGCGCCCAGCCGGCCGCCCACGCGCTCTGGACCGCGCCGAGGGTGCGCCCCCGGTGCTTGGCGGACGCGTACTCCGCGACCAGGATCGCGCCGACCGCCCACTCGCCGCCGAAACCGAGCCCCTGGAGGGCGCGGAACACCAGCAGGGTCTCGTAGTTGGGCGCGAAGCCGCACAGCACGGTGAAGACCGCGTAGGTGATCACCGTGATCATCAGGGCCCGCACCCGGCCGATCCGGTCGGCGAGGATCCCGGCGCCCGCGCCGCCGACGGCGGAGACGACCAGGGTGACGGTGGTCAGCAGCCCGGTCTGGCCGCTGTCCAGGCCGAAGTACGCGGCGATGGCCACCATGCTCAGCGGGAGCGTGAAGAAGTCGTAGGAGTCGAGGCCGTAGCCGCCGAAGGCGCCCGCGAAGGCGCGGCGGCCGCGCGGGCCGAGTTCGCGGAACCAGTCGAGGGCGCCGCCGTCCGCCCGGGTCCGCCGGGGGAGCGGGGACGACTGACGTGGCCGTGTCGTACTCATGTGCACCTCGCAGGGAGACCTCGCGGGACAAGGGGGAGGGTGCTGAGCTTTCGACAACGTAGGGGATTGTTGAACGATCCGACAAGAGGCGTGTAGTTGGATTCCCGTTCGCACGATGGGGCGGATTCTCCGGGAGGCCGGTCCTACGATGGGGCCGAGAAGCGCACGGGCGGGACGCGAGGCAGCGAAGGAGACTCCACGGTGACGACGACGGGCACCCGTCCGGGGGACGCCGGCGATCCGGGGGGCCTCGCCGACGACCGCGTCCTGCTGGGCCGCACCAGCACCGCAGAGCGCGTCGCCGACATCCTGCGCACCCGCATCGCCGAGGGCTTCTTCCCGCCGGGCGCCCGGCTGTCGGAGGAGAACATCGGCGGCGCGCTCGGAGTCTCGCGCAACACCCTGCGCGAGGCGTTCCGCCTGCTCACCCACGAACGGCTGCTGGCGCACCAGCTCAACCGGGGCGTCTTCGTCCGGGTCCTCGCGGTCGACGACGTCGTCGACATCTACCGCACGCGACGGCTCGTGGAGTGCGCGGTCGTACGCGGCCTCGGCGAGCCGCCCTTCCCGCTCGACGGGCTCGACGAGGCCGTCACGGACGGCGAGCGGGCCGCCAGGCGACGGGAGTGGAAGGGCGTGTCGACCGCCAACATCCACTTCCACAGCGAACTGGTCGCCCTCGCGGGCAGCCCCCGCACCGACGAACTCATGCGCGGCGTCCTGGCCGAGCTGCGGCTCGCCTTCCACGTGGTGGACGACCCGCAGGGGCTGCACGAGCCCTACCTCGTACGGAACCGGCAGATCCTCGAAGCGCTGCGCGCGGGCGAGCGGGCCGGCGCGGAACGGCTGCTCGCCGCCTACCTCGACGACTCGCGCGCCCGGCTCGTCGAGGTGTACGGGACGCTCGTCCCCGGGCGGGGCCAAGTCCCGGGGCGGCCCTAGCGAGCGGGTCCCGGCGGCCGGGGCGGGCCCCGGACGGGCCTCCCGGCGGTTTCCGGCGGCCGGGGCGGGCCCCGGAGGGCAGGTGTGACGGACCCGAGGGCAGGTGTGACGAACCCGCCCCTACTGCGCCGTTTCGACCGTTGTCAGTGCGAGGACCTAATCTGTCCACCGTGACTTCGCCTGCCTACACGGAACACGCTGCGCCCCAGCTCAGCGGGGGCCCGAGGCCCGCCCAGGGCCCGGCCGCCGACGAGGGACTCGCGCGGCGGCTGCGCGCGCTCGCCTGCACGGCGCCGCTGCACGACCTCGACGTGCGCAAGGCGAACCTCGCGGGGGAGTACTCGGTCTACGCCATGGCCGAGGTCGCGCTCGCCGCGATCGACCTCGTCACGCTCAACATGGACTTCGACACGGGCGCCGACCACGAGCAGATCGTCGCCCGGCTGCTGCCCCGCGTCGCTGCCCAGGCCCCCGCCCGCCCGGCCGCCGAGCACGAGCGCGTCGCCCGCTGGGTCCTGGAGAACCTGATCAACGTCGGCAGCGTCGACCGGGGCTTCCGCGCGGTGTACGGCACCTTCGGCCCGGACGGCGCCTACACCCGCCGCGACTACGACTTCAAGCTCCTGGAGGAGGTCCCGGGCTACGGCGGCGGCGTCTACCTCCGCACGACCGACGAGGCGGTCAACGTCCTGGTCGGCGCCCTCGACACGGACGTCACCAGCGCCCAGATCGCCGCCGAGGTCAAGCTGGAGGTGCTGATCAGCAGGGGCCGCCTCGCCGACGCCCAGCTCGCTGCCGAACAGGCGCGGTACCGCACGGTGCAGTACGCCGAGACGCTCCGCAAGACCCTGGAGGCGACCCGGCGCAACGTCCGCGCGGTCGACTGGCTCAACGCCGTGCCCGACATGATCGCCGAAGCCCTCGACCACGTCGCCGACCGGTACCGCCACGAGAACGCGATCCTCACCAACATCCGCAAGGCCCGCGACGAGGCCGAGGACCCCGAGCACAAGCGGCGCGCCGCCGAGCTGGTCGACATCGTCAAGGACTGCATCCGCCGCCACACCCAGCTCCAGTCCAGGCTCCTGGAGGCCGGGCCGCTCTTCCGCGCCGAACAGGACCGGCAGGCGTTCGCCGCGCCCGCCGCCCGCTCAGGACTCGACCTGTACGGACAGCTGCTCGCCCCGCTCCTGCCGCTCCCCGTGGACCGTGCCATCCGCGCGACCGACGCCTTCTTCGCCCGCGGCACCGGACTGCGCACCCACCCGTCCGTACGGGTCGGCGACCTGGTCGACATGCTGCTGACGCCGCCCGTGGAACGGGAGCACCTGGGCGCCGAGATGCCCGAGCCCGACCTGATCGCCACCCCCGACGACAGCCGGTTCAGCGAGGAGCAGCTGGCCGCCGCCATGGAGCTGCTCGACCTGGAGCACGAGGCCCCGCGCCGCCTCTCGGGACTGCTCGCCGACGCCCGCCTGCGCGACCCCGACCTGCCGTACCTCGTCGCCCTGCTCGCCGTGCACGCCGCGAGCCCGCCGGTCGGCACCGCGTACCGCCAGGGCGAGGAGAAGCTGCTCTTCGCGGTCGACGACGGCACGGAGCTGGACGACCCGGAGTTCGGCGGCGCCGACCTGATCGTCGGCACCGCGCTCCTCGACGCGGTCGGCATGGCCGCCGACCGCACGGAGGCGGCATGACCCCGGCGGCCAGGCGCCCAGCGCGCACCCCCCACGCCCGTACGCGGCGGCGCCCGAGCACCGGCCCGTACACCCCGCGCACCGACCCCTTCCGCACCGAGGAGCCCCAGCCGTGAGCGACCACCACGCAGAGCACGCCGACGCGTGGAGCGAGCCCGCCCCCGCCGAGACCGCGCCCGCCGCGACGACGGCCGCGATGACCCCCGCCGACGCCGCGGACGCCGCCCGGCTCGTCGCCTTCGGCCTCCAGCCCAAGCTGCTCCCCGCCCGTGACGCCGAGTACGCCGAACTGCTGCGCAGGTACCGCGACGAACCCGGCTTCGCCCGCGTCGCCGACGCCGTCGCCTCCGGGCTCGGCCTGATCGTCCTGGAGGTCTCCACGCGCGCGGGGATGGCCGTCACGGCCGCCGAGGACTCCGTCTTCGCCGTCCGCATGGGCGACTACGCCCGCCGCGCCTCGGCCGACTCGGCCGACCGCTTCCTGCACGGCCTGGCGCACCTCGCGGTCGCCGCGCTCGCCTTCCCCCGCCCCGAGGACCTGGCCGACGACGCGTACATCGGCCGGATCACCGTCAACGGCGTCGACGCCTTCGTCCGCCAGGCCTGCCGCCGCCTGGAGGAGCGCGCGGAGGAGGCCGGCGAGAACACCGACCCGGCGTCGGACGCCCCGGGCCTGGAAGCGGCCTGGCGGATCTACGCCCGCCGCAGCGCCACCGGCGCCACCAAGGACGCCCGGCGCCTCGCGGGCTCCACCACCGGCATCATCGGCAAGGCCGTCGCCTTCCTCACCGACTCCGGCTTCCTCCAGCGCACCGGCGACGACGCCGGAGGCGCGTACCGCACCACCGCCCGCTACCAGCTCCAGGTCCGCGACATGGCGGGCAGCGCCGCCATGGCCGAGCTGATCGAACTGGGCGTCGTGCCCGTCACGGACGGCACGGCGACCCTGCTGCCGCCCACCGACGCCGACGACCTGGAGCTGGCCGCAGACGCCGGCCTGCCCTTCCACGCGTAACCGCGCACCACCGCCAGAAGACGACTGAGAGTCCGCCGCCATGTACGAGTTGTCCCGGGTCCGTCTCTACTCCATCGGGCCTGCCGGTGCGCGCTACGCCGACACCGTGCTCGACCTGCGCGGAGTCGGCGAGCCCGTGCCCAACCCCGCCCCCACCCAGGCGGAGTTCTTCGAGGACGAGCCGGTCGGCCCGCCGCGCCGCCCCGCGCCCGCGGGCGTGCTCTTCCTGGAGAACGGCGGCGGCAAGTCCGTCCTGCTCAAGCTGATCTTCTCGGTGATGCTCCCCGGCCACCGCAACACCCTCGGCGGCGCCAGCTCCGGCGTGCTGCGCAAGTTCCTGCTCGCCGACGACTGCGGGCACGTCGCCCTGGAGTGGCAGCACACCCTCACCGGCGAGTGCGTGGTCGTCGGCAAGGTCAGCGAGTGGCGCGGACGGCAGGTCTCCAACGACCCCCGCAAGTTCGCCGAGGCGTGGTACTCCTTCCGCCCGGGACCCGGCCTCAGCCTGGACTCCCTGCCCGTCGCCGAGGCGACCTCCGTGCGCCGCCCCGCCGAGGGCGCGTCCGGCGCGCAGGGCAGGCGCCGCACCATGAAGGGCTTCAGGGACGCGCTCACCGACGCGGGCAAGGCGTACCCGCACCTGGACGTCGTCTGGGAAGAGATCCACGACCGCTGGAACGAACACCTCGGCGACCTCGGACTCGACCCCGAACTCTTCCGCTACCAGCGTGAGATGAACGCCGACGAGGGCGAGGCGGCCGGACTCTTCGCGGTCAAGAAGGACTCCGACTTCACCGACCTGCTGCTGCGGGCCGTCACCGACACCCGCGACACGGACGGCCTCGCCGACCTGGTCAGCGGCTTCGGCAACAAACTGGGCCGCCGCGCCGAGCTGACCGCCGAGCGCGACTTCACCGCGGGCTCCGTCGACCTGCTCGGCCGCATCGTCGAGAACGCCGCCGCACGCGCGCGTGCCCGCGACATCCACGCCGGGGCCGAACGCCGCACCAGGACCCTCGCCCGCCGCCTCTCCGCGCGCGCCGCCGAAGAGCGCGTCCGCACCGCCGACCTCGCCCAGCAGGTCACCGCGGCGGCCCACACGGTCACCCGGGCCGAGCAGGCCCGCGCCCACCGCTCCCTCGTCGCCGCCGAACTCGCCTACCGGCACGCCTCCCTGGCGCTGACCGCGGCCGAGAAGGGCGCCACGGCCCAGCGCCGGGAACTGGCCGACGCCCGCACCCTGCACGCCGCCTGGCAGGCCGCCGAGGCGGTACTGCGGCACCGCGCCGCGGCCGACCGCTCCGCGCGAGTGGCCGCCGCGATCCGCGAGGCCGAGCGCGACGCGGCCCCGGCCCTCGCGGCGCGTGCCACGGCCGCCGCCGATCTCGTACGGGCCCTGGGCACGGCGGCCGAGGCGGGCGAACGCCTCGCGGGCGAGGAGGAGGAGCGGTCCGCCGCCCTCCAGGAAGTGGGCGAGGCGGCCCACCACGACGCCACCACGGCCGCCACCGAGGCCCAGCGGGCCCGCAGCGAAGCGGGACACCTGCGCCAGCGGCTCGCCGAGGTCGAACAGGAGACCGCCGAGGCGGTACGGGCCGGCTGGCTGGACGACACCGCGCCCGACGCCGACCCGGCCCGCGCCGCGCTCGCCGCGAGCGACGCCGAGAAGACGGCCGTCGCCGCCTGGGACACCGCCCGCGACGCGGCCAGGACGACCGGCGAGCGGGCTCGCGAGGCCGCGGCCGAGGAGAGCAGGGCCGAGCTCGCGGCCGCCCGCGCGGCCGACGCGGCGCGCGCCGCGCGCCGCGCGTACGAGGCGGAGCGCCGCGCCGCGGCCTCCATCGCCGAGGACGGGCGCCTCGCGGAGCTGCTCGGCCTGCCGTCCGCCGACGCCGCGACCGGCGTACCGGTCCCGCGCCGGGGCGCCCCCGGCGGGGACGGCGCGGACCCGCGTACCGACGGATCCCCCGTCGGCACGGGCCCCGACGGCGGCCCCGGAAGCGACTCGGCGGGGGCATCCCAGGACGTCCCCGGCACCTTCCGCCCCGCGCTCACCGCCGAAGAGCTCGACCGCAGCGCCGACGACCTGCGCGAGCTGCTCGACCAGGGCATCGCGGCCGCCGAACGCCAGCTCTTCGAGCTCCGTACGGCCGCCGCCGACGACTCCCGCATCCTCGGCGCGCTCGGCGACGGCGGCCTGCTGCCCCCGAGCCCCGACGTCCTGGCCACCGTCGAGTTCCTCGGCGAGCACGGCATCCCGGCCCTCCCCGGCTGGCGCTACCTCGCCCAGGCCGTCGACCCCGCCGACCACGCCGCCGTGCTCGCCGCCCGCCCCGAGCTGGTCGACGGCGTCGTGATCACCGACCCCGCGTCGCACGCACGCGCGCGTGACGCCCTCACCGGCGCCGCGCTGCTGCCCCGCTCGGCCGTCGCCGTCGGCACGGCCTCGGCCCTGCTCGCCCCGGTGCCCGCCCCCGACTCGGGCGACGAGGAGGGCGTGTTCCTCGTCCCGCCGAACCCGGCCATGCACGACGAGCACGCGGCGGACGAGGAGCGCCAGGCCCTGCGCGCCCGCGCCACCGCGCGCGACGAGGAGATCCGCACCCTCGCCGGGCGGCTCGCGGGCGACCGCTCGCTCGCCGCCCGCATCGGCTCCTGGCGCGCCGACTGCCCGCCCGGCATGCTCGCCGAGCTGGCCGGTGCCGCCGAGGCCGCGGACACGGCGGTCGAGGCCGCGGACGCCGTCCTGGCCGAGGCCCGCACGGTGCGCGCCGAGGCCGACGAGGCCGCGGCCGAAGCCGCCCGCGTCCGCGACGACCGGCAGGAGACCGCCCAGCGCGCCCGCCGCGCCGCCGACGCGCTCGCCGGGCTCGCCTTCCGCCTCCGCGAGCGCGCGGCCTGGAGCGCCAAGCTCCGCGAACTGGCCGACGACGCGACCGAGTCGGAGGCCCGTGCCCAGACCCTGCTGGACCGCGCCCGCGCCGCCGACGAGGACCGCCGCGCCGCCCAGCGCGCCGCCGACGACGCCCACCGCACCGCCCGCGCGCTGCGCGCCGAGCGCGCCGAGATCGCCGGGGCGCCCGACACGCTGCCCGACACCCCGCCGCCGAGCACCCCGCTGCCCGCCCTCCGCGAGGCGTACCGCGCGGCGTCCCAGCTGTATGAGAAGGTCGGCGTCGGCGCCGACCTGAGGGCCGAGCAGGCCAGGGCCGAGAGCGACGAGTCCGCCGCACTCGCCGAGCTGGACCGGCTCACCAACAAGGTCCGCACGCGCGCCACCCAGCTCCTGGAGGGCACGGACGGCGCCGACGGCCCCTCCCGCCAGGCAGCGGCGGCCCGCGCCGAGTCCCTGGTCCAGATGCTGGAGACCCGCGCGTCGACGGCCAGCGAGCAGCTGGGCCGCCTGCGCGGCGAGGCCGAGCGCCTCGCCCCCGTCGACGGCGACGCGCACACCGAACTGCCCGACGAGCTGGTCCCGGCCGACGCCGAGCAGGCCCAGGCCCTGCTGCGCACCGCCACGTCCGAGCTGGCCGCGCACAGCCAGGCGCTGGACACCGCCCGCGCCGCCCACGCCGAACTGCTGCACGCCCACCGCGCCGCCGAGGACGCGGCGGGCGGCTTCGACGAGACGGCCGCGCTCCTGCGCGACCAGCTCCGCGACCAGAACCGCGAGCAGCAGCCCGACGAGGAGCAGGAGACTCCGGAGCCGTACCCGGGGAGCCTGGAGGAGGCGCGGCACTCCGCCGCCGAGGCCCGCCGCTCCCTGCGCGGCTGCACGACCGACCTGTCCGCGGCCGAAGCGGCGGTGCGCGAGGCGAGCGACGTGCTCGTACGGCACGCCAACTCCACCCGCTACGAGCAGGTCCGCACCCCGGCCCGCCAGCAGATCCGCGAGCTGCCCGCGGCCGCGCTCCCCGACCACGCCGAGAAGTGGGCCGCCGCCTTCGCGCCCCGGCTGCGCGTCCTCACCGACGAACTGGCCCAGCTGGAGCGCAACCGCGACTCGATCGTGGACCGGCTGCGCGGCCTGGTCGAGTCGGCGCTCACCACGCTCCGCTCGGCGCAGCGGCTCTCCCAGCTCCCGGAAGGGCTCGGCGAGTGGTCCGGCCAGGAGTTCCTGCGGATCCGCTTCGAGGAGCCGGACCAGGCCACGCTCGTCGAGCGCCTGGGCGAGGTGATCGACGAGGCGACCCGGGCCGCGGTGAAGAAGAACAGCGACCTGCGCAGGGACGGAATGTCCCTGCTCCTGCGGGGAGTCCACGCCGCGCTCCAGCCCCGGGGCATCTCCGTGGAGATCCTCAAGCCGGACGCCGTGCTGCGCGCCGAGCGCGTCCCGGTCGGGCAGATGGGCGACGTCTTCTCCGGCGGGCAGCTGCTGACCGCCGCGATCGCGCTGTACTGCACCATGGCGGCGCTGCGCTCCAACGACCGGGGACGCGACAAGCACCGGCACGCGGGCACGCTGTTCCTCGACAACCCCATCGGCCGCGCCAACGCGACGTACCTGCTGGAGCTCCAGCGCGCCGTGTCGGACGCGCTGGGCGTCCAGCTGCTCTACACGACCGGCCTGTTCGACACGACGGCGCTCGCGGAGTTCCCGCTGGTCATCCGGTTGCGCAACGACGCGGACCTGCGGGCGGGGCTGAAGTACATCAGCGTGGAGGAGCACCTGCGCCCCGGGCTGCCGCAGCAGGACCCGGAGGGCGGAACGGTGCACGGCGAGATCACCGCGACGCGCATGTTCAAGCGGTCCCAGACCCCGGTCGCCTGACGGCGGGCGGGCGGGGAGGGCGGACGGCCGGGGCGGGCCCGGACGAGAACGGCCGGATCCTTACCGGCCGAAGGCGACGGGGCCGCCCCGACCGTCCGGAAACCGGCCTGACCGGCCAGAACCCAACGGTCGGGCCGGTCAGGGCAAGTTCGGCCGAAATGGTTCGGCCGTCCTATCTCCGGGAGGCGCCGGGAAGCGCCGTGGGCGCCGGGCTCCGAAGCCGCCGGATCGTCCGTACCGGCCCCGGCACTGCACGATCCGGCCCCGGACCGTCTGTACCAGCCCCGGCACTGCCCGATCCGGCCGCCGGGCGGCCCGCACCGGCCCCCCGAGCGGCCCGCCCCGGTCAGCGCCCGCCGCCCCTCACGCCTGTGACAGCCGTCCGTCCCGGGCCTCCCCGCGGCCGCCGCGCCCTATCCGGGCCTCGCCGCGCGCCGAAGTGGAGGTCCGCGCCGCGCGCCGCGCCCTGCGCCGCTCGCGCCGCAGCTGCCGCGCCGTGCTGCTCGGCGCGGACACCACGCCGTTGCGCTGGTTCCACACCTGGCGCGTGACCCACACGTCGAGCACCGCCCAGGTCGTCACGACCGTGCTGCCCACGCTGCTCAGCACCATGGGAAAGGCCAGCCAGGACCCCGTCACCGTGCACAACAGCGCCACCATGGCCTGGATCAGGGTCAGCGCCGTCACCAGCACGGCCCGCACCGCGGCCGTCCGCACGGGGTCGGCCAGCCTGCCGCGCGCGGCAGGCTCCTCGATCCAGAGCTCGCGCACCCGCCCGTCCGTATCCATGGACATTCAACTCCCCACCACTGTCCGACATCAGGGTGGCTGCCCGTCTTGCACCGGTATTACTCGGGGTGGCTCGAACCCCCGCCCCGACCCGCCTGTGCTTCCCCTGCTCCCCTGTTCACAGAGAAAGACGAATGGCGGCCGGTGAAGATTCCCATGGAGCGAATAATTCCAGCCATCTGCTGAGGTAAAGGATTCATTGACGTGCCAGGTGTTATGGGCCGCATCAGGGAATCTCATCTCCCGGAATACCCGGACAACTCATGATCAAAGAAGTCCTGGGCGGCTGAAAATCGCCCGGACGTGTCTTCGAGTTGTCTGTGCGGCAGTAGTAGGCTCGCGCCGTTTGTTGACGGAACACATCACCCGCCACACGGGGTTGAGCTGGGGGAGGCCATGCGCTTTCGCGGGAAGTCCATCCGCAGGAAGATCGTGGCGCTGCTGCTCGTGCCGCTCGTCTCCCTCACCGCCCTCTGGGGATTCGCCACGGTCATCACCGGCCGCGAGGCGTATCAACTCCTCAGCGTGGGCGCGGTCGTCGAAGAGGTGGGATACCCCCTCCAGGACACGGCCCGCGTCATTCAGCGCGAACGCCGCCAGACGCTCGTGTACCTCGCGGACCCCCGTACGTCCGACACCCTCGCCGAGCTGCGCCGCGAGCGCGCGGCCACCGACAAGGCCGTGGCCAGGATCAAGGACAACGTCCAGAAGTCCGGGATCCGGGACGACATGACGTCCCAGGCGAAAACGCGTCTGGACTCCCTCTTCGAAGCACTCGAAGGGCTGGGCTCACTGCGGCGTTCCGTCGAACAGAACGACATCACCCGCAGCCAGGCGCTGACGTTCTACAACGACCTCGTCACCCCCTGCTACGGGCTGCTGCTGTCCCTCCACACCCTGGAGGACTCCGAGCTGGACAAGCAGGGACGCGCCCTGGTCGGCGTCATCGAAGCGGGCGAGATGCTCTCCCGCGAGGACGCCCTGGTCTACTCCTCGCTGATCGCGGGCCGCGTCACCGCCCCCGAGCTGCGTCAGATGTCCGACCTCATCGCCAACCGCAAGCTGCTGTACGAGTTCAACCTGGAGAACGTCCCGGCCCGCGAGCGCGAGACGATCGAGCAGTACTGGGCCGGCCCCGACACCGAGCAGCTGCGCGGCGCCGAGAACAGGCTGATCGCGGCGGGCCCCGCCAAGGACCCGAGCACCGTCGACGCGAAGGACTGGCAGGCGGCCACGACCCCGGTCCTGGACTACCTCGCCCGCGAGTCCACGGCCATGGGCGACCGCTACCAGGACCGGGTGGAGCCCACCGCGTACAGCGTGCTGATCGAGGCGGGAGTCGCCGGAGTCCTCGGCTTCCTCACCCTGCTCACCTCGGTGTTCGTCTCCGTACGCATCGGCCGGGAGCTCGTCCGCGACCTGAGCGGGCTGCGCAAGGAGGCCCACGAGGTCTCGGGCGTGCGCCTGCCGAGCGTCATGCGCCGCCTCGCGTCGGGCGAACAGGTCGACGTGGAGACCGAGGCGCCGCACCTGGAGTACGACAGGGACGAGATAGGCCAGGTCGGCCAGGCGCTCAACACCCTCCAGCGGGCGGCCGTCGAGGCGGCCGTCAAGCAGGCGGACATGCGCCGCGGCGTCTCCGAGGTCTTCGTCAACCTCGCCCGCCGCAACCAGGTGCTCCTCCACCGCCAGTTGACGCTCCTCGACTCCATGGAGCGGCGCACCGAGGACACCGAGGAACTGGCCGACCTCTTCCGCCTCGACCACCTCACCACCCGCATGCGGCGCCACGCCGAGGGCCTGGTGATCCTCTCCGGCGCCGCCCCCTCCCGCCAGTGGCGCAAGCCCATCCAGCTGATGGACGTCGTGCGCGCGGCGGTCGCCGAGGTCGAGGACTACGAGCGCATCGAGGTGCGCCGCCTGCCGCGCCTCGGCGTGGGCGGCCCCGCCGTCGCCGACCTCACCCACCTCATCGCCGAACTCCTGGAGAACGCCACGGTGTTCTCCCCGCCGCACACCGCGGTCCAGGTGCACGGCGAGCGCGTCGCCAACGGCTTCACGCTCGAAATCCACGACCGCGGCCTCGGCATGGCCCCCGACGTCCTCCTCGACGCCAACCTCCGGCTCGCCGAGACCCCCGACTTCGAGCTGTCCGACACCGACCGCCTCGGCCTCTTCGTGGTCAGCCGCCTCGCACAGCGGCAGAACGTCCGCGTCTCGCTCCAGCCCTCGCCGTACGGCGGGACCACCGCGGTCGTCTTCATCCCGGCCGCGCTGCTCACCGACGCCCCCGAGACCCAGGGCACGGGCTTCCGCCTCGACCGCAAGACCGAGTCGGCGGCGGGGCGCGCGAACCGGCTCGCCGAGCGGCGCGCGGACGCCGCCGAGCGCCGGGGTGCGGGACGCGGCGCCCCCGCGCTGGCTCCCGTGCCCACGGGCATGGGCGACCGCGCCGCGCTGAACGGCCCCGTCGAACTCGAACCGCCCGTGGACTCCCTCGACTTCGACGTCCTGGGCGACCTGGAGGACACCGAGAGCGAGCGCGGCGGCATCTTCAGGGCCAGGGAGCGCCGGACCGGCGCCCCGCGCGAACCGCACCAGCAGGCCCCCCAGCACCAGCAGGCCCCCGACCCCCTCATCGAGCGGGCGGAGCGGCAGATCCGTGCGGAACGCCAGGGCCGCGCCGACCGCCAGGACTGGGCCGACCACCAGGAGCGCGCCGAGCGCCCGCACAGCGAGGGCCCCGTCCCGCTGCCCAGGCGCACGCCGGCCCCGGCCCCGGCCAAGCCGGGCAGGGGGCCGCAGCGCTCGGGCGAGCAGCGGGGGACCGGGCAGCCGGCCCTGCCGACCACCCCCATGCTGGTCAGCGACCGGGGCCGCCGCCTCGACGAGGCGGGCCGCACCCATCCCGTACCGGACCAGGAGCGGCAGGCTCCGGCCCCGGACACCATCGGCGGCCTGCCCCGCCGCGTCCGCCAGGCCAGCCTCGCCCCGCAGCTGCGGGAGGGCACCGCCGGGCGAGCCCCCGCTCCGGCCTCCGTGGTCGACGACCACGAGCGGGACGCCGACGAGGTGCGCAGCCGCATGGCGTCGCTCCAGCGCGGCTGGCAGCGCGGGCGCGAACAGAACGCCGAGGAGCCGGGGACGCCGACGGCAGCCGAGACAGCACACGGAACAGGAACAACACCGGAGGGGGACGGTCGATGACCGCACCGCACGCAGCAGCACCCAACGCCGCCCCGAACGGCGCGGGAGAGCTCAACTGGCTCCTCGACGAGCTGGTCGACCGCGTCGGCTCCATCCGCAAGGCCCTGGTCCTCTCCAGCGACGGTCTGGCCACCGGCACCTCGAGGGACCTCTCCCGCGAGGACAGCGAGCACCTGGCCGCCGTGGCCTCCGGTTTCCACAGCCTGGCCAAGGGCGTGGGCAGGCACTTCGAGGCGGGCCGCGTCCGGCAGACCGTCGTGGAGCTCGACGACGCGTTCCTGTTCGTCACGGCGGCGGGCGACGGCAGCTGCCTCGCCGTGCTCTCCGACGCGGACTCGGACGTCGGCCAGGTCGCGTACGAGATGACGCTCATGGTCAAGCGCGTCGGCGTGCACCTGGCGACCGCGCCCCGGACCGGCCTGCACGCCGGAGGGTGAGTCGGCCGTCATGAAGGTGAGCGACGGGCAGGGGCGGGACTCGGGCCGGGGACGGGGCCAGGACGCGGGGGCGGACGTGGGATACGGCCAGCAGGACCCCGACCACTGGTTCGACGCCGAAGCGGGCCCCGTGGTCCGCCCGTACGCGATGACAAGGGGACGCACCAGCAGTGCGACCCGCCACCGTCTCGACCTGATCGCCCTGGTCGTGCCCGAACCGGCGGCCGACGACCCGGGCCGGGACCAGTCCCTTTCGCCCGAACACGTGGAGATCGTCGAACTCTGCAGCGCCACACCGCAGTCGATCGCCGAACTCGCCGCAGGGCTCGACCTGCCCGTAGGAGTGGTACGGGTCCTGGTCGGCGATCTCGTCGAGGACGAACTCGTCCACGTGACCCGCCCCGTTCCGCCGGCCGAACTGCCGGACGTGAACATTCTCCGTGAGGTGATCAATGGCCTTCGGGCGCTCTAGCCGCAAGCAGGCGCAGCAGCACCGGCCGATCGAGCCGGTGACGCTGAAGATCCTGGTCGCGGGTGGCTTCGGAGTGGGCAAGACGACCCTGGTGGGCGCGGTCAGCGAGATCAGGCCGCTGCGCACGGAGGAGACCCTGAGCGAGGCGGGTCGTCCGGTCGACGACACCGAGGGGGTCGAGGCCAAGCGGACGACCACCGTCGCCATGGACTTCGGGCGCATCACGCTCCGCGAGGACCTGGTGCTCTACCTCTTCGGCACGCCGGGCCAGAACCGCTTCTGGTTCCTCTGGGACGAGCTGGCGCAGGGTGCGCTGGGCGCCGTCGTGCTCGCCGACACCCGCAGGCTGTCGGACTCCTTCGCCGCCATCGACTACTTCGAACAGCGGGAGATCCCGTTCACCGTCGCGGTCAACTGCTTCGAGGGCGCGGACCGCTTCCCCTCCGACACGGTGCGGGCGGCGCTCGACCTCGACCCCGAGGTGCCGCTGATGATGTGCGACGCGCGCGAACGGGACTCCGTCAAGGACGTCCTGGTGGCCGTGGTCGAGCACGCCCTGATCCGCGCGGACCGGATCAGGGAGCCCGCCGTCACCTGAGACGCGCCGGAACGCCTGGGATTCGCCGGAACGCCTGAACGGGCCGGGCCGCGGCGATTGAACGGCCGCGATGCTCGAACGGGCCGCGATGTTTGAACGGGCCGCAGGACATGAGCGCGGGGTTGCCGCGCCCCACCGTCCTGCGGCCCGATGCCCGTCCCTACGGGCCCGCGCCTACGGGCCCGTGCTCCGCACTACTGCCCGTCCTCCTCGTGCCACCCGAAGCTGCGCTCCACCGCCTTGCGCCAGTTGTGGTACTCCCGCTCCCGCGTCTCCGCCGCCATGCGCGGCGCCCACTCCACGTCGCGCTGCCAGTGCGACTTCAGCTCGTCGAGGTCCGTCCACACGCCGGTGGCGAGCCCGGCGGCGTACGCGGCGCCCAGACAGGTCGTCTCCGACACCTTGGGCCGGATGACCGGCACGCCCAGCACGTCGGCCTGGTGCTGCATCAGCAGCCCGTTGGCGGTCATCCCGCCGTCCACCTTCAGCGTGCTGATCCGCACCCCCGAGTCCTGGTACATCGCGTCCACGACCTCGCGGGTCTGCCAACTGGTCGCCTCCAGCACGGCCCGCGCCAGGTGCGCCTTGGTGACGTACCTGGTCAGGCCGGTGATGACGCCGCGCGCGTCGGAGCGCCAGTACGGGGCGTAGAGCCCGGAGAACGCCGGCACCACGTAGGCGCCGCCGTTGTCCTCCACGCTCGCCGCCAGTACCTCGATCTCGTCGGCGCTGCGGATGATGCCGAGCTGGTCGCGGAACCACTGCACCAGGGCGCCGGTGATGGCGATCGAACCCTCCAGGCAGTAGACCGGCGCCTGGTCGCCGATCTTGTAGCCGACCGTCGTGATCAGCCCGCTCTTCGACGGCACGGGCCTGGTGCCGGTGTTGAGCAGCAGGAAGCTCCCGGTGCCGTACGTGTTCTTCGCCGTGCCGGTGTCGTAGCAGGCCTGTCCGAAGACCGCCGCCTGCTGGTCGCCCAGCGCGGACGCCACCGGCACCCCGGCCAACTGCCCGACGGCCGTGCCGTACACCTCGGCGGACGACCTGATCCCGGGGAGCACGGCGCGCGGCACGTCCATCGCGGCCAGGATGTCCGCGTCCCAGTCCAGGGTCGACAGGTTCATCAGCATCGTGCGGGACGCGTTGGTCACGTCGGTGACGTGCACACCGCCCGCCGTGCCTCCGGTGAGGTTCCAGATCAGCCAGGAGTCGACGGTCCCGAAGGCGATCTCGCCCCGCTCGGCCCGGTTCCTCAGCCCGGGTACGTTGTCCAGCAGCCAGGCGGCCTTGGGCCCCGAGAAGTAGCTGGCGAGCGGGAGCCCGGTGGCGTCCCGGAAGCGGTCCTGGCCGTCCGTGGCGCCCAGTTCGTGGCAGAGGGCCGAGGTCCGGGTGTCCTGCCAGACGATCGCGTTGTGCACGGGCTTGCCCGTGGCCCTGTCCCACAGCACGGTCGTCTCGCGCTGGTTGGTGATGCCGAGGGCGCTGAGCTGGTCCGCGCGCAGCCCGGCCTTGGCGACGGCGCCCGCCACCACGGCCTGCACCTTGGCCCAGATCTCGGTGGCGTCGTGCTCCACCCAGCCCGGCTTGGGGAAGATCTGCCGGTGCTCGCGCTGGTCGACGGCGACGATCGCGCCGTGCTGGTTGAAGATGATGCAGCGGCTGGACGTGGTGCCCTGGTCGATTGCGGCGACGAACTTGTCGGACATGGCGTCCCCTTGGATCGTGAGGCTGTCGGACGGTGCGGAAGGGGCGGCCCCCCCTGCTCTGGAGGGCGACTCAGAAGGCGACGTGGAAGACGAGCCCGCCCAGCAGGCCGCCGATGACGGGACCGGCCACGGGAATCCAGGCGTACCCCCAGTCGGACGTGCCCTTGTTGGGGATGGGCAGCAGCGCGTGGGCGATGCGCGGGCCCAGGTCGCGCGCCGGGTTGATGGCGTAGCCGGTCGGCCCGCCGAGCGAAAGACCGATCCCTACGACCAGCAGCGACACGAGCAGTACGGACAGCCCCGAACCATAGATGCCGAGTTTTTCGCCGGGGATCTGTCCCATGCCGAGCCCCTTGGTCCTGCCGATGGCGAGCAGGGGCAGGACCAGCGCGACGGTGGCGATGATCTCGGTCATCAGGTTGGCCACCGGATCGCGGACCTCCGGAGCCGTGGAGAAGATTCCGAGGGTGGGCTGCGCGCTCTTGGCGTCGGAGTTGGCCCGGAACTGCGCGAAGTAGACCAGGTAGGCGAGTACGGCTCCGAGGACCGCGCCGACCAGCTGCCCCGCGACGTACAGCGGGACGTCCGCCCACTCCCCGCTGTCGACGGCGATCCCCAGGGTCACCGCCGGGTTGAGGTGCCCGCCGGAGAGCGGGGCCGCGGTGTACGCGCCGGCCAGGACGCCGAAGCCCCAGCCGAACGCGATCACGACCCAGCCGGCGGCCTTGGCCTTGGAGAAGTTCAGGGTGACGGCGGCGCAGACGCCCGCGCCGAACAGGATCAGGATCGCGGTTCCCATGACTTCGCCGGTGAAGATCTCTCCATTGCTCATGGCGGCTCCTTGACCGGGCTGCGGCTTCCACGGCTACGGGGCGAAGGGCAGGGAGCACGAAGAAGCCGAAGGGCCGCACCCCGCCCGCGCGTCCGTGACGAGGCAGTGTTCACCGGCACTGATGGAGCGTCAAGGTCACTGACAGCAGCCGCAGTTCAGCGCCGCACCGGTAGTGATCGGCAACTGTGCGGCACGGGTCAGCGCAGCGCCAGCACGGCGGATCCGTGGCCGAACAGTCCCTGGTTCGCGGTGATCCCGACCCGGGCCCCCGGTACCTGGCGCTCCCCGGCCTCGCCCCGCAGCTGCCGGGTCAGCTCGCAGACCTGGGCGATGGCCTGGGCGGGCACGGCCTCCCCGAACGAGGCGAGCCCGCCGCTCGGGTTCACCGGCACGCGCCCGCCGAGCGCCGTCACGCCCTCCCGCACGAGCTTGGCGCCCTCTCCCGCGCCGCACAGCCCGATGTCCTCGTACCACTCCAGCTCCAGCGCGGTGGACAGGTCGTACACCTCGGCGAGCGACAGCTCGTCGGGGCTGACGCCCGCCTCCTCGTACGCCGCGCGGGCGATCGACGCCCGGAAGGAGCCGGTCGCGGGCTCGACGGCCGCCGCGGAGTCGGTGGCGATGTCCGGCAGGTCCAGCACGGTCCTCGGGTAGGCGGGCGTGACAGTCGAGACGGCGCGGACGCGGACCGGATCGGCCGTCCCGTGCCGCCTGGCGTACTCCATGCTGGACAGGACCAGGGCCGCGCCCCCGTCGGACGTGGCGCAGATGTCCAGCAGCCGCAGCGGATCGGCGACCACGGCGGACGCGGCGACCTCCTCCGCGGTCACCGCCCTGCGGTAGCGCGCGTACGGATTGAGGGCGCCCGCCGCCGCGTTCTTCACCTTCACCAGGGCGAAGTCCTCGACGGTGTCCCCGTACAGCGCCATGCGCCGCCGTGCGTACAGTCCGAAGTACGCCGGATTGGTCGCCCCGAGCAGCCGGAAGCGCAGCCAGTCCGGGTCGTCGGGCCGCTCACCGCCCGCGGGCGCGAAGAACCCCTTGGGCGCCGCGTCCGCGCCCACCACCAGGACCACGTCCGCGAGCCCGGCGAGTATCTGTGCGCGGGCCGTGCCGATGGCCTGTGCGCCCGACGCGCAGGCGGCGTACACACTGGTGACGCGCGCGCCCTGCCAGCCGAGCGCCCGTGCGAACGTCGCCCCCGCCACGTACCCCGGATAGCCCCCGCGCACGGTGTCGGCGCCGACCACGGAGTCCACGTCCCGCCAGTCCACCCCGGCGTCCCGCAGGGCGGCGCGCGCCGCCGCCGTGCCGTACGCGACGAAGCCGCGCCCCCACTTGCCCCACGGGTGCATCCCGGCGCCCAGCACCGCCACGTCCCTCTCGCCGCCGCTCACCGCGCCGTCCCCACGGGGCGCCAGTGCCAGGTCGTCCAGACCGTCTCCCCGTCCTCGTTCAGCACGCCGGGCACCAGCTCGACCGCCATGCCCACCGACAGGTCGGCGGTGGAGATGCCGGGGGCCGCCTGGCCGAGCACCACCATCCGCTCGGCCGCCAGCTCGACGGCGACCAGGGTGTACGGCTGCCAGGAGACGTCCGGGTCCGAGACGTACGGCGGGGGAGGGCGGTACCGGCCGTCGGTGTACGACCACACGGTCCCGCGCCGGGAGAGCGGCACCTCGACGAGCTCGTCGCCCGCGCAGCCGGGGTTGCGGCAGAAGTCGTCCTCGCGCGGGAAGAAGACCGAGGAACAGGCGGTGCAGCGCGTACCGAGCAGCCGGAAGGCGCCGCCGGTTCCACGCGCCCCGTCCGGTTCCCCGGTGAACCAGCCCTCCACCACAGGTGTTCGCTTGCGCACCAAGGCCCCTCCCGACCCTCGGATCTGACGGAACGTCAGAAGTGTGCCACGGGAGGGGAGCCCGCGTCAGGGGGCAGGGGCGGGCGGGCCCGCGTCAGCGGTTCGCCGCCAGCCACTTGGCCGCGATCTCGGCCAGCTCCGCGTCCCGCCCGGCCAGCATCGTCCGGATCATCCGCACGTCGCCCCTGAGCGACCACGCGGGGTGCCCGAAGGTCGCCGGGTTGTTCCCCTCGATCAGGAAGTGCGCGGGCCAGGCGGTGCCGTAACCGATGAGCGGCAGCGCGACCGCGTACCGCTTGCGTCCGCGCGCCAGCCCGTAGGCCGACACCGCGAGCCCGGTGAGGGTTCCCGCCAGGTGCGCCCAGCGCGTCGCCGCCCTGGAGTGCATCGCGACGTAGTACGGCCAGAACTCCTCGTAGGAGGTGAAGTTCGAAGTGGAGGTCCGCTCTGTCATACCGCGAACGTAACGGTCCGGTGTCACTGGGGGAACGGAGCGGTGAGCGGAGAACCGTATGCGGTCGTGTCGCGTCAGAGAGGGGGAACGGGCGCCCGGGACCCACGGGGGTGGCCCCGGACGTCCGTTCCGCACCACGACCGCCCCGCCCTCCGGTTCGCCGGACGGCGGGGCGGTCGGCGTTCGGCCGGATCAGTGTCCGGCGACGGAGCGCCGCGCCACGGGGAAGTCGAAGTACGTGTCGGGGAACAGCTCCGGCTTGTACGTGTAGTGCCACCACTCCTCGGCGAGGTTCACGAACCCCTGGTCGGTCAGGGCGGTCTTGAGGAGCCGGCGGTTGGCGCGCTGCTTCCCGCCGATCCTCGGGTCCTCGGTGTGCGACAGCGTGTCGAAGCAGTCGAACCCGGTGCCCATGTCGAGGGAGTTGTCGGGGAACCGTTCGGACTGCGGGGCGTAGCACGGCACGAGAGGCTCGCCGGGACGGTGGGGACGGGTCGGCAGGGCGGGGAGCCTCACCACGGTCAGGTCGACCGTACTGCCCCGGCTGTGCCCGGACTTCTCCGCGATGTAGCCGTCCTCGAAGAGCCGCGCCTTGTCGACCCGCGGATAGAACTCGCCCTTCATGGCCTGGTCGTCGAGGTCCTTCGCCCACCGCACGAAGTGGTCGACGGCGCGCTGCGGCCGGTAGCAGTCGTACACCTTCAGTGAGTACCCCTGGCGCAGCAGCCGCGCCTGCGCCTTGTGCAGCGCCCGTGCCGCTGGCCTGGTGAGGATGCACAGCGGCTGCCGGTAGCCGTCCACGCGCTCGCCCAGGAAGTTGTGCGCGGTGGTGTAGCGCATCTCCTGGACGATCGTGGGGTCGACGGAGCTCAGTGCCACGAACTCCTTCGGGGCCTTGGGCTCGGGCTTCGCCTGCGCGGGCGGCGTGGCCGCGGCGACGGCGACGAGAGCGACGGCGGATGCGGCGAGGGCGCGGAGCGCGGAAGGGAATCGGGTCATGGGGCACCGTCTATCAGCAGGGCGGCCCGCGGGGAAGGACGCTGCCCGCCCCAAAGGGCCCCCGCCGCCCGCCGAGGTCCGCTACAGTCCGCGCGTGCCCAAGGATTCCCACTGCGCCGACTGCGGAGCGCCCTACGGCCCCTCGGCGGTCTCCTGGCCCCGTACCTGCGACGCCTGCGGCTCCACCGCGTACCGCAACCCGCTGCCGGTCGCCGTCGCCCTCCAGCCCGTCACCGACGACGGACGCACCGGCCTGGTGGTCATCACCCGCACCATCGAACCGCACAAGGGCGGCACCGCCCTGCCCGGCGGATACATCGACCGAACGGAGGACTGGCGCCGCGCCGTCGTGCGCGAACTGCGCGAGGAGACCGGCATCGGAGCCGAACCCTCCGACGTCGCCCTCGCGGACGCGGCCAGCTCCCCGGACGGGCACCTGCTGCTGTTCGGCCTGCTGCCCGAGCGGCGCCGCTCGGACCTCCCGCCGTCCGCCCCCACGGACGAGACGTCCGGCTGGCACGTCCTGCACGCACCGGACGCCCTGGCCTTCCCGCTGCACACGGACGCGGTACGGGCCTGGTTCGACGGCCGCTACGTGTCGGCCCGTTGACCCCCTGTCCGGCACGCCACAGCGCCTCTGACGGGAGACGCGAGCGTCCCTGGCGGGAGACGCGCGACCCGCTACGCGCCACCGCCCCGCACCCGCACGGGAATCCCCGGATCCACCGCACGGCCCGCTCCCGCACCGCCCGTCCCCGCCGCGCCGCCGACAGGGCCACCCACCCCGCCGCCCGTAACCGCCCCGTTCGCCCCGCCGTCGACGAGCCGTTCCACCACGACCCGGTCGCCCTCCACCCTGCTCGTGAACCGCTCCACCTGCGCCTGCTCCCACCCGTCCCCCGCGTCGCGCACCAAGAGCCCGCTCCCGGTACGCCCCACCGCGGGGGCCCATACCTCCAGTTCGAGCCCGCCGTCGTCACCGTGCACCGGAATCACCGCACCGGCCCGCGCCAGAACAGGGATCCGCGAGAGCGGCGCGTCCACCAGCACTTGCCCCGGCCCCTCGTACGCCTCGCCGGTCGCCGTGTCGTACCACCGTCCGCGCGGCAACCGCACCGCCCTCCGGTCCGTCCCCGCCTCCAGTACCGGCGCCACCAACAGCGCGTCGCCCAACAGGAAGGCGTCCTCGCAGTCGCGCAGCGCCCGCTCGTCGGGGGAGCCCCACCACACCGGCCGCGCATAGGGCGCGCCGGTCAGCCGGGCGAGATGGGCGAGGGTCACGAAGTACGGCCGCAGCCGCTCCCGCTCGTCCAGCGCCGCCTTCGCGTGCGCCAGCACCTCGGGGCCGAACTCCCAGGGCTCCCGCCGCCCCGCGCCGACCGCCGCGTGCGTACGGAACAGCGGAAGGTGGGCGCCCAGTTGGAACCACCGCGTGTACAGCTCGGGCGACGGGCTCCCGTCGAACCCGCCCACATCGGGGCCCGAGTACGGCACCCCGCACAGTCCGAGCCCCAGCACCAGCGCCAGCGAGGCGCGCAGCCCCGGCCAGCCGGTCGCCACGTCGCCCGACCAGGTGCCCCCGTACCGCTGCATCCCCGCCCAACCGGAGCGCGAGAACAGGAAGGGCCGCTCGTCGGGCCGCAGCCGCCGCAGCCCCTCGTAGCCTGCCCTGGCCATCGCCAGCCCGTACACGTTGTGCGCCTCCCTGTGGTCACCGCCGCGCCCTTCCAGCGCGTGCCGCGCGGACCGGGGGAGCGTGGGATCCCCGAGCGGGGTGAACGCCACCGGTTCGTTCATGTCGTGCCACACCCCGGAGAAGCCCTGCGCGAGCCGTTCCCGGTACAGCCGCCCCCACCACTCCCGCACCGAAGGGTCGGTGAAGTCGGGGAAGACGCACTCGCCCGGCCAGACCACGCCCTCCACCTCCCGCCCCCGGTCGTCCCGCACGAACGCCCCGATCGCCGACCCGCTGTCGTACACCGCGTTGCCCGGCTCGGCCTTCACCGCCGGGTCCACGATCGACACCAGCCGCACCCCGTCCTTCCGCAGCTCGTCGGCCGTCGCGGGCAGCGAGGGGAACCTTTCGCGGTCGACGGTGAACACCCGGTGCCCGTCGAAGTGGTCGATGTCCAGGTGCACGGCCGACAGCGGCAGCCCGCGCTCCCGGTAGCCCGCGACGATCCGCCGGACCTCCCGCTCGCTCCCGAACCCCCAGCGCGCGTGCTGCGGCCCCAGGGCCCAGGAAGGCGGCAGGGCCGGCGCCCCGGTCAGCGCCGTCCAGCCCTGCAGCACGCGCGCGGGCGTCCCGGTCACCACCCAGCAGCGCAGCGGGCCCCCGTCCATCCGCACCTCGCTCAGGCCCGGCCTGTCGTGCCCGGAGCCCGCGCCCTCCTCGCCCTCCCGCAGCACCACCCGCCCGTCCCAGGAGTTGTCGTAGAACGCCAGGTGCGTGCCCGCGTCCGAGACCACCAGCTGCACGGGCATGGTGATGTACAGCGGGTCGTCCCCCGGCCCGAACCGGCCGCCCGGATCGGTGTTCCACAGCCGGTACGAACCGTCGCGCAGCCGGGGCCCGTCCGCCCGCCCGCCGAGCCCGAAGAACCGCGCGTCCGCCGGGACCTCACTGCGCTGCACCCACCGCGCGGCGCCCCGGTCGGCCGCGGACCCGCTCGCCGCGCACTCCCACCAGCGGGGCGGCAGTTCCCGGCGCAGCACGACACCGCCCGGCGTGCGCACCTCGATCCCGCCGTGCCGCGACACCTCGACGGTCAGGCGCTCGGCCACCACCCGCCAGCCGCCGTCCTTGTCCGGCTCCAACAGGGCCCGGGGATCGGGCTCGGGCGTGGCACCGTCCAACGCGTACGAAGGGCCGGGCGCCGCACCGTCCCAACCCCAGAACACCGCGCCACCCACCGTGACGCACACCCGCAGCGATGAGCGGGCGAACCGCAGCACACCGCCACCCGGCAGCGGCTCGGCACCCGTCACCGATCCCGGCACACGGGCCCGCTCCGCACCCCGCGCGGGCAGCCCCCGGGCGTCCGTGCGGCGCCGCCGCCAGGCCGCGCGCGCGGCGCGCAGCCCCTGTGCCGTACCGACCATCTTCATCGAGCGCACCAGGTCATGACCGTCCATGCAGCTCACCCTGCCACTCGAAGAGGTGACGCCGGGCCCCGTTCAACTGCCGTTCACCCGTGGCGGGACCACACGCCGGGCGCTCCGGCCATGGGCGGCGAACCCTGGTGCGAGGGACGATCACATGGCACAGTCCCTGTCAGTCGCCACACGCGCACACCCCTCGCCCGTGTGCGCGACGCGCACACGAAGCGTCACGCCGTACAGCCGGGAGCCGACCCATGACCTCGAACGAACCCGCGAACACAGCGCCCCTCTGGCAGCCGGACCCGGAGCGCGTCGCGCAGGCCGCGGTCACCCGCTTCCAGAGCTGGGCGGCCGAGCGCTACGGCGCCCCGGCGGACGGCGGGTACGAGGCGCTGCACCGCTGGTCGGTCGCGGAGCTCGACACGTTCTGGCAGGCGATCACCGACTGGTTCGACGTCCGCTTCTCCACGCCGTACACCTCGGTCATCGGCGACCGCTCGATGCCGGGCGCACAGTGGTTCCCCGGCGCGACCCTCAACTACGCGGAGCACGCGCTGCGCACGGCCCTCGACCCGGAACGGGCCGACACCCCGGCCCTGCTGCACGTCGACGAGAGCCACGAGCCCGCCCCCACCAGCTGGGCCGAACTCCGCCGTCAGGTCGGCTCCCTAGCGGCCGAACTGCGCGCACTGGGCGTCCGCCCCGGCGACCGGGTCAGCGGCTACCTCCCCAACATCCCGCAGGCCGTCACCGCGCTCCTGGCCACCGCGGCCGTGGGCGCCGTGTGGACCTCCTGCGCCCCCGACTTCGGCGCCCGCTCCGTCCTGGACCGCTTCCAACAGGTCGAACCGGTCGTCCTGTTCACCGTCGACGGCTACCGCTACGGAGGCAAGGAGCACGACCGCAGGGAGACCGTCGAACAGCTGCGCCGCGAACTCCCCACCCTCCGGGCCGTCGTCCACATCCCCCTGCTGGGCACGGACGCTCCGGAGGGTGCCCTGGAATGGTCGGCGCTCACCGCGTCCGACACCGAGCCCGCCTTCGAACAGGTGCCCTTCGACCACCCGCTGTGGGTGCTGTACTCCTCCGGCACCACAGGGCTGCCCAAGGCCATCGTCCAGTCCCAGGGCGGCATCCTGGTCGAGCACTTCAAACAGCTCGGCCTGCACTGCGACCTCGGCCCCGACGACCGCTTCTTCTGGTTCACCTCGACCGGCTGGATGATGTGGAACTTCCTCGTCTCCGGCCTGCTCACCGGCACCACGGTCGTGCTGTACGACGGCAGCCCAGGCCACCCGCACACCGGTGCCCAGTGGCAGATCGCCGAACTGACCGGCGCCACCCTGTACGGCACGTCCGCCGCGTACGTCATGGCCTGCCGCAAGGCCGACGTCCACCCGGCCCGCGACTACGACCTCTCCAAGGTCAAGTGCGTGGCGACGACCGGCTCCCCGCTCCCTCCTGACGGCTTCCGCTGGCTCCACGACGAGGTGGGGGAGGGCGTCTGGATCGCCTCGGTCAGCGGCGGCACCGACGTGTGCAGCTGCTTCGCCGGCGCGGTCCCCACCCTCCCCGTGCACATCGGGGAGCTCCAGGCGGCGTGCCTGGGCACGGACCTCCAGTCCTGGGACCCGCAGGGCAAGCCGCTGATCGGCGAGGTCGGCGAACTGGTCGTCACCAACCCCATGCCGTCCATGCCGATCCACTTCTGGAACGACCCCGACGGCAGCCGCTACCTGGGCAGCTACTTCGAGGCGTACCCGGGCGTCTGGCGGCACGGCGACTGGATCACCATCACCGACCACGGCTCCGTCGTGATCCACGGCCGCTCCGACTCCACCCTCAACCGCCAGGGCGTACGGATGGGCTCGGCGGACATCTACGAGGCCGTGGAGCGGCTGCCCGAGATCAAGGAGTCCCTCGTCATCGGTCTGGAGGAACCGGACGGCGGCTACTGGATGCCGCTCTTCGTGCACCTCGCGGACGGCGCGACCCTCGACGACGCGCTGCGCAAGAGGATCGCGGCGACCATCCGCTCCGAGCTCTCCCCGCGCCACGTCCCCGACGACATCATCGAGGTACCCGGCGTCCCCCACACCCTCACGGGCAAGCGCATCGAGGTCCCGGTCAAGCGCCTCCTCCAGGGCACGGCCCTCGACAAGGCGGTCAACCCGGGCTCCGTCGACAACCTCGACCTGCTCCGGTTCTACGAGGAGCTGGCCCGCACCCGCAAGTAGCCGCCCTCCTGCCCCGCCGTACGGTCACCCGCCGTACGTGGCCTCGGACTCGCCCAGCACCTCGGCGAAGTCCGAGGCCAGCCGGGCACCGTCCGCCTCCTTCAGGGCGGCGGTGGTGATCCGCACCCCGGGCGGCGCGCCGATGCGGAAGCGCGCCCCCGCCGCGACCCACCACCCGCGCGACCGCAACCCGTTGACCACGGCCGACTCGTCCCGTACGGGCACCCACACGTTCATCCCGCTGGCGCCCGACCCGGCGATCCCGTGCCCTGCGAGCTCCGCGAGGAACGCCGCCCGCCGCTCGCCGTAGAGCCGCCCGGCCAGCGCCACCAGCTCCCCGGTCGCCGGGTCGGACATCATCCGCGCCACCGTCCCCTGGAGGACGTGGCTCACCCACCCCGAGGTGAGCAGCAACCGCCCGTCGTGCCGGGCCAGGGTCCGCGCGTCGCACGCCAGAGCGGCCCACCGCAGGTCGACGCCCAGGTATTTGGAGGCGGTCCGCACATGCGCCCACCGCTCAAGACCGCAGGCCGTCAGCGAGTTTGAGCCGACCCCCGAGATGTCCGCGTTGTGGTCGTCCTCCACCACCAGGACGTCCGGGTGCTCCCGCAGCACCTCCACCAGTTCGTCCCGGCGCTCCGCGGAGAAATGCGCCCCTGTCGGGACCTGCGCACGGGGGCTGCACACCAGGGCACGCGCGCCCGCGCGCAGGGCGGTCCGCAGCGACGCGGGAGTGATCCCCGATCCGTCCACGGCGACCGGCGCCATCCGCAACCCCAACGCGGGCACCAGGTCCAGGAGGTGGTGGAACCCCGGATCCTCCACCGCCACCATGTCACCCGGCTTCAGCTCCACGGACAGCAGCCGCGCCACGCAGTCGAGCGCCCCGTGCGCGAAGGACACGTGCTCGGCGGGCACCCCGTCCCTGTCGAACCACGCCCGCGACAGCTCCTCCAGCTCGGCCAGCCTGGGGGAGGCGCGGAGCGACCCCGTGGCGGGCGAGACGCGCCCCGGCACGGGCAGCTCGGGCAGGAGCGCCGGATCCGGATGCCCGCCCGCGAGGTCCCGCAGCCCGGTCGGCACCCGGGGCGGCCGCCGAGAGGCCACCGAAGGCGCGGACGCGACGACCGTCCCGCCCCGCCCACGCGTCACCACGACACCGCGCTGCCGCAGTTCCTTGTAGGCGGTCGCGACCGTGCCGGGACTGACGCCGAGCTCGTCGGCGAGCCGTCGCACCGGGGGCAGCGCGTCCCCCGGCGCCAGGCCGCCCTCGGCGACGGCGCGCTCGACGGAAACGGCAATGCCCTTGGCGGACGTACCAGTGATCGAATATTGTGCTGCCACGTAAACAATTATGTACCGATACAAAAATCCAGTCAAGGGGGAACGGGTGAGCCAGCAGCAGCGCCGGGCACCACTGAAGGACCGCATCCCGGGCGGAGTCGACGGGCGGCGCATGCTCCGCATCACCTTCGTCGACAAGACGGGCAACGGCCTGTGGACCGCCACGGCCGCCCTCTACTTCACCTACGTCACCGGCCTTTCCATCGCCCAGGTGGGCTCCCTCATGGCGCTCTCCGCCGGCATCGGCGTCGTGGGCGCACCCCTCGCGGGCCGCATCGCCGACCGCCTCCCCGTCGCCCGCGTCCTCACCGCCGCCCAAATCCTGCGCGCGGCCGGCAGCCTGGCCCTGCTCACCACCGACCACTACGCCGCACTCCTCGTCTTCGCGGCCCTCGCCAGCCTCGGCGACCGCGCGGCCAACGTCCTCACCAAGCTCTACGCCACCCGCGCCGCCGGCCCCGACCGCGTGCGCTACCAGGCCCTGAGCCGCACCGTGGGCAACACCGGCTTCGCCATCGGCGGCCTCGCCGCCGCCGTCGCCCTGGGCATCGGCACCACCACCGCCTACCAGAGCCTCCTCATCGGCAACGCCCTCACCTCCCTCACCGCCGCACTCCTCACCCTCCGCTGCGGCGAACCTCCGTCCCCCTCCCGCATCGTCACCGGCTCCCACGGCGAAACCACCCCCGTCCGCCCAGCCAACCCCTGGCGCGACCGCACCTACCTCCTCTACACCGCCACCGAAACGATCCTCTTCCTCGACGACGCGATCTTCATGGTCGGCCTGCCGCTCTGGATCGCCCACGCCACCGACGCCCCGCACGGCCTGGCCCCGGCACTCCTCGTCCTCAACAACGTGATGGTGGTGGCCCTCCAGATCCCCATCGCCCGCTTCGGCACCACGACCAGTGCCGCCCGCAGGCTCCTCGCCCCGCTGGCACTGGCGTTCGTCGTCGGCGCGCTCGCGCTGTCCCTCTCCACCGCGGGCGGCAGCAAGACCGCGATCGCGGCCCTCGCCACGGCCGCCGTCGCCCTCACCCTCGCGGAGATCGTCCACGCCACGATCTCCTGGGAACTCTCCGTGGCCCTCGCCCCCGACACCGCCCAGGGCGCCTACCTCGGCGTCCACGGACTGGCCGTCTCCGCCCAGCGCAGCGCGGGCCCGCTCGTCGTCGCAGCGGTCATCGCCGCAGGTCCGCTCGGGTGGACGGTGGTCGGAGCCGCCCTGGCCGCCACCTGCGCCGCCCAGCACCGACTGGTCCGCGACCGCCTGACGAAGCCCCCGTTGTCAGTGCCCGTCGTTACTCTGAGTGAGCATTGATCGCAGCGTGCCGATCACCGCGCACGCAGCACACCAGGGGGAACCATGGCAGACACCATGCGACGCATCCTGCGCCGCGAAGCGCCGAGCACGGTCGGCCTGCTGGCCGACGCGAAGGACTTCGCGGCCATGCGGCGGTACCGCACGTTCACCTTCACCGACCACGACGTCTATCTCCAGCAGGTCGAGGGCCTGCTCAGAGCACTGACGGCCCAGGGCGTCCGCACCAGCGTGGCCCTCTTCGACCCGGAGGAGTACGAGGAGTTCTGCGCCGACACGGCCCTCGACCCCGACAGCCCGGACAGCCGCAGCCACTTCACCGCCGAGATCGCCGCCCGCGGAGCCTCCGTCCTCTACACGGGGCAACCCCTCACCAGCCTGCTGCCCCTGCTCATCGGTACGGCGGTCCGCCAGGCGACCTGGGAGTACGCCACGATGGTCCTCGTCGACCGGGGCGAATGCGCCGAATGCGGCCAGGACATCGGCCGCACCGCTTTCGACCGGGCGTCCCGGATCCTGGTGAAGCTCCTGGAGGAAGCCGGACCGGGCATCCACCACCTCGTGTGCAGCGTCCCCGCCGAGGACAACCACCTCCTGGCGACCCTCCACGCCACCTCCCCCGCGCCGGAGGGACCGGCCGCGTTCGACGCCACCCACGGCACCGAGTTCGTGACCGTCCTCGCGGCGGGCATCGCCCTCGAAAGCCCCGGGGGAGTGGTCCTGCGGACGAGCGGGGAAGACGTCCCGGACCGGCTCCACGGCTGGAAGCTCCGCGGGGGAAGCGTCATCCCCCTCACGGCGGCCGAGGTCTTCAACGCCTACTGCACCGACGCGGAGACCGGCGAGCCCGTCTCACCCGAACCGGGCGTCGACTACCGCGCGGGCTTCGACCTGGGCCCCGACGCCTCCGCTCCCCACCACTGACCCGCCGACCGCACAACGACCGAAGGGGCTCCCCGCTCACACGGGAAGCCCCTTCGGCCCGACTCAACAGAGCGCCTTCAGCGGCGCTGCCGTCCGCTCACTCGCCGGACAGCACCGCCTGTGCGGCATTGCGCGCCTCTTCCGCGGTGTCCGCGGCCCGAGCCGCGGCGGCGGCCCGCTCGCACTGCGCCAGCGTGTACTTCGCCAGCGTCGCGCGCACATAGGGAATCGAAGCCGCACCCATGGACAGGGAGGTGACGCCCAGACCCGTCAGCACACAGGCCAGCAGCGGGTCGGACGCGGCCTCGCCGCACACGCCGCAGCTCTTGCCCTCGGCCTTGGCGGCCTCGGCGGACAGCGCCACCAGGTCGAGCAGCGCGGGCTGCCACGGGTCCTGGAGCCGCGACACCGCACCGACCTGACGGTCGGCGGCGAAGGTGTACTGCGCCAGGTCGTTGGTCCCCAGCGAAAGGAACTCGACCTCCTGGAGGATCGACCGGGCGCGCAGCGCGGCGGACGGAATCTCCACCATCGCGCCGAACTTCGCCCGGAGCCCCGCCTCACGGCACGCGTCGGCGAACGCCTTGGCGTCGGTACGGTCCGCCACCATCGGCGCCATGACCTCGAGGTAGACGGGCAGCCCTTCGGCCGCCTTCGCCAGCGCGGTCAGCTGCGTGCGCAGCACGTCGGGGTGGTCGAGCAGCGAGCGCAGCCCGCGCACACCGAGCGCCGGGTTCGGCTCGTCGGTCGGCGTCAGGAAGTCCAGCGGCTTGTCGGCCCCGGCGTCCAGCACACGCACCACGACGCGTCCCTCGGGGAACGCTTCGAGGACCTTGCGGTACGCCTCGACCTGCTTCTCCTCGGACGGCGCCTGCTTGCTGTCGTCCAGGAACAGGAACTCGGTACGGAACAGCCCGACGCCCTCGGCCCCGGCCTCGACGGCGGCGGGCACGTCGCCCGGACCACCGACGTTCGCGAGCAGCGGCACCTTGTGACCGTCCGAGGTCGCGCCGGGCCCGGTCGAGGCCGACAGCGCGGCCTTGCGCGCGGCGGCCGCGCTCTCCAGCTCCGCGCGCTTCTCGTCGCTCGGGTCGACGAAGATCTCGCCGGTGCTGCCGTCCACGGCGATGACCGTGCCCTCGGCCAGCTCACCGGCACCGGGCAGGGCCACCACGGCGGGCACGCCCAGGGCGCGGGCGAGGATGGCGCTGTGGCTGGTCGGCCCGCCCTCCTCGGTCACGAACCCGAGGACCAGCGCGGGGTCGAGCAGCGCGGTGTCCGCGGGCGCGAGGTCCCGCGCGATCAGCACGTACGGCTCGTCGCTGTCGGGCACGCCGGGCATGGGCACCCCGAGCAGCCGCGCCACGATCCGGTTCCGTACGTCGTCCAGGTCGGCGACCCGCCCGGCCATGTACTCGCCGGCGCCGGCGAGCAGCTCCCGGTAGTGCGAGAACGCGTCGTACACCGCGCGCTCCGCGGTGCTGCCGACGGCGACGCGGCGGTCGACGTCGACCATGAGCTCCGGATCCTGGGCGATCATCGCCTGGGCCTCAAGCACGTGCTGTGCCTCGCCACCGGCCAGATTGCCGCGTGCAATGAGGTCGGCCGCCACAGCTTCCACGGCCTGCCGCGCGCGCCCCTGTTCGCGCTCGGCCTCCTCCGTGGGAATCTGCTTGGCCGGCGGCTCCAGCACCGCCGTACCCATGTGCCGAACTTCGCCGATCGCCACACCGTGGCTCACGCCGACGCCTCGCAGCGTTGTCTCCATCTCACCCGTCTCCGATTGTGCGGCGGTCTCCGCCGCGATGGTTGTCCGACCGGCCGTCCAGTGACGGCGCCGACGTCACTGCCAGCTGAAGAGCGTGTCGCCGGTCTTCACGTCGTCGTCTTCGAGGACGCCGGAGAGGGACTCGGCAGTGGCCTCAAGGGCCACGACCGGGCAGATCGGGGACTTGCCCGCGGCCTCGACGGCGGCCGGGTCCCAGCGCACGACCTCCTGGCCGCGCGTGACGGTGTCACCCTTGTTCACGAGCAGCTCGAAGCCTTCGCCGTTGAGCTGAACGGTGTCGATACCGAGGTGCGTCAGCACACCGTGACCCTCGTCGTCCACGACGACGAAAGCGTGCGGGTGCAGGGAGACGACGACACCGTCGACCGGGGACACGGCCGCGGAGGGCTCGCGCACGGGGTCGATGGCGGTGCCGGGGCCGACCATCGCGCCGGAGAACACGGGGTCGGGGACTGCGGCGAGTCCGATGGCGCGTCCGGTAAGGGGGGACGTCACGTTAGTCATGGGGGGAGCCTCCCAGGGGTGGAGATTCATGTGTCGCCGTCACTACCTGTCCTGGACGGCGTACTGTTCAGAAGCGTAAGTCATATGAAGTCCCGGTTCCGCACGAGACGAGCCGGTTGGCGGACCTAGGACGCACCGGAAACGATTTGCCTCGACTCCCGGTGACCTGTACTGTCGTACTCCTGTCTGACCCCAACGCGACTCTGAGTCGGACGGTCGGCAGCGCCTATCAAGTCCTGATCTTAACCTCGACTCTGGTTCCGCATGTCTGCGAACGCCTCGGTCGGGAAGCCGGAAAAGACCTGGTAGAGTTTGAACCCGCCGGAAGGGAAAGACACGAAAGTGAATTCCCGGAAAGCGCCGAGGAAATCGGAACCGGAAACGGTCTGATAGAGTCGGAACACGAAATACCGAAGGGAAAGCCCGGAGGAAAGCCCGAGAGGGTGAGTACAAAG